>NZ_JBHTKU010000004.1:0-591035 GCF_042678665.1 Luteimonas composti
GTAGTGAGGAACACGCGGTAGTCAGAAGGCAGAGCGGCGCCAAGAACTGACTCTAGCTTTCTTACCGCTTCGAAAGACATGGGTTGTGATGCCTAACGCCTAAGTTAAGCCGCGCCGCGAAGCGGCGTCGGCTTGAATGAATTGTTAGGTGCCAACCCGGATAGCTGAGTGCGCGGGCTCTACCACTGCCAAGAACTGACTCCTCACGTCTTGGGACGAGTATGCGGCCTTGGCCGGAACTGTGAGAAACGGCAAGTTGATGGCACGGCACACATTGGCCAGCAGTTCGTCACGAGCCTGCGCCCGTTGGCTGGTGTGAGATTTGTCATTGAGCTCGACAGCGCAGACAACTGATAGGTCGCCGGAGCGGCATACAAGGAAGTCAAAGTGCTTGTAAGCGATGCGATTGAGCGCGCCTTGCCGGGCAGAGTTGCCTAAGCCCGACTTGACCGCAGCTACGTCCGCTACCCGAACCTTGCCAAAGACGCGGTGCTCTTGGCCCACAGCCTGGTCAAGTACGCCAAGGAAAGAAAGCTCCGCAGCCGAGAAAAGCGGTTTGGCAGGTTGATACGGAAATCCGATCTTGCCGGAGCCGCCGCCTTGTTTGCTCTTGAGCGCAGCAAGGACGATGAAGACAACGAAGACGATAACAGCGAGCAAAACTAGCGATGACATGCGAAGTGCTCCCCTTGGCACCTAACACCTAGTAGACCCCGAATCAGGGGTGTAGCAAGAAGCATGTGGCTTCTCATGCTGCTCGTCAATCCGGAAATTTCCTCACGGAAACATGGACTTGGCTGATGCATCAGGTCGTCGTGGGGCCAGGATGACCGTCTGTTTTTGGGGAGCTAACTGATATCAGCCACCAAATGAGGTGATATCCGGCGCAATGATTTGCCCAACGGGTCAGCCTGCCCCCGCAAGGACAATCTGGCCGGCACCGGCCGATTCGCAAGCTTCTCCACGGCGCTCAGCCCACCAGCCTCTCCAGCAGCAACACTCCCCCCAGCCCGACGATGGAGATCGTCGTTTCCATCACCGTCCATGAGGCGAAGGTCTGCTTCATCGACAGGTTGAAGAACTCCTTGAACATCCAGAACGCGGAGTCGTTGACGTGCGAGCCGAACACGCTGCCTGCGCCGACCGCCAGCACCATCAGTTCCGGCGACGCTCCGGTGGACGCGATCAGCGGCGCGACGATGCCTGCGGCGGTGATCACCGCGACCGTGGCCGAGCCGATCATCACCCGCAGCAGGGCGGTTGCCAGCCAGGCGAAGATCAGCGGCGGCATCTGCCAGCTTTCGCTGAGGGCGGCGATCCGCGCGCCGACGCCGCTGTCGACCAGCACCTGTTTGAACACGCCGCCCGCGGTGATGATCAGCACGATCACGGCGATGCCCGCGATGGCGGCGTTGAGCCACTTCGTCTGGGTCTGCAGGTCCACGCCGCGCCGATGGCCCAGCCACCAGAAGGCCACCAGGCTGGCCAGCAGCAGCGCCACGGTGGGATTGCCGGCGAACAGCAGGACGGTGCGTGCCGGGCCTTCGGGCAGCAGCGCATCGGCAAGCACCGACAGGCTGATCAGCAGCACCGGCGAGAGCGCGATCAGGAACGAGCTGGCGTTGCCCGGCAACTCGCGCGGCCCGTCGCTGGACGCGAACAGGTCCAGCAGCGGCGGGTTGATCGCCTGCATGCGCCGGCCCAGCAACGGTCCGGCGACGACCACCGCGGGGATCGCCATCGCGATGCCGTAAAGCAGCGTGCGCCCCATGTCCGCGCCGAAGGCGTTGACCAGCACCACCGGCCCCGGATGCGGCGGCAGGAAGCAGTGGGTGGTGCTGAGCGAGGCGACCGTGGGAATGGCCAGGTACAGGATCGGCAGGCCGGTGCGGCGCGCCAGCGAGAAGATCAGCGGCACCAGGATGATGAAGCCGGCGTTGAAGTACAGCGGGATGCCGACCAGGAAGCCGGTGAGCAGCAGCGCCCACTGGATGTTGCGTTCGCCGAAGGCGGCGATGAGCGTGGTGGCGATGCGTTCGGCCGCCCCGCTCTCCTCCAGCACCTTGCCCAGGATCGCGCCCAGCACGATCACCAGCGCCAGCCCCGCCAGGGTGCTGCCCACGCCGGCGTCGATGGTCTTGAGCAGGTCCTGCGGCGACATGCCCAGCGCCAGGCCCATGCCGATCGCCACCAGCAGCAGCGACAGGAACGGACTGAGCCCGCGCGCCGTCAGGAAGATCTGCAGCGCGATCGCTGCCGCGATGACCAGGAACATCTCCATGCAATACGCCTCCTCGGCAGCTGGCGGGTTTGGAATACGGGCGGCGGGCGTCAACGCGCCGCCAGCGCGGCGCGCCCGGCCTTCAGCGTCTCCACGATGGCGTCCACGTCGTAGACGCAGCCGCCCCAGGTGCCGCCACCCACCTCCTGCAGCGCGGCCCACAGGCGGGTGTCGGCCGGCAGGCGCGCGTGCGCGGCCATCGCCGGATGCGGCTCGCGCGTCGCCAGCAGCGCCGCTGCGGCATCCGGATCGAGGGGGGTCTCCGGATCGGTGCCAACGAAATCGATCCGTCCCTCCAGCCGCGTCCGGTCGATCTGGATGCACACGATGTCGCCATCGCGCAGGCGGCCGATCGGACCGCCCGCCAGGGCTTCGGGGCCGACGTGGCCGATGCAGGCACCGGTCGAGACACCCGAGAAGCGCGCATCGGTGATCACAGCCACGTGCTTGCCCCAGGGCAGGTGCTTGAGCGCGGAGGTGAGCTGGTAGGTTTCCTCCATGCCGGTGCCGGCCGGGCCGCAGCCGGCGAGCACGACCACGTCGCCCGCCACCACCGCGTCCGGGCCCTTCGACTTGATCGCGCGGATCGCGTCGCGCTCGCTCGCGAACACGCGCGCGCGCCCGCTGTGGCGATAGACGTTGTCGGCACCGACCACCGAGGCGTCGATCGAGGTGGCCTTGATCACCGAGCCCTCGGGCGCGATGTTGCCGCGCGGGAACACCAGCGCGCTCGACATCCCGGCCGCACGCGCCGCCTCCGGCGCCATGATCACGTGCGCGGGATCGACGCCGTCGAGTTCGCGCAGGCGCTCGCGCGCGATGCGGCGCGCGTCGCTGCGCTCCCACCAGTCGAGGTTGTCGCCGAGGCTGCGCCCGGTCACGGTCGCCACATCCAGGTGCAGCAGGCCCATGTCGCGCAGGTGCAGCATCACCTCGGGCACGCCGCCGGCCATGAACACCTGCACCGTAGGATGGTGGCGCGGACCGTTGGGCAGCGCGTCCACCAGGCGCGGCGTGGCGCGGTTGGCGCGGATCCAGTCGTCCACCGTCGGCCGCGCGATGCCGGCGGCGTGCGCGATCGCCGGCACGTGCAGCAGCAGGTTGGTCGAGCCGCCGAACGCGGCGTGCACCAGCAGCGCGTTCTGGAAGGCCTCGCGCGTGAGGATGGCCGACAGCGCGGTGCCGTCGGCGGCCAGCTGCATCAGCGCCAGCGCCGAGCGGCGCGCGACATCCAGCCAGACCGGCTCGCCCGACGGCGCCAGCGCGCTGTGCGGCAGGGCCATGCCCAGCGCCTCTGCGATCACCTGCGAAGTCGCCGCAGTGCCCAGGAACTGGCAGCCGCCGCCGGGCGAGCCGCAGGCGCGGCAGCCCATCGCCGCGGCGTGCTCGAGGTCGATCAGCCCATGCGCGAAGCGCGCGCCGATGGTCTGCACGATGGCGGTGTCCTCGGCGCCGCGCGCCGGCAGGGTCACCCCGCCGGGCACCACTACGCCGGGCAGGTCGCTGCAGCCGGCCAGGGCCAGCATCATCGCCGGCAGGCCCTTGTCGCAGGTGGCCACGCCGAGCACGCCGCGGCGCGTGGGCAGCGAGCGCACCAGGCGCCGCATCACCATCGCCGCGTCGTTGCGGTACGGCAGGCTGTCGAACATGCCGGTGGTGCCCTGGGTGCGCCCGTCGCAGGGATCGCTGCAGGCCACGGCGAACGGCAGGCCGCCGGCCTGCGCGATGCGCTGGGCGGCCGCGCGCACCATCTGGTCGAGCTCCCAGTGGCCGGTGTGCAGGCCCAGCGCCACCGGACTGCCGTCCTCCGCGCGCAGCCCGCCCTGGGTGCTCAGGATCAGGTAGGGATCGCGCGCGACCTCCGCCGCGCGCCAGCCCATGCCCGCGTTCTGGGTCATGCCGAACAGATGGCCGCTGGGCGCCTCGCGCAAGGTGTCGGCATCGATCGGCAGGCGTCCGGGCGGACCTTCGCCGCTGGTGCGCGTGGCCAGCAGCGCGGAGCCGTCGCCGAGCAGGGTGTCGAGCGCGTGCGTGCTCATGGTCGTGTCCCCGTGGACGGTAGGAAGGCAGGCGCCCCGCCCTGCCCGGTCCGGATCGAGCGCAGCGGGTGGGCGCGGCCGCGGGACGCCCTCATTCGACCGGGTTCTCCAGCACCAGGCCGTCGATGTCGATGCGCACCACGTCGCCGCTGCGCAGGCTGAAGTCCTCGCCCGGCACGATGCCGGTGCCGGTGAACAGGAAGGCGCCGGCGGGCTGGCGCAGTTCGCGGAACAGCCAGGCGGCCAGTTCCTCCAGCCCGCGCTTGATCTGCGAGGTGCGGGTCAGGCCGGCGAATACGCTGGCGCCGCCGCGCAGGATCTCCAGCGCGATCGGCAGGTCGCGCATGGTGTCGGCGCTGCACAGGCGGATGCCCGGACCGATCGCGCAGGCGCCGTCGTAGACCTTGGCCTGCGGCAGGTACAGCGGGTTCTCGCCCTCGATGCTGCGCGAGGACACGTCGTTGCCGGTGGTGTAGCCGACGATGCGTCCGCCCGAATCGAGCACCAGCACCAGTTCCGGTTCGGGCACGTTCCAGCCGCTGTCGGCGCGGATGCGGATCGGCTGCCCGCTGCCGCGCGCGCGCCAGCCGGTAGCCTTGAAGAACAACTCCGGACGCTCGGCGGCATACACCTTCTGGTAGACGTCGGCGCTCTGCGACTCGGCCTCGCGCGCCATGCGGCTGCTGAGGTAGGTCACGCCGCTGGCCCAGAGTTCCTGCGCATCGTCGATGGGTGGCAGCAGCGGGGCATCGGCCGCGGCGCCGGGCGCCACGGCCTCGAGTGCGTCCGCGGCCGCGGACGGCGACAGCGTGAGCCACTGCGACAGGGTGAACCCGGCGGGAAGGTAGCGGCCGTTGAGTGCCCAGCGCGGACCGTCCGCGGTGGCGTGGCGGGTCAGCAGGTCGTGCATCGGTGCGTGCTCCATGCGGGACGGCGGGGAATCGTTGTTTGCGCATGCTTGCAAGGGTGCCGGGCGGCGCGCGCGCGCCACGGTTGCGCCTGCAACGGCGGCGCACCGGCGCCATGCGCACGGCTATGATGCGGAGGCAGCGCATGCCGGATCCCGGCATCGCACGCAGCCTGCGGCAGGCCTGTCGCGGGCATGCGGTCCGGACGCCGCGTCCGGCCCCTTCCGCCACTTCCAGACAGGACATGCCGATGCGAATGCTTCCCTCGCTGCTGACCGCCGCGCTCGCCGTCGCCCTCGCGGGCTGCTCGGACGGACGCGACGCCGCGACCGCCGCGACCACCGCCCCGCAGGACGCGACCGCGCCCGCGGACGCGGCCGACACCGGCGCGACCGCCGCGGCCGCTTTCGAGACGGTCGGGCGCGTGACGTCGTACGACGCGGCCTTCGCCGACGTGGTCGACGCCGACGCGCGCATCGAGAAGCTGACCGGGGACGAGTTCACCTGGTCGGAAGGCCCGGCCTGGATCCGCGACGGCGGCTACCTGCTGTTCAACGATCCCCCGGAAAACCGGATGTACCGCTGGTCGCAGGCCGACGGCCTGTCGCTCTTCCTCGAGCCCTCCGGCTATGCCGGTCCGCCGCTGGACACGCTGCGCGAGGGCGGCGCCAATGGCCTGTTCGCCGAGGCCGACGGCAGCGTGCTGCTGGCCGACTCGGGCAACCGGCTGGTCGCCCGCTTCAATCCGGCCGACAAGTCGCGGGTCGCGCTGGTCGAAACCTTCCAGGACAAGCGCTTCAGCAGCCCCAACGACGTGGTCGCGCGCGGCGACGGCACGGTGTTCTTCACCGATCCGCCCTACGGGCTGAAGGACGGCGACGAGTCGCCGGCCAAGGAGCAGCCGGTCAACGGCATCTACCGGCTCGATGCCGACGGCAGCGTGCACCTGCTGGACGATTCGCTCAGCCGCCCCAACGGCATCGCCTTCTCGCCCGACGGCAACACGCTGTACGTGGCCAACTCCGACGACAAGCGACCGATCTGGATGGCCTACACGCTCGATGCGGCCGGCGGGATCGTCGACCGCCGCCAGTTCGCGGACGCCAGCGACCTGATGGGCGACGACGCGCCCGGCCTGCCCGACGGCATCGCGGTGTCCAGCGAAGGCCTGGTGTTCGCCACCGGCCCCGGCGGCGTGCTGGTGTTCGCTCCCGACGGCAAGCGCCTGGGCCGCATCGAGACCGGCAGCGCGGTGGCCAACTGCGCCTTCGGCGACGACGGGCGCACGCTGTACATGACATCGCACCGCTTCCTGGCCCGCGTGCCGCTGAAGGTGACGGGCCTGGGCTTTCAAGGCTGAGGCCCCTGCGCGGCGGCGAGGGCCAGGGCCACCGCCGCCGCGTCGCCCGGCGCGAGCGTGGCGTAGGCGCCGCGCAGCGCCTCGACGAAACGCGCGTCCCCGGCCAGCGCGCCGAACACCGGCTGCAGACGGAGGAATGTTTCGACGTCGTGTGCGGCATCGCCGGTAGCGCGGCGCCCGGCCTCCAGCAGTGGCGCCTGCAGCGGATCGACCAGCGCCTCGCCGCTGCGCGCCTGGCGCGCGACGAAATGCAGCCAGCCCGCCACCGGCAGGCACAGCCGGTCGATGTCGTGACCGGCCGCGAGCGCATCGGCGATGGTGCCGAGCAGGCGCACCGGGATCTTCTGCGAGCCGTCCCAGGCGATCTGCGACAGCAGGTGGCGGATGGCCGGATTGCGGAAGCGCGACAGGATCGCGTCCACGTAGGCCTGCGCATCGAAGCCGGCCGGCAGCGCCAGCGTCGGCACGATGTCCTCGCGCATCAGCCGCTCGACGAACCCGGCGAGCGCCGGATCGCGCATGGCGCGGGCCACGGTGTCGAGTCCGAGCAGCGAGCCGAGATAGGCCAGCGCCGAATGCGGCCCGTTGAGCAGGCGCAGCTTGGCGCGGTCGTAGCCGGCGATTTCGCCGCTGAAGACCACGCCCACGCGTTCCAGCGGCGGGCGGCCGTGGCGGAAATCGTCCTCGACCACCCACTGGCTGTAAGGCTCGCGCTGCACCGGCCAGGCGTCCGCGACGCCCAGCGCCGACGCGACGCGCGTGCGCAGCGCGTCGTCGGTGGCCGGGGTGATGCTGTCGACCATCGAACGCGGGAACGACACCTCGGACTCGATCCAGGCCGCCAGCCCGCGGTCGATGCGGCGCGCATAGTCGAGCACCGCGCGCCGCAGCCGTCCGCCGTTGTCGGCGAGGTTGTCGCAGCTCAGCACCGTGTACGGGGACAGCCTGCGCGCGCGCCGTTCGCGCAGGCCCGCGACCAGCCAGCCGATCGCGCTGATCGGCTGCTCGGGCGAGACCAGGTCGCGCGCGATGTCCGGATGCGCGGCGTCGAGGCCGTCGCCGGACAGGCAGTAGCCCTTCTCGGTGATGGTCAGCGTGACCAGTCGCACCTGCGGGTCGACCAGCCGCGCCATGACCGCCTTGCGCTGCTGCGGTGCGCACAGCACCTCGCGGATCGCGCCGACCACGCGCAGCCGCACCGTCTCTTCCAGCAGGGCGAGCGTGTACAGACCGTCCTGCGGCTGCAGCGCATCGCGCACCCCCGGGTTGTGCAGGGACACCGCGCAGATCGCCCAGTCGGGATCGATGGCCAGCAGGTCGTCGAAGTACGCCGCCTGGTGGGCGCGATGGAACGCGCCCGGGCCGAAGTGCACCACGCCGATGCGGGTGGCCGCACGCACGTAGACCGGGCGCCCGACCTGCGCCGGCAGCCCGGCGAGCGCCGCCTCGCCGAGGCGGGGGTGTCCCGCCTCCGCGCCCCTGCCCTGCGCCTGCGGCGCCTGGCTCACTGCGCCTCCACCTCGAACTGGCTGCCGATGCGCAGGTCGCCGCTGGACGCGCCGATCTCGACCGCGTAGCGGCCGGGATCGACCGCATAGCCGCGCGCTGCCTCGTCGTAATGGCGCAGGTCGCGCGAGGGAACGAAGGTGAAGCGCAGTTCGCGCGACTCGCCCGGCGCCAGGTGCACGCGCTGGAAGCCGCGCAGCTCGCGCACCGCGCGCTCGCGCCCGGGCGAGAGCGCCCGCAGGTAGAGCTGCACCACCTCGTCGCTGGCGCGCTGGCCGCTGTTGCGCACGGTCACGGTCGCGGTGATCGTGTCGTCGGCGGCCACGCGGTCGCGGTCCAGCCGCAGCCCGCTGTAGTCGAAGCTCGTGTACGACAGGCCATGCCCGAACGGATACAGCGGCTCGCCCCTGAAATAGCGATAGGTGCGACCGGCCATGGCGTAGTCGTCGAAGGCCGGCAGCTGCTCCTCCGCGCTGTAGAACGTCACCGGCAGGCGGCCGGCCGGGCTGACGTCGCCGAACAGCACGTCCGCCACCGCGCTGCCACCGCGCTGGCCCGGGTACCAGGCCACGAGGATGGCGGGCAGGTTGGCCTTGGCCCAGTCGATGCCCAGCGCCGAGCCGGTGGTCAGCACCAGCACGACCGGCTTGCCGGTCGCGTGCAGGGCCTCGAGCAGCTTCTGCTGGGTGGCGGGCAGGCGGATGTCGGTGCGGTCGCCACCGGCGAAGCCCGGGTAGTCGACCTTCATCTCCTCGCCTTCGACGTCGCCGGTCAGGCCGCCGACGAACACCACCGCATCGGCATCCCGCGCCGCCGCCAGGGCTTCCTCGAACGGCGGCTTCGCGCCGGGCAGGTCCCAGGCCAGCCGCACCGAGGCGTCGCGCTCGCCCTCGTAGTACTCCAGGCGGATGTCGTAGGCGCGGCCGCCTTCCAGGTCGAGTTCGACGCTGTCCGCGCGCAGGCGCTCGGCATCCTCCCAGTGGTCCAGGACGAGCTTGCCGTCCAGGTACAGGCGGAAGCCGTCGTTGGCGCCGGCCTCCAGCCGGTAGCGCCCGCTGACCGGCGGCAGCAGCTGGCCGCTCCAGCGGATGCTGAAGTTCTCGTTGGGCACCGCGTTGTCCGGGCCGGCCTCGCCGCGAGCCATCAGGTTGTCGGTGGGCGAACCGCGGTCCCAGCGGAAACCGATCTGCGCGTCCACGCGCACCAGCACGGGCTCGCCAGCGAGGTCTTTGTTGCGGAAGTACTCTCCGCGCAGGCCGCGCTCGTTCGAACCTGCCGCGGGCCGCAGGTACTGCGGTTCGATCAGCGGTGTCGCCCCCGGATCCTCGCGGCCCTCGACCAGGTCGGCCCCGCGCGCATACACCACATCGACCCCGGGCAACGCCTCGCGGATGCCGCGCAGCACGGTCACCGGGTCGGCGGGCGTGCCGTAGTAGTTGCCCAGCAGCGCCATGGTGTCGTCCGCGGTGGGACCGACCACGGCCAGGCGGCGGATGGCCTTCGACAGGGGCAGCACGCCGTCGTTCTTCAGCAGCACGATCGATTCCTGCGCCGCGCGTCGCGCCAGCGCGTCATGCGCGGGCGCCTGGTTGACCGAATACGGCACCTGCGCCCACGGCACCTGCCCGGCCGGATCGAGCATGCCCAGCTCCATGCGCGTGGTCATCAGCCGGGTGAGCGCGTCGTCCAGTTCGGCCTCGCCGATCAGTCCCTTGCGCACCGCCACCGGCAGGTGCTTCGCATACGTGCTGCCGCAGTTGAGCTCAGTGCCGTTCTTCACCGCCAGGGCCGCGGCCTCCTCGGGCGTGGCGACGATCTTGTGGTTCTCCCAGATGTCGACGATCGCCCAGCAGTCGGACATCACATAGCCCTTGAAGCCCCACTGGTCGCGCAGGATGTCGCGCAGCAGCAGCTTGCTGCCGCTGGCCGACTCGCCGTAGACGCGGTTGTAGGCGCCCATCACCGCCTTGACCTGGCCCTCGGTGACCAGCGATTCGAAGGCCGGCAGGTAGGTCTCCCACAGGTCGCGCGCGGTCGGATGCACGTCGAAGGTGTGGCGGTCGGCTTCCGGGCCGCTGTGCACGGCGAAGTGCTTGGCGGTGGCGTCGAGCTTGCGGTATCTGCCACCCTGCGATTCGGGCAGCAGCGAGCCGTCCGGCGCCACGCCCTGCAGGCCGCGCACGAAGGAGATGCCCATGCGCGCGGTCAGGTACGGATCCTCGCCGTAGGTCTCCTGGCCACGGCCCCAGCGCGGGTCGCGGAAGATGTTGATGTTCGGCGACCAGAAGGTCAGGCCCTGGTAGCGGCCGTGCTGGCCGTTGCGGAAGGCCTCGTGGTGCTTGGCACGAGCCTCGTCGCTGATGGTGCGCGAGATCTCGTCCATCAGCGGCACGTCGAAGGTGGCCGCCATGCCGATGGCCTGCGGGAACACCGTCGCCGCGCCGGCCCGGGCGACGCCGTGCAGGGCCTCGTTCCACCACTCGTACTCGGGCACGCCCAGCCGTTCGATGGCCGGCGAGTCGTTCTGCATCTGCGCCGCCTTCTCTTCCAGCGTCATGCGCGACACCAGGGCCGCGGCGCGCTCCTCGAAACTCTTCGAGGTGTCGAGCCAGGGTCGCCCGGCTTCCTGCGCCTGCGGCGCCAGGACCGGCAGCAGGGCCAGCAGGCCGGTCGCGCAGGCGCGGGCCAGGCGACGTCGGGACGCGACGCGCCGTGCCGCCGCGGATTCGTGCAGTGCTCGCATCTCGGTCTCCTTTCCAGGTCGTGTCATGGCGCGGCGCGCTCGTCGCGCGCGTGCGGGCCGAGCGTGGCGCCGACGAAACCGCCGGCCGCGTCGGTGCTGAGGATGGTGCCGTCGGCATCGCGCACCAGCCACTGCACGCCCTGCCCGTCGCCGGCATCGAAGCCGAAGCCGTAGACGCCCGCGTCGCCCTTGATGTGCAGCGTCAGCGCGTCGTTGGCGGCGGCGGCAGGCCGGCTGGCGACCACCTCGACCTCGGCGCCGGCCTTCTTCTCGAGGAACACCTCAACGCCCTTCCCGCCCCGGCGCACGCCGAGGAAGTACCAGTGGTCGTCGCCCTGGAAGGCGGCCAGGCCCGCGGCCACGCCTTCGCCCGGCAGTTCCATCGCCGCGCTGGCGTCGAAGTTCATGTGCTGCTGGCGGCGCGCGTAGAAGGCCATGTTGGTCTTGGCATCCAGCCGCTCCTTCAGCGGGGTGATCGCCAGCCAGCCGGGGCGCGAGCTGCCGTCGTACCACGGCGTCTTCGGCACGCGCGCGGTCATCCAGCCCTTGCCCAGTTCGACCGTGTCGAACTCGTCGCGCCAGGTGAAGTTGCCGGTCATCGGCGCCTGGTCGGCGGGCTTCTTCATGAAGGACGGCCCCGGCAGCGCATACGGGATCTTCTCGCCGCGCGGCAGGATCACCGGCCAGCCGTCCTTCCAGGTCACCGGCAGCAGGAAGGTCTCGCGCCCGGTGTTGTAGTGGTCCACGCCGTAGTTGCGGCTGGCCAGGAAGGTCGCCCACCAGCTTCCGTCCGGGCCCTGCACCATGTCGGCATGGCCGGCATTGGTGACCGGCAGCTCGCGCCCGGGGTCGAGGTCGCGCTGGGTCAGGATCGGGTTGTGCTCATAGGATTCGTACGGCCCCCACACATCGCGGCTGCGCAGGACCACCTGCGAATGCTGCGGGCCGGTGCCGCCCTCGGCGTCGCTGAGGTAGTACCAGCCGTCGACCTTGTAGATGTGCGGCCCTTCGATCCAGATCGGGTTTTCCTCGGGCTTGATGCCGCCGTCGATGAGCACCTTGCGCGGCCCGAACGGCTTGCCGCTGGCGATGTCGATCTCCTGCAGCCAGATCGCGCGGTGGCCGTCGTAGCGCACCGGCACCGCCGGCTCGTCGTTGTTGAGGATGTAGACCTTGCCGTCGTCGTCGAAGAACAGCGAGGGGTCGATGCCGCCGATGGTCGGCAGCCACACAGGATCGGACCAGGGGCCGGCCGGATCCGACGCGGTCACGAAGAAATTGCCGCCCGCGTCGACCGAGGTGTTGACGACGTAGAAGGTGCCGTTCTGGTACTCGATCGCCGGCGCGAACACGCCGCGCGACATGCCCAGGCCGTCGAAGTCCAGCTGTCCCGGACGATGGATCGCATTGCCCACCTGCTTCCAGTGCACCAGGTCCTCGCTCTCGAACACCGGGATACCCGGGAAGAAGGCGAAGGTCGAGGCCACCAGGTAGAACTTCCCGTTGGCCGCGGTGATGCTGGGATCGGAGTGGAAGCCGGCGAGCACCGGGTTGCGGTAGTGGCCCTCGGGCAGCGGCGCCTCGAAGGCGGCATCGCGGCCGGTGTACTCGAACCAGTCGAAGTGGACCGGCGCCGGTGCACCGGCCGCGGCGGCGGGTGCATCGCCGCTGGCGGCCTGCGCCTGCGCGGCGGGCTCCCCGCCGCAGGCGGCCAGCAGCAGCGCGGCGATGCCGCCTGCGAGGATGCGGGTGGCGTGGCGCCGGCGGGCGCTGCGTGCGTTGCGTACAGTCATCATCACTCCCCTATCGAATTGGTGCTTGCTTACCAGTCCCACATCGCGCCGTCTTCCAGGCGCGCGATCGGCAGCTGTTTCGGCGCGTACGGATACTTCGCCGCCAGCTGCTCGTCGATGTCGACGCCGATCCCGGGCGTGTCGCCCACGTGCAGGCGGCCATCGCGCAGCACGTAGTCGTGCGGGAACACCGCGTCGGTTTCGTCGGTGTGGAACATGTATTCCTGGATGCCGAAGTTCGGCACCCAGGTGTCGAAGTGCAGCGCCGCGCCCATCGTCACCGGCGACAGGTCGGTGGCGCCGTGGAAGCCGGTGCGCACCTGGTGCAGGGCGGCGAAGTCGGCGATGCGGCGCACGTGGGTGATGCCGCCGCCGTGGACGATGGTGGTGCGGATGTAGTCGATCAGCTGGTTCTCGATCAGGTGCTTGCAGTCCCAGATCGAATTGAACACCTCGCCTACCGCCAGCGCGGTGACCGAGTGCTTGCGGATCAGCTCGAACGACTTCTGGTTCTCGGCCGGGGTGGCGTCCTCCAGCCAGAACAGGCGGAACGGCTCGACCGACTTGGCCAGGCGCGCGGCCTCGATCGGGGTCAGGCGGTGGTGCACGTCGTGCAGCAGCTCCACGTCCGGGCCATGGTCGGCGCGCAGCTGTTCGAACAGCTTCGGCACCACGTCCAGGTAGCGCGGGGTGTTCCAGGTGGTCTCCAGCGGCAGCTCGCTCTCGGCCGGCTCGTAGCCCTTGGCGTTGGAGATGCCATAGGCCTTCTTGATGCCCGGCACGCCGCACTGCGCGCGCACCGCCAGGAAGCCCTGCTCGATGAACCTGCCGACCGCGTCGGAGGCCTCGGCGATGTCGCGGCCGTTGGCGTGGCCGTAGACCAGCGCGCCCTCGCGCGAGCGGCCGCCCAGCAGCCGGTACACCGGCAGGCCGGCCATCTTGCCGAGGATGTCCCACAGGGCCACGTCGACCGCGGCGATCGCGCTCATGGTCACCGGGCCGCGGCGCCAGTACGCGCCGCGGTACAGGAACTGCCAGATGTCCTCGATCCGGCCCGCATCGCGGCCGATCAGGTTCGGCACCACGTGGTCCTGCAGGTACGAGGCCACCGCCAGCTCGCGGCCGTTGAGCGTCGCGTCACCCAGGCCGTAGATGCCGGAGGCGGTGGTGATCTTCAGGGTGACGAAGTTGCGCCCCGGACAGGTGACGATGACCTTCGCGTCGATGATCTCGCGGTCGTTCTTCGAACCGTGGGGAGTGGTTTGCGCAGGGATCTGGCTGCTCATCGTGCGTGCTCGTCATTCGCCTGCGGCGCAAGCGGGAATTCGAACGGACCGGCGGGCATGCCGTCGGCGTCGTACAGGGTGCAGACCGGGCTGTCGGCCCAGCAGTAGCGGATGCGCGTCGCCTGCGCGGCGTTGGACGCCTGCAGGGCCACGCGGTTGCCGCGGATCTCGGCACGCGCGTACTGGCAGCTGCCGGCATCGGCGCCGCACAGCTCGAAACCGATCGGAGACTCGGCGCTGTACGCCACCAGCTCGCCGCCGACGTCGCCGAACTCGACCACCACGGCGTCGCCCTCGCGCGCGGCCGCGCGCGGCACCGGGCCGGACGGCGCGATGCGCTCCCCGTACACCGCGTGGCGCGCGGCCTGCGCCAGGCGCTTGCCGACCTGCTGCTTGTTGGCCGGATGGATGTCGTAGCGGTCGCCGATGTCGATCGCCACGGCCAGGCCGGAGCGGGCGTCCTCGGCCGCCACCAGCCGCTGGGCCTCGCGAACGCCGGCCCAGCCGCTCTCGGTGGGCCGGGTGGGGGCCGGGCCGAAGTTGGCCAGCTGCACCACGAGGAAGCCCAGGTCCTTGCCGAACTGGCGGCGCCAGTCGCTGCGCAGGGCGCGCAGCAGGTCGGCGTAACGCTCCGGCTCGCCGGTGTTGGACTCGCCCTGGTACCACAGCGCGCCCTTGAAGCCATGGCCGACGAGCGGCGCGATCATGCCGTTGTACAGGGTGGTCATGCCGGCGGCGCTCTGCCACGGCGCGCGCGGCGGCTCGGCGATGCCGGCCGGCGCGATGCGGTAGCTCCAGCGCGCATCCAGCTGCAGCCGGGTGCCATCGGCCAGGCGCACGGCGTGGGTGGAGGCGGGACCGGACAGGCCGCCTTCGCGGTAGGTATCCAGCACGTTCACCACCACGGTGTTCGTGCCTGCCTTCAGCAGGCCGGACGGCAGGCGGTATTCGCGGCCGCCCCCGGCGCCATAGGTGCTGCCCACGGCCTGGCCGTTGACCCAGGTCATGTCGACCTCGTCGGCCGGACCCAGCTCGAGCACGGCTTCCTGCGCGGCCTGCGCCGCGTCGAGGGCCAATGTGGTGCGGTACCAGACCATGCCGTTGTAGTCGGCCAGGGCCGGCACGCCCCAGTGCTCCCAGGCGCCCAGTTGCGGCGGTGCCGGGCTCCAGCCACTGCCCTCGCCCGTCCAGGGCTGGTCGGCGGCCTCGGCGCCGGCCTCGCGGCTCCACCAGGCCTGCCAGAACCTGCCCCACCGGCCCAGCCCGGCCAGTGCGTCCTCGGCGTAGGTATCCAGGACGGCAAGTTCGCCGTCGTACCAGGAAAGGGCCTTCAATCCTTCCGCACTGATCCAGGGCTGGATCTTCGCTCCACCCCAGGAGGCGTTGACCAGGCCCATGGGCACGTCGACGGTCTTCTGCAGCTCGCGGGCGAAGAAGTAACAGGCCGCGGAGAAATCACGGACCGATTCGGCATCGACCGGCTTCCATGCCACCGGCTGGGTGAACTCGCGCTGTGGTTCCACCTGGCCCACCTGCGGCACGGTCAGCAGGCGGATGCGCTCGTTGCCGGCGCTCGCCAGCTCCGCGCGCGCGTCCAGCGAACGCCACACCTGCAGCTCCATGTTCGACTGGCCCGAGCACAGCCACACGTCGCCGACCATCACGTCGGACACGCGCTGGCTGGCCTCGCCGGCCTTTGCAACCAGGGTGTAGGGACCGCCGGCCTCCAGCGCCGGCAGGCTCGCCTCCCACTGGCCGTCGGCGGCGGCGCGCACGCGGGCGCGCCTGCCGGCGATCTCCACGTTCACCTGCGCGCCCGGTTCGGCGCGGCCCCACACCTTCAGCGGCTGGTCGCGCTGGAGCACGGCGTGGTCCTGGAACAGCGAATGCAGCAGCGGCGTGGCCGCTGCGGCGGTGTCCTGGGCCTGCGCCAGCGGAGCCAGCGCAAGGCCGAGAGCTGCGGCGAGATGGATCAGCTTGCGTTGGCTCACTTGCCGTCTCCGGGGGCGAACGGGAACTGCAGGGACTTGTAGTACTCCACGTCGTGCGGCGGCTCGGCTTCGCCGGCCGGCAGCGGCCGCCTCGAGAAGGTCCCGAAGTAGGCGATGCTGGCGTCGCGCCACCACTGCGCCTCCTTCTCCTGGATGCCGAGGAACACCGAGACCTGGCGGTGGCGCTCCTGGTCGACCTTGTCTTCCAGCGTGGACCAGGTGCGGCGCATGCCGCGCACGTAGTCCACGCCGCGGCCGTAGCGGGTAACCAGCTCGTCCCACAGGCTGCGGCCGGAGGCCATGGGGTGGTCCCAGGGCACGTGGTGGAACCACAGCAGGAACTCTTCCGGCACGGTGTCGATGCTGCCGAACTGCCGGGCCACCGGCGGCGCGTACTGGGCCACGGCATTGCTGCCGGTGGCGCTGCGGTCGAAGCCGATGCCGCGCGCGTCGGCGCGGTGGTAGTAGACCGAGGTCCAGTCCGCGCGCGGACCGCCCTCGACCCACGGACCCGGGCCGTAATGGTGGCCACGGCCCATCAGGTGGTGCAGGCCCAGCGGGGTCATGTAGTCGACCACCGCCTGGTGCGAGCCCATCATCATCGACACCACCGGCTCGACCACGTCCGGGTCGGTGGAGAAGGTCATGCGCGTCCAGTCGCGGGCGATGGCCTCGGCGCTGGCGTGCGGGTCCCAGGCCATGCGGCCGTAGACGTACCAGTTGGCCTGGTCGAAGTGCGAGCCGCTCCAGTTGCGATCCACGCCGATGTTGGCCACGCCGGCCATGCCGGTCAGGGCATGGCCTTCCAGCGAGCCGTCGATGATCTTCGCCACGGTCGAGCCGGGGCCGCGCGCATGGGTGTCGGCGCGCAGCACTTCCTCGTACATCGGGCCCAGGTACACCAGGTGGGTGGCGAAACCGAGGTACTCCTTGGTGATCTGGAACTCCATCATCAGCGGCGTCTTCGGCATCGCGCCGAACAGCGGGTGGAACGGCTCGCGCGGCTGGAAGTCGATCGCGCCGTTCTTGACCTGCACCAGCACGTTGTCGGCGAACACGCCGTCGTGCGGCACGAACTCGGTATAGGCCTGCTTGGCGCGGTCGTCCGGCTCCTCGTGCGAATACACGAAGGCGCGCCACATCACCACGCCGCCATGCGGGGCCAATGCCTCGGCCATCATGTTGGCGCCGTCGGCGTGGCTGCGCCCGTAGTCCTGCGGACCGGGCTGCCCTTCCGAATTGGCCTTGACCAGGAAGCCGCCGAAGTCGGGGATCGTGCGGTAGATCTCGTCGATCTTGTCCTTCCACCACTGGCGCACGGCCGGATCGAGCGGATCGGCGGTCGGAAGGCCGCCGATCTCGATCGGCGCGCTGAAGCGTGCGCTGAGGTAGACCTTGATGCCGTACGGACGCATCACCGACGCCAGTGCCGCGGTCTTTTCGAGGTACAGCGGTGTCAACGCCTGGGCGCTGGTATTGACGTTGTTGAGCACGGTGCCGTTGATGCCGATCGAGGCATTGGCGCGGGCGTAGTCGGTGTAGCGCGGGTCCAGCCAGTCCGGCAGGCGGTGCCAGTCCCAGATCGATTCGCCGGCGTAGCCGCGCTCGACGTAGCGGTCGAGGTTGTCCCAGTGGTTGAGCACGCGCAGCTTGACCCGCGGCGATTCGCGGATGTCGAGCGCATCGACCGGCTGCCCGGTCTGCAGCAGGCGCAGCAGGTGGAACGCGCCGTAAAGCGCACCCGTGTCGGTGTTGGCCGCCACCACGGTGGCGGCACGCCCGCCGACGCGCGTGCTGCGGATCGCGAAGCCCTCCGCTCCCAATCCGTCGAGGTCGAGCTCCAGCGCCGCGATCGCCGGCAGCGAGGCCGGCGTGCCCACCAGCAAGGCACCGTCGCGGTCGGGCGCCTCGGCCGTTGAGGGCGCGGCGCCGAGCAGGCCGCCCAGCCCGCGCAGCAGTTCGTCGCGCGCGGCCCGCTGGGTGGGCGTGGACGCCGGCGCCACCAGCTGCGCGAAACGCGCGCGCTGGCCCTGCGCCGCCGCGTCGGCCAGCGGGCGGTAGCGCAGCCATAGCTCGTAGCCGTCCTCCGCCGCCGCCGGCAGGCTCGCCAGCGCGGCCGACAGGCACACCAGGACCGCCAGGGCGCCCCGCCAGGCGCGCCGCGCGCGCCCCACCGCCGCGGGATGTCGCCGGTGCCTGTCGGTGTGTACCATTCGATCCGCCCTCATGTTGGTCATGTCGGTCCGGCCCCCGGTGGCGCACCGGCCGGCAGCCGTGTCCCATGCAGGCAGCACAGCTCACGGCCGCGGCGCGGCAAGGGGATCGGGAATTGCAGAAGCCTAGGAAAGCCGCGCGTCGCAAGGGCATGGCGGTGACGCTGGACGAGGTCGCCGCCCTCGCCAAGGTGTCGCCGATGACGGTCTCGCGCGTGGTCAACGGCCACGGCAAGGTCCGCGAAGCCACCCGCGAGCGGGTCATGCGCGCCGTGCGCGAACTGGGCTACACGCCCAACCTGGCGGCCAGCGCCCTGGCCACCGCGCAGGACACGCGCGTGGCCATGATCTACACCAATCCCAGCTCGGCCTACCTGCGCGAACTGGTCGTCGGCGCGCTGCGCGGCGCCACCCGCACTGCGGCGCAGCTGGTCATCGACACCTGGGACACGCTCGGCCCCAGCGCGCAGCGCCAGGCCGCGCGTGCGCTCGCCAAGCGCGTGGCCGGCGTGATCCTGCCGCCGCCGCTGTGCGAGTCCAAGGGCATCGTGGCCGAGTTCCTCGAGGCCGACGTGCCGGTGGTCGCGATCGCCTCGGGCCGCTTCCACCACGACATCTCGTGCGTGCGCATCGACGACTTCCGCGCCAGCAAGGAAATCGCCACGCACCTGATCGCGGCCGGCCACCGCCGCATCGGCTACATCCGCGGCAACCCCAACCAGACCGCCAGCATCCGCCGCTTCGACGGCTTCCACGCCGCGCTCTCGGAAGCGGGCATCGAACTCGACGAAAGCCTGGTGGAAACCGGTTACTTCACCTACCGCTCGGGGCTGGAAGTCAGCGAGCGCCTGCTCGCCCACCCGCAGCCGCCCACCGCGATCTGCGCGGCCAACGACGACATGGCCGCGGCCGCGGTCTCGGTCGCCCATCGCCGCGGGCTGGACGTGCCGCGCGACCTGTCGATCGTCGGCTTCGACGACACCTCGGCGGCCACCACGGTCTGGCCTGAACTCACCACCATCCGCCAGCCCACCGCGGCCATGGCCGATTCGGCGGTCGACATCCTGCTGCGCAACATCCGCCGCAAGGACAAGAGCACGCGCACGGTCGTCGACCACGTGGTGCCCCACGAGCTGATCGAACGCGATTCGGTCGCGCCCCCCGCGCGCTGACGCCGCGGCCCGCGAACGGGCCGGGCGACAGGCGCCGGGTCGGCGCGGCGGCTCGGCGGGCACGGGCCTGTTGGCTCCCATGTCGACCGGCCGCCGTCCCGCTCAGCGCAGCAGGTACTGGTTGAGCAGGTTCTCGTAGCGTTCCTGCTTGCCGCTGATCTGCTCGGGTTCGCCGTTCTTCGCCGCCAGCGAGGCCAGGTCGGCGAGGCCCAGCTTGCCCGCCTCGAAGTCCGCGCCGGCGCCGCTGTCGAAACTGGCGTAGCGCTGCTTGCGCCAGCTTTCCCACGGCGAGTCGTTGAGCAGCGCGTGCGCCACCTCCAGGCCCTTGGCGAACGCGTCCATGCCGCCGATGTGGGCGATGAACAGGTCCTCCATGTCGGTGGACTCGCGGCGCGGCTTGGCGTCGAAGTTCAGGCCGCCGACCAGGCCGCCCTGGCGCAGCACCACCAGCATCGCGCCGACGGTGTCGTACAGGTCGGTCGGGAACTGGTCGGTGTCCCAGCCGTTCTGGGCATTGCCGCGGTTGGCGTCGATGCTGCCGAGCAGGCCGTGGTCGGACGCCACCTGCAGGTCGTGCTCGAAGGTGTGGCCCGACAGCGTGGCGTGGTTGGCCTCGATGTTGAGCGAGAAGTCCTTCTCCAGCCCGTGTTCCTTGAGGAAGCCGGCGACGGTGGCGCTGTCGAAGTCGTACTGGTGCTTCATCGGCTCCATCGGCTTGGGCTCGATGAAGAACTGGCCCTTGAAACCGATGCTGCGGCCGTAGTCGCGGGCCGCGGTGAGGAAGCGGGCGAAGTGCGCCAGCTCGCGCTTCATGTCGGTGTTGTGCAGCGAGGCGTAGCCTTCGCGGCCGCCCCAGAACACGTAGTGCTCGCCGCCCAGTTCGACCACCGACTCGAGCACCGCCTTGACCTGCACGGCGGCGCGCGCCACGACATTGAAATCGGGGTTGGTCGACGCGCCGTTCATGTAGCGCGGGTGCGAGAACAGGTTGGCCGTGCCCCACAGCAGCTTCAGGCCGGTCGCCTGCTGGCGCTCCTTGGCCAGGCCGACCAGGTGGCGCAGGTTCTTCTCGTAGGTGGCGATGTCGTCGGCGTCCGGCGCCAGGTCGACGTCGTGGAAGCACCAGTACGGCACGCCGAGCTTGGTGAAGAACTCGAACGCCGCGTCGACCTTGGCCTCGGCGGTGGCCATGGCATCGCCCTGCTCCCAGGGGAAGCGGCGCGTGCCCGGGCCGAACGGGTCGGCGCCGGCATTGCAGAAGGTGTGCCAGTAGCAAACCGCGAAGCGCAGGTGCTCGCGCATGGTCTTGCCGCCGATCTTTTTCTCGGCGTCGTAGACCTTGAACGCCAGCGGGTTGTCAGAACCCGGGCCTTCGAAGGGGATCGTGCCGATGCCGGAGAAGTACTCCTTCGCGCCGATGAATGACTTGCTCATGTGGATATCCGTGTGCGTGGCGTGGTGGGGAACGAGCGGTCAGTCTGCGTAGAGCGGCCGGATCGCATCGAGGTGGGAAAGGAAGTGGCGGTATTGCGCCGCATAGGCGGCGGTGGCACCGGAATGCGGCTGCGCCGCCAGGCGCGGGTCGAGGCGGACGTGCGAGGCCGCCAGTGCGCTGAGGTCGCTGTCGCCGGCGCCCGCGGCGCGGCGCACCGCCCACAGCGCCTGCAGCGCGGCACCGAACGCGGCGCCCTCGGACTGCTCGGGCACGTCCACGGGCAGGCCGAACATGTCGGCCGCCATCTGCCGCCACACCGCGCTCTGGCTGCCGCCGCCGGTCAGGCGGATGGCCTCGAAGCGCAAGCCGGCATCGACCAGGGCTTCGTAGCCGTTCATCAGGCTGTAGAGCGCGCCTTCCATCGCCGCCCGGTACAGGTTGGCGGGGGTGAGGTTGGTCGCGGTCATGCCGAACAGGTTGCCGCGCCCGTGCGGCAGGTCGGGCGTGCGCTCGCCGTTGAGGAAGGGCAGCATCAACAGCCCGTCGGCGCCGGGCGAGGTGCCCGCCAGCAGCGCATCGCCGTCGCGCGAGGAGAAGCCGCACAGCCGCGCCACCGCCTCGGTGGCAACGGTGCAGTTCATGGTGCAGATCAGCGGCAGCCAGCCGCCGGTGGAATCGCAGAACGCGGCCCAGCGGCCTTGCGGATCCACCGCCGGCTCGCCCGCATAGGTGAACAGCGTGCCGGAGGTGCCCAGGCTCATGCTCAGCACGCCCGGCACGACGTTGCCGGTGCCGATCGCGGCCATCATGTTGTCGCCGCCGCCGGCGGAGACCTGCGCCGAGCGCGGCAGGCCCAGTTCGTCGGCCAGCGCGGCGCGGATCGGCACCAGGGTGTCGGCGGCCAGCAGCGGCGGCAGGCAGGCGCGCAGGTCGCGGTCGGGATCGGTGGCGGCCAGCAGTTCGGGCGACCAGTCGCGGCGGCGCACGTCCAGCCAGCCGGTGCCCGAGGCGTCGCCGTGCTCCATCCACAGCTCGCCCGTCAGCCAGTAGTTGATGTAGTCGTGCGGCAGCAGGATCGTCGCCAGGCGGGCATAGGCCTGCGAGCGGTGCTTGCGGGTCCACGGCAGCTTGGAGGCGGTGTAGCCGGCCAGGATCGGGTTGCCCGCCAGCTCGATGCAGCGCGCGGCGCCGCCGGCGGCCTCCATGATCTCGTCGCACTCGTCGCTGGTGCTGGTGTCGCACCACAGCTTGGCCGGCGCCAGCACGTTGCCGTCGCGGTCCAGCGGCACGAAGCCGTGCTGCTGGCCGGACACGCCGACCGCTTCGATCCGGCCGCGCAGCGCCGGGTCGATCCGCGCGAAACAGGCGCGCACCGTATCCACCCACCAGTCGGCCCGCTGCTCGCGGCTGCCGTCGTCGCCGGCCGCCAGGTCCAGCGGCTGCCCGGCACTGGCCACGATCCCGCGCTGCTCGGGGTCATAGACCACGAGCTTCACGCTCTGCGTGCCCACATCCAGTCCAGCAAACAGCCCCATCGAGGATCCCCAGAAAGTTAGCGCTACCACAACGCGGATACGGCTGCCCCGAAGCGATCGAGGTCGCAACGGCGCCCCGTCCCGGCGTGCGCGTGCACGGACTCTACACACCTGCCGGGCAAAAGCCTTGCTGCACTGCGGAACCCCGGCCGGCAAGCCGGGCACCAGCGGGTTAGCGTTAACATTTTATTTGCGATTGGAGCCCGCCGCCGGTCCCTCCTGGCGGGATTCGTGCGTCCGGTCACAGGTCGAGGCGGCCGGAACGGGTACCCGCTGCCGGGGTCCGCTCAGAGCAGCAGGATCCGGTGCTGCCCCGCCATCAGCGGCCCGCTCAGGATCCGGTAGCCGTCGTTGTCGAACCCCGGCGCCGGCGCCTCCGCCACCAGTCGCCGCGCCTCCGCCCGGGTCCGGGCGCTGCCGAGGTAGTGCCAGTCCCGGACGACGTGGATCTGGCTCATGTCCAGCCCCTCCTCGACGATGCCGACCGCGCCGGCATAGGGCCAGGCCACCACTTGGCGCTCCTGTAGCGCCGCCTCGAGCCGGGCTTCGTGCTCGGCCAGCGGCTCGCGCCCCGCGCAGGCGCCGGTACAGCGGTCGAGCGCGGCGCGGAAGCAGGGCCGCCCGGCAGGCAGCCGCTCGATGCCCAGCAGCCCGTAGCACAGCCGGTTGTCGTCGGCGATCGCGCGCAGCGCCTGCAGCGCGGCCGCACGGCTGGAGTACAGGCCGTACAGGCGCTGCGCCGAGGCGAAGGGCAGGCCGGCCGAATGCACCACTTCCGGCCGCCCGCGCAGCAGCCGGATCGAATACAGCTCCCGGCGCCGGCGCAGCAGCTTGTTGTGCACCGGCTGGCGCAGCTTGATCTGCTGCGCTTCAAGCAGCTGCGCGCCCAGGTCGCCGGCGGTACGGGTGAATTCGATGCGTCGCGTCTGCCGCAGCAGGCGCGCCTCCTCGGGCGTGCGCATGTGGTCCATCACCCGGTGGCGGATGTCCACGCTCTTGCCGATGTACAGCGGCACCGGGCCGCTCTCGCCGAGGAACACGTAGACGCCCGGCGCCCGCGGCAGCGACGCGATCTGGGGGCGCAGGTGCTCGGGATAGGCGTAATGGGCGGCCTCGGTGCGGCGCGCCGGCAGGGGAACGTACATGGCGGGATGCGGTGGGGCGGGAGCCGGATGCTGGCGCGCGCCCATCTCAAGCGGCGAGACGGCGGCCGGCTTCCATGGCCGGGTAGAATTCTCCGGTTCCCTCCTGCAGTTTTCAAATGACCGACGTCCGCCCCGTCTTCCACGGCTTCGAGCAGATCCCGCTGCGCGAGTACGCCGAGCGCGCCTACCTCGACTACTCGATGTACGTGGTGCTCGACCGCGCCCTGCCCTTCATCGGCGACGGCCTCAAGCCGGTGCAGCGCCGCATCATCTACGCGATGAGCGAGCTCGGCCTGTCGGCGACCGCAAAGCCCAAGAAGTCGGCGCGCACCATCGGCGACGTGATCGGCAAGTTCCATCCGCACGGCGACAGCGCCTGCTACGAGGCGATGGTGCTGATGGCGCAGCCGTTCTCCTACCGCTACCCGCTGGTCGACGGCCAGGGCAACTTCGGTTCCTCCGACGATCCCAAGTCGTTCGCGGCGATGCGCTATACCGAGTCGCGCCTGACCCCGCTGGCCGAGGTGCTGCTGGGCGAGCTCGGCCACGGCACCGCCGACTGGGTGCCCAACTTCGACGGCACCCTGGAGGAGCCGAGCTGGCTGCCGGCGCGGCTGCCGCACCTGCTGCTCAACGGCACCACCGGCATCGCGGTGGGCATGGCCACCGACGTGCCGCCGCACAACGTCAACGAGGTGGTCAGCGCCTGCGTGCGCCTGCTCGACGACCCCGACGCCACCGTCGCCGACCTGTGCGAGCACGTGCGCGGACCGGACTATCCGACCAGCGCCGAGATCATCACCCCCGCCGCCGACCTGCGCGCGATGTACGAAACCGGCAACGGCAGCGTGCGCGCCCGCGCCACCTACACGCGCGAAGCCGCCAACATCATCGTCACCGCCCTGCCCTACCAGGTCTCGCCGTCCAAGGTGATCGAGCAGATCGCCGCGCAGATGCGGGCCAAGAAGCTGCCGTGGCTGGAGGACATCCGCGACGAGTCCGACCACGCCAATCCGGTGCGCATCGCCCTGATCCCGCGTTCCAGCCGCGTGGACGTCGAGCAGCTGATGGGCCACCTGTTCGCCACCACGGACCTGGAGAAGAGCTACCGGGTCAACCTCAACGTGATCGGCCTGGACGGCCGCCCGCAGGTGAAGAACCTGCGGATGCTGCTGACCGAATGGCTGGCGTTCCGCACCGACACCGTCACCCGCCGCCTGCGCCACCGCCTGGACAAGGTCGAACGCCGCCTGCACCTGCTCGAAGGCCTGCTGGTCGCCTTCCTCAACCTCGACGAGGTGATCCGCATCATCCGCTCCGAGGACGAGCCGAAGCCGGCGCTGGTCGCGCGCTTCGCCCTGTCCGAAGAGCAGGCCGAGTACATCCTCGAGACCCGCCTGCGCCAGCTGGCGCGGCTGGAGGAAATGAAGATCCGCGGCGAGCAGGACGAACTGGCGAAGGAGCGCGAACGCATCCTCGCGACCCTCGACAGCAAGGCGAAGCTGAAGAAGCTGATCAAGGACGAACTGCTGGCCGATGCGAAGAAGCACGGCGATCCGCGGCGCTCGCCGCTGGTGGCCCGCGACGCCGCGCAGGCGCTGGACGAGACCGACCTGGTGCCGTCCGAGCCGGTCACCGTGGTGGTCAGCCAGAAGGGCTGGGTGCGCGCGGCCAAGGGCCATGACGTCGATGCCGCGGCCCTGTCCTATCGCGAGGGCGACGCGCTGCTTGCCGCCGTGAAGGGACGCACGACCCAGCAGGTCGCCTTCCTCGACAGCAACGGACGCAGCTATTCGACCATCGCCCATTCGCTTCCCTCGGCGCGCGGCAACGGCGAGCCGCTGACCGGCCGCTTTTCGCCGGCCGCGGGCGCGTCCTTCGTCGCGCTGGCCAGCGGCGGCAACGACGAGCGTTTCGTGCTGGCGTCCTCGCACGGCTACGGCTTCGTCACCCGCTTCGAGAACCTGACCGGGCGCAACAAGGCCGGCAAGGCCATGCTCTCGCTGTCCGACGGCGCCAAGGTGCTGCAGCCCGCACCGGTGGCGGGCGTCGAGACCGACCGCATCGTCGCCGTCACCAGCGCCGGGCACCTGCTGGCGTTCCCGGTTGCCGAACTGCCGGAGCTCGACAAGGGCAAGGGCAACAAGCTGATCGAGATCCCCAAGGCCAAGCGCGGCACCGAGCGCGTGGTCGCGGTGGCCGTCGTGCCGCCCGGCGGCACCCTGGTGGTCCAGTCCGGCGCGCGCACGATGAGCCTGTCGTTCAAGGACCTCGGCGATTACCTGGGGACGCGCGGTTCGCGTGGTGGACTGCTGCCCCGCGGGTGGCAGAAGGTCGATGGACTGCAGGTCGACGCCTGAGGGGCCTGGCGCGCGGGGTCGTGCCCGCATTGCCTCGCGGCGCGGCAGCGGGTCGATGGACTGCGAGGCGACGCCCGAGGATTCCCGCGCGCGGCGGCGCGACTGGCGAGGGCGCGCCTGCACTCCCTCGCGGCGCGGCAGCAGGTCGACGGATCGCACATCGACGGCTGGGCGCCACGGCGCGCGCGGGCGGACGACGGCCACCACGACGCGTACCGGAGGATCGTTCCATGGAGGCTGATTTCTGGCACGAGCGCTGGCGCGGGAACCGCATCGGTTTCCATCGCGACACGCCACTGCCGCTGCTGACCCGCCACTGGCCGGACCTCGGTCTCGCCGCCGGGAGCCGCGTCCTGGTGCCGCTGTGCGGCAAGTCGCTGGACATGGTGTGGCTGGCCGAACAGGGCCACCGCGTGCTCGGCATCGAGCTGTCCGAGCTGGCCGTCGCCAGCTTCTTCGAAGAGCGCGGCCTGGAGCCGCGGATCCGGAGCTCCGGGCTGGGCCGGCATTATTCGGCCGGCCCGTGGGAGCTGGTCGTCGGCGACGCCTTCGCGGTGACCCCCGACTCTTTGGCCGACTGCGCCGGCATCTACGACCGTGCGGCGCTGATCGCCCTGCCGCCGCCGATGCGGGCCACCTATGCCGGGACGCTGTGGCGTCGCCTGCCGCCGGGCTGCCGAGGGCTGCTGGTCACGCTGGAATATCCGCAGGCCGAGAAGGCCGGCCCGCCGTTCTCGGTGGAAGAAGCCGAAGTCCATGCGCGCCTCGACCGGGACTGGTCGGTGGCGCTGCTGGAACGCCGCGACATCCTCGCCGGCGAGCCGTCCTTCCTGGCCGAGGGCGTCACCGCCCTCTCGACCGCGGCCTACCGGCTGGAGCGCCGCGACGGGACGTGCGCGCCGCCATAGGGCGCCGCCGCGGCACGAGCCGGTCCAGGCGCCCTCGTCCGTTCAAGCGTGTTCCGGCGCCTCACCCATGCGCGCCTGCTGGTAGTTCTGCAGGCCCACCATCCGGATCAGGCGCAACTGCTGCTCCAGCCAGCGGGTATGGTCTTCCTCGGTGTCGGCCAGCTGCGCCACCAGGATGTCGCGGGTGACGTAATCGCCGTGCTGCTCGCACAGGGCCACGCCCTTGGCGAGGTTGCCGCGCACCTGGTACTCCAGGTCCAGGTCCTTGCGCAGCATCTCCTCGACCGTGCGCCCGGCTTCGAACGCGTCCGGACGCATGTCCGGCTCGCCCTCCAGGAACAGGATGCGGCGCAGCAGCGCGTCGGCATGCTGGGTTTCCTCTTCCATCTCGTGGTTGATGCGCGCGTACAGCGCGTGCAGCCCCAGGTCCTCGTAGCGCCGCGAATGCAGGAAATACTGGTCGCGGGCGGCCAGCTCGCCGCGCAGCAGGAAATTGAGGTAGTCGACGACTTCAGGCTGGCCCTTCATGGCAGGCGGCTCCGGGGGAGGGAATGCGCGGCCAGTATGCCAACCGCTCCGCGCGGCTGCCGGATGAGAGCTATTTCAGTTCGCATTCTCGACCGTCGCCGCGGGCGCGGACAGCGGCCCCGGCTGGGCGGATGACCCGGCCAGCCTGCGCAGCGCGCGCAGCGAGCGAGGCTCTTCCGCCGCCGCGAGCGCGCGCAGGTTGCGGTCGATGGCTTCGACATGGCCCAGGTCGTTGAGCAGGGACGCCGCCTGCAGGCCGTCCAGCGCGCCCTGCCCGACCAGGACCAGCACGCGCCGTCGAAACGCCGATACGAATCCCTCGCCCTGCATCGCCAGCACCTGCAGCTGGGCAGTCCGTGCCTCGGGAGCCGCCTGGCCGGCGTGCAGCGCATGCAGCTCGCGCATCTGCGCGTACAGGTGGCGGCGCAGGTCGAGATAGGCCGCACGCCGCGGGCTGTCCGCCTCGCGCAGCCGCGGCAGCAGGTTCCGCTGCAGGGTCCTCGCGTCCCGCACCGCCTCGACCATTCGTGCCGCCGCCATCTGCGCCTGCGTCCAGAAGCGCTGGTGCTCCTCGTCCAGCGGCACGGCAATCCGGCCCATGAACGCGAGCAGGTCGGCGTACACGCCCTTGACCCGCTGGCGGTAGAGCACGTCCGCGTCCGGGCAGTCGGCGGGAGCGGTATCGAGCAGCGGATCGTCGGGCGACGGCGCGTCCGCCGCCGCCGGGGGCAGGCCCAGCGCGCGGCAGATCGCTTCCCGGCTCAACGCGCCGAGGTGGCGCAGCTCCAGCGCCACCGCCGCGGCGGCCGCGTCGGCCGAATCCAGCGCCTGCCCGCTGAGGTGTCGTGCCCGCTGCGGTGTCACCTCCGAAGCGGACGCGGCAGGGGGCGGCGGCGCGCGATCCGGAAGCCAGCACTGCAGCCAGTGCGCCAGCCGGCCCTGCCAGGGCCAGAACAGCACCACGCCCGTGGCGTTGAACAGCGTGTGGAACAGCGCCAGCTGCAGCAGCGGATTGCCGCCGAACCCCGCGAACCGGGCGATCGCGCCGACCATCCAGGCCAGCAGCGGCAGCAGAAGCAGCGCGAGCGTGGCCGTGGAGACATTGAACAGAACGTGCGCCAGCGCCAGGCGCTGGCCGCTCCGGTTGCCGCCCAGCGCGCCGACCACGGCGGTACTCACGCTGCTGCCGACGTTCGAACCGATGGCCAGCGCCAGCGCCTGGCCCAGTTCGAGCTGGCCGGCCGCCAGCGCGGCCAGGATCAGCATCAGGGTGGCGTGGCTGGACTGCAGGACCACGGTTGCGGCCGCGCCGGCCAGCACGAACAGCAGCACGCCGCCCGCGCCGCCGGCCGGCAGCGCGGCCAGGTCGAGGTTGCCGCCGAACGCGGCGAAGCCGGACTTCACCTGGTCGATGCCGAGGAACACGAAGGCCACGCCCAGCACCACCCGGCCGGCCGCACGGCCGCGCGCTCCGGTGAAGCCGGCCAGCACGCCGAACACCAGCAGCGGCAGCGCCAGCGGCGAGAGGCTGAGATCGTGTCCGGCCAGCGCCAGCAGCCAGATCCCGCTGGTCGCGCCGAGATTGGCGCCGAAGATGATCGCCAGCCCGCCGGCGAGCTGGATCAGCCCGGAGCTGATGAAGGCGATGGTCAGCAGCGAAACCAGGGTGCTCGATTGCAGCACCACCGTGCCGCCGATGCCGAACAGCAGGCCGCGCCCCGCCGTGCCGGTACTGCGCGCCAGCAGCTGCTCCAGGCGACCGCCGGCGAGCTGGCGCAGCCCTTCCTCCAGGCACTGCATGCCGAACAGGAACATCGCCAGGCCCGCGCACAGCTGCAGCCAGCCGGCATCGCGCCAGAACGACCAGGCCAGCAGCGCGATCGCGATGCCCAGCAGCGACCGCCGGATATGCTTCCCCAAGTCCGTTACCTCGTCATGCCACGCGCCATTAGACCGTGCGTCGCCGCGCGCGCCTACCCGCGGCCGATCCGCTAGAGTCGCCCCGGGGCATCCACAGGGGCGGACGGGCGATGGCGCGATGGCTGAAGCGGATCGGACTGCTGGCGATCGCGCTGGTCCTGCTGGCGGGCCTGCTGGCCTGGTGGCTGCTGCGCGGCAGCGTACCGCCGCTCGACGGCGAACTGGAGCTGGCCGGGCTGTCGGCACCGGCGGAAGTGCGACGCGACGCGATCGGCGTGGTCACCATCGATGCCGCGAACGAAGCCGACGCGCTGCGCGCCCTGGGCTACGTGCACGCGCAGGAACGCTACTTCGAGATGGACCTGCTGCGCCGCGCCTCCGCCGGGGAACTGGCGGAGCTGTTCGGCGAACGCGCACTCGACCTTGACCGCCGTCATCGCGCGCACCGCATGCGCGCGCGCGCGGACGCCCACCTCGACGCGATGGCCGGCGACCGTCTGCCGCTGCTGCAGGCCTACGCCGATGGCGTCAACGCCGGGCTGGCCGCGCTTCGCACCCGCCCGTGGCCCTATCTCGTGCTGCGCCAGCGACCCCTGCCCTGGCGCCCGGCCGATACCCTGCTGGCGGGCTATGCCATGTACTTCGACCTGCAGGATGCGGGCAATGCCAACGAACTGGCGCTGTGGAAACTGCAGCCGCACCTGCCAACGCCGCTGTACGCGCTGCTCACCCACCCCGGCAGCAGCTGGGACGCGCCCCTGCTGGGCGAGTCGTTCGGCGACGCGCCGCTGCCGTCGGCCGACGAAGTGGACCTGCGCCAGCTCGCCCAGCCGGCCGAGGGCGCATCCGGCCTGCTTGCCGCGCGCGACCCGGCCGTGGACAGCGACCTGCGCCCTGGCAGCAACAACTTCGCCGTGTCCGGCGCGCTCACCGCCGACGGCCGGGCCATCGTCGCCGACGACATGCACCTGGGCCTGCGCGCGCCCAACCTCTGGTTCCGCGCCCGCATGCGCTGGCCGGATGCCGCCGCGCCGGGCGGCCGCGTCGACGTACAGGGCGTGACCCTGCCGGGCCTGCCCGCGGTGATCGTGGGCAGCAATGGCCACGTCGCCTGGGGCTTCACCAACAGCTATGGCGACTACCTGGATTGGGCGCTGGAAACGCCCTGCGCGCCCGAGGCCTCCGGCCTGCGCGCCGACGCGACCGCCTGCGCCGCGCTGCAGGTGCATCGCGAACGGATCGCGGTCGCGGGGGGCGATCCGGTGCCGCTGGACGTGCGTGAGACCCGCTGGGGACCGGTCCTGCACGAGCTGCCCGATGGCCGCGTGCTGAGCCTGCGCTGGACCGCCCACCTGCCGGGCGCGATCGACCTCGGCCTGGCGGACTTCGCCCGCGCCGGCGACCTCGACCAGGCCCTGGCGCTGGCCGACCGGGCCGGCGTGCCGACCCAGAACCTCGTCATCGGCGACCGCGAGGGCCGCATCGCCTGGCGCCTGCTGGGTCCGCTGCCGGCGCGCGCGCCGGGCTGCACTGGAACGGCGCCGGCCGCGGTTGCGATCGACGAAGTCACGGAGTCGACCGCCAGGCACACCGCGCCGGCGGACACGCCCGCGCCCTGCCCGCCCTGGCCGATCGCCCGCGACGCCTCCCCGCTGCTCGCCTCGCCCACCGTGGACCGCCTCTGGACCGCCAACGCGCGCACCACCGGCGGCGCCGAGCTGGCACGCATCGGCGACGGGGGCTACGCGCCGGGCACGCGCGCGCAGCAGATCCGCGACGCGCTGCAGGCCGGCACGCGCTTCACCGAGGCCGACCTGCTCCGGATCCAGCTCGACGACCGCGCCCTGCTGCTGGCGCGGTGGTGGGAATTGCTGCGCACGCTCGACGACGGCGCCAGCCCCGCCCTCGCCGCGCTGGCCGCGGCGTCGGCCGACTGGGACGGCCACGCCAGCGTCGACTCGGCCGGCTACCGCATCGTCCGCGCCTGGCGCCTGGCCGTGCACGAGCGGCTGCTCGACGGCCTGCTGGCGCCGGCGCGCGCAAGCCTCGGCGATGATTTCGAAGCGCCGGCCTTTCCCCAGTTCGAGGGCGTGGCCTGGCCGCTGGTGGCCCAGCGCCCGGCGCACCTGCTGCCGCGTCGCTTCGAGTCCTGGCAGGCGCTGTTCGAGGATGCGGCACGCGACGTGCGCGACGAACTCGCCGCCCACGGCCCGCTGCCCGAACGCAGCTGGGGCGAGCGCAACACGGCCGCGATCTGCCACCCGCTGGCCGGCGCGCTGCCGCTGGGCAAACGCCTGCTGTGCATGCCGGCGGAACCGCTGCCGGGGGACACGATGGTGCCGCGCGTGCAGGCGCCGTCCTTTGGTGCCTCGCAGCGCATGGTGGTGGCCCCCGGCCACGAGGACGAAGGCGTGATGCACATGCCCGGCGGCCAGAGCGGCCATCCGCTCTCGCCGTTCTGGGGCGCCGGACACGACGACTGGGTGCAGGGCAGGCCGACGCCGTTCCTGCCGGGCCCGGCCCGGCACGCGCTGCGGCTGGTGCCCGGCGGGGACTGAAACCGCCATCGCCCGTTCACCGTCGGCTTGCTAGCGTGCCGGTGCCCGAACTTGCCCTCCCACCGGCCGCATTGACCTGCGGCGTGTGCTTTCCCCGTTCCCAAGCTCAATATCCCCGCAGTCCGCCCCGACCCGCCACGCATGATTGAATTCGGACACCTCACCCACGTCGGCCTGCGGCGTGAGCTCAACGAGGACACCTATTACGGCGACAGCGAGCTGGGGCTCTGGCTGGTGGCCGACGGCATGGGGGGCCACGAGTACGGCGAGGTCGCCAGCGCGCTGGCGCGGGAGACCATCGTGCGCGAAACCCGCCAGGGCACGCCGCTGCCGCAGGCCATCCGCATCGCCGACGAGGAGATCATCCGCGCCTCCCGGCAGCGCAGCGACGCGCTGCCGATGGGAACGACCGTGGTCGCGGCGCGTGTCACCGGCCGCCGCTTCGAGGTGGCCTGGGTCGGCGACAGCCGCGCCTACCTGTGGCGCGACGGCAAGCTGGCCCAGCTCTCGCACGACCACAGCTACGTGCAGGAACTCATCGCCCAGGGCGCGATCAGCGTCGACCAGGCGCGCAGCCATCCGCACCGCAACGTGGTCACCCAGGCGCTGGGAGTCACCGATCCGCAGGCGTTGAACGTGGAAACGCTGTCGGGCGAGCTCGCCCCCGGCTCGCAGCTGTTGCTGTGCAGCGACGGCCTGACCGAGGAAGTGGACGATTCGGCGATCTCGCGCGTGCTCGGCCATACCGAGTGCAGCGCGCAGGAATGCGTGGACGGCCTGGTCGCGGCCGCGCTCGACGGCGGCGGCTCGGACAACGTCACCGTGGTGCTGGTCCGCAGCCACTGACGCGGGTTTGCCCGGCCCATGAGGGCCGGCGACCGCGCGGTCCTCAGCCGACCGCGGCCACCGCGTCGGCTTCCGCCGCTTCCGGAACGTCCCAGACGCAGTGCCCGGCCTTGCGCCGGATCGCCTCGACCCTGGCCGCGTGCAGCGCCAGATCCTCGGCCGGCACCGCGATCGACGGGCGCGGGCCGGTCGGCATGGCGGGCAGCGGGAAGCGACCGCCGCGCGCCCCGGCGACCGGTTCGGCGGCGGCGAATCCAATCTCGCCCTGGCCGGAGGTCAGCGCCAGCCAGGCCTCGGCCAGCAGCTGGGCGTCGAGCAGCGCGCCGTGCAGCTGTCGATGCGAATTGTCCACGCCCAGGCGCTTGCACAGCGCGTCCAGCGAATTGCGCTGGCCGGGGAAACGCTTGCGCGCCAGGTCCAGCGAATCGACCACGGTGACCCGGTCGCGCAGGCGGCCGTAGCCCTCGCCGAGCCGCGACAGCTCGTATTCGAGGAAGCCCATGTCGAACGCGGCGTTGTGGATCACCAGCTCGGCGCCGTCGACGAAGGCCAGGAACTCGTCGGCGACCTCGGCGAAGCGCGGCTTGTCGGCGAGGAACTCCAGGGTCAGGCCGGTGACTTCCTGCGCGCCGGCCTCGAACTCGCGGTCGGGGTTGAGGTACTTGTGGAAGGTGCGCCCGGTCGGCCGCCGCTCGACCAGCTCCACGCAGCCGATTTCCACCACCCGGTTGCCCTTCTTCCATTCCAGGCCGGTGGTTTCGGTGTCGAGGATGATGTGGCGCATCGGGCGGGACTCGTGGACGTTGGACTGGATCGGGAAGGCGGCCGGGCGGGGATCAGCCCGGCCGCGGAACCGCTGCGGGGGCCACCCGGCCCGCCGCCCGCTGGCGGATGGCTTCGTCCCGGGCCAGGACGTCCACGCGCTCGTTGTCGGGGTCGCCGGAATGGCCCTTCACCCAGCGCCAGTCGATGCTGTGCCGGCGGCAGGCCGCGTGCAGCCGCTCCCACAGGTCGCGGTTCTTGACCGGATCGCCGCCGGCGGTCTTCCAGCCGCGGCGCACCCAGTTCGGCATCCACAGGGTGATGCCCTGGCGCACGTACTGGGAATCGGTGTGCAGCACCACCTCGCAGGGGCGCGTCAGCGTTTCGAGCGCGACGATCGCGGCCATCAGCTCCATGCGGTTGTTGGTCGTCTGCGGTTCGCCGCCCACCAGTTCGCGTTCCTTCTCGCCATAGCGCAGCAGCGCCGCCCAGCCGCCTGGACCGGGATTGCCGAGGCAGGCGCCGTCGGTATGGATGCTCACGCTCATGCCGCGGGCAGCCCGCGCACGATCGGCAGCACGCGTCGCATGCGCACCGCCGTCATCGGGATGGCGCGTTTCTCGGCGCGCAGCAGGTAGGCCGCGCGCAGGCCCGGCCCCTGCTGCGGCAGCGGCGAGACCTGCACCGACCAGCTGGGACCCAGCCCCTGCGAGACCGGGTCCGGCACCAGCCCGGCCTCGCGCAGGCGCCGCCGCCAGGCCAGCGGTTCGGACGCGCTGATGCCGCTGCCCCGCCAGCGCCAGCGGTAGGGCGCCAGCGGGTTGAGCACGAACAGCCACAGCCGCCCGCCGTTCACCAGCAGACGGGCCGCCTCGGCGAACAGCGCGGCGCCGCTGGGGCCGGCTGGCCGGGCCACGTGCTGCAGGACCACGGCGCCAAACGACTCGCTGGGCAGCGGCAGCGGCAGGCCGCAGGCGACCTGGCCGCGCCAGCGCGCGCCGCCGTCTGCCGCCAGGTAGACCCCACGGCCCGGACCTTCCGGCTCGCGCCGCACCGGTCCGCACCACAGCCAGGGCTGGCCGGGCCGGTCGGCGAGCGCCTGGGCCACCGTCTCCTCCTCGCTGGCCAGTACCGCGCGGCCGGGGTCGGTGTGGAACCACTGGTGGACGGCGGCGTCGGTTTGACGGACCGGGAACTGGACGGGCATGGTCGCCATTCTAAAGGCAGCCGGACCCCGACCCGCCGATGCAGCTCACCGCGCTTCCCGCGCTGGACGACAACTACATCTGGCACCTGGCGGCCGAGGACGGGCGCTGGCTGGTCGTCGACCCCGGCCAGGCCGAGCCGGTCCTGGCCTTTGCCGGGGCTGCCGGACCACCGGAGGCGATCCTGCTCACCCATCACCACGCCGACCACGTGGCCGGGGTGGACGCGCTCCGCGCGCGCTGGCCAGGGGTTCCGGTGCATGGCCCGGCCGACCCGCGGATCGCGGGGCTGGTCGACCATCCGCTCGGCGACGGCGACCGGGTCGAGGCCGGCCCCTGGCGCTTCGCGGTGCTGGGGGTTCCTGGGCATACCGCGAGCCACGTCGCATTCCACGGCGAGGGGCTGCTGTTCTGCGGTGATACCCTGTTCAGCCTCGGCTGTGGGCGTCTGTTCGAAGGTACGCCCCGCGAGATGCTCGGCGCCATGGACCGGCTCTGCGCCCTGCCCCCTGCGACCCGCGTCTGCTGCGGGCACGAGTACACCCTGGCCAACGCCGCCTTCGCGCGCGTGGTCGATCCCGACAACGCGGCGCTCCGGCGCCGCCAAGAAGAGGCCATCGCCATGCGCCACGCCGCACGTCCCACCGTTCCCTCGTCCCTGGCACAGGAACTGGCCTGCAATCCCTTCCTGCGGATCGACGCGCCTGCGGTGCGCGCGGCCGTCGCCGCGCGCGAGCCCGGCGTCGAAGGCGACCGGGTCGAGGCATTCGCCGCGCTGCGGCGCTGGAAGGACGGATTCCGCGCATGAGGGCGCTGGCCCTCGCCGGGAGCCTCGCGCTGATGGGCGCGCTGGCGGTCCCGGCCCATGCCCGTGGCGACACGGCAGGGGAGGCGGCCCTGGGCGACGCCCAGGCGCAGCCCGGGACTGGCACGGTCGACTCCGATGCGCCCCCGCCGGAAAACGCGCCAGCCCAGTCGACCGTGGTGCTGCCGGCCGGCACCCGCAGCGGGCTCGAGATCTACCGCAGCTTCCGCGAGGGCCTGTCCGGCCCGGCCTGCAGCGCCGAGGACAGCGCCCGCTGGCGCCGCCACTTCGCGCATGCACCCGAGAAGTTCACCTCGCCGGGCAGCGACGTGCTGCCGCTGTTCGGCTACGTGGTCGACCGGCTGCGCGAAGTGCACCTGCCCACCGAGTACGCGCTGATTCCGTTCGTGGAAAGCGGCTACCGCCCCGGCGCGAAGTCGCCGCAGGGCCCCGCCGGCCTGTGGCAGTTCATCGCCCTCACCGCGCGCAACCACAAGGTTCCGGTCGGGGCGGGCTACGACGGCCGGCTTTCGCCGGTGGATTCCACCGAGGCCGCGGTGCGCTACCTGCGCACCCTGCACGGCATGTTCGCGGGCGACTGGCGGCTGGCGGTGATGGCCTACAACGCCGGCGAATACCGCGTGCTCGGTGCCCTGCGCAGCGCCGGGCAGCGCCCGGCCACTGCCGATCCGGCCTCCCTGCCGATGCCCCAGATCAGCCGGGCCTACGTGCGCAAGCTGCAGGCCCTGGCCTGCCTGCTGACCGAAGCCGGCGACACCGGCGAATGGCTGCAGGCGCTCGACCGGCCGGTGCCGATCCTGACCGCGGCCACCGTCCCGGCCCGGATCGCCTCGCTCGATGCGCTGGCCCGGGCCCATGGCGCCGACCCGGTGCAGCTGCGCCGGCTGAATCCGGCCCATGGCAACGGCCGCATCGCGCGCATCGGCGGTAACGCACGCGTGCTGCTGCCCAGTGCCGACGCCACCGCGATCGCCGCCGCAACGACGCCGCGGCCGGCCCTGGCCAGCGACAGCGACATCTCCGACGCGATGGCCGATGCGTCGGCCCTCGTCGAAGCCGTCCCGGCGCGTACCCACGTGGTCGCGCGCGGCGACTCCGCCTGGGCCATCGCCCGCCGCTACGGGCTCGGCGTGGCCGAACTGCTCGAGCGCAACGGCCTGGATGCACGCGGCGTGCTGCGCCCGGGCATGGTGCTGGCGATCGACCCCGCGGGGGCCGGAGCGACGGTCGTGGCAGAATAGCCGCCGGTCCATATCGCGAGTCATCCATGGGTTTCCTGCAGGGCAAGCGCGCACTGATCACCGGCATCGCCAGCCAGCGTTCGATCGCCAACGGCATTGCCGAGGCGATGCATCGCGAGGGCGCGGAGTTGGCCTTCACCTACCAGAACGAGAAGCTGAAGTCCCGCGTCGAGGACGCGGCGGCCAAGCTCGGCGGCGGCCCGGTGTTCCCGCTGGACGTGACCGACGACGCGCAGATCGCCGCGCTGTTCGAAGGCCTCGGCAAGCACTGGAGCGACGGCTTCGACATCCTCGTCCACGCCATCGCCTACGCGCCGCGCGAAGCGATCGCCGGCGAATTCCTCGACGGCCTGACCCGCGAGAACTTCGCGATGGCGCACGATATTTCCGCCTACTCGCTGTCCGCGCTGGCCAAGGGCGCGCGTCCGCTGATGCAGGGCCGCCAGGGCGCGATCCTGACCCTGAGCTACCTCGGCGCGGTCCGCACCCTGCCCAGCTACAACGTCATGGGCGTGGCCAAGGCGGCGCTGGAGGCCAGCGTGCGCTACCTCGCGCTCAACCTCGGTCCGGAGGGCATCCGCGTCAACGCGATCTCGGCAGGACCGATCAAGACGCTCGCGGCCGCGGGCATCGGCGGCTTCCGCAAGATCCTCGGCCATGTCGAGGCCAACGCGCCCATCCGCCGCACGGTCACGATCGAGGACGTGGGCAATGCCGCCGCGTTCCTGTGCTCCGACCTGGCCTCGGGCATCACCGGCGAGGTCACCTACGTCGACGGCGGCTACAGCATCGTCGGCATGACCGGGCTCGACACCACCGAGTAAGCCTGTGGCGCCGTGCGGCCGCCGGATCGGCTGCACGGGTCCCGGCAAAAAAAGCCCGGCCTCAGGCCGGGCTTTTTCGTGGGCGGTGGCAGGCGCTTACAGCCGCGACTCCACCACCGTCACCTTCATCTGCTGGCGCAGGGCGCGCTGCAGGGTCTGCGCGTCCTCGCCGCCGATCACGGCCGCCATCTGCTGGCGGAACATGTCGCGCTCGACGTCGCTGGCTTCCGACGCGTCGCCCGGGATCACCTTGGCCACCGCGAACACGACCACGCTGCCGTCCGGGAGCGCCACCTGGCCCGGCGAGACCTTGCCTTCCTCCGGCGCCGGCGCGCTGAAGTAGGCCTCGGCCGCCGTCTCCGAGGGCACCGGCGCGCCGCGCGGCATGCCCTTGATGTCCTGCAGCTGCAGGGAGGCCGCGTCGGCCAGCGACTGCAGCGATTCGCCGGCCCGGAGCTTCTCCACCATCTCCTGGGCCTGCGCCTGCACGCGCTTGGCGGCGCGGTCGGCGCGGATGGCCGCGACGACGCGGTCGCGCGCTTCCGCCAGGGTCAACGCCCGCTCCGGCTCGTGGCGCGTGACCCGGATGATCACGCTGCGGTCGGGAGCGACTTCGATCGGATCGCTGGCGGTGTTGTCCTGCACCAGGCTCTCGGAGAACGCCGCGCGCTGCACCGCGGGCACGGCGAGCACGCCTTCGCCCTCGCCCCGCGCGATCGGACCGGCGGTGCGCACCTCCAGGCCGGCCTTCTTCGCCGCGGCGGTGAGCTCGGTGGGGTTGCGATAGACCTCGTCCACGAAGCCGCCGACCAGGTCGTTGAACGCGCGTTCGCGGTCGGCCTGGGCCTGTTCCTGCGCCAGCGCGTCGCGCACCTGCTCGAACGGCACCTGCTGGCCGGCGCGCACCTCGCGCAGCTGGATCACGTGCCAGCCGAACGGGCTGCGGACCGGATCGCTGACGGTCCCGGCTGCGGCCGCGAACACCGCGTCTTCGAACGGCTTGACCATGCTGCCGTCCTGCCGGATCCAGCCCAGGTCGCCGCCGTTGGCCGCCGAACCCGGATCCCCGGGATTGGCGCGCGCCAGTTCCGCGAAGTCGGCGCCGGCCGACCGCGCCTGCTGCGCGATCCCGCGCGCCTTCGCCTCGGCCGCCTGGACGGTCGCCTCGTCGGCACCCTCTTCCACCGGCACCAGGATGTGCGAGACCAGGCGCTGTTCGGGCTCGACAAAGCGCGACTTTTCCTGCTCGTAACGCTGGCGCAGCGAGGCCTCGTCGGGCTCGGCCGCAGGAGGCAGCGCGCTCGAGTCGAGCTCGACATACTCCAGCGTCACGCGCTCGGGAGCGCGGTACTCGCCGCTGTGCGCGTCATACCAGGCCTGGATCTCGGCGCCCGTCACCGCGCCGGTGTCCGGCGCGGGCGCGGGCAACACCACCAGGGCGACGTCGCGGCGCTCGGACAACAGGGCCATCAGCCGCTCGGTTTCGGCGGACGTGACGAAGGCCGAACGGGCGACCTGCCCGGCCAGCAGCCCGGCCTGCAGGTCCTCGCGCACCATCTCCTGGAACCCGCGCGGCGAATAGCCCTGCGCCTGCAGGGTCATCAGGTAGCGCTGCTCGTCGAAGCGGCCGTCCACCTGGAACGCGGGGATGCCCTCGATCGCCTCGCGCACCCGCGAATCGCCGACCACCATGCCGTCGCGCACCGCGGCGAGCTTGAGCACGCGGCGATCGATCAGCGCCTCGAGCACTTCGCGCTTGGTCTCGGGCGATTCGAAGGCCCGCGCGTCGAAGGCCTCGCCTTCGAGCTGCCGGCGGCGCTGGCGCTCGTTCTCGAACGCATCGCGGAACTCCTCCGGGCTGATTTCCTCGGACTCCCAGGCCAGGCGGCGCACCAGCCACCAGTCGGGCGCGCTGCGCCACCAGGACGGCTGCACTTCGACCTTGGCGGCGTAGTTGGCGCCGCTCTGGAACAGGTACTGCTCCATGCCGAAGAACGCGAACGGAATGGCGAGGAGCGCGACGATGCAGATCGCGATCCAGCCGGACATCTTGTCTCTGAGAGTCTGCAGCATGGGCAAGCGGAGCCGGGACGTAGCCGCACAGTCTAACCGCTCCGGCGCCGGGGGGCGGCCCACGGAGCCGCGGAACGCGCCCCGTCGCGCAAGTAACCCCGGCGATGAGCGCCTGTGGTACGGCCGCACCGGGCGCGAACCACCGGCAGCGCGGGCTTGGACGATGTTCGCGCCGCACACGTCAGGGCACGGAGCGCAGCCCGGGAGACGCGCATAAAAAAAGACCCCGCATCGCTGCGGGGTCTTTCGTATCGAATGGCGGAGCGGACGGGACTCGAACCCGCGACCTCCGGCGTGACAGGCCAGCATTCTAACCAGCTGAACTACCGCTCCGCGCTTTGAAACTCGAAACCTTTCCTGCGGCCCGCGCCCCGTTGCCTGGTGGGTGCTGAGGGTTTCGAACCCCCGACCCTCTCCGTGTAAAGGAGACGCTCTACCGCTGAGCTAAGCACCCTGGCACTAGGTAAATCGCACTAGGCGACCGGGGGAACTCAGGAGCCGATTAGTTTACGGCATCCTTCAGCGCTTTGCCAGCCTTGAATGCAGGATTGTTGGAAGCCGGGATTTCGATGGCTTCCTTGGTGCGCGGATTCAGACCGGTACGCGCCGCACGGGCCTTGACCGAGAAGGAACCGAAGCCGACCAGGTTGACGGAGTCGCCGCGCTTGAGCGCCGCGGTCACCGAGTCGAGCACCGCGTCGAGCGCGCGGCCGGCGTCGGCCTTGGACAGCCCCGCCTTCTCGGCGACCTGGTCGATCAATTCACTCTTGTTCACTGGCATGTTGGACACTCCGTTGCGGACCCATGGTCCGCCTTGCTGGGGACCAGGCTTGTCGACGGGGGGTCCCGCCACGCCGCCTGGCCGTGAGGATGCTTTGACGAATCCGCGGCATTTTACGCGGAGGCGGCGCCGAATACGACAGCCGATTCACCTCCACGTGAAGTGCCCGCGTTCCGTGAACGCGTTCAAAACGCGCGGAGACAAGACGCTGTTGCAGGGCTGGCGACGAACCGGGGCGAGCCCGGCGACGCTCATGAAGCGTCCCGCTGCGACTGCAGCGGGACGCGAGAGCACATCAGTGCTTGACGCTCGGCCGCGCGGCCTTGTCCTTGCGGCGGCGCACCACCGGCGCGCGAACGGACGGCTTTTCCGCCTTCGCGGCCGGTTTTGATGACAGCGGGCGCTCCAGCGCCAGGTCGAGCACCTCGTCGATCCACTTCACCGGCACGATCTTCAGGTGGTCGGTGACATTGGCGGGGATATCAGCGAGGTCCTTGCGGTTTTCCTCGGGGATGATCACGGTCGTGATCCCGCCTCGCAGCGCGGCGAGCAGCTTTTCCTTGAGGCCACCGATCGCCGTCACCTTGCCGCGCAGGGTGATCTCGCCGGTCATCGCCACCTCGGCGCGCACCGGCACCTTGGTCAGCGTGGACACCAGCGCCGTCGTCATCGCGATGCCCGCGCTGGGACCGTCCTTCGGCGTCGCGCCATCCGGCACGTGCACGTGCACGTCGTGCTTCTGCAGGAAATCGACTTCGATGCCCAGGTGCTCGGTGCGCGCCCGCACCACGCTGAGCGCGGCCGATGCCGATTCCTTCATCACGTCGCCCAGCTGGCCGGTGAGGATGAGGTTGCCCTTGCCCGGCACCAGGGTCGACTCGATCTGCAGCAGGTCGCCGCCCACCTCCGTCCAAGCGAGGCCGGTGACCATGCCGATCTCGTTGTCCTGCTCGGCGCGGCCGAAGTCGAAGCGGCGCACGCCGAGGTAGGCATCGAGGTTGTCGGCGCCGACCTTGACCGCCTTGGCCTTGCCCTTCCTCGGGCCCGCGAGCGCGATCTGCTTGACCACCTTGCGGCAGATCTTGGCGATCTCGCGTTCGAGGTTGCGCACGCCGGACTCGCGTGTGTAGTAGCGCACGATGTCCTGGATCGCGTCGGCGGCGATCGCGATCTCCTCGGCCTTCAGGCCGTTGGCCTTCATCTGCTTGGGCACGAGGTAGCGCATCGCGATGCTGATCTTCTCCTCCTCGGTGTACCCGGGGATGCGGATCACTTCCATGCGGTCGAGCAGCGGGCCGGGGATGTTGAGCGAGTTGGAGGTGGCGATGAACATCACCTCCGACAGGTCGAGGTCGACCTCCAGGTAGTGGTCGTTGAAGGTGTGGTTCTGCTCGGGGTCGAGCACCTCCAGCAGCGCCGAGGACGGATCGCCGCGGAAGTCCATCGACATCTTGTCGATCTCGTCAAGCACGAACAGCGGGTTCTTCGTGCCGGCCTTGTTGAGGTTCTGCACGATGCGGCCCGGCATCGAACCGACGTAGGTCCGGCGGTGGCCGCGGATCTCGGCCTCGTCGCGCACGCCGCCCAGCGCCATGCGCACGAATTTGCGGTTGGTGGCCTTGGCGATCGACTGGCCGAGCGAGGTCTTGCCGACGCCGGGCGGACCGACGAGGCACAGGATCGGGCCCTTCATCTTCTGCACGCGCCCCTGCACCGCGAGGTACTCGAGGATGCGCTCCTTGACCTTCTCCAGGCCGTAGTGGTCGGCGTCCAGCGTGTCCTGCGCGACCTTGAGGTCCTTGCGCACCTTGCTGCGCTTCTTCCACGGCACGCCCAGCAGCCAGTCCAAGTAGTTGCGCACCACCGCGGCCTCGGCCGACATCGGCGACATCTGCTTGAGCTTGTTGAACTCGTTCTTCGCCTTGGCCTCGACCGCCTTGGGCATGCCCGCCTCGGCGATCTTGCGCGCGATCTCGTCCAGGTCGTTGGGCGCGTCGTCGATCTCGCCCAGCTCCTTCTGGATCGCCTTCATCTGTTCGTTGAGGTAGTACTCGCGCTGCGACTTCTCCATCTGCGACTTCACCCGGCCGCGGATGCGCTTTTCCATCTGCTGCACGTCGATCTCGCCGTCGACCAGGCCGACCAGCAGCTCCAGCCGCTCGGCGGTGTCGACGGTTTCGAGCAGGCGCTGCTTCTCGGCCAGGCGCACGCCCAGGTGCGCGGCGACGATGTCGGCCAGGCGGCCCGGCTCGTCGATGCCCGACAGCGTCTGCATCAGCTCCGGCGGCAGCTTGCGGTTGGTCTTGACGTACTGCTCGAACAGCGAGACCAGCGAACGGGCGATCGCCTCGACCTCGCGCTCGTCGCGGCTGTCCACCGGCTCGATCACCTTGCCCACGCCGGCCAGCGTCCCGTCGACCTCGCGCACCTGGCCCACTGCCACGCGCGAGACGCCTTCCACCAGCACCTTGATGGTGCCGTCGGGAAGCTTGAGCAACTGCAGCACCTGGGCCAGCGTGCCGATCGCGTGGAGGTCGTCGCCTTCGGGATCGTCGGTCTCGGCGGACTTCTGCGCCACCAGCAGGATGCGCTTGTCGCCCTCCATCGCGAGGTCCAGCGCGCGGATCGACTTGTCCCTGCCCACGAACAGCGGGATCACCATGTGCGGGAACACCACCACGTCGCGCAGGGGCAGGACGGGCAGTTCCAGCGATTCGCTACGGGGTCGATCGGTCATTGCGGGTTCCAGGATACGGCGGGGGCGGGAGCCGGGCGGCGGCAGCCGCCCTCCACGGGTTTATGGGGCCCGGCGGCGGGCGATGCAAGCACCGCAATGCAACGCGGCGGGCCGGCGGGCCTGCGCGGGGCTCGGACGGCGCAGGCGGGTGCGGGGGCGATGGCCGGGCACGGGGATGCCGGGCGCGGCAGCCGCCGCGCACTCGATTCAGGAAGGGACAGCGCCCTGCGCGGGCGCGGCCGTCCCGGGCTCTCCCGGGGAAGGGTCGCGGCTGGCCGCCGCGACCGGGACCGGCCTACTCCGCCGAGGCGACCTTGGGCGCGGCCGGCGGGGTCTGGTAGATCAGGTAGGGCTCGGACTTGTGCTCGATCACCGACTCGTCCACCACCACCTTGCTCACGTTCTCGAGCGAGGGCAGTTCGTACATGGTGTCCAGCAGGACCGACTCGACGATGGTGCGCAGGCCGCGCGCGCCGGTCTTGCGCTTGATCGCCTTTTTGGCGATCGCGCTCAGCGCGTCGGGGCGGAACTCGAGTTCCACGCCCTCCATCTCGAACAGCTTGCGGAACTGCTTGCTGATCGCGTTCTTGGGCTCGGTGAGGATCTTGATCAGCGCGGCCTCGTCGAGCTCCTCGAGCGTCGCGACCACCGGCAGGCGGCCGACGAATTCGGGGATCAGGCCGAACTTGATCAGGTCCTCGGGCTCGACGTCCGCCAGCACCTTGCCGGTGTCGGTCTTGCGCTCGCTGCTCTTGAGCTTGGCGCCGAAGCCGATGCCACCGGCCTCGGTGCTGCGCTGCTGGATGATCTTGTCCAGGCCGGCGAAGGCGCCGCCGACGATGAACAGGATGTTCCGGGTCTCGACCTGCAGGAATTCCTGCTGCGGATGCTTGCGCCCGCCCTGCGGCGGCACGCTGGCGGTGGTGCCCTCGATCAGCTTGAGCAGCGCCTGCTGCACGCCCTCGCCCGACACGTCGCGGGTGATCGACGGGTTTTCGCTCTTGCGCGAGATCTTGTCGATCTCGTCGATGTAGACGATGCCCTGCTGCGCCTTCTCGACGTCGTAGTCGCACTTCTGCAGCAGCTTCTGGATGATGTTCTCGACGTCCTCGCCCACGTAGCCGGCTTCGGTCAGCGTGGTGGCGTCGGCGATCGTGAACGGCACGTTGAGCAGGCGCGCCAGGGTCTCGGCCAGCAGGGTCTTGCCCGAACCGGTGGGACCGACCAGCAGGATGTTCGACTTCGCCAGTTCGACGTCGTCGTTCTTGCTGCGGCTCTCGATGCGCTTGTAGTGGTTGTAGACCGCGACGGCGAGCGTGCGCTTGGCGCGGTTCTGCCCGATCACGTACTGGTCCAGGACCTCGAGGATCTCCTTCGGCTTGGGCAGCGAACTGCGCGCCGACTGGGCCTTTTCCTCGAGTTCCTCGCGGATGATGTCGTTGCACAGCTCGACGCATTCGTCGCAGATGTACACGCTCGGGCCCGCGATCAGCTTGCGCACCTCGTGCTGGCTCTTTCCGCAGAAGGAGCAGTAGAGGATCTTGCTGCTGTCGCCGGTGCGGCCCTGACGGTCTTCGGTCATGAACGGATCTGTCTTGCTGGTGCGGTCACGGGTCGAGAATAGCACAGCGTCCGGCGGCGCAAGGACCACGCCACCGGCACACCGTTTTCGTTTTGGATCAGACGCTTACGCCGACTGGATCGACTCTTCCGGGCGCCGTTCCAGCACCTGGTCGACCAGCCCGTATTCGCGGGCGGCCTCGGCGCTCTTGAAGTTGTCGCGCTCGGTGTCGGCGGCGATGGTCTCGATCGCCTGGCCGGTGTGGCGGGCCAGGATCTCGTTGAGACGCTGCTTCATCGACAGGATCTCGCGGGCGTGGATGTCGATGTCCGTCGCCTGGCCCTGGAAGCCGCCCAGCGGCTGGTGGATCATCACCCGCGAGTTGGGCAGCGCGTAGCGCTTGCCGGCCGCGCCGGAGGCCAGCAGCAGGGCGCCCATGCTGGCGGCCTGGCCGACGCAGATGGTGCTCACGTCGGGCTTGATGAACTGCATGGTGTCGTAGATCGCCATGCCCGCGGTGACGATGCCGCCGGGCGAGTTGATGTACAGGTTGATGTCCTTCTCGGGGTTCTCGGCCTCGAGGAACAGCAGCTGGGCGACGATCACGTTCGCCATGTAGTCGTCGATGCCGCCGACCAGGAAGATCACCCGCTCCTTCAGCAGCCGCGAGTAGATGTCGTAGGCGCGCTCGCCGCGGCTGGTCTGTTCGACCACCATCGGCACGAGGTTCAGGGCCTTGGTCTCGTAGCTGCTCATGGATCGTGCTCTCGCTTGCGGGGTCGTGGGCCGGCGCATGGCCGGCCCGGGGGGTTCGCCGCGGCCGCGGCCGGGCGCAAACCCGGCTTACGGCGTGATGGCTTCCTGGAACGTCAGCTGCTGTTCGGTGTGCTGGGCGCGCTCGGCGATCCAGTCGATCACCTGCTCCTCCATCACCCGGTTCTGCAGTCCGGACATCAACTGGGGATCGTTGCGGTACAAGTCAATGACCTGCTGCGGCTCCTCGTAGGTCGAGGCGATCAGGCGCAGGTGCTCGTTCAGGCGCTTGGGATCCAGGCGCAGCTGGTTGCGGCGGGCGACCTCGCCCACCAGCAGGCCGACCAGGACGCGCTTGCGCGCGGCGTCCATGAAGCCCTGGTGCGCGTCCTCGGGCACCTGGCCCGGGTCGCGGCCGCTGCGGCGGACCTGCTCGACCTGCTGCGCCAGCAGCGCGCGCGCCTCGTTCTCGACCAGGCGCGGCGGCAGCTCGACATGCGCGTAGGCCGCGACCAGCTGCTCGCCGACCTCGCGGCGCAGGCGGTTCATCAGCGCGCCCTTGAGCTCGCGCTCGAGGTTGGTGCGGATGTCGCCGCGGAACTGCTCGAGCTGGCCGCTCTTGACGCCGAAGCTCTTGATGAACGCGGCATCGACCTCGGGCAACTGCTGCTCGGAGACCTGCACGGCCTTCAGGTGCACGGTCGCGGTCTTGCCGGCGAGCGCGGGCACGCGCCAGTCGGCCGGGAACTCGACTTCGACCGTCTTTTCCTCGCCCGCGGCCAGGCCGGCGAGCGCATCCTCGATGCCCTTGAACATGCCGCCCGAGCCGACCACCGTCACGCCGCGCTCCACGCCCTCGGCGGGGATGCGCTCGTCGCCAGCCTGCGACCAGGTCTCGACCTCGACCGCGTCGCCGGCCTGGGCCGGACGCGTCACGACGCTCCAGCTGCGGCGCTGCTGGCGCAGGTTCTCGATCATGCGGTCGATGTCCTCCTCGGTGACCTCGGAGGTGTGGCGCACGACCGCGAGCTTGGAGACGTCGATCTCGCCGAAGTCGGGCACCACCTCGAAGGTCGCCACGTAGGCCAGCTCACCCTCGGCGGCTTCCTGGCTGGGCTCGATCTTCGGCTGGCCGGCCAGGCGCAGCTCGTTGCTGCGCACGGCCTCGTCGAAGCCCTCGCGCAGCAGGCCGTCGAGCACCTCGGCGCGCACCTGCTCGCCGTAGCGCTGCTCGATCACCTTCGCCGGGACCTTGCCGGGGCGGAAGCCCTTGATGCGGGCGGTGCGCGCGATCTCGCGCAGGCGGCCGCCCACCTGGCTCTGCAGCCGCTCGGACGGCAGACGGAAGGTCAGGCGGCGCTCGAGGCTGCCCAGGGTTTCGACCGACACTTGCATTGACTCACTCCTGCCGCACGGCGTCCGCCGGCGCTGCTGATCGTATGGGGAGCCGGGATCCCAGGCCTGCCGGCGGCAGGCCGGCGACGGCCGGCGGAACGGGATATTTTGGCGGAATCGGGGGTTGGCCGCCAGCGTTTGCGCTTAATTGATCCGCGCACGACCGGCCGTCACCCTCCCGCCCCCTTCGCCGGCGAAGGAATCGCGGGCCACTGCGACCGGCCGGGCCTGATCGACGGACACCGCATTCGTGAGGTATTTCCCTCCGGCCGGGCGGACCTGCGGACGCAGACAGCCGTGGCGCCGAAGGCCTCCCCGCCACGGCCCGATTGCGCGCGCAGCGCGAGCGTAACGATCGGGGCAGGCGTAAAGCCGACGAGCCTGCGAGGCTTGCCCTCGCGAGCGCTCGCGACACGCCAATGCTGCCGCCCGCCGCCGGCAGGCTGGTGCGAAAGGGGGGACTCGAACCCCCACGCCTTGCGGCACTGGAACCTAAATCCAGGGCGTCTACCAATTCCGCCACTTTCGCAATGCGCGCATCTTATGCCGGGCCACGCGCGAGCGCCGCCCGGAAACGGAAACGCCCGGCCGAAGCCGGGCGTTCCGTGAACTGGTGGGCCGTCAAGGATTCGAACCTTGGACCTACTGATTAAGAGTCAGCTGCTCTACCAACTGAGCTAACGGCCCCGAAAAGCGGGCGCGCAGTGTAACCAGATGCACGCCGTGCGGCAATGCCTTCGCCGCGGATGACACAAAAAAAGTGGGGTGGCTGAGGGGACTCGAACCCCCGACATCTGGAATCACAATCCAGGACTCTAACCAACTGAGCTACAGCCACCACAGCAAACACGCACAGGATACCCGAGCCAGGCACGGATTCCCCGTTTCGGTCGACCCCCGCCGCCGCATCGCGATGCGTGGCGCGCCCGGCAGGACTCGAACCTGCAACCACCGGCTTAGAAGGCCGGTGCTCTATCCGGTTGAGCTACGGGCGCCTGGGCGCATGATAGCTGTCCCGGACGGGACGGATGGTCGGGGTAGAGGGATTCGAACCCCCGACATCCTGCTCCCAAAGCAGGCGCGCTACCAGACTGCGCTATACCCCGGCCGGTGACGGGCGGTCGAACCGATTTTCCCCGGGCATGCCCGGAGAAGCCGGCCATTGTCCGGAGGGGGGCCGCCGGTGTCAACGCGGTCGCGCCGCGCGACGCGGTCGCCACGCCGCTTGCGTGTATCCTGAACGCCGGTTTCGAGCGGACAGGGCACCTCCATGCGCAGCGGCAATCCGGTACTCAAAGATTCCACCTTCCTCGACCTCGGCAGCGGCACCGTCGTCTCGCGCGACGCGGAGACGATGAGCCTCAACGGCACGGTCAACAAGACCGGCTTCCTGCTGCTGCTGACCGTGCTTACCGCGGCTTTCGCCTGGAACCAGGCGCTGGGCCCGGATGGCACGCCGGCCCCGGGCTTCTCGGTCTACGTCTGGGGCGGCGCCATCGGCGGCCTGGTGCTGGCCATCGTCACCGCGTTCAAGAAGGAGTGGTCGCCGGTCACCGCGCCGCTGTACGCGCTGGTGGAGGGCTTCTTCCTCGGCGCGATCTCCGCGCTGTACAACCAGTTCTACGACGGCATCGTGATGCAGGCGGTGATGCTGACTTTCGGCACCCTGTTCGCCCTGCTGTTCGCCTACCGCAGCGGCCTGATCCGCGCCACCGAGAACTTCAAGCTCGGCGTGGTCGCGGCCACCGGCGGCATCGCCCTGGTCTACCTGGCGACGATCGTGCTGCGCATGTTCGGCAAGGACATCCCGATGATCCACGAGAACGGCATCGTCGGCATCGGTTTCAGCCTGTTCGTGATCGTCATCGCGGCGCTCAACCTGGTGCTGGACTTCGACTTCATCGAAAGCGGCGTCGAGCACGGCGCGCCGAAGTACATGGAATGGTACGGCGCCTTCGGCCTGCTGGTCACCCTGGTGTGGCTGTACGTCGAGTTCCTGCGGCTGCTGGCCAAGCTGCAGTCGCGCGACTGACCGGGCTCAGCCCGGCGTGAGGAAAAGGCGCCTGCGGGCGCCTTTTTCTTGCGCCGCCGCCAGGCTCAGGCCGGCGGTCCGCTCCCCTCCTCGCCCGGTGCCGGGCGCGACGGCCAGGCCATGAAGCCGACCGCGACCAGGGCCAGCAGCCAGCAGTACCAGACCTTGCCGGCCAGGGCGACGGGCGACACCGTTGCCAGCGACGCGGCCAGCAGCAGTTGCGCGCCATAGGGCAACAGCCCCTGCGGCACGCAGGCGAAGATGTCGAGCACGCTGGCCGCGCGGCGCGGGCTGATGCCGTGTTCCCGGGCGATGTCGCGGGCCACGCTGCCGCCGACCAGGATCGCGACCGTATTGTTGGCCGTCGCCATGTCGGCGGCGGTGGCCAGCGCGGCGATGCTGAACTCGCCGGGCCGGCGCCCGCGCCGGCCGCGTGCAAATCCCGAGATCACTCCTGCCAGCCAGGCCAGGCCGCCACTGGCCTTCATCAGCCCGGCCATGCCGCCGATCAGCAGCGACAGCAGCAGGATCTCGACCATGCCCTCGAACCCGGTCCAGATGTCGGCCGCATACTGGGCGAGGTCGTAGTCCTCGACCAGCAGCAGGCCGAACCCGCCCGCCAGCGCCAGGCCCAGGCCCAGCACCAGCAGCACGTCCAGCCCGGCCAGCGCCAGGACCAGCACCAGCAGGTAGGGCAGCGCCAGCCAGGCCGACGCGGCGACCTCGGGCTCCACCGGCGCGGGATCGCCGGCGAAACCGAGCAGCACCATGGTCAGCAGCGCCGCGGGCAGCGCGATCCTGAAGTTCTCGCGGAACTTGTCGCGCATCTGCGCGCCCTGGGTGCGGGTGGCGGCGATGGTCGTGTCCGAGATCACCGACAGGTTGTCGCCGAACATCGCACCGCCGACCACGGCACCGGCCACCAGCGCGCGGTCCAGCCCGGCCGCGTCCGCCACGCCGATGGCGATGGGCACGACCGCCGCGATCGTCCCCATCGAGGTGCCGATCGCCAGCGAGACCGCGCAGGCCACCACGAACAGTCCCGGCAGCAGCAGCGCCGGGTGCAGGGCGCCGATGCCCAGCGACACCACCGCATCCACCGCCCCGATCGCCTTGGAGACGAAAGCGAAGGCACCGGCCAGCAGGAAGATCAGGCACATCAGCACGATGTTCGGATCGCCCATGCCCTGCAGCAGGGTCTCGGCCGGGCGGAGGCCGCGCCGCCACGCGATCAGGGCCGCGAGCGCCAGCGCCGGCAGGATCGCCACCGGCGCGCGCAACTGGTAGAAGCCCATCGGCTCGCCCTGCAGCGAGTAGTAGAGCCCTGCTCCGAAGAACACCGCGACAAACAGCAGCAGCGGGGTGAGCGCGAGCGCGCTGGGGCGTGGGGTCATCGCGGGGGCCGTCGGAAAACGCCGATTGTGCGGCCTGCCGCCAGGCCCCGCCACGCACGGCGCCGGGACGCCATGGCGCCGCGGCTGGAACGCCCCGAAACGCGACGGGACGCCGAAGCGTCCCGTCCATGCGTACCGCCGATGCGCCCGGGTCAGATCCGGGTGGCGATCGCCTTGGCGAACGACATCGTGTTGCCGCTGCCGCCGAGGTCCGGCGTCAGGCTGTCGCGCGCTTCCAGCGTGGCGACCACGGCGTTGCGCAGGCGGGTGGCGTCGTCCGGCTTGGCCAGGTGGTCGAGCATCTGCGCCGCGCCCAGCAGCAGGGCGCAGGGGTTGGCCTTGCCCTGGCCGGCGATGTCCGGCGCGGTGCCGTGCACGGCCTCGAAGATCGCAGCGTCCTTGCCGATGTTGGCGCCCGGGGCCAGGCCGAGGCCGCCGACCAGGCCGGCGCACAGGTCGGAGATGATGTCGCCGAACAGGTTGGTGGTCACGATGATGTCGAACTGCTCGGGTCGCATCACCAGCTGCATGCAGGTGTTGTCGACGATCATCTCGTTGCACTCGATCTGCGGGTACTGCGCCGCGATCTCGCGCGCCACCTTCAGGAACAGGCCCGAGGTGCTCTTGAGGATGTTGGCCTTGTGCACCACGGTGACCTTCTTGCGGCCGGTCTTGACGGCCAGGTCGAAGGCATAGCGGACGATGCGCTCGGAGCCCTTGCGGGTGATCTTCTGCATCAGGGTCGCGGTTTCGCCGTCCTCGGTGATGGACTGGCCTTCGCCGATGTAGGCGCCTTCGGTGTTCTCGCGGACGGTGATCAGGTCCACGCCCGAGGCGAAGCGCGACTTGGTGTTCGGAAACGACTTGGCCGGACGCACGTTGGCGTACAGGTCGAAGCGCTTGCGCAGCTCGACGTTGATCGAGGAGAAGCCCTCGCCCACCGGCGTGGTGAGCGGGCTCTTGAGCGCGATGCGGTTGCGGCGGATCGAATCCATCGTCGCCTGCGGCAGCAGTTCGCCGTGCTTCTCGAGCGCTACCAGGCCCGCATCGGCCTCTTCATAGGCCAGGCCGACGTTCATTGCGTCGAGCACGTGCAGGGTGGCGTCCATGATCTCCGGGCCGATGCCGTCGCCGCGGATGACCGTGATTGTCTGGGTCATGTGGGGGAGTTCCATGCAAAAGACGCCGCGCAGGCCGCGCGGCGTTGAAAAAGGTTCAATCTGAAATTATGCCCGAAACCGCCCCCCCGCCCCAACCCGACCAAAGTCTTGGCGGCCCTCCGGGCCCTCAGGGCTGGCCGTGATCGTGTGCCGCGGGCGCCCCGGCCTCGCCCTGCTCGAGCCGGTCCAGGAAGTCCACGGCCCGGCGCAGGTGGGGGATGACGATGCTGCCGCCCACCACCAGCCCCACCGAGAAGGTCTCGAACAGCTCCTCGCGGCTGGCGCCGGCTTCCCGGCACTGCGCCACGTGGTAGCTGATGCAGTCGTCGCAGCGCAGGACCAGCGAGGCCACCAGGCCCAGCAGTTCCTTGGTCTTCACGTCCAGGGCGCCGGCCTGGTAGGTCTGGGTGTCGAGGGCGAAGAAGCGCCGCACCACCTGGTTGGGCTCGGCGAGGATGCGCTCGTTCATGCGCTGGCGGAACGTGGTGAATTCCCTGACCCGGTCTGACTCGCTCATCTGGCCCGTTCCTGGCTCATGTCTGAAGAAAATGGATACCGATCGGCCACGCAGGCGTGGCGCGCGCCGCTCAGCGCTGGTCGAGCAGCGCGTCGAGCCCGCCGGCCCGGTGCAGGGCCATCATGTCGTCGTAGCCCCCGACATGGGTGTCGCCGATGAAGATCTGCGGCACCGAGGTGCGACGCGTGCGCGCGACCATCCGCTCGCGCTCGGCCGGGTCCAGGTCGATCCGCACTTCGTCCCACTGCAGGCCACGGCTGCGCAGGAAGTTCTTGGCGGCCACGCAGTAGCCGCAGATGGCGCTGGTATAGAGCGTGATCGGCGGCTGTGCCGCGGCGGTGGGATCGGCCATGTCGGGAACCTGTCGCGCTGGAGTGGGTCGAATGGTGGGTGCCAGCGCGGCGCTTTTCCACCTCTGCCGGCGGAACGCTGCGAACGATTAACATCGGATTCACTCCCCACCGGCGACGCCCCGGCATGCTTGGCCGGGGCGATGCCCCGTCCTCCGCTCCGCCGCCGGACCTTCATGCGCACACGCTTCGCCCGCTTCCGCACAGTGTTCGCGACCGCCATGCTGGTCGTCGTCGCCGCGTCCGGCGCGTCGGCGCAGGAGAACCGCCTGCCCGACATCGGCTCCTCGGCCGGCGCGGTGCTGGGACCGGTCCAGCAGGCCGAGTACGGCCGCATGATGCTGGCCCAGCTGCGCCACTACGGCTACGTGCTGGAGGATCCGCTGAGCGAGGCCTGGCTGCAGTCGACCGGCAATCGCCTCGCCGCGGTCAGCGACGACCCGGAGCAGCGCTTCACCTTCTTCATGATGAAGGACCGCAGCATCAACGCCTTCGCCACGCTGGGCGGCTACATCGGCATGAACGCCGGCCTGGTGCTGGCGGCCGAGAGCGAGGACGAGGTGGCCGCGGTGCTGGGCCACGAGATCGCCCACGTCACCCAGGCGCACGTGCTGCGCAGCGTCGAGCGCGCGCAGCGCGACAGCATTCCGATCCTGCTCGCCATGCTCGGCGCGATCGCGGTGGCCCAGTCGGCCGGCGGCAACTCGTCCGACGATGCCGCCATGGCGGCCATCGCCAGTGCGCAGGGCCTGGCCGCGCAGCGCCAGATCAACTACACCCGCTCCAACGAGTCCGAGGCCGACCGCATCGGCATCCGCACCCTGGCGCGGGGCGGCTACGAACCGATCGCGATGGCCAGCATGTTCGAGCGCATGCAGGCGGCGTCGCGAACCAACCAGGGCGGCGAGCGCGAACGCCTGCCCGACTACCTCAAGACCCATCCGGTCACCACCACGCGCATCAGCGAGGCCAAGGATCGCGCCCAGCGGCTGGGCGCGACCACGGTGACCGGATCGGTGTCGACCCCGGATGCCACGCGCACCGAGCGGGTCCGGATCGACGGCGTGGCGGTGCCCGACAGCCTGCGCCTGAGCGACAACCCGCTGCTCCCGTCCACCCTGTCCCTGGCCGGCGGCCTGCAGGGCGGCGATCGCCAGGAGTTCGGCTGGGCGCGCGAGCGCCTGCGGGTGCTCAGCGCCAACACGCCCGATGCCGCTGTACGCGAGTACGAGCAGATCGCCCGCGCCAGACCGCTGGACGACGCGCAGCTGTACGGCCTGTCGGTGGCGCAGCTGCGCGCCGGCCGTGGCGAGCAGGCCGCGCTGGGCCTGGCCGGCCTGCTCGAGCGCCATCCGGGCGATCTTTGGATCGGCCTGGCCCTGGCCGAGGCCGAGGCCCATGCCGGCCGCGCGGACGCCGCGGACCGGCGCTTCGAGGACCTGCTCGCGCGCATGCCGCGCAACCCGGCCGTGGCCCTGACCTACGCCGACATCCTCGTCGCGCGGGACACGCCCGAGGCCGGCCGCCGTGCGCAGGCGGTGCTGCGGCCGCTGCTCAACGCCAGCGGCGACGATCCGGCGTTCCAGCGCACCTTCGCGCGTGCCAGCGAGATCGCGGGCGATCCGGTGCGCGCCGGTGAATCCTGGGCCGAGGCGGCCTTCCTCAGCGGGCGCGAGGAACAGGCCCTGGTCCAGCTGACCACGTTGCGCAAGCGCGACGACCTCGACTACTACGCCCGGGCGCGGATCGACGCCCGCATCGCCCGCATCACCCCGGTGGTGCTGGAGCTGCGTCGGCAGGGCCTGCGCGACCCCGACCTGCGCCGCAACTGAATACCGCCCGATGCCGCCCGCGCCCGGCGGCGTCATCATCGCGTCACAAATCTGTCGTCTAATGCCCGCCATCGGCCCCGCAGGCGGGCTGGCAGGACCGGACGTGCAGAAACGCATCCTGATCGTCGACGATGAACCCGCGATCCGCGAGATGGTGGCCTTCGCCCTGCGCAAGGGCGATTTCGAGCCGGCCCACGCCGGCGACGCGCGCGAGGCGCAGTCGGCCATTGCCGACCGCGTCCCCGACCTGATCCTGCTCGACTGGATGCTGCCCGGTACCAGCGGCCTTGAACTGGCGCGGCGCTGGCGCAGGGAGCCGCTGACCCGCGAGGTGCCGATCATCATGCTCACCGCGCGGGGCGAGGAGAACGATCGCGTCGGCGGGCTCGAGGCCGGCGTGGACGACTACGTGGTCAAGCCGTTCTCGGCGCGCGAACTGCTGGCCCGGATCCGCGCGGTAATGCGACGTTCGCGCGAGGACGACGAGGACGGCAGCGTCGCCGTCGGCTCCCTGCGCATCGACGGCGCGGCGCACCGCGTGTTCGCCGACGACGCGCCGGTCGCCATCGGACCCACGGAATACCGGCTGCTGCACTTCTTCATGACCCATCCCGAACGCGTCTACAGCCGCGCCCAGCTGCTCGACCACGTCTGGGGCGGCAGCGTCTACGTCGAGGAGCGCACGGTGGACGTGCATATCCGGCGCCTGCGCAAGACACTGGAGCCGTCAGGACTCGATGGCATGGTGCAGACGGTCCGCGGCGCCGGCTACCGCTTCTCCGCATCGACGTGAGCCGGGGCGGCGCCGGGACTTCCCGCGCGGGAACCGGCAGACTGCCGACCGGGACGCGCCGCCGGCATCTGCCAGCCCGGACCGCGCCGCCGGCATGAGTCCCATCCACCCGCCCCGGCCCAGCCCCGCCCGAGACACGATGCCTCCCAGCGCCCGCTCCGCGTGGACCCGCACCCTTGGCCACCTCGCCCTGGCGCTCGCGGCCGCGCTGGCACTGGGCCTGCTGCTGGACCGGGTCGGACTGGCGTTCGCGCTGGCGGCACTGGGCGTGGTGGCCTGGCACTACTGGCGGCTGCACCGCCTGGTCGCGCGGCTCGCCTCGCGCCAGCGCCAGCCGCAAGCCTCGGGTCACGGCATCTGGAACGAGCTCGAACGGCAGCTGCACGCCAGCCAGGAAGGAATGCGCGCACGCAAGCGCCGGCTGATCGGCATGCTGCGCGCCTACCGCGCGGTGGCCGCGGCCCTGCCCGACGCGGTGGTCGTGGTCGAGCGCAACAGCCAGCGCGTGCAGTGGTTCAACGAGGCGGCGGTGCGCCTGCTGGGCCTGCGCTATCCGTCCGACGTCGGCCAGCCGCTCGGCGAACGCCTGCAGCCGCTGCGGATCGCGCACTGGCTGGCGTCCGGGCGCAATGCCGAGCCCCTGCTGGACGTCGCCTCGCCGCTGAGCCCGGACATCCGCCTGACCTTGCGCCTGATCCCGTACTCGGACGAGCTGTGGCTGGTGGTCGCGCGGGACGTGACCAAGATGATGCGGCTGGAGCAGGTGCGGCGCGATTTCGTCGCCAACGTCTCGCACGAACTGCGCACGCCGCTCACCGTCGTGCACGGCTACCTGGACATGCTCGATGCCGACGAGCACCCGGCATGGGCGCCGATGCTGGGCGAGATGCAGCAGCAGTCGCAGCGCATGACCCAGCTGGTCGAGGACCTGCTGACCCTGTCGCGGCTCGAGGCCCAGGAAGGCGTGGACAGCGAGCCGGTGGCCATGTCGGCGATGCTGGGCGCGCTGCAGCGGGAGGCCCTCGCGCTGAGCCAGGGACGGCACGAGGTGACCGTCGAGGACAGCGCGCGGGTGGACCTGGCCGGCTCGCAGCGGGAGTTGCACAGCGCGTTCTCCAACCTGGTCAGCAACGCGGTGCGCTACACGCCCGCGGGTGGCGCGATCGCCATCGTCTTCGCCCGCGATGGCGACGGCGCGGTACTCTCGGTGCGCGACAGCGGCTACGGCATTCCGCCCGCCCACCTGCCGCGACTGACCGAGCGCTTCTACCGCGTCTCGACCAGCCGCTCGCGCGGGTCCGGCGGCACCGGCCTCGGCCTCGCCATCGTCAAGCACGTGCTCAACCTGCACCAGGCGCGGCTGGACATCGCCAGCGAGGTCGGCCGCGGCAGCGTGTTCTCCTGTCATTTCGGTCCCGCGCGCATCCTGGCGCGCGAGGCCAACCGCTCCGGAGCCGTCCCTTGAACCGACCAGGCAAACCCACGATGCCGGGCAACCCGCGCGAGCCGCGCCAGGCCCTTGCCACGCCGCCGGTGCCGGCCATGGACCCGGCCGCGCCGGATCCGCTGCGCGATCCCACGCTCTACTTCAACCGCGAGCTGTCGCAGCTGGACTTCAACTTCCGGGTCCTGGCCCAGGCCATGGACGAATCGGTGCCGCTGCTCGAGCGCCTGCGCTACCTGTGCATCTCCTGCACCAACCTCGACGAGTTCTTCGAGATCCGCGCGGCTACCGTGCGCCACGCGCAGGATTTCGGCACCGTGCCCACGCCGCCCGACGGGCTGGCCCCGGCGACGGTGCTCAAGCGCATCCACGAACGCGCCGCCGAGCTGGTCGAGGCGCAGTACCGCTGCTGGAACGAGGTGCTGCGGCCCGGCCTGACCGAGAACGGCGTGCGCGTGCTGGCCCGCGGAAGCTGGAGTGCGCGGCAGACGCGCTGGCTGCGGGCGTACTTCCGCGACGAGATCATGCCGGTGCTTTCGCCGCTGGGCCTGGACCCGGCGCATCCGTTCCCGAAGATCCTCAACAAGTCGCTGAACATCGTGGTGGTGCTCAAGGGCCGCGACGCGTTCGGGCGGGTCGGCAACCTCGCCATCGTCCGCGCACCGCGCTCGCTGCCACGCATCATCCAGCTGCCGGAGAAGGTGTCGGGCGGCGAACACGATTTCGTGTTCCTGTCGGCGGTGCTGTCGGAGTTCGTGCACGAGCTGTTCCCCGGGATGGAGGTCAAGGGCGCCTACCAGTTCCGGGTGACCCGCAATTCGGAACTGATCGTGGACGAGGACGAGGTGGAGAACCTGGCGCTGGCGCTGCGCGACGAGCTGGCCGGCCGTGGTTACCTGCGCGCCATGCGGCTGGAAATCGCCGCGGACTGCCCCGCCGCCATCGTCCGCACCCTGCTGCAGAACTTCGACCTGCCGGAAAACGCGGTGTACCGCATCGACGGGCCGGTCAACCTCAACCGGGTGATCCAGGTCTACGACCTGGTGCAGCGCCCCGACCTGAAGTTCGCGCCGTTCCAGCCGCGCGCGCTCAAGGGCAGCGACGCGATCTTCGACCTCGTCGCCAGGGGCGACGTGCTGCTGCACCACCCCTTCGACGCCTTCTCGCCGGTGCTGGAGCTGATCAAGCAGGCCGCCGAGGATCCCAACGTCCTGGCCATCAAGCAGACCCTGTACCGCACCGGCGCGGACTCGCCGATCGTCGAGCACCTGGTGCAGGCGGCGCGCAACGGCAAGGACGTGACGGTGGTGGTGGAACTGCGCGCGCGTTTCGACGAGGAGGCCAACCTCGGCCTGGCGGACCGGCTGCAGGAGGCCGGCGTGCAGGTGGTGTACGGCGTGGTCGGCTTCAAGACCCACGCCAAGATGCTGCTGGTGGTGCGCCGCGAGGGCCGCAAGCTGCGCCGCTACGTGCACCTGGGCACGGGCAACTACCACTCCGGCACCGCCCGGGTCTACACCGACATCGGCCTGATCAGCGCCGATCCGGACATCGGCAACGACGTCCACCTGATCTTCCAGCAGCTCTCGGGGCTGGCGCCCGCGATCTCGCTGCGGCGGCTGCTGCAGTCGCCCTTCACGCTGCACGCGGGCATCCTCGAGCGGATCGCGCGCGAGACCGCGCATGCCGAAGCGGGCCGGCCCGGCCGGATCATCGCCAAGATGAACGCGCTCAACGAGCCGCAGGTGATGCGTGCGCTGTACGCGGCCTCGCAGGCGGGCGTGCAGATCGACCTGATCGTGCGCGGCGCCTGCTCGCTGCGACCGGGCGTGCCGGGGGTGTCGGACAACATCCGCGTGCGCTCGATCGTCGGCCGCTTCCTCGAGCACCACCGCGTGTACTGGTTCGGCAACGACGGCGATCCGGACCTTCTGTGCTCGAGCGCGGACTGGCTGGAGCGCAACCTGCTGCGGCGCGTCGAATGCTGCTTCCCGATCCTCGATCCCGCGCTTGCGGCGCGGGTCAAGGAGGAGGCACTCGACAACTACCTCGCCGACAACTCCAACGCCTGGGAATTGCGCGAAGACGGTGTTTACCGCAAGCTTGCGCCCGACGAGGATTCCCTGCCGCACTCGGCGCAAACCTTCCTGCTTGCCAGACTCTGCGGATGATGGATGCGCTCGCCCGTGCCGGTACCCTGACCTCGCCGCTGCGCGACGGCGACATGCTCGCCGCGATCGACCTGGGTTCCAACAGCTTCCACATGGTGGTCGCCAGCTACACGCTGGGCCAGCTGCGCATCGTCGACCGCCTGCGCGAAACCGTGCGGCTGGCCGAAGGCCTGGACGGCAAGGGCGGCCTGTCCGCGGACGTGCGCCAGCGCGCGCTGACCTGCCTTGCCCGTTTCGGCCAGCGCATCCGCGAGATCCCGCCGCATCGCGTACGCGCCCTGGCGACCAACACCGTGCGCCTGCTGGCCTCGCCGCAGTCGTTCCTGGTCCCGGCCGAAACGGCGCTCGGCCACGGCATCGAGGTGATCTCCGGCCGCGAGGAAGCGCGCCTGATCTACCTGGGCGTGGCGCATGCGCAGCGCCCGCGCCCGGGCAGCCTGCGGCTGGTGATCGACATCGGCGGAGGCTCGACCGAGTGCATCATCGGCCGCGGGTTCCAGGCGGTCGAGCGCGAAAGCCTGCAGGTCGGCTGCATCGCCACCACGCGCCGCTTCTTCGGCAACGGCAGGCTCTCGCGCCGGAAGTGGAGCGAAGCGGTGATCGAGGTCGGCGCCGAATTCCAGCAGTTCGCCAATACCTACCGCGCGCTGGGCTGGAACGAAGCGATCGGCGCCTCCGGCACCAACAAGGCGATCGGCGAGATCTGCGCGGCGATGAAGCTGACCAAGGGCGCCGTCACCGCCGAGGCGCTGCCGCAGGTGCGCGAGCGCCTGCTGCGGGCCGGCCACATCGACGACATCGACCTGCCCGGCCTGTCCGCCGATCGCCGGTCGATCATCGCCGGCGGCATTGTCGTGCTGGAAGCGGCGTTCGCCGCGTTCGGCCTGGTGCGCATGGCGGTGAGCAAGGCGGCCATGCGCGAGGGCGTGCTGTACGACATGCTCGGCCGCGGCGGCGAACACGATCCGCGTGAAGCCTCGATCCTCGCCCTCACCCAGCGCTACGGCATCGACGTGGCCCAGGCCGCGCGCGTGGAGACCACCGCCATCCGCCTGTTCGAGCAGGTGGCCCCGGCCTGGCGGCTGGACCACGACGACCTGCTGATGCTGGCCTGGGCCGCGCGCCTGCACGAGGTCGGCCTGGCGATCGCGCACAGCCAGTACCAGGTGCACGGCGCCTACGTGATCGAGCACTCCGACATCGCGGGTTTCTCGCGGCAGGAGCAGCAATTCCTGGCCGCACTGGTGCGCACGCACCGGCGCCGCATCCACAAGAGCGCCTTCGACGCCCTGCCCGACCGCCTGCTCGATGCCGCGCGCCGCAGCGCCGCCCTGCTTCGCATCGCGGCGCTCCTGCACCGCGCGCGCGATGCGGACGAGATCCCGCGCCTGGAACTGGAAGCAGACGGCATGCGACTGACCCTGCGCCTGGAGCGACGCTGGCTGGAGATGCGCCCCCTGCTGCGCGCCGACCTGGAGAGCGAACCGACCGCCATCGCCGCGCTCGGGATCCAGTTCGAGATCGCGGTCGACTGAGCACCGCCGCGGCGCTGCCGCGCGGCCTCCCCGCCCGTCACCGGACGGTCATCCCCTCGCCATCCCCGCGTCACGGCGGCGCGCCAGCATGCGCCAAACGCGGAGGAGCCATGCACTACGCCATCGTCACCGAGACCTATCCCCCCGAGGTCAACGGCGTTGCGTTGACCATCCAGTCGCTCGAACACGGACTGCGCCAGCGTGGACACCGGGTCTCGCTGGTCCGGCCACGCCAGGACGGCGCGGCGCCGGCGGATGCCGACCACCTGCTGGTCGGGGGCGTCGCCCTGCCAGGCTATCCCGGCCTGCGCGCAGGCCTGCCCTCTCCTGGCCCGATCGCCGCCGCCTGGCGGCATGCACGCCCCGATGCCGTCTATATCGCCACCGAGGGTCCGCTCGGCTGGTCGGCGCTGCGCACCGCGCGCCGGCTCGGCATCCCGGCGGCGACCGGATTCCACACTCGTTTCGACACCTACATGCGCGACTACCGCCTGCCCTGGATGGAGCCGGTGGCGCTCGGCTGGATGCGCCGCTTCCACAACCAGGCCGACGCGACCCTGGTTCCCACGCGGGACCTGCAGATGGCGCTGCGCGCGCAGGGTTTCCGCCGCCCGCGCGTGCTGCCGCGGGGCGTGGACACGGTCCTGTTCGACCCCGTGCGACGCAGCGCGGCGGTCCGGGAAGGCCTGGGCGTGGCGCCGGACGCGCCGCTGCTGATCCATGTCGGCCGGCTCGCCGCCGAGAAGAACCTGTCCCTTGCCCTGTGCGCCTTCCGCCGCCTGCAGGTGCGGCGCCCCGACGCGCGCATGGTATGGATCGGCGACGGTCCACTGCGCGAGCGCATGCGGCGCGAGAATCCCGACTGCGTGTTCGCCGGCACGCTGCGCGGAGAAGCGCTGGCTCGACAGTTCGCCAGCGCGGACCTGTTCGTGTTCCCCAGCCTCAGCGAGACCTTCGGCAACGTGACGCTCGAGTCGATGGCCAGCGGCGTGCCGGTGGTCGCCTACGACTACGGGGCCGCGCGCGAGCACCTGATCCACGGCGCGCACGGCGCGGCCATCCCCTGCGGCGACGAATCCGCCTTCGTCGCGGCCGTGACGGCCCTGGGCAGCGACATGCCGCGGCTGGCGGCGATGGGCCGGTCGGCGCGCGCCGCCGTCGCCGGGCTCTCGCCCGCCCAGGTGGCGGCCGAGTTCGACCGCCTGCTCGCGGGATTGCGCGATGGCCAGCGGCCGCACGCGCACCTCGCCGCCTGATCGCTGGCCGTTGGCCGACGCCGACTGGTGCCTGCGCGCCAACCGGGCGGCAGACCGGCGCCCGATCCGGCGTTGCCTCGCGCTCGCCAGCCGGCTGGGCGACGGCGTCTTCTGGTACCTGCTGATGGCCGGGCTTGTGCTCGCCGACGGCTGGCAGGGATTGACTGCCAGCAGCCAGCTTGCCGCTACCGGCGCGGTCGCGCTCGGCCTGTACAAGGGTATCAAGCGCTGCACCCGTCGCCCGCGGCCATTCGCGGCCGACCGTCGCATCCGCGCCTGGGTCGCGCCGCTGGACGAGTTCAGCTTTCCATCGGGTCATACGTTGCACGCGGTCGCCTTCACCACCGTGGCGGTGGCGTGGTACCCGGCGCTGGCCTGGCTGCTGTTGCCGTTCACCGCGGCAGTCGCGGCCTCGCGCGTGGTGCTGGGCCTGCACTATCCCAGCGACGTGATCGCGGCGACGGCGATCGGATCAGCGCTGGGGGCGCTGTCGCTCTGGATCCATGCGCCCGCGTAGCCGGTGCGGCGCAGGCCTCAGCCTGGTCGTTCCACCCGCGCCGCGGCCAGCGCGGGGATCGACTGCCCGCGCCAGTCCCGGTCATTGGCGACCTGGGCCCGCGCGCGCGATGCTTCGAGCGTTCCGAGATCGAGATCGGCGATGGCCCAGTCCTCGTCCTCGCGGGCCCGCGCCAGGACGCCGTCGGCGGGAAAGCCCACGTCCATCGGCGCGTAGATCGCCGCCTCGCCGGTATTCACGTCCAGCGCCGGGCTCCACGGCGCTTCGCCCGCGGTGACCGCCTGGGCGACGAAGCAGCGGTTCTCGAGCGCCCGCGCCAGGCAGCCCACGCGTACGCGCGTGGCGCCGGCCTTGGTATCGGTGCAGCTTGGCACCAGCAGCAGGCGCGCGCCGGCCTCGTACTGCGCGCGCACCGGCAGGGGGAACTCGATGTCGTAGCACACCGCCAGCCCCAGCCTGGCCGCGCCCGTGTCGAACACATTCAGCGCGTCGCCGCCCTCGATCAGGCCGGTAGCCTTCTCGAAGCCGGTGAGCTGCAGCTTGTCCTGCCAGGCGTGGCCGCCGCCGGGCAGCAGCAGGTCGGCGCGGTTGCGGTAGCGGCCGGCGCCGGTGTCGAGCAGGAAGGTCCCGGCGGCGATCGCCATGCCGGTATCGCGCGCGAGCGTCGAGAACAGCTGCAGCCACGGCGCGCGATAGCGCTGCGTCGCCGCCAGCGACGCGGGCAGGTCGGAAGCGATCGCCGGACCGAAGCTCGCGGCCAGCTCCAGCGACAGGTACTCGGGCAGGACCGCGAGTTGCGCGCCGCGCGACGCCGCCGATTCGAGCAGGCCCCGGATCCGCGCGGCAAAGTCGTCGAAGCTGGCCGGCGCCTGGACGGCATACCTGGCGGCCGCGACCTTCATGCCGCCTCCAGGGAGCGCGTCCAGAAGGTCAGCGTGTGGGTGCACGGTCCAATGCCGATCTCGTCCCAGTCCAGCTGCATCGACAGGCCGGGCTGCCGCACGTAGCCGCGTGCACGCCACAGCGACTCGCGGCCGCGATGTCCCTGCGGCCGCCGCGCGTCGCCCGCCTCCCGGTCGACCGCGGCGAACGCCGTCCAGCCGAATCCACCGAGACCGCGCGCATGCGCCTCGCGCGCGTCGAAGAACGCACGCCCCACGCCGCGGCCGCGCCAGGCGGGCAGCAGCACGGATTCGCCGAAGTAGAACACCCGCGCCGGGGCCGGCCCGTCCGCCTCGAACGGCGCCCGGAACGCCGGCGCGTCGTCGAGCAGCGGCAGCCCCGTGGAGGCGCCCACCACTTCGTCGCCAGCGAAGGCCAGCACGAACACGCAGCGCGGCGACGCGGCATAGGACGCCAGGTAGTCGCGCTCGTAGTCCAAGTCGCCGGCGTAGAGGTAGGGCCAGTCGCGGAAGACCGCGATGCGCAGCGCGGCGACATCATCCAGATGTCGCCGCGCGTCCTCGCCGGTCAACGTGCGGATGCGGGGGATGGGCTGCCCTGTCATCCGCGGATTCTACCGCCGCGCCCTTCAGCCCTGCGCCACGCCCGGGCGCGAGGCGACCTGGTACCAGTCGACCTTGCGCGTGGCCACCATGATCGCGGCCAGGATCAGGAACAGCAGCCCGGCGCCGAGCACCAGCGCGTTGTCATCGGACACCAGCAGGCCGTAGAGCGCCGCGTACAACGCCGCGAGCATCACCGCGAAACCGAGTCCGCGCGCGGTGCTGCGAAGCACCGCCGACAGGTAGAAACCGATCAGCCCGATGCAGGCCACCGCCGCGGCCAGATAGGCCAGGCCGAAGGCGACGTGCTCGCTGAGGCTCACCAGCAGCAGGAAAAAGATCGCGATCGCCAGGCCGACCAGGGCGTACTGGATCGGATGGATGGGCAGGCGCTTGAGCAGCTCGAACATGAAGAAGCCGACGAAGGTCAGCATCACGAACAGCAGCCCGTACTTGGTGGCGCGGTCGGCCTGCAGGTAGGGATTGACCGGATCGACCAGCGCGACGCTCACCCCGTCCGGTTGCGCGGTCCACGGCACGCCGGCGGCCTGCTCGCCGGCGAGCGCCGGCGACTGCAGGTAGCGGCGCTGCGCGTTGCTGGCGACCGAAGCGATCTGCCAGCGCGCGCGAAAGCCCTGGGCGTCGATATCGTGCTGCGGCGAGACGCCCTCGAACTTCGGATGCCGCCAGGGCGAGGCCAGCTGCAGGTCGTTGCTGCGCCCGTAGGGCATCATCGCGAAGGCCTCGGTCCCGCGCAGCTGCAGTTCGATTCCGGTTTCGAGCTCGATCCGGTCCGTGTCCGGAGCGTCCAGGCGCACGTGCAGGCCGGGGCCGTCGACGTGGCCGATGCCCTGCAGCGGCGTCACCGCGGCGCCGTCCACCTGCAGACGCGGCGTGCCGCGCAGGCCGCGCACGTCCACGATGCCGTAGCTCAGCCAGGGCCGCCCCACTTCGCGCTGGGCCGCCGCATCCTCCAGCGGCGGCAGGCGCACGTCGAAGCTGGCTTTCGCCACGCCGTCCCACTGGTACACGCGCACTTCGTGCAGGCCGCGCCGGCGCGTGTCGGGCTGCAGGCTGCCTTCGATCGACAGCGTTTCGGGGAAAAAGGTCCAGCTGCCGGTCCGGCGCTGGACGGTGCGCCGCACCTCGCCGTCGGGCTGGACCACATCCTCGTCAACGGTTTCGGTGTAGGGCACCACCAGCACCGGTCCACCGAACACCTGCGGGCCACCGAAGTTGGCCGCCACGTCGCGCACCGCTTCGTTCCGGTAGGCCTGGCGCTCGTGGATGGTGCCGCGGATCAGCGCCAGCGGTACCAGGATCGCCAGGGTCATGCCCACCACCATCAGGATCTTCAGCCACAAGCGCATCGCACCACTCCTCGTCGGGAACCGGACGGCACGATGCGCCGGCGCTGCGGGGGGACGATGGCGCGGCGGTGAAGCGAGGGTGAAGCGCGAGGCCGTGGATGGGCGAAGCGCCGGGCAGGTCCGGCTCACGGTGATCGTTGGCCCCCACCCCGGCCCTCCCCGCACGCGGGGGAGGGAGATATGCCGAGGCGCGGCGAGATCGAGGGCGTGCGCCCCCCGCACGCCGGGGAGGGAGTCGACACATCGCGCGTGGCCTGCTTCCTCGCCCTCCGTCAGCCGGCCGGCAGCCAGACGCTGGCCACCGCGCCGCCGTCGGGGCCGTTGCGCAGGTCGGCCTCGCCGCCGTGCAGGGCCGCCACCTCGCGGACGAAGCCGAGTCCCAGGCCGCTGCTGCGCGCACCGCTGCCCGGCCGCGGCAGCGAGTAGAAGCGCTCGAAGACCCGCCCGGCCGCGTAGTCGGGGATGCCCGTCCCCTGGTCGCACACCTGCAGCCGCAGCCGCGGTCCTTCCATGCGCGCATCCAGCGACACGGCGCCGCCGCGGGGCGAGAAGTCGATGGCGTTGTCGAGCAGGTTGCCCAGCATCTGCCGCAGCAGGAACCGGTCGCCCTGCAGCGGCGGCAGCGCGTGCTCCGCCCGCGATTCGAGCCGCACGCCCGCCTCGCTAGCGCGCAGCGCGGCGTCGGCCAGCACATCGTCGAGCAGCGCGGCCACGTCCACCGCTTCCGGCGCCTCGATCCGCTGCCGGTACTCGACCGCGGCCAGCGCCAGCAGCTTGTCGATGGTGCGGGTCATGCGCTCGCCCTGCTGGCGGATGGTGCCGGCGAACTGGATGCGGTCGGCCTCGGGCAGCGGCCGCTCGAGCAGTTCGGCCGCGCCGCGGATCGCGGTCAGCGGCGACTTGAGTTCGTGGGTCAGGCTGTGCACGTAGTGCTCCACGTACTGCTTGCCCTCGAGCCGGTCGCGCATGGTTTCCAGCGCCAGGCCGAGGTCGCGGAACTCGCCGGCGGCGCGCGGCAGGCTCGCGCGTTCGCCTTCGGTCACCGCGCGCGCGTAGCGCTGCAGCCCGCCCAGCTGGCGCGACAGCCACCACGCCGCGTACAGCCCGATCGCCAGCGCCGCGCCCAGCAGCACCATGCCCCAGCGGCGCACGATGCGCTCGCTGCGCAGGATCACCGGCTCGATGGTGCGGTTGGGCTTGGACACCGTCAGCACGCCGATCACCCGCTCGCCGTCGCGGATCGGCGCGGCCACGTACATCACCGAGGAGGATTCGTCGTCCGGATCGCTGCGCGTGGAGCGCGCGCCGTACTGCCCGCGCAGGGTGCGGTAGACGTCGTTCCAGCGCGAGTTGTCGCGCCCCAGCTCGCGGCCCGCCGAGTCGTACACGACGATCCCGTCGGCATCGGTCACCGTGATCCGGTAGCTCACGCTGGCCTTGTCGAAGTCCCAGATCCGGGCGTCGAGTTCGCGACCGTGCAGGGCGGCGATGCGCGCGGCGAAGCGGCCGTCGGCCATGCGCCCGGCCAGCATGTCGTCCGTCGCCAGCTCGGCCAGCACGTTGGCGGTATCGGCCAGGGTGTCCTCCATCGCCTGCCGCACGCCCGGCTTGACCTCCTGCACGAAGACCCGCATCAGCAGGAAGCCCGCGATCGCGACGATCACGAAGTAACCCAGCAGGATGCGCAGGCCGATCCGCATCGCGGCTCAGTCCACTGCCAGCGAGTAGCCGAGGCCACGGTGGGTGCGGATCGGCTCCGCTTCCGGGTCGATGGCGTGCAGCTTGGCGCGCAGGGTCTTGACGTGGGTGTCGATGGTGCGGTCGCCGCTTTCCAACGCATCGCCCCACACCCGGTCCATCAGCTGCGCACGGCTGAGCACGGCGCCCGGCCGCGCCAGCAGCGCCGCCAGCAGGCCGTATTCGTAGCGGGTGAGCTCGAGCAGGCGCCCGCGGTAACGGATGCGCATGCCGTCGGCGTCGTGGCTGAAATCGGCCGCGGCAGCGGTCTGGCCGGTGGCGCCTGCCTGCGCCCGCCGCAGCACCGCACGCACGCGCGCCACCAGCTCGCGCGGCGAGAACGGTTTGGGCACGTAGTCGTCGGCGCCCAGCTCGAAGCCCAGGATCCGGTCGGCTTCGTCCTGGCGCGCGGTGAGGAAGATTACCGGCAGGTCGCGGTGCTCGCGCAGGCGCCGGCACAGCGCGAACCCGCCGAGGTCGGGCAGGCCGACGTCGAGGATCGCCAGGTCGAAGCCGGACGTCGCGGCCTGCTCCAGCGCCTCGCCCGCGGTCAGGCAATGCGTCGCCTCGTAGCCTTCCTCGCGCAGCGCGTAGAGCACCGTGCCGGCGATGGCGGCTTCGTCTTCGACCAGGAGGATGCGCATGGAGCCGTGATTCGCGATTGGTGGTTGGTGGTTCGAAAACGCCGCCCCGCCGCTGCGGCCGGTGCTGACGCGGCGGGACCGTACCGGCATGATGGCATCCGACGCGAGGCATCAGTAGCCCAGCCTCTTCAAATCACCAACCACGAATCACGACCCCATGAACTACCGCCACGCCTTCCATGCCGGCAACCACGCCGACGTGCTCAAGCACACGGTGCTGCTCGCGCTGTGCGAGGCGCTGGTGGCCAAGCCCTCGGCCTGCTTCGCGCTCGACACCCATGCCGGCCGCGGCCTCTACCGGCTGGACGGGGACGACGCGCGGCGCACCGGCGAAGCCGAGGCCGGGATCGGGGCGGTGCTCGCGCGCGGGACCGATCCGGTCCTGGCGCCCTACCGCGCCGCCGTCGACGCCTGCCGCGCCGCCCATGGCGAGGGCGCCTATCCCGGCTCGCCCTGGCTGCTGGCGCATGCGCTGCGCGGACAGGACCGCATCGCCTGCTGCGAACTGCAGCCCGAGGAAGCGGCCGCGCTGCGCCGCAGCTTCGCCGAGGACGCGCGGGTGGGCGTGCACCAGCGCGACGGCTATGCCGCCATCGACGCCCTGCTGCCGCCGCGCGCGGGCACCAGCCGATTCGGCCGCGGCCTGGTGCTGGTGGACCCGCCGTACGAGGCGCAGCGCGCGGAATTCGAGCCGATCCTGGCATCGCTGCGCTCCGGGCTGCTGCGCTGGCCGCAGGGCATGTTCGTGCTGTGGTACCCGGTCAAGCAGCGCGCCACCTTGCAGCCGTTCCTGCGCCGCGCCGCGCACCTGCCGGCGAAATCGGTGCTGGTGGCCGAACTGATGGTGCGTCCAGAGGAATCGGCCCTGCGCATGAACGGCAGCGGCCTGCTGCTGTGCAACCCGCCCTGGCGGTTCGAGCAGGTCCTGCAGGGGCTGCTGCCCGCGCTGCAGGGCGTGCTGGCGCCGGCGGGCGGCGCGCACCGCCTGCAGTGGCTGCGCCAGGACGCCGCCTGAGCCGCGCCCGCGCCTGAGGCGCCCTCGCATGGCGCTCGCGCGGCCAAGGTAAAATCGCGCCTTTCGCACGCTGGCAACGCTGTTGCCGGCGCGGTCGTGCTTTTCCGGATCCCGTGCCAATGCCCCAGGACACCGCCCCCGCCCTCCTGCCGCGCGCCGGCCAGCCCCGCGCCTGGTGGCGTGCGCCGGCCAGCCGCAGCGCGCTGGCCTGGCACGCTGCCCGCGCCGCGCGCGCGCAGTCCGCGCCGCTGCTGCTGATCGCGCGGGACAACCACGCCGCCCACCAGCTCGAGTCGGACCTGCACACCCTGCTGGGCGAAGACGCGGCCCTGCCGGTGGTCCCCTTCCCCGACTGGGAAACCCTGCCCTGGGACCGCTTCAGCCCGCATCCGGACATCATTTCGCAGCGCCTGGCCACCCTGCTGCGCCTGCCCTCGCTGCGCCGCCAGGCGATCGTGATCGTGCCGGTGCAGACCCTGCTGCAGCGCCTGCCGCCGCTGCGCCATGCGGTGGGCAGCGCGTTCGACGTGCGCGTCGGCCAGACCCTGGACCTGGAGGCCGAGAAGCGCCGCCTCGACGGCGCCGGCTACCGCAACGTGCCGCAGGTGTTCGACCCGGGCGAGTTCGCCGTGCGCGGCGGGCTGCTGGACGTCTATCCGATGGGCGCTTCCGAGCCCTACCGCATCGAACTGCTGGACGACAGCATCGAGACCATCCGCGCCTTCGACCCGGAAACCCAGCGCTCGCTCGACCGCGTGGACGCGGTGCGCATGCTGCCCGGGCGCGAAGTGCCGACCGATCCCGACGCGCTCGGCGACGCGCTGGACGCGCTGCGCGAGCGTTTCGACGTCGATGCGCGGCGCAGCGCGCTGATGCAGGACCTGCGCGCCGGGATCGCGCCGGCCGGCATCGAGTACTACCTGCCGCTGTTCTTCAAGGACACCGCCACCCTGTTCGACTACCTGGCGCCCGGCTACCTGCCGCTGGTCGACGAGGGTGCGCTGGAGGCGGCCGACCATTTCTGGAAGCAGGCCGGCGAGCGCTACGAACAGCTGCGCCACGACATCGAGCGCCCGATCCTGCCGCCGGGCGAGCTGTGGATGTCGCCCGAGGCGCTGCGCGAACGGCTCAATGCCGGCCAGCGCATCGAGATCTGCCCGGCCGCGCATCCTCGCCACGCCCAGGCCACCGCCCTGGGCGACCAGCCCGCCCCCTCGCTGCCGCTGGCGCTGCGCGACAGCGAGCCCGGCACCGCGCTGCGCGGCTTCCTGGCGAGCTATGGAGGACGCGTGCTGGTGGCGGCCGATTCCGCGGGCCGCCGCGAGGCGCTGCTGGAGATGCTCGACGCGGCCGGGCTGAAGCCCGCGGTGGCGGCGACGTTCGCCGACTTCGCGCGGCAGGAGCAGCGCTTCGCCATCGCCGTGGCGCCGCTGGACGACGGCTTCGCGCTCGATCCCGAGGCTTCGGGCGCCGGACCGCTGGCCATCCTCACCGAGCGCCAGCTGTTCCCCGAGCGCGCTTCGCAGCCGCGCCGCCGCAAGCGCGCCGGCCGCGAGCCCGAGGCCATCATCCGCGACCTCGGCGAACTCAGCGAGGGCGCGCCGATCGTGCACGAGGACCACGGCGTCGGTCGCTACCGCGGCCTGGTGACGCTGGAGGCCGGCGGCCAGCCCGGCGAATACCTCGACATCGAATACGCCAAGGGCGACCGGCTGTACGTGCCGGTCGCGCAGCTGCACCTGGTCAGCCGCTACTCCGGCGCCTCGCCCGAAACCGCGCCGCTGCACAACCTCGGCGGCGAGCAGTGGACCAAGGCCAAGCGCAAGGCGCAGGAGAAGGTACGCGACGTCGCCGCCGAACTGCTCGAGATCCAGGCCAAGCGGCAGGCGCGCGCCGGCCTGGCGCTGCAGGTCGACCGCGCGATGTACGAGCCCTTCGCCGCCGCCTTCCCGTTCGAGGAAACGCCCGACCAGCACGCCGCGATCGAGGCGGTGATCCGCGACCTCGGCTCCAGCCAGCCGATGGACCGCGTGGTCTGCGGCGACGTCGGCTTCGGCAAGACCGAGGTCGCGGTACGCGCGGCCTTCGTCGCCGCGGCGGCGGGCAAGCAGGTGGCGGTGCTGGTGCCGACCACCCTGCTGGCCGAGCAGCACTACCGCAACTTCCGCGACCGCTTCGCCGACTGGCCGCTCAAGGTCGAGGTGCTGTCGCGCTTCAAGAGCACCAAGGAGATCAAGGCCGAGATCGACAAGATCGCGGAAGGCACGATCGACGTGATCGTCGGCACCCACCGCCTTCTGCAGAAGGACGTGCGCTTCAAGGACCTGGGCCTGGTGATCGTCGACGAGGAGCAGCGCTTCGGCGTGCGCCAGAAGGAGGCGCTCAAGGCGCTGCGCGCCAACGTGCACCTGCTTACCCTCACCGCCACGCCGATCCCGCGCACGCTCAACATGGCCATGGCCGGGCTGCGCGACCTGTCGATCATCGCCACCCCGCCCGCGCACCGCCTCGCCGTGCAGACCTTCGTCCACGCCTGGGACGACGCGATGCTGCGCGAGGCTTTCCAGCGCGAGCTGGCGCGCGGCGGCCAGGTGTATTTCCTGCACAACGACGTGGAGAGCATCGGACGCATGCAGCGCCAGCTGCAGGAGCTGGTCCCCGACGCGCGCATCGGCATCGCCCACGGCCAGATGCCCGAGCGCGAGCTGGAGCGGGTGATGCTCGATTTCCACAAGCAGCGCTTCAACGTGCTGCTGTGCTCGACCATCATCGAGTCGGGCATCGACATCCCCAACGCCAACACCATCATTATCAACCGCGCCGACAAGTTCGGCCTGGCCCAGCTGCACCAGCTGCGCGGTCGCGTCGGCCGTTCGCACCATCGCGCCTACGCCTACCTGGTGGTGCCCGACCAGCGCTCGATCACGTCCGACGCGCAGAAGCGCCTCGATGCCATCGCCTCGATGGACGAACTCGGCGCCGGCTTCACCCTGGCCACGCACGACCTCGAGATCCGCGGCGCAGGCGAACTGCTGGGCGAGGACCAGAGCGGGCAGATGGCCGAGGTCGGCTTCAGCCTCTACACCGAACTGCTCGAGCGCGCGGTGCGCAGCATCCGCCAGGGCAAGCTGCCGGACGTGGACGAGCCGGCCTATCGCGGTGCCGAGGTCGAGCTGCACGTGCCCGCGCTGATCCCCGAGGACTACCTGCCCGACGTGCACACCCGCCTGACCCTGTACAAGCGCATCAGTTCGGCGCGCGACAGCGAGGCGCTGCGCGAACTGCAGGTGGAGATGATCGACCGCTTCGGCCTGCTGCCCGATCCGGCAAAGCATCTGTTCGCGATCGCCGAGCTCAAGCTGCAGGCGACCGCGCTCGGCATCCGCAAGATCGACCTGGGCGAATCCGGCGGGCGCCTTCAGTTCACCGAGAAGCCGGCGATCGACCCGATGGGCGTCATCCGCCTGATCCAGGGCCAGCCGAAGCACTACCGCATGGACGGCCCGGACAAGTTGCGCATCAGCCTGGTGCTGCCAGACTTCGACACGCGCCTCAAGGCCGCGCGCGGCATGCTGGTGGCGCTCGGGCCCACCGGCCAATCCACGGGAGCCACGCGATGAGCCGCCTTCGATCCAGCGCCGCGTTGATGCGTGCCACCATCCTCCTGGGTGCGATCCTGGCGCTGGCCGCCTGCGCGGGCACGCCCGGTGCGCAGGCGGAGGCGGCCGACGGCACGGTGTTCGTGGTGGTGCGACATGGCGAAAAGGCCGACGCCGGCCATGATCCCGCGCTGAGCGAGGCCGGACTGGCGCGCGCGGACCGCCTAGCCGGCCTGCTGGCCAATGCTCCGCTGGTGGCGGTCTACAGCACCGACCTGCGGCGTACCCGCCAGACCGTGGGCCCGACCGCCATCGCGCACGGACTCGAGGTGCGGGTCTACGAGCCGCGCGAGCCGGCCGCGGATCTCGTCGCGCGCCTGCGCGCGGAGCACGGCACGGGCACGGTGCTGGTCGCCGGCCACAGCAATACCGTGCCGGACATCGTCGCGGCCCTGTGCGCCTGCGAGGTCGCCGCCATGCCCGAAACCGAATTCGACCGGTTCAGCACCGTGCGCATCGGCGCCGATGGCCGGCCGCGGCTGGAGGTCGGCCGCTACTGACCGGGACCGCGGCACCGCGACAAATCGGGACGCGGATCACCATTGGTGCATTGCATCATGCCGCTATGCATGGCATGGTCCGGCGGTCTACCTTGCATGGACAGCCCGATGATCAAGCGCTGGATTCCGCTCGCCATCCTGCTCCTGCCGCTGCAGGCCCTCGCCCAGTCCGGCGCGTGTCCGCAGCTGCCGCCGGCCGAAGGCCTGTCCTGGGAGGTCTCCGAAGGCCCCGGATTCCTGTATTGCCGGGCCATGCGCGAAGCGGACGGCAGCCAGGCGTTCTCGGTCATGCTGCGCGACCAGTCGCCCATGCGCGAGCGCATCTCCCTGCGCGAGGAGCGCGGCACGATCGACGGCCATGAGATCCGCTGGTATCGCGGCGACGTGACGACTTCCAACGCGCTGGTACGCGAGACGGCGGTCGAGCTCGACGACGACCTGGTCGCGCACATCGTGCTGCGCGCCGTCTCCCAGCAGCAGCTGGACGAAAGCCGCCGGCTGGCCGAAGGACTGCGCTTCGCCGATACCCGGATCGGCAGCCACTGACCCGTCGCAATCCGTCGCGGCGGCGCTCAATCGCCGCCGACGGCGGTCGCGTTGAACCGCAGGGCTTCCGCCAGCTGCCGGTTGCGCGCCAGCTGTTCCTCCGAATCGGCGCGCACCACGATATGGGCGTTGCTGCGCCGGCCCAGTTCCACCAGCGTCTCGCGCACGTGCACGTCGCGGCGCGTGGCCACGTCGCCGCGATACCAGCGCACCCGGTGACCGTCGATCACCCCGTCCCTCTCGCGCAACGCGCGATCGGCGCGGAACACGGGGTCGGGGCCGATCAGCACCGAGAACGCCTGGATGCCATCGGCCTGGCGGATCGCCTTGCAGAAGACGAAATCGGGGCCGTTCACCACGTCCCAGCCCAGCGCCGCGCCGGCGGGGAGTTCGGGGCAGTTCTCTTCGGCCGACTGCGCGGACGCCTGGCCCGACCACAGCAGGGCGGCCAACAGCAGGAATATCGTTCTCATCGGAAATGCTCCATGTAGCGAAGGGACCACGTGGTCTCAGTCCTGCATGGGGGATGTGCCGTACCGCGACAGCTCCGTGGGATGCCACCGATCTGCTTGGGGGGGCGAAATCCGTTTCCGCGCCCCTACTATACCCACGCGCTCCCGGAACGCCTGCTGCAGTGCCGCACGTCGCGGGAGTCGTCTCCCGGCGCGGGCCGGCCGATGAAAAAGCCGGGCAAAGCCCGGCTTTTCCAACGCACGCTGGCGCTCGGTTCAGAAGCGGCCTTCCTGGTAGTCGACGAACGCCTGCATGATTTCCTGCCTGGTGTTCATCACGAACGGACCATGGCGCGCCACCGGCTCGCGCAGCGGCCGTCCGGCGACCAGGATCAGCCGCGCCCCGGCCCCGTCGGCCCGCAGCCGCAGCACGTCGCCGCCGCCCAGCACCGCCATCTCCTGCGCGGACAGCTCGCGGGCGTCCTCGCCCTCGCCCAGCCACGCGGCGCCCTCGAAGGCGTAGGCGAAGGCGTTGTGCCCGGTGGGCAGCGCATAGAGCCATTCGGCGCCCGCCTCCAGCGCGATGTCGAGGTAGAGCGGCTCGGTGGCCGGCTGCGAGATCGGACCGCGCACGCCATCCACGTCGCCGGCGATGACCTTGACCGTGACACCGGCTGCCGGCGCCACCACCGGCAGCTCCGCAGGGGGGAATTCCTGGTAGCGGGGGTCGGTCATCTTCTCCTTCGCCGGCAGGTTCACCCACAGCTGGAAACCGCGCATGCGGCCTTCCTCCTGCTCGGGCATCTCCGAGTGGACCAGGCCGCGGCCGGCGGTCATCCACTGCACGCTGCCCGGCACCAGCAGGCCCTCGTTGCCATGGTTGTCCTTGTGGCGCATGCGGCCGTCCAGCATGTAGGTCACGGTCTCGAAGCCGCGATGCGGATGGCTGGGGAAGCCGGCCAGGTAATCCTCGGACCGGTCGGTGCCGAACTCGTCGAGCAGCAGGAACGGATCGAGCTCCGGCAGCTCGGCGCCGCCGATGACGCGGGTCAGCTTGACTCCCGCCCCGTCGGACGCGGGCGTGCCGCGGACCTTGCGGGCGATGCGGGCGTAACGGATGGGATCGATGGTGCTCATGGGCGGCGCCCTCTGTGGACTGGCGCCACTATGCACCCGTTTTCGCGCGCTATTATGATCACCTACAGAACAATCACTACCAATAATGAATCATCGTTCCATTAAGATACTCCCCGGCAGACTCATGCACGCGCCCGCAGCCGCCACGTGCGGTGGATGCGCGGGTTGCGCGCGAAGTCCGGCGGCACGGTGGCCGGGCTGATGTCCTCGATTTCGGCGAAGGCCGCCACCGCCTCCGTGTCGAGCCGGAAACGCCGGAAATTGTTCGAGAAATACAGCACGCCGCCGTAGGACAACCGCGCCACCGCCAGCCGCAGCAGCTCCACGTGCGAGCGCTGCACGTCGAAATCTTCGGCGCGCGCGGAATTGGAGAAGGTCGGCGGGTCGCAGAACACCAGGTCGTACTCGCCGCGGTCGGCGCGCAGCCAGGCCATGGCGTCGGCCTGGGCGATGCGGTGTCGGATGCCGCCGATCGCGTTCTCGCGCAGGTTGTCGGCCAGCCATTCGAGGTAGGTGGCCGACAGGTCCACGCTGGTGGTCTGCGCCGCGCCACCCACCGCCGCCTGCACCGTCGCGGCGCCGGTGTAGCAGAACAGGTTGAGGAAACGCTTGTCGCGCGCCTCTTCCGCGATCGCCAGGCGCAGCGGGCGATGGTCGAGGAACAGCCCGGTGTCGAGGTAGTCGAACAGGTTCGCGCGCAGGCGCGCAGCGCCCTCGCGCACGGTGAGGAACTCGCCGCGATGCGCGAAGTGGCCGTACTTGCTGCCGCCCTTGCCCCTGGCGCGCGTCTTCACCGCGATGCGCTCGCGCGGCACTTCCAGCGCCTCGGCGGCGCCGGCCAGCAGTTCGCCGAAGCGCTTGCGGGTCACCGTCTCGGGGATCTCGGTCGGGGCTGCGTACTCCTGCACGTGCAGCCAGCGCGTGCCGGTGTCGGCCTCGGCATAGACGTCGACCGCGGCGGCGTATTCGGGGATGTCGGCATCGTAGGCGCGGAAGCACTCGACGCCTTCGCGGGCCCGCCACGCCTTCGAGGCCCTGAGCGTCTTGCGCAGCCGGTTGGCGACCATGCGCGCGCCTTCCGACAGTTCGCGCGCCCCGTCCTGCGCACGCGCGGACGGGCGCACCGGATCGCAGACGATCAGGGTGCATTCGAGCGCGCCGTTGAACAGCTGGTAGCTCTTCTTCGCCCGCAGGCCGCTGGCGAAGGCGAGCTCGCGGTCGCCGCACAGCAGGCTGGCGCGCCAGTCGGGCACCGCCCGGGACAGCGCGCTTCCGAGGCTGCGGTACAGCGCAGGATCGGCGGCCAGGCGCGCGTCGTAGGGCGGATTGCAGACCACCAGCCCGCGTGGGACGGATTGGACCGCCAGGTCGGCGATATCCCCGACCTGGAAGTCGATGGCATCGCGCAGGCCCGCGGCCGTGGCGTTCTCGCGGGCGTTGCGGATCGCCTGCGGATCGAGGTCGCGGCCCGCGAACACCGGCCGCAGCGCCGTGCGCCCGGCGCGCTCGCGCGCGCTCGCCCCGGCCACCAGCGCCTCCCAGCAGGCGAGGTCGAACCCGCGCCAGCGGCTCGGCGCGCGCCCGCCATGGCGCAGCAGGCCGGGCGCCACGTCGGCGGCCATCAGCGCGCCTTCGATCAGCAGGGTGCCGCTGCCGCACATCGGGTCCAGCAGGCCGCCGCCCTCGGCGTACAGCGCCGGCCAGCCGCCGCGCAGCAGCAGCGCCGCGGCGAGATTCTCCTTGAGCGGCGCATCGCCCTGCGCGCGCCGCCAGCCGCGGCGATGCAGGGGGCCGCCGCCCAGGTCCACCGACACGATCGCGCGGCCCTTGCGCACCACCAGGTTCAGGCGCAGGTCCGGCGATTCCACGTCCACGTCGGGGCGCGCCCCGCTGGCCTCGCGCAGCACGTCGACCACCGCGTCCTTGAGCCGCTGCGCCGCATAGCGCGCATGGGTGATCGCGCTGCCGGACACATGCGCGTCCACCGCCAGGGTCATCGCGGCATCCAGGTGGGCGGTCCAGTCCAGCGCGCGCGCGCCGGCGTAGAGCGCGTGTTCGTCGGCGCAGTCGTAGTCGGCCAGCGGCCACAGCACCCGGCTGGCCAGGCGCGACCACAGCACGGCGCGCTGGGCGTCGGCCAGGGAGCCTTCGGCGTTGACCCCGGCCACGGTCGCGGTGGCCTGCGCGCAGCCGAGGGCCAGCAGCTCGTCCACGAGCAGGTACTCGAGGCCTTTGGCGCACGAAACGAAGAACTTCAAGGGATTTCCTGCAGCTGCGGCGTCAGGCGCCGTCGATGGGACATTCTGCCGCATGGGACCTGCGGCCACATCCGCGATCACCAGGGCACGAGCCGCCACGGCGTCGTGCCGGTATCGATCCGATGCTCCAGACCGGCGTTCTCCAGCAGCCGCCGGTCGTGCGAGACCAGCACCAGCCCGCCCCGGTACTGGCGCAGCATCCGTTCCAGCGTCTCCAGCGCATCGAGATCCAGATGGTTGCCCGGCTCGTCGAGCAGCAGCAGGTCCGGCGGCGCCTGCGCATGGAGCACGCAGGCCAGCGCGGCCCTGACCCGTTCGCCGCCGCTCAGCCGTGCGCACGGCGTCCGCGCCAGGTCTGCATCCAGGCCCAGCAGCGCCAGCCGCCCGCGCGCCTCCGGCTCCGGCAACGACGGGTTGGCGGCGCGCAGGTGCTCGAGCGGCGACCGCGCCGGATCCAGTCCGTCGAGCTGCTGGTCGAACAGCGCGACCCGTCCGGCCACCACGATACGTCCGCTTGCGGGCGCCTCGCGTCCGGCCAGCGCGCGCAGCAGGCTCGACTTGCCGCTGCCGTTGGGACCGACCACGCCGATCCGGTGGCGCGCATCCAGCACCAGCTCCAGCCCGGCATGCGTGGCCGGGACATGCGCCAGCACCGCCTGCGCGCAGCGGACCACCACCCTGCGGCTGTCCGAGGCGGTGTCGACAGGCATCGCCAGCGCGGGCGCCGTATCCACCGCGGCCGCAGCCTCGCGCAGCGCCGCGTGCGATTGCGCGCGCAGCGATGCCGACCGGAGCTCGAGCCGGCCCAGGCTGGCCTGGCTGCGCGCCCGGGCCAGGCCGAGCAGGATCGGCGCCTGGTTGGCCTGCTTCGCCGCGCGAGCGGCGCGCGCCTGGCGCCGCTGCTGCCGCTCGCGCTGCAGCTGCTGTTGCGCCTGCAGCCGCCGGTGCGCGGCCCGGGCCTGGTCCAGCGCCGCCTCGGACGCCGCCCGTTCCGCGGCGCGCTGGCGCGCGTAGAAGGCATGGTTGCCGCCATAGCTGCGCAGGCCGGAGGGCGACAGTTCGAGGATGCGATGCATGCCGTCGAGCAGGTCGCGGTCGTGGCTGACCAGCAGCAGGCCGCGGCGCCATTCGCGCAAGCGCTGGCCGAGCGCGGCGCGCTGCGCGAGGTCGAGGTGGTTGCCGGGTTCGTCGAGCACCAGCAGGTCGGCATCCGACAGCCACGCGCCGGCCAGCGCCACGCGCATGGCCTCGCCGCCGCTGAGCGTGGCCGCGGGCCGCGCCGGGTCCAGTCCCGCCAGGCCCGCCTGCGCCAGGGCCTGGGCGAGCTGCTCGCGCAGCGTCCAGCGTTCGCCCAGCCGCTCGAAATCCAGCGGATCGGCGCTGCCTGCCTCGATCCGCGCGAGCGCCGCCAGCGCTTCCGCGCAGCCCATCAGCCCGGCCACGCTCTGCCCGGGTGGGATCCGCACCTGCTGTGGCAGGTAGTGCACGCGTGCATCGCCCTCGCGGCGTCCCGCCGTCGGCTGCAGGCGACCGGCGACGATCTTCGCGAGCACGCTCTTGCCCACGCCGTTGCGGCCGACCAGGCCGGTGGGCACGTCGTCGAGGACGAGATCGAGGGACTGGAACAGGATCCTGCCGTCGGGCAGGACGAACGACAGCGCGTTCAATGCGAGCCGGGAACCGGCCATGCGCACCTCCACGATGAATGCCTGACGCCCGCGGTCCTGGGACGGCGGGAACCTGGCCGTCCGGCGGACGGCGGCACTCAGTGGCGCATGGGCGTGGAACTCCTCCGGATCAGGCGCGCATCCTAGCGCGGCGCGCGTCTGCCAGGCGGGCTGCGCCCCGCCGGCGGTCAGACGCGGGACAGGAGCGCGCGGAACGCGTCGGCCGACGCCTCGACGCTGCCCGCGAGGCGGTGCGCATCGTCGACCAGCAGCAGGGTGGCGCTGCGGCAGGCGGCCCAGCGCACCACTTCGTCGGCGGCGATCAGCTCGTCGTGCCAGCCGTGCACGATGCTGGTCGGCACCTCGGCACCCTGCAGCGGCGGCGCCTCGCCCATGCGCACCGGCGGCGCCATCAGGAACAGCGCGCGCACCGGCACGCGCAGCGAGACCTGGCCGGAAATCCATGCGCCCAGGCTCGATCCCGCCAGCACCAGCGGCCCGCGCGCGGCGGCCGCCGCGGCCAGTCCGGCCAGCCGCTCCACCCGCGCCAGCACGTCGCCGACGCGGCTGACTTCGCGCCGCGCGTCGAGGTCCGTGTAGTCGGGCCGCTCGTGGCTCCAGCCGAGCCGCTCCGCCACTTCGGCCAGGGCCGTGACCTTGGTGGCGTCGGGTCCGCTTTCGAAGCCGTGCGAGAGGATGCAGTGCCCGCGCACGCTCATGCGGCCACCCACTCCACCCGATCGCCCAGGCGCAGCGTGCCGCCTTCCAGGATGCGCGCGCACAGCCCGCCCATGCCGCGCATCGCGTTGTAGCCGCCCTCGCCCAGCGCGGCCTCCATGCGCGAACAGGGATCGCAGCTGTCGGTCCCCTCGAGCAGCACCTCGCCGATGCGGAAGCGGTTGCCCCTGAGCGCGGCCAGCACGATCCCGGAGACCACCAGGTTGCGTCGCAGCGTCGCCGCCGCGACCGCCGCGTGGCCGGCGAGCGCGGCGATCGCGGGCAGATGCTCGGCCTGGATCAGGGTCACGCCGCGCTTGCCGCTGCCGCCGCCGTAACGGTCGCCCACCAGCCCGGCACCGGCCACCGCTTCGACCGCGTCCACCTCGCGCATCGGCACGTCGCGCGCGGGACGCAGGCCGATCCAGTCGACCGTTCCGGCGCGCGGGAACCTGGTCATGAGGCGGTGCAGGTCGGTTCCAGGCGGCGGCATTTTCATCGCGCAATGCTAGCATCGGCCGATGCCGCCACTCACCGACGACACGGGCATCGAACGCCATCACCTGCCCTATGTCGAGCGCCTCGGCGCGCGTCCGGTGGAGGCCGTCGAACTGGTGGTAATCCACTGCACCGAACTTCCCGACCTGGCCACCGCGCGCGAGTACGGGGAGCGCTTGCTGTATTCCGACAGCGGCACCGGCAACAGCGGGCACTGGTACATCGACCGCGACGGGCGCGTGGTCGAGTACGTGCCGGCCACCCGCATCGCGCACCACGTGCGCGGACGCAACGCCAGCTCGGTGGGCATCGAACTGGTCAACCGCGGACGCTGGCCGCACTGGCTCGACGCCGGCCACCAGGCGATGGAAGAAGCCTATCCCGAGCCGCAGATCGCAGCGCTGCTCGGGCTGCTCGACCGGCTGCGCACCGCCCTGCCCGCGCTGGCCTGCATCGCCGGGCACGAGGACCTGGATACCGAACGGGTGCCGGCCACCGACGATCCGAGCGTGCTCGTGGCGCGCAAGCGCGATCCCGGCCCGCTGTTTCCCTGGCCGCGGGTTCTGGCGTCCTGCGGGCTGCGCCGCGTCCCCTGATGCCGCCGGCGCCGCGATGGCGGCCCGTATAATCCGGCGCATGACCTCCACCGTATCCGAACTGATCGAACTGCTGTCGCTGGAACGTCTGGAGGACGACCTGTTCCGTGGCCAGAGCCGCGACATCGGCACCAAGTACGTGTTCGGCGGCCAGGTGCTGGGCCAGGCGTTGTCCGCCGCCCAGGCGACGATGCCGGAGCCGCGCCCCGCGCATTCGTTGCATGCCTACTTCCTGCGCGCCGGCAACGTCGACGCCCCGATCGTCTACGAGGTCGACCGCACCCGCGACGGCGGCAGTTTCTCGGTGCGTCGCGTCACCGCGATCCAGCATGGCAAGGTGATCTTCTTCTGCGCGGCCTCCTTCCAGGAAACCGAGGCAGGCGCCGAACACCAGCCGCCGATGCCGCAGGTCCCCGCCCCCGAGGACATCCGCCCGCCGGAGCCGCCGCCGCCCGAGGTGCTGGCCACCCTGCCGAGCAAGGTGCGGCGCTGGCTCGACCGCTCCGGCCCGTTCGAATTCCGCCAGGTGCATCCGCGCAACGACCTGGAGCCGGCGCGGCAGCCTCCGTTCAACCACGTCTGGTTCCGGTTGTCCGAGCGCGTCGGCGACGGCGCCGAGCTGCACCGGGCGCTGTTGGCCTATGCCTCGGACTTCCACCTGCTCGGCACCGCCACCTTTCCGCACGGCATCAGCTACTACCAGCCGAACGTGCAGATGGCCTCGCTCGACCACGCGCTGTGGTTCCACCGTCCGTTCCGCGCGGACGAGTGGCTGCTGTACGCGATCGACAGCCCCAGCGCGCAGGGTGCGCGCGGACTGGCGCGCGGGCAGATCTTCTCGCGCGACGGCCGCCTGGTCGCGAGCACGGCGCAGGAAGGCATGATCCGCGTGGTGGACGCGCACGGCCGCGCTTCGTCCACGCCGGGGAACGCGCGATGACCGCGTGGCGCGCGCGCCGCGGCCACGAGGGCGCGCACTGACATGCGCCAGGTCTTCAGCAGCGCACGCATCGAGAACGTGCAGGCGGTGGCGAAGCTGCTCGCCGACGCGGGCATCGAGGTGCGGGTCGAGGATGGGCAGCGCTACCGGCGTTCGATCCGCGGCAGCTTCAGCTACCGCGACGGCGAGGGGACGGGCCCGCGTGCCGCGGTCTGGGTGGTGCGGTCGGACGACCAGCCGCGCGCCCGCCAGCTGCTGCACGAGGCGGGCCTGCTCGAGGCCACGCCCGCCAGCCCGTCGAGCTTCCTGCCATCGACCGGCCATGCCGCGCGCATGCGGGCACCCAGGCGCAGCTCCCGGCTGAGCCTGGGCCTGATCGTGGTGGCGGCGGTGGCCCTGGCGCTGTGGCTCAACCAGTTCCGCAACCCCGGCTGGGACCTGCCCGCTCCGCGCGCGGCCACCGAACCGGGCAGCGTCGCGCTCGATCCTTCGCTGCAGGCGGTCGCGACGGCCGATACGGTCCACCGCATCCCCACCCCGCCCGCCCTCGCGGCGACCCTGGCCGCGGCCGCGCTGGCGGAAACGCCCGGCGCGCCGCTGTGCCTGTCGGTCGACGGCGAGGACCCGGCCGAGGCCGCGCTGGCCGCCGCCCGCGAGGCCGGGCTGTCGCCCCATGCTGGCTCCGCCTGCCCTGCAGGCAATGACCGGCTGCGCGTGGCGGTGTCGGACTACCGCACCGACGGCTCCGGCGTGGGTACGGTCGCGCTGGAGACGGCCCGCGGGGATGCAGCGCCCACGACCCGCCGCATCGACGTCCGCCGCGAAGGCGACCACTGGCGCTTCTCCGACGCGCCCTGACGGTCACATCCGCCGTCCCGGCACGTCACGTCCACTGGCCACCCGACCACAGCGCATGTCCAACGACGCCATCGACCTGCTGATCAAGCGCGAACTGCCCGCCGCGGTGCGCGGCGACCGCGACGCCTACGGGCGCATCGTGGTCGCCAGCCAGAACGCGGTGACCGCCGTGGCCCTGGCCATCACCCGCGACGTGCCGGCCAGCGAGGACATCGCCCAGGAGGCCTTCCTGTCCGCCTGGCACCATCTCCCGCGGCTCAAGAACCCGTCGAGCTTCCTGCCCTGGCTGCGCCAGATCACCCGCAACCTGGCGCACGACCATCTGCGCGGTCGCCGCAACCGCATGCTCGACGGCGACGCGGCGGAACTGGCGATCCAGCACGCCGCCGACCCCGACGGCTGTCCGCTGCAGCAGGCGCTGGACGCCGAGCGCGACGCGGTCGCGGCCGACCTGATCTCCGAACTGCCCGAGGACAGCCGCGAAGCGCTGCTGCTTTACTACCGCGAGGGCCAGAGCTCCAAGCAGGTGGCGATGCTGCTGGGCCTGTCCGATGCGGCGGTGCGCAAGCGCCTGTCGCGCGCGCGCCAGAGCGTGCGCGAGGACCTGCTGGCGCGCTTCGGCGAGTTCGCGCGCAGCAGCGCGCCTTCGGCGGCGTTCGCGGTCGGCGTCACCGCCGCGCTGGGCATCAGCAAGCCGGCCGCGGCGGCCGGTCTGGGAATCGCCACCAAGTCGATCGCCGGCAGCCTGTTCGCGCGGTTCGCGCTGGGCATCGCCGGCGCCGCCGCGGGTGGCCTGCTCGGCGGCCTGGTCGCGGCCTGGTTCGCACGCGGCATCATCCTCGACTATGCCGCGGACGAGCACGAACGCAGCGCCCTGCTGCGCTTCTCGCGCCGCTATATCGGCCTGTCGCTGGCGATGATCGTGGCGATCATCGCCACCCACGCCCTGCTGCGCGACCCGGCCTCCACGTTCATCGCCATCTCCGTGGCGCTGCTGGCGATGAACTGGCAGCTGCTGGTGATCCTGCCCCGGCTCATGAACCCGCTGCTGGCGCGCGACGCGCGCCAGGACCCGGTCGGCGCCGGCCAGCGGATGCTGGCCTACCGGCTCACATGGGGCCGAACGGGCGTGCTGATGAGCAATATCGTGGTGATCGGCTCGCTGGTGATCGCGCACCTGCATTTGGCCTAGGCGCAAAAAAGCCCGCGTCCGAGGACGCGGGCCATGCAGTCCAGCATCGAGGCGCCTTAGCGCCGCTTCGGCTGCAGTTCCTCGCGGCTGAGGAAGCCGTCGCGGTTGTCGTCCATCCAGGCGAAGCGGCCGGCCATGCGCGGCATCTTCTCGTCTACCTCGACGCGGCTGAGCCTGCCGTCGCCGTTGAGATCGGCGGCGGCGAAACGCTCGTCGAAGCGTTTGCGCATCTGCGCCTCGCGCTGCGGACGCTGGCGCTCGTGCCAGTCGCGGATCTCCGCGCGCACCAGGTAGCCGTCGCCGTTGGCGTCGATGGCGTCGAAGTTCCGGACCAGCGGGCTGGTGCGGGCGGGGCGGCCTTCGCGGGCCGGCGCTGTGCCGGCTTCGAGTTCGGCGCGGCTCAGGCGGCCGTCGCCGTCCTTGTCGAGCCTGGCCGGGTCATGGACACCATGGCCACCGCGATGCTGCCAGCCACCCTTGCCGCCGTGCCGGGCGTGGCGGGCATGGCGCTGCGGGCGCTCGCTGGCGTCCAGGCGGCCGTCGCCATTGCGGTCGAGCTGGTCGAAACGCTCGGCCAGGCGCGGGAACTTCGCCGCTTCGGTGCGATCGACGACACCGTCGCCATTGGCGTCGAGCGTCGCGCGGGTGCCGCGCTGCGGCTGGGTGGGCTCGGCGGCGGTGGCGCCCGCGGCGATCACGGCCAGCGCCAGCGCGGTGAACAGGATGCGGTGCTTCATGTTGCGTGTCCTCGGTGATGCGGCTGCAGCGCCGCCGTGCATCCGTCAACGCGTCGCCTGCGCCTGCCGTTGACCCGGAGCCAGCCCGGTTCAGCGGGCAGATACATGGCCGCTCGCACCCGCTGCGACCGCGGCGCAGTATCCTCCCCGCGCAATGGGCGAGAACGACAACCTCCGGCTGTTCCACACCGGTGAGCATCCCTGCGGCTACTGGCCTGGACGGGTGGCGCGCGACCTGGTGTTCGATCCCAATGACGACCGCCTGGCCACGTTCTATCCGCAGGCCCTGCAGTGGGGCTTCCGCCGCTCCGGGGACATCGTCTACCGGCCGCATTGCGTGGGCTGCCGCGCCTGCGTCGCGGTGCGCATCCCGGTGGACGAGTTCCGGCCCGATCGCAGCCAGCGCCGCTGCCTGGCGCGCAACGCCTCGATCGAAGCGCGCGTGCTGCCGGCGCAGCGCAACGACGAGCGGCTCGCGCTGTACCGGCGCTACCTCTCCGCGCGCCACCCCGGTGGCGGCATGGACGGCCACGGCGCGCACGAGTTCGACCAGTTCCTGGTCGGCAGCTGGGCCACGACGCGCTTCCTCGAACTGCGCGAGGACGGACGCCTGCTGGCCGTGGCGGTGACCGACCTCGACGCGCAGGCGATGTCGGCGGTCTACACCTTCTATGATCCCGACCAGGCCGCGCGCGGCCTGGGCACGCTGGCGATCCTCAAGCAGATCGAGTGGGCGCTGCGCGAGCGCCGCCGCCACCTCTACCTCGGCTACTGGATCGCGGGACACGGCAAGATGGACTACAAGCGCAGGTTCCTTCCGCTGGAAGGCTTCGACGGACGCCAGTGGCGCCCCTTCGACACGATCGGTGCGGCATGACGTCGCGCCGGCCGATCGCCCTGGCGGCACTCGCGGCCCTGTCCGCACTCGTGGTGGCCGCTTGCGTGCGCGCCGATCTCCAGACCCCCGCGCCGCAACCCGGTAACCCGATGGCCGACTCCGTCCCGCTCCGCGTCGCCAGCTACAACGTCTCGCTCTACGACGAGGATGCCGGCGGGCTGGTCCAGCGCCTGGAGCTGGGCAACGCGCACGCGCGCCGCATCGCCGCGGTGCTGCAGAAGGTGCGACCGGACATCGTGCTGCTCAACGAGTTCGACTACGACCCGGAGGGACGCGCCGCCGACCTGTTCCAGCGCCGCTACCTCGAACAGGCGCAGGCCGAAGGCGGCGACGCGCTGCACTATCCCTACCGCTACCTCGCGCCGGTCAACACCGGCGTGCCCAGTGGACTGGACTTGGACGGCAACGGCAGCGTCGGCGGCGCCGGCCGCGAGCGCGGCAACGACGCCTGGGGCTACGGCCTGCACCCGGGCCAGTACGGAATGCTGGTGCTGTCGAAGCATCCGATCGACGCCGCGCGCGTCCGCAGCTTCCAGCTGCTGCGCTGGAGCACGATGCCCGGCGCGCGCCGCCCCGTGGATCCGGCCACCGGCGTCCCCTTCCATTCCGACGCGGTGTGGGAACAGCTGCGCCTGTCCTCGAAGTCGCACTGGGACGTGCCGGTGGCCACGCCGCTGGGCGAGGTGCACCTGCTGGCCGCGCATCCCACGCCGCCCGCCTTCGACGGGCCGGAGAAGCGCAACGTCGCGCGCAACCACGACGAGATCCGGCTCTGGCGCGAATACCTCACTCCGGCGCCCGGGCAGGACGCGTGGCTGTGCGACGACGCGGGCCGCTGCGGCGGCCTGGAGCAGGATGCGCGCTTCGTGATCCTGGGCGACCTCAACAGCGACCCGGTCGACGGGAATGGCGACCCGGCGGCGATCCGCTCGCTGATCGGGCATCCGCGCGTGCTGCGCCACGAACCACCGGCCAGCGAGGGCGCGGCGCTGGCCGCCGCCAGCGAACCGGGCAACGAAGGACACCGCGGCGTGCACGCGCACGACACCGGCCGTTTCGGGCCGCGCGTGGGCAACCTGCGCCTGGACTACGCCCTGCCCTCGGCGGGCTTCCGCCTGGCCGGTTCCGGCGTGTTCTGGCCGCCGCCGGACCATCCGGACGCGGCGATCGCCGCGGCCAGCGACCACCACCTGGTCTGGGTGGACCTGCTGGACTGAGGGCTGGCCCGGGTCACGCCTGTGCCGGATCGTTGCCGGCCTGCCCCTCCGCTGTCGCCACGGGCCCAGGCGCAGGCGTCGCCGGCGCGTGCGGCCGGAAGCCGAAGCTGCCGGGCTGCTGGCTGGAGACGATCATCCGCACCATGCCGGTGGGCACCAGCAGGTCGAGCGCGACCTCCTGGCCTTCGGTGGTGACGGCCGACATCGTCATCTCGACGAAGGCACCCGCGGTGTCGATCTCGCGACAGACCACGTGCGGACCGCCGTGGCTGTCCTGCAGGTAGGGCTTGATGGTGTCGCCCAGCGCTTCGAGCGCCTGCGGGTAGAAGAATACGGCGTAGCCGCTGCTGCCTTTCATGCCTGCTCCATCGGTCGGGACGCGGCGCGCCCGGGGCGCTACTCCAGCTCGATGGTAACGGCCGCGGTCGCATCGCGCGCGACGGCGCGCGCCGCCTCGATCGATTCCGCGCGCGCCAGGGTCACGCCGACGCGGCGCTGGCCTTCCACGCGCGGTTTGCCGAACAGGCGCAGCGCGGTGTCGGGCGCGCGCAGCGCGGCCGCGACGTTGCCGAACACCGGCACGCCGTGGCCCTGGGCCAGCATCGCGCTCGAGGCCGAGAGACCGCGCTGCGGAACGAAGGCACCATCGTCCGCGCCCACCGGCAGGCCGAGGATGGCGCGGGCATGCAGGGCGAACTGGCTGAGGTCCTGCGACACCAGGGTGACCAGGCCGGTGTCGTGCGGGCGCGGCGAGACTTCGCTGAACCACACCTCGTCGCCCTTCACGAACAGCTCCACGCCGAACACGCCCCAGCCGCCGAGGTCGCCGGTGATCGCGCGCGCGATCTCCATCGCACGCTCCAGCGCACGCGGCGACATCGGCTGCGGCTGCCAGCTCTCGCGGTAGTCGCCGTCGCGCTGCAGGTGGCCGATCGGCGCGCAGAACGAGGTGCCGCCGGCATGGCGCACGGTCAGCAGGGTGATCTCGTATTCGAAGTCGATGAAGCCCTCGACGATGCAGCGGCCCGCGCCGGTGCGCCCGCCGGTCTGCGCATAGTCCCAGGCCGGGCCGATGTCGGCCTCGCTGCGCAGCGTGCTCTGGCCCTTGCCCGAGGACGACATCACCGGCTTGACCACGCAGGGCAGGCCGATCGCGGCGACGGCCTCGCGGTATTCGGCCTCGGTGTCGACGAAGCGGTAGGGCGAGGTCGGCAGGCCGAGTGTCTCGGCGGCAAGCCGGCGGATGCCCTCGCGGTCCATGGTCAGCCAGGCCGCGCGCGCGGTCGGCACCACGCGCTGGCCGCGGTCCCGCTCCAGCGCCACCAGGGTCGGGGTGTGGATCGCCTCGATCTCCGGCACCACAAGGTGCGGGCGCTCGCGTTCGATCAGGGCGGACAGCGCGGCCGGATCCAGCATGTCCAGCACGTGGCTGCGATGGGCCACCTGCATCGCCGGGGCATCGGCATAGCGGTCGGCCGCGATCACTTCCACTCCCAGCCGCTGCAGCTCGATCGCCACTTCCTTGCCCAGTTCGCCCGAGCCGAGCAGCAGCACGCGGGTGGCCGAAGGGGACAGCGGAGTTCCGAGGCGGGGCATGGCGGGGTCCGGCGAACAGGGGGCGCCCATTCTAGGGGCGCCGGCGGCCGCCACCCGGCACTTGCCATCTGATATCAGTTTGATATCTTCCAATCGTCCGATGGGGACGCGGAGACCACCATGAAAGAGAACCCGATCCGTTCGCTGCCCGGCATCCCGGCGCTGCTCGCGCTGCTCGCCGCCGCCTTGGCCGCAGGCTGGGTGCTCGTCGACTCCGGCGGTTCGCCCCTGCAGGCCGTGCTCGCCGGCCTGGCCGGACTGCTCGCCCTGTTCTGCCTGCTCGGCCTGTACATGGTCGAACCCAACCAGGCCGCGGTGCTGAGCCTGTTCGGCAAGTACGTGGGCACGGTGAAGGAAAACGGGCTGCGCTGGAACAACCCCTTCTACAGCAAGAAGAAGGTCTCGCTGCGGGTGCGCAATTTCGAGAGCGGCAAGCTCAAGGTCAACGAGCTCGACGGCTCGCCGATCGAGATCGCCTCGGTGATCGTCTGGCGCGTGGTGGACTCGGCCGAGGCGGTGTTCAACGTCGACGACTACGAGAGCTTCGTCCACATCCAGTCCGAGGCGGCGCTGCGCGCGATGGCCACCAGCTATCCCTACGACCAGCACGAGGACGGGCAGATCTCGCTGCGCAGCCACCCGGTCGAGATTTCGGACCGGCTCAAGGAGCAGCTCGACGAGCGCCTGACCGCCGCCGGCGTGGACGTGCTGGAAGCGCGCATCAGCCACCTGGCCTACGCGCCGGAGATCGCCCAGGCGATGCTGCAGCGCCAGCAGGCCAACGCCGTGATCGCCGCGCGCACGCGCATCGTGGCCGGCGCGGTGGGCATGGTCGAAATGGCCCTGGCCGAGCTGGAGAAGAGCGGCACGGTCAAGCTCGACGAGGAGCGTCGCGCGGCGATGGTCAGCAACCTGCTCGTGGTGCTGTGCGGAGACCGCAGCACCCAGCCCATCGTCAATACCGGCTCGCTGTACTGAGCGCCATGGATGCCCTCGGCCCGCTGCTGATCGCGCTCACCGCGCTGCCCGCGCTGGGCATCGCCGCCTGGCAGGCGCGCGCGGCGGCGGTCGATCCGAAGGCGCGCGGGCTGGCACTGCGCTGGGCCGGGATCGCGCTGGCGATGTTCGCCGGCGCGATCGGACTGTACTTCGCGGGCGGCCGCGGCGGCGCGACCGCTGTGGCGCTGCTGATGGTGGTCGTGGTCAACGTCCTGCTGGTGTCGATGCTGCTGCACCTGCGCGGCCGGAGGCGGGACTGATGGCCGAGCGCAAGGCCTATCCGCTGCGGATCAACGCCGACGTGCTGGCCGCGGCCCAGAAGTGGGCCGACGACGAACTGCGCAGCCTCAACGCGCAGATCGAATACGTGCTGCGCGACGCGCTGCGCAAGGCAGGGCGGCTGCCGAATCCGCCGAGGGAACCGGGCGAAGGAGAGGAACAGCCATGAGCCAGCGCTGGGAACACAAGGTGGTCGAGATCACCACCACCCTGTTCAACCGCAAGCTCACCGAGAAGATCCAGGAAGAGCTCGACCGGCACTCGCGCCAGGGCTGGGAGCTGGTGGCGGTCAGCCACACCAACGCGGTCGACTCGGTGCGCCTGTATTTGAAGAAGGCGGTCTGAGATGCGCCGCCGCCGCTGCCAGTCGCGGACCCCAACCGCCGGGCCGATGCGGCCTGGCGCGGGGATGACGTGGAGGACGGCCGGATGACGCGCCAGGAGTTTGCCGTGAGCCCGCTGTCGCGGGTCGCCTGGCTGTGGCTGCTGGTGCCGTCGCTGGCCCTGCTCGCCGGCGCATGGCTGCATGCGTCGCGGGTCGCCACGCCGGCGCCCGGCTCGTTGCTGGCCCCCTTCATGTTGGCGCTCATTCTGGTCGTGCCGTGGCTGGCCCTGCGCCGGCGCAGGATCGCCATCGAAGGCCGCGAGCTGGTGGTGGCCGCCGCGTTCCATACCCGCCGCGTCGCGCTCGATGCGCTGGACCTGGTGCAGGCACGGATCGTCGACCTGGCCGAGCACACCGGTTACAGGCCGATGCTGGGGCTCAACCGCTTCGGGCTGCCGACCTATCGCGCCGGCCACTACCTGCTGCGCAACCGCAAGCGCGCGTTCTGCCTGCTCACCGCCACCGACCGCGTGCTGGTGCTGCCGCAGCGCGACGGCCGCGTGCTCCTGCTCAGCCCGGAGCGGCCGCGCGAACTGCTCGATCGCCTGCGCGAACTGGCGAGCCCGCCACCGCACCGATAAGCTGCGGCGATGCGCACGCCGCTCCGTACCCTGCTCAACACGCCCGACATCGAGTTGTGGCCAGCCTGGCTGCTGCGCGCCCGCGCCAGCGGCGATGCGCGGACCCTGGCGCGCGCCACCCACGTCCTGCGCCGCAAGCGCGACGGGGGTTATCTCGCCGCCGTGCTGCCCGAGGGCCTGATGCCGCTGCAGCCGCGCCTATCGCGCGAACCCGGCCTGGATGACGCGCTCGACCTGCTCGACGATCCGCCGCGCGCCCACTCGCGTGCCGGCACGCTGCCACTGCACCGCCTGGCCGAGCGGCTCGACGCGCTGGGGCTGGAAGCCGGCGCCTACGCGGACGACTGCGGGCTGCCGCTGGTGCCCGAACCCGCGCAGCTGGCGCTGGCGGGCTTCGACCGCTACCGGCGCCCGCTCTGGCTGCGGGCCGACGCCGCGCGCGCCTGGACCCGGATGCACCTGGCCGCGGCGCGCGAGGGCGTGGCGCTGGATGCGATTTCCGGCTATCGCAGCCACGACTACCAGCTCGGGATCTTCGAGCGCAAGCGCGCGCGCGGGCTGGCGCTCGCGGAGATTCTCAAGGTCAACGCCGCCCCCGGTTTCAGCGAACACCATTCGGGCGACGCGCTGGACATCGGGGCGCCGGGAGAGCCACCGGCGGAAGAATCCTTCGAGCAGACCGCGGCGTTCGCCTGGCTGCAGCGGCACGCCGCAGGGTTCGGATTCGCGATGAGCTACCCGCGCGGCAATCCGCACGGAATCGTGTACGAGCCCTGGCACTGGCGCTACCGGCGGCCTGCCGCCGAGGCGTGACACCCACGCCGTGCCGCGGCACGGCGACGCACGCCCCGGCACCGCAATGCGATCCGCGGCACGCCACCGCGACGCGCTGCGGTTCAGTCCCGCAGGGCCGCCGCGGCCAGCACCAGCCAACCGCCGATCATCAGCATCCCGCCGATGGGCGCGGGCGCGGACGTGGTGCCCGCCAGGGCCTTGCCCAGCAGCGCGCCTCCGAACAGCAGCGTGCCCGAGAGCAGCATCGCCAGTCCGACCGAGGCCAGCCGCGACAGCGTGCCCCGCGCCAGCGCGGCCAGCGCGATGCCATGGCCGAAGCCGAACAGCGCGGCGATCTCCAGGTTGCCGCGCGTGGCCGGGTTACCCGCATGCGAGGCATAGGCGGCCAGCGCCACCGACGCACCCGCCAGCAGCGCACCGGCGGCCCGCAGCCAGCGTCCCTGGCCCTGCCCTCTGTCACTGCTCACCGTCCCGGACTCCCCAAACGCAGCGCGCCGCATCCGGGGATGCGGCGCGCGACGGACACGATCACGAAGGACCGGCGTCTTACTGCTTGAGCTTCCAGAACACCTGGAACTGGCCGTCGGCGGTGAAGGCCGAATCGATGCCGTTCTTGTAGATCTCGTACGGACGGTCGGTGACCTCGTAGCCGTGGGTCATCGCCCAGGCGCGCACCGCGTTGCGCACGTTCTCCAGCTCGGCCATGTAGCCGACGTAGTCGCCCGTGGCGGCCTTGCCGGCCTGGGTGCGCACGTACTCGACCGGCGCGCCGTCGGGGATCTTGACCTCGAGCTCGCCCTCGTCGACCGCCGGGGCCTGCGCCACCGGCTGCGCACCCTCCTCGCCTTCGCCTTCTTCCGCGGTCGCCGCTTCGGCATCCGCGGCGGCCCCAGCGGCCTTGCGGCGCACCGGCTGCACCACGTCGAAGGTGTAGTTCTCGCGGCCCAGTTCGGTGGACACGATGCGCAGCGGGCCGGCGGCCACCAGGCCGTTGGCGTCCATGGTGCGCTTGATCCACTCGCTGTTGGACTTCATCGACTGCTTGATCTTCTCGTTGTTGCGCTCGACGGCGCCCGCGGAGACGACCAGCAGGTTTTCCGCCGGCACATCGACCACCGCCAGGTTGGTCAGCGGCACGCCGTCGGCGCGATAGTCGACGTTGGGGACGCCAGCCAGCATGCTGGTCAGCTTGCCCAGGCCGAGCTTCATGTCCTCGCCGACATGGCCGCGCACGTACAGGCCGGCGTAACGGCCCAGCAGGTTCCAGCCGTAGTCGACGTCGTAGCGCTGGGTGATCTGGATGTTGCGGCCGCCGCGACCCGTCGGCTTGAGGTTGACCTCCATCCGCTTGTTCTCGCCGCGATCCGGGTTTTCCAGCCGGTAGACGATGCGGCTGTCGGGCTCGCTCTCGACGATCTCCCAGCTGCCCTCGCCCAGCGCGCGCGCTTCGGAGGCGTAGTCCAGGCGGGCGCCCACGCCCGACTCGGGGCCGGACAGTTCCAGCTTGGCGGCCGGGTCGCGCATGGTCAGCGCATTCCAGTCCTTGAAGCGCTTGAAGCTGTTGAGGGTGTCGAACACGATGGCCTGGCGCCGATTGGTCTCGACCTGTTCGGTGATCGTGCGGCTCGAGGGAAGGAACAGCGCGACGAGCACGAACAGCACGGCGACGATCGCCGTTGAAATCAGGATCTCGAGCAAACGGGTCATTCAGGGTTCTCCGGGACCAATCCCTGCCGAGGCAGGCGCAAGTGGCCAATCCTATCAAGAACGCCCCGCGCGGGGCGAGTCGAAAACGGCCGTTCCGCCCCGGGCCGCGCTCAGGGGTCGGTTGCGGGCGCAACCGGCGGCGCTGGCGGCAGGCGCCGGGAACGCCACGCATGCCGGTGCCGGGGCGGCAGTTTGTTCGCCGTGAAGACGCCCCGTCCGGCTGCTTTGGGCAGACGGCATGGTCCGGATCGGTCGAGCACCGCGCAGCGCGTTGTCCACTCCCGTCTGGTAGGGCGGCAGCGCTCCCAAGGCACTGCCTCCCGCTGCCGGCGAACGCCCGCCGCGCTGCAGCGGGCCGGGCATCCTGTCCCGGTCAGACCAGCTGCAGCTCGAAGGCCTTGAGCACGGCGCGGCTACGGTCGCGGACGCCAGGCTTGGACAGGGTGAGCCGGTAGCGCTTGCGAGGCACCGCCTCCCGCTGCCGGCGAACGCCCGCCGCGCTATGGCGGGCCGGGCATCCTGTCCCGGTCAGACCAGCTGCAGCTCGAAAGCCTTGAGCACGGTGCGGCTACGGTCGCGGACGCCAGGCTTGGACAGGGTGAGCCGGTAGCGCTTGCGAGGCACCGCCTCGCGCTGCCGGCGAACGCCCGCGCGCTGCGGCCGGCTGGGCATCCTGTCCCGGTCAGACCAGCTGCAGCTCGAAGGCCTTGAGCACGGCGCGGGTACGGTCGCGGACGCCAGGCTTGGACAGGGTGAGCCGGCAGCGCTTGCGAGGCACCGCCTCGCGCTGCCGGCGAACGCCCGCCGCGCTGCGGCGGGCCGGGCATCCTGTCCCCGTCAGACCAGCTGCAGCTCGAAGGCCTTGAGCACGGCGCGGGTACGGTCGCGGACGCCAAGCTTGGACAGGATGTTCGACACGTGGTTCTTGATCGTGCCCTCGGCCACGCCCAGCGAGTTGGCGATTTCCTTGTTGGAGAAGCCGCCGGCCATCAGGCGCAGGATCTCGGTCTCGCGGTCGGTGAGCGGATCGGGCCGGTCGAGGCTGACGAAGTCGTTGCGCATGTGCTCCAACCCCGAGAGCAGGCGCTGGGTGACGGCCGGCTGCACCAGCGACCCGCCCTCGGCCACGGTGCGGATCGCGCCTACCAGCTGCTCGAGCGACACGTCCTTGAGCAGGTAGCCCTTGGCGCCAGCCTTCATTCCGGCCAGCACCAGCTGGTCGTCGTCGAAGGTGGTGAGGATGATGGTCGGGGGCAGCTGGTTGGCCTTCGACAGGGCCTGCAGGGCCTCCAGGCCGGACATCACCGGCATGCGCATGTCCATCAGCACGACGTCGGGCCGGATCTCGGGGATCAGCTCCACCGCCTGCTTGCCGTCGCCGGCTTCCGCGATCACCTCGATTCCACCGTCGAGCGCCAGCAGCGAACGGATGCCCTGCCGGACAAGGGTCTGGTCGTCGACCAGGCAGACGCGGATCATGGGACCTCCAGGGGTCGGATCTTGATGGAAGGGTCTTGGTCGCCGGCCTCGGCCGGACGGATGGTGTCGATGACCACCACGCCGCCGTCCATGGGCAGGCGCAGGCGGACCGTGAAGCCGCGACCGGGGGAGGTCTCCACCTGCAGGCTGCCGCCGTGCGCGGCCAGCCGCTCGCGCATGCCCAGCAGGCCGTTGCCGGCGGTGGCGCCGTCGGCGCCGCGGCCGTCGTCGCGGGCTTCCAGCAGTACCGCGTCGCCGTCGAGCCGGTAGCGCAGCCGCAGCAGGCTGGCCTCGGCGTGGCGCACGGCATTGGTGATGATCTCCTGGGTGCAGCGCAGCAACACGTGGGCGCGTTCGGGATCGTCGACCAGGAAGGTCTGCGGCATGTCCATGTCGATGCGCAGGCCCGGCACGTTGTCGGCCAGCGGCAGCAGCGTGGCGCGCATGTCGATGGCGTCGTCGTCGCGCAGCCGGCTGACCGCCTCGCGCACGTCGCTGAGCAGCAGCTTGGCCAGGGTATGGGCCTGGCCGACGTGTTCCTGGGCCTGGCCGCTGACCAGGTGGTTGGCCACCTCGAGGTTCAGGCTCAGCGCGGTCAGGTGGTGGCCCAGCAGGTCGTGCAGTTCGCGGGAAATGCGGGTGCGCTCGTTCACGCGCACGCTCTCGGCGAGCAGCGCCCGGGTCGCGCGCAGTTCGGCGTTCAGCCGCCGTTGCTCGTCGCGGGCCAGCACCTGCTGGCGGGCCACGTAGCCGGTGGCGAACACGAAGCAGTTGAAGCCGACGTACAGCATCGACTGCATCACCGCCTCGAGCAGCGAGAAGCCGATGGCGCGCACGTACACCGGAACCACCAGCAACACGCTGACCACCAGCGCGGCGATGCTCACCGGCAGCGGCAGCAGCCACGGCAGCACGCAGGCCGCCACCATCAGCAGCAGCACGCCCAGGCCGGTATTGCTGTAGTAGCTCAGCGCCACCGCGCTGCCGATCATCACCACCAGCAGCACGTAGTCGGGCAGGCTGACCCGGCGCGAGTCCAGCGCCCGGGTGAGCCAGGCGAAGCTGAACCCGAACAGTCCCCACGCGAACCAGGCGTTCCAGCCCGCGCCCACGCTGGACAGCGGCTCGGCCTCGTCGACCGGACCGGAAATCACCCACAGCGGCAGCAGCATCACCACCCAGGTGAAGAGGCCGGCGTAGCGCAGCAGGCGGGCATGGTCGAGGCGGGACAGCATGGCCCATGGTAGGCGCATTCGGCGGCCCGGCGACCCCCTCGGAAGTCATGCGGCAGAGCCGCCGCGCGGTCGCCCCCGGGCGGAAGGCCATGCGATAATCCGTGCTGGCCGTCGCATGACGCCCCCGCCGTTTGCCACCTGCGGCCAGGCAGCACCCGCAAGTCTTCTGGAGTCAGGAATGTCGATCGTCATCCGCGACGTGCGCGAGCACGAGCTGGATTCCATCCTCGCCCTCAACAACGCCGCTGGCCCGACGATCCTGCCGCTGGACGCGGCGCGCATCCGCAGGTTCCACGACACCGCCGAATACTTCCGCGTCGCCGAGCGCGACGGCACCCTCGCCGGCTTCCTGGTCGGCCTCGGCTCGGACGCCGAGCACGACAGCAGCAACTTCCACTGGTTCCGGGCGCACTGCGAGCGCTTCTTCTACATCGACCGCATCGTGGTGGCCAGCCGCCGTCGCGGCGGCGGCGTGGGTCGCGCCTTCTATGCCGACGCGCAGAGCTACGCCGAACTGCGCTACCCGCTGCTGACCTGCGAGGTGTTCCTCGAGCACGACGCCGACCCCGTGCGCCTGTTCCACGGCAGCTTCGGTTTCCGCGAGATCGGCCAGCACGTCATGCCCGAGAGCGGCATCCGCGCCTCGATGATGGCCAAGGACATGTGCAGCCACGCCTGGGTGCGCGACACCTACGGCGAGGAGCTGCCCGACGAACCCTGGCTGCTGCGTCCCCGCGTGGCCGTCGCCGAGTCCTCCGCCGCATGAGCGCGGCGATGGATTTCGAGCAGGCCGGCGAGCTCAAGATCGGCCAGGTCGGCATCGCCAACCTGCGCGTGCGCACCCTGGACATCCCGCGCCTGGCCGAGGAGATGCGCAGCCGCGTCGCCCGCGCCCCGAAGCTGTTTGCGCGGGCGGCGGTGATCCTCGACTTCGGCGGCCTGGCCGGCACCCCCGACGCGGCCACCGCCCGGGCGCTGGTCGAAGCGCTGCGCGAAGCCGGCGTGCTGCCGGTCGCGCTGGCCTGGGGCAGCAGCGAGAACGAGAAGCTGGCGGTCGAGATCGGCCTGCCGGTGCTGGCCCGGTTCCGGGCCCAGTACGAGCCTGTCGCAGGATGTCCTGAGACTCCGCCGGTTGCGGAACCTGCCCCGCCTCCGGCCCAGCGCCCTGCGGCTGCGGCGTCCGCGCCAGCACCGGCGCCGCGCCCCGATTCCGCCGCCCCGGGCCTGGTCCAGGCGGCGCCGGTGCGCTCGGGCCAGCAGCTGTACGCCGAGAACCGCGACCTGACCGTACTGTCCCAGGTCGGCGCCGGCGCCGAAGTGATCGCCGACGGCTCGATCCACATCTACGGTCCGCTCCGTGGCCGCGCCCTGGCCGGGGCCCAGGGCAACGCGAAGGCGCGCATCTTCTGCCGCGCCTTCCACGCCGAGCTCGTGGCCGTGGCCGGCCATTACAAAGTGCTGGAAGATATTCCGAAGGAGCTGCACGGCAAGGCGGTGCAGGTCTGGCTCGACAACGACGAACTCAAGATCGCCGCACTCGATTGACGGCGGCACACACAGGAGACGTGTTTTGGCAGAAATCATCGTGGTCACCTCGGGCAAGGGAGGCGTCGGCAAGACCACCAGCAGCGCCAGCCTGGCCAACGGCCTGGCGCGGCGCGGCAAGAAGGTCGCGGTCATCGACTTCGACGTCGGCCTTCGCAACCTCGACCTGATCATGGGCTGCGAGCGCCGCGTGGTGTACGACTTCGTCAACGTGGTCCAGGGCGAGGCATCGCTCAAGCAGGCGCTGATCAAGGACAAGCGCTTCGACAACCTGTACGTGCTGGCCGCCTCGCAGACGCGCGACAAGGACGCGCTGACGCTCGAGGGCGTGGAGAAGGTGCTCAAGGACCTGTCCGAGGACGGCTTCGACTACATCCTGTGCGACTCGCCCGCCGGTATCGAGAAGGGCGCGTTCCTGGCGATGTACTTCGCCGACCGCGCGGTGGTGGTGGTCAATCCGGAAGTCTCCTCGGTGCGCGACTCCGACCGCATCCTCGGCCTGCTCTCGTCGAAGACCCGCAAGGCCGAGGCCGGCGAGCGCGTGCAGGAATACCTGCTGCTCACCCGCTACAACCCGGCGCGCGTCGAGCGCGGCGAGATGCTCTCCATCGCCGACGTCGAGGAAGTGCTGGGCATCAAGACCATCGGCGTGATTCCCGAGTCGAGCGACGTGCTCGACGCGTCCAACAAGGGCGAACCCGTCATCCTGGCCAGCGAATCCAGCGCCGGCCAGGCCTACGACGACGCGGTCGCCCGCCTGCTCGGCGAAGACCGGCCGATGCGCTTCACCCAGGCCGAGAAGAAGGGCTTCTTCAGCAAGCTCTTCGGGAGCTGAGGCATGGGACTGTTCGATTTCCTCAAGCCCAAGCAGAACACCGCCGCGATCGCCAAGGACCGCCTGCGCATCATCGTGGCGCAGGAGCGTACCAGCCGCGGTGCGCCCGACTACCTGCCGCTGCTGCAGCGCGAACTGCTCGAGGTGATCCGCAAGTACGTGAGCGTGGACGTGGACGCGGTCAAGGTGGACCTGGTCAAGGACGGCGAACACGACGTGCTCGACATCTCCGTGGCACTGCCCGAAGACCGGCCGGCCACGGCCTGATCCGGCTGCGCCCGCAATCGTGATTTCCGCCCCATCCCGAACCGGGATGGGGCTTCTTGCGCATGACCGACCACGACACGCCAGGCCCGCGTCCAGTGCTGCTGCTGCGCGAAATCGCCTTCGCAGACGCGCAGGCGCTGTTGCGCGGTTACGGACTGGCGCTGCACCTGCTCGACGACGGCGCGACCATCCCCGGCAGCTACTGGGGCGAGTGCGAGGCCGGCATCATCGGCAGTGACGTCTACGTGCGCGGCGACACGCCGGTGCACTCGATGCTGCACGAGGCCGGCCACCTGATCGTGCTGCCGGAAGAGCGCCGCCAGGCGGTACACACCGACGCGACCGATTCGGTGGCCGAAGAAGACGCGGTGTGCGTGCTGCAGGCCCTGCTCGGCGACGCCCTGCCCGGCGTCGGCCGCGAGCGCGTGCTCGCCGACATGGACGCCTGGGGCTATACCTTCCGCCTCGGCAGCGCGCACGCGTACTTCGAACACGACGCCGACCAGGCCTGGGAGTGGCTGCGCGCGCGCGGCCTGGTGGACGCGCAGCGACGGCTCGTGACGCCCTGACCCGTCCCGCACTTGCCCGGGCGCGGGCCGCGCTCTAGCCTGCCCGCACCGCATCCTGCGCCTGACGGATCCCATCGTGAACCATCGCCACGCCCTGCTCGCCCTGGCCATCGGCGCCAGCCTCGCCCTGTCCGCCTGCAAGCGCGAACCCACGGCCACGCCCGACGCCGCGCAACCCGTCGCCACCGCCGGCGCCCCGGCCGACGAGACCGCCGACGCCTTCGTGGCGCGGGTCAACGCCGAGCTCAAGGCCATGTATCCGGAACTCACCGCCGCGCAGTGGCTGTCGAGCACGTACATCAACGACGACAGCCAGTTGCTCGCGGCCAAGGCCAACGAGAAGTTCCTGACCTCGCTCAACAGCTGGATCGAACAGTCGAAGAAGTTCGAAGGCCAGCAGATGTCGCCCGAGACCGCGCGCGCGATCACCCTGCTCAAGCTGGGCACCGCGATGCCCGCGCCCAAGGACCCGGCGCGCCTGTCCGAATTGACCCGCATCGCCACGAAGATGGAGGGCATGTACGGCGCCGGCACCTACTGCAAGGCCGCTGGCGACAGCCAGAGCTGCCGCCAGCTGGGCGAGCTGGAGGAGGTGCTGGCCAAGAGCCGCGACTACGACGCCCAGCTCGACGCCTGGCAGGGCTGGCACACCATCGCCCGGCCGATGCGCGAGGACTACACCCGCTTCGTCGAGCTGGTGAACGAAGGTTCGCGCGAACTCGGATACGCCAACACCGGCGAGATGTGGCGGGCCGGCTACGACATGTCGCCGGTCGAACTTGCCGCCGAGACCGACCGCCTCTGGGGCCAGGTCAAGCCGCTGTACGAGCAGCTGCACTGCTACGCCCGCACCCGCCTGGAGGCGCAGTACCCGGGCCGCGGTTCGGTCGACGGCCTGCTGCCGGCGCACCTGATGGGCAACATGTGGCAGCAGGACTGGGGCAACCTGTGGGACGTGCTGGCGCCCTACGGCGAGCAGCAGGCCGGCAGCCTCGACGTCGGCGGCGCGCTGCAGCGCCAGTACCAGTCCGTGCTCAACGACCACCTCGCGCGCGAGAACGCGCTGATCGACACCGACCGGCGCGTGGAAGTGGTGCGCAAGGCGCAGCTCGAGCATGCCCAGCAGATGACCCGCCAGGCCGAGGAGTTCTACACCTCGCTGGGCATGCCCGCGCTGCCGGAGAGCTACTGGCAGAAGACCCAGTTCATCAAGCCGCGCGACCGCGACGTGGTCTGCCACGCCAGCGCCTGGGACATGAACATGGGCGGCGAGGACGGCAAGTCGCCGGACGTGCGCACCAAGATGTGCATCAAGCCCAACGAGGAGGACTTCTTCACCATCTACCACGAGCTGGGCCACGTGTATTACTACCTGGCCTACAACAACCTGCCGCCGCTGTTCCAGGGCGGCGCGCACGACGGGTTCCACGAGGCCATCGGCGACACCATCGAACTGGCGATGACGCCGGCCTACCTGAAGTCGATCGGCCTGGTCGGCGACCAGCAGCCCAGCCAGGAAGCGCTGATCAACGCGCAGATGCGCATGGCCCTGGCCAAGGTGGCGTTCATGCCGTTCGGCCTGATGATCGACCGCTGGCGCTGGGGCGTGTTCGACGGCTCGATCACGCCGGAGAACTACAACACCGCCTGGTGGGACCTGAAGGCGAAGTACCAGGGCGTGGCGCCGGCCACCGCGCGCGGCGAGGACTTCTTCGACGCCGGCGCCAAGTACCACGTGCCGGGCAACACCCCGTACACGCGCTACTTCCTCTCGCACGTGCTGCAGTTCCAGTTCTACAAGGCGCTGTGCGACGCCGCGGGCCACCAGGGTCCGCTGTACGAATGCACCTTCGCCGGCAACAAGGCCGGCGGCGGCAAGTTCTGGGCGATGCTCTCGCGCGGCAACAGCCAGCCCTGGCAGCAGACGATGAAGGAACTGACCGGCACCGAGCAGATGGATGCCTCGGCGGTGCTCGAGTACTTCTCGCCGCTGCAGGAATGGCTCAGGCAGCAGAACGAGGGCCGCAGCTGCGGCTGGCAGGCCCCGGCCGCGGCGGCCGCCGCAGACCCGGCGCCGGCGAAGGGCGCCGCCCCCGGCAACGGCTGACGCCCGGAAGCGGCCGGGCCGCCCACGGCGGCCCGGCTGGCCGTATGATCCGCGCAGACAGGGGACCACAGGACGCCTTCATGCGCAGGACCATGCTTTCGCTGTGCCTTTCCATGGCCACGGCCGCCGCCGCGGGCGCCGACGGCCCTCGCGTGCAGGCCGAACCCAGCCGCACGCCGGTGCAGGCGTCGACTGCCGCCTGGCGTGCGCCCACCGCGCCGGTGGCCCGCCTGCGCTATGGCGAGATGTCGGCGCAGCGCATCCACGCGCTGCAGCAGGCCAACGACTCGCGCGTCGGCAAGCCGCTGCAGATCGGCATCGCCCGCGAGGCCGCGGGCGAATCGGCGGAGCGCGCGCTGCCGCTGCTGCGTTGGACCAAGCTCGCCGACGGCAGCTCCGTGGCCAGGATCGAATTCGTCTCCCCGCTCGCCTACGGCGTCCGCGCCGGCCTGCGTCTCGACGGCCTGGATCCCCGCGCCGAACTGCGCTTCGCCGGCTCTGCACGGCCTGGTCGCATCGTGGCCACGGTCACCGCGGCGCAGGCGGCGACACTGACCGGCGACGACGGCCTGTACTGGACCCCGGCGACCGACGGCGAGCGGCAGGTCGTGGAGCTGTGGCTGCCGTCAGGCGCGCGTGCCGAGGACGTACGGGTCGAGGCGCCCCGCCTGAGCCACCTGATGGCCAATGCCGTCGACGACTTCCTGATCCTGAAGAACGTCGGCGGTTCGGGCAGTTGCAATGTCAACGCCGTGTGTCGCGTGGGTGAGCTTGGCCAGGGTTACGGGGTGGCAAGGGACGCGGTGGCGCGGATGGTCTTCCAGAAGGCCGGCGGGAGCTACCTGTGCACCGGCACCCTGCTCAACGACATCGACAACAGCACGCAGATTCCCTGGTTCCACAGTGCGGCCCATTGCATCGATTCGGCCGATGTCGCCGCCACCCTCAATACCTATTGGAAGTACGAATCCAGCACCTGCAGCACCAACACCCTGGGCGAATACGAACAGCTGACCGGCGGCGCCGACCTGCTGTACTCGAACGCCGCCACCGACGGCGCCCTGTTCCGGCTGCGCGACGCGGCTCCGGCCGGTGCGACGTTCGCCGGCTGGGACGCCAACGTGCTGCCTTCGGGCGTCTCGGTGCTGGCCATCCACCACCCAGCTGGCGACGTGAAGAAGGTCTCGTCGGGCGTGCATGTTCCCGCACGGAGCGATGACGTGGAGCACGGGGTGCGCTGGCTGCAGGGCACGACCGAGGGCGGCAGTAGCGGATCAGGACTGTTCACGCTCGACGGCGGCCAGTATTACCTGCGCGGCGGCCTGCACGGCGGCTATGCGTCCTGCGCGAATACCGGCACCACCAACAGCAACAACATCGACTGGTACTCGCGCTTCGACGTGGATTTTCCGAGCATCCGCCAGTACCTGTACGTCCAGCCGACTACGCCGCAGCGCCGCAACGGATCCCAGCCGCTGCGTCCGCGCTGAGCCCCGGCGCGCAGGATCCCGATCCGGGGCCCGCGCGTCGCGACCGGGGTGCAACGGCGCCGGCCGGGAACGGGCGCCGCGATGCAGCCGCCCACGCCCGCCCGGTCACACCTGGGCGGTCGGCTCCAGCGCTTCCGGCGGCGGTGGGCAGTCCGGCGGAGTCCGGCCACGGCGCGCTTCCCAGCGCCAGAAGGCCCAGCCGGCCAGCATGAACGCGGCCGCCAGCGCGGCCAGGTGCAGCGGGTCGTGGCTGACCAGCGGCGAGAGCACGCCGGCGATCACCGCGTTGAGCACCAGCCCGACGAAGGCCTGCAGCGACGAGGCCGAACCGCGCTGGCGCGGGTACATGTCGAGGATGGTGAGAGTGACGATCGGGAACACCAGGGCGATGCCGAAGGCGTTGAACACCATCGGCAGCACCGCCCAGGGCACGGACGGCGCCTCCACCAGCGCGCTGTAGGCGAGGTTGGCGAGCATCGCCACGGCGCTGATCGCGAATCCGGCCCCGGCCAGGCGCGTGCCGCTGATGCGACCGGCCGCGCGGCCGGATACGAATGCCCCCAGCATCATTCCGCTGATCATCGGGATGAAGAACCAGCCGAACTGGCGCTCGTCCAGGCGCAGCAGGTCGAGCACGAACGCCGGCGCCGAGGCGATGTAGAGGAACAGCGCGGAGAAGTTCAGAGCGCCGGCCAGCGACAGGCGCAGGAAGCGCGGGTTGATCGCGATCCAGGCGTAATCCCGCAGCAGCCGTTTCGGCGACGGCGCCAGCCGCGAGTCCGGCGGCAGCGTCTCGGGCAGCCAGCGCCAGGTCGCCAGCAGCAGCAGCAGCGAGAAGCCGACCAGGAACCAGAAGATCAGCGGCCAGCGCCCCACTCCCAGCAGCCAGCCCCCGACCACCGGGGCGATCGCCGGCGCCACGCCGAAGATCATCGAGACCTGGCTCATCAGCCGCTGCGCGTCGTCGCCATGCAGCACGTCGCGGATCACCGCGCGCCCCACGATCAGGCCCACGCCCGCCGACAGTCCCTGCAGCGCGCGAAAGACCAGCAGGGTGAACAGGTTCTCCGACAGCGCGCATCCGACCGAGGCGGCGATGAACACCACCAGCCCGCCGAGGATGACGCGCCGGCGACCGAACATGTCCGACAGCGGTCCATGCACCAGGCTCATCAGCGCATAGGCGATGAGGTAGACGCTGATGGTCTGCTGCATCGCCAGCTTGTCGGCGCGCAGGTCCGCCCCCATGGCCGGGAATGCGGGAAAGATCGTGTCGATCGAGAACGGCCCGAACATCGCCAGGCCGGCCAGCAGCAGCGCCAGGCGGCGGAGCGGAACGCGCGTCGAGGTCATCGGCCCTGGTCTCCTGCGGGCGAGGACGGGGTCGCCCCGCCTTCTCCAGCCGCCGCGGGGATCCCGCCGCCGGGCTGGATCCCCGCGATCGATTCGACCGGCAATACCAGCGCACGCTGTTGCGCAGGCTCCCAGAGGAAGACGTATGCGCTGCTGGTTCCGAGCATGCGCCAGTCGCCGTCGATGGAACCCCGGCTTCCCTCCACCTGCACCGGGTTGCCGCCGCCGGCTCGGATGGAGAGGGCGCGCGAACCACCGTGGTGGAAGAGCAGCATCGCCATCACGGCCAGCGCGGTCAGGGTCGCCATCGTTTCAGGATGCAGGCCGAAGTACGCCCACCAGTCGCCGCGGCGGGGGAAGGCCACGCGGAACCACCAGCGGCCGTCCAGGCGCGCGGCGCGCTCGGGATGGCGCATGCGCCAGCGCTGCGGCCAGATCGACAGCGCCGCCACCAGCAGCGTCCACGCGAGCAGCCCTGCATAGGCCGGCCGGCGCAGCCCGGCCACGAAGTAGTCGCTGCTCTGCAGGAACTCCAGGATCGGAATGTCGAAGCCGCGGTAGAACCAGTACAGGTCCCACAGCCCGACGACCGACACGAACAGGTAACTGCAGGTCACCAGCAGCATCGGCTCGCGCCGGAACACGTCGCGGAGGCGGCTGACGACGGACACGTCGTCGGACGCCGATGCCACGGCGGCTGGAACGACCGGGTCGGGAGGACCGGGATCGGGATCGGGAGCGGACAGGGCCGTCGGGGAGGTCACGTGGGGGCGGCGGAGGGACGGAACGCTCAGGTTAACAATTCGGCGCCGCGCACGGCCGCAGGGGACGCCGTCCGCAGCCCCCCGGGCGCTATAATCGACGCGCAAAGGTGGGAGAAGCACAGGGCCGCGCGCCCGTGCTGCCGAAGGCGCAAACGCCCGTAATCGCTCAGGCCCGATACCACCGGACGCGGCAAACACTCTGGAGAGACCGACCGGCCTTGCCGGAACCGGCGCCGAAGGGGCACGAAGCGCTCGCCGTGCGCGCTTCCAAACTCTCAGGCAAAAGGACAGAGGGGCACCCACGCCACGGAATGCCCGTCGCCGGACAGACGCTGCCCGGCTCCGCGCCCGCCACCCCGCAAGGCGGCGGCAGCGCGGATTCCGGCCCAGGCCGGAACGACGGCCCGCCATTCCGGCGGCGCCCTCCACTTCCCGGTGCCTGCCATGTCCAAGCCCAGCCTGCGCGAACTCGAACACCACGACGCCTTCGTCGAACGCCACATCGGCCCCAACGACGCCGAGGTCGCGCACATGCTGCGCGAGGTCGGCCACGACTCGCTGGAGGCGATGACCGAGGCGATCGTGCCGGCCAGCATCCAGCCCAGCGCCCGCCTCGACCCGGCCTCCAGCCCCGGCCTGGCCCTGCCCGGCTCGCTGACCGAGGTCGAGGCGCTGGCGAAGATCCGCGCCATCGCGCAGAAGAACGACGTGTTCCGCAGTTTCATCGGCCAGGGCTACTACGGCACCCACACGCCCAACGTCATCCTGCGCAACATCCTCGAGAACCCGGCCTGGTACACGGCCTACACGCCCTACCAGGCGGAGATCTCGCAGGGCCGCATGGAAGCGCTGATCAACTTCCAGCAGATGTGCGCCGACCTGACCGGCATGGACATCGCCAACGCCTCGCTGCTAGACGAGGCCACCGCCGCCGCCGAAGCCATGACCCTGGCCAAGCGCTCGGCCCGGTCGAAGTCCAACCTGTTCTACGTCGCCGACGACGTGCACCCGCAGACGCTGGAAGTGGTGCGCACGCGCGCCGACGGCCTCGGCATCGAGCTGCAGGTCGGTCCGGCCGCCGGCGCCGCCGACGCGGACAGCTTCGGCGTGCTGCTGCAGTACCCCAACACGTTCGGCCGCATCGAGGACCACGCCACGCTGGCCGAGGCGGTGCACGCGCGCGGCGCGCTGCTTGCGGTGGCCAGCGACCTGCTCGCCCTCACGCTGCTCAAAGCGCCGGGCGAATGGGGCGCCGACATCGTGGTCGGCAACAGCCAGCGCTTCGGCGTGCCGTTCGGCTTCGGCGGCCCCCATGCCGGCTTCATGGCCTGCCGCGACGCGTTCAAGCGCTCGATGCCGGGCCGCCTGATCGGCGTGTCGGTCGATGCGGGCGGCATGCCCGCCTACCGCCTCACCCTGCAGACGCGCGAGCAGCACATCCGCCGCGAGAAGGCGACCTCCAACATCTGCACCGCGCAGGTGCTTCTGGCGGTGATGGCCTCGATGTACGCGGTCTACCACGGGCCCGACGGCCTGGCGCGCATCGGGCGCCGCGTCCACCGCCAGGCTGCGATCCTGGCCGAGGCGCTGCGGCGCGCCGGCGTGCAGGTGGGCGGCGACTTCTTCGACACGCTGCACGTGACCGGCGTGGACGCCGAGCAGATCCATACCTACGCCAGCCACCAGCGCATCAACCTGCGCAAGATCGACGCGACCAGCGTCGGCATCAGCCTGGACGAGACGGTGACCCGCGCCGACCTCGCCGCCCTGGCCAAGATCTTCGGCACCTCGCTCGACGGCGGCGCCATCGACGCGCTCGATGCCGAGGTGGCCGATGCGCTGCCGCAGGCCCTGCTGCGCGAGTCGAAGTTCCTGCAGCATCCGGTGTTCAACACCCACCACAGCGAGCACGAGCTGCTGCGCTACCTGCGCGCCCTGGCCGACAAGGACCTGGCGATGGACCGCACGATGATTCCGCTGGGCTCGTGCACCATGAAGCTCAACGCCACGGCCGAGATGATCCCGATCACCTGGCCCGAGTTCGCCAACATCCACCCGCTGGCCCCGGCCGCGCAGACGCGCGGCTACCAGGAGCTGGTGGCCTCGCTGGAGGCGATGCTGGTCGAGATCACCGGCTACGACGCGGTGAGCTTCCAGCCCAATTCCGGCGCCCAGGGCGAGTACGCCGGCCTGCTGGCGATCCGCGCCTGGCACGCTTCGCGCGGCGAGAGCCATCGCGACATCTGCCTGATCCCCGAGTCGGCGCACGGCACCAACCCGGCCTCTGCGCAGATGTGCGGCATGAAGGTCGTGGTGACCAAGTGCGACGCCAACGGCAACATCGATGTCGAGGACATCCGCGCCAAGGCCGCCAAGCATTCGGCCAACCTGGCCGCGATCATGATGACCTACCCGTCCACGCACGGCGTGTTCGAGGAGGACGTGGTCGAGATCTGCGAGATCGTCCACCAGCACGGCGGGCAGGTGTACACCGACGGCGCCAACATGAACGCGCTGGTCGGCCTGGCCAAGCCCGGCAAGTGGGGCTCGGACGTGTCCCACCTCAACCTGCACAAGACGTTCTGCATTCCGCACGGCGGCGGCGGCCCGGGCGTGGGCCCCTGCGCGGTCAAGTCGCACCTCGCGCCGTTCCTGCCGCGCGGGCACAAGGATGCGAGCGGCGCGGTGGGCATGGTGTCGGCCGCCACGCACGGCAGCGCGTCGATCCTGCCGATCAGCTGGATGTACATCGCGATGATGGGCGCACCCGGCCTGCGCAAGGCCACCCAGGTGGCCCTGCTCAACGCCAACTACATCTCGCGCCGCCTGGCCCCGCACTACCGCACGCTCTACACCGGCCGCAACGGCCTGGTGGCGCACGAGTGCATCCTCGACCTGCGTCCGCTGGAGAAGGCCACCGGCGTCACCGCCGAGGACGTGGCCAAGCGCCTGATCGACTTCGGCTTCCACGCGCCGACGCTGAGCTTCCCGGTCGCGGGCACGCTGATGGTGGAACCGACCGAAAGCGAATCGCTGCACGAGCTGGACCGCTTCATCGATGCGATGATCCAGATCCGCGACGAGATCCGCGCCATCGAGGAAGGCAAGCTCGACCGCGAGGACAACCCGCTCAAGAACGCGCCGCACACCGCCGACGCGGTGGCGGCGAGCGAGTGGACGCATGCCTATCCGCGCGAGCTCGCTGCGTTCCCGCTGCCCAGCCTGCGCCAGCAGAAGTACTGGCCGCCGGTGGCGCGCGTGGACAATGTCCACGGCGACAAGAACGTGTTCTGCGCCTGCATCCCGGTGGATGCCTTCAAGGAGGAAGCGGCGGAGGCCTGACGGTTTTTTCGCCACCTCCGCAAGCACACGCGCAACCGCCCCGCAAGGGGCGGTTCGCGTTTGCGGCATTGGCGTTGTTTTCGCCAAACCGTCCCCGGCCATGGCGCCACGCGGGCTGGCGACGATTGTTCAATGGCCGTTCCACAACGTTGTCCACAGCCAGCGTGGATAAGTCGCGGGCAGCCGTGCGCGCCGATGCGGAAGTCGTTGCGCAATGCAAGTCTTTTCGCGCCGCACTTGACGGATGCGAACCGATGCGCGGGCGCGCAACCGGTTCGCGGCCCGTCATGCACCGGCCGACGAGATCGCGTCGAGCACCTCCGCCAGCGGTGCGGGCCTGCCCAGCAGGTAGCCCTGGGCCTGGTCGCAGCCGTTCGCGCGCAGCCAGTCCAGTTCCTCCGGCTGTTCCACCCCCTCGGCGATCGTGCCGAGGCCCAGCCCGTGCGCCAGTGCGATCAGGGCGCGGCAGATCGAGGCGTTGCGTTCGTCGGCGTGCACGCCCTGCACGAAGCTGCGGTCGATCTTGAGATAGTCCAGCGGCAGGTCGCGCAGGTAGGCCATGCTGGAGAAGCCGGTACCGAAATCGTCGATCGAGATCGACACTCCCGCCTCGCGCAGTTCGAGCATGCGCGCGCGGGCCGTCTGCGGCTGGCGCAGCACCACGCTCTCGGTCAGCTCCACGTGCAGCGCTCCGGGCGAAAGTGCGTATTCCCGCTGCACCTGGCGCACCACGGAGGTCAGCGTGTCGCCCAGCAACTGCACGGCCGAGACGTTGACCGCGATCGAGACTCCTCCGAGCGCGCGTTCCCCCAGCCGCGCATGGCAGCGCGCGGCCTGCTCCAGGACCCAGCACCCGATCGGCACGATCAGGCCCGAGGCCTCGGCCAGCGGCACGAACACCGCCGGCGACACCATCCGCCCCTCGTGCCGCCAGCGCAGCAGCGCCTCCAGCGCCACCACGCGGCCGTCGGCGACGCGCCGGATCGGCTGGTAGTGCAGTTCGAACTCGCCCTGGTCGAGCGCGCTGCGCAGCTGCCTCGCCAGCGCGATGCGTTCGGTCGCCTGCTCGGCCATGCCGCCGTCGTAGGGCAACAGCGGAAGTTGCTCGCGCCGCGCCTGCAGCGCCGCCAGTGCCGCGTGGCCGATGACCTGCTCGGCACCCTGGCCGTCTTCCGGTCCCTCGGCGATGCCGATCGAGGCCTCGACCGGATGCGCGCCGCCCTCGGTGTCCACCGGCACCGACACCATTTCCTCGAGCGCCGCCAGCATCTCCTCGCGGCGGGCCGCGTCCAGCGCCACGACCACGAACGACTCGCCCGGCCAGAATCCACTCAGGCCGAACCTGCGCCCCACTTCATCGATGCGCGCGGCCACTTCGCGCAGCAGCAGCTCGCTGGTATGCGCGCCCAGCGTCGGCGCGATCAGCTCCATCCCGCGGATGCGGACGAAGGCCACCGCGTAGCGCGTCCCCGGGACATGGCGCGCGTTGACCTCTTCGATCAGGCTGGACAGGCGCGACAGGCCGGTCAGGTCGTCGTGGCTGGCGCGCCAGGCGAGGTCGCGCTCGTAGGCCACGCGATCGCTGACGTCCTCGGCCAGGACCAGCCGCGCCGGCCGGCCTGCGAACTCGATGCCGCTGCTGAACACACGCACGTCCAGGCGGCTGCCGTCGCGCCGCACGTGGCTCCAGATACCGTCCACGTCCTCGCGCGGGCCGCGTTGCGCCATCGACGCCTCCACTTTCGCGCGCTCGTCCCGCGGGCGGATGTCGAGGATCGTCATGCGGCGGAACTCGGCTTCGCTGTAGCCGTACGAGGCCACGGCCGCGTCGTTGACCGCCAGGAAGCGCAGCGTCTGTTCGTCGAACACCCAGAACGGCAGGGGGTTGCGCTCGAACAGCGCCCGGAACTGGGCTTCCGCGCGCTCGATGCGCGCCTGCGCCTCGTGGCCCTCGGTGACGTCCACCACGGTGCCCGACACCCGTGCGGTGCCCTGGCTGTCGGAGACCAGTCCCCCGCGCTTGCGCAGCCAGCGTTCCACGCCCGGGCGCGGGTGCACGCGGAACTCCGCCTGGTAGGGCTCTCCCGCCTCCAGCGTCCGGGCGAAGGCACGCTCGACCTCGTCGCGGTCGTCCGGGTGCATGCGCGCGAAGAAGTCCGCCAGCGGCATCACCCCGCCCTTGGGCTCGAAACCGTAGAGCGCGGCCATGTGCGCGGAAACCTTGATGCGCTCGCCGTCGGCTTCCATCCGCCACACGCCGGTGCGCGAGGCGCGCTGCGCCTGGTCGAGCCAGTCGGCCTGTTCCTCCAGTTCGGACAGCAGCGCCTCGCGCACCCGCTCGCCCTTCGCCAGCCGCCGCAGGAAATAGCCCATGCCCAGCCAGTACAGGAGCAGGAAGCCGATCGCGAGCGATACATTGCGATACCAGGGCACCAGCGCCTCGCGCACGCCCAGGCCCGCGACCACGATCAGGTCGTAGCCGCTGGTCGCGCTGAACCCGGACAGGCGCGCCACCCCGTCGATCTGGCTCACGCGCAACCCGGAGGTGGTGCCGCGCGCGTCGCGCAGTTCCGGAGGCAGCCGCGTGCGCCTGCCGACATGGCGGTCGGCGTCGGGCGACCGTGCGATCACCACGCCGTTGCGGTCGAGCACGGTGACCTGCCCTTCGCGGCCGACGTCGAGGTCGTCGATCATCCGTTCGATGGCCACCGTATGCAGACGGCCCAGCAGCCAGCGGCCATCGTCGAACGGCAGGGCCACGCGCAATCGCCAGCCGCCCTGCCCGTCCGGCTCCAGGCCGCCTACCGCCAGTTGTCCGTGCGCACGCGCGGACCACTGCGGCAGGTCTTCGTCGCCCTGTCCGCCTTCGGCCAGGGCACGGCCCTGCGCGTCGACCAGCACGACCGAGGCCAGTTCGGCTCGCCGTGCCACCACGCCCGCGATCGCGTCGCGCAGCAGCGCATCGGCCTGCTCCGGCGCCCGATCCCCGTAACGGGCGGCATCGGCGCTGATCCCCCCCAGGGCGCGTTCGAGGCTGCCGAGTTCCTGCCGCAGCAGGCGGTCCACGCCGGTGGACAGGGCAAGCGCCTGGCGCTGGCCCCCCGCGATGCGCGTGCCCCGGTCCTGCCACAGCAACAGGCCCAGTCCCAGCATCATCAGCAGGCCCACCGTCACCCCGACGGCCGCCACCTTGGAGACCGAACCGCGGGACCGCTTGGAACGTGGCGATGGAGGCATCGAAGGATCGCGCTCCGGTCAGGTCACCGCACCATGCCAACGCACGGGGGGCGGCGCAACTGCCTCGGTCCTGCGGCGCCCTGCGTTGCCGGTGGCGCGGCGCGCTCAGCCTGCACGCTTGCGCGCCGCGCGCCGCCCGGGGGGCCGTGGATTCCCGCCGTCGGTATAGGCCGGGGGCGAATAGAAGTTGAGCGTCTTCAGCAGCCCGTGCCCGGTGTTGCGGATCTCGTGGCGCTCGCCGCGTTCGATGACCAGCAGGCTGCCTTCCCGCAGCTTGCGTCGCGCGCCGTCGACGATGGCCAGGCCCGAGCCCGCCACCACGTAGATCCACTGGTCCGCGCCGCGGTGGTAGTTGTCGGGCCCACCTTCGCTGCCGCCCGGCGGGATCACCATCTCCGCCGCCTGGACCTTGCGGACCGCGAAGACCGGCCGGAAGCCTTTTCCGAAGCGCAGGTGCCTGGATTGCATCGTGGTTTCCATGTGGCGCGTGGCCAGCTTGGCCCCGCCTGCGTCAAAGCGCCGCGACGGGAGGGCCTGCCGACACGGCGTTCACGCGGGCGCGTCCATCTTTGGCGCGCCGCGCAGCCCCGGACGGTCCGGCCCGCGGCCGTTACCGGAGTTCCCCATGTCGCTCACCATCGCCGTGATCGTCGGCAGCCTGCGCCAGGATTCGTTCAACGCGCGGCTGGCCGACGCCCTCGCCAAGCTCGCACCCGACGACGTCGAGTTCCGCCGGCTGCGCATCGACGACCTGCCGCTGTACAACCAGGACGACGACGATTCGCCGCCGCCTCCGGTCACCCGACTCAAGCAGGGCATCCGCGAGGCCGACGGCCTGCTGTTCGTGACGCCCGAATACAACCGATCGATTCCCGGCGTGCTGAAAAACGCGCTCGACCACGCCTCGCGCCCGTACGGCGATAGCGCCTTCCCGGACAAGCCGGCCGGCATCATCGGCGTGTCCATCGGTGCGATCGGCACCGCTGCGGCGCAGCAGCACCTGCGCACCATCCTCGCCTATCTCGACATGCCGACCCTGGGCCAGCCCGAGGCCTTCCTCAAGGCCGACGACGTGCTCGATGGCGCCGACATCGCCGAGGGCAGTCGCGACTTCCTGCAGGGCTGGATGGACGCCTATCTGGACTGGGTGCGGCGCCACGCCTGACCACGCGTCCGCTCAAGATCGGTGCGAGCGCGGCTCCGGGGCCCGGGGCTCGCCCGCGCCCGCCCTGCGCAGCCGCCGCGCCATCGCGCGCATGTGTTCGCGCAGCTCGACCGGCTCGAGCACGCTGAAGTCCACGCCGAGCATGGCCAGGTGGAATCCGAGCACGTCGGGCCGCTGCGCACCGGTCTCCAGCACGCAGCTGCCGGCATCGCAGGCGGAGAGATGGCCGACCGAGGGCGGGATGCGTTCGCGCATCCGCGCCAAGGGCGCGTGCAGGACGATGCGCGCCTTCAGCGCATAGGGCTGCACCGAGATCGCGCGCGAGACGAAGACGGCCGCATCCCCGCCCGGCACCTTGCGCGGCAGGAAGCGTTCGCCCCCCCTCGGCAAGCCGGCGATGCGGTCGACACGGAAGGTGCGCCAGTCGCCGCGACCGAGGTCCCAGGCCAGCAGGTACCAGCGGGCTTCGGTGGAGACCAGCGCGTGCGGCTCGACCTGGCGCACGCTGGCGCGGCCCTCCTGGTCGGCGTAGTCGAACTCCAGCCGCTGCAGCGCGCGGCAGGCCTGCGCGAGGGCGGCGAGCCGGTCGTAGGGCACGCCGGGACCATCGGGGCCGATCGGCAGCACGGCCGCATGCAGGTTGCGCACGCGCGTGCGCAGCCTCGCCGGCATCACCTGCTCGAGCTTGGCGAAGGCGCGCAGCGCCGCTTCCTCCATGCCCTGCACGGTGCCGGCGGTGGCCAGGCGCAGGCCCAGCGACACGGCCAGCGCTTCGTCGTCCTCCAGCAGCAGCGGCGGCAGGTTGCTGCCCGCGGCGAGCTGGTAGCCGCCGGCCATGCCCGCGCTCGCGTCCACCGGATAGCCGAGGCTGCGCAGGCGGTCGATGTCGCGGCGCACGGTACGTTCGGTGACGTCCATGCGCGCGGCGAGTTCACGGCCGCGCCAGAACGGACGCGATTGCAGCAGGGAAAGCAGGCGCAGCAGGCGCGATGAGGTCTGGAGCATGGCCGCAGGATGGCATGGATTGCGGACCGAACCTGTCCGCAATGGGGGCCTAGCCTGTTCCACGTCCGGCCACGCACGCCGGCCCCGCCATCCACAGGAGCGACCGCCATGACCCTGAAGCTCTTCGCCGCCCCGATGTCCAGCGCCGTCCCCGTCCAGCATGCCCTCGCCGAACTCGGCCTCGACGCCGACATCGTGCAGTTCGACCTGGCCAGCGGCGAGCAGAAATCCCCGGCCTACCTTGCGATCAACCCGCATGGCGTGGTCCCGACCCTGGTGGTCGACGGCACGCCGCTGTACGAGGCGCTGGCGATCCTGCAGTGGCTGGGCGACCGGCACGGCGTCGAACGCGGCCTGTGGCCGGCATCCGGCACGCCGCAGCGGCTGGTCGCGCTGTCGTGGAGCACTTGGGCGTATGTCAGCTACGGCGCCCTTGTTTCGACGCTGAATTTCGCGCAGAGCCCACACGCGGACCCGAGGCTGCACCACGCCCCGCTCGCCGCCGACGTGCTGGCGCGCCTGGACGCGGCCCTGGGCCGGCTCGATGCGCAGCTGGCGAAGTCGCCCTTCCTGCTCGGCGACGATTTCTCCCTGGCCGACCTGATCGTGGCGAGCGTGGTGACGTACAGCACCTATTGCGGGGTGGATGCGGGCGGGCACGCGAACGTGCAGCGCTGGCTGCAGGCGTTCCAGGCGCGCCCGGCGTACAGGAAGGTGTGGATGGATGAAGAGGTGGAGGCGGCCTGAGGCCGCCCCTGCCCCTCGTTGTTGCCCCTCGCTGTTGCGCTTCGTTGTCCTTATCGCTGTTGCTGCTGCTGTTCTGGGCCCTGTTCTTGCTCCTGATCCTCGAGTCGTAAAGCGAGCCGAGCATCGCAGGGCGGCGGGGCCGTAGAGCGACCCATGTCTGAGCGCAGCGAGTTTGGGCCGCGTGCCCCGACGCCTGAGAAGCGCAGGGGACCGGACCGGCGCAGCTGGACCGGCTCGCGTCCAGGCGGAGGCGGTTTGACTCGCGCGTTGCGCTCGACCTTTGGGCCGGCTTCGCCGTTCTTCGCTGCTGCGCTGCTCCGTGCTTACTTTTGCCAAGACAGAAGTAAGGCGCGCGACAGCGCGGAAGCTGTTGCCCTTGACCTTCTGCCTTCTGGAAAGCGGGAAGCAAGGCAGGAGCAGAGCTTTCGCCCGCCGCGCGTGCGAGTTCCTTTTGACGGGCTAAAAGGAACCAAAAGCCCTTTCCGCCGGACGCGAGCCGTCGCCGCTGCGCGGCGCCGTGCCCTGCGCTCCTCGCCGGAGGCGGCACGGGGCCCAAACTCGCTGCGCTCAGACATGGGCCCCTCTTCGGCCACCTCCGCCTGCGGTGCTCGGCTCGCTTTACGGCTCGAACGTCAAAGGCAACCGCAACCGCAACCGCAACCGCAAAGACAAACGGCAAAAGGCGAAAGGCGAAAGGCGAAAGGCGAAAGGCGAAAGGCGAAAGGCGAAAGGCGAAAGGCGAAAGACAGTTTGCGGCCGGGCTACTGTCCCCTGGCCCGGAACACCACACTGATCCTCGCCCCCGCCTCCCTCACCTTCGGGATCCCGTGCTCGTGCGTGCGCTGCATCGCATGGCTCATCGCCAGCAGGCTGCCCGGCATGAGGTCGACCGCGACGCGGTCCGAGTGATCGTCGATCGCGCGGATCAGCATCCTCCGCGGCGCGCCCAGCGACAGGATGGCGATCGGATGGCCGTCGCCAAGCAGGTGCAGCTTGTCGCCGTGCATGGCGACGCTGTCGTTGCCGTCGCGGTACCAGTTCATGCCGATCGAGGTGAAGGGCGCGGGGACGTGGCGCCGCACGCAGTCGAGCATCGCCGAAAGCGGCAGATGGCCGGGCAGATCGTCGACCTGGTAGGACGCCAGCAGGCGCGGCACGTCGACCATGCGGTCGTACATGGGCCGGCGCAGGTGGCGCCACTCCGCGTCCTCCACCAGCGCGTCGAACCAGCGCCGGGCGGTGGCCGGGTCGACCACGCCCGGCCAGTAGCGCGCGCCACCTTGTGCATCGTCCACCAGCTGCAGCATGGACGGCGCGAACAGGTCGTCGGCCAGCGAAGCAGTGCGCAGCGCCTTCATCAGCGGAAATCCCGCGAGCTGGTGCGCACCTGGCCGAGCAGGCCGGTCAGGTCCTGCAGGTCGCGCGCAATCAGGTGGCGGACGCCATCGACCTGTTCCCAGCGCCCGCGCACGCCCAGCAGGCGCGCGCCGAGCAGGGCCTTGCGCCGGCGCAGCGCCAGGTGCGCCCACACCACCACGTTGACCATGCCGTGCTCGTCCTCGAGGGTGACGAAGATCGTGCCCTTGGCCGTGGCCGGTCGCTGGCGCTGGGTGACGATGCCGGCGGCGAAGGCGCCGCGCCCGTGCGGCAGTTCCAGCAGCTGGCGCGAGTCGAGCACCCGCTGCGCGCGCAGGCGTTCGCGGATCAGCGACAGCGGGTGCGCGCCCAGCGTCAACCCGGTGCTGCGGTAGTCCGACACCACCTCCTCGCCGGCCGAAGGCGCGGGCAGCGCGATCTCGTCCTCGTCGGGGCTGCCCGGCAGCAGCGGGCGCTGGCGCTCGATCCCGGCCACGGCCCAGCGCGCGGCGTGGCGATGTCCCGCCAACGAGGCCAGCGCGCCGGCCTCGGCCAGCGCAGTGCGGGCCTTCTCGTCCAGGCCCGCGCGTAGGCACAGGTCGCGCACGTCGGCGAACGGGCGCTGCGCGCGGGCCGCGACGATGGCCCTGGCCATGGCCTCGGACATGCCCTTGATCTGTCGGAAGCCCAGGCGGATCGCCGCCTGCCCGCCGTCGTTACCGCGATAGACACCGCCGCCTTCGAGGGTGCAGTCCCAGTCGCTGCAGCCCACGTCGACCGGCAGCACCTCGACGCTGGCGCGGCCGCTGCGGCTGCGGCGGGCGTCCTGCACGATTTCGCTGGGGGAGTAGAAGCCCATCGGCTGCGCGTTGAGCAGGGCGCAGTAGAAGGCCGCAGGTTCGTGCCGCTTGAGCCAGCAACTGATGTAGACCAGCTTGGCGAACGAGGCGGCGTGGCTCTGCGGGAAACCGTAGGAGCCGAAACCCTTGATCTGCTCGAAGATCTGGTCGATGAACTCGGGTGCATATCCCTTGCCCACCATCAGTTCGCGGATGCGGATGCGGTGCGGCTCCATGTCGCCGCCGCGCCGCCAGGCCGCCATCGAGCGACGCAGGTTGTCGGCCTCGTGCGGCTTATAGCCGGCATGGATCACCAGCTCCATCACCTGTTCCTGGAACAGCGGAATGCCGAGGGTCGGCCCCAGGATTTCCTTCACCCCGTCCGAGGGATAGGTCACTGCCTCCTTGCCCTGCCGGCGCCGCAGGTAGGGATGCACCATGTCGCCCTGGATCGGGCCCGGACGCACGATCGCCACCTCCACCACCAGGTCGTAGTACTTCTCCGGCCTGAGCCGCGGCAGCATGCTCATCTGCGCGCGCGATTCGATCTGGAACACGCCGACAGTGTCGGCGGCCTGGATCATCTCGAAGGTGGGCGCGTCGTCGGTGGGCAGCCTTGCCAGGTCCACCTCGTAGCCGCGATGGCGCTCCACCAGTTCCACCGCCTTGCGGATGCAGGTGAGCATGCCCAGGGCCAGGCAGTCGACCTTGAGCAGCTTCATCGTCTCCAGGTCGTCCTTGTCCCACTGGATGATGCTGCGCTCGGGCATCGAGGCGTTCTCGACCGGCACCACGGTCGACAGCGGCGCATCGCTGATCACGAAACCACCGACGTGCTGGGAGAGATGGCGCGGGTGGTCGCGCAGCTGCATGGTCAGCGCCAGCACCCGCTGGATCAGCGGGTTGTCCGGATCGAAGCCGGCCTCGCGCAGGCGCTGCTCCATCGGCGACTCGCCGTTGCCCCAGCCGAAGCAGTCGGCCAGCAGCGAGAGCTGGTCGGGCGGCAGGCCGAAAGCCTTGGCCACGTCGCGCACCGCGCTCTTGCCGCGATAGCGGATCACGGTGGCGGCCAGCGCGGCGCGATGGCGGCCGTACTTGGCATAGACGTACTGCAGCACTTCCTCGCGGCGCTCGTGCTCGAAGTCGACGTCGATATCGGGTGGCTCGTTGCGCTCCTCCGACAGGAAGCGCGCCATCAGCAGCCGGCTCTCGGCCGGGTTGACCACGGTGATCCCGAGGGCGAAGCACACCGCCGAATTGGCCGAGGAACCGCGGCCCTGGCACAGGATCTCCCGCGACTTCGCGAAACGGACGATGTCCTCGACGGTCAGGAAGAAGGCCTCGTACCTGAGCTTGGCGATCAGGGCGAGTTCGTCGTCGATCTGGGCGATCACCTCCACCGGCGCACCTTCGGGCCAGCGCTCATGCAGGCCGCGACGGGTGAGTTCGCGCAGCCAGGTGGTGGGGGTATGGCCTTCGGGCACCAGTTCCACCGGATAGGCGTAACGATGGTCCTTGATCAGGTCGAACGTGCAGCGCCGCGCGAGCTGCACCGCCGCGTCCATCAGTGCCGCGCCGTAGATATTGCCCAGCGCGCGGCGCGTGCGCAGGTGGCGCTCCCCGTTGCGGAACAGCTGCGCGCCGCATTCGGCCAGCGTACTGTTGTGACGGATCGCGGTCATGGTGTCCTGCAGCGCGCGACGGCGGCGCACGTCCATGTGCACGTCGCCGGCGGCCAGCGGCTGCAGGCCGAGCATGGCCGCCACGTCCAGCAACTGCGCCAGGCGCGCGACGTCGTCGTGTTCGCGGTGCAGTTCCACCGCGAGGAAGGCGCGATCGGCGAACACCCCACGCAGCCATTCGCCCTGGGACAGGTCGACCTCGCGCCCCGGCACCCACAGCGCGAACAGGCCGCACAGGGCCGGATCGACGTCGCCGACGTGGCGTTCCACGTCATCGCGCGTGAGCCGGTAGCCCTTGCCGGTGACGGCGCGGCGCGCGGTGGTGATCAGCTCGCACAGGCGCGTGTAGCCGGCCGGCGTCTCCACCAGCAGCACGCACTTGAGGCCGCAGTCGAGGGTGAACTCGCTGCCGACGATCAGCTGCACGCCGGTTTCGCGCGCCGCTTCGAGCCCACGCACGATGCCCGCCAGCGAGCATTCGTCGGTGATCGCCAGCGCCTCGTAACCGCACTGCGCCGCGCGCGAAAACAGTTCCTCGGCGCTGGCGGCGCCGCGCAGGAAGGAGAAATCCGACAGGCAGTGCAGTTCGGCGTAGGCCGGCAGTCCGTCCTCGACCGGCGCATCGTCGTTGGCGGCCAAAGCCAACCCGCGCAGGCGCTGCGCGGTTTCCCAGGCGCGTGGTGGGCGGCCGCCGGGGGTATCGCGATCGACATCGTCGTGGTCAGTCACGGGGCGCAGTCTCCGGCAACCCCCACCCCCAACCCTCCCCCGCAAGCGGGGGAGGGAGCAAAGCCCACCCCACGCGCCCCTGCTTTCGCCCCTTCCCCCGCGTGCGGGGGAAGGCTGGGATGGGGGCGCGCGCGAAGCGCGCGTTGGGCAACGCGGCGAATGTCGCCCCCACCCCAGCCTCCCGCGAGCGAAGGAAGGAGCAGAGCGCGCACTCCGACGCTCACGAAAACCACCCCTGCAGCATCCAGCCGCCCTGCTCGCCCGCAGGCGCGAAGGCCCACGCACGCTGTCCCTGCGAAGTCTCGATGACGTAGTAGTCGCGGCGCGCATCCCCGCCGTCCCACCAGCCGCTTTCCAGGCGTTCGGGGCCCGAGACGATGCGCGGGCGCGGATCGCGCAGCGGGACCGGGCGCGGCAACAGCCAGCACGGACGCGGCGGGCGCGGGGGCGCCTCGTCGACCACGGCCGCGGCGTCGCCCATCCGTTTCCAGGCCCGTTCGGGGCGCGGATCGCCCGAGGGCGCCACCGCGTACACCGCCTCGTCGCCCAGGCGTGCGCGCAGGCGTTCGCGCAGCTGCGGCCAGGGCAGCTGCTGCTGGCTGCGGGTGTCGAACAGGTCGCGCGAGGCCGGTGCGAACGGCGGCAGTTCGCGCGCAAGCAGGCGCACGCCGACCACGGGGCGTTCGAGCCGTACCTTCTCCAGCCGGCTGCGGGTGACTTCGAACAGCATCGCCGCATCGCGCTCGGCCGAGAGCAGGCCGACTTCGACGTCGGTATGCCCGGTCTCGTGCTCCAGCCGCAGCACGAAGCGCTGCACGCCGCCGTCACGCATCGACAGGAAGGTGCACAGGTCGCCGACCAGCCGTCGCAGCGGGAACAGCAGCGCCATGTGGCTCTCGACCTCGTAGCCGAGTTCGACGCGTGCGTCGAAATGGTCGGGCGGCGCATAGCACGACAGCGGGTCGTCGGCCTTGCCGTAGAGCCGGTCGAGGTGCTCGAGCACCGGCAGGCCGAAGCGGCGGCGCAGCGCGTCGCGCGGCAGCGCGCGCAAAGCCCCCAGATGGCGCACCCCCATGCGCTGCAGGCGTTCGCCACTGTCTTCCGGCAGGCGCGCGTGTCGCACCGGGACGCGGTCGAGGGTGGTACGCATGGCCTCGCCATGCATCAGCGCCAGGCCGTCGCGCAGGCCGGCGAAGACATGCGCGGCGCGCGGCGTGGGCGCCAGCGCGATGCGGTGTTCGAAGCCCAGCGCGGCCAGCTCCCCGCGCAGGCGGCGTTCGATCCCTGGCCAGGGCCCGAGCAGGCGGAAGCTACCGCGCACCTCCAGCACGATGCAGCCCGGCCACTGCGCGCTCACCAGCGAACTGTGGCGATAGGCCCAGGCGGCGAGGAAACGCTGCCAGCGCGCCTCGGCCTGCGGGTCGTGTTCGACCATCGCGAAATCGCGCAGCAGCGCATGCGCGGCGGTCAGGCGCATGCCGGGGCGGAGCCCGGCTTCGGCAGCGGCGGCATTCACTGCATGCAGGCTGCGCAGCTGCGCAGGCCCGGTCACCAGCGCCAGCGGCGCATCGGGGTCAGGCAGACGCCGGAGGACGCCATCCAGCGCCAGTTGCGGCAGCAGTACGCAGGCCCAGAGCATTGGCGTCAGTCACGCGCGAGCGGCGCAGGGACAGCAACGAACTGCAGTTCTTGCTGCGGGCTGGAAGAGACACTGGCCATGCGACGCATCGGGACATCGATGGCCACGCGTGGGGGATCGGGTTCGATGCCAGGCAGGGACCTGTCCTTCCTCCGTTCGTGGAAGGCGCCGAAGGCAGATGGGGGCGCGTCGAAGGTGCGTGTGATGTCGTCGCGACCGGCCTGCCCCCACCCCAGCCCTCCCCCGCAAACGGGGGAGGGAGCGTTGGCGATACGGCGCGCCGGGACTTCGCTGGTCAAGTGTGATGGATCTATTGCCCTTCCCTTCCCCCGCTCGCGGGGGAAGGTGCCGAAGGCGGATGGGAGCGCGCCGGAGGCGCGGGGGGGAGCGTCGCGGCGGGCCGGCCCCCACCCCAGCCCGTCCGGCCCGGCGTAGCACGCCGGGCGCTCGGTCAGGTCGCGCGGCGGTGCCGCGCAAGCGGCCTGCCCTCGCCCCCCGCGAACGGGGGAGGGAGTATTGAGCTCGCGGCGCGCCGGAACATCGCTGGCAAGGTGCGATGGATCCTGATGGTGTTCGACCACGAACGGCATCGCCGGCACCGGCCCACCGCGGCACTTGCGCACCTGCCAGGCGATGCCGCGTTCCGCGCGCACCGCTTCCAGGCGCAGCGCCGCCGGCGAGGGGTTGGCGAGGTGGCGGCGGTCGCGCAGGGCGAAGCCCAGGCACTGGCCCGTATCGGCGGCAACCTGCAGGCGGCGCAAAACGCGCGCGTCGGCCTGCTGCGGCCAGCCCAGCACCGCGGAGCAGCTGCCGCTGCGCAGGCACTGCTCGAACGCCCACAGCGCATCGCGCGGCGCGGCTTCGATGATGCGCAGCTGCGACAGGTCCACGCCCGCCGCCTGCAGGGCCGGCGCATAGGGAACATAGGGCGGCGCCACCAGCACCACGCGTTCGCCAGCCTGCGTGCAGCGCGCCAGCGTCGGCAGCAGCAGCGACAGCTCGCCCACCCCGTCGGCCGGCAGCAGCAGTTCGGTCAGCGCGCGCCGCGGCCAGCCGCCCTGCGGCAGCAGCGCGTCGAGCGCGGCATGCCCGGTCGGTTCGCCGTCCGCGGCGATGACCGCGCTGCGCCCGGCATGCCACAGCGTGCGCGCGGCCAGCAGGGTGTCGAGGGCGACCACGGCCGACATGCTCAGCCCCTGCGCACCAGGCCGCAGTACACGCCTTCGATGGCGAAGTCCTGGCCTGGGCGCACCTCGATCGGCTGGTGCTCGGGATTGCGCGGCAACAGGCGGACACGCGCGCGCCCGCGCTCGAGCCGTTTGATCGTGACCTCACCGTCGATGCGCGCCACCACCACCTGGCCGTTGCGGGCCTCGCTGCTGCGTTTCACCGCCACCAGGTCGCCGTCGAAAATGCCGTCGTCGCGCATCGAGTCGCCCTTCACCTTGAGCAGGTAGTCGGGCCTGTCGGAAAACAGCGCGTGGTCGAGCAGCAGCAGCTCGTCGCTGCCGATGTCGGCACCGATCGGCGTACCCGCCGCCACCTGGCCCAGCACCGGCAGCGGCAGCTGGTCCGGGCGCCCGGGCAGGCGCAGGCCGCGCTTGCGCCCGCTCTCCTGCTCCAGCAGGCCCTCGGCGACCAGGGCCTGCACGTGCTTCTGCGCGGCATTGCGCGAGGCGAAGCCGAAGGCGTGGGCGATCTCGGCCAGGCTCGGGGCCCGGCCCGCGGCCAGCTCGTGGCGCAGGAAGGCCAGCACGGCGGCGCGTTGCGGCGGCAGGGAGTCGGCAGAGTTCATGGGTGTACATTTGTACACCCTTCCGGCGCACGGCGCGAGACTGGACAAAGTTCCGCTTTCACTTGCAGGCAAGGCTGGCGAGGCGGAATATAACGTTCGTTATAACAATGGGATGCCCCTATGAGGCTCAAGATCACCGCCATCGGCAACTCCGCCGGCGTCATCCTCCCCAAGGAACTGCTCGCCCGCCTGCGTCTGGGCAAGGGCGACGAGCTGTACGCGCTGGAAACCCCCGACGGCATCCGCCTGACCGCCTTCGATCCCGAACTGGCCGCGCAGATGGAGGTGGCCGAAGAGGTCATGCGCAAGCGCCGGACGCTGCTCAACAAGCTGGCCCAGTAGCCATGACCATCTGGATCAGCAAGCCACTGGCGTTGGCCATCCACGACCGCCAACTCGCCGAACACGGCGGCGGCAGCGGAGTGCGCGACGAGGCGCTTCTCGATTCCGCCCTCGCCCGCCCCCAGCAGCTGTATGCCTACGGCGATCCCCCGCCCGATCTTGCCGCCCTGGCGGCCAGCCTCGCCTTCGGGCTTGCGCACAACCATCCCTTCGTCGATGGCAACAAGCGCACGGCTGCCGTCGCATGCGAAGTCTTCGTGGTCCTCAACGGTGGCACGCTGCAAGCGCAAGACCACGAACTGTATCCGCAGTACCTCGGTCTGGCCGAAGGTTCACTGAACGAATCCGCCTTCGCCGACTGGCTGCGTCCGCGGATCACGGTCAAGCCGCATGGGCGGGTGCAGGAGGCTGCGGGAGGCTGATCGAGCGGGTCCATTTCGCGCCGGTCATGGAGTTGCTGTCCATGGAGGCCAAGGCTGGCCACCTCATCGCAGAATCCGTTCTCGCCTTCGTTGTCATCTCGACCGCAGGGCGGGATCTGTCATCCGGCACGGAGATTTCTCCCTACGGTCGAAATGACAGGCGTGGAAACGACAGATGCGGGAGACGACAGGCGCGAAACGAAAGAACGAAAGGCGGTGAGCGACAGGCAGCGAGAAAATTCCGTTGCCAAGAGCAACACGGACTCCCCCGCACAGCGACGCCGTGACTCACTCCTCCGCGGGTGGCGCAGGCCCCAGCCACTGCGGATACCGGCGCACGATCTCCATCATCCGTTGCTGGAAGTCGTGATGGTCGCGACCGATCGAACGGGCCAGTTCCACCCGGTCGAGGAAGAACTGCTCGAAGCCGCCCGGCGACAGCCTGGTCAGCAGACGCACGGGTTGGCCATCGGCGCTGCCCTGAGAGTGCACCGTGCCCCTGGGGATATCGACATACGAGCCCGCGGGCAGCCGGTATGCAATGCCGTCCATCTCCAGCGCCAGCGCCCCTTCGAGCACGTAGAAGCTCTCGTCCAGCTGCGGATGCACGTGCGCGGGCGTGCGGTAAGGCGGCTGCTCGATCAGTTCCACCAGGGCATAGGCCCCGCCGGTTCTGGCGGACGGTACCAGCAGGCGCAGCGCGCCGGCGTCGTATGGCAGCGCGGGTGCATCATCGGCGGCGATCGCCAATGGCTCCACACTCGCCGGCGTCTGGCCAGCGGCCATGGGGCTGGCGGTGACGAGGCAGACAGCCAGAAGACTTGCCCCATAGGCGCATCGGAAGTTCTGCAACCGCATCGGGTGCTCAATCTGCGGCGACATGCCGATTCCAGGCACAACGGCGCGGGGTGGCCATTTCGGCCACATCGCTGCGACCAGGCGCCCGGGCCATCCGCTCTCCCCCCTTCAGGCGCTCCCGCGGCGCGCGTCCAGCCGGTGCATGAACACGCCCGCCACCGCCACGCCCACCGCCACCACGCCGATGATCAGGGTCGCCAGCGCATTGATCTCCGGGGTCACGCCCAGCTTGACCTTGGAGTAGATCAGCATCGGCAGCGTGCTCGAACCCGGCCCCGAGGTGAAGCTGGCGATCACCAGGTCGTCCAGCGACAGGGTGAAGGCCAGCAGCCAGCCCGCCAGCAGGGCCGGCGCGATCAGCGGCAGCGTGATCAGGAAGAACACCCGCCACGGCCGCGCGCCCAGGTCCATCGCCGCCTCTTCCAGGCTGCGGTCGAGCGAGGTCAGGCGCGAACGCACCACCACGGTCACGTAGCAGGTGGTGAGCGTGATGTGCGCCAGGGTGATCGTGGTCATGCCGCGCTGCGGCCAGCCGGTCATCTGCTGCAGGGCGACGAACAGCAGCAGCGAGGACAGGCCCAGCATCACGTCGGGCATCACCATCGGCGCGGAGTTCATCAGGCTCAGCACGCCGCGCCCGGGGAAGCGCCCGAAGCGCGACAGCGCCATGCCGCTGGCCGTGCCCAGGAACACCGCCGCGGTCGCCGCCGTCGCCGAGATGGTGAGGCTGCGCCACAGCGCATCGAGGATCTGCTGGTTCTCGAACAGCGCCACGTACCAGCGCATGGAGAACCCGCCCCACACCGTCGCCAGGCGCGAGGCGCTGAACGAGTACACGATCACCGACAGGATCGGGATGTAGAGGAAGGCGTAGCCGCCGACGATCACCGCCCACAGCCACCACGGACGCCGGTTCACGAGGTCGCCTCGCGCTGCTCGCGCCGGTTCTCGAGGTACTCGAACACCAGCGTCGGGATCACGATCAGCAGCAGCATGGCCACCGCCACCGCCGAGGCCAGCGGCCAGTCGCGGTTGGTGAAGAACTCGGTCCACAGCACCCGGCCGATGGTCAGCGCATCGGGGCCGCCGAGCAGGTCGGGAATCACGAACTCGCCCACCGCCGGGATGAACACCAGCAGGCAGCCGGCGATGATGCCGGGCATCGACAGCGGCAGGGTGATGCGCAGGAAGCCCTGCCAGGGCCGCGCGCCGAGGTCGGAGGCGGCGTCGAGCAGGGTGAAGTCCAGCCGCATCAGGGTCGCCGCGAGCGGCAGCACCATGAACGGCAGGTAGTTGTAGACGATGCCGATATAGACCGCGAGATTGCTGTGCAGCACCGCCTCGCCGGGGTCCAGCACGCCGACCGCGGCGAGCGCCGCGCTCAGCCAGCCATTGGCCTTGAAGATCCCGATCATCGCGTAGGTGCGCAGCAGCGAGCTGGTCCAGAACGGCAGGATCACCAGCATCATCAGTACCAGCCGCATCACCGGCTTGGCCCGCGCGATGCCGTAGGCCATCGGATAGCCGATCAGCAGGCAGAACAGCGTCGACACCCCGGCGAACAGCAGCGAGCGCAGGTAGGCGGCCACGTACAGCGGGTCCTGCAGCAGCAGCGCGTAGCTGGAGATGTGGACCCGCAGCGACACCGCGCCGTTGGCCGCCTGCTCGAGCAGCGGCGTATACGGCGGCACCTGGCCGAACACCGCCTCGGCGAAGCTGATCCGGGCCACGATCAGGAACGGCACCGCGAAGAACAGCCCCAGCCACAGCATCGGCACCAGCTTCACCAGCAGCCGGCCGCGGCGGGTGCGGAACTCGTCGCGCACCACCCGGAAGAACCCGAACAGGTTGCGGACCACGTCCGCCCAGAAGCTCCAGGCTCCGTCGGCGCGCGGCGTGCTCACGAGGCCAGCACCACCGCGCCGGTGGCGGGCCAGCTCAGCCACAGCGTGTCGTCCCAGTCGTAGTGCGGCTCGGAGCTGCGTTCGACGTGGGTTTCCTGGACGCGGATGGTGGCGCCTTCCTCGGTCTGCACGTGGTAGATCGACACGTCGCCCAGGTAGGCGATGTCGCGCACCTTGCCCACCGCGACGTTGTCGGCGGCCGGACGCTGCTCGTGCACGTCGATCTTCTCGGGGCGGACCGCGACGCTCACCGCGGTGCCCTCGGGAAGAAAATCGGTATGCCGCGCCAGCACCGGCTCGGCCAGCCGGTCGCACTGCACGCGCACGAGGCCGGCGTCGGCATCGTGCGAGAGCACGCGGCCCTCGAACAGGTTGATGCCGCCGATGAACTCGGCCACGAAGCGCGTGGCGGGGAACTCGTACAGCGCCGCCGGGGTGGAGACCTGGACGATGCGGCCGGCGTCCATCACCGCGATGCGCGAGGACATCGTCATCGCCTCCTCCTGGTCGTGGGTGACCATGATGAAGGTGGTGCCGACCTTTTCCTGGATGTTCACCAGCTCGAACTGGGTGCGCTCGCGCAGGCGCTTGTCGAGCGCGCCCAGCGGCTCGTCGAGCAGCAGCAGCTTGGGCTGCTTGGCCAGCGCGCGCGCCAGGGCCACGCGCTGGCGCTGGCCGCCGGAGAGCTGGTCGGGCTTGCGCTTGCCGAGATGGCCGAGCTGGACGAGGTCCAGCATCTGCTGCACGCGCTCGCCGACCTCCGAGGCCGGCAGCCGGTCCTGCTTCAGGCCGAAAGCGACGTTCTGGGCCACGCTCATGTGCGGGAACAGCGCGTAGCTCTGGAACATCATGTTGACCGGCCGCTGGTAGGGCGGCAGCGCGGTCACGTCGACGCCGTCGATCAGCACCCGGCCTTTGTCGGGGGCCTCGAAGCCGGCCATGATCCGCAGCAGGGTACTCTTGCCCGACCCGGACCCTCCGAGCAGCGCGAAGAACTCGCCGCGGTAGATGTCCAGCGAGATGTCGTCGCAGGCGTAGAACTTGCCGAAGGTCTTGGTGACCCCTTCGATCCGGACGAAGGGCTGCGCGGCCGCGTCGCGCCAGGGTTCGACCGGCGGAGTGGCGCGTGCGGGTGCAGCCATGGGCAGGTTCTCCAGACTGGCCCGGCCGCGCGGTGCGATGGACGGCGAGACCTGTGTAACGACGGAGCGGCGCGTCCACGGACGCCGCCACCCCACGGAAAGCGCGCATGGTACGACTCGTGCGCGGCCGGTGCACGGCCTCAGCGCATGGGCGCCACCACCGCATGGTGCAGCAGCCGCCGTGCCATCGGCCGGCCGGCGAACTCCACCGCCAGCAGCACCAGGCCGCCGATCAGGGTGTCGACCAGGCGGTCGACCAGCAGCGGCGCCAGCGCCGACACCTGCGCGAGGTAGCCGACGGTCAGCGCCAGCGGGGTGATGAAGACATTGCCCAGCCAGTACACCCGGCCCACGAACAGCTCGGTGGCGAACTGCAGGGCGCCCACCGCCAGCACCAGCACCCAAGCCGGCGGCTGCAGGCCCAGCAGCGCGCCGGCGACCAGCACGCCCAGGGCGGTACCCACCACGCGGTGCCCGGTCTTGACCACGAAGTGCCGGCTGTGCGGACGCGGCATGCAGGCCACCACCGTCACCGCCGCCCAGTAGGCATGTCCGAAGCCCAGCGCCTCGACCACCACGATGGCCAGCGCCACGGCCACCGCGACCTCGCCGGCGACCCACCACGCCACCGGATCGCGCCAGGCGTCCGGGCGCCGCCGTACCTCGCGCAGCGCGGCGAAGCCGGGCCAGGCGCGGCGCGCGATCCGGGGGACGCGCGGCACCGGCGGCGGGCTGCGCCGCAGCAGCAGTCCGGCCATTCCCACCACCAGGCACAGCGCCACCGTCGCCATCGACAGGCCCAGCCGCCCCGGGACCTGCTCCGGCGCCAGCGGCACCGAGGACACCACCGCGAAGGCGAACACGTGGAAGGTGGCGCCGAACGGCACCCACTGCATCCGTTCGGACACCAGCACGCCGGCCGCGGCCAGCGTCGCCAGCACCGCCGTGGCCTGCCATCCGTCCAACGGCACGGTCGCGGCCAGCATCGCCAGCGACATCACCAGCACGAAGCCGGCGCCGGCCACCAGCAAGGTGACGATGCGGTCGCGATAGCGCTCGCCGCGCCCGTAGAGCGAGGTGAACGCGGGAAAGGCGGTGTAGACGATCAGGTCGCCGCGGCCGCAGGCCACCAGCAGCACCAGCGGCAGCAGCGCGCAGATCGAGGCGCGCACCGCCGCCTCGACGTCCACGCGCCCCAGCCGCTCGGGCCAGACCCAGTCGGGAAGCCTGCGCGCCATCGCTGGGTCAGCGCCGGCGACAACGGACCCTGCGCCCCCGCGCCGGCGCGCCCGCCGTCACGGCACCGGCCTCGCACCGGCGCCGCGGGTGGCCGGGCTCAGCGGCCGCTCTTGATCGCCGTCCACGCACGCACGCGCTGGCGCTGCACGTCGTCGGGCAGCGCCGCCGGGTCGACCAGCTTGGCGCGCACCTCGGCCGGCGGGTACACGCCCTCGTCGCCGGCGATCTCCGGATCGATCAGGGCGGTGGCGTCCTTGTTGGCGTTGGCGTAGGCCACGTAGTCGCTGACCTTGGCGATCACCTCCGGCTGCAGCAGGTAGTCGATGAAGGCGTGCGCATTGGCCGCGTGCGGGGCGTCCTTGGGGATGCCCATCACGTCGACCCAGCGGATCGCGCCTTCCTTCGGGATCACGTAGCGGATGTCCGGCGCCGGCTTGCCGGTGGCCTCGGCCGCTTCCGCGGCCACGTCGCGCGCCTGGCCGATGTCGCCGGAATAGCCCATCACCACGCAGGCGTCGCCGTTGGCCAACGCATCCTTGTAGGCGGCGTTGTTGAAGGTGCGGACGTGCGGGCGGATCGCGGCATACGCCTGCTTGACCAGCTCGATGTCGCCCTCGGCGCCGGCGTTGGGATCCTTGCCCAGCCAGATCAGGGCCGCGCCGAAGGCTTCCTGCTCGTCGTCGAGCACGTGGATGCCGCAGGACGCCAGCTTCGCGGCGTTGGCCGGATCGAACAGCAGCGCCCAGGAATCGATCGGCGCGTCCGCGCCCAGCGCGGCCTGCACCTTCTCGACGTTGATGCCCAGGCCGGTGGTGCCCCACATGTAGGGCACGACGTGGGCATTGCCCGGGTCGATGTCGGCCAGGCCGGCCAGCACGTCCGTGTCCAGGTGCGACCAGTGCGGCAGCAACGCCTTGTCGAGCGGCGCGAACAGGCCGGCCTTGATCTGGCGCTGCGCGAACGGCCGCGCGGACGGGAACACCACGTCGTAGCCCGAGGACCCGGTGGTCAGCTTGGTCTCGAGCGTCTCGTTCTCGGAATAGACGTCGTAGTTGACCTTGATCCCGGTCGCCGCCTCGAACTCGCGGATGGTGTCCTCGGCCACGTAGTCCGACCAGTTGTAGACGTTGAGCACCTTCCCGTCGCCGCCGCCCGCGGCGCCATCGCCGGAGCCGCCACCGCAGGCGGCAAGCATCAGGGCGCAGGCAAGGGGGGCGACGCGGAGCGGGATCGGGCGCATTGCGGGGTTCCTGTGGATGGACGGCAGCCGCGCGGACGCACGACGGGCGGAAATGGTAAGCCCTGGACACCATGCCCGCATGGTCCGGACCCGGCCGGGCCGCGGCACGTGTATCGTATGCGCCCCCTCCACGCCGCGATTGACGCCCCATGCGCCTCCAGACCAGCCTCCTGCTCGCCCTTGCCGCCCTGCCCGGGCTCGCCCTTGCCCAGGAGGCCGACGGCAGCGCCTGGACGGTGGAAGGCGAGATCGCCGCCGCCAGCGACTACGTCTGGCGCGGCGTCACCCAGACCAATGGCGACCCGGCCTTGATGGGCGAAATCACGGTCTCGCACGAGAGCGGCTTCTACGCCGGCGCCTGGGCCGGCCGCGCCGACACCGGCGATGCGGAATCCGGCATCGACCACGAGATCGACGTGTACCTCGGCTGGGCCGGCGATCTCACCGAAACCGTCGGCCTCGACCTGTCCGTGACCCGCGCCAAGTACCCGGGCACGAACGAGGGTTACGAAATGGACTACACCGAGTTCGCCGCCGCGCTGTCGCTGGGCGGGTACTACACCCTCGGCGTGGCCTGGTCGCCCGACATCTTCCAGCTCGGCGAACAGGGCACCTACTACAGCGCCGCCGCCGAGTATCCGCTGGGCGACAGCGGTTTCGGCCTGAAGCTGTCCACCGGCTGGTACGACCTCGACGACGCCGCCGGCGACAGCTACGGCGACTACCTGGTGGGCGTGACCCGCGCCTTCGGCCCGATCGACGCCGAGCTGGCGTACACCAACACCTTCAGCTACGGCGACGCGCTGGCGGAAAACCTCGACGACGCCGGGAAGGCGGACGGCCGGGTCGCGCTGCGCCTGGGCTGGAGCTTCTGAGGTCCGCGCCACGGGCGCCGGACTGCAGTCCGGCCCGCCCGCGGCAGCCGTTGCCACACCACCGGCGCGCTCAGGCCCGCCGGTGCATCCCGGCCATCAGCGCCGGCACGCCCGCGGCGATCTCGCGCGCAAGGAAGCCCGCGGCTCCGCCAGCGGGCAGCCGCGCCGCCGCGCGCGCATGCAGCCACACGCCCCAGCACGCGGCCTGCGCCGGCGTCGCGCCGCGCGCGCACAGCCCGCCGATCAGGCCCGCCAGCACGTCGCCCGATCCGCCGGTGCCCAGGCCCGGTGGACTGCCGCGATGCCGCCACAGGCCCCCAGCGGGATCGGCGATCCAGGTCTCGGCATGCTTGAGCACCACCACCACCCGCCAGGCGCGCGCGCAGTCCGCCGCGATCGACCGCGCATGCGCGGCGACCGCATCGGATCCGCATCCCAGCAGCGCGGCCATCTCGCCGTGGTGCGGGGTGATGACCGCCGCCGGCCGCTCCGGCAGGCGCGCCCAGCGGCGCAGCAGGGCCAGGTCGATCGCGCCCGCATCGAGCACCGCGATGCCCTGCAGGCGCGGCAGCAGGCGCGCGGCCAGGGCGCGCAGCGGGGGGCCGGCGACCAGGCCCGGCCCCAGCACCAGTGCATCGGTCCGCGCCGCCAGCGCCGGCAGTCCCCCTCCACCACCGACTTCGCCGCCCCTGGATTCGGGCAGCGCCAGCACGCGCGCCTCGGGCACGGCGACCGCCAGCGCGGCGGCGGCACCCGAGGCGACCGCCAGCTGCAGCTTGCCCGCGCCCGCGCGCAGCGCCGCTTCGCCGGCCAGGCGCACCGCGCCCACCAGGTCGCGTCGCCCGCCCACCACCAGCACGCGGCCGCGCTGTTCCTTGTCGCCGCCCTGCGCCGCACCGGGCAGCGGCCAGGCGCGCAAGCGCGCTGCATCGAGCGTGTCCGCGCGCGATCCGCGGACGGTTCGTTTCACCGCGGCCCCGCGGGCACGTCGGCCGCCCCGGTGACCGGCGTGCCGGCCTCGCGCAGCGGCAGCGCCATGTTGGCGACTTCCAGGCGGAAGCGCGCATCGGGCGCGTGGCGGTCGATGGCGTAGCTGGTGACCGAACAATTGGGTACGTCGGCCTCCCGGTCGATGCCGAGGATCTCGGCCTCGTCCATGCACTCGAGCAGGTAGCGGAAGCAGTTGACGATCACCTGGTGGGCCACGATCAGCACGCGCTCGCCCACGTAGTCGCGGCGCAATACCTCGACCACGCTGCGCAGGCGCAGGATCACGTCGCACCAGCTCTCGCCGCCCGGCGGGCGGAAGTAGAACTTGCCCACACGGGCGCGCTGTTCGGCCAGCTCGGGGAATTTCGCGCGGATGCCGGCGGTGGTGTAGCCGTCGAGCACGCCGAACTCCTTCTCGCGCAGTCGCTCGTCCACCAGCACGTCGTCGTCCGGCGTGCCGAGCGCGCGCGCCACCGCCTCCATGGTCTGGCGCGAGCGCACGAAGGGCGAACTCATCAGGATGGTGGGCCGCATCGACGCGGGCAGCTGCGCGAACCACTCGCCCAGCGCGCGCGCCTGCTCCTGGCCGAGCGCCGACAGCGGCGTGTCGGCATCGCGCGTTTCCAGGTCGATGAGGTGGTGGGCCGCCAGTTCGGCGCGGTCGCGGGCGACGTTGCCAGCGCTCTGCCCGTGGCGGACGATCCAGAGGCGGTCGGGCCAGTCGGTGTGTCGAAGTCGGGCCATGGCGCGATGTGGCGTGGGGCGGTCCAGCTTCGCCAGCACGCCGTCAACGGCGCGCGAATCGCAATGCGCCCACGCACCCGCCCATTCCGCGTCCCTGCGGGGATGGGCGCAGCCGGTTACTCGATGTCCGCGTCGTCCGCGCTCATCGCGATCTTCTGGGTCTTGGCCATGGTGCCTTCGGCCTTGCCCAGCTCGACGCCCGTGACCGGATTGGAGGCCGGGTCGGAGGCGGTGCGCTCCGCCATCGCCAGCACCACGCGCTCTTCCATCGGCGAGAGCACGATGCTCGGCACGCCGTCGCCGCCGTCCACCGCGGTGAACTGTTCGGGATCGGAGACGAAATCGAAGTTGTCGTCGCTGTTCCAGGGCCCGCGCATGTCGCCCTCGCCCTGCGAGGTGTTGACGTACATCTCCTCGAACTGCGGCATGCCGGCCAGCTTGCCCGGCGGGAAGTTCGGCTCGATCGAGTACAGCGCCTTCTCGAACGACTTCAGGTGCGCCATTTCGCGCGTCATCAGGAAGGTCAGCGCGTCGCGCACGCCCGGGTCATCGGTGACGTTGATCAGCCGCTCGTACACGATCTTGGCGCGCGCCTCGGCCGCGATGTTCGAGCGCAGGTCGGCCGTCGGCTCACCGATGCTGTCGATGTAGCCGGCGTTCCACAGCTGGCCGCCGGAGTTGACCAAGGCCGGACCACCGCCGTACAGCACCTGGGTCACGTGCGAGTCGTTGCCCTCGCCCTGCAGCGACCGGAACAGTTCGGCCTCTTCCTCGACCGCCTCGGCCAGGCGGCCCTTGGCACCCTTGTTGAGCATCGCCACCAGCGAACCGATCACTTCCAGGTGGCTCAGCTCCTCGGTGGCGATGTCGAGCAGCATGTCCTTGCGGCCCGGATCGTCCTCGGAGATGGCCTGGGTGAAGTAGCGCATCGCCGCGGCCAGCTCGCCCTGCGGGCCGCCGAACTGTTCGAGGAGGAGATTGGCGAGGGCCGGATTCGGGGCGGCGACGCGGACCGTGTACTGCAGGCGCTTGTTGTGGGTGAACATCGATGGCTCCTGACGCGCTGGGGGAAGGCCAGGGATAGCCGGGCGCCCGCGCGGTGCTTCGGGTGCCGGGATCCACGGGGAGCAACGAAACTATCGGCACGCCGGCAATGGCAGCGTGAATTGACGCATCCCGCATGCGGGCGCCTCGCGTTCAGGCGCATCAGGGCGAGATGCGCACCTGCGGCGTCATTCGTCGAGCGCAGCGGCAAGCGGCGCGAGGTCCTCGATGGACACAGGGCGCACCACGCGCGCCAGTTCCTCGCCTGCACGCAGCACAACCAGGGTCGGCCACAGCTTGACGCCGAACGCGCGGCCGAGCGGCTTGCCGCGCCCGTCCTCGACCTTCACGTGGATCACGTCCGAGTACCCGGCCAGCAGGGCGCGCAGCGCCGGTTGCGCCGCGCGGCAATGGCCGCACCACGGCGCGCCGAACTCGAGCAGCACCGTGCCCGGCGCCGCGTCGACGTCGGCGCGCGCCGGCTCCACCACCTCGTACGCCTCGCGATAGGCCATCACGCCGCCCGCAGCGCGCGCTCCACGTCTTCCAGCGGCGCATTGGTGAGGGTCTTGGGCAGCTCGACCAGCAGCCGCGCCTGCACTTCCTTATGCAGCAGCGGGCGCATGCGGCCCAGCGTGGTGGGGTCGGCGGCCAGCACCAGGTACTGGTACTGGTGCTTCAACGCGCCTTCGTTGAGCGCCAGCGCCAGCTGCTTGGCGAAGGTGGCCTCGTCGATCTGCTGCCCGGTCGACTCGCCCGGCATGCTGCCGGCCGGGCCGTCGTCGTCCATGTTCATCAGCTCGCGTATTTCGATCTGGTGCAGCGACAGCGCGCGCGCGTCGCCGCGGTTGCGGAACAGTCGCGCGCTCCCGCCGTCGGCCACGACAACGAGTGCATCGGATGGAATCACGGTCATGCGGTACTCCTTCGTACGGGTGGCCCACCTTCGACCATGCCCGATCAATGCGGCGTGACCTGTTCAGCTCTCCCCCGCACCGTCTCCTTCGCCATCGGCACCGGTCTCGCCATCGGGACCGGGCGGCGCATGGCGCTGGGTGCCGCCCTCGTGCCTGGGCATGCGGTCCTTGCCGAACGGCGAGAAACTGTTGCGGTCGCCGCTGCCGTGCGGATATGAACGCTGTTCGCGTTCGGGTGGGTCGGGCGTGGTGTCGGGCTTGCGCGTCATGGCGTCCTCCTCGGACTGTCGCGGTCAGTGCTGGCGCGGACGATGGTCGGGGGTGCGATCGGGGCCGGAGCCCGGGTCCTGGCGCGGTTGCTGTCCCGGTCGCTGGCCCGGCGCCTGGCGCTCGGGGTTGGCCGGATGCGGATCCCCGTGCGGAGGCGGGTCTTCCCGCACGCCGTGGTCGTCGCGCTTGTCGTTCATCGCCTGCACTCCTGGAACCGTGGCGCCCTACCCTGCGCCGCCCGCGATCCAGACGATGTGAGGGGCGCGGCGTTCAGGCCTGCGGCCGGGCCTCGATCTTCGGCTCGGCCACTTCCTTGCCTGCTTCCGCGCGCCCGGCCATCTCGGCGCCGGCGTCCGGCGCCAGCTTGCGCATCTGCAGCACCGAGACCAGCGATATCAGGCCTACGGTGAGGAAGGCGAAGGTGAAGTTGATCGGCGTGCCGTCCCCGGTGCCGGTCAGGCGCGTGGCGATGCTCAGCGCGAAGCCGCCGATGGTCACGCCCAGCGCCAGCGACAGCTGCTGCGCCATCGCCGCCAGGCTGCTGGCCTGGCTCATGCGCGCCTGGTCGATGTCGGCATAGGCGATGGCGTTGATGCTGGTGAACTGCAGCGAGCGCAGGAAGCCGCTGGTCAGCAGCACGCCCACCATCAGCGCGTAGGGCGTGTCGGCGCGGAACAGGCCGAAGCCGCACAGCAGCAGCGAGGCCAGCAGTCCGTTCCAGACCAGGACCGGGCGGAAGCCGAGGCCGCGCAGGATGCGTGGTGCCAGCACCTTCATCAGCATCGCGCCGGCGGTGGAGGTGAAGGTCACCAGGCCCGACTCCAGCGGATCCAGGCCGAAGCCCAGCTGCAGCATCAGCGGCAGCAGGAACGGCGTGGCGCCGATGCCGATGCGGAACAGCGAGCCGCCCAGCACGCCGGCGCGGTAGGTCGGCACGCGCAGCAGGTCCAGCCGCAGCAGCGGATGCGGATGGCGCAGGGCGTGGCGGATGTAAAGGCCCAGCAGCGCCGCGCCGACCAGGATCGCGCCGGCCAGGGCGACGCCGGGCACGAGCCCCCTGCCGATGGCGGACAGGCCGAACATCGCCAGCGCCAGGCCCCCGGCCGAGAGCAGGAAACCGCGCCAGTCCAGGGGCTCCACCGGCTGTCGCAGCATCGGGATGTGCCGCCAGGCCAGCCAGATGCCGAGCAGGCCCATCGGAATATTGATCAGGAAGATGAAGCGCCAGTGCGCATAGGTGGTGATCGCGCCGCCCAGCACCGGTCCCAGCATCGGCCCCAGCATGGCCGGCACCGTCAGCCAGCTCAGCGCGCGCACCAGTTCGGACTTCTCCACGCTGCGCAGCAGCACCAGCCGTCCGACCGGCACCATCATCGCGCCGCCCACGCCCTGCACGAAGCGGCCGGCCACCAGCTGCCCCAGGCCTTCGCTGGCCGCGCAGCCCAGCGAGCCGGCCAGGAACACGCCGATCGCGCCCATGAACACCGGCTTGGCGCCGAAGCGGTCGGCCACCCAGCCGCTGATCGGGATGAAGATCGCCAGCGCCAGCATGTAGGTGGTCAGGGCCAGCTTCAGCGCCACCGGCTCCACGCCCAGGTCCGCCGCGATCTGCGGCAGCGAGGTCGAGATCGCCGTCGAGTCCATGTTCTCGATGAACAGGGCGGTGGCGATGATCAACGGGAGCAGACGCTGCGGCGACAAGAGAAACCGGGGGCGGGCAAGGCCGCGCATTGTGCCGGCTCGCGGCGGGACGCGGCGTGACCGGACGGGCGACGGCCTCCCGCGCGAGCGCCTGTTCGCGCGCCCTTCACGGCGGGGACACGCCGCAGCCGTAAGCATTCGCCGGACGACGACTGCGCGGAGCGCACTTGGACACCCCGCTGGAGCCCACGGGCCAGACCGCGGCGCTTGCGAAGCTGCGCCTTTACGAAACGATCCTGCAGGCGGTTCCCGACCTGCTGTACGTGTTCGATCGACAGCACCGCTTCATCTATGCCAACCAGGCCCTGCTCGACATGTGGGGCCTGGACTGGGAGCAGGCGCGCGGCCGCACCTGCCTGGAGCTGGGCTACGAGCCCTGGCACGCGGCGATGCACGACGAGGAGATCGAGCGCGTCGTCGCCACCCGCGCGCCCGTGCGCAACGAGGTGCCGTTCCAGCACAGCCTGTTCGGATGGCGCCACTACGACTACATCTTCATCCCCGTGTTCGGCCCGGACGGCGAGGTCGAGGCGGTCGCCGGCACGACCCGCGACATCACCGAGCGCAAGCGCCAGGAAGAAGCGCTGCGGCGCAGCGAGCAGCGCCTGAGCGCGATCGTCAACGCCAGCTCCGACCTCATCTACCGGCTGTGCCCGGACTGGACGGAACTGGCCATCGTGGGCGGACATGGCGCGACCGACCTGCCGCGCGGCGAGACGATGGCATGGTCGGCCGACCGCATCCACCCGGAAGACCAGGAGCGCGTGATCGCCGAGATCGCGCGCGCGCGGGAGACGACCTCGCCCTACCGGTCCCAGCACCGGGTGGCGCTGCGCGCCGGGGAATGGACCTGGATCGAATCGCGCGCCGTGCCGGTCCAGGACGACGACGGGAACGTCAGCGAATGGTTCGGCGCGGCCACCGACGTCAGCCAGCGCGTCCAGCACGAAAGGCAGCTGCGGCTGATGGTCGACGAGCTCAACCACCGGGTGAAGAACAACCTGGCCATCGTGCAATCGCTGGTCGCGCAGACCTTGCGCCATTGCGACGACCCGGCGCTCGCCGCGCCGGTGATCGAAGCGCGCCTGCGCACGCTGGCCGCCACCCACGACATGCTGACGCGGGACAAATGGTCGGGCGCGTCGATCGGCGAGATCGTGCAGGTCGCGATGGACGACTGCCTCGACGGCGGCACCCGCGTGCAGGCGCATGGCCCCCCGGTCCTCCTGGATCCGCAGCGCGCCGTGGCCCTGTCGATGGCGCTGCACGAGCTGTGCACCAACGCCACCCGGCACGGCGCCCTCTCGACCGGCGAAGGATGCGTGCGGATCGAGTGGCGGATCGAACCGGCGGAGGGATCGCCGCGCCTGGTGCTCGAGTGGCGGGAAAGCGGCGGCCCACCGGTGCAGCCGCCCTCGCGCGGCGGCTTCGGCACGCGCCTGCTCAGGCGCGGCTTGCCGCACGACCTCGACGGCACCGTCCAGCTCGATTTCCCGCCCGATGGCGTACGCTGTCGCATGGAAGCGCCCCTTTCCGAACCGCAGGCCATGCCATGACGCCCCAGGTATTCATCGTCGAAGACGAATCGCTGCTGGTGATGGTGCTCGAGGACATGCTGCCGGAGATCGGCTACGAGGTCGCGGCCACCGCGCACTCGGTGCCCTCCGCCCTGCAGGTGCTCGAGGCCAACGATCCGGACCTGGCGATCCTCGACGTCAACCTCGCCGGCAAGCCCTCCTTCCCGGTCGCCGACGCACTGGCGATCCGCGGCATTCCGTTCCTGTTCGCCTCCGGCTACGGCGAATCGATCCTGCCCGACCGCCACGCCAACGTGCCGCTGGTGCCCAAGCCCTATGGGCGGCGCGAGCTGGAGACCGCCCTGGCGCGCCTGCCCCCCCGGCGCGGAATGCCGTCGGCGGGCGCCTGAGCCCGCATCGCCTCGTCAGCCGTCTCCGCGAGGCCCTCACCCAGCCGCCGCGCCAGCGCACGCGCATCGAAAGGCGCGTGCACCTTGGCGTCGTTGTCGAAATAGCAGTAGACATCGCGCGGTACGCGCTCCACCGCGCCGCGAACGATGCGGCGGGCATCGCGCGGCTGCGCGCCGCGCCGCCAGGCGCGCAGCCGCCGCGCCCAGCCGTCCAGCGCCGCGTCGCTGTAGCCGCTGACGTACAGCTCGGCGTCGCCATGCAGGCGCAGGTACATGAAATCGGCGGTCGGCTCCTCCACCCACGGCCAGCGGCCGGCGGTGTCGGCCACCACCAGGGCCATGCCGCGCAACCGCAGCATGTCCACGAACGCGGGATCGAGGAAGCTCTCGTGCCGCACTTCGAAGGCATGGCGCAGCGGCCCGTCGTGGCGGGGCTTCAGTACCGCGCGTCCTTTCAGCCGCGACGCATCGCGGCGCCTGGCCAGGCGCGCGGCCGCGTCCGTATCGCGGGGCAGCAGGTCGAGGAAGGCCTCCATGCGCGCCGGGTCGAAGCGCATCGCCTCGGGAAACTGCCTCAGCAGCGGGCCGAGCTTGGCGCCGAGCGCCAGCAGCCCCTGCGCGAAGAACGTGGCCAGCGCCTGCTCCACGCCGCGCAGCTTGAGCATGTGCGTGATGTAGCGGCTGCCCTTGACCGCGAACACGAAGTCGTCGGGCGTCTCGTCATGCCAGCGCCGGAAGCTGTCGGGATGCTGCAGCGAATAGAAGCTGCCGTTGAGCTCGATGCTCGAGAAGCAGCGCGAGGCGTATTCGAGTTCGCGGCGCTGGGGTAGCCCGGCCGGATAGAAACTGCCGCGCCAGCGCGGGTAGCGCCAGCCCGAGATGCCGATGCGCACGCGTCCCTGCCGCACTTCGCCCGGCTCCGTCAGCCTCCGGCGAGTCCGCCGCCGGCGCGTCCGGGCAGGGCGCCGTCGTCCTCCGCGTCCGGATCCTCGAGGTCGCCGACCTCGCGGTCGATGCCGGCCTGCGGATCCGCGGGGCGGCGCGGTGCGTCGTCGTCGGAGCCGTGCTTGCGGGCAGGGCCGTCGCGGCGGTCGTCATCGTCGGGCTGCATGTCGCGCTCCACGTCGGGAAGGGTCCGAGCCTATCCGCCGCGGCGTGAGGAACCGGCGATGCCGCGGGGTTTCGCGACGACCACCGACGCGCGAAGATGCCCTGCCGCCACGCCGGAGCGATCCGATGACGCCACTCGACAAGCCGCTGCGCCGCGAAGTGCAGATCGACGGCCAGCCCTACACGCTCACCATCGATCCCGAGGGCCTGAAGCTGGTGCCCAAGGGCAAGCGCAAGGGCCTGGAGCTGCGCTGGACCGAACTCACCAGCGGCGACGCCGCGCTGGCCACCGCCCTGCAGGCATCGCTGCAGGACTGACGGCCGCGCGGCGCGGAGCGTGAAGCGTTCCGGGCCGGAAACTTGCTTCACCCGCGCATCGTGGCGAGGATGGGGGCGACACTCCAACCGACCAGGAGCCCTGATGCCCGCATCCACCGGCCACCGCGCCGGCCTCCGTCCGCACGTCGCCCGCAGCCGCCCCGGCGTTTCGCCCGTCCTGCTGGCCGACGAATTCACGCCGCTGCAGCACGTCCTCCTCGGCCGCCATCCCCGTTTCGGCGCCCAGCTGTTCCTCGAGGACGACCTGCAGATCTCCGAATCCGATACCGCCTACGGCGTGGCCATGGCCAGCCCGCTGCTGGAGCTGCCGCGCCCGGCCCGCATCGCCATCCTCGGCGGCGGCGATGGCGGAGTGCTCCGCGAACTGCTGCGCACGCTCGATCCCATCGATGCCCAACCGTCCGAAGTCACCCTCGTCGAGATCGACGAGCGCGTGATCGCCCTGTCCCGCGAACACCTGCCGGCGCTGTGCGGCGATGCCTTCGACAGCCCGCAGGCGCGCATCGTGATCGGCGACGCCTTCGCCTGGATCGCGCAGGCGCGCGACCTCGACGCGGTGATCTACGACCTGACCATGGATCCGGTACGCGAGGGGCAGAGCCGCGCCGCCTTCATCGGCGGCATCGTCGGGCACATGGCGCGCGCCCTGCGGCCCGGCGGCATCCTGAGCATGCAGTGCTGTGGCCACGGCCTGCGCGATGCGGACGATCGCGCGACCCGCCGCGAACTGCTGCCGCTGATCCGCGCCGCGGTCGACGCGCACTTCCAGGATCGCTGCGAACAGAGCGTGCTGGTGCCTTCCTACCGCGACCTGTGGACCTTCCTCAGCGCGCGCAAGCCGGCGTGAGCGAACGCTCCAGCCGCCGGTAGTACGGCAGCACCGCCAGCGCGCGCGCCACCACGAACAGCACGAACGCCGCCCACAGCCCGTGGTTGCCCCAGGCGGCCGCGGCGGGCCAGGCGCACAGCCAGAACGCCGCCAGCGACAGCACCCCCGCATTGCGCAACTCGCGCGTACGCGTGGCGCCGATGAACACGCCGTCGAGCTGGAACGCCGCCACCGACAGCAGCACGTACAGGCCGGTCCACGGCAGGAAGGCGCGCGCGGTGGCGGCCACGTCCGGCAGCGAGGTCAGCAGGCCGATCACCGCGCCGCCCAGCGCCCAGATCCCGAGCGCCAGCGCCAGGGCCGTGGCCAGCGCCAGCTCGCTCGACAGGCGTACCGCACGACGCAGCCTCGGCAGGTCGCGCGCGCCGACCGCGCTGCCGGTCAGCGCCTCGGCCACGAAGGCGTAGCCGTCGAGGAAGAACGCGCTGAACGAGACCAGCTGCAGCAGCAGGTGGTTGGCGGCCAGGGTCACGTCGCCGAAACGCGCGCCCTGGCTGGCGAACCAGCCGAAGCCGGCCAGCAGGCACAGGGTGCGCAGCATGATGTCGCCGTTGGCCGACATCATCCTGCGCAGGCGCGCCCCATCGCGCAGCCGTGCCAGCGGCAGGAATGGCGCCGGGTCCCGGTGGCGCGCACGCAGCGTACGCCACAGCACCAGCGCGGCCACCGCGCAGGTGGTCCATTCGGCGATCGCGGTGCCCAGTCCGATGCCGCGCGCGCCCAGGTCGAGCACGCCGGCGAACCAGACGTCGAGGGCGGCGTTGAGGCCGTTGAGCAGCAGCTGCACCAGCAGCAGGGTCCGGCTGTGGCCCAGCCCGATCAGCGCGCCGCTGAACGCATACAGCGCCAGCGCCGCGGGCGCGCCCCAGATCCGCGCCTGGAAATAGGCCGTGCCGGCGCGCTCGACCGCGTCGCTGGCCTCCATCAGCCCGAACCACGCGCCGGCCAGCGGCCACTGCAGCAGCAGGATCGCCAGCCCCAGGCCGAGGCCAAGCAGCAGCGAACGGGCCAGCGTCGCGCGGACCTCGGCCTCGTCGCCGGCGCCGTCCGCCTGCGCGATGAAGCCGGTGGTGGCCATGCGCAGGAAGCCGAAGCTCCAGTAGACGAAGTTGAACAGCAGCGCGCCCAGCGCAAGCGCACCCAGGTCGGACACGCTGCCGTAGTGGCCGATCACCGCGGTATCGACCAGTCCCAGCAGCGGCACCGACGCATTGGCCAGGATGATCGGCCAGGCCATGCGCGCGATGCCCGGGCGCGAGAGGGGCGGATGCGGCGTTCGCATCGCGCCATCATGCCGCACACGCATGACGGCCGTCAGGCGATCTGCAGGCGCTCCTGCACGGCGCGGCGCAGCTCTTCGACCGAGTACGGCTTGCGCAGCAGCGGGATCCCCAGCGCCTGCGCATGGTCGACGAACGCATCGGCGTGTCCGCTGCACAGCAGCACCGGCAGGCCGGGGCGGCGCTGGCGCACTTCCACCGCCAGCTCGATGCCATTGGTGCCGCCGGGCATCATCACGTCGGAGAACACCAGGTCGATCCTGCGCCCGTCGGCCAGCGCGCCCAGCGCCGACTGCGCCCCCATCGCATGTACCACCTCGTAGCCGAAGTCGAGCAGCATCTCCTTGACCAGGGTGGCCACTTCGACATCGTCCTCCACCAGCAGCACGCACTGGCCCGGTCGCGGGACGTCCGCCTCGGGCCGCCGTTCCGGTGCGGCCTCGTCCGGCAACGGCTTGTGCGACCGCGGCAGCAGCAGGGTGATCGTGGTGCCCTCGCCGACCGCCGAGTCGATGCGCACCTCGCCGCCGGACTGGCGCGCGAAGCCATAGACCTGGGCCAGGCCCAGGCCCGTGCCCTTGCCCACGTCCTTGGTGGTGAAGAAGGGCTCGAACACCCGCGCCTTGATCTCGTCCGACATGCCCGAGCCGGTGTCCGAGACGGTCAGGCGCACCTGTTCCTGCGCGCCTTCGGCGAGGTTGACGGCGGCGATCGTGATGCGCCCGCTGCCGTTCATCGCGTCGCGGGCGTTGACCGCGAGGTTGAGGATCGCAAGCTCGCACTCGCCGGCGTCCACGAAGACCGGCCACAGGTCCGGCGCCAGGCGCATGTCCACCTCGACGTCGCCGCGCAGGCTGCGGTCGAGCAGTTCGCTCATGTTGCCCAGCAGCCGCGGCAGCGACACGACCTCGCCGCGCAGCGCCCGGCTGCGCGAGAAGGTCAGCAACTGGCGGGTGAGCGCCGAGCCGCGTTCGGCGGCGTGCCGCATTGCGCCCATGTAGCGCTGGCGGCGTTCTGGCGAGTCGTTGCGCTCGAGCATGTCCACGCCGGCCTGGATCACCATCAACAGGTTGTTGAAATCGTGCGCCACGCCGCCGGTCAGCTGGCCCAGCGCCTCCATCTTCTGGGCATGGCGCAGCGACTCCTCCACCCGCGCCCGCTCGGCGATCTCGGCGCGCAGGCGCGTGTTGAGTTCGCGCAGCTGCAGGGTGCGATTGAACACCTGCAGTTCGAGGTCGGCCGCCGCGGCCTCGCGGGCGTCCAGCAATGCGCGGACCTCCAGCTGGCGCCTGCGCGCGCGCAGGGCCGACTGCACCACGCTCACCAGGGTGATCGGCTGCACCGGGCGCTCGATCAGGGCCACGTTGCCCAGGCGCTCGACCTGGCGCTGGCGCCACGCGCGCACCTTCGCATCGTCGCGGCGGCTGGTCAGCATCACGAACGGCAGGTCCGACCACGCCGGCTGCCGGGCCACCCACTCCGACAGCGCCTCCGGCGGCTGTCCCACCAGGCCTTCCTCCGCGACGACGACCGCGGCCGCCTCGTCGAGGCCCGCGACCAGCGCCGCGTGGTCGCCGCATATCCTCGCGGCGATGCCGGCCATGGCCAGCAGATCCGCGGCCGTCGCGGCATCTCGCCCGGTCGGGGCGAACAGCAACACCGCGGGTTCGGGTGCTTCAGTCTCCGGCATGGCCATGGCCGGACAGCAGCGGCTCGGCATCGCCGTTGTACTCAGGGATGCCGACCAGCACGCCGCTGAAGGCGGGTAGCGGCGGGCCGACCCGCAGGCCGCCCGCGCCCAGCTGGAACTCGCGGATGCAGCGCTCATGCGGCCCGCTGCGCTTCTTCAGCACCGACAGCGCGCGCCGCACCTCGCCGGCGTGCTCGAAATAGCGCAGCAGCAGCACCGCGTCGCTGAGGTAGCTGATGTCCAGCGGCGTCTCCGACGTGCCGGCCAGGCCGTGCTGGGCCAGCACCAGCAGGCTCACCACGCCCTGCTGCCCAAGGTAGGTCAGCAGCTCGTGCATCTGCAGCACCAGGAAGCGTCCGTCCGGCATGGCGTTGAGATAGCCGTTGAGGCTGTCGATCACCACCAGCCGCGCGCCATCGGCTTCCACCCGCCTGCGCACGATGGAGGCGAACTCGCCCGGCGACATCTCGGCCGGGTCGATCTGCTGGAACAGCACCAGGCCCTGCTCGATGGCGCCGGCCAGGTCGAGCCCGAGCGCCCGCGAGCGCGCTTCGATGGTGCCGCGCCCCTCGTCGAAGGCGAAGATCGCACTGCGCTCGCCGCGCCGCGCCGCCGCGATCGCATAGGTGAGCGCGAGCGAGGACTTGCCCACGCCGGCCGCGCCCACCAGCAGCGCGCTGGTGCCGCGCTCGAGGCCGCCGCCCAGCAGCGCGTCGAGGCCGGCGCTGCCGCTGTGGATGACATCGCTGAGGAATTCGGTCTTGTGTTCGGATGCCACCAGGCGCGGGTACACCTCGATGCCGCCGCGCACGATCTTCATGTCGTGGAAGCCGGCGCGGAAGTCCATGCCGCGCATCTTGATCACGCGCATGCGCCGCCGCTCGGCGCCGTAATCGATCGCCAGCTGCTCGAGCAGCACCACGCCGTGCGAGATCGAATGCAGCTGAAGGTCGCCCTGCTGCGAGGTCATGTCGTCCAGCAGGACGACCGTGCAATGGCGGTTCGCGAAGAACTGCTTGAGCGCCAGCACCTGGCGCCGGTAGCGCAGCGAGTTCTGCGCCAGCAGGCGCAGCTCCGAGAGGCTGTCGATCACCACGCGACTGGGGTTGAGCGCGCTCACCCGCTCCAGGATCAGGCGCGTGGTCTCGCCCAGTTCCACTTCCGCCGGGTGCAGCAGGGTGATTTCCTGGGACTGGTCGAGCACGGTTTCCGCCGGCACCAGCTCGATGATCTCCACGCCGGAAATGTCCCAGCCGTGGCGCGCGGCCACCAGCTGCAGCTCGCGCTCGGTTTCCGACAGGGTGATGTAGAGCACGCGCTCGCCGCGATGCGCGCCGTCGAGCAGGAACTCCATCGCCAGCGTGGTCTTGCCCGCGCCGGGACGGCCTTCGTAGAGGTACATGCGGTCGGCGTCGAGGCCGCCACCGAGGATATCGTCGAGTCCGGCATTGCCGGTCGAGACGCGTTGATCGGAATCCGTGGAACCCTGCTGTGCTGGCATCTGTCTGCCTTCCGGTCCGCGCGGACCGAAGAATTGGGTGTGGACATGATCGGATGGCGGGGACGCCGCCGTCACGCGCGCCGTCCACGCGGCTTGTACAGCTTTGTGTAGACGAGAATGAACGGCCGGGCGTGAAAGTGGCGCAGTGACGACCACCGGCCTGCGAGGCTGTCGCCGCCGCCCACCCCGGCCACGTGCCCGGCGAGCTCGTCCTGCCCGCCGAGCGGCCGGCGTGCGCCAGGGCGAAGCGCAGCCGTCCCGCGCCGCTACAGCCGCTCGATTCCCATCGCGCGGACGAGTATCTCGTCCTGGTCGAACCGTTGCTCCAGCTGCTGCCGGTACCGCGCCCACCAGCCGTGGTCGAGCTGGGCGACCATGACTTCCACCAGCACCACCTCGTCGCGCTGCACGCGTCCCGCCTCGTCCTCCCAGGCGCCGACCGCCGGCGACCGCACAAAGGCGGTGACGCCGCCGTGGACGTCGGTGAGTTCGCCGCGTACCCGGTCGAACAGGCTGCGCCCGAACGCCTCGCCGCGCGCGTCGTACAGCGGCAGGAAGATCTGGACCAGATGCATGCTCGGGCTGTGGTGGCCGTGGACGGGTGGCACCTTCGCACGGCGTACGTGCCCGCGCCGTCTGCATCGCCGCCGACGTCCGCTGACGGTCCGTTCACCGGGCTGCGTCCATAAGGCCGCCATGACACGCACCGCCGCCTCCGTCGCCGCGCTCGCGCTGCTGCTGGTCCTCGCCGGCTGCGGGCGCTATCCGCGCGATGCCGACGACATGACCGCGCAGGCGGCCGAACGCGGCATGCGCGTGGGCGCCAGCCACGATCCGCCCTGGCTGACGGTCGGCGCCGATGGCGCGGTCCATGGCCCCGAAGCCACCCTGGTCGAGGCTTTCGCCAGGTCCCATGGCTATCGGCTCACATGGATACCGGGCAGCCACGACGCGCTGATGCGCGACCTGGAGCGCGCGCGCCTGCATGCCGTCGCCGGCGGCCATCATCCCGACTCGCCGTGGAAGCCGAAGGTCGGCTGGTCGCGGCCGCTGCGCCTGCGCGCATCCGGCGACGGCGCGATGCCCGAGCGCCGCATCGCGCTGCCGCCGGGCCAGTCCGCCTGGCACCTGGCCTTCGACGGCTTCCTGCTGGCGCGCGAGGAGCGCTCGTGAGCGTCGCCCGACGCCCGCCGCCGCGTCCGCTGCCCGGGCCCCAGCAGGAGGCCCTGCGCAAGGCCGAGCGACTGTGCTGGTGGAGCCTGCTGTGGATCTCGCTGGTCTCGGCGCTGATGTTCCTGGCCATGGGCGGCTCGCAGGCGATGAAGACGGCGCTGGTCGAGGACCTGCTCAGCCTGGTGCCGCCGATCGCCTTCCTCGTCGCCAGCCGCTTCCGCCGCAAGGGCGTCGACGAGGAATACATCACCGGGCGCGAGCGCGCCTTCGACGTCAACTTCCTGATCTCGGCCGTGGCCCTGACCGGCGTGGGCCTGGCGCTGGTCTACGACAGCCTGCACACGCTGCTGACCGCCACGCGCCCGGTGGTGGGCTCGGTCGTCGTCGCCGGCCACGTGCTCTGGCAGGGCTGGTTGATGATGGGTGCGCTGCTGGTGTCGGCGGTGCCGCCGATGATCCTGGGCCGGCGCAAGCTGGCGCTGGCCAAGCAGCTCTCGCTCAAACCGCTGCACACCGACGCGGACATGGGCAAGGCCGACTGGATGACCGCCGCCGCGGGCATCGTGGGCGTGGCCGGCATCGGCTTCGGCCTGTGGTGGGCCGACGCGGTGGCCGCAATCGTGATCGCCGGCAGCATCCTGCACGACGGCGCGACCAACCTGCGCGGCGCGGTGCGCGACCTGCACGACGCGCGCCCGCAGAAGCTCGAGCGCGACGACCCCGACCCGCTGCCCGACCGGCTGTGCGCCGAGATCTCCGCGCTGCCGTGGATGGATGGCTGCGGCGTGCGCCTGCACGAGGAAGGCCTGCACCTGTCGGGCATCATCCTGCTGCGCAACCGCACGCTCACCGCCGCCCAGGTGGAGGAAGTGCGCGCCATCGCGCAGGCCGTGGACTGGCGGCTGGACCAGATCGACGTGTCGATCGCGACCTCCACCGATCGCTGAGGTCGTACCCCGCGCGCTTCACGCCGGCTTGGCTTAATGTGCGCGGGACCTCCCGCCGAGCACGCCATGCCCCGACGCCTGATCCTGCCGCGCACCTATTGGGCCGACCGGACCCTGCTGGCGCTGATCATCGGCGCGAGCGCGTGGCTGGCGTTGACCCTGGCCCGCGGCCCTGGCGAACTGGCCGCGATCTGGATCGGCAACGGCGTGCTGGTCGGCTGGCTGCTGTCGCGCCGCACCGCGTCCTGGCCGGGCTACCTCGCGGTCGCCTTCGCCGCGGAGCTGCCCGCGCGCGTGGCCGCCGGCGACGAGGCCGGCTATGCCATCGCGATCGCCGCCTGCAACCTGGTCGAAGTCCTGGTGGTGGCGGGCGCCGTGCGCAAGGTGGTGCCCGACACCCGCGATCCGCGCAGCTGGCTGCGGCTGGGCGGCATCGCCACCAGCGCCACCCTGCTGGCGTGCGCGCTGTCGGGCGTGCTGGCCGCGACGGTCGCGCACCAACTCCACGGCCAGGAGTTCGCGCCAGCCTTGGGACGCTGGTTCGCCGCCCACGTGGTAGGCATGGTGGTGGTGGCCACCACCACCCTGGTGGCGCAGCGCGAGGGCCTGGGGCTGTTCATCGCGCCGCACCGGCGGTGGGACCTGGCCGCGAGCCTGTTGCTGGTGGCGCTCGTCGGCGCAGCCGTCTTCCTGATCGACTACCCGATCGTGTTCCTGTCCTATCCCCCGCTGCTGCTGGTGGCGGTGCGCCACCGCTTCGCAGGCCTGGGCCTGGGCGTGATCGTCCTGGCGCTGGCCGGCGCGATCGCCACGACACTGGACGCAGGGCCGTTCGCACGTCCGGATCTCGACCCCGGTGTGCGCATCGCCCTGCTGCAGCTGTACATCGCCGGCGCCTGCCTGATGACCCTGCCGGTGTGCCTGGCCATGACCGAACGCGACCGCCTGGCGGCGCGCCTGCGCGAGAGCGAGCGCCAGTACCGGATGCTGGCCGACTACTCGCACGACGCCATCGTGCGCATCGGTGCCGACGGCCAGCCGGCCTACGTCTCGCCCTCGGCGGTCGAGATGACCGGCTGGCCGCCGGAGGAACTGGCCGGCTCGCCCTGGGAACTCGTGCATCCGGAAGACCGCGGCCTGCAGCAGGCGTCCATGAACGCCGCCTTCGCGACCGACGCGCCGCGCACCGACATCTATCGCCTGCGCCATCGCGACGGCCGCGATATCTGGGTGGAAGCGGTCTCGCGCCGCGTGCCCGCCGATGCCGACGGCGGCTACGACCTGATGATCACCGCGCGCAACATCAATCGCCGGGTCGCCGCGGAACAGGCGCTGGCCGAAAGCCGGCGCGAGCTCGAGCGGCAGTCGCGCGTGGACGCCCTGACCAACCTGCCCAACCGCCGGCACTTCGACGAACGCCTCGACCTGGCGCTCAAGCGCGTGCAGCGCCACGGTACGCCCATCGCCCTGCTGTGCCTGGACCTGGACCGCTTCAAGGCGATCAACGACGGTTACGGCCATGCCGCAGGCGACGCGGTCCTGCAGGCGTTCGCGCGGCGCCTGTGCGACTGCGTCCGCGAGACCGACCTGGTCGCGCGCCTGGGCGGCGACGAATTCACGATCCTGCTCGAGGACGTGCCGCGCGGCGGTGCCGAGGCCGTGGCGCGCAAGGTGATCGCGGCCATGGCCGTCCCGGTGGATGCCGCCGGCCAGCGCCTGCAGGTGGCGACCAGCATCGGGGTCGCCTGCACCGGGCAGCCGACGGAAGCGGCGACGCTGATGGCCAAGGCCGATGCCGCGCTGTACGTGGCCAAGCACGCCGGTCGCAACCGCTATCACCTCGCCGACTGAAAGCTGGCAGCTGTCCAGCGCCATCGCGGTCCGGAGCCACGTGAGTCCGGCAGCCATGGGCGAAACGGCCCGGTCGACAAGGCGGCCGGCCTGGTGGCTAGGGATGGGCGATGCACGCAGCTCCCGTCGCAGCGCTCCGCGTGGACTGCCGCCTGCCACCAGCCCGGCCATGGCTGTCCTTGCTGAGGCTGCCGCGCGCGACTTCCGGGCGGGCGAATCCCGCAGCCGGTGCGCGGATGCCGGCCCGGATCAGGATTGCGCGCGCGGCGCCGACGCCGTCCAGGATCCGCTCGTCCTTGTCCACGCCATACACCCGCCCGCTTTCGCCGGCCCTGTACAGCTTGCCGTCGGAATCGAGCGGCGGGCTCGTGCTCTTGCCGATCCCTCTGCTTCGCCGCCAGGCGCTCGAACGCTTTCAGCGGTCCGGATTCGCCCTTCTTTGTCCACGCCATAGACCCGCCCGCATTCGCCGGCCTCTACAGCGTGCCTCCGGGATCGAGCGGTGCGCGCTCGCGCTCCTGGTGATCGACTTGCCTCGCCGCCAAGCGCTTGAACGCCGTCAGCGGTCCAGGATTCGCCCTTCCTTGTCCACGCCATACAACCGCCCGCTTTCGCCTGCCTCGTACAGGTGCGGTCGGGATCGAGCGGCGGGCGCTCGTGCTCCTGGCGATCGGCCTGCCTCGGCGCCAGGGGCTTGAACGCCGTCAGCGGTCCAGAATTCGCCCGTCCTTGTCCACGCCGTACACCCGCCCGCTTTCGCCGGCCTTGTACAGCGTGCCGTCGGGATCGAGCGGCGGGCGCTCGTGCTCCTGGCGATCGACCTGCTTCGCCGCCAGGCGCTCGGCCAGCGAGGGCAGCAGCTTGCTCATCGTCGTGTTCATGTGCGACATCGCGCCGACCTTGGCATCGCGCCCGCCCTTCTGCGCCGCATCGAGGATCGCTTCGGCGACGCGGTGCGGATCGATCAGCGGATCGGGCAGCTTGGGCTCGTGGTCGAGATAGTTGCGCGCATGCTGCGGATACGGCGTATTGGTGGCGGTGGGCTGCACCAGCACGATCGACAGGTCTTCATCGTCCACCCGCACCTGCTCCACGCGCAGTGCATCGGTGAACCCCTTCACCGCGTGCTTGGACGCGGCGTACATGCCCTGCAGCGGCAGCACCGCGTCGGAGACCTCGCTGCCCACGTTCACCAGCACCCCGTGCGCGGCACGCAGCGCCTGCAGCGAGGCCAGCGAACCGTTGACCACGCCCCAGAAGTTGACGTCGAACAGGCGCCGGCTGTCGGCCTCGGCGACCTCGTCCAGGCGACCGTAGATTGCCACCCCCGCATTGTTCACCCAGGCGTCGATGCGGCCATGTCGCGCGAGCACCTGCGCCACCGCGGCATCCACCTCCTCGCGGCTGGACACGTCGCAGGCGATGGCTTCCGCGCGGCCACCGCCTTCGCCGACCGCCTCCACGACCGACTGCAGCGTCGCCGCGCTGCGCGCCAGCAGCACCACCGTCGCGCCGCGCTCGGCCGCCAGCAGCGCGGTACACAGCCCGATGCCGCTGCTCGCCCCGGTGATCACGATCACCTGCTGATCCAGCGCCTTGTGCTTCATCGCCTCGCTCCTTGGCCGACCGCAGTCAGGGCGGACGAGCGTGGCAAACGGGCAGTGAAGCGACCGTCGCGCGTGTTCAGGAGAAGAGCGGCGGGCACTCGCTTCGACAGCCAGGCGGCGGCACAACGAACGCGTCCCGGCCACGGTCTCGCCCCCTCCCCCGCTTGCGGGGGGAGGGCTGGGGTGGGGGCCACAGATCGCCTCAGCATCCAACGCGCGCTTCGCGCGCGCCCCCATCCCAACCTTCCCCCGCAAGCGGGGGAAGGAGCTGCCGCGCGCAAGCGTCCAGTGACGCGGTCGGTCCCGCCGTGCCGCAGTCGGCCCCGCCGTGCCCCAGTCAGCGGCCGCCGCGACGCAGGTCGGCCGCACCGCGACACAATCGGCCGCACGCACCGCGCTGCTCCCTCCCCCGCTCGCGGGGGAGGGCTGGGGTGGGGGCCACAGGTCGCCGCACCGTCCAACGCGCGCTTCGCGCGCGCCCCCATCCCGACCTTCCCCCGCAAGCGGGGGAAGGAGCTGCCGCGCGCAAGCGTCCAGTGACGCGGTCGGTCCCCCGTGCCGCAGTCGGCCGCACACCGTGCCCGCAGTCGGCCCCGCCGTGCCCCAGTCAGCGGCCGCCGCGGCGCACGTCGGCCGCACCGCGACACAATCGGCCCCGCGCACCGCGCTGCTCCCTCCCCCGCTCGCGGGGGAGGGCTGGGGTGGGGGCCACAGGTCGCCGCACCGTCCAACGCGCGCTTCGCGCGCGCCCCCATCCCAACCTTCTCCCGCAAGCGGGGGAAGGAGCTGTCGCGCGCAAGCGTCCAGTGACGCGGTCGGTCCCCCGTGCCGCAGTCGGCCGCACACCGTGCTCGCAGTCGGCCCCACCGTGCCCCAGTCAGCGGCCGCCGCGACGCGGGTCTGCCGCACCGCGACACAGCCGGCCCCGCGCACCGCGTTGCCCCCTCCCCCGCTTGCGGGGGAGGGCTGGGGTGGGGGCCGCAGGTCGCCCCTCGCCCACCGCCAGGCGCTACCAGATCAGATCGTCGGGCACCTTGAACTGCGCGTAATACGCATCGTCCTCGCTGCTCTGCGCCGGCGCCTCATCCCCCGCCCGGCCATGATCCAGCACGATCATCGACGCATCGCGCTCGCGCACCTGCTCTGCCGCGATGCGCGGCAGCAGCTCGTAGCCCTCGCCGCCGTTGGCGATTACCAGCACGCCATCGGCCAGCTTGCGCCGCAGGTCCTCGTTCACCAGCAGCGTGCGGATCGCGCCATCCGCGGTGAACCGGTACTCGCTCTCGCCGCTGCGCGGCACGCGCTTGTCGCGGATGATCTGGCGCGCCTGCGCCTGCAGCTCGCGCTGGCGGGCGGCAGCCTTGCGTTCGGCCTCCAGCGCGCGATCGCGCTCGACCTTCTGCTCGCGCGCACGCTGCGCCTCGCGCTCGATCCCGGCCGCCGTGGGCGCCGCCTTGCCGAGACGCGCGTTGAGCTGTTCGCGCGCCACCTGCGAAACCTTGGATTTCTTGACCAGGCCGGCCTTGAGCAGCTGTTCCTGGAGCGGGTTGCCTTTGGCCATGGCCGTGCGCCTTGCGGGGTGGCGGGCATGATAGCGGCCACCTGTCGCGTGAGCCGGCGAGGCGCCGCCGGGCCCGCCACCGCGGCCTCGCGTCAGGCGTGCTGGATGGATGCGCTATCTCCGCCGCCGCGCGACCCTTACGACCGGCGATGCACTGGACGCACTCGAACGGCTCTCTGGGCGATGGTCGGCCCGCCCTTGCCCCTGCACGGCACCGCCCTGCGAGGCTCGACGGCCTCGGCACCTCACGACCAGGTGCGCCCGGACACCACCAAGGTGCTGCCCAACCTTGACCCGGACCGCTTCGTGACCGCCGTGCGCCGGCTGGGATCGAGCGTGGGGCCCGCAGCGTGGCCCGCGCCACGCAGGCTGCAGACGCACCCTTGGCCCGCGCGCCGAAACCCAGCGCGCTGCCCGGGTCGACGATCAGCTGCGCAGCTTCAGCGTCGGCGTCTCGTCCAGCGTGCCGTCCTCGCGGATCACCACGAAGCGGGTGTCGCCCTGGTCGAACAGCACCGGGATCGGCGCCTGGAACAGCGGCCGGCGCACGAAGGCCAGCCGCCACCGGAAGATCTCCAGCGCCTCCAGCGTGACCAGCTGCGCCGGGGTGAGCCCCTCGCGCAGCATGGACGGATCGCCCGCGGGCGGAGCCTTGCGCCGCTCGGGCGTGCGCCGCGGCGCTGGCATCGGCGGCGGCGGAGGGGGCGCCTGCCACGGGCCGGCGACGACGGTGGACTGCATGGGACTGTAGGACATGGCCTGGCCCTCCCGGGGGCCTCACGTTGCGCGGCCGTCCCGGACTGGGCCAGCAGCACGCGCCCATGCCCGTGCAAGCACCGTGCCACGACTGGCGCGACGGCCGCCCGACGCCGATACGGGCGATCAAGTTTCCCGGACGCCGCATCGCCACCGCCCGGCACGCCAAGCGCACAGTGCCTCCACCGGCCCACCCCGCGACCGGACCACCCAACGAAGGACACGCCCATGACCAGGATCCTCCCCGCCCTGCTGGCGACCGCGCTGGCCGCCACCGCCTCCCCCGCCACGCAGGCCCAGTCCCCCGACGCCCCCGTCCGCAATGTCGTGCTGGTGCACGGCGCCTTCGCCGACGGCTCCGGCTGGCGCGGCGTCTACGACGACCTCAGCGCACGCGGCTACCGCGTCACCATCGTCCAGAACCCGCTGACCTCGCTGGCCGACGACGTGGCCGCCACCCGCCGCGCCCTCGACCGCCAGGACGGCCCCGCCATCCTCGTCGGCCACTCCTGGGGTGGCACCGTGATCACCGAAGCCGGCGTGCACGACAAGGTGGCCGGCCTGGTCTACGTCTCCGCGCTGGCCCCCGACCAGGGCGAGACCACCAGCCAGCAGTACGAGGGCTTCGCCACCACGCCCGAGTTCGTGATCGACGTGCACCCCGACGGCATCGGCTACCTCAACGGCGAGAAGTTCAAGGCCGGCTTCGCCGCCGACGCCAGCGACGAAGACGCCGCCTTCCTGCGCGATTCGCAGGTGCCGATCACCATGGACCAGTTCGCCGTCCCGGTGAAGCACGCCGCCTGGCGCAGCAAGCCCAGCTGGGCGGTGATCGCCACCGAGGACAAGGCCTTCGACCAGGCGATGCTGGTGCACATGGCCGAGCGCATCGGCGCGCGGATCAGCTACGTCGAAGCCAGCCATGCGCTGTACTTCACGCAGCCCAGGGCGGTGGCGGACGTGATCGAGCAGGCGGCGAAGGGCGCGAACAACCGGTAAGCGCATCGTGCAGGCACCCCGACCGGTGGCGCCTGCAGGACCACACCACGCTGGACGCACGAACAGTTGCCTCGCGCGTCGTGCAAGGGACAACAACCTGCGGCATCGCGCGCCGAGGCATCGGCCACCCTCTTAGTTGTCGACAGGACCGTCGGGAACCCGAGACAGCCCACAGGAAAAGGCCCCGCCGAAACGGGGCCTTCCAGGGCCGGACACGCCACGTCGCGATCAACCGGCCGGCACCGGCTCCGGCTGCGCCGCCGCGCTGCGCGCCGTGCGGCTGAACCGCTGCGACAGCAGCCGCTTCAGTGCTTCCATGCCCTCTCCCCGGCCCGACACCTTGAGCACCGCATAGCCTTCCAGCGCGGCGTTCATCAGGTCGCTGCCGAGCGCCACCTCCGCGCCGGCCATGCGCTCCTGCAGGCGCTTGATCCGCTGCAGGCGCGGGCGCAGCGCGTCGAGCGTGGCCAGCTCGCGCTGGAAGCCTTCCAGATCGAAGTTGCGCGGAAGCACGCCCGGATTCTCGGCAAAGGCCACCGTGCTCTGGCGCACGAAGGCCTCGGACTTGGCGCCCATCTTGGTCAGCTCGCGCGTCTGCTCCGGCCCGAGCGCGGCCATCCCGGCCAACTCGGTCTCCACCGCCGCCAGCGCGGCATCCAGGCGTCCCAGCCGCTCAGCATCCAGGCTCAGGTCGATCAGGTTCTGCGACATCACGTGTCTCCTTGGTCCATGTGAAAGTTGGCCGGCACATCCCCGTCCGGCCTTGGCATTCCAGCGGGCGGCTGCCCGCCGCGCCGCGGGGCAAGTCCGCGCGCTGCTGTAGGACAACGCCCCGGCGACGGGTAGGACTGGGCCTACGCGGCTGCCGGCGGGCATGGCACAAGCCGTCATCGGTAACGCGCAAGCGGAAATGGCCGGCGCGCAAGCGGGAAACAGTGGGCGGTGAGCCGAAATGGCTTGCGCGCAAGCGTTCGACGGTTGCGCGCTAGCGAGCCCGGCTTGCGCGCAAGGCGGCAACAGTCGCGCGCAAGCGAAGTTGGCTTGCGCGCAAGCTAACAGCGGTCGCGCGCAAGCACGAACCATCCAATCGCAAGCTGCGAAGGCTTGCGCGCAAGCGACACTTGGTTGCGCGCAACTGGATTTCAGTCGCGCGCAAGGCGCGGCAGCTCGGCGCTGATGCAAATCCGGTCGTGGGCCGCGTCTGGGCAGCCGGAAGTCGCAACCTTCTAATGTCCGCGCCACCTGAAAGCAAGGCGACTCCGGCCGCGTGCGTCTAAGCCCTACCCTTCCCTTTCACCCCGTTGCGCCGCCACTGTTGCACAGACGGCAACGACCGTTGCCCGGAAGGCAACTCGTGACCGCCAAGCGCTCTCCTGACCTGCGCATGCGCCATAACCCACTGATCCAAGTACACTTCAGCCGGAAGCACCGCGTCACCGTGGGGGGACGATGACACCGGAAACCAAGGCAAGGTTACTGATCGACGGCAAGCTGGAAGCCGCCGGCTGGGTCGTACAGGACATGAAGCAGCTCAACCTCGGCGCTGGTCCGGGTGTCGCCGTCCGTGAGTACCCCACCGACACCGGGCCAGCGGACTACATCCTGTTCGTCGACCGCTCCCCGGTGGGCGTGATCGAGGCCAAGCGCGACGAGGCGGGTGCCAACCTCAGTGCCCACGAAGGCCAGACCGAGCGTTACGCCAACGCCACCCTCAAGTGGCGTACCGGCAGCACGCCATTGCGCTTCCTGTACGAAAGCACCGGCCAGATCATCTGGTTCACCGACGGCGCCGACCCGGCGCCCCGCGCCCGCGAGCTGTTCCACTTCTTCCAGCCACGGACGCTGGCCGACTGGGCGTCAAAGCCGGACACCCTGCGCAGCCGCCTGACCCGGATGCCGCCGCTGCCCGAGCGCAACCTGCGTGACTGCCAGATCGGCGCCGTCACCGGGCTGGAGAAGTCGCTGGCCAGGAACAGGCCGCGCGCCCTGGTCCACATGGCCACTGGTGCCGGCAAGACCTTCACCGCTATCACCTCGGTCTACCGCCTGCTCAAGTTCGGCGGCGCAAAACGCATCCTGTTCCTGGTCGACACCCGCAACCTCGGCAAGCAGGCCCACCAGGAATTCATGGCCTACACGCCGCCGGACGACGGCCGCAAGTTCACCGAGCTGTACAACGTGCAGCGCCTGTCGAGCATCCACATCGATCCGCACGCGCAGGTCTGCATCAGCACCATCCAGCGCATGTACTCGATCCTCTCGGGCACCGAGCTGGCCGAGGCCAGCGAGGACATCTCGCTCAACGAGCTGGGGCAGGCCGATACCCAGACGCGACTGGTGAAGTACAACCCGCAGGTCCCGATCGAGACCTTCGACTTCATCGTCATCGACGAGTGCCACCGCAGCATCTACAACCTCTGGAAGCAGGTGCTCGACTACTTCGACGCCTTCCTCATCGGCCTCACCGCCACGCCCGACAAGCGCACCTACGGCTTCTTCAACGAGAACGTGGTGGCCGAGTACAGCTATGAGCAGTCCGTCGTGGACGGGGTGAACGTGGGCTACGACGTCTACGAGATCGAAACCGAGATCACAGCCAAGGGCGCCGAACTCAAAGCCAGGGAGTGGATCGACCATCGTGACCGCGAAACCCGCGCCAGGCGCTGGGCGCAGACCGAGGAGGACACCGCCTACGGCGCCACCGAGCTCGACCGGTCGGTGGTCAACCCCAGCCAGATCCGCCAGGTGATCCAGGCGATGAAGACGGCGGTGGAGACCCACATCTTCCCGCACCGCAAGGAAACGCCCAAGACCCTGATCTTCGCCAAGACCGACAGCCACGCCGACGACATCATCCGCACCGTGCGCGAGATCTACGGAGAGGGCAATGCCTTCTGCAAGAAAGTCACCTACCGGGCCGGCATCGACCCGGAGACCGGCAAGGCCGTCCCCGGCGACGACGCCGACAGCGTGCTCGCCAGCTTCCGCAACGACTACCACCCGCGCATCGCGGTGACCGTGGACATGATCGCCACCGGCACCGACGTCAAGCCGCTGGAAGTGCTGCTGTTCATGCGCGACGTGCGCAGCAAGGGCTACTACGAGCAGATGAAGGGGCGTGGCGTGCGCAGCCTGGACGCCGAGTCGCTCAAGAAGGTCAGCAACTCCGCCGACAGCGCCAAGACCCACTTCGTGCTGATTGACGCCGTGGGCGTGGAAAAGTCGCTCAAGACCGAAAGCCGGCCGCTGGAGCGCAAGCCCGGCCTCAGCCTGGACAGCCTGCTCAAGGGCGTGGCGATCGGCGCGCGGGACGAGGATACCGTGCTGAGCCTCGGCAACCGCCTGGTGCGCCTGGCCAAGCAGCTGGACGACAAGGCGCTGGCGAAGATCAGGCAGGCCAGCGGCGGGATTGGCCTGCACGATCTGGCGCGCGGCCTGGTGCAGGCGCTCGACCCGGACCGCGTGGCGGCCGACGCGCTGGATGCGGCCAGGGCCGCGGGGATCACCCGCAGCCTCGACACCCTGACGGCCGGGGAGCTGGACGCCGCCCGCCAGAAGCGGGCAGACGCCGCCTGCGCGCCGTTCGACAACCCGGCCCTGCGGGAGCTGATCGAATCGGCGCGACGGGACCGCGAGCAGCTGATCGACCATCTGAACCTGGACTCGGTGACGCGCAGCGAGTATGCCGCGCAGGCGCAGGCCAATGCCGAGGCCGCGGTAGGCCGGTTCCGCGAGTTCCTGGAGACGCACCGCGACGAGATCGCGGCGCTGGGCTTCTTCTATGCCCAGCCCTACAGCCGCCGCGAGCTGACCCTGGAGATGATCGAGGACCTGCACGACGCCCTGCAGCGCCCGCCGCTGATGCTGACCACCGAGAAGCTGTGGTCCGCCTACGCCCGCGTGCAGGAGAGCAAGGTACGCGGCAGCGGCCTGCGCCGGCAGCTGACCGACCTGGTGTCACTTGTCCGCTTCGCACTGGGGCTGGACGACGAGCTGCGGCCCTTCGCCGACCACGTGGACAAGCGCTTCCAGGACTGGGTGTTCCGGCACAATGCCCGCCGCGCAACGGCGTTCACGCCCGAACAGATGGAGTGGCTGCGGCTGGTCAAGGACCATATCGCCAGCAGCTGCCGCATCGAACGCGAGGATTTCGACTACGCGCAGCTGGCCGGCAAGGGCGGGCTGCAGAAGGCGTGGACAGTATTTGATGGCCAGCTGGATGAACTGTTGGCCGAGATGAATGAGGAGTTGGTGGCGTGAGTGATGCCTTACCCCCTGGCTGGGCCAAGGAGAAGTTAGGTGAAATCGTTGAGGTCAGAGATTTTGAGCGCGAGCCCATCAATTCCTCAGAACGGTCCAGACGGATCGAAGGAAAGCCGCAAGCCGAGCTGTTCCCTTATTACGGTGCAACCGGTCAAGTAGGCTGGATCGACGATTACCGGTCAGAGGGAGAACAAGTTCTCCTTGGCGAGGACGGCGCCCCGTTCCTCGATCAACACCGCGACAAGGCCTACATGGTCAACGGGCGCTATTGGGTCAACAACCACGCGCATGTGTTGCGCGGACTTGAAGGAGCTCTAAGCAATCGTTTCTTAGTGCATCAGCTCAATCTGACCGATTACCACGATTTTGTTACCGGCAGCACGCGCTTGAAGTTGACCAGCGCGGCAATGAAGAAGATTCCGCTTCTCGTGCCGCCCTACGCCGAACAAGTACGTATTGTCGAAAAACTCGAAGAACTGTTGTCCGACCTCGACGCCGGCGTGGCCGAGCTGAAGGCCGCGCAGCGCAAGCTGGCGAAGTACCGCCAGTCGCTGCTGAAGGCAGCGGTGGATGGCGCCCTGACCGCCGACTGGCGCGCGGCTCATGGTGCGCCGGAAGAAACCGGCGCGGAACTGCTGCAACGCATCCTCACCGAACGCCGCGCCCGCTGGGAGCAGAAGCAACTCGCCAGGTTCGCCGAGCAAGGCAAGACGCCACTCAAGGGTTGGCAAGCCAAATACCCGGAGCCTACAGCAGCCGATCTAACCGACCTCCCTCCACTGCCGGAGGGCTGGGTATGGGCAAGCGTTGAGCAACTTTCCATTGCGCAAAAGTACGGTTCGTCCGCGAAGACCAATGAGGACAGCAGCGGTGTTCCTGTGCTGCGCATGGGCAATATTCAAGATGGTGAGATTGATTGCGAGTCTCTTAAGTACCTTCCAGTCGACCACTCTGAGTTCCCGGAGCTTTTGCTTGAGGATGGGGATCTTCTATTCAACAGGACGAACAGCCCAGAGTTGGTCGGGAAGACTGCGGTATATCGTTCTCAGATGTCCCCGTGCTCCTATGCGTCGTACCTCATCGCTGTAAAACTATCGCCGTGGTGCGTCCCGGAGCTTGTCGCCGCATTCATCAACTCTGCGTACGGAAGGCGCTGGGTAAAGTCAGTTGCCACACAGCAAGTCGGCCAAGCGAATGTAAATGGAACAAAGTTGGCAGCGCTCGCCGTACCTCTCGCTCCATTTGTGGAGCAGGCCAAGATTGCAGCAGTCCTTTCTTCCCAGCGACAGGAGTCTGCGCAGCAACGAGAGGCAATCTTGCGCGGACTAAAGCAAGCCTCAGCCCAACGCAAGAACATCCTCAAAGCCGCCTTCGCCGGTCAACTCGTCCCGCAAGATCCCCACGAGGAGCCCGCCCGCAAACTGCTGGTCCGCATCCGCGCCGAGGGGGCAGAGAACGCCAAACAACCCAAGCCCCGCAAGGCCACCAAACCAAAGAAGGAGATCGCCGCGATGGTGACTCAATTGATCGACGTGCTGACCGAAGCGGGCGACTGGGTCTCCGCGCAAGAAGCATTCCGCCGCTGTGGTGTAGCCGATGGAGCACTGACGGACCGGATTGAAGAGTTGTATGCCGAGCTACGCGAGCTGGACAAGGCAGGGATACTTGCAGTCGAGACCGTGACTGATGCGCAAGGCCGCAAACTGCATGACAATCTGAAGTTGCTGGTGGACTAAGCATGCGTCTGGACAAACTCACCATCGGCAGCGACAAAGACAGCCCGAAGCACCAGTTCAAGAACCTGAAGAATGTGACCATCGATTTCGATCAGGGTCACTGGGTCACGGTGGTGATCGGCTGGAACGGCACCGGCAAGTCAAACGTGCTGGAGGCGCTGGCCATTATCTTTCGCGATCTAATCGCCAAGAATCGCTCGCCTGCCTTTGCTTTTCAGCTGACCTATCGCATGGGCGTAGGCGAGAGCTTGCGGCACATTCACATTGATGCCGACCCCGACCGCAAGGAGGCTTTCAGAATTCACGTTGCGACCGATGCGCAAGCCAGTGGCGAAGGGCGCCTGACCTCACCAATCGAGAGCGAAGCGCAGGTGCCAGCCCTGCGTGGCCAGGCTATCAGACTCACGGCCTTCCTGAATGCAGGTGACGAGTATCTGCCGCGCTATGTGTTCAGCTACTACTCTGGCGAAAGCCCGCGTATGCACGAAGTTTTTCGCCCCTATCTCGAAAACTACGACAGTAAGCTGCGTAACGGCGAAGACCCCGGGCTGAAGCGCCTGTTCTACGCCATGCCGGTTCACAGCCAGTTTGTATTACTAGCCTTTCTGATCCAGCAGTCTGAGGTGGTGCGGGCCTTTCTCGATAACCACCTCGGCCTCGATCCGGATGAGGGCATTGAATCGGTACTGTTCGTGCTGCGCCAACCACCGTGGAAATCACGGGCAGCCGACGGTGATTCGAGATTCTGGAATGCGCGCGGCGTTGTGCGCGATTTTCTGTCTCGCCTCTACGACATTGCGTTGGCACCCATCGAGGTTAGTCGCCGCGTTTCAACATCGCTCTGGAATAAGGAAACGCTGCAGTTCAAGTATCTCTATGTAAAAGACATCGCAGCTTTGCGGCGCCTGGTTGGCGAGCAGCCAGCGTCGCACTTCTTCCGTGACCTAGAAAGCACCTACGTTTCGGAGCTCATCGAAGAAGTACGAATCCGGGTGAAGCTCAAGAAGAACGATGGCAGCGTGACCTTCCGGGAACTCAGCGAAGGTGAGCAGCAATTGCTAACCGTGCTGGGCTTGCTGCGCTTCACCGCCGAGGACGAAAGCTTATTCCTGCTAGATGAGCCGGATACTCATCTGAATCCGCGGTGGTGCGTGGACTACCTGACCTACTTAAAATCCTTTGTCGGGCAAGGCAGTCACGGGAAGGATAGCAGTCACATCGTGTTGACGACCCACAACCCGTTGGCCATTGCAGAGTTGGCGAAAGAACAAGTGCAGATCCTGTATCGCGAAGCAGGCAGCCATGCAGTACGCGCCGAGAATCCGGCCGTCGATCCGAAAGGCATGGGTTTCGCCGGCATCGTAACCAGCGATATGTTTGGCTTGGGCACCAGCTTGGATACAGCCACCAATGAGGACCTGCTGGCACTGCACCAGCTGTCCACTCAGCAGCTCCCACTCAGCGATACCGATCGCGCCACACTAGTTGAGATCCGTACGCGTCTAGAAGGACTGGATTTCAACTTTGCTTCCCGGGATAGATTGGAGCAAGAGTTTCTGCGTGCCCGATTTGATCTGGCTGCGGACGGCGATATCGACGGCGCCATTGTGACTCCAGAGAACAAGCAGAAGGCGCTCGACGCTTTGGTGTTAAGCCTGTTGCGCAGCTTGAAGGAGGGGCAGGCTTGAGATTCATCCTGATTCCTTCGCCCCCACATTTGCCGGCGCGCTGGCCAAAGGTTCACGCAGGCAGGCTCGCGAAGGTCAATTCCTTGGGAACTCACGCGCTTCGGTCTGCCTACATCAGAAAGAACGGTAGCTGGGGCTTGCTAAAGAACTGGCTTGCCAAGGCCAGCGGGTACAAATGCTGGTATTGCGAAGCCAAGAGCACACGCGCACCGTTTGATGTCGACCACTTTCGGCCGAAACTCGGCATTACGGTCGATGGCGTGAAGCTGGCGGGTCATGAGGGTTACTACTGGTTGGCCTATGAATGGTCGAATTTCCGGCTGTCGTGCCAACGATGCAATCGACCGGAGAAAGATGACACCGACGTTCTGCACGGCAAGGCCAACGAGTTCCCTATTCGTGATGAGACACAGCGTTGTGCACTGCCTACGGGACAACTGGATACTGAGTCGCCTAGGTTGCTGGACCCTTGCGTTCAGTCTGATTGCGCGCTGCTCGCTAATGGCATTGACGGCGAGGTCAAGCCGGCCGCGCCGGATGGCACATGGGAGTATGCGCGCGCGCGATACACAATTGATCGGTTGGGATTCAATGAGTGGAACACGCCTGAAGACAAACGCAGTCGCTGGCAAACACTGGCCACCCTGCTAACGTTGATGGGTAACACATCGAACCCGGCGGTCACTTCTGAGATAACAAAGCATCTTTCCCAAGATCACGAATACTCAAGTTTTTTCCGGGCTGCTATTGGCACCCATCGAGACAAAGCTTGGGTGGAAGCCCTTCTATGAACACAAGCACCCTCGTCCAGAAGGTCTGGAACTTCTGCCACACCCTGCGCGACGACGGCGTCGGCTACGGCGACTATCTGGAACAGCTTACCTATCTGCTGTTCCTCAAGCTGGCGCATGAGTATTCGCAGCCACCCTATAACCGCGACACCCGTATCCCGAAGAGTTGCGACTGGACCAGCCTGCGCAGCAAGGCCGGCGAGCCGCTGGAAGCACACTACCTGAAAGTGCTGCACAAGCTGGGCGAAGAGCCCGGCATGCTGGGCGCGATCTTCTTCAAGGCCCAGAACAAGATCCAGGACCCGGCCAAGCTTGCGCGCCTGGTGCAGATGATAGATGCCGAGAACTGGATCGGGCTCGATACTGACGTCAAGGGCGATCTTTACGAAGGCCTGCTGCAGAAGAACGCCGAGGACACCAAGAGCGGCGCCGGGCAGTACTTCACCCCTCGTGTACTGATCGAAGCCATGGTCGAGTGCGTGCAACCCGAACCCGGCAAGACCATCGCCGATCCGGCCTGCGGCACCGGCGGTTTCTTCCTTGGCGCGTACGACTGGCTCACCCGCGATGACGTGACCCTAGACCGGAAACAGAAGAACTTCCTGAAGCATAAGACCTTCTTCGGCAACGAGATCGTTGCCGCCACCCGCCGCCTCTGCCTGATGAACCTGTTCCTGCACAACATCGGCGACCTTGATGGTCAGCCGACGGTGGATCGCGCCGACGCGCTGATCTCCGAGCCCGCCCAGAAGTTCGACTACGTGCTTGCCAATCCGCCCTTCGGCAAGAAAAGCAGCATGACCATCACCAGCGCGGACGGTGAGGAAGACCGCGATGCGTTGACCTACGAGCGCCAGGACTTCTGGCAGACCACATCAAACAAGCAGCTCAACTTCCTTCAGCACATCGTCTCGATGCTCAAGACTACCGGCCGGGCAGCCGTGGTGCTGCCGGACAACGTGCTGTTCGAGGGGGGTGCCGGTGAGAAGATCCGCCGCAAGCTGCTGGAAACCTGCGATGTCCATACCCTGCTGCGCCTGCCAACCGGCATCTTCTATGCACAGGGTGTCAAGGCCAACGTGCTGTTCTTCGACGCTAGGCCGAAGGATGGCAAGGTGCAGACCAAGGGCATGTGGATCTATGACCTGCGCACCAACAAGCACTTCACCCTGAAGACCCGGCCGCTGCGCCGCGAAGACCTGCAGGAGTTCGTCGAGGCCTACAACCCGGCCAACCGGCACAAGCGGAAGGAGTCGGAGCGCTTCCGTTACTTCGCGTACAAGGACCTGGTTGCCCGTGACAAGGCCAGCCTGGATATCTTCTGGCTCAAGGACGACAGCCTCGACGACCTGGAGAACCTTCCGCCGCCCGATGTACTGGCGCAGGAGATCATCGACCATCTGGAGGCTGCACTGGCCTCGTTCCGCGATGTGGCGGCGGCGCTGCCCCGCTCTGCTCCCTGACACGCCAGTACCCTCGGAGAGATCGAATGGCGCTCTATACCTACCATCACGACGCGCCGACCATCACGGCAGCTGGGCGCCGCTGGGTGCAGACCAGTCTGGTTGGGGACGCCAGCGTGCTGGGCGGCGGCACGATCAGTACCGCCGCGAACTACGACGCGCTGGACCGGCACTTCATCCAGCAACCCGACGCCGGCAGCGGGAGCTTCTACGAGAAACTCAAGACGCAGCTTGCCTCCGCGCCGGCGGATGCCCGCAAGCTGATGGCCGAGCTGCTCTGGGCGCTGTTCCTGTTTCCCAGCAACATCACCGAAGACACCAAGCGCGAAGGCATTCTGGAGGTCTGGGGCTGGTCTGGCGAGCAACTGGACCCCGCACACCCAATGCTGTCGGACAAGCTGCTGGACGGCATCGGTTCCGGCGGCATGGGTGTCAATACCAACCGCTGGCGCGAAATGGCTTACCTGATCCGGCTGGGGCAGTCGATCAAGGCGGTTCCCGAGGCGGACCGTGCCGGAATCTTCGCCGACTACGACCGCTTTCTCGACTGGATCGAGACGATCCAGGAAAGCGGCGACCGGCAGTTCCGCCACATGCTCCGCTACTTCCTGTTTCCCGAGCGAGTCGAGCGCATGTCCAGCAATGGCGACCGCTACAAGGTGCTGGCTGGTTTCGGCGTGTCACCGATCAGGCAGACCCGCCGCTGGACCGATCGGCAGCTGGATGATGCCCTCCTCGATCTGCGTCGCAGCCTTGAAGAACGGTACGGCACCAAGGATCTCGATTTCTATCTGGAACCGTTGCGCGACCAGTGGAAGAAGCCCAATGAGCCCGACGAGGCGGCGGGAGAAGAGAGCGGGATCGAGGACGGTGCGACCCACGTGCAGGAGAACGAGCCTGCCTACGTGAGGCGTACGGGGCCTGCGCGCAACCTGATCCTGTACGGACCACCCGGGACTGGCAAGACCTGGAAGCTGCAGCAGTTGTTTGCGAAGTACACCGACCAGCCGGCGGACGTGGACCGGACCACGTGGGAGCTGGGGTTGGTCGCCAGATTCGGCTGGCGTGCCGTCATCGCGGCTGCCCTCGCGGATCTGGGCAAGGCCGTCAAGGTCACGACGCTGGAGCAGCACGCACTGATTCGGGCGAAGGCTGCCCAGCGTAAGCGGAGCAATGTGCGGGCCAGCCTGTGGGGCTACATGCAGAGTCATACGCCGCTGGATGTCACGACGGTCAATGTGGCCGACCGTCGTCCGCCATTCGTGTTCATCAAAGGCGAGGAATCAGACTGGACCGTCGTCGCGGACTGGCAGGAGGCGGACCCAGAGGCCGCGGAACTGCTGGACGCGTGGCAGACAGGGCCGGGAGTCGCCGGCCGGGCTGTCTCGCGCTACCGCGTGGTGACCTTCCACCCTTCCTACTCATACGAGGATTTCGTGATCGGCCTGCGCCCCATTGCCGCCGACAGCAACGGCGATGCCGGCTTCCGCATGGTCGACGGCGTGTTCAAGCAGATCTGTGCGGAGGCACGGGCCAATCCCGGCAAGCCCTACGCCCTGTTCATCGACGAGATCAATCGGGCGAACATCGCCAAGGTGTTCGGCGAACTCATCACCCTGATCGAGCCGGACAAGCGCGCGCACTACGATGCGGAAAGCAATCTGGTCGGCGGCATGGAGGTCCAGCTTCCCGGGACGGGCGACGAGGATGGCGAAGCGGAGCGGTTCGGCGTGCCGGACAACCTGGATATCTACGGCACGATGAACACGGCCGACAGGTCGATCGCCCTGCTCGATATCGCGCTGCGGCGTCGCTTCGAGTTCGAAGAGATGCCGCCCAGTTACAAGGTGCTGGAGCGGCGCGTGGAAGGCGTCGAGCTTGCGCGGCTGCTGCAGGCGATCAACGAGCGCCTGGAGTTCCTGGCCGACCGCGACCGGCTCATCGGGCATGCCTACTTCACCCGCGTCGGGAGTCTGGACGATCTGCGCAATGTATTCCGTCTGCAGGTCATTCCTCTGCTGCAGGAGTACTTCTTCGATGATTGGAGCCGGATCGGGCTTGTGCTGGCGGCGCGTGGCGGGAGTTCGTTCTTCCTGCGTGCCGAGACGATGGACGCGGCTGACGTGTTCGGCAGCCTCGCGGACGTCGGAGTACAGGAGCGCGTCCGGTATGCGTTGACGCCCGCGTCGGATTGGACAGTCGAGGCGTTCCGATCCCTTTACGAATCCCCGGAAGCCATGGGCTGAGCGATGCAGGGGCGCACGCTCACCGCGATCGAGCATCAGGTGCTCCCGGTCGGAACGGGTGACGCTGCACTGTCGCCGGCCGACGCCGAGCGCCTTGCCTCGGTGGCCCGGCAACGCCCCGGCTTTTGCACGCCGGGGCACAGGTCGATCCGCCTGTCCCAGTTCGTCGGGCTGGTAAGCCTTGGCAACGGACGCGTACTCGAGATCTTGCCCAAGGTAGGCGAGCAGGTGGAACCCACACGGGCGCGGGGCACTCTGCTTCGGCTTCTGCGATGGGCGTACGACCTGCCCTCCTTCGCCGGAGTCGAGGTAACCCATGGCCTGCAGCAGCGCACGCTGCTGGATGTTTTCGTGCTGGCGTACCTGCGCGCGCTGGTCCCTCTGGTGCGGGCCGGGCTCGTGCGGCGTTACAGAAGCATCGAGGATGACCTCGGCGTCGTTCGTGGACGCCTGCTGCTGCAGCGCCAGGTTGCGACCCACGCAATGCGCATCGACCGGATTGCCTGCCGGTTTGACGACCTGGACATCGACAACTCATGGAACCAGGTGTTGAAGGCCGCGCTGGTTGCGACAAGACCATGGGCGCGCGGGCTGGAGTCGGGGCGTCTCTGGCTGGAGATGGCAGCCGCGTTCGATGAGGTTCGCCTGCGCGATGACGGGCTGGCACTACATCGCAACCTGCCTTTAGACCGTCAAGTCAGTCACTACACCCCGGCACTGCAATGGGCCGGCTGGATTCTGCAGTTGCTGTCCCCTGACGTTCGCAGCGGTTCCAGTTCGGCGCCCGAACTGCTGTTCGATATGAATCGGGTATTCGAGTTGGCCGTGGCGACGCGGCTTCGGCGACGCGCCAATTCCTTGGGGCTCCACCTGCATTCGCAGCACAGCGGCCGCCACCTCGCACACGATCAGGAAGACCCGCATCGGCGCTTCTTCAGTCTGCGGCCCGATCTCGTGCTGAGTCACGGCGAAACGGTAGTCGCGGTAGCCGATACAAAATGGATCCGCCTTGGAAAGGACAGGCGCGGATACCTCGTCCCCGTCGACGCGCATGCCTATCAACTTCACGCCTACGCCGCTGCTTACCCGTGTGACGAAGCGGTGCTGATCTACCCCTGGCACGAAGACCTGGACGGCGCGCGTATCTCCGGCTATCGCCTACCAGGCGGCGGCGACCGCCGGCCGGTGCTGCATGTAGTCTGCGCAGACGTGGAAGACGAAGCTCTGCCTCTGTACCTCGCCGGAGAATCGGCCAGTTTCTCGCGCTTGGCCTGATCGTCAACAAGGTCGGGATAATGGGATCAGGTTCACTTTGGCGTAGCCGCAAACGCACTTAGCTTGCAACGGCCGCAGTTTGGCGCCGCTTGAGTTTCCTCACGACCCACTCCTCCACATCATCCACCAGCGTAAACGCCGCCGGCACCACGACCAGGCTGAGTACGGTGGAGGTGATCAGGCCGCCGATCACGGCCACGGCCATGGGCATGCGGAAGCTGGCGTCGGCGGTCAGGCCCAGGGCGATGGGCAGCATGCCGGCGCCCATGGCCATGGTGGTCATGATCACGGGGCGGGCGCGCTTGTGGCAGGCGTCCATCAGGGCTTCGTGGCGCGACATGCCCTGCTCCTGCGCCATCACCGCGTAGTCCACCAGCAGGATGGAGTTCTTCACCGCGATGCCGATCAGCAGGATCAGGCCGATCAGCACCGACAGCGAGATGTCCAGGCCCGTCACCAGCAGCGCGCCGAAGGCGCCGCCTGCGGCCAGCGGCACGGCCACGAGGATGGTGATGGGCTGGCTGGCGTGGTTGAACAGCAGCAGCAGCACGCCGTACACGCAGAAGATGCCGGCCACCATGGCCATCACGAAACCGCCGAACATCTCGGCGAACACTTCGCTGTCGCCGGCGGCCTGGCGCTCCACGCCCGGCGGCAGGTTCTGCAGCGCAGGCAGCGCGTCGATCTGCTTTTCCACCTCGCCCATGGCCATGCCGTTGAGGTCGACGGTAATCGTGACGTTGCGGCGGCGGTCGAAGCGGTCGATCTGCGAGGGTCCGCTGGCGGTGGTGATCTCGGCGACGGACGACAGCGGCACGCTGCCGCCGCTGGCGGTGGGCACGCGCAGCTGGCCGAGCAGGGCCGGGTCCGACAATGCCGCTTCGTCGAGCTGCACGCGGATCGGCACCTGGCGCTCGGGCAGGTTGAGCTTGGACAGGAACTGCTCGTAGTCGCCGCGGGTGGCCACGCGGGTGGCGGCGGCGATGTCGGCGGTGGAGACGCCAAGGTCGGCGGCGCGCGCGGCATCGGGGCGCACGATGATCTCCGGACGCACCAGCGCGGCCGACGAGCTGACGGTGCCCAGGCCCGGCAGCTGGCGGATGCCGCGCTCCACGTCGCGCGCGGCTTCGGCCAGCTTCACCGGGTCGTCGCCGGCCAGCACCAGCTGCAGCGCGCGGCCGGGCTCGCCGCCCTGGAAGCTCAGGCGCAGGCCGGGCAGGTCGGCCAGGCGCTCGCGCACCTGCGATTCCAGCTCGTACTGGGTGGGGTCGCGGTCGTCCTTCCAGCGGATGGTGAGCGTGGCCTTGCGCAGTTCGGCGCTGCTCAGGTCGCCCGCCGGGCCACCGGGGCCGGAGGTGCTGCCGGCGGTGACGAACACGTGCTCGATCTCGGGGATGTCGGCGATGCGCTGGCGCGCGGTTTCGGCGACTTCCTCGGTGGTGGCGAGCGCGGTGCCCGGCGGCAACTCGAGCAGCACGCTGCTCTGGATGCCGTCGGTGGGCGGGATGAAGGTGACTTTCAGCAGCGGCAGCAGCGCCAGCGAGCCGATGAAGATGCCCAGCGCGACGGCGAGCGTGCGGTTGCGGTGCCTGAGCGAGTTGTCGACGAAGCGCAGGTACCACTGCATCAGCTTCGAATCGCCCTTGTGCTCGGGCAGCGGCTTGAGCAGGTAGGCGGCCATCATCGGCGTGATCAGGCGCGCGACCAGCAGCGAGAACATCACCGCGGCCGCGGCGGTCCAGCCAAACTCGCGGAAGAACTTGCCGGGGATGCCGGGCATGAAGGCCACCGGGATGAACACCGCGGCCAGGGTGCAGGAGGTGGCGATCACCGCCAGGCCGATCTCGTCGGCGGCCTCGAGCGCGGCGGTCTTGGGCGCCTTGCCCATGCGCAGGTGGCGGTCGATGTTCTCGACTTCCACGATGGCATCGTCCACCAGGATGCCCACCACCACGGCCAGCGCCAGCAGGGTGATCATGTTGAGGCTGAAGCCGAACCAGTACATCACCGCGAAGGTCGGGATGATCGACAGCGGCAGGGCCACGGCGGAGATGAAGGTGGCGCGCCAGTCGCGCAGGAACAGGAACACCACCAGCACCGCGAGCGCGGCGCCCTCGTAGAGCATGTGCATCGAGGATTCGAACGAGTCCTCGGCCACCTGGGTGGTGGAGGCCACTTCCACCATGCGCAGGCGCGGCTGCTCGTCCTGCAGCTTTGCCACGGCTTCGCGCACGGCGTTGCCGACGTCGACCTCGCTGGTGTTGGTGGTGCGCTGCACGGCGAAACCGATCACCGGGCGGCCGTCGAGCGTGGTGCGCTGGCTGACCGTGGCATTGCCGTCGGTGACGGTGGCCAGCGTGGACAGGCGCACGCTGCGGCCGTCGGGCATGGAGATGGGGAAGTCGGCCAGGTCCGCAGCATCGGTCACGGTGCCGAGGGTGCGCACGGCCTGCTCGCTGCCGCCCACGGTGGTGCGGCCGCCGGGCTGCTCCTGCTGGATGCGCGCGAGCTGCTGGCTGATCAGCGCCGGGCTGGCGCCGAACCCCTGCACGGCCTCGGGCCGCAGGGCGACGCGGATCTCACGGTCCACGCCGCCGATGCGCCGCACCGCGCCCACGCCGGGCACGGCGAACAGGCGCTTGGCCACGGTGTCGTCGATGAACCAGCTGAGCTCCTCGTCGCTCCAGCCGTCGGCGGTGACCGCGTAGTGCAGCATGTCGCCGCCGGTGACGTTGACCAGCGAGACGATGGGCGGTTCGACGTCGGCCGGCAGGTCGATGCGCACGCGGTCGATGGCGTCGCGCACCTCGTCCTTGGCGATGGTGCCGTCCTTCTCGATCTCGAAGGTCAGCACGGTGGTGGACACGCCCTCGTTGACGATCGAGACCATGTTGTCCAGCGCCGGGATGCTGGCGGTGGCGTCTTCGACCTTGCGCGTGACCTGGGTTTCCAGGGTGCTGGGGCTGGCGCCCGGAAGCGTGACGGTAACGTTGACCACCGGCACGGTGAGGTCGGGGAACTGCGAAACCGCGAGGCGGTTGAACGCGACCAGCCCGGCCGCGGTGAGCAGGATGAAGACCAGGATCGCCGGCAGCGGGCGGTGGATGGACCAGGCGGAGAAGTTCATGGGCTGGCGGCCGGGGCGTCGGTGGCGGCGTCATCGGAACCGGCGCTGCGGGCGGTTCCGCTACCGCCGGTGCTGGTGCCGGAGCGGGCCGGGTTCGCGGCCGTGCCCGCACCCTGCGCGGGCGCGGACGCATCGGTATGCGCGCCGTTGGCGCTTGCCGCCGCAGCGTTGCCGTCGGGGTTGGCTGCCGCTGCGCCGGCCGGCGGCGGCGCATCGACCACGCGCACCAGGTCGCCATCGCCGAGGAAACCCGCGCCGCGTGCGACCACGCGTGCACCGGAGTCCAGGCCGCTGCGCACCTCGATGTGTTCCCCGTGCATCGGCCCGACCTCGATGCCCTGCTCGCGCACGCGGTTCTCGCCATCGACGATGAACACGTAGGCGCGGCCATCGCGGCGCACCACCGCTTCGTTCGGGATCAGCAACGCCTGCGCGCGGCCCAGCGCGATGCGGCCCTGCGCGAACATGCCGGCGCGCAGGGGGCCAGGCTCGACGAGGTCGGCATAGATGGTGCCGGTGCGGCTCTGCGCATCCAGCGCCGGCGCGACGCGTCGCACGGTGCCGGCCACCGGCCCGGCCGGGGTGTCCACCTGCACGGTGGTGCCGGGCGAGACCAGCAGCAGGTCGCCCTCCGCCAGCTCGGCGCGCCACTCCAGGCGGCCGTCGCGGATCAGGCGCAGCAGCTCGCCGCCGGCGCCCACCACCTGCCCGGGCTGCACGCTGCGCGCGGAGACCACCCCATCCACCGGGGCGCGCACCACGGTGAAGTCGCGCTGCACGCGCGCCGCGTCGCGGCTGGCGATTGCGGTGTTGAGCCGCGCCTGGGCATTGGCGCGCGCGGCTTCGGCCTCTTCGGCGTCCTGCAGCGAGACCATGCGGTCGTTGGCCAGCGCGCGCACGCGCGTGGCTTTGCGGCTGGCGGTATCGAGGTTGGTGCGGGCTTCGGTCACCGACGCATCGGCCTGGGCCAGCTGCGAGGCCAGGGTGCGATCGTCCAGGCGCAGCAGCACGTCGCCCTGCTCCACCACACTGCCCACTTCCACCTCGACGCTGGACACGCGCACGCCGGACAGCTCGACACCCACCGACACCTCCTCCCACGCCGCCACCGCGCCGGAGGCCGTGACTTCGCGCACCACCTCACGCGTCGTTGGCGTGGCCAGCGATACGGTCAGGCTTGGCGTGGCCTCGGGAGGCGCGTCGTCGCCGCAGGCGGCCAGGGACAGCAGTCCGGCAACGGCCAGCGCGCGCAGGGGAAAGGCAGGCATGGGGTTTCCGCTCGTATCAGAAGGCTGATACTCTATCAGCACACTGATAAGTTGCGGAAGCCCGCGGAGGTGGCCGATGGCCGATCACGACGCCAGCCCCCTGGAAGCGTTCAGGAATTCCCCCGCCTACCGCACCACGTCGCTGCTCAAGCGCCTGCACATGGGACTGACGGTGGTGATGGAGGAAAGCCTGCGCACCCATGGCATCGAACTCTCGCGGCCACAGGCGCTGGTGCTGATGCACCTGCTGGAGCACCCCGGCGCCTCGAACGCGGACCTGGCGCGCCTGAGCGCGGTGTCGCCGCAGACCATGCACAAGATCCTGCTGCGTCTGGCGCGCGACGGACTGGTGACGCGTGCGCCGCACCCGTGGCTGGGACGGGTGATGTCGTTCCGGATCACCGACGCGGGACGCGACCTGGTGACGCACGGCGCGCGGGTGGCGCAGGGCGTGATCGACGGTGCACTCGGGGGGCTTTCCCCTGCGGAGCAGGAGCAGCTGGTCGGGCTGCTGGAGCGCTGCGTGGCGCGACTGCCGTCGAACCTGCTCAAGCCGGAGTGAGGCAGCCCCCCGGCGGGGATTTCGGCTCAGCCTCCGCGTTACGCCGCTGGCCGCGCTCCTGGTTTGTACGGCAGGGCTGCCGGGCAGGGGCCGCGCAGAATGCGACCGGTTACGACTGTTGCATTCTACAACCCTCGTTGTAGAGTCTTGATTCATGAACGACAACGACGCCGTCTCCGCCCTGGCTGCGCTCGCCCATGGCGACCGCCTCGCCGCCTTCCGGATGCTGGTGCGCGCCGGCGCCGGGGGCATGGCCTCCGGCGAAATCGCGGAGGGCCTGTCGATCCCGCCGACGCGGATGAGCTTCCACCTGGCCACGCTGGAACGCACAGGCCTGCTGCGCTCGTGGCGCGACGGGCGCCGCATCCTCTACGCGGCGAGCTATGACGACATGCGCCAGCTCCTGGCCTTCCTCACCGAGGACTGCTGCTCCGGGAAACCGGAGATCTGCGGCGACCTGGCCACGCTCCCCGCTTCCTGTTCCGCCGAGACCTGCGCATGACCCCTGCCCCGCCGTCGACTTCGACGATCTACCACAACCCCGCCTGCGGCACCTCCCGCAACACGCTGGCGATGATGCGCGAGTCGGGCGAGAACCCCGAGGTGATCGAGTACCTGGTGACGCCGCCCTCGCGCGAGACGCTGGTGGCGCTGATCGCCGCAATGGGAATCCCGCCGCGCGATCTGCTGCGCCGCAAGGGGACGCCCTTTGCGGAGCTGGGCCTGGACGATCCCGGACTCAGCGACGACGAACTGGTCGACGCGATGGTGGCGCATCCGATCCTGATCAACCGCCCCATCGTCGTGACCCCGCGGGGCGCGGCGCTGTGCCGGCCGTCGGAGAAGGTGCTGGCGCTGCTGGACAACCCGGTCGCGTCGTTCACCAAGGAGGATGGCGAGGTGGTCGCGCCTGGCGGGCCGTCGAAGTGATGGATGCCATTGCGTTCGATCTGCCCCATGTCGACCTGGCGCAGCTCGCGCCGATCGATGCCGGCGCGCTGGCCGCGCCCGGCGATCCGGGCCATCCGCCCCGGATCCTGATCCTCTACGGCTCGCTGCGGGAACGTTCGTACTCGCGCCTGCTGGCTGAAGAGGCCGACCGGCTGCTGCGCTGGTACGGCTGCGACGTGCGCATGTTCGACCCGCACGGCCTGCCGCTGCCGGACGACGCGGCGCCCGACCACCCGAAGGTGGGCGAACTGCGCGGTCTCGCGGACTGGTCCGAGGGCATGGTCTGGGTCAGCCCGGAGCGCCACGGCGCCATGACCGGCATCATGAAGGCGCAGATCGACTGGATTCCCCTGGCGCAGGGCGCCCGGCGCCCGACCCAGGGCAAGACGCTGGCGGTGATGCAGGTCTGCGGAGGCTCCCAGAGCTTCAACGCCGTCAACCAGCTGCGCGTGCTGGGGCGCTGGATGCGCATGGTCACCATCCCGAACCAGTCTTCCGTCGCCAAGGCGTACCAGGAATTCGACGAGGCCGGGCGCATGAAGCCGTCGGCCTACTACCAGCGGGTGGTCGATGTCTGCGAGGAGCTGGTGAAGTTCACCTGGCTGGTGCGGGGGCGTTCGGCCTACCTCACCGACCGCTACTCCGAGCGCGTCGAAACCGACGAAGCGCTGTCCAGGCGCGTCGACCAGCGCGCCATCTGACCCCTCCGGAAGCGCCATGCTCGCCCTCGCGATCTTCGTCGCCACGCTCGTGCTGGTCATCTGGCAGCCGCGCGGGCTTGGCATCGGCTGGTCGGCGCTCGCCGGCGCGGCGGTGGCGCTCGCCACCGGCGTCGTGGGCTGGAGCGACGTGGGCACGGTGTGGGGCATCGTCTGGGATGCCACGTTCACTTTCGTGGCCCTGATCGTCATCTCGCTCATCCTGGACGAGGCGGGCTTCTTCGCGTGGGCGGCCCTGCACGTGGCGCGCTGGGGGGGCGGGGACGGCCGCCGGCTGTTCCCGCTGATCGTGCTGCTGGGCGCGGCGATCGCCGCGGTGTTCGCCAACGACGGCGCGGCGCTGCTGCTGACGCCGATCGTGCTGGCCATCCTGCTGCGCCTGCATTTTCCGCCCGCCGGGGCGCTGGCCTTCACCGTGGCCTGCGGCTTCATCGCCGACACCGCGAGCCTGCCGCTGGTGGTCTCGAACCTGGTGAACATCGTCACCGCGAACTTCTTCGACGTGTCGTTCGGTCGCTACGCGGCAGTCATGGTGCCGGTGAACCTGGTGTCGGTCGTCGCGACGTTGCTGGTGCTGTGGCTCTGGTTCCGGAACGACATCCGCGTCTCCTACGCGGTCCGCGAGCTGGAGGCGCCGCGCCTGGCGATCCGCGACCACGCCGTGTTCCGGGCCGCGCTGCCGCTGCTGGCGCTGCTGCTGGTGGCCTACTTCGCCACAGGGCCGCTTGGCGTGCCGATCTCGCTGGTAACCGGCGCGGCCGCGCTGCTGCTGATGGCCATCGCGGGACGCTGGGCGACCGGCGGCCGGGGCGCCACGATGGCGCTGCCCGCGATCCTGCGCGGCGCGCCCTGGCAGATCGTGCTGTTCTCGCTCGGGATGTACCTGGTGGTCTACGGGCTGGGCAATGCCTGGCTGACGGCCGCGGCGACCGGCGTGCTCGAATGGCTGGCCGCGCAAGGGACGTTCGTGGCGGGCGTGGGCACGGGCTTCGCCGTGGCCGCCCTGGCGTCGGTCATGAACAACATGCCGGCGACCCTGGTCGGTGCGCTGGCCATCGACGGCGCCGACGTCCCGGCGGCGACCCGCGAGCTGATGCTGTACGCCAACGTCGTCGGCAACGACCTGGGGCCCAAGCTGACGCCCATCGGTTCGCTTGCCACCCTGCTGTGGCTGCACGTGCTCGCAGGGAAGGGGCAGCGGATCACGTGGGGCCAGTACATGAAGGTCGGACTGGCGCTGACGCCACCGGTCCTGCTGGCGACGCTGGTGACACTGTGGCTCTGGCTGCCGCTGTCCCGGTAGGCGAGCGGCGCGCGGTCGGGGGCAGTCGCCTCTGCTCGACGGACTCCATCCGCATGCGGAAGCTGCGCACACCGCTCATCCGCCTGTTGCGGACGCGATCGCATCCCATAACTCGCCGAGCCACCCACGACCCGCACGCTAGACGATCTCGCGACTCCGATTCGAGGTTTGCCCTCCCCCGCACGCGGGGAGCAAGCCGATGCGCGAGGCGTTGGCGCACATGGACGCCAGGCTGCCTGCTGTTGCCCCTGCCCCGCGTGTGGGGGAAGGCCACAGAACGGCTTCAAAGCGCCTATGACAGCCTTCCCCCTTCCCCTGCGTGCGGGGAAGGCCGGGATGGAGGCGCGCGCCGAAGGCGCGTGCTGCTGACGCGGCGACCTGCCGTCCCCACCCCAACCCTCCCCCGCGCGCGGGGGAAGGGCCGATGCGCGAGCGTTGGCGGAACACGCACGCCAGGCCGCCTGCTGTTGCCCTTCCGCTCGCGGGGGAAGGCCGGGATGGGCGCGCGCGCCACAGGCGCGTGCGGCTGACGCGGCGACCGGCTGCCCCCACCCCGACCCTCCCCCGCGCGCGGGGGAGGGAGCCGATGCGCGAGCGTTGGCGGAACACGCACGCCAGGCCGCTTGCTGTTGCCCTTCCTCCGCTCGCGGGGAAGGCCGGGATGGGGGCGCGCGCCAAAGGCGCGCGTGCGGCTGACGCGGCGACCCGCCGTCCCCACCCCAACCCTCCCCCGCGCGCGGGGGAAGGGCCGATGCGCGGGCGTTGGCGGAACACGCACGCCAGGCCGCCTGCTGTTGCCCCTCCCCCGTACGCGGTGGAGGGCCGGGATAGGCGCGCGTGCGGCTGACGCAGCTACCTGCCGCCCCCACCCCACCCCTCCCCCGCACGCGGGGGAGAGAGCCGATGCGCGATGCGCAGCTGAACGACGACGCGTGGCGGCCCCGGGCCGGCACCTAGTTGCCGCCGCCGTCCACCAGCACGTATTGCCGCCCGCGACTTTCCCAAATCGGCGCGTCCCGATCGAGCCGGATGCAGGGCCGCCCGCCACAGGCGCTCATCTCCACGTGCCGGACGGCGCGCTGCACTTCTGCCGACACTTCCGCCGCATCGGCCTTGGCCTGCGCGTCCTGGAGGCGGACATGCGCATGCTGGAGCAGCAGCGCGAAGCCGATCGCCAGCAGCGCCAGCGCCGCGCTGGACAGGATCAGGCCGCGCCACGCCCTCGCCACCGCCGGCCGCAGGGCGAGTTCGGTGTTGCGCCGCTGCTCCTCGAACAGGCGTGCCATGGCCTGCCGCCACTCCGCCTCTTCCGCACCGCGCGTCGCGGCCAGTCCGCCCTGCGCTGCCTGCAGGCGCTGCAGCGCTGCCGCGGACTGTCGCGCCTGCGCGGCTTGCTGATCCGCCGCACGCTCCAACCGCTCTACCGCCAGCATCAGCCGGCGGATGACATCCCTGTCGTCCATGCGTCCTCCGCCCTCAGCGTTGCATCGCCTGCTGCAACTCCGCCAGCTCATGTGGCCCGCTTGGGAAGGGGATTGAAGGCACGGCGTCCGGCCAGCGCCCATCGGATGCCGGCAGGGCCCGTTCCGGCGACGGTGCCGGACCATGTCCCTGCCCTGTGTTGCGCACCGCGGTCCCGGTCGCCTCGGCCCACATCCCCCGGCCCTCGATGGAATCGGCGAAGGCGCGCTGCACTGCGCGTGCGGCGGCATGATCACCGTCCTGCAATGCCTCGATCCATGCATCGACCACGGCGTCGCCACTGCGCATGATCCGTGGCAGGTCGGCCACCGGCACGTGCTGGTGGTCGTGCCCCATGCTGGCGTCCTGGGTGTGGTGGAAATGCCCGGTCGCGGCGGGCGACCGGCTGGTATCCAGGTACGGCCGCGGCGCCCGGTTCGTGCCCAGGTCCAGGCCTTCCATTTCGATCAGGTCTTCGCGCAGGCCCAGCCCGGCCATGTCGATGGCGATCTGCGGCCGCGCGCCGCGATGCCGCACGTCGGCGCGATCCTCGGCCGCGATGATCCGCTCCACCGCCCAGGTGCCGTAGTAGTTGGTGTAATCGGCCGACGGCCCCGGGCGTCCTTCGCCAAGCGTGACCGGGCGCTCGCCGGGTTGGGCATGCAACGGCGACGGGCGGTCGAAGTAGTGCTTGCCCATGGCGGCGACATTGGCGGGGGTCGGGGAGAGGCTGCCGTCGGGGTTGAAGGTGATGCCGGAGTTCACGACAGCTTGCGACGGATTCAGCGGATCGGCCCGCACGAAATCCAGCAGCCGGTCGTTCTGCGTATTCAGCATCAGCCCGATTCCGTCAGCATGTGGGTTGAACTGCCGTTGCCTGCTGAGGAGCGCGTTCCAGCCCGCGATCTGCGCCTTGGCCTCGTCATCGCGGCCAGCACCGAGATAGGCCCTGAGTTCGTCGCTGTAGTCGTGAACCGGACCCGGCGCCTTCGCCTGGATGGCGATATCCCGCAGGAAATCGAGTGTTGCCTTGTCCTTCTCCGCATCGTTGAACCCGTGCTGGATTTCGTGGCCCAGCACAAAGGTCAGATCCTGCGCGTCGTACGTGCCCTGCGGGGTGCCCGGTGACCAGCGCTGCAGTGCGACCGGCGGAAGGTTGATGCCTTTGGGCGTGCCATCGCCGACGGTACCGTCGTAGGTGGCTCCCGCTGCCATTCCGTTGTCGAGAAGGCTGAGATGTTGAACGTGTGACAGTGCCACTGCAGCCTTGACCTGCGCTGCGAGAACGGGTGACCCATTGAAGGTCGCATTGAGGTTGTCGACCATGTCCTGCGTGATCGAATGGGACTGACCGTTCGAGTCGCGCCAGGACCTGCGTGAGAAGTCGGCGACGAGCACCTGAAGTCCCGCCACCGGCTCCAGGTCGCCGTCCCTGAAACTGGCGGCAGGCAGATGGATCATGCCCGCCTGTCTGTCGTAGGTACCGACCAGGGTGGCATTCGAAGTCTCGATTGCGAAACCGCGAAGCTGCCCTGACGCCGCCATGCCGTTGAGCAAAGCCATGCGATCGGGGTCTGCCGAGAGCGCTGCGCGCAGTTGACGCTCTTCGTCTGGTCCTGAGAGCGGGCCTGCAGCGAACTGCCCGAGCAATGCTTCCAGTGCAGTGTTGGGCGTGGCCATCCTTGGCCTCCTTCGATCAGTTCAATGTCCCGATGGATTCCACGCAGAGGCGTCCGGTCTCCCCGGGACGCACGTTCTGGGGAACGATCGAAATCGTGATGTCGCCCTTGTGGTAGCGCACGGAGCGTAGCTCGCCGATCTCGCCCGGGATTGCCACGTCCTGGTACCCCATCGCCAGCAACGCATTGTGGTACGCGTCCAGGCCCAGGCCACAGACAGGCTCCATGCTGGCGGAACGCCGCCCCTGATTGACGAATGAGAGCGCAATGCCTCGGGCGCTGGACGGCGACTCCGGCACGTAATTGAGCACGTAGTGCCATCCGTCACCCAGGTCGTCACTTGCGACTCCGGCCCGCAGCGCGCCGGGTTGGTGCGGGATGGTGATCCCCATCACTTCGCGGATCCGGTCCAGGCTCAGCTGGTCGCGCGACTCCAGCCCGGCGAGCAATGCCAGGAACCGCCTCCCGATCTCCTCGGCGGTGAGCTTCGGGGTATCGGCGGGGGTGTCGGATCCGGGTGCGGTCATGGCGTCGGCCTCCTCTGCGCGGGTTGGCCCGGACGGAGGCGACGAATGCGCGCAGCCCGCGGAAGCCGTGGCGGCACAGGCCAGGAAGAGCCCGGCCAGGCGGGCGCCGGGAAGGCGGATCCATCGCGTCATCGTCATGCGTTCCGTCGCAAGTCCGGTGGCCAGCATACCCGCCACGGCTGGCATGGCAAACCGGGCGGAGATGGGCCCGGCCGATGGCCCCGGGACGGCCGGGTCCGAGCGTTCGCAGTTCGCGAACGAGGGACCCGCGGCGGCGCCCGCTACGCCGGCCGCAATGCCTGCACGTCGTCGAACAACGCCTCGAGCCGCGGATGCGTGCCGCGCAGTCTGGCAACGACCTGCGCCGTCCAGTCGAAGTACTCGCGGCGGCGGTAGGCAGGCCAGTCGGCCGGCGGGAACTCGATGAGGTCGCGCAGGTTGGCGATCTTGTCGGCCAGCTTCACCAGGCGCGCGCCGTGGGAGGCGTGGGCGGCGCGTTCGACCTGCAGGCGCTTGCGCTCGGGCTTGGGGAGGGTCTTGTCGTCGGTCAGCGCTTCGACGTAGGCGAGGACGGCTTCGCCGAACCGGGCACGCAGTTGCCGGCGCCCCTCTTCGAGGCCGGGCTGGTCGTCATGGCCGCAGCAGTCTTCCAGGTAGTCGTGCAGGGCGGCGGCGCAGAGCACGTCGGGATCGTCGATGCCCGCTTCGACGGCGAGGATGCGCACCAGGGCGACGGGGTGGTTGATGCAGGGCGTGGCGTCGACGTCCTTGCGGCGCTGGGCGCGGTGCGCGTGCGCGGCGAAAGCGATGGCGTCGATGACGCGGGCGATGGGCTGGGTGGTTTGGGTCATGCGGTGGTTCCCCTGGATTGGGCCCATGATCGGACGCCGGTGTCGCAGCGTCTGACATTGCTCCACCGTCCTTCGCTTTGTCCCTTCCCCCGCTCGCGGGGAAGGCCGGGATGGGGCACGCGCCGGAGGCGCGCGTCTGGTGACGCGGCGACCTGCTTGCCCCACCCCAACCCCCCCGCAGGCGGGGGAGGGAGTCAGGCGGGATGCGGCAAACCATGCCAGGGAGTACGACCGCGAAAGCACTCGTCCAGCGGCAGCGAGGCACGGCCAAGCCTCGCCGCGCCTTGCCCCTTCCCCCGCGCGCGGGGGAAGGCTGGGATGGGGGCGCGCGCCGAAGGCGCGCGTCTGATGACGCGGCGACCTGCGTGCCCCCACCCCAGCCCTCCCCCGCAAGCGGGGGAGGGAGCAGCACCGCTTATGTGCGTGGGGGTCAGATGCCCTTGCAGGCTTCGGTCCGGTCCGGGCCTTCGGCCGATGCGAGGCAGCGTTCCAGCGCAAGGCGCTTCCGCACTTCGGACTCGAGGCTGCGCAGGCCCCAGCGGCGGCCTTCGGCGATGGCAGCTTCTTCTTCAGCGCCGTTCAACCAGGCGGCGCGCAGTGCCGCCAGGGCGCCGACGCGGTTGCCGCTGGCGCAGTGGACGAGCGCAGGTCCTTCAATGCCGAGGAGCAGCTGATCGAAGGCGTCGACGGAGGCACGGTCGAGATCGGAGGCGCCTGCGATGGGCAGGTTGTCGTAGGCGAGGCCTGCGGCGCGAACGGCGGAAGCTTCGTCGAAGTCGGGGGTTTCGGCGTCGGGCGTCAGGTCGATGACGTGGCGAATGCCGGCGGCGCGCAGGGCAGGCAGGTCGTCGGCGGTGATGCGGCCACCGGTGAGGATGCCTTGCGCCGGCTTGTTGAAGCGGGAGAGTGCATCGGTCGCGGGCGCTTCAGCGCTGGCGGCGGCGGTCGCGTCGGTCTGTGCGCGCGAAGTGGCACAGCCGGCGAGGACCAGCGCGGCAATGGCGAGGCAAAGCGTTTGCGAGTGGCGGAGGCGGCTCATCTGGGAGGGCCTTCGGAGATTGCCTGGGGATTTGGGATCAGGGCTCCGGTGGCCCCCACCCCGGCCCTCCCCCGCGCGCGGGGGAGGGAGGCGGAGCGCGGCGTCGGAGGAGACTTCTCTTCGCTGTGACGCCTTCGCTGTGACGCCTTCGCTAACGCCGTCGTTGACGTCTTCACCGGGTGGTCTTCGCTGTCGCTTCGCCTGCTTGAGACGGGTCGCGAGCAAGGACGCCGCAGCCGGTCAGGCGAACGGATCCTGCAGCACCATGGTGTGCTCTCGGTCCGGGCCGGTGCTGACGATGCTGATCGGGCAGCCGGCCAGCTCTTCCAGCGCGCGCAGGTAGGCGCGGGCGGCGGGGGGGAGTTCGTCCCAGTTGGTGATGCCGTGGGTGTTCTCGGTCCAGCCGGGGAACTCCAGGTACACCGGGGTGATCTCTTCCCAGCCATGCGCGTCCAGCGGGGCGTACTCGGTGCGCTTGCCGCGGTATTCGTAGGCGATGCAGACCTTCAGCTTCTCCATGCCGTCGAGCACGTCGAGCTTGGTGATGCACAGGCCGGTGATGCCGTTGATGGCGACGGCGCGCTTGAGCGCGACGATGTCCATCCAGCCGCAGCGGCGCGGGCGGCCCGTGGACGCACCGTACTCGGCGCCCCGGTCGCGGATGCCCTGCCCGATCTCGTCGTCCAGCTCGGTCGGGAACGGGCCGCCGCCCACGCGCGTGGCGTAGGCCTTGGCGATGCCCAGCACGTAGTCGATCGCATCGGCGCCCACGCCGGTGCCGGCCAGCGCGCCACCGACGGTGGTGTTGGAGCTGGTGACGTAGGGATAGGTGCCGTGGTCGATGTCCAGCAGTGCGCCCTGGGCGCCTTCGAACAGCACGCGCTTGCCCTGCTTGCGCAGGTCGTGGCAGATGCCGGCGACGTCGCTCTTCATCGGCTCGACGTATTCGCCGAAGGCCAGCGCTTCGTCCAGCGTCTTCTGGAAGTCGACCGCCTCCACGCCCAGGTACTGGGTGAGCACGAAGTTGTGGTAGTCGAGCGCGGACTTGAGCTTCTCGGCGAGCTGCTCGGGATAGTGCAGGTCGGCGATGCGGATGCCGCGGCGCGCCACCTTGTCTTCATACGCCGGGCCGATGCCGCGGCCGGTGGTGCCGATGGCCTTGCCGCCGGCGGCCTTTTCGCGGGCCTGGTCGAGGGCGATGTGGTACGGCATGATCAGCGGCGCGGCGGGGCTGATCTTCAGGCGCGAACGCACTTCCACGCCGGCGGATTCGAGTTCGGCGATTTCCTTGACCAGCGCTGCCGGCGAAATCACCACGCCGTTGCCGATCAGGCACAGCGCGTCGTCGCGCAGGATGCCGGACGGGATCAGGTGCAGCACGGTCTTCTTGCCGTTGATGACCAGGGTGTGGCCGGCGTTGTGGCCGCCCTGGAAGCGCACGACCGCACCGATTTCCTCGGTAAGCAGGTCGACGATCTTGCCCTTGCCTTCATCGCCCCACTGGGCGCCGAGAACGACGACTGACTGGCCCATGGCCATGACTCCTCTTGCATGCGGCCGTCGGGGCCGCAGGGGTGGCCGGATCCGGCGCCCGCGTGCTGGAGGGAGGACGCCATCGGGGCGCCGTCCGCCACGCCGGGCCAGACACGGAAAAAGCCGGCGGGGCGATGTCCCCGACCGGCTTTTACGCATTATCCGGGTTTTGGGGCGCAGGGGCCAGTTTCGGGGGTGTGGGGTTGGCTGGGGTTCGGGTGGGCCACGACGTCCTGGCGTGGCCGCCCCATGCTGTCTGGGGGCTTTTTCTCCTTCCCCCCCCTGCGACCTTCCCTTCCCCCCTGCGCGCGTTTCTCCTTCCCCCGCTCGCGAGGGAAGGTTGGGATGGGGGCGCGCGCCGAAGGCGCGCGATACCAATCAAGCGACCTGCGGCCCCCACCCCAACCCTCCCCCGCACGCGGGGGAGGGAGTCGAAGCTGCAGGCGGGGCGGGAATCGATGCCGCAGCGGGTGGCGACTCGACGTCGCTGGTGCGGCGGAAGCAGAGGCCGCGAGCGGTGAGGGATGTCAGGCTGCTCAACCCCGCCAGCACGAGCCCGACGCTGAAATCCGTGGCCAGGCACGCCGCCCTGCCCCTTCCCCCGCTTGCGGGGGAAGGCCGGGATGGGGGCGCGCGCCGAAGGCGCGCACTCCTTCAGTCACTACGCAGTAGCGGGTGGCGACTCGACGTCGGTGGTGGCGGCGGAAGCAGAGGCCGTGGGCGGTAAGGGATGTCAGGCTGCTCGACCCCGCAAGCGCGAGCCCGAAGCTGAAATCCGTGGCCAGGCACGCCGCCCTGCCCCTTCCCCCGCTTGCGGGGGAAGGCCGGGATGGGGGCGCGCGCCGAATGCGCGCACTGCTTCAGTCACGACGCAGTCAATCAGGCGCGACGCAGTCGATCCGTCACGACGAAGCCGATCCGGCACTCGAGCCGATCAGCCGCGCACGAAATACAGCGCCGCCAGTCCGCAGGCCAGGACGATCGCACCGATGCGGCGCAGCTGCGGTTCGGCCAGGGCCTGCATCTGTTCCGCGGTGCGCTTCCACACGCCCGGTACGGCGAACAGCACGAGGCCTTCGATCACGGCGACCAGGCACAGGGCGGCCCAGAGGTCCTGCATGGGGCGGGTTCCTTGGCTGGTGGAGTGAGGACGCGGCGATCGGAGCGGCGCCCCCATCGGCCTTCGGCACCTTCCCCCGCAAGCGGGGGAAGGAAAGACCGGGTTGCACGCCGCTGGGCGTGCCCGTCACGGTCCGGTGCGGAGCGCGCTGCCTCCCGTCGAGGCGCGCGCCATGTCAGCGGTCGCTGCGCATGTACTGCAGGAACGGGTCGTTGCGCTCGAGCACGATCACGCCGTTGCCGTCGGCGAACGCCGCGCGATAGGCCTCGAGGCTGCGCTGGAACGCGTAGAACGACGGGTCGCGGCTCGCGGCCTGGCCGTAGATGCGGGTGGCCTCGGCATCGCCCTCGCCTCGCAGCTTCTGCGCGTCGCGCTCGGCCTCGGCCACCAGCACGGTGCGCTCGCGGTCGGCCTGGGCGCGGATGATGCGGGCCTGCTCCTCGCCCTCGGCGCGCAGGCGGCTGGCCACCTGGCGGCGTTCGGCGCGCATGCGGTCGTAGACCTGGGCGATGACGTCGCTGTCGGTGGGCAGGTCGATCTGCTTGAGGCGGATGTCGATCACCCGCATGCCCAGCGTCTTGGCGGCCTCGTTGATGCCTTCCAGCTGCCTGGCGATGATCTCCGAGCGGTCGCCGGACACCAGCTGCTGCAGGGTGCGGGCGTTGATCTCGTTGCGCAGCGAGTCCTTGATGATCGGGGCGAGGCGGTCGCTGGCCAGCTCCATCTGCCCGCCGGTGGCGCGGTAGAAGTCGGCCACGTCGCTGATCAGTCCGATCGCGACGAAGTCCACGCTCACGTCCTTGCGCTCGGAGGTGAGGTAGCGCTCGGGCGAGAACTCGGCCGCGTAAAAGCGGCGGTCGAACACGCGCGCAGTTTCCACCAGCGGGATCTTGAAATGCAGGCCCGGGCCGATGTCGGTGCGGGCCACGCGGCCCAGGTTGAGCACCAGCGCGGTCTGGCCTTCGCGCACCACGTATACCGAGCCCATCAGCAGCAGCAGGGCCGCGACGATGATGGGGGCGATCAGGTTGAGTCTCATCGGTTGCCTCCTTCACCGCGGGCGCCACGGGTGGGCCGCGGCAGGGTCGATTCGCTGCCGGCGCCGTTGGCCGGCATCACGATCTCCGGCGGCAGCACGGGCGGCTGCTGGGTGCCGGAGGAGGACGCGGTCTCGGGCTGCTGGGTCATCGGCACGTAGATCAGCTGGCGGCCGTCGCCGCCGACAACGGTGCGGTTGTCGGCCAGCACGTCCTGCACGGTTTCCAGCCACAGTCGCTTGCGGGTCACGTCGGGCGCGTTGCGGTACTCGTCCACCAGCAGGCTGAAGCGCTCGGCGTCACCGGTGGCGCGGGCCACGGCGGCGGTCTTGTAGCCCTCGGCGGTGGTGCGCAGGCGCTGCGCGTCGCCGCGCGCTTCGGGCACCACGCGCGCGGCGTAGGCGCGGGCTTCGTTGACCAGGCGCTCGTTGGTCTGCTGGGCGCTGTTGACCTCGTCGAAGGCCGGCTTGACCTCCTCCGGCGGACGCGCGTCCTGCAGGTTGAGCTCGGTCACCACCAGGCCGGTGCGGTAGGCCTCCAGCGAGGCCTGCAGCGCGGTCGAGGCGGCCACCGACAGCGGGCCGCGTGCGTTGAGCGCGGTGTCCAGGTCGGCGCGGCCGATCTGCTCGCGCACCGCGCTCTGCGCGATCTGCTCCAGCACGCGGGTGGCGTTCTGGGTGCCGAACAGGAACAGTTCCGGATCGCTGACGCGGTACTGAACGTTGAACGAGACGGTCACGATGTTCTCGTCGCGGGTCAGCACCGGCAGGCTGTTGGTGAAGGTGCGCACCGTGGTGGCGTCGACCTTGGTCACCGTCTCGATCGGCCACGGCGCCTTGAAGTTGGGACCCGGCTGCATCACCCGGGCCACCTGGCCGAAGCGCAGCACCACGCCGCGCTGCTGCTCGCCGATAAGCACGAAGCAGTTGAACACCAGCCACAGCACCAGGGCGATGGCGATCCAGCGCAGCGGGCTGCCGCCGCCGGGGCCGCCGCCGAACAGGCCGCGCAGCCGGTCGCCCAGGTCGCCGAGCCCGCCGCCGCTGCGGCGCCGCTTCGGCGGCCAGGGATTGCGGCCATCGCCGCCGGGGCGCGGACGTTCGGGCCGCTCGCCGTTGTTCTTGCCGGGAATGTTCCAGGCCATGCCTGCTCCAGTCTGGGTGCGCCGCCACCGGGTGGCGCATCGTGTAGCGGGTGCGGGTGCGGACGGCCCGGCGCGCACCGGATCGCACCCGGTCGCGGAAGGGCCGGCTCAGCGCCAGCGGGTCGGTAAGTTTACAGGGTGGGGTCGGGCTCGAGTTCCGGCAAGAGCGGGCGCAGGGCGGCGCCGTCGGCCTGCGCGGCCAGGCGCGCGGCATCGGCCTCGGACAGGTCCACCTGCAGGCGCCAGCCGTGCTCGTCGTGGGTCTCGCCGCGCACCGCGTCGAGCTGGTGCAGGCGCGCGCGCAGGCGTCCGGACTCCGGTCCCAGGGCCAGCTCGGCCACGATCCGGCGCTGGGCCAGGCGCTGCGACAGGGCCTGCTGCAGCAGGTCCAGGCCGAGGCCGTCGCGGGCCGAAATCCAGACCCGCTCGCGGCCGACGGCCACGGTATCGCCGGGCAACGCCGGCTCGCCGTCGCCGGGGTCGGGGGCGTCGCGACGGGCCTGCGCACCCTCGATCCGGTCGATCTTGTTGAACACCAGCAGCTGCGGGATATCGCCCGCGCCGATCTCCGCCAGCACCGCGTCCACCTGGCGGATGCGCTCCTCGCGCAGCGGGTCGGCGGCGTCGATCACGTGCAGCAGCAGGTCGGCCTCGCGCGCCTCGGACAGGGTCGAACGGAACGCGGCCACCAGCTCGTGCGGCAGGTCGCGCACGAAGCCCACCGTGTCAGCCAGCACCAGCGGGCCGCTGGCAAGGGCGATGCGGCGCACGGTCGGGTCCAGGGTGGCGAACAGCTGGTCGGCGGCGTAGGCGTCGGCGCCGGTCAGGGCATTGAACAGGGTCGACTTGCCGGCGTTGGTGTAGCCCACCAGGGCCACGCGCGGGACCTCGCTGCGCACGCGGGCGCGGCGCATCTGGTCGCGCTGCACCTGCACCTTGGCCAGGCGCTTCTGCAGCATGTCCACCCGCTTCTGCAGCAGGCGGCGGTCGGTTTCGAGCTGGGTCTCGCCGGGGCCGCGCAGGCCGATCGAGCCGCCGCGCTGGCGCTCGAGGTGGGTCCAGCCGCGCACCAGGCGCGTGGCCATGTGCTTGAGCTGGGCCAGTTCGACCTGCAGCTTGCCGTCGTGGCTGCGGGCGCGCTGGGCGAAGATGTCCAGGATCAGGCCGGTACGGTCGACCACGCGCCGCTCCAGCGCCTTTTCCAGGTTGCGCTCCTGGCCCGGGGTGAGGTGGTGGTTGACCAGCACCAGGTCGGCGCCGGTAGCCTCGCAGGCGGCCTTCACCTCGTCGAGCTTGCCGGTGCCGATCAGCAGCGCCGGATTGGGCTTGTCGATGCGCGCGGTCAGCACCGTGGCGACGGTGGCACCAGCCGAACGCGCCAGTTCGGCGAACTCTTCCAGTTCGGCGTCGTCGGGCGCGCCTCCGGCATGGGGCTGGATCAGCAGCGCGTGTTCGCCCTTGCGGGAGCGCTCGAACAGTTGGGTCGGCATCGGATCTCGGCGGTCGGCTCAGGCTGCCGAGATGGAGGCCGTGGTGCCGGACTTCAACCGCCGGGGCGCACGCGGCGCCCCGGACCGGCTTCAGGCCGGGTCGGCCGGGGCGTCTTCGCCGCCTTCGGTGGCCTGGACCACGCCGCCGCCCGGCCCCACGCGCACGTTGCGCGCCGGCACCACGGTGGAGATGGCGTGCTTGTAGACCATCTGGCTGACGGTATTGCGCAGCAGGACCACGAACTGGTCGAAGGATTCGATCACGCCCTGCAGCTTGATGCCGTTCACCAGGTAGATCGAGACGGGTACGCGCTCGCGCCGAAGCGCATTCAGGAAAGGATCCTGCAAGGACTGTCCCTTGGACATCGGTGTTTCCCCAGCTTGGTTATTGTTGTATCCGGCCGGCGCCCTCGGGCATCCCCGGCCGCATTGCCCGACCCGCAGCATCCCCGGCGGCGGCAACACCCCGGATGGTACACAACCGGCCGCGCCAGGGGCGGAATGCGCGGCGATGGCGTCACAAAAGCCGGAAAAGGCCCGCGAACGACCCGTTCGGGGCCCGCCCACGGCTGCCGGGAGCCCGGCGCCACCGGCGCGGGACGCTGACGCGAACCTCGATGGTGTCCTGCCAGCCACCGCGGCATTGCGCCCGGCCCCGATGCCGCCGCGAACCACGGCGGGCCGCGCCACCCGCCGGGCGCGCGGGCAGGGCTTGCATGGCCCATCGGTGGGCTGCGCCGCGCGGGGCGCCCCCGAGCGGCGCGAGGGAATCAGTCGCGGCCGAGGAACCGGGTCACCGCGCGGTCGACGGCGGCGCCCTGCCCCTCCGGGTCGAACCACAGTGCGTCCAGCTCGCCGCGCAACCAGGTCAGCTGGCGCTTGGCCAGCTGGCGGGTCGCGGCGATGCCGCGCTCGCGGAACTCCGCGACGTCGCAGGCGCCGTCGAGGTGCTCCCAGGCCTGGCGGTAGCCCACCGCGCGGATGGCGGGCAGGTCCAGCGGCGCCGGGTGCGCGGCGAGCCGCGGCAGCGCGCGCAGGCCCCGAACCTCGTCGAGCAGGCCGGCCGCAAGCATCGCGTCGAAGCGCCGGGCGATGCGCGCATGCAGCACGGCGCGATCGTCCGGGGCGATGACCAGGCGCAGCACGCGCACCGGCAGCTTCGGATCGGTGGACGGCGCCGCCTGCCAGGCGCTGATCGGACGGCCGCTGAGGCGGAACACTTCGAGTGCGCGCTGGATGCGCTGCGGATCGCCGGGCTGGATGCGCGCGGCGGCGGCGGGATCGACCCGGGCGAGTTCGCCGTGCAGTGCGGCCCAGCCGCGCTGCGCCGCTTCCCGTGCGATCGCGGCGCGCATGGCCGGATCGGCCTCCGGCATGGGCGAGAGTCCGCGCAGCAGGGCCTGGAAATACAGGCCGGTACCGCCGGCGAGGATCGGCAGGCGGCCGCGGGCGAGGATGCCGTCGAGGGCCGCGCGTGCGTCGCGGGCGAAGTCGGCGGCCGAGTAGGTCTCCCATGGATCGCGCAGGTCGAGCAGGTGGTGCGGTGCGCGGGCGCGTTCATCGGCGTCGGGCTTGGCCGAACCGATGTCGAGGCCGCGATAGACCAGGGCCGAATCGACGCTGACGATCTCGCCACCGAAGCGCTGCGCCCAGTCCAGGGCGAGCGCGGTCTTGCCCGAGGCGGTCGGGCCCATCAGGGCGATGGCGGGTGGGCGGGTATCGATCGGCATGGGTGGATTATCGGGGCTGGCGGCGCGGGGCGCGGAAAGCGTTTGTGCCAGCGGGTGGCGTTGGATGGGACGGCGTTCGGTGGCGTGGATGCATAGGATGGTCGCTGCAACAGCGGTGGCTCCGGCGGCCCCCACCCCAACCCTCCCCCGCCTGCGGGGGAGGGAGACAGCGCCCCTCCGCGGCCTGCTACCTCCCCTCACCCACGCGTACCTCCCGCGCCTGCCTCCTCATTGTCCTGCCTCCTCCTCGCATTGCCTCCTCCTCGCACTGCCTCCTCCTCGCACTGCCTCCTCCTCGCACTGCCTCCTCCTCGCACTGCCTCCTCCTCGCGCTGCCTCCTCCTCCGTACATGGTTCCTCCTCCGTGCCTGGCTCATCCCCGCGGTGGTTTCCCTGCGCACCTGCTCCCTCCCCCGCTCGCGGGGGAGGGCTGGGGTGGGGGCGCGCAGCACCGGATCCGTTCCGTCTCCCCGGACCCACCGGAGCAACCCCATTCCCCCATCACAGGCGTTCAAGCTCCGGTCCACCACGGAGCACCGCCATGCATCGCCATGTTCTCGCCCTCGCCCTGGTCGCCGCGATCGCCGCCACCGCCTGCAGCACCCGCTCCGATTCCGTGGCCGAGGCGCCGCCCGCAGCCGCCCACGATGCCCAGCCCGATTCCATCGTCGTCAGCGGAACGCGCGCCCGGGCCGAACAGGCCCGCAGCGCCGCCCTGCACCAACGCCATGCGGCCATGCCCGCCGCGCTCGTGGCGATGCCCGCCCCGCCTGCGCCGCCGCCCTACTACGCCCAGCCCGCCAACACCGAGCGATACGCCGAGCGCCAGGACAATCCCGTGCGGCGCACGAGCGAGCAGCCGGTATCGACGTTCTCGATCGATGTCGACACCGGCAGCTACAGCAACGTGCGGCGCATGCTGCGCTTCGGCAACCGGCCGCCACCGGACGCCGTCCGCGCCGAGGAGTTCATCAACTACTTCGATTACGGCCATCCCGGCCCGGACTCGCTGGACACTCCATTCCGCGCCACGACCGAACTCGCACCGGCCCCCTGGGACGCACGCCGCCACCTGCTGATGATCGGCATCAAGGGTTACGACGTGCCCAGGGCGGAACTGCCACCGGCCAACCTGGTGTTCCTGATCGACACCTCCGGCTCGATGAACGCGCCGGACAAGCTGCCGCTGCTCAAGCGCGCCTTCGCCGAACTCACCGGCCAGCTGCGCGCGCAGGACCGCGTCTCGATCGTGGTCTACGCCGGTTCGGCCGGGCTGGTGCTGCCGCCCACGCCGGGCGACCGCAAGGACGAGATCCTCGCCGCGCTGGAGCGGCTGGAAGCCGGCGGCAGCACCAACGGCGGTGACGGCATCCAGCTGGCCTACGCGATGGCGCGCCGCGCCTACATGGACGGCGGCGTGAACCGCGTGCTGCTGGCGACCGACGGCGATTTCAACGTCGGCACCATCGATGGCGGCTCGCTGGAAGCCCTGGTGGCCGACCAGCGCAGTTCCGGCATCGCGCTGACCACGCTCGGCTTCGGGCAGGGCAACTACAACGACCACCTCGCCGAGCGCCTCGCCGATGCCGGCGACGGCAACCATGCCTACATCGACACCCTGCAGGAAGCGCGCAAGGTGCTGGTGGAGGAAATGTCCTCGACCCTGCTCACCATCGCCCAGGACGTGAAGATCCAGATCGAGTTCAACCCTGCGCTGGTGTCGGAGTACCGCCTGATCGGTTACGAAAACCGTCTGCTCGCGCGCGAGGAGTTCGCCAACGACAGGGTCGACGCGGGCGACATCGGCGCCGGCCACGAAGTCACCGCGCTGTACGAGATCGCCCTGGCCAGCTCGGGAGCCGGGCAGCTTCCGGCACTGCGCTACGGCCAGCCGGCGCAGGCTGCCGCGTCGGCCACCGCCGGCGAATTCGCCCACCTGCGCCTGCGCTACAAGCGCCCCGGCGAAACGCAGAGCCGGCTGATCGAGACTCCGGTGACGCGCGCGCACCTGCGTGCGCAGCCCGGCGAGTCGATGCGCTTCGCTGCGACGGTGGCGGCCTTCGCCGATGCGCTGCGCGGGGGCAGGCACCTGGGCCAGTGGGACTGGGCGGAGATCGCCGGGAACGCGAAGCAGGCGCTCGGCGACGACCCCTGGCAGCTGCGCGCCGAATTCGCCGGACTGGTCGAGGACGCCGCGCGCATGGTCGCCGGCAGCGAACCGGCGCAGCCGGACCCGCCGCCGGTCGCGCCCTGATCAGGCGGGCAGCAGCAGGGGCGCCGGCGTGCCGGCCGCGGCCTTGATGGGCTGCGGCCGGCCGAACAGGTAGCCCTGGCCGTAGGCGCAGCCCAGTTCGCACAGCAGCTGGCGCTGCTGCTGGGTTTCCACTCCCTCGCCGATGGTGTCGATGCCGAGGGTGCCGGCAAGGGCCAGGATCGCGCGCACCAGGGCCAGGCTTTCGGCCTGGCTCTCGCCGGCCAGGCCGGCGATGAAGCTCTGGTCGATCTTCAGCGCCTGGATCGGGAAGCGGTGCAGGTACGACAGCGCCGAGAAGCCGGTGCCGAAGTCGTCCAGCTGCGCCAGCACGCCCTGCGCGCGCAGGGTGCCGAGGATGCGCGCGGCGCGCGGCGCGTCGTCGAGCAGCGCGCCCTCGGTGATCTCGATGCGCAGCCGGTGCGGGTCCACGCCCGCCTCGTCGGCGATGCGCAGCAGGCGTTCGGCGAAATCCTCGGCGTGGAAGTGCCGCGGCGAGACGTTGATCGAGACGTAGCCGCCGGGGTTGGCCGCCATCCACGCCACCACGCGCCGGTACAGCAGCCAGTCCACTTGTTCGATCAGGCCGCTGTCCTCGCACACGCGCAGGAACTCCGACGGCGGCAGCCAGCCGTGGAGCTCGTGCTTCCAGCGCAGCAGCGCTTCGTGCCCGACCACCGCGCCGTCGGTCAGTCGCACGATGGGCTGGAAGTGCGGCTCGAAGGCCTCGCGCTGGATCGCTCGACGCAGGTCGGCTTCCAGGTCCAGCAGGCGCATCGCCTCGGCGCGCATCTCCTCGTCGAACAGCGCGCTGCGGTCGCGGCCGCGGGCCTTGGCGCGGTACATGGCGGCGTCGGCGTCGCGCAGCAGTTCGTCGGCGTGGCGGTAGCGCGGCTGCCACAGGGCGATGCCGATGCTGGCCGAGGGGAACAGCTCGCGCCCGGCCACCCACATCGAGCGGCCGAGCTTGCGCAGGATCCGGGCGGCGCGCGATTCGGCCGACTGCGCGTCGGCGGCGGCCAGCACGATCGCGAACTCGTCGCCGCCCAGCCGCGCGACCACGTCCTCGGTGCCGATCGCCGCGCGGATGCGGCGGCCGATCTCGATCAGCATCGCATCGCCGGCGGCATGGCCCATCGAGTCGTTGATGAGCTTGAAGCGGTCGAGGTCGAGGAACAGCACGGCGAAGGGCTGCCGCCCCGGCTCGTGCATGCGCCGCATCATCGCGTCGAGGCGATCGAGCAGGAACACGCGGTTGGGCAGGCCGGTGAGGTCGTCGTGGCGGGCCTGGTGGGTCAGGCGCTGCTGGGCGCGCACGCGCTCGCCGATCTGCGCGCGCAGTTCGCGGTTGGCCTGCTCGAGTTCGCGCGTGCGCGCCTCGACCCGGAATTCAAGTTCGGCGTGGGTGGCCTTGAGCGCCTCCTGGGTGCGCTTGCGCGCCAGCGCGCCGTCGACGTGGTGGGCAACGAAGGTCAGCAGGTCCTGGTCGGCCGGGGTGAAACCGACGTCGGTGCCGTAGCTCTGCACGGCGATCACGCCGCAGGTGATGCCGTCGCGGCTCAGCGGTACGCCCAGCCAGCAGTGCGCCAGGGAACCGTGGCTGCGCACCTGGCCGGCCTGCTCGAGCTGCTCCATGCCATAGCGGTCCACCAGCAGGGCCTGGCCGGTGCGGATGACGTATTCGGTCAGGCCGGTGCCCAGCCGCCGCGGACGCCGTACCGGGTCGCGCTCGTCGACCGAATAGGGGAACTCGAGCGCCGAGCCGTCCTCCGACAGCAGGGCGATGTAGAAATTGCGCGCGTCCAGCAGCTCGTCGATGATCCCGTGCACGTCGGCGTAGAAACGCTCGATGCTGCCGGCGGTGATCGACAGCTCGCTGATCCGGAACAGCGCGCGCTGCAGTCGCTCGGCGCGCTCGCGTTCCACGATCTCGGCCTCCAGCACCCAGTTGGCGTGCTGCAGCTCGCGGGTGCGCTCCTCGACGCGGCGCTCCAGTTCCTCCTGCGCGGACTTGCGGTCGAGCGCGGTGAGGATGTGCTGGGCCACGAACTCGAGCAGGGCCCGGTCTTCCTGGGTATAGCGCCCGGGCTGGTCGTAGCTCTGCACCACGATCGCGCCGCTGACGCAGCCGTCGCGCCGCATCGGCACGCCCAGCCAGTCGGCGCTGTCGGGACCGTGCGCCGGATCGGTTTCCACGCCCAGCGCGCGCCGCACCTGCACCGAAGGCCCCAGCATCGGCTGGCCGTGGCGCAGCATCGCCACGGTCAGGCTGCTGGACATCTCCGCCAGCGGGATCTCCTGGTCCGGATCGGCGACCCAGGGATCGTGCTGGTCGACGAAGTACAGGAAGCACAGCGTTTCGCGCTCGTCGTCGTAGCGCACGATGTAGAAGTTCTCGGCCGGCATCAGGGTGCCGACGATGGCGTGGATCCGCGCCAGCATCTCCTGCATGTCGAGCTTGGCGCCCGACAGGTCGGCGATCTCGTAGAGCGCCTGGCGCAGCCGCTCGGACTTGCGCAGGCCCTCGAAGCGCGACTGCGCGCGGGCGCTGGCGAAGTGGGCATCGATGGTGCCGCGCGCCAGGCCGGTCCAGCCCTCGCGCAGGGTGGCGGGGATGCGTCGCCCGGGCTGCACCGCCAGCGCGACGCGGGCGGTCTCGACCGTCCAGCACAGGGCCAGGTCGTGGCGGCCGCCGGCCGGCTCGCCGCCGGCCAGCAGGGTCGCCACCGCCTCGGCCGGGGCCGGCGTGGCCGCGCCGCCCAGGGAGATGCCGGCACCCAGCAGCGGGTCGTCCCAGCCCACCGCCACGGCCGCACCCGGCGGCAGGGTCCGCGCGAGCAGCGGGCCAAGGACGGTCAATCCGGCCTGCTCCCCGGGGTCCCGGATGTGCGCCTCGACCACGGGGATATTCACGGTTACGACACCTCCATCGGAAAAGCATAACGGGAACCGGCACGCGAACCGGCAACCCCGTCCGCCCCCGCCGACCGTTCGCCATGCACATGTCCGCTTTCCCCCTCCCCCTGCCAGCGTCCCCGTCGCAGCCGCGCGGCTTCACTCGCACCGGGCCAGCGCTTACCCTGCCGCAGGTGAACGAAGCCGCGCCCGCCAGCGACCCCGACCCCAGCGACGAAGCGCTGATGCTGGCCTATGCCGGCGGCGACGCGGCGGCATTCGACATCCTTTACGGCCGCTACCGGCTCCGCCTTTACCGCTTTCTCGTCCGCCAGCTGCGCGACCCCGCGCTGGCCGACGAACTGTTCCAGGACGTCTGGCAGAAGCTGATTGGCGCCCGCGCCGGCTGGACCCCGGACGCGGCCTTCAGCACCTGGCTGTTCCGCATCGCCCACAACCGCCTGGCCGACCACTGGCGCGCCCAGCAGCACCGGCCGCCGGCGCCGGCCGACGCGGACGAGCGCACCGCGCGCGTGCCCGACCCGGACACGCCGGAGCGGCAGCTGTCCGAATTCGAGCAGCGCCGACGGCTGCAGCTGGCGCTGGACGAACTGCCGCCGGAACAGCGCGAGGTGATCGCGCTGCGGCTGGAGCAGGAGCTGAGCCTGGAGGAGATCGGCCGGGTGACCGGCGTGGGCCGGGAAACGGTGAAGTCGCGCCTGCGCTACGCCATGGACAAGCTGCGCGCGCGGCTGGGGAGCGTGGCGCCATGAGCCGCCGCGAGCACGACCCGCTGTCGCCGGACGAGCGCGGGATGGCCCAGCGCCTGTCGCGGCTGGAGTCGACCGCCGCACCCTCGCCCGAACTCGACGCCCGGATCCTGGCCATGGCCCGCGGTGCGGGCGGCGCGGGCGCCACGTCCAGGCCGGCGGCGCCACGGCGCGCGCGCCCACGCTGGCCCGTGTCGATCGGCCTGGCCGCCTCGCTGGCGGTGGCGGTGGGCGTGGCCTGGCAGCTGCGGCCGCAGCCGGACAGCCAGGTACTGCCCGCGCCTGCGGAGCGCGGCGACATACCGGCGGCGGTGTCGAGCATGCCCGCTGCGGAAGAAGCGCCGGTCGCGGTCGTCGATGCACCCGAACCGCCCGGTTCCGGTGGCGATACCGTGCGCGCCCGGCCGCTGGCGGAAGGGCCTCCCGTCGCGGCGGCCGCGCCTGGGGAGACCACGCCGGCACGGCAGGCGGCCGAACGCGAAGCCCGCGCCGAAGCGGAAGCGCGACAGGCCCGCGCACGCGGGCACGCGGCGGAGGACGCTGCCCGACGCCAGGCACGGCCAGCGGCCGCCGTCGCGGCGCCGGCCCAGGTGGCGGCCGCACCGCCGCAACGCGCCGTGGAACCGCTGCGCACCAGGACCACTGCCTCGCAGGACGAGGCCATCGAATTCGTGCCGCCGCCTCCGCCGCCCGCGCCACCTGCCCCTCCGGCACCGGCACCGGCGCCCGCGGCCGCGTCCGGCGACGCGGCACGCACGAAGGCGCCCGCGCCTGCGGTGGAGCAGATCGTGGTCACCGGCACCCGCGCCGAAGAGGCGGCCGGATTCGACGTGGTGGCCGACCAGCCGCTGGACGACCGTCCGCCCGCCTCGGCCGATTCGCCCGAGGTGCGCGAGCACTGGCTGCAGCGCATTCGCGAGCTGCGCGAAGGCGGCGAGGTGGACGCAGCGCGCGCCAGCCTGCGCGAGTTCATGCGCCGCCATCCCCACGCAAAGGTGCCGGCCGACCTGCGCCCGCTGCTCGACGAATGACGCTGGACACCCTTGCTGCGCCGGTGCAGCACGTCATCGAGGTCAAGCACAGCCGCTTCCTCGCCCGGGGCGCGCCGATCGACTCGGCCGCGGACGCGGCCGCATTCCTGCGCGAGGTGGCCGTGCCCGACGCCACCCACAACTGCTGGGCATGGCGGCTGGGCGGCGACTACCGCAGCAGCGACGACGGCGAGCCGGCCGGCACCGCAGGCCGGCCGATCCTGGCGGCGATCGACGGCCAGGGCTTCGACCGGGTGATGGTGGTGGTGACGCGCTGGTACGGCGGGATCAAGCTCGGCGCCGGGGGCCTGGTGCGCGCCTACGGCGGGTCGGCCGCCGAGTGCCTGCGAACGGCGCCGCGCACGCCACTGCTCGAAACCGCGCAGCTGCGCGTCCACGTGCCGTTCGAGGACGTGTCCCTGCTGCACCACCTGCTGCCGTCGTTCTCGGCCGCCAAGCTCGGGGAAAGCTTCGATGCGGACGGGGCCCGGATTGCGCTCGAACTGCCGGCCGACCAGGCCGACGCCTTGAAAATCCGGCTCCGCGACGCCACCCGTGACCGGGCACGATTCGACGACGAAGGCTGATGGCGTTCTCCCACGACCGGCGCACCGGCGCCCGCGACCCCGCGCCCGGCGCCGGCAAGGCCCCGATCGGCTCGCTGCGCACGCTCTGGCCCTTCGTCATGCGCCAGAAGCGGCTGTTCGCCGCCTGGCTGGTGGCGCTGGCCGCCTCCTCCACCGCCACCCTGGCGCTGCCGGTGGCGGTGCGCCACGTGATCGACCAGGGCTTCAGCAGCGGCAGCAACATCGACGCCACCTTCGCCATGGTGCTGCTGGTGGCGCTGGCGCTGGCCTTCGCCACCGCCGCGCGCTTCTTCTTCGTCTCGCTGCTGGGCGAACGCGTGGTCGCCGACCTGCGCAACCGCCTGTACGCGCACCTGGTGGGCCTGGACCAGGACTTCTTCGAACGCAGCCGCAGCGGTGAACTGGTCTCGCGCCTGAGCGCGGACACCGAACTGCTGCGCAGCGTGATCGGCTCGACCATGTCGGTGGCCCTGCGCAGCGTGGTCACCGTGCTGGGCAGCGTGGTGATGCTGGTGGTCACCGCGCCGAAGCTGGCGGGCTGGGCCCTTGTGGGCATCCCGCTGTTCGTGCTGCCGCTGGTGCTCGGCGGGCGCCGGCTGCAGAAGATCTCGCGCCAGGCGCAGGACCGCGTGGCCGACGCCAACTCGCTGGCCGCCGAGTCGCTGGGCGCGATCCGCACCGTGCAGTCGCACGCGCGCGAGGACTACGAGCGCGAACGCTTCGCCGGCGCGGTGGCGCTGTCGGTGGACACCGCGCGGCGCCGCATCGGCGTGCAGTCGCTGGTCACCGCGGTGGCGATCTCGCTGATCTTCGGCGCGATCATCCTGGTGCTGTGGTCGGGCGCGCACGACGTGATCCGCGGCGAGATGACCGCCGGCACGCTGGGCCAGTTCGTGCTGTACGCGCTGCTGGGTGCCGGCTCGGTGGGCGCGCTGGCGGAAGTGTGGAACGAACTGCAGCGCGCGGCCGGCGGCATGGGCCGGATCAGCGAGCTGCTGGGCGAACGCAGCGGCATCACGGTCGCGGCGCAGCCGGCGGCGCTGCCGCAACCGCTGCGCGGCGCGCTGCGACTGGAGGGCGTGACGTTCCACTATCCCTCGCGGCCCGAAGCACCGGCGCTGCACGACTTCGACCTCGAGGTGGCGCCGGGCGAGACCGTCGCCCTGGTCGGCCCCTCCGGCGCGGGCAAGAGCACGATCCTGGCCATGCTGCTGCGCTTCCACGACCCGCAGTCGGGCACGGTGCGCGTCGACGGCATCGACGTGGCCACCCTGGACCCGATGGCGCTGCGCGAGGCGATGGCGCTGGTGCCGCAGCACCCGACGATCTTCGCCGCCAGCGCGCGGGAGAACATCCGCTACGGCCGCCTCGGCGCCAGCGACGCCGAGGTCGAGGCCGCCGCGCGCGCCGCCGAGGCGCACGAGTTCATCGCCGCCCTGCCCCACGGCTACGACGAACAGCTGGGCGAGCGCGGCGCGCGCCTGTCGGGCGGCCAGCAGCAGCGCATCGCCATCGCCCGCGCCCTGCTGCGCGACGCGCCGATCCTGCTGCTCGACGAGGCCACCTCGGCGCTCGACGCGCAGAGCGAGCGCGCGGTGCAGACCGCGCTGGAGCACCTGATGGAAGGCCGCACCACGCTGGTGATCGCGCACCGGCTGGCGACCATCCTCAAGGCCGACCGCATCGTGGTGATGGACCAGGGCCGCATCGTCGCCCAGGGTACGCACGGGCAGCTGCTCGCCCAGGGCGGGCTCTACGCCGAGCTGGCGCGGCTGCAGTTCATCGACTGACGCCGGGCGCGTCCGCGCCGGCGGCCAGCGCGCGGCAGTGGGCCACGGTGGCATCGTCCATCGGGAAGCAGCACTCGATGTGCAGTTCGTCCAGCGTGATGTCGCGTGGCATGGCGAAGGTGGTGATCGTCGAGAAGAAGCGCAGCTCGACGCCATCCCGGCGCAGCACGGTCGTCAGCAACGGCGACGGCGGCGCCGAGATATCGCGCAATCGCCAGCGCGCGGGCACGCCTGGATAGGCCAGCATCTGGTCGAGCAGCTCGCGCGCGCCGCGGTCGCCGGGCACGGCCGCGACCTGCTCGTGCAGGTGCCGGATCAGTTCGCCCGCCACCTCCTCCCAGTTGACGATTGCCGCGCGCAGGTCGGCCGGGTCGAAGAACTGGCGCAGGATATTGGCGTGCGCGCTGTCGCGCCCGCCGAGCATCAACCGGTTGACCCGCGCGGCGGCGTCGTTGGCGCGCAGCACGTCCCAGCGGCGGTTGATCAGGAAGGCCGGGTACGGCGACTGCTGCGCCAGTATCGCGTCGATGGCCTGGTCGATGCGCGCCAGTACCGGGGCCCCGAGCGCGGTCTCGGGAAACTGCGGCGCGAAACCCGCGTCGAGCAGTAGCGCGTTGCGTTCGCGCAGCGGCATCTCCAGCGCGTCGGCCAGCCGCCCCAGCAATTCGCGCCCCGGCCGCGACTTGCCGGTTTCGATGCAGCTCAGGTGGCGCGCGGAGGTGTCGGCGGCCAGCGCCAGCTCGAGCTGGCTCAGGTGCCGCGCACTGCGCCACGCGCGCAGTCGCGCGCCGACCGGCGCCGGAGCGAGGTCGCTGCTCTGCCGCTGATGGGCACCGTCCATGCCGCGAGGATACGGCCGCGTGCCACCCCGCTGCCATGACCCCGGGGTCATGCCGGCATGACCTGCGCGTCATTGCTGGCGGCATGCCCTGCGCGCAGCCTGCGCAGCACCCATACGGCCAGGAGCCACGCCATGCATCCGCGCACCCCGCTCGCCCGTCGCCTGCACGCCCTGCACCAAGGCCCGCGGCCGCTGCTGCTGTTCAACGCCTGGGACGCCGGCAGCGCGAGGACCATCGCGGGCTGCGGGGTCGAGGCACTGGCCACCAGCAGCTGGTCGGTGGCCGCGGCGCACGGCCTGCGCGATGGCGAGCAGCTGCCGCTGGAGGCCACCCTGGAGACGGTCGCGCGGATCGCCACGGTCAGCGACCTGCCGCTGACCGTGGACCTGGAACGCGGCTACGACGATCCGGCCGACACCGTCGCGCGCGCCATCGACGCCGGCGCGGTCGGCGGCAACCTCGAGGACGGACTGGTGTCGGGCGTACGTTCGCCGGATGAACAGGCGGCGCGACTCGTCCAGGCACGCGCCGCAGCCGATGCGGCCGGCCTGCCGTTCTTCATCAACGCCCGCACCGACCTGTTCCTGCAGCGCCCCGCCGAGACGCACAACGCCGCCCTGGTCGACGACACGCTGACGCGTGCGCAGGCCTATGCCGCGGCGGGCGCCAGCGGCTTGTTCGTACCGGGGCTGGTCGACCCGGCGCTGATCGAGCGCGTCGTGCACCGCTCGCCGCTGCCGGTCAACATCATGTGGGTGCCCGGCTGTCCCGCGTTCGATGCGCTGGCCCGGCTCGGCGTTGCGCGCGTAAGCCACGGACCCGGGCCTTACCTGGCCGCGATGCAGGCGTTGACTGCGGCATGCCTCGAGGCGCGGGGCGCAGCTGCGGCGACGTAACGTCGCCGCTCGATGCCCACGCGGCTTCGTCGCGATCGCGCAGTTCCCTGCGCCATTCGCGCGGCGAGCGCCCGGTCTGTGCCTTGAACGCGCGCGAGAGCGCCGCCTCGCTGCCGTAACCCACGTCCGCCGCCACCGCCTTGAGCGGCCGCCCGCGGCGCAGCGCCTGCTGCGCCAGGCCGATGCGCCATTCCTGCAGGTACTGTCCCGGCGTGGTCCCGACGGTATCGCGGAAGGCCGCGGCGAACACGCTGCGCGACATTCCGGCCGCGTTCGCCAGGGCGTCGAGCGTCCACTCGCGCGCGGGGGCGTCGTGCATCGCCGCCAGCGCGCCGCGCAGGCGCGGATGCGCGAGTCCGGACAACATCCCGGCGCGCAGGCCGTCGCGCTCCATCAGCTGGCGCAGCACCTGGATCATCACCACCTCGAACAGCCGTTCCACCAGCGCCATGCGGCCGCAGCGCTGTTCGAACGCCTCCTCGAACAGCAGGCCCAGGACCGGCGCCGCGCCCGCGACCTCGTCCAGCGGCAGGCACACCAGCGGCGGCAGCGAGGCGGCGATCGGATTGCCCGCTCCGCCCTCGAATGACAGGTGCGCGCAGACCATGTCGGCCCCGCGTTCGGGATCGGTGACGAAGCGGTGCGCGAGCGGCCGCGCGAACAGCAGCAGGCTGGGGCGCTCGACCTGCAGCGCCTCGCGCCCGTACTGCACCTCGACCGCGCCATCGCGCACAAGGTGCAGCTGCCCGCGCCCGGAAGGATCCTCGACCGCATTGATCCCGCACAGCGGCCCGGCGTTGAACACGTGGGCGCTGACCGGGAAGTGCGCCATCAGGGCGGCGAGCCGGTCGGCCATCGCAGGACTCCTGGACAAGTTTCCAGGACTCTACATCACCAGGCGCCGCGTCCGGGACCGCACAGTACGTCTCACCGGCGCAGCCTGCCCGGCCCATCCACCACAGGAGCGACACCATGGCCATCGACCGAATCCTTTACGCCGCCACCGCCACCGCCACCGGTGGACGCGATGGAAGCGCCCGTTCCGACGACGGCGCGCTCGACGTGCAGCTGTCCACCCCGCGCGAACTCGGCGGCGCCGGCGGCCCCGGCACCAATCCCGAACAGCTGTTCGCGGCGGGCTACTCGGCCTGCTTCCTGGGCGCGCTGAAGTTCGTCGCCGCGCGCGAGAAGGTGAAGCTGCCGGCGTCCACCAGCGTCACCGGCAAGGTCGGCATCGGCCAGATCCCCACGGGCTTCGGCATCGAGGCCGCGCTCACCGTCTCGGCCCCCGGCATCGAGCGCGACACGCTGCAGTCGCTGGTGGAGCAGGCGCACATCGTCTGCCCCTATTCCAACGCGACCCGCGGAAACATCGACGTGACGCTGTCGATCGCCGACTGACGCCACCCCACCCCCACTTCCCCCACTCCCCACAGACAGGAATCCCATGAACGCCATCACCCGCACCCTCGCGACCGGCATCCTCGCCGCCGCCAGCGCCGCTACTGCCGCAACGCCCTCGCCCACGAGTCTGGAAGCCGCCGCCCGTGCCGCCACCGTCGAAGGCGACCACGTCGTCACCGCCGACGGCGTGCGCCTGTACTTCAAGGACTGGGGCCCGAAGGACGGCCCGGTCGTCACCCTCAGCCACGGCTGGCCGCTGAACTCGGACAGCTGGGAATCGCAGATGCTGTTCCTGGCCTCCAACGGCTACCGCGTGGTCGCCCACGACCGCCGCGGCCATGGCCGCTCCAGCCAGCCATGGGACGGCAACGACATGGACCACTACGCCGACGACCTGGCGGCGGTGATCACCGCGCTCGACCTGCGCGACGCCACCGTGGTGGGCTTTTCCACCGGCGGCGGCGAGATCGCCCGCTACATCGGCCGCCACGGCACCGGCCGGGTGAAGAAGGCGGTGCTGGTGGGCGCGGTCACGCCCTTCATGCTGCGCACCGACGACAACCCGGGTGGCGCGCCGATCGAGCTGTTCGACGGTTTCCGCAAGGCCGCGCAGGAGAACCGCGCGCAGCAGTACCTGGACATCGCCTCGGGCCCGTTCTTCGGCTTCAACCGTCCCGGCGCCGCCCGGAACGAGGGCCTGGTCCAGACCTTCTACCTGCAGGGCATGCAGGCCGGACACCGCAATACCTACGAATCAATCGCCGCGTTCTCGGCGACCGACTTCCGCGGCGACCTGGCGAAGTTCGACGTGCCGACCCTGGTGATCCACGGCGCCGACGACCAGATCGTGCCGCCGGAGCTGTCGGCGCGGCTGGTACCGAAGTACGTGCCGCACGCCGAGGTGATCCTGTATCCGGGCGCGCCGCATGGGATCACGGATACGCACAAGGACCGGCTCAACCAGGATCTGCTGGACTTCGTTTCGAAGTGAGTCGCGAGGAACGCCGGTCGTGGGGAAACCCGCGGCCGGCGTTTTCTTCTTTGGATGTGATGCGTGCTCTCAGGATCGCGGATGCGGAGCGTCCCCCCCTCCCAACCTCCCCCCGCAAGCGAGGGGAGGGGCGGAGCCCCGGGGCGTCGAGTGGAACGCGATGACCGGGCCCCATGCATGCCCAGTCCACGGGTACCTGCATGGATTCACCGGAGGTGCTGGCGTGGAGCTCACCCGGAGTCGCCTCCCCTGGCCGGCGGCTTCGCAGCAGAACAAGGAGGCGGCGTGCGCGTGGCGCGCACAGAGGGGACATCTACTGCGAAGGCTCGCCGGCCACGGCGCTCTCTTCACCTCCCGCGCGACCGGCTAACGCAACCTCGATCTTCCACTCGATCTCCTGTTCGATTTCTGCTCAACCTGCCAAGGAGCCACTCGCACAAGCTGCCGCTCGAGCTCCAGCAGGCTCCGCGTGTGCGCCACCCGTGCGCCACTCTTGCACCGCTCGAGCCTCGCCAAGCTCCCGTGCAGCCCACGGACATGCCGCCCAATCTGGGGCGCCGAATGACCGCGTCGCCTGGGTCACGGCAACCTGTTCGCACCGCCGATAGAGCCGATCAGGCACCACTGGCCCGCTCAAGCACCCCGTCGAAACCGGTTGAGGGGTCCAGCGCGCCATACACGCCCGCCGTACCACCGAGGCGGCTGCGGCAGAACTTGCTGGCGATGGGGCTTCCCGCCTCCAGCAGCACCGCCGCCTGCAGCTGCACCGCCATCGCCGCAACCAGCCGGCGGGCGCCCGCCTCTTCGGGCATCGCCAGCGCCTCGCGCAGGCGATCGAGTCCGGCATCGAAATCCGCATCGCGTCCCGACGCCGCCTCCAGCCGCGACAGCAGCGCCGCAGCCGCGGCGGGCTCGCGCGACAGCGCACGCAGCACGTCCAGGCACTGGATGTTGCCGCTGCCTTCCCAGATCGAGTTCAGCGGCGCCTGCCGGTACAGCCGCGGCAGCAGCGATTCCTCCACGTAGCCGGCCCCGCCCAGGCACTCCTGCGCCTCGTTGGCGAAGGCCGGCGCCCGCTTGCAGATCCAGAACTTGCCGATCGCGGTCGCGATCCGCGCGAAGGCGGCCTCGGCCGGATCGCGCGGCGCCGCATCCACCGCGCGCGCCACCCGCATCGACAGCGCCAGCGCCGCCTCCGCCTCGATCGCGAGGTCGGCCAGCACGTTGCGCATCAGCGGCTGCTCCAGCAGCGCCCGACCGAATGCCTTGCGATGCCGGCAATGGTGCAGTGCCTGCGCCAGCGCCATGCGCATCAGCCCCGCCGAACCCAGCATGCAGTCCAGGCGGGTGAGCATCACCATCTGCAGGATGGTCGCCACCCCGCGCCCCTCGTCGCCGACGCGCCACGCGCGTGCGGCATCGAACTCGATCTCGGACGAGGCGTTGCTCCAGTCGCCGAGCTTGTCCTTGAGCCGCATCAGCCGGAAGCCGTTGAGCGCACCGTCCGGCAGCCGGCGCGGCATCAGGAAGCAGGTCAGCCCGCCGGGCGCCTGCGCCAGCACCAGGAAACCGTCGCTCATCGGTGCCGAGAAGAACCACTTGTGTCCGCGCAGCAGGTAGTCGCCGCCGGACTGCGGCGTGGCCGTGGTGGCGTTGGCGCGCACGTCGCTGCCGCCCTGCTTCTCGGTCATGCCCATGCCGAGCGTGACGCCGTGCTTGTCGGCGATCGGCAAGTCGCTCGGATCGTAGCGGCAGGCCGCCACCTTCTCGCTCCATTCGCGCAGCGACGGCTCGCGTGCCAGCACCGGCACCGCCGCATGGGTCATGGTCAGCGGACAGCTGCTGCCGGGCTCGGCCTGGTAGTGCAGGTAGGACAGCGCCGCGCGCGCGACGTGCGCACCCGGCTCCGGTCGCGCCCAGGACAGCCCGGCAACGCCGCCGCCGATCGCCACTCCCATGATGCGGTGGTAGTTTGGATGGAACTCGACGGTGTCGATCCGCCGGCCGAAGCGGTCGTGCGTGCGCAGCCGCGGCCGGTCGCGATGCGCATCGCCCGACAGCGCGAGCAGCTCCCCACCCGCGAGCGCCCCGTAGGCCGCGACCAGATCGGCGAAACCGGCGCCGCCTTCCCGCTGCAGCGCCTCGCGCAGCGCCAGGTCGTCCCGCCACAGGTCCCGCGCCGCGAACTCAGGCGGCTGGTTCTCCACGGCATGGGTGGCTGCTGCGCTCATCCTGTCCTCCTTCCGGGTGGCGGCCGGCAGCCAGCGCATCGACGAAGCCCGCGTCGAGCGCGATCCGGCCGAACAGACCCTGCTGGGTCCCGCTCAACACCCGCAGCATATGCGTCCTGGCCAACGGCAACCGCCCCGCCGGGCGCAGTGCAAGATCGCGCAGGCGCGCCACCGTGTCGAGGTCGGACTGGAACATCGGCGTCAGCCAGCGGCTCCAGCGCTGGTAGATGCCGACATGGCGACGTCGCTCGCGCTGCAGCGCGTGCAGGGCATCGTGGACGTCGCCGTGGATGCGCAGGGCCGTTGCCAGCGCCATCGCGTCGAGCAGGGCCATGTTCACGCCCTGCCCCAGCTGCGGACTCATCGCATGCGCCGCATCGCCGATCAGCACCGCGTGGCCGCGATGCCACGGCGCCACCACGCTGTCGCGGTAGCTGGCGCGCGCCAGCCGGGACGGCTCGCACACGTCGCGCAGCAGCGGCGCGGCCTCGGGCCACAGCGACGCCACCTCGGCCTTCCACGCCTCCATGCCACCCGCTTGCCAGGCATCGAACGTGGTGGTCGGCAGGCTCCAGAAGAAACTCAGTCGCGCCGTGGCATCGCCCGGCCGCGTCCCGACCGGCAGCAGGCCGACCATGCGCCGCGCCGCCACGTAGCGCTGGCGCAGTTCGCGCAGGTGCGGCCAGCCGCTCGCGGGCACCAAGCACCACAGCGCGCCCCAGGGATACGGCCTGTCCAGCCGCACGCGTCCGACTTCCCGGCGCAGCAGCGAGGCCGAGCCGTCCGCCACCACCACCACGTCGTAGGGGCCGTGGCGCCTGCCGGCGGCATCGACCAGCACCCGCCCCGCGTCTTCCAGCCCGGTGATCGCCACGCCGGCGCGCACGTCGCGTCGACCGTCGAACGCGTCGGACAGGATCGAGAACAGCGCGCCCCGCTGCAGGCCGATGCCCACCAGGCGCGGATCCAGGCCGTCGTAGCGCATGTCCATCACCGCGCGCCCGCAAGGCGTATCGCCGAACAGGCGCTCGACCACCGCGCCATGCACCAGCACCTGCGGCAGCAGGCCCATCCGCCACAGCACCTGCAGCCCGCTGGGCTGCAGCAGGAAGCCCGCGCCCACCGGCCCGGGTTCCGGCACCCGCTCGAACACCTCCACGCGATGGCCGTCGCGCTCGAGCAGCACTGCAGCGCATTGCCCCGCACTGCCGTAGCCGACGATGGCGATGCGCCGTTTCAACCGCATCCCCCGATGCGACGGAAAAAGTTGTGTCCGCCAACCATCTTGAAACTGCGCAATCCCGATCCCCCTTCGATCGCGCCGCACGTCAGCGCCGCATCCTGTGCAATTCCGATGTGCCGACGCCCGGCGCTTGTCCTGTTCGCGACCCACCGGGAGCCGGCAGCGTCGTGGCCGCCGGGCCTGCGCGGCGGAATCAAGGGGGAGGCATCCGCGGAGCAGGCCCGACGGCCGCGACGCGATCGACCCGCGGACACGCCAGCGGGCCACGCCCGAGTGCTACCACCCTTGGGTCAACCGTCTCGGAAAGCACGCGGAAACCGCAGAAAAAAGCCCCGCCGGAGCGGGGCTTCAAGATCTCATTGCCGACGGCCCTCAGGCGACCGGCTGCACCCCTGCCGCCTGCGCACCCTTCGGACCCTGGGTGACTTCGTACTGGACACGCTGGCCTTCCTGGAGACTGCGAAAGCCCTTCGAATCGATCGCCGAGTAGTGCACGAAGACATCGGCGCTGCCGTCTTCCGGCGCGATGAATCCGAATCCCTTGGCGTCGTTGAACCACTTCACTGTGCCGTATTGCATGACTCGTCAAACCTCGTGATGGCTGGTGGCGCCCGCCCGGACGCTGGCTGGCCCGGTCGCGCCAGCCGAGTATGCAAAGCAAGACGCAGTGTTGCAATCACCGCCCCGACAGGGCCGCGACCAGCGCCGGGATGCCCGCCGAGGCGGCGTCCACGTTGGCGAGCACGTCCTCGAGGGTGATCACCTCGTCCGGATCCGGGCCTGCGCCCGCGGCCCAGTTGGCGACGATCGCCAGGCAGGCGTATTCCAGTCCCAGCTCGCGCGCAAGTCCCGCTTCCGGCATCCCGGTCATGCCGACCAGGTCGCAGCCGTCGCGGCGCATGCGCGCGATCTCGGCCTTCGTCTCCAGCCGCGGCCCTTGCGTTGCGCCGTAGCAGCCGCCGTCGACCAGCGCGACGCCGGCGGTACGCGCCGCCTCCAGCACCTGCGCGCGCAGCGCGGGGGTGTAGGGATCGCCGAAGTCCACGTGCAGCACCTCGGTGCCCGGCTCCTCGCACAGCGTGGAGATCCGCCCCCAGGTGTAGTCGATCAGCTGGTCGGGACAGGCGAGCACGCGCGGGCCGAAACGCTCGCCGATGCCGCCGACGGTATTGAGCGCCAGGACCCGCCTGGCGCCCAGCATCTGCAGCGCAGCCAGGTTGGCGCGGTAGTTGATCCGGTGCGGCGGGACCGAGTGCCCCTCGCCATGGCGGGCCAGGAAGGCCACGCGGCGACCGGCCAGCGTGCCGACGCGGACCGGCCCGGACGGCGTACCGTAGCGCGTGACCGGCTGGTGGGCTTCGACGTCCTGCAGCCCGGCCAGCGCGTACAGGCCGGTGCCGCCGACGACGGCGAGTTCGATGGAATCGGGAGTCATGCGGATCGCGGAATGGGGCGCGGGCCCGAAGGATACCGCGCCGGTCATTCCCCGATGGCGTAGATGCCCGGCAGGTTGCGGCCCTGCTCGTGGAAATCCATGCCGTAGCCGAACACGTAGCGGTCCGGCACTTCCACCCCCACGTAGTCGGCGCAGATCCCGTCCACGCAGCGGTCATGCTGCTTGACCGCGAGCACCGCGACGCGCACGTCGGTCGCGCCCTGGTCCTCGCACCAGTACTTCACCGCCTTGAGGGTATGGCCTTCGTCCAGGATGTCGTCGACCAGCAGTACGCGGCGACCGCGCATCGGCGTGGCCGGCCGATGCAGCCAGGCGAGGCCCGAACCGGTGGTGTTGCCGCGGTAGCGGGTGGCGTGCAGGTAGTCGAACTCCAGGTCCAGCCCACGCTCGCCGAGCGCGAACGCAAGCTGCGCGGCGAACGGCAAGCCGCCGTGCATCACCGTCAGGAACAGCGGCGGCTGCGCGTCGTCGGCGTAGTCGGGGCCGATCGTCTCGGCCATCTCCTCGACCGCCTCCTCGAGCTCGTCGCGATCGAACAGCAACTCGGCGCTGTCGAGGATTTCGGAAAGCTTCGGCACGTTCATGCGGTCGATCCCAGCTGCGCGGCCAGCTGCGCCTGTGCGCCACTGTAGCGCGCATCGGCCAGCAGGCCATCCCAGCCCAGGCCGCCACGGCCGAGCAGGCCCACCAGCGCCATGGTGTTGAGGCTGCGGTGCCGCACCGCCGCCAGCGATTCCTCCACCAGCTCCGGATGGCAGACCAGGACCACGTCGCAGCCGGCGTCCAGGTGCGCATCGACGCGCGCCTTGATGCCGCCGGCGGAGAACGCCGCCGCCATGCCGATGTCGTCGGAGAACACGACGCCGCGGAAGCCCATCTCCCCGCGCAGGATCTCGTTGATCCAGCGCGGCGAATAGCCGGCCGGTTCCGGCGCCACCTGCGGATAGACCACGTGCGCCAGCATCACCGCGTCGGCGCCGGCCTCGATGCCGGCGACGAAGGGCACCAGGTCGTGCGCGCGGATGGCCTCGAGCGGGCGGTCGTCGACCGCGTTGTCGAAGTGCGTGTCCTCGCGCACCGTGCCGTGCCCGGGGAAATGCTTGAGCGTGGCCGCCATCCCGGCCGAGTGCATGCCGCGCACGTAGGCGCGGGTGAACTCGGCCACCACCTGCGGATCCTCGGAAAAGGCGCGGTTGCCGATGGCGAGGTTGCCGTGGCCGACATCGACCACCGGCGCGAAGCTCAGGTCGACGCCGGTGGCGCGGATCTCGCTGGCCATCAGCCAGGCGTGTTCTCCGGCGAGCGCCAGCGCCGCGGCCGGATCCCGCGCGTACAGCGGCCCGAAACCCTGCAGGGGCGGCAGCGCGCTGTAGCCGTCCTGGAAGCGCTGCACGCGGCCGCCCTCCTGGTCGACGCAGATCAGCAGCGGCCGGGCGGTGGACTCGCGGATCGCCGCGCACAGTTCCATCACCTGGGCGCGCGAGCTGAAGTTGCGCTTGAACAGGATCACGCCGGCGCAGGCGTCGTCCTGCAGCCAGTCGCGCTCCTGCGCACTGAGTTCCATGCCGGCAACGCCGATCACGAGCATCCGCGGGTCTCCTTCACGTGCGCGGCCGCGCACCCGGGCATTGTCGCAGATGGCCGCGCGGCGGACGTCGCGTCCGGCCGCCGCCGTTCAGACCCGGCAGCCGTCCGGGCCGCAGGCGCCGTCCTCGGTGCCCGCGGCGGGGACGGCGGCCGCACCTGCGCGGCGCAGCGCCTGCGCGAACAGCGCCGGCGGCTGCGCGCCCTGCACCAGGTAGCGTCCGTCGATCACGAAGGTCGGCACCGACTGGATGCCCAGCGCCTGCGCCCGGGCGACGGCCGCGCGGACCTCGGCCTCGCCCTCGCCACTGCCCAGCAGGGCGCGTACGCGCGCTTCCGCCAGGCCGCCGGCCTGACCGGCCGCTACCAGCACCTCCTGATCGGCCAGGTTGCGGCCCTCGGCGAAGTGCGCGTGGAACAGCGCCTCGCCCACCCGGCCGACGTCGCCTTCGCGCGCCGCCAGCCACAGCAGGCGATGCGCAGGCAGCGTGGTCACCCGCACCTGGCCGCGGTCGAAGTCGAACGGCAGGCCCTCGGCGCGCGCGGTGGCCTGGATGCTGGCGAGCATCTGCGCGGTGCGCTCGGCCCCGCCGAACTTGCGCGCGTAGGCCTCGCGCAGCGGCACCGGATCGGTGCCGGCGTCGGGATCGAGCAGGAAGGGGTGCCAGTGCAGCTCGACCGGCGGCGCGTCGACGCCCATCAGTTCCAGCGCGCGTTCGAGCCGGCTCTTGCCGATCCAGCACCAGGGGCAGACCACATCGGACCAGATGTCGATTCTCATGGCCCGATCATCGCCCCGACGTGGCGACGCGCCAAACCGTCAGCCACGTTCTTCCACGTTCCAGCACGCGTAGGGATGCGACGCCAGCGCCAGGTTGTAGTAGCGCGCCTGGTCGGTGACCTCGTGCCCCGCCCAGGGGGGCAGTTCGAACGGCTCGTCCGGGCTGTCGAGTTCGATCTCGGCCACCACCAGGCCTGCGTTGTCGCCGAGGAACTCGTCCACCTCCCACAGATGGCCGCCGTGATGCACGAGGTGGCGGCGCTTGTCGATCACCCCGCCCACGCACAGCGCCAGCAGCGCGCGCGCATCCTCGACCGGGATCGGATAGTCGAACTCCTGCCGGCTGCGGCCGAGTTCGCGCGACTTGAGGTTGAGGAACGCCTCCTCGCCCTGGATACGTACCCGCACCGAGGCCTTCTGTCCGCCGTGGTCCATGGCGCCGAGGTCGTTGATATAGCCCTGCGCCATCGGCACCACCGCATGCGCGGCGGTTCGCCAGCCGTCGCCGGTCACCAGGAACTTGCGTTCGATTTCGAGGGCCATGGTCTTCGGTGATGTCCGGAATGTGGGGCGAAATCGCCGGGATCGGAGCGGGCGGAGTTTCGATCAGCGCGGGAACAGCGTGATGCCCTCCACCTGCGCAGCCTGGAGGACCATGTCCGCGCCGCTGTGCGTGCAGGGGCGCCCGGATGATGAACGCGTCGCCACGCGCGACGCCGTTCACCGCAGCGCCTGCCTTCACCCGCGCACGAACAGCGCAATGCTCTCCACGTGCGCGGTCTGCGGGAACATGTCCATCACCCCCGCATTCACCAGCGTCCACCCGCACTCGTTGACCAGGTAGCCGGCGTCGCGCGCCAGCGAGCCGGGGTGGCAGCTGACGTAGACGATGCGCTCGAACCGCTCCAGCGGCAGCTGGCGCAGCACGTCGATCGCGCCCGAGCGCGGCGGATCGAGCAGCAGCTTGTCGAAACCCTGCCGCATCCACGGCGCGCCGCGCTGGTCCTGGGTGAGGTCGGCCGCGTGGAAGGCCGCATTGGCCAACCCGTTCTCCGCGGCATTCTCGCGTGCACGCGCCACCAGGCCGGCATCTCCCTCCACGCCCACCACTTCGGCCACCAGCCGCGCCATCGGCAGGGTGAAGTTTCCCAGCCCGCAGAACAGGTCGAGCACGCGATCACTTGCGCGCAGGTCGAGCAGCTCGAACGCGCGCGCGATCATGTCCTCGTTGAGCCGGGCGTTGACCTGGATGAAGTCCAGCGGCCGGAACGCCAGGCGCACGTCCCAGGCGTCGAGCCGGAACGACAGCGACGGCGCCTGCGGCCACAGCGCATGCACCGAGTCCACGCCGCGCGGCTGCAGGTACACCGCCACGCGACGGGTTTCGGCGAAACCGCGCAGGGCCGCCAGGTCGGCCTCGCCCAGCGGCTGCAGGTGGCGGAACACCAGCGCCACGCCGTCGAACTCCGGCTGCGCGTCGCCGACGATGAACTCCACCTGCGGCACCTCGCGCCGCGCCTGCAGGCCGTCGACCAGCGCCGACAGTGGCTCGATCAGCGCCGCCACCTCGGGCACCACCGTGTGGCATTCGCGCAGGTCGGCGACGAAGCGCGGATCGCGCTCGCGGAAGCCGACCAGGGTCTTGTCCTTCTTCTCCACCCGCCGCACCGAGAACCGGCCCTTGCGGCGATAGCCCCAGGCCCCGCCGGTCAGCGGCGGCAGTACCTCGCCGGGCGTGACGTGGCCGATGCGCTCGAAGTTCTCCAGCAGCACGCGCTGCTTGGCGAGGATCTGCTTCGACTCGTCCAGGTGCTGCAGCACGCAGCCGCTGCAGACGCCGAAATGCACGCAGCGCGGCTCGACCCGGTCGGGTGAAGCCTGCAGCACCTCCAAGGCGGTCGCCTCGTCGAAGCTGCGCGAGCGCGCGGTCTGGCGCACCACCACGCGTTCGCCCGGCAGGGCGTCGGCGACGAACACGGTCTTGCCGCCCTCGCGGCGGGCCACGCCGCGGCCGTCGTGGCTCAGGTCGATGATGTCGAGTTCGAAGGGCGTCTGGTCGATCCGGGCCACGTGGCGTCAGCTGCGTGCGAAGGGCCGGATATTGTCGCAGATGCGCCGCGGCGGCCGGGCGCCGCCGCCGCGGGCGAAACTGCCCCGCTACGACGCTGCGCAGCGGGGCGCGGCGATCACTTCTGCTTCCAGGCGCCGCCCTGCTGGTACCACCAGCCCGGACGGGCGCTGGCGATCCACTGGCGCGCGAACACGTCGCGGATCTGCGATTCCCACTCCGGGTGGCCATTGGCCACCGCGATCTCGCGGTACACCGCCTTGCGATCGCGATTGTCGTCGGCGACCGCGGCGTTGACGGCCACGCGGTCCTTGATCGCGAGCTTCGAGGCATCGCGCACCACCACGGTGCCGTCGCCAGCGAAGCCCAGCGCGCCGGAGTCGAAGTGCGGGCGCAGCACCGTGCTGAAGCGCGACTCCATCCGCGACTGGATCGCCTGGATGGCGGGCGTACGGATGGTGATGTCGGGGGTGGCCTGGGCCTGCGCACTGCCGATGCCCAGCAGCATCCAGGGGTCGAAGCGCAGCTGGCGCATCGCCATGCCGCCGCCCTCGGGTACGGGCGCCGGGGCCGGCACCGCTTCGTCGCCGATCACGTTCTCGACGAACTCGCGCGCGGCCTCGCGCGCCTCGGCCGCGGGGAAATAGACGTTGATGGTGACGCACGCGCACAGCACCAGCGACAGCAGCGACATTCCCAGGACACGACGCATGCGGAGCACTCCTTTGATTGATGACGCGCGGGCCGCTCAGTCCACCACCGGAGCGACGTCGCCGGCGGCCACCGCGGCGAGGCGTTCGAGCAGGGTCGGCCAGTCCACGTTGCGGTTGAATCCCACCACCTGCAGCCGCGGCACGCCCGCGCCTTCGACGATAGTAAAGCCATCGCCCGCTGAATACAGGCCCGACATCCTGCAGACCTCATTGGCCAGCCGGCAGCCGATGCCGATGCGCCGATAGCCGAAGTCGTCGAACAGGCCGATCAGCCGGCCCTGCAGGCTGCCGACGAAGGAAGCATCGCCGACGCTCGAGATGTCCTGCACCGCGCGCTGGCTGATGCGCTGGCGCACACCGCGCCTGGGTTCGGTGTGGAATTCGGCGTCGAACGCGGTTGCGGTCCAGTCGACCAGGCGCAGGCCGTCGATGCGCCCGTGCAGGCGACCACTGATGCTGCCGAAGTCGAACGCGCCGGTGATCCCCATCAGGTCGAGATCGTGCAGCGCCACGTCGGCCGACAGCGTCGGCGCGACGCCGAACGGCCGCTCCATCGACAGCGCGCCAACGTCGATGCGGCCGTCGAACACGCGCACGCTCAGGCCTCCGTCGAACTCGAGCCGCTCGTTGGCATAGCGCGCACTGGGGATGCGCCCGCCCAGGGTGCCGGCGAAGGCCGGCCAGCCCAGCGCCGCGGCGAGCTCGCCGACATCGAGCGCGTCCAGCGCCAGGCCGAATCCCACCCGCAGGCCGGTTTCGCCATCCGGCGGCGCCAGGCTGAAGCTCTCGAACGCGACCCGCCCGCCCAGCATCTCCAGTTCTGCCGGCTCGCGCAGCCGCAGCGTGCCGCCTTCGCTGCGCAGCGGCAGTTGCACCGGGCCGAAACCCAGTTCGTACAACGCGCCGCTACGCCACGCCAGGGCGCTGTCCACTGTCCCGGCCCCGGCGTGGCGCAGGTCGCCCTGCAGCCCCTCGATGCGGAAGCGGTCGCGCGGGTCGCGGACATCGACGTCGTCCAGATGCAGGTCCAGCGCCTGCAGCCGGCCTGCCTCCAGCTGCACCCTCCCCTGCGCACCGCCTTCCAGGGACAGGCCGGTCAGGCCGGCCAGGCCCAGCCATCCGGACAGGTAGCGCTCGGGCAAGGCCGCCAGCGTCGGCGCGCGCGCTTCCATCGACAAGCGACGGACGCCGCCCTGGGCGTCGAGTTCTGCCTCGCCCTGCGCCAGCAGCGCCCGGGGATCGCGCCATTCGACCCGCGGCGCCAACCAGCCGCCGTCGGGCAGGCGCCGCGCGTCCAGGCCAAGACCGACTGGTCCGTCGCCCAACGCGAGATAGGCATTGCCGAACAGCGCCTCGCCGCGCGCGATGTTCGCGTCGAGCGCGAGCAGCATGCCGCTCGCCTGGGGAATGCGCAGGTCGAAGCGCACATCCGCATCCAGGTCGCCCAACGCGATCGTGCCGTCGTCTGATTCAAGCCCGGCACCCGCCAGCGCCAGCCGGCCCTCGACCTGCAGCGGTCGCGTGGTCGGCGTGTGTACGGTCAGCGTGCCATCGAGCGTGCCCGCGCCGAGGCGTCCGCCCGCCCAGGCCTGCGACAGCAGCGCCTGCGACCAGGCCAGCGGCACGCGCGTGAGATCCAGGCGCGTGGCGTCGGGACTGGCGGCGGTCCGGTGCAGCGCCAGCCTGGACCTGCCACCCGACAGCACCGCCTCGGTCGTCGCCGACGACAGTTCCACGGCCAGGCGCAAGGCCGCGCCGCCATCGCCGCGCAGCGGACCCTCGCAACGCCAGCCGCTGTCCTGCGGGCGCGCCAGCGGGCAGTCCCAGCGCACATCGGCGAAGCGGTAACCCAGGGCCGGCGCCTCGACGCGCGCCGCCTCGATTCGCAGTTCGCCCCGCGGCGCCTCCGAAGGCCAGTGCAGGCGCACGCGCACATCCCGCAGCTCGACCCCGGCCGCATCGATCCGGTCGATGTGCGCGGTCGCAGTGCGCGCCGCCGCGGGCGCGGCCGCCAGCGCCACCAGCAACAGCGTTAAGATGCGGCCGAGCATCGGGCGAGCATATCCGCAGCGCGGGAAGCGGCGATGAATCCATGGATCCTGCTGGTCGAGGACGACCCCACGAGCCGCGCTTTCCTGCAGGCGGCCACCGAAGCCTTGCCCGCGCGGGTGGATACGGCCGCCAGCGTGGCCGAAGCGCTGGCCCTGGCCTGCGCCAACGACTATGCGCTGTGGCTGGTGGACGCCAACCTGCCCGACGGCAGCGGCATCGAGCTGCTGGCGAAACTGCGCGGACGCGGCTTCTCCACCCCGGCCGTTGCGCACACGGCCTCACGCGAAGCTGGCGACCACCGTGCCCTGCGTGCAGCCGGTTTCGTGGATACGCTGGTCAAGCCGCTGCCGGCAGGCGCATGGCGCGAGGCGATCGCGCGCGTGCTCGGCGCTGAGGCCGGAATTGCATCGGGGGCAGGCCATGGCCACCGCATTGCGGAAGTCGTCGACGAAACGGTGCCTCCGCCCCTCTGGGACGATGCGCGAGCGCTCGCCGCCCTGGCCGGCGACGCCGGCAATGTCGCCGCCATGCGGGGGCTGTTCCTGGCCGAGCTACCGTCGACGCGCGACGCGGTCGCGCGCGCGGCGACGTCGGGCGATACGGAGGCGCTGCGCGCGGCGCTGCACCGGCTCGAGGCCGGCTGCGGATTCGTGGGCGCCGCACGCCTGGAAGCGGCGCTGCGGCGGCTGCGCGCCCTGCCCGGCTCGGCCGAGGCGCTGCGGGCGTTCGACGCCGCGGCTCAGGACACGCTGTCGGGCGCCTGATCGGCCGGGCGCGAGAACCTTCCCAGTTCGCCCGCGAGCTGCCACGACTTCAGCCCACGCGGTCCGAGGTGCTGCGAGAGCACGTCGCGCATGGCGCCGCGCAGGCTGTCGAGGTCGGGCGCATCCGGCCGGCGGTCCCCGGCCAGCGCCAGCAGCGCGCTGCCGGTGGCGTAGCGCGCGCGCGACTCGCCCACCCTTTCGCCCAGTACCCGGCGCGGGCCATGTTCGGCATCGAGGCGATAGCGGGCCCCGGGATCGATCGGCGCGCCGTCGCCGTCGTGCGCCAGGTCGAAACCGAAGCCCAGCGCCTCCAGCAGGTCGCGTTCGAAGCGGCGCAGGTTCCAGGCCAGCGCCGGGGCATCGTGCAGCTGCGCGCGCAGCTGGCCGTACAGCGCATACAGCTCGGGATGCGGATCCTGCCGCGGCGCCAGCCGCAGCAGCAGTTCATTGACGTAGAACACCGCGAGCGCAGCGTGGCCCGGCAGGGGCGGCGGCGCGTCCAGCGCTTCCACCGACACCAGGTTGGCCAGTTCGCCGCGCTGCACCGCGGTCAGCCGCACGTGCTGCAGCGGCTGCAGCGCCGCGAACTGCGCCTGCCTGCGCGGCCCGCGCACGCCGCGCGCCAGCAGACCGAGGCGTCCGTGCGACTGCGTCAGCACGTCGACCAGCAGGCTGGTCTCGCGCCAGGCGCGCGCGTGGAGGATGTAGGCCGGTTCGGCGTCGTAGCGCACGGAGGCCCGCGTCCCGCGCGGCGCTTATTCGTAGCCGAGGGTGCGCAGCGCGGATTCGTCGTCCGACCAGCCCTCGCGCACGCGCACCCAGGTCTGCAGGAACACCTTGGCGTCGAACAGCTGTTCCATGCGCTCACGCGCACGCTTGCCGATATCGCGCAGGCGCATCCCGCCCTTGCCGATCACGATCGCCTTCTGCCCCTCGCGCTCCACCCAGATCACCGCGCCGATGCGGTACATCACCCCCGCCTTCGGCGAAGGCTCCTCGGTGAACGACTCGATCTCGACCGTGGTCGCGTAGGGCAGCTCGGCGCCGAGCTGGCGCATCAGCTGCTCGCGCAGCAGTTCGCCGGCGAGGAAACGCTGGCTGCGGTCGGTGATCTCGTCCTCGCCGTACAGCGCCGGCTGCTCGGGCAGCTGCTGCAGCAACGAGGCCACCAGCGACTCCAGGCCGGTGCGCTTGAGCGCAGAGACCGGATGCACGGCGGCGAAGTCGCGCGCTTCGGTCACCTTCTGCAGGTAGGGCAGCAGGCTGGCCTTGTCGGCGATGCGGTCGACCTGGTTGACCACCAGCACTACCGGCAGGCCGCTGGCGCGCAGGGTGTCGTAGGCCAGGGTGTCCTCCTCGTCCCAGCGCCCGGCCTCGACCACCAGCGCGGCGGCGTCCACGCCTTCCAGCGCGCCGCGCGCGGCGCGGTTGAGCACGCGGTTGAGCGCGGACGATGCGAGCTTGCCGCCTTCGCGATGCAGGCCGGGCGTGTCGACCAGGACCAGCTGGCCGCCGGGCACGGTGGCGATGCCCAGCAGCCGGTGGCGCGTGGTCTGCGGACGGTTGGACACGATGCTGACGTTGGCGCCCACCAGGGCGTTGACCAGGGTGGACTTGCCGACGTTGGGACGGCCGATGACGGCGAGATGGCCGGCGCGATGCGCGGCGGGTGGGGTCTGCGACATGGCGCGGATTGTAGGGGTTTGCCCGCCGGGGCGGGTGATCGTGCCCCGCAGCCGGGCTCAGGCGCCCGATTCGAGCTGTTCCAGCACCGCCGCCGCGGCCACCTGCTCGGCGGCGCGGCGCGAACCGCCCTCGCCCTCGCCCGCGGCCGGCGGGTCCGACACCACGCAGCGGACCACGAACACGCGCGCGTGCTCCTCGCCGCTCTCGGACTTCAGTTCGTACTGCGGCAGCGGCTTCTGCCGGCCCTGCAGCCATTCCTGCAGGCGGGTCTTGGCGTCCTTGCCGACCTTGCTGGCCGGCACCGCCGACACCGCCTGTTCGAACCAGGGCAGGACCACCCGGCGGCAGGCCTCGAAGCCGGCGTCGAGGTAGATCGCCCCGATCACCGCCTCCAGCGCGTCGGACAGGATCGAGTCGCGCCGGTGGCCGCCCGACTTCATCTCGCCCGGGCCCAGCGTGAGCCGCTCGCCGATCGCCAGGCGGCGCGCCACCTCGGCCAGCGAGGACTCTCGCACCAGCTCGGCGCGGGCGCGGGTCAGCGAACCCTCGTCGGCCTTGGGCCAGCGTGCGTACAGCGCCTCGGACACGATCAGGCCCAGCACCGCGTCGCCGAGGAACTCCAGCCGCTCGTTGTGCGGCGCGCCGGCGCTGCGGTGGGTCAGCGCCTGCCGCAGCAGGGCGGGGTCGGCGAACGCGTGCGCGTCGAAGACCGCGGGCGGATCAGTTGGCGGCACCGGTACCGGTCAGGTGCTGGCTGGCGTGGAACCGGCCCACCGCGTCGAGGTTGGCGATCATCGGCTTGCGCACTTCGTACTGGACGTCCATCTGCCAGCCGGCGTCCTTGCGCACGATCTTGACGTGTTCCTTCCTGATATTGGACGCGTAGCTGATGTTGAGCCGGCGGAAGAACAGGTCCTGGATCCGGCCCGGCGAGTAGTTGCCCACCCCCGGCTCGGCCGCCAGGCTCTTGAGCGCCTGCTTGACGCTGTAGTACTCGGAATACATGGGGAACAGCTTGATGCCCATGAACACCAGGAAGCCGACCAGGCCGGCCACGAAAATGAAGCCCAGCAGCGTGATGCCGCCCTGCCTGCGACGCATACCCATGATTTTCGATCCCCCGTTTGCTGCAGATGTGCCGGCCTGCCGACAGCCTTCCGCGCCGGCGCTACGGAATGCGGCTGCCGATCCGGCCCCAGTCGATCCAGCCCGGCGCGCTGCTGTCGAGGTTCATCCACACCAGGAACGCTTTTCCGCGCAACTGGCTCTCCGGCAGCGTACCCCAAAACCGGCTGTCGTCGCTGCGGTCGCGGTTGTCGCCCATCACGAAATACTCGCCCTCCGGAACGCGCCACTCGCCCTCGCCCGGATCGAGCATGCCCGGTCGCCGGGTCTCGAGCACGTGGTGGGTGCGGCCGGGCATGGTCTCGGCGATCAGGCCGGCGCCGGTCATGTCGCTGCCCCGGCCGGCGCCCTGGTAGCTCTGCGGCTCGCCGTAGGAGAAGGGTTCGCCGTTCACGTAGACCATGTTGTCGCGATAGGCCACCACGTCGCCGGGCAGGCCGACCACGCGCTTGATCCAGTCCTGGTCGGGATGGTGCGGCGGGCGGAACACCACCACGTCGCCACGCTGCGGCTCGCCCAGCGCGATCACCTTGCGGTTGTTGACCGGCAGGCGGATGCCGTAGCTGAACTTGTTGACCAGGATGAAGTCGCCGATCAGCAGGGTCGGCATCATCGAGCTGGACGGGATGCGGAACGGCTCGGCGATGAAGCTGCGCAGCACCAGCACCACGAACAGGACCGGGAAGAAAGCGCGTGCATAGTCGACGACGACCGGCTCCTTCTCCTCGAGCAGTCCGGCCCGCCGGGCGCGCCGCTTCGCGAAGAACAGCCGGTCGAGCAGCCAGGTGATGCCGGTGGCGAAGGTCAGCACGACCAGCCCGAGCTCGAACCATTTCATCATGTCAGGCCATCCTTACTTGTTGTCCACCTGCAGCACCGCCAGGAACGCTTCCTGCGGGATCTCGACGCGGCCCACCTGCTTCATCCGCTTCTTGCCCTCCTTCTGCTTCTCGAGGAGCTTCTTCTTGCGGCTGATGTCGCCACCGTAGCACTTGGCCAGCACGTTCTTGCGCAGCGCCTTGACCGTGGTGCGGGCGATGATCTGCGAGCCGATCGCGGCCTGGATCGCCACGTCGAACTGCTGGCGCGGGATCAGGTCCTTCATCTTCTCGGTCAGCTCGCGGCCGCGGCGGTCGGCATGGCTGCGGTGGACGATGATCGACAGCGCGTCGACCCGGTCGCCGTTGATCAGCGTATCCACGCGCACGAACGGACCGGCCTCGAAGCGCACGAAGTGGTAGTCGAGCGAGGCGTAGCCGCGGCTGACCGACTTGAGCTTGTCGAAGAAGTCGAGCACCACCTCGGCCATCGGCAGCTCGTAGCTGATCTGCACCTGGCTGCCCAGGTACTGGATGCCGATCTGGCTGCCGCGCTTGTCCTCGCACAGCTTGATGATCGCGCCGATGTAGGCCTCGGGGGTGAGGATGTTGGCGCGGATGATCGGCTCGCGCACTTCCTCGATCTGGTTCACCGGCGGCAGCTTGGCCGGATTGTCCAGCGGCATGATCTCGCCATCGGTGCGCAGCACCTCGTACACCACCGTGGGCGCGGTGGAGATCAGGTCGAGGTCGTACTCGCGCTCCAGGCGCTCCTGCACGATCTCCATGTGCAGCATGCCGAGGAAGCCGCAGCGGAAGCCGAAGCCCATCGCCTCGGAGCTCTCGGGCTCGAAGCGCAGCGCGGCGTCGTTGAGCCTCAGCTTTTCCAGCGCCTCGCGCAGGTCCGGGTAGTCCTCGGCGTTGACCGGGAACAGGCCGGCAAACACGCGCGGCTGCATCTCCTGGAAGCCCGGCAGCGGCGCGGGCGCGGGGTCGCCGGCCAGGGTGAGCGTGTCGCCCACCGGCGCGCCGTGCACGTCCTTGATCGACGCGGTGATCCAGCCCACCTCGCCGGCCGAGAGCTTGCCGGTAACCTTGCGCTTGGGCGTGAACACGCCGACGCCGTCCACCTGGTGCGCGCGGCCGGTGGACATCACCAGCAGCTTGTCCCCGGACTTGACCTCGCCCTGCATCACGCGCACCAGCGAGACCACGCCCAGGTAGTTGTCGAACCAAGAGTCGATGATCAGCGCCTGCAGCTTGTCGGTTTCGCGGCGCCTGGGCGGCGGGATGCGGTGCACGATCGCCTCGAGCACCTCCTGCACGTTCAGCCCGGTCTTGGCGCTGACCGCCACCGCGTCGGAGGCGTCGATGCCGATCACCGCCTCGATCTCGGCCTTGGCGCGATCGATATCGGCGGTGGGCAGGTCGATCTTGTTGAGCACCGGGACCACTTCCAGGCCCTGCTCGACCGCGGTGTAGCAGTTGGCGACCGACTGCGCCTCCACGCCCTGCGCGGCGTCGACCACCAGCAGCGCGCCTTCGCAGGCGGCGAGCGAGCGGCTGACCTCGTAGCTGAAATCGACGTGGCCGGGGGTGTCGATGAAGTTGAGGTGGTAGGTCTCGCCGTTGCGCGCGGTGTAGGGCACCGACACCGACTGCGCCTTGATGGTGATGCCGCGCTCGCGCTCGATCGGATTGTTGTCGAGCACCTGCGCTTCCATCTCGCGCTCGGTCAGGCCGCCGCACAGCTGGATGATGCGGTCGGCGAGCGTCGACTTGCCGTGGTCGACGTGGGCGATGATGGAGAAATTGCGGATCTGCCGCATCGGGTCGGACATGGGGGAGCGGCAGCGGGCCAGCGTCGGGACAGCCGGAGATTATCGCATAGCGCAGCTGCCGGCCCGGCCGGCATTCGCCACCGGGGCGGCCCGGCCCTTCCGGCTCGACCGGGCGGACCGTGCCCGCCCGGCCCCGGGGGCTTACTCGTCTTCGCCCGCGGTGATCGCCACGAAGCGGCTGCCGCCGCCCTGGCTGCGGACCAGCAGCATCACGGTTTCGCCCGCCTTCACTCCGCGCAGTTCGCGGTCGAGGGCGGCGGGGCTGCCCACCGGCTTGCGGCCGACCCGCAGCACCACGTCGCCCGGCGACAGGCCGGCCGAGCGCGCGGCACCCTCGACGCGCACGATGCGCACGCCCTCGCCCGCCTCCAGGCCGAGCTGGCGGCGCTGGGCATCGGTGAGCTCCTGGGCGACCAGACCCAGCGCATTGGCCTGGCTGGCCGGCGTGGGCGCCTCGGCGCCCGGACGCGACGGCGCGTTTGACACGGCCTCCTCGTCGAGCTGGGCCAGGGTGACGTCGAAGGTCCGCTCGCGGCCCTCCCGGAACACCACGATCTTCATCTTCGTGCCCGGCACCTTGTTGCCCACGATCGGCGGCAGGTCGCCCGGCTGGCGGATCGTCACGCCGTCGGCGCTGCGGATCACGTCGCCCGGTTCGATGCCGATCTTGTCGGCGGGGCTGCCCGGAACCACCTCGGTCACCAGCGCGCCCAGGGTGTCGGGCAGGCCGAAGCCGCGCGCCTGCTCGGCGGTGACCGGGTCGCGCGAGAACAGCACGCCCAGCTGCCCCCGCTGCACGCGGCCGGTGTCCTTCAGCTGGTCGACCACGTTCATGGCCACGTCGATCGGGATGGCGAAGGCCACGCCCATGTAGCCGCCGGAGTTGCTGAAGATCTGCGAGTTGATGCCGATCACCTCGCCGCGGGTATTGAGCAGCGGCCCGCCGGAGTTGCCCTGGTTGATGGCGACATCGGTCTGGATGAAGGGCACGTACTGCTGGTTGGCGTAGGGATTGCTGCGGCCGACCGCGCTGACGATGCCGGCGGTGACCGTCTGCTCGAAGCCGAACGGCGAACCGATCGCTACGGCCCACTGCCCGGGCTTGACGCTGGAGGCATCGCCCGTGCGCAGCACCGGCAGGCCCTTGCCCTCGATCTTGAGCAGGGCGACGTCGGACTGCTCGTCGCTGCCCACGACCTTGGCGGTGAACTCGCGGCGGTCGCTGAGGGTGACCTTGACCTCGTCGGCACGGTCGATCACGTGATGGTTGGTCAGCACGTAGCCGTCGTCGGAAATGATGAAGCCGGTGCCCATCGCGCGCCCGCGTGGCGCCGGCGCGCGACCGCCGGGGCCGGGCATCTGGAAGCCCGGGCCGAAGAACCGGCGGAAGATCTCCGGGATCTGCTCCTCGTCGAGCATCTCTTCCTGCGCCTGCGCGCCGCGGCGCGAGCCGATGGTGGTGTCGATCTTGACCACCGCCGGACCCACCTCCTCCACCAGCCGGGTGAAATCGGGCAGGCCGGTCACCAGCGGCGCCGCGGGCACGGCGGTGGCCTGGCCGGCGAGCGGCGCTGACGCGACGCCGCCATCCGGCGCAGGTTGCGCGGTGGCGATGGGCAGCACAACGGCGGTCGTCGCGGCCGAGGTGAGCAGGATCAGGGCGAAAGCGTGCAGCGGGGTTTTCATCGGGACAGGGCCCTCGACAAAGCGTGGAAAGAAGCGGATGGACGCGGCCGGTCGAGCCGGCCGCGGTTCAGTGCAGGACCGGGTCGGCCGCCGGCTCGGTCGCCGGGGCGGGCGCCGGCTCGGGCCAGGCGCGCGCGCCGGGCAGCAGGGGTTCGAACCGCGGCTCGCGCGGCAGCAGGCTGCCGCTGGCCACCGTAAATCCGCCCTGCGGCGCGAGCAGGGAGCGCGGCCACGGGCGCGTCGTCGCCTGCGGCAGCGCGAACGCCTCGACCGGCGCGATCGCATCCTTGGGGTGCAGGTCCGGAAGCGGGTGGCTGGACGCCACGAGGGACGGTGCAGTGGCGACTTCGGCGACCTCCGCGCGCGGCGCGCTTCGGGTCGCTCGCCGCTGCGCGGCACGGCGCGGAGACTCTGCGGCCGCCACGGCCGCAAGCGCCATCGCGGCCTCGGGACGGGCCGGGGCCTCGACCTGGGCGACAGCGGCGGGAGCAGGGTCGCCGGCGGGCGCCACGTCCGGTGTCGCCACGTCGGCCCGGGCCACCATCGGCGCGGGCGATACCGCCGGCTCCAGGCTCGGGTCGGGCAGCTGGCGCGTCGCGAACACCGCCATCAGGGCGACCGAGGCGGCGACCGCGGCTCCACCACCCCACCGCGCCAGGCGCGGCCCCGCGGTACGGCGGGCGGGCGGCGGTTCGGCCGCAACCGCCGCGCCCGCACCCACCGCCAGCGCGACGCGCTGGGCGAAATCGGCCGGCAGGAGGTCGTTGCGGCGGCCGCGCAGCACGTCGCCGCAGACCTGCCAGCGCTCCCAGCAAGAGGCCAATTCGGTGTCGTGCTGCAGGCGTCGCAGCATGAACTTCGCCTCGTCCGGCGAGAGTTCGCCGTCGAGCATCGCCGACAGCTGCTGGCGGTGGTAGACGAACAGTTTGTCCGGATCGGGACCGATCTGGACGGTGTCGTTGTCTTCAACGGAAGTCATCGTGCCGCGCGCTCCGCTCTGGTGTCGCTGTCCAACAGGGGTTTCATTTCCGCGTCGATCGCCTCGCGCGCACGGAAGATGCGCGAGCGCACCGTGCCGATCGGGCAATCCATGCGCTGGGCGATGTCCTCGTAGCTCAGGCCTTCGACCTCGCGCAGCGTGATCGCCAGCCTCAACTCCTCGGGCAATGCTTCGACCGCGCGGACCACCGTTTGTTCCAGCTGCTGGCGCATCAGTTCACGTTCGGGCGTGTCGCTGTCGCGCAGGCGCACGCCGGCGTCGAACAGCTCGGCGTCCTCGACGTCGATATCCGCGCCCGGCGGCCGGCGGTTGCCGGCGACCAGGTGGTTCTTGGCGGTATTGACCGCGATCCGGTGCAGCCAGGTGTAGAACTGCGCATCGCCGCGGAAGTTGCCGATTGCGCGGTAGGCGCGGATGAAGGTGTCCTGGGCCACGTCCTGGACCTCGCTCCAGTCGTGTACGTAGCGGCCGATCAGCGCCGCGACCCGGTGCTGGTACTTGCGCACCAGCAGGTCGAAGGCCGCGCTGTCGCCCCGCTGGACGCGCTTGACCAGTTCGAGGTCGAGTTGTTGGGTGTCGATCTCGGCCATCGGGCCTGGGCACTCCATGGTGTTGCCGGCCGCAGCCGGGCGCTGTGACCCGCCGGAAGACGGGAAGTTCCCCCGCCCGGACGATCTGGGGGCTCGAACGACCTGCCGCAAGCCTTCGGGCGGCGCGGCGCAGGCGGGCCCGGAGGCGCCGGATTTGACTGCGGCGCAACACCCTCTGGATCATAAGGGGCTTCCCATACCCTAACGGATGGTCCCGCATGATCGCTGGCCTCGACGGACTGCGCTTCAGCCACTGGCAGGTCGAGCTGCGCCCGGACGACGTCCTGGTGCTCTCGTTCGACCGCGCTGGCGAGTCGGTCAACACCTTCGCGCAGGACGTGCTGCTGGAACTCGACGGGCTGCTGGAGCGGCTGGCGCTGGACCCGCCCAAGGGCCTGGTGCTGCGCTCGGCCAAGGACAAGGGCTTCATCGCCGGCGCCGACATCCGCGAGTTCGCCGAGTTCGACCGCAAGGGCACGATCGGCGATTCGATCCGCCGCGGCCAGCAGGTGTTCCAGCGCCTGGCGGACCTGCCCTGCCCCACCGTGGCCGCGATCCACGGCTTCTGCATGGGCGGCGGCACCGAGATCTCGCTGGCCTGCGGCTACCGCGTCGCCAGCAGCGACCCGTCCACCCGCATCGGACTGCCGGAAGTGAAGCTGGGCATCTACCCCGGCTGGGGCGGCAGCGTGCGCCTGCCGCGCCTGATCGGCGCGCCGGCGGCGATGGACGTGATGCTGACCGGCCGCAACCTTTCGGCGAAGTCGGCCCTGGCCATGGGCGTGGTGGACAAGGTGGTCGCGCCGGCGGTGCTGGTGGACGAGGCGGCAAGGCTGGCGCTGGACGGCCGCACGCGCCCGTTCAAACAGCGGTTCCTGGCCTGGGCGACCAATACCTGGCCGGTGCGCCAGCTGCTGGCGCCGATGCTGGTCAAGCAGGTCGCGCGCAAGGCGCGCAAGGAACACTATCCCGCGCCATATGCGCTGATCGAGACCTGGCGCCGCAGCGGCGGCGGCATCCAGGCCCTGCTCAAAGCCGAGCAGAAGTCGGTGGTGAAGCTGGCGGGCACTCCGACCGCGCGCAACCTCACCCGCGTGTTCTTCCTGATGGAGCGGCTCAAGGGCCTGGGCGGCAAGGACCCGCACGGCATCGGCCACGTGCACGTGGTGGGCGCCGGCGTGATGGGCGGCGACATTGCCGCCTGGTCGGCCTACAAGGGCTTCGAGGTCACCCTGCAGGACCGCGAGCAGAGGTTCATCGATGGCGCCCTGGCGCGCGCGCAGGAGCTGTTCGCGAAGAAGGTGAAGGACGAGGCGAAGCGTCCCGAGGTTGCCGCGCGCCTGAAGTCCGACCTGTCCGGCGAGGGTGCAGCGGCCGCGGACCTGGTGATCGAGGCGATCATCGAGCGCGCCGACGCCAAGCGCGAGCTGTACGCCGGCCTCGAGCCGCGCATGAAGCCCGATGCGCTGCTGACCACCAACACCTCGTCGATCCCGCTAGACGAGTTGCGCGACCACATCGCGCGCCCGGCGCAGTTCGCCGGCCTGCACTACTTCAACCCGGTGGCGCTGATGCCGCTGGTGGAGATCGTGCGCCACGACGCGATGTCGGCGCAGACCGAGCAGCGCCTGGCCGCGTTCTGCAAGGCGCTCGACAAGCTGCCGGTGCCGGTGCGCGGCACGCCGGGCTTCCTGGTCAACCGCCTGCTGTTCCCGTACATGCTCGAGGCGGCCACCGCCTATGCCGAAGGCATCCCCGCGCCGGTGATCGACAAGGTCGCGGTGAAGTACGGCATGCCGATGGGCCCGATCGAACTGATCGACACCGTGGGCCTGGACGTCGCCTACGGCGTCGGGCAGGAACTCGCACCGTTCCTCGGCCTCTCCATCCCGCCGGCGCTGGCGAACCCGCCCGAACAGTGCAAGCGCGGCAAGAAGGACGGCCAGGGCCTGTACGCCTGGGAAACCACCGAGAAGGGCGCGAAGCCGAAGAAGCCCGAGGTGTCGAAGGACTACAAGGTGCCCGAAGACCTCGAAGACCGCCTGGTGCTGCCGCTGCTCAACGAGGCCGTGGCGGCGCTGCACGACGGCGTGGTCGCCGATGCCGACCTGCTCGATGCGGGCGTCATCTTCGGCACCGGCTATGCGCCGTTCCGCGGCGGCCCGATCCAGACCATCCGCGAAGCGGGCGCCGACGTGCTGCTGGCGCGCCTGCAGGCGCTGCAGGCCCGCTATGGCGAGCGCTTCGCGCCGCGCCCGGGCTGGGACAATCCGGCGCTGCGCAAGGATGCCGCGGCGGCCGGCCTGTCGGCCTGACGACGAAGGGGCCGCGCACGCACGGCCCCTTTCTTCCACCGGTCGCGAGCCGCGACCGCACGCACGCCGGCCGTGGCCTGACGCGCGCCTACATCCGCGACGACTGCAGCACCGTCTCCGGCTGCGCCCAGGTCGCCTTGAACGCCGCCATCGCCTCTGCCGCGTCCGGCTTGCCCTGCGCCTCGAGGCTCCTGGCGAGGCCGAACTGCGACCAGCCGTTGCCGGGATTCCGCCGCAGTTCCTCGCGATAGACCGCCTCGGCGTCGGCCGCGCGGCCGGCCTGCAGCAGGATGGCGCCCAGCGTCTGGCGCACCGGCGCATGCAAGCCCGGCGGCTCGTCGTAGGGAATGCTGCCCTCGATCGCCACCGCCTCTTCCAGCGCCGCCACGGCCTCGTCGTATTGCCCGCGCGTGGCCGCCAGTTCCGCGGTCACGGTGCGCTCGGCGATGCGCGCGGCATGGGCCAGCGGGTAGCGGTCCCAGACCAGCAGTCCTTCCATCGCCTGGTCGGCCGCCAGCGGCCGCAGCGCGGCGAGGTGGGCCTCCGCATCGTCGATGCGCGCCTGCCGGATCGCCGCCATCGCCTGCGCGTAGTGCCAGATCGCGGTGACATAGGGCAGGTCCGGCGCCGGATTGTCCACGCCCACGATCTCGTTCCAGCGGCCGAAACGCACGCGGTCGAACCAGGGCGTGAGCCAGTAGTGCTGCAGCCCGGCGAAGCCCGGCTGGCGCATCAGCTCGGGCAGGTTGGTGCGCTCCGAGGTCGCCAGCGCGGATGCTTTCGCCACGTTCGCATTGCCTTCCATGCTCGCCGCGAACCACAGGAAATGATGGTTGTGCGGCACGTAGCCCAATGGATAGACGCCCTGGCTGTTGCCGCGGCAGAGCGCGAGGTAGGCGTCGTCGGCCTCGATCGCACGCTGGTTGGCGACGACCGCGTCGCGCCAGCGCCCGACCCGGGCGTAGATGTGCGCCGGCATGTGCACGAGGTGGCCCGAGCCCGGCACCAGGATGCGCAGGCGGTCGGCCGCGGCGACGCCGCGCTGCGGATCGGCCGAGGCCTCGACCGCATGCACGTACAGGTGCAGCGCGCCGGCGTGGTCGGGATCGCGGGCCATCACGGTTTCCAGCGTGCGCACCACCTCGGCGGTATGACCCCTGGGCTGCAGTTTCTCGTCGTAATAGTCCCAGGGCTGCAGGTCCATCAGCGCCTCGGCGAGCATCACGGCGGCATCGCTGTCCTCCGGGCGCTTGCCCACGAGGTCGCGCATCGCTGCAGCGTAGGCTTCCTCGAGTGCGCGGCGGTCCTCGGGCGGCTGCTCCGCGTAGCGCGCGGACAGCGCCTGGATGAAGCCCTGCTCGCGCTCGCTGGCGCCCGGCGCGAGTTCGCGAGCGCGCTGCAGGCGCTGCCAGGCATCGGCGTGGTCGGCCGGATCCATCGCCGCGTTGACGTGCGGGCCCAGCACCAGCGACGCGCCCCACCAGCACATGGCGCAGTCGGGATCGAGCTCGGTCGCCTTGAGGAAGGAGCGTTCCGCGGCGTCGTGGTTGAAGCCGTAGGCCAGCATCAGGCCCTGGTCGAACCAGCGCTGCACCTCCGGGTGCGCACTGGTGACCGGGAAGTGGTATTCGCCCAGGCCTTCGAGCAGGTGGGCGCCGACCATCGCCAGCTCCGGCGGCGAGACCTGCGGCGTCGCCGGTGCCCCGGACGCTTCGGGCCGGTCGCAGGCCGGCAGGGCCAGCGCGGCGAGCGCACAGGCGAGCAGCGGGGTGCGGATTTTCATGGCAGGGGTCTCCGGCGGAGGATCGCGCCGCCCGCGGCGGTGCGACGGCAAGGGCATCCACGGGAGCCCCTGTTCCCCATGGCAACGGTCCAACAGCCCCCTCAACGCGGACAGGCGCCGGCAACGGCCAGCAGGCGGCACCGCGCCGCGTCAGCGGGCCAGGCCCAGCGCCTCCAGTGCCTGCTTCAGGGCGGCGCGCTGGGCATCCAGCGTGTCGGGCCCGTCGTAGGGAAACACCGTCCAGGTCTCCGCGGCGCGCATGGTCTCGCCAGGCGCGAGGCTGCGCATCGGCGCATGGACTTCCAGCTCCAGCACGCCGGCCTCCGGATCGTCGGCGTGCCACTGCTGGTAGATCTCGACCTGGCCGTGCTCGGGATCAACCAGCGCGTCGGGCTGGCGCTCGAACCGGATCAGCAGCAGCTGGCCCGCGTTGAAGCCGGCGACCCATCCCGCCGAGGGCGCGATGAAGATCTTGCCGCGCCGCCCCTGCCTGTCCTGTGGCGGCGGGTCCAGCTGCAGCGAATACAGCCCGTCTTCCCACCACGCCACGGGGCCGTCGAACACCTCGTCGGCATCGGCGCGCAGGCGTGCGTCCCCTGGCCTGGCCACGGGCGCGAAGACGCGGCTGCCGGCAGGCAGGCGGGTGTTGAACCACAGGTCGCGCCGCACCTTGCGGTCGCGGCGGTTGACCGCCTCGGCGTCGAGCTCGAGCGTGGCAGGCGCAGTGCCCGACAGCCGGAACCGCTGGGTGGCCTGCAGCCCGGTCACCGGACTGGCGACGCCCTCGAGCACCAGGTGCCGGGCGGAACGTTCGACGACGCGATTGCGCGCGTGCGCCAGCCAGGGGTCCGGCGGCCAGATCGCGGCCGCGTCGCGGCGCTGCGGATTGAGGTCCTGGTCGGTCCACCAGCGCGACTGCGGACCGAACCACAGCTCATGCCCGAAATAAGGCAGGTCGGGCCCGTCGGCCGAAGGTTCCGGCGCCGGTTTCGCGGCCAGCGCCGGCCCGACCTTGAGCAGGTTGTCGCGGCCCGGCAGCGACAGGTGCACCACCCGGCCGCCGATGCCTGCCGCGATCTCCACCTCCAGATGACCGTCGTCCAGGCGGATGCGGCGTTCGTCGTCCACGGTCGCGGCCTGCGCGATCGCGGGCAGCGCCAGGGCGACACCCAGCAGCAGCCGGGCGGCGGCGCGGGACGCGCGCGGTCCGGTGGCCCGCATCACATCGTGTGCGTCGGCTTTTCGGCCGTCAGCGTGCCGGCCAGCAACGTCTCGATCCTGCCCCGCACCGCCTCGCCCTCCGGCGTGTCGGCGAACTGCACGCCGACTCCCGCCGTGCGTGCGCCCTGGGCGCCGGTCGGCGTCACCCACACCACCTTGCCGGCCACGGGCAGGCGCTCGTTGGACTCGGGCAGGGTCAGCAGCAGGAACACCTCGTCGCCGAGGAAGTAGCGCCGCGGCGTGGGCACGAAGATGCCCCCGTGCTTGAGGTAGGGCATGTAGGCGCCGTAGAGCTGGGCCTTGTCCTTCAGCGCCAGCGACAGGATGCCCTGGCGCGCGCCGCCCGCGGTCGTGTTCATCGATACCTCGTGTTTGCGGATGCCTGGCCCGTTGCTTCCCCGCCGCGCCAGGACAGCAGCAGCTCCGCCACCGCGAGGTCCGCGCGCACCGTGGTACGCAGCAGGTCGCGCGTTCGGTTGGCCGCGTCGAACCACTGGGCCAGCTTCCGGATTCGCGCCGGAGCGGTCAAGCCCGCGGCCTCGGCCAGTGCCAGGTCGGCGGCGTGGCGCAGGCGCAGGTCGGCCTGTTCGTCGCCCGTCCAGCGCTGCGCGGCCTCGATCGGCGCGAGCTCGCCGCGCGACAGCTTGGCCAGGTCGCCGGCCACCTCGCGGCGCAGCTGCATGCCGCCGTCGGCCAGCCAGGCGTCGGCCAGGCCAGGGTGGCCGCGCGCGGCGTCCAGCGCTTCGTCCGCGGCGGCGGCGGGATGGCCCTGCGCCCGCAGCCAGTCCAGCGCCTCGTCGTGCGGCGGCAGGCGGAACTCCAGGCGCTGGCAGCGGCTGCGGATGGTCGCGGGCAGGCGCGCCGGATTCGAGGCCAGCAGCCACAGGTAGCGCCCGGGCTGCGGCTCTTCCAGCGTCTTGAGCAGCGCGTTGGCCGCGGCGGTGTTGATGGCATCGGCCGGATCGACGATTGCCACCTGCACCCCGCCGTACTGCGGAGTCAACGCCAGCTTCTCCGACAGCTCGCGGATCTGCTCGATCACGATCTCCGTGCGCAGCTTCGTGCCCTCGCGGTTGGGCTGCAGGGTGACCACGTGGAAGTCCGGGTGCGTGCCGGCGGCGATCAGGTGCCCGGCGCGCGGGTCCTGCGCACCAAGCAGGTGCGCGGCCAGCCGTTCGGCGACCGCGCGCTTGCCCAGCCGCGCCGGGCCGCAGACCAGCAGCGCATGTCCGAGGCGGCCTTCGGACAATGTCCGCGCGGCATGATCGAAGGCGCGCTGCTGCCAGGGGGCGAGCGGAGCGCTCATGCGCGCGCCATCCAGTCGCGCAGCAGGCGCACGGCCTCGGCGGCCACTTCGGCAGCCGGCGCGGACGCGTCGATCACGCGGAAGCGATCCGGTTCGGCGGTTGCGCGCGCGCGGTAGACGGCGCGCACCCGCTCGAAGAATTCGTCGCGCTCGGACTCGATGCGATCGGGCGCGAGGTCGCGGCCGCGGGTGCGTTCGCGGCCACGACCGACGTCGACGTCGAGCAGCAGGGTCAGGCCCGGCCGCAGCCCGACCACTTGCCTCTCCAGCTGTTCGATCCAGCCCGCATCCAGGCCACGTCCACCGCCCTGGTAGGCGTAGCTGGAGTCGGTGAAGCGGTCGCACAGCACCCAGGCGCCGCGCTCCAGCGCGGGCCGGATGGTCTCGTGCACGTGCTGGGCGCGCGCGGCGAACATCAGCAGCAGTTCGGTGTCGGCCGCAGGCGGCTCGTGCGAAGGGTCGAGCAGCAGCCCGCGGATCATCTCCGCCAGCGGCGTGCCGCCCGGCTCGCGCGTGTGGACCACGTCCTGCCCGCCCTCGCGCAGCGCCTCGCGCAGCGCGTTGAGCACCGTGGTCTTGCCGGCGCCCTCGCCGCCCTCGAGCGAGACGAAGCGCGGATGGGTGGGCAGCGCGCCGCTCACGGACCGAACTGCGCGCGATAGCGGCGCACGTACTCGCGCACCGCCGCGTTGTGCTCGTCGAGGGTGCGCGAGAACACGTGGCGGCCGCTGCCGTCGCCCACCGCGACGAAGTACAGCTCGTCGCCGTCGGCCGGCCGGGTGGCCGCCTGCAGCGCCGCCGCGCCGGCCATCGCGATTGGCGTCGGCGGAAGCCCGTCGCGGGTATAGGTGTTGTAGGGCGTGTCGGCCAGCAGGTCGGCGCGGCGGATGTTGCCGTCGTAGCGGCTGCCCAGGCCGTAGATCACGGTCGGATCGGTCTGCAGGCGCATGCCCCGCTGCAGGCGCCGCACGAACACGCCACCGATGCGGGCGCGCTCCTCGGCGATGCCGGTTTCCTTCTCGATGATCGAGGCCAGCACCAGCGCCTGCTCGGCATCCTCCAGCGGCAGGCCGGGCGCACGCGCCTCCCAGGCGGCCTGCAGCGCGCGCTCGAGCGCCTGGTTGGCGCGGCGCAGGAGGTCGAGGTCGGTGTCGCCGCGGGTGTAGACGTAGGTCTCGGGCAGGAAGCGGCCTTCCGGATGCACGCCGGCGCGGTCGAGCTTCTCCATCAGCGCCGCGTCGTCGAGATCGCCGATGGTCTGCTCCAGCGGCGTCGCCTTGGCCAGCGCCGCGCGCAGTTCGCGGATGTTCCAGCCCTCGACGATGGTGAAGCGGTAGCTGAGCACGCGGCCGTCGCGCATGCGCTGCAGCAGCGTGCGCGGGGTCATGCCCGGTTCCAGCGCGTATTCGCCCACCTGCATCCGCGCGTCGGCACCGAGCTGGCGGGCGAGCGCCTGCCATTCCAGGTCGTGGCCGTCGCGCACCCCGGCCTCGCGCAGGCGCGCCAGCACCCGGCGGAACGAATCGCCGCGCTCCACCCGCAGCGCCTCGCCGGCCTCGATGCCCGACAGCGGCGCATCGGCGAAGCCGGTGTAGCGGTCGTACAGGAAGAACGCGGCCGCGCCGGCGAACAGCGCCGAGAGCACGAACAGCAGCCGCAGGCCACGCCAGAGACTACCGCTCCTGGCCATGCGCCTGCCTCGTCGGTCCGGAAGGAATCGTCATGCCGCTAGGATAGCGTGCCGCCGCCGGCCTCCGCCGCCAGCGCCTGCAGCATGCCGCGGGCCTTGGCCCGGGTTTCCTCGAGTTCGCGCGCGGAGTCGGAATCGGCCACGATCCCGGCGCCGGTGCGGAACCGCAACTCCGCGCCTTCGACCTCGGCGCTTCGGATCAGGATGTTGAGGTCGAGGTCGCCGTCGCGGTTCAGCCAGCCCATCGCGCCGGTGTAGACGCCGCGGCCGCTGCCCTCGAGCTCGGCGATCACCTGCATGCAGCGCACCTTGGGGCAGCCGGTGATGGTGCCGCCGGGGAAGGTGGCCGCGATCACCTCGCCGGGGCTGGCGCCGGGACGCAGGCGGCCGCGCACGTTGCTGACGATGTGGTGCACGTGCGCGTAGCTCTCGATGGTCATCAGCTCGTCCACCTCGACGCTGCCGGGCACGCAGACACGGCCCAGGTCGTTGCGCTCCAGGTCGACCAGCATCACGTGCTCGGCGCGTTCCTTGGGATGGCCGATCAGCTCGCGCACGCGCGCCGCCTCGTCGTCGCCGGGCAGGCGCGGACGGGTGCCGGCGATGGGGCGGGTCTCGACCACGTCGCCACGCACCGAAACCAGGCGTTCGGGCGACGCGCTGGCCACCGCGAAGCCGGCGCCCGCGTACAGTCCGGCGAAAGGCGCGGGGTTGGCCTGGCGCATGCGTGCGTACAGCCGCGCCGGATCCAGCGCGGCGGCGAAGCGTGCCCGCCAGCCGCGCGAAAGGTTGACCTGGAATACGTCGCCCGCGGCGAGGTAATCGAGGATGCGGGCGACGCCCTCGGTGAAACGCGCTGGCGCGTCCTCCTCGACCGCCAGTGGCGGCGCCCAGTCCGGCAGGGGCGCGAGCAGGGCAGCCGCCGCCAGGTCGGCCTCGAGCGCCCCCAGCATCGCGTCCTGCCCGGGCTCAGCCACGGCCACGCATTCGCCGCTGGCGTGGTCGCGCAGGACCGCGGCCGGACAGCGCAGCGCCTGCGCCACCGGCAGGGCGCCCGCGGCGGACGGCAGGCGCAGCACCGGCTCGACCTGGCGCGCGAGTTCATAGCCCAGCAGCAGCGCCCAGCCGCCGCGGAACGGCCAGCGCGGCTCCTCGCGCGGCAGCCGCAGGGCGCGCCAGGCGGCATCGAGCGCGTCGAGGAAACCACCGGCCAGCGCCGCGCCAGTTCCATCGCGGGTGGCGCCATCGTCGCCGAGCGTCAGCGATTCGCCGCTGGCGGCGAGCAGCAGGTCCCAGCGCGCCTGCGCGGTGCCGTGCGCAACCGACTGCAGCAGCACCGGATAACGGCCCGGATCGAGGCGATGCAGCGCCAGCAGGTCGGTATCGGGCGGTAGCGGCCTGCTGATCAGCACCCTGGACTCGCTTGCATGATGTGGCGGTTGCGACGCGGAACGGACCTCGCCCGCCGGCACAGGCCGCCAGCGGACGCGAGCCGGGACGCCGACGGCACCGCTGGCCCGCGCCGCAGCGCCGGGATCAGACCCGGCGGAAGACCAGGGTGCCGTTGGTGCCGCCGAAGCCGAACGAGTTCGACAGCGCGATGTCCACCTGCGCCTCGCGCGCGGTGTGCGGCACGTAGTCGAGGTCGCAGCCCTCGGACGGATCGTCGAGGTTGATCGTCGGCGGGACCACGCCGGTGTGCAGGGCCATCGCCGAGAACACCGCCTCCACGCCGCCGGCCGCGCCGAGCAGGTGGCCGGTCATCGACTTGGTGGAGCTGACCATCAGCTTCGAGGCGTGCGCGCCGAACACCGACTTGATGCCCATGGTCTCGGCCAGGTCGCCCTGCGGCGTGGACGTGCCGTGGGCGTTGATGTAGCCGACTTCCGACGGGTCGATCCCGGCATCGCGCAGCGCCGCCTGCATGCAGCGCGCGCCGCCCTCGCCGTTCTCGGCCGGCGCGGTCATGTGGTGCGCGTCGCCGCTCATGCCGAAACCGGCGAGCTCGGCGTAGATGCGCGCGCCGCGCGCCTTCGCGCGCTCCCAGTCCTCGAGTACCAGGATGCCGGCACCGTCGCCCATCACGAAACCGTCGCGTCCGGCGTCCCAGGGGCGCGAGGCGCGCGTCGGGTCGTCGTTGCGGGTGGACAGCGCCTTCATCGCGCAGAAGCCGCCCAGCGAGGTCGGCGTGGTCGCGAACTCGGACCCGCCGGCGATCATCACGTCGGCGTCGCCGTACTGGATCATGCGCGCGGCCAGGCCGATGTTGTGCGTGGCCGTGGTGCAGGCCGTGACCACCGCGATGTTGGGGCCGCGCGCGCCGGTCATGATCGACACGTGGCCGGCAACCATGTTGATGATCGTGCTGGGCACGTAGAACGGCGAGACCTTGCGCGGCCCGCCCTCGTGGTACTTGATCGACGTCTCTTCGATGCCCTTCAGGCCACCGATGCCGGCGCCGATGGCCACGCCGATGCGGTCGGCCTCCGGGCCGGCGATCTCGAGGCCGGCGTCGGCGATCGACATCAGCGCCGCGGCGACGCCGTAGTGGACGAAGGGATCCATCTTCTTGATGTCCTTCGCCGGGATCCACTGCGTCGGGTCGAAATCCTTGACCGAACCCGAGATGCGGGTGGCGAAGGCGGACGCGTCGAAATGGGTGATCGGGCCGATGCCGGAGCGGCCGTTGACGATGCCGTCCCAGCTCGAGGCAAGGTCGTTGCCGAGCGGCGACAGGATGCCGATGCCGGTGATGGCGACGCGACGCTTGGACATGGTCGGCTCTCTCCTCGATGCATGCATGGGCATCGCGCCGCGGGCGCCGCGCGATGCAAAACGCACGAGGCCGCATCGCGGCCCCGGGTTGTTACGGATCGGCCCGACGGGCCGATGCAATCGCTTCGGGACCACGCCCGGCCATCGGCCGGGCGCGGCCGCCGGGACTCACGCCTTGACGTGGGCCTTGATGTAGTCGATCGCCTGCTGCACCGAGGTGATCTTCTCGGCTTCTTCGTCGGGGATCTCGCACTCGAACTCTTCTTCGAGCGCCATCACCAGTTCGACGGTGTCGAGCGAGTCCGCGCCGAGGTCGTCGACGAAGGAAGCGCTGGCGCTGACCTCCTCTTCCTTGACGCCCAGTTGTTCGACCACGATCTTCTTGACGCGTTCTTCGATGCTGCTCATTGGCTCTGGCTCCGCGGAGGCTGTTACGTTGACAAGTGTAAGGTCTGATCCGGGGCGAGGATAGCGCGTTGCCGCTGCGCGGCCCCGGGGCGGTCGGGCGTGTCGCAACAGGCGACAACGCATTCCCTTTGAAATCGGCAACTTAGGAACGCACCGCGACCAGGGTCGCGACGCGCTCCGGAAGGCGTTGCGGCTCAGGGCATGTACATGCCGCCGTTGACGTGGATGGTTTCACCGGTGATGTAACCGGCGCCGGGTCCGGCGAGGAAGGCCACCGCGTTGGCGATGTCCGCCGCCTGGCCCAGTCGCGCAAGCGCGATCTGGCCCACCAGGCCCTTCTTCACTTCCTCGGGCAGCGCGGCGGTCATGTCGGTTTCGATGAAGCCGGGCGCGACCACGTTGACGGTCACGCCGCGCGAACCGATCTCCTTGGCCAGCGACTTGCTGAAGGCGATGATGCCGGCCTTGGCGGCGGCGTAGTTGGTCTGGCCGGCGTTGCCGGTCACCCCGATCACCGAGGCGATGTTGATGATGCGGCCCTTGCGCGCCTTCATCATGCCGCGCATCGCCGCCTTGGACGAGCGGTAGACGCTGGTGAGGTTGGTGTCGAGGATGGCCTGCCAGTCCTCGTCGCTCATGCGCATCAGCAGGCCGTCGCGGGTGATGCCGGCGTTGTTGACGAGGATCGACAGCGCGCCGATCTCCTTGCCGATGGACTCGACCAGCGCCTCGACCTGGCCGGGCACCGACACGTCGAGCACGCGGCCATGGCCGCCGTGCGCGGACAGGCGTTCGCCGATCGCGCTGGCGCCCGATTCGGATGTGGCCGTGCCGATCACGGTCGCGCCGCGCGCGGCCAGCGTGTCGGCGATGGCTGCGCCGATGCCGCGGCTGGCGCCGGTGACGAGCGCGATCTCGCCCTTGAGTTCCTGGGTCATCTGTTCCTGCCTGTCTTGGATCTGGAGCGTGGCTGCGGGGATTGTCGCGGAAGAGGCGGGTCGAAGGCCAATCGGGCCTGCGCCCGGCGTTGCGCCAACGTGCCCCGCGCGCCGGGACTCAGGCCTTCCAGTCACCGAGCGCCGCGTCGAACTCGGCGGGTGCGCCGATGGCCCTCGCGTCGAGCGACTTGTCGATGCGCTTGGCCAGGCCGGTGAGCACCTTGCCCGGGCCGCATTCGGCGACACGCGTGGCGCCATTGGCCGCCAGCGCCTGCACGCAGCCGGTCCACTGCACCGGGAGGTAGAGCTGGCGCACGAGGGCGTCGCGGATCGCCTGCACGCCCTGGTGCACTTCGGCGTCGACGTTCTGCACCACCGGGATCGACGGCTCGCTCCACGCCAGGTCGGCCATCGCCTGCGACAGGCGGTTGGCCGCCTCGCGCATCAGCGGCGTGTGCGACGGCACGCTGACCGCCAGCCTCACCGCCTTGCGCACGCCGCGTTCGGCCAGCAGCACCAGGGCGCGGTCGACCGCCGCGGCATGGCCGCCGATCACGATCTGGCCGGGGGAATTGTGGTTGGCCGGCACCACGACCTCGTCGCCGGACGCCTCGCGGCAGACCTCGTCGAGCAGCGCGTCCTCGGCGCCGATCACGGCGGCCATCGCGCCGGTGCCGGCAGGCGCCGCATCCTGCATCAGCTGGCCGCGCAGGCGCACCAGGCGCGCGCCGTCCTCCAGCGACAGCGCGCCGGCGGCGACCAGCGCGGCGTACTCGCCCAGGCTGTGGCCGGCCAACTGCGCCGGGCGCGCCCCGCCCTGCGCCAGCCACGCGCGCCACACGGCCACGCCCGCGGCCAACAGCGCCGGCTGGGTGAACTCGGTGCGATTGAGCTGTTCCTCGGGCCCCGTCTGCGCCAGCGACCACAGGTCCGCGTCCGCCCCGTGCGAGGCTTCGGCGAAGGTGTCGCGCACCAGGGAATGGCGCTCGGCCAGTTCGGCGAGCATGCCCAGCGACTGCGAGCCCTGCCCGGGGAACACGAACGCGAGTTGTGGATCGGTCACGCCAACATCCGGGGAAAAACGAGGGCGCGATGATACGGGCAAACCCCGGACCCCGTCTGTACCGGGGCGTATGCACAGCCCCCGGCAGTGCCGTTATCGCCGTCGATGCAGCGCCCATCGCACTGGAACATCGCCCATCGTCGAAAGCCCTCCACGCGGCACGACGTCGACGCCGCGACCGGGCCATCGGAGCATGCGCCTGGGAATCCGGGGGCAGGCGCGAGAACGCAGCGCAGCACGGCTCCGCAGCGCTGCGGAGGATCGCGCCGCAGCGACACAAAGCACAGACAGGCGTGCAGTAGCGCCGCACGCGGCGCCATCGACCTTGCTTCGCTCAGTAGCGCAGCAGCGCCGAGCCCCAGGTGAAACCGCCGCCAAAGGCCTCGAGCAGCAGCAGCTGGCCGCGCTGCACCTTGCCCGAGCGCACCGCCTCGTCCAGCGCCAGCGGCACCGAACCCGAGGAGGTGTTGCCGTGCCTGTCGACGGTCACGACCACGCGGTCCATCGGCATCTCCAGGCGCTTGGCCGTGGCCTCGATGATGCGCAGGTTGGCCTGGTGCGGGATCAGCCAGTCGATGTCGTGGCGGTCCAGGCCGTTGGCCTCGAGCGTTTCCTCCACGACCGAGTCCAGCGCCTTCACTGCGTACTTGAACACGTCGCTGCCCGACATCTGGATGCGCACGCCGGCGTTCTTGGCGTCCTCGTCGAAACCGGCCGACACGCCCACCGGGTTCCACAGCAGTTCCTTCTTGCTGCCGTCGGCATGCAGGTGGGTGCTGAGGATGCCGGTTTCGGAGTCGGCCTTGAGGACCACCGCGCCCGCGCCGTCGCCGAACAGCACGCAGGTGGTGCGTTCGGTCCAGTCGACCATGCGGGTCAGGGTTTCCGCGCCCACCACCAGGACGGTCTTCACGTCGCCGGAGCGGATGAACTTGTCGGCGACCGACAGCGCGTACAGGAAACCGGAGCAGGCGGCGTTGACATCGAACGCGCCGCAGCCGGCGATGCCCAGCCGCTGCTGCAGCAGGCAGGCCGAGGACGGGAAGATGAGGTCGGGCGTGGTGGTGCCGACGATGATCATGTCGATCTCGTCGACGCCGGTGCCCGCCGCCTCCAGCGCGCGCACGGCGGCGTGGTAGGCGAGGTCCACGGTGGTCTCGCCCTCGGCCGCGACGTGCCGCTCACGGATGCCGGTGCGCGAGGCGATCCACTCGTCGCTGGTGTCGACGATCCTGGACAGGTCGTCGTTGGTCAGCACCTTGCTGGGCAGGTAGCTGCCGGTCCCGGCGATACGTGAATAGATCCGCGCGCTGCTCATCTCGTGGATGGCCCTCTGGTGGAAGCGGGGCGGCCCGCGCCGCCGGCACCGCGGGCGCGGACACGGGCACGGACCGATGTCACCGGGCCCGCGGACGGGCCCGGATCGGGGTCAATCTTCCTCGACGACCTTCGTCTTCGGCTGGATGACCTGCTTGCCGCGGTAGTAGCCGTCGGCGGTGATGTGGTGGCGCAGGTGGGTCTCGCCCGTGGTCGGGTCGGTGGCCAGCTGCTTGGTCGTGAGCGCGTCGTGCGAACGACGCATGCCACGACGGGACGGGGTGACGCGGGACTTCTGCACAGCCATGGGATTGCTCCAGTAACGATTCGGTTGTTGCTATCGCGCTCCGCGCCACCGGGACGCGAACCGCTTCATTGTTTCTTCTTCAGCGCGGCCAGCCCGGCGAACGGATTGGCACGCACCTCTTCTTCCGCGGACACCGGCCAGTCGCGTTCGACCGCCTCGGAGCCCGGCTTCACCGGCACCACCGGCAGGGCGAGGATCAGCTCGTCCTCGACCAGGTCCAGCGGCCGCAGCGCGCCGTCGGCCTCGACCAGCAGCGGCTCGTAGCCTTCCGGCAGGCCGGCCTCGCCTTCCTCGTCCCGGATGAGCCCCAACCGCTGCTCCAGTCGCACCGGGAACAGGAACCGCTGCAGGCTGCGCTGGCACTCCAGCGGCAGCTCCGCCTCGATCTTCAGTTCCAGGTACGGCACCCGCATCGCGTCGGTGTCGAAGCCGAGTTCGAAGGCGACCTGTCCCTCGGCATCCAACAACGCTTCGCGCAGCCTGGGCAGCGCCGCCAGCGCGACCCGGCCCTTGAACTCCCGCCGCGCGGCAACCATCCGCCAGGCGTCCAGGATTTCGGGCAGTTCCGCGGACATAAGCTGTAGGATTTTAAAGGTCGAACCCACCCCTGTCAAACCCGGGCGGGGGAGGCAAACCATTGTGCGGGCAGGGAATTTGCCCGGCGTCGCGGTGGCGGTCAGACTGCCGGCCAGTCCGCGGGAGTGCCATTGTGACCGTTCTTGCCCTGTCTGTGCTGGTCGTGGCCCTCGCCGCCGGCCTCACCGCCTGGCTTCGCAGCCGCGGCAGCCGGCGCAATCGCGCCCTCAGGCAACTGCTCGACGCCGCCGATGCGCTGGAGGACCGCCTGCGCACCGCGCGTTCGGAAATCGAGGCCATCGCCGGCGACGACCACAACCCGGTGCGCGAGGCGATGCAGGAAATGCTGCGCCAGCGGCTGTGGCTGCAGCAGCACGGCCAGGTCGCGTCGCTGGAGCAGCTCGACCAGGTCCGCGCCTCGATCGACGCCGCGCGGGGCGACATCGACGCCCAGCTGCTGCAGATCGAACGCGCCCGCGCCGCTATGCACTGACCCCGCCGATGACCGCGACCCCTGCCCTCATTCTCGCCTCGACCTCGCGCTATCGCGCCCAGCTGCTGGAGCGCCTGCGCCTGCCGTTCGAAACCGCGCGGCCGGAGGTGGACGAGACCCCGCACCCCGGCGAGCCCCCGGCCACCCTGGCGCTGCGCCTGGCCATGGGCAAGGCCGAGGCCGTGGCCCGGGCGCGGCCCGGCGCGGTGGTGATCGGCTCCGACCAGGTGGCGAGCTGCGACGGCCGGCTGCTGGGCAAGCCCGGCTCGCGCGAGGCGGCGCTGGCGCAGCTGCGCGCCATGTCCGGGCGCGAGGCCGTGTTCCTGACCGCGGTGGCGGTGGCGGTGCCGGGCGCGGCCACCGCGCAGTGGCTGGATACCACGACGGTCCGTTTCCGCGCGCTGGCCGACGATGCCATCGCCCGCTACATCGACGCCGAGCAGCCCTGGGACTGCGCGGGCAGCTTCCGCTGCGAGGGCCTGGGCATCGCCCTGTTCGAGGCCATCGAATCGAACGATCCGACCGCCCTGGTCGGCCTGCCGCTGATCGCGACGGCGCGGCTACTGCGGGCAGCCGGCTTCGTCCTGCCCTGACTCCGGCCCGACGCCGCACGCCACCGCTTCGAACGGCGCGAAACTGCGTGCGCGCAGGCGTTCCAGGTGCCCCGCCGCGGCGTCGGCCCGCCAGCCGAATGCGGCCTCCATCACCACCGGATCCGGGTGCGGCGTGCTGGCGATATGCGCGGCGTAGTCCAGGGCCCGGTCATGGATCTCGCGCGCCTGCCTGGCCATGTGCACGCCGTTGGCCAGCACGAACACCAGCAGCGCAGCCAGCAGCGGACGCACGTACCGCCGCCAGGGCGGCCGGCCATCGCGCCAGGCCACCAGCATCGCGCCCGCCCAACCGAACCAGAACAGCAGCGAGAAACTGGCATAGCGGGTCACGAAGGCGTGGCCGGGCCCGTACTCGGCCGCCCGGCCCAGGCCGGTCAGCAGCGCGCATCCGATACCGAACAGCATCAGCGCCAGCCACGGACGCAGGGCGGACTGCCAGCGCGTCGCAACGGTGAAAGCGGCGCTCGCCAGCGCCAGCAGCGCCCACACCGGCGCCGCGGCCGTGGCCAGGCGCGAGACACCGCCGCCCAGGTAGTTGAGGGTGTACAGCGCCAGCTCGGCGACGCCCGGAAATCCACCGGCCGGGTCCACCCGTCCGGCCGACAGCCATGCCAGCAATGCCGCGCCGGCCGCGAGCCACGGCAGCGCCAGCAGGACGCGCTGGCGCGCCTGCAGGGCCGGATGCAGTGCGAGCAGTCCCAGCGCGACCGGGAATACCGCCAGCGTGGTCGAGAAGCCGAGCACCCCCACCGTCGCCAGCGCCACGGCCAGCAGGTTGGCCGCGACCGTCAGCACCGGCCGGGTCAGCAGCGCGATCGCGGCGACCGCGCCCAGGGTGCTGATGAAAACCGCGACCTGCCAGCCCCACTGCAGGTTGACCAGGTGTCCCGGATGCAGGGCGAGCAGCAGCAGGAGCAGCCACCAGACGCCCTGGATGCGGCCGACCGGGGCGACGGCCGCGATGCGCAGCAGCACCAGCGCCTGCGCCACGAGCAGCACCACGCTGGCCAGGCAGTCCAGCCAGGGCTGCCCGCCCGAGGCCCAGGTGGTGACCAGCAGCACCGCGTAGGCCGCCACGTGCAGGTGGCTGCCGTCGTGGACCTGCCAGAACGCCGACGATCCCAGCGCGCCCGACCGCCACGCCTCGTACATCGGCACCAGGTCGATGTGGTCCCACAGCATCATCGGCAAGTGCCAGGCCATGGTGGCGGCGAGCAGCAGCGCGGCCAGCACGGCGAAGGCGACCCACGTGCGCATCGTCACGATCCCCATCCCCCACCCCTTCCCCGTTTACGGACGCGCTTCGCCCGACAACTCCACCGGCCAGGCCGCGAACCGCTCCACGCTGCCGTCGCCGCCGGTCACCTCGACCCCGAGCCAGTAGCGTCCCGGCGCCACTCCGGACGCATCGACCCGTGCGCGGAACGCCACGCGCGGCAGCGACGGATCCTGCGAGCGCCCGCCGTAGAAGCGCTGCGGCCAGTCGTCGTGCAGCCCGTATTCGGCCTGCGCGACCACGCGCCCGTCCAGCGTCAACGCCACGCTCTTGACCCCGGCCACGTCCTTGATCGCCCAGCCGCTGGCCTCGAACACGGCCGGCAGGCGTTCGCCGGCCTGCGGCGCGTTGAGCCAGGCGATCGCCGGCGGCACGCAGGGGGCCGGTGCCGCGCCCTCCCGCGGCTCCAGCGCGAACAGCAGGAACCGCCGGCTGCCGCCGTCGGCATCGACGACCTCGGGCGCCGGAAGCGCGCCGAAGCGGCGGCACAGGGCCTGGTAATGATCGAGCAGTTCGCTCAGCTTGACGTCGCCCGGCGACACCACCAGCAGGGCCGGGCGCGCCGCGGAAGCATCCTCCCCGACCTCCAGGCCCCACAGCGCCAGCTGCGGCGCGCGTCCGTGCGCGCGGTTGAGCGCGTGCGGCAGCACCGGGATCGCCGGGTCGCCCAGCGCGAACCCGAGCTCGGCGCCGACCTTGAAGTTGTCCGCGATCACCTGCGTGCCTTCCGGCATCTGCGCCTTGCGCCGCCGCACCGCTTCGGCCAGTTCGTCCCAGCCGGAGAAGTTCTGCGGATACCACTTGGTCGCGGCAGTGCGCTCGCGAAGTTCCGGCGAGGACACCGCGGCGTAGTAGCCGAGCATCGACAGCATGCCGGCGAGCGCGATCACCCAGGTCAGCACGCGCAGCCAGCGCGGCCAGGTCGCCAGCACCAGCGGCAGCAGCGGCAGCAGGGCGACGTACCCGGGCAGCGGCCAGTGGAAGCTGACCCGCTCGGTATCGGCGAAAAAGCCCAGCGCGAAGAAACCGGCCACCACGATGCCGCCGGACAGCGCCAGCAGCCGCAGTGCATCGTTGGGATGGCGTCGGAAGCGCCATGCGCCAACCAGCAGTGCGGCCAGCAGCAGCGGGGTGACGAACGCGGCCTGGATGGGCAGGAAGGTGATGCCGTCGCGATGCAGCGCCCAGGGATGGCGATCGACCAGCTGGAAGCGCAGACCCGCCTCCGCGTTCTCGATATTCCAGGCCAGCAGCGGCATCCACGCCGCCGCACCGAAGGCGATGGCGATGATCACGCGCGGATCGCGCAGCAGTTCGCGGCCGCGCGCGATCAGCAGCAGGGCGACCATGCCCGCGCCGATCGCGGCGATGAAGCGGTAATGGCTGAGTGCACCGATCGCCAGGCCCACCGCCAGCTGCACTGCCGCGCCATAGCTGATCTGGCGCAGCATCCGCGTCAGCGCGTCCAGGCACAGCAGGGTCGCCAGCGCCATGAGCACGTCGGGCAGCGCCATCACGCCGATGCTGGCGAACAGCGGCAACGCCAGCGCCCCGCAGCCGGCGACCCAGGCCCGCGCCGGCTCCAGCTCGCGGCGCGCGATGCGCACCACCAGCCACGGCAGCGCGGCGGAGACGATCACGAACAGCGAGCGCGCCGCGAGCACGCTGTCGCCGAACAGTTCACCGCCGAGGCGGATCGTCCAGGCGGTCAAGCCCGGCAGGTCGGAGTAGGCCCAGGCCAGGTGCCGGCCTTCCTGCCAGTAGAAGGCCTCGTCGACGAACAGCGGCAGGCGCGCGGCCACCACCACCTTGGCCAGCACCACGCAGCACCACAGGGCGATGAATGCCGTCCGCCCGATGTTCCGTTCCTGCATGCGCCGCAACCCCGTACACTCGAAATCCGCCTGTCCAACGGAGAGCGTCGTGTCCGCCGCCATCCACGAACCCGCCATGCTAACCGACCGCGATCAAGACGCGTTGACGGCGGCGCAGGCGCAGGTCAACCGCCTGGTGCTGGGCAAGGCGCGCGAGGTGCAGCTGGCGTTCGTCGCCCTCCTCTGCGACGGCCACCTGCTGATCGAGGACCTGCCCGGCCTGGGCAAGACCACGCTGGCGCATGCGCTGGCCGCGACCCTGGGACTGGGCTTCCAGCGCGTGCAGTTCACCTCCGACCTGCTGCCTTCGGACATCGTCGGTGTATCGATCTTCGATGCGCAGGCGCGCCGCTTCGAGTTCCATCCCGGCCCGGTGTTCGCCAACGTGCTGCTGGCCGACGAGATCAACCGCGCGCCGCCGCGCACGCAGAGCGCCCTGCTCGAGGCCATGGCCGAATACCAGGTGACGGTCGACGGCACCACGCATCGCCTGCCCGAGCCGTTCTTCGTCATCGCCACGCAGAACCCGGTGGACCTGTCGGGCACCTATCCCCTGCCCGACTCGCAGCTCGACCGCTTCCTGCTGCGGCTGTCGCTGGGCTATCCGGACGAAGCGGCCGAGCGTGCGCTGCTGGCCGGCGAGGACCGCCGCGGCCTGATCGCGCGCGCCACGCCGATCCTCGGCGGCGACGACGTGCTTCGCCTGCGCCAGGCGGTGGCCGGGGTACACGCCAGCGAGGCGCTGGTGGACTACGTGCATGCGCTGCTGGCGCGCAGCCGCCAGGCGCCGGGCGTGCGCGTGGGCCTGTCGCCTCGCGCGGGCATCGCGCTGCTGCGCGCGGCGCGCGCGCATGCGCTGCTGCAGGGCCGGACCGCCGCCACGCCCGAGGACGTGCAGGCCCTGTTCGGCGCGGTGGCGGCGCACCGGCTGGTGGCGGACGTCGAGGCCGGAAGCGATGGCGCCGCGCTGGCGATGTCGATCCTGCGGGACGTGCCGGTGGACTGATGCCGGCGGCGATGACGGCTTCCGCCCCTGCTCCCCTGCACGCCGACGCGCGCCGCGCCTGCGCCCTCGCGGCGATCGGCGGAAACGCCTGATGCTGCGCGCGATCCGCCGCCGCCTGGATGCGCGCTTCGATGCCTGGATCCGCAGGCGCACGCCGGGGCGGCTGCCGGTGCGGTTCGACCGGCATCGCATCTATGTCCTTCCCACCCGCTTCGGCCTGTTCTTCGCCGTGCTGCTGCTGGCGATGGGCGCCGGCGCGCTCAACTACAACAACAACCCGGCACTGCTGCTGTGCCTGCTGCTGGGAGGCGCGGGCATCGCCAGCCTGCTGCAGGCGCAGCTGCAGCTGAGCGGACTGGCGATCCACGCCATCGGCGCCGAGCCGGTCGCGGCCGGCGCGCCGCTGCGCCTGCGCGTGCACGCGCGTGCCGACGACTCCCGCGAGCGCCGCGGGCTGCGCGTGGACTGCACCGGCCAGACCGCGACCCTGGACCTGGCCAACAGCGCCGGGGAAGCCGACATCGTCCTGCCCACCCGCGTGCGCGGCTGGCTGGATCCGGGCCGCCTGCGCATCTCGACCACGCGGCCGCTGGGCCTCGCCCGGGCCTGGGCCTATGCCTGGGCCGACGCGCCGCTGCTGGTCTATCCGGCGCCCGAGGCGGGCGGTCCGCCGCTGCCGACCGGGCGCGGCGAGCAGGCGCAGTCGCGGGTCTCGCCCGGCGGAGAGGACGTGCACCACCTGCGCGACTGGCGCCGCGGCGACAGCCTGCGCGCGGTCGCCTGGAAGGCGTCGGCACGTCGCGACGCGCTGCTGGTGCGCGAATTCGAGCAGCCGCAGGGCGCCGACATCGTGCTCGACTGGCAGCGACTGCAGGCCCTGCGCCACGAGGACCGGATCCGCCGCCTGGCGCGCTGGGTGGACGAGGCCGAGCGCGAGTCGCGCCGCTACCGCCTGCGCCTGCCCGGCCAGCCGGAACTGGGCCCGGGCCGCGGCGCCGCGCACCGCCACGCCTGCCTGCGCGCCCTGGCCCTGCTGCCGCGCGAGGACGATGCCCGTGCCGCGGGCTGAGGCGCTGCCGCTCGACCGCGCCGCGCGCGGCTGGGCGCTGGCCGCGGCGGCCGCCTGCCTGCTGCCGCTGCTGCCGCAGCTGCCGGCCGCGATCGCCTGGGGCTGCGCCGGCGCCGGCGTGCTGGTGGCCCTGGCCGGGCGGCACCGTCCGCTGCCGGGCTGGCTGCGGATCGCGCTGGCGCTGTGCCTGTTCGGCGTGGTGCTGTCGATATCGCGCTTCAGCCTCGGGCGCGACACCGCCTGCGCACTGCTCGCGGCCATGCTGGCGATCAAACCCGGCGAGCTGGCCTCGCTGCGCGACGCGCGCAGCCTGGTGGGATTCGCGCTATTCGCGCCGTTCTCGACCTTCCTGCTCGACCAGGGGCCGCTGTCGCTGGTGCTGGGCCTGCTCGGCGCGGTGGTCGCCCTGGCCGCGCTGGCGCAGCTGTCCGAGCGCGAGTCCGGCGAAGCCGCGCGCGTGGCGCCGCGCCAGCGGCTGGCGCTGGTGGGCAGGCTGCTGCTGGTCGGCCTGCCGCTGGCGCTGTCCGCCTTCTGGCTGTTTCCGCGCCTGGGCACGCCGCTCTGGGGCGTGCCGGAACGCGCCCTGGCGCGGCCCGGCCTCTCGGACGAGATGGCGCCGGGCGAGTGGCTGGACCTGATGAACGACGAGCGCCCGGCGCTGCGCGCCAGTTTCTCCGGCCAGCCGCCGCCGCAGTCGCAGATGTACTGGCGCGGGCCGGTGTTGATGGACTACGACGGCCGTACCTGGACCCGCGCGCGCCGGTTCGAGGCGCTGCCGCCGCCCGAGGTCGAGCCGGCGCGGGCGCGCTGGCGCTACGAGATGGTGCTGGAGCCGACCGAACGCCGCACCGTGGTGGCGCTGGAACTGCCCGACGCCGCCCCCCAGGCGGCACGCCTGTCCTGGGACTACACCCTGGAAGCCCGCGCGCCGCTGGTCTCGGTGAGCCGCTGGCGCATGGACGCCGCGCCGCCGCGCCGCTTCGAGCCGCGCCTGCTGCCCTTCATCCGCGAAAGCGCGCTGCGCCTGCCGGACGGGTTCAATCCGCGCACCGTCGCGCTCGGGCGGCAGTGGCGGCGCGAGCTCGGATCCACGGGCGATGCGGCCATCGTCGAACGCGCGATGGCGATGATCCGCGCCGAGTTCGGCTATACCCTGGCCACGCCCCTCCCCGGCCGTCATTCGGCCGACGAATTCCTGTTCGAGTGGAAGCGGGGTTTCTGCGAGCACTTCGCCTCGGGCTTCGCCATCCTGATGCGCGCGGCCGGCATCCCTTCGCGGGTGGTCACCGGCTATGCCGGCGGCACCCGCAACCCGATCGGCGACTACTGGATCGTGCGCAACCAGGATGCGCACGCCTGGGTCGAGGTCTGGCTGGACGGCCGCGGTTGGGTACGCGTGGATCCCACCGCGGCGGTCGCGCCGGAGCGGATCTACGACACCATCGACGATCGCGCGTCCGGCGGCGGCTTCACCGCCCTGCCCGGCGTGGGCCCGATGCTGGATGTGGGCGACTGGCTGCGCCGCGGCTGGAACGACATGGTGCTCGGCTTCGATGCGGCGCGGCAGGTGGCCATGCTGCGCCCGCTGGGCCTGGACGGCGCCGGCTGGCGCGGCCTGGTCGGCCTGTTCGCCGCCAGCGCGCTGCTGGCCCTGGCCTGGATGCTGTGGCTGACCGCCCGCGCCGATCGCGGCGGCGACCGGGTGCTGGCGGCCTGGCGCCGCCTCGGCGCGCGCTACGCGAGGCTGGGCCTGGCGCGCGCACCGCACGAACCCTCGCTGCAGTGGGCCCGGCGCGTGGCGGCGCTGCGCCCGGCCGACGGCGGCGCGCTGCTCGCGCTCACCGAACGTTTCGAAAACTGGCGCTACGCTCCGCGGGCGACAGGCGCGGACCCCGCGTCGCTGATCCGCGACCTGCGCCGCCACCGCCCCGCACGAACCGCCCGCCCGGAATCCTCGCCATGACCGTCCGCCTCCTGCTTCCCGCCGCCGCGCTCTTGCTGCTCGCCGCCTGCGCCTCCCAGCCCCGGCCGCTGCGCGGCGAATTCAGCGCCATGACCCCGCATGCCGCGGTCGAATCCGACGCCACCGGACTGCCGGTGCGCTGGGGCGGTCGCATCGTGCGGGTCGAGCCGGGTCCGAACCGGACCTGCTTCGAGATGATCTCCACCCGCCTGGCCGCGACCGGCCGTCCATGGTGGGGCAGCGACGACAGCCACGGCCGCTTCATCGCCTGCCGCGCCGGCTTCTACGACCCGGCGGTGTTCGAGGTGAACCGCGAGGTCACCTTCTCCGGCACCGTCACCGGCTACGAGACCCGCCGCATCGGCGAGTACGACTATCGCCTCCCCGCGCTTGCCGCCGACGTGGTGTACCTGTGGCCCAAGCGCGAACCGGTGCTGATCACCCGGCCCGAGCCGTGGCCCTGGTGGGGCTGGTGGTGAGGCGGCCGGGGCCGCTCAGCGCGCCCCGAAGCCGCCCAGCGGCGCGCCGGCCAGCAGGTGCAGGTGGATCTGGAACACGGTCTGCCCGCCGTCGCCGTTGCAGTTCATGACGATGCGGTAGCCGTCCTCGGCGAAGCCCTGCGCCCTGGCGTAGGCCGCGGCCGCGATGGCCAGGCGGCCGACGATTTCGGGACGGTCGCCGGGCACGTCGTTCAAGGTCGCGAAATCCTCTTTCGGCACGAACAGCACGTGCACCGGCGCCTGCGGCGCGATGTCGCGGAAGGCGATGACGTGCTCGTCCTCGAACACGATGTCGGCGGGGATCTCGCGGCGGATGATCTTCTGGAAGATGGTGGGCATGGCGGGGCCGTGGCAAACGTTGGAGGTCGGGGGCTGGACGCGGCGTCCGGGGCCATGCCCGGCGCATGCATCGTCGAGGCGAGCCTAGCGCGGATCGTTCCCCCGCGCCGGCCCGGCGCGGACGCTCATGCCATCTCGCTGCGCGATCCGAACGCGTGCGACAGCGTGCCGCGGTCGACGTATTCGAGTTCGCCGCCCAGCGGCACGCCGTGCGCGAGGCGGCTGGGCTTGACCCGGTGCTGGCGCGCCAGCTGGGCCAGGTAGTGCGCGGTGGCCTCGCCTTCGACCGTGGGATTGGTGGCGATGATCAGTTCCTGCACCTCGCCCTCGCCCAGGCGCGTGTCCAGCCGGTCGAGGCCGATCTCGCGCGGACCGATGCCGTCGAGCGGCGACAGCCGCCCCTGCAGCACGAAATACAGCCCGCGATAGCCGGTGGCCTGCTCGATCGCCAGCCGGTCGGCCGGCGACTCGACCACGCACAGCTGCTGCGCGTCGCGCGAGGCACTGGCGCAGGTGGCGCAGACTTCGCTTTCGCTGAAATCGCGGCAGCGGCCGCAGTGCCCCACCCGCTCGACCGCGTCGGCCAGCGCCGCGGCCAGGCGCCGGCCGCCGTCGCGCTCGCGTTCGAGCACGTGGTAGGCCATGCGCTGCGCGGTCTTCTGGCCCACGCCCGGCAGCACGCGGAAGGCCTCGATCAGCTGTTCGAGCAGGGAGGACATCGGTTGGTGGTTCGTGATCGGTGATTCGTGATTGGCAGAAGCGGATCGCGCGGCGGTTGCCTGGCGAATCACGAATCACCAATCACGAACCACGGCTCAGAACGGCAGCTTCATCCCGGGCGGGATCGGCATGCCGGCGGTGGCGCCGGCCATCTTCTCGCGCGAGGCGGCGTCGATCTTGTTGGAGGCGTCGTTGAAGGCGGCCGCGATCAGGTCCTCGGCCATCTCCGGATCGGACAGCACGCTCGGATCGATGCGCACCTTGCGGCACTCCTTGGCGCCCGACAGGGTGACGCTGACCATGCCGCCGCCGGCGCTGCCGGTGACTTCGAGGGCAGCGATCTCCTGCTGCACCTTCTGCATGTTCTCCTGCATCTTCTGCGCCTGCTGCATCAGCTGGGCGATGTTTCCACGCATGGCGTATTCCTAGGCTTCGTCGAATGGTCGGATGGAATCTGGCACGACCCGGGCGCCCTGCTGCTGGATCAGCCGCTGCACGTGCGGGTCGGACAGGAAGGCGCTCTCGGCCGCGGCCTGGCGTTCGTCGCGCTCGCGCGCGGTGCGCGTGTGCAGCGTCTCGCCCGGGGCCTCGACCGCGTCCTCGAACCGGATCTGCGGCGCGACGCCCAGCGCCGGCGCGAGCGCATTGGCCAGCTGGGTGACCAGGAAAGGCGCCTTGAGGTGGTCGTCGCTGGACGGCAGGGCAAGGCGCAGCACGCCGCCGGTCCAGTCGATGAAGGCGGCATGCGCCGCCAGTTCGCGCACCGGCCCACGCAGACCGAGGCCGGCGACCAGGTCGACCCAGGCCGCCTCGTCCAGCGGACCGCGCGTGGCGCTGGCGCCTGCCGGCGCCTCGGTCCGCGACGGGGCCCGACGCGCGGTTTCGGGCGGCGGCGCATCAACGACGGGCGGGGCGGCCTGGACCGGCTCCGGCTCTCGCGGCGCGGGCGGCGTCGCGCGTGGGGGCGGCGCGACACCTTCCGCCGGGGTCTGCGCAGGCGCGGGCGACGCCGTGCGCGCGGGCGCCGGACGCGGCGGCTGCATGTCGGCTTCCAGGGCCGCGCGCGCCGCCTCGGCCGCCGAGCGTCCGCCGCGCGCCGGGGCCGCGCCCGCAGCCGGCCCGCCGGCAGCGCCGCCGCCTTCGGCGGGGCGGAAGGCGAGCATCCGCAGCAGGCTCATCTCGAAGCCCGAACGCGCGCTGGGCGCCAGCGGCAGGTCGCGGCGGCCGTTCAGCGCCATCTGGTACCACAGTTGCACCAGCTCGGGACGCAGCGCCGACGCCAGCGGCACGATGTCGATGCCGTCGGCCTCGCCGGGACTGCCGGGCACCAGCTGCCGCACCTGGATGCGGTGCAGGGCGGCAGCCATCGCCTCGAGCACGCCGGACCAGTCAGGCGAGAACTCGGCCAGGGTCGCGATCTCGTCCATCAGCCGCGCGCCGTCGCCCGCGGCCAGCGCCTCGAGCAGCGCGCCCACGCGGGTGCGGTCGACGGTGCCGAGCATGGTCGCCACCCCGGCCTCGGACAGGTTGCCGCCGGTGTAGGCGATCGCCTGGTCGAGCAGCGACAGCCCGTCGCGCAGGCTGCCGTCGGCCGCGCGCGCCAGCTGGCGCACCGCGCCAGGCTCCACGGCGATGCCCTCGGCCTCGAGGATCTTCGCGATCTGCCCGCCGATCTGTTCCTCGTCCAGGCGCTTGAGGTTGAACTGCAGGCAGCGCGACAGCACCGTGACCAGGAGCTTCTCCGGGTCGGTGGTGGCGAACAGGAACTTCACGTGCTCCGGCGGCTCCTCCAGCGTCTTGAGCAGCGCGTTGAACGCCGGCTTGGAGAGCATGTGCACTTCGTCGATCAGGTAGACCTTGTAGCGGCCGCGCGAGGGCATGTACTGCGCGTTGTCGATCAGGTCGCGGACGTTGTCGACGCCGGTGTTCGACGCCGCGTCGATCTCCAGCAGGTCGATGTAGCGTCCCGCGTCGATCGCCTGGCAGGTCTCGCACTGGCCGCAGGGATCGGCGCCCGTGCCCTGCTCGCAGTTCAGGCTCTTGGCGAAGATCCGCGCGATCGTGGTCTTGCCCACGCCGCGGGTGCCGGTGAACAGGTAGGCGTGGTGCACGCGGCCGGAATCGAGCGCATTGGACAGCGCGCGGACCACGTGTTCCTGGCCCACCAGCTCGGCGAACCGCCTGGGGCGCCACTTGCGGGCGAGGACGAGGTACGACATGCGTCCATTGTGCCGCGCCGCGCACGGGTTTGTCCGCCCGGACCGGGCCGTTCAGCCCGCGGCGGCGGCGCTCGGTTGTGGTGCAGGCCCGGCGCCGCTAGAATTTGCGCCCCTGCGTGCGGCTGGATGTCGCCTGCCGGGGCCTCGCGGAGAGGTGTCCGAGTGGTTGAAGGAGCACGCCTGGAAAGTGTGTAAGCGTCTAAACCGCGCTTCGGGGGTTCGAATCCCCCTCTCTCCGCCAGTTTCATCTGGGTAGTTGGATCGGGTCGCGCGGGGTTCGCCGGCGGCACGATGAGGGGCAAGCGCCCCTGGGTTCGGCAGCCGATACGCGCAAGCGCCGAACGCATCCACATCCGCCGCCCGTACGCACGCCCCGCAAGGGGCGTTCTGCGTCGGCGCCGCCCGGCCCCGGGACGGCAGACCGGACGGCCGCTGCCCATCGCGGTCCCTGCTCGCCGCTTCTGCCATCCTGCCGCTCCCTCTCGCGCCGGAACGTCGCATGTACCTCACCCGCTTTTTCGGCGACCACGCCAGCCCGCACCCCTGCGCGAGTTGCGGAGATGCCGACCGGCTGGACTTCGACGTCCGCATGGCCTTCCAGCCCATCGTCGACGCGCGCGACCGCTCGGTGTTCGGCTACGAGGCGCTGGTGCGGACCGTCGAGGGCGGCGGCGCGGCCGAGATCCTGGGGCGGGTCGGACCGCAGCAGCTTTACCGGTTCGACCAGACCTGCCGGGTCAAGGCGATCGAGACCGCCGCCCGCCTCGGCCTGCAGTCGCGGCTGTCGATCAACTTCCTGCCCAACGCCGTGTACGAGCCGGCGACCTGCATCCGCCTGACCCTGGCCGCGGCCCGGCGCTGCGGCTTCCCGACGGACCGGCTGGTGTTCGAGACCGCCGAGTCGGAGCAGGTGCGAGACCACGCGCACCTGACGCGGATCTTCCGCGACTACCGCAGCCGCGGCTTCCTCACGGCGATCGACGACTTCGGTGCCGGCTACGCGGGCCTGGGACTGCTGGCCGAGTTCCAGCCGGACGTGCTCAAGCTCGACATGGCGCTGCTGCGCGGGATCGCCACCGATCCGGCCCGCCAGGCCATCGTCGGCGGGGTGGCGCGGATCGCGGCGGAACTCGGATCGACGGTGATCGCGGAGGGCGTGGAGACCGCGGCCGAATACCGCGCGCTGCGGACGCTGGGGATCGCGCTGTTCCAGGGCTACCTGTTCGGCCGACCGCAGCTCGAGACGCTGGGCGAGGTGCCTGCGTCGACATGGGACGCGCTGGACTGACGTGCGCGCGGTCGCGCTGGCCGCCGCTGCCGCCGACGTCTACAATTGCGCTCCGCCGCGCGGCCGTGCCCGCGCAGCGTCAGAGTTTCCATGGTGGCCCCGTCGGCCCCTCGCGACGCTAGATCGAAAACCCCGCCAGGGCCGGAAGGCAGCAACGGTATCGATCGACGCGGGTGCCGAGGTCAGCTGGCGGGGCCACCGCCTTTCCGGGCCCGCATCGACAGCGCCGACGGCCGGCGGTTCATTGCCGCTGCCCACGCGCCGGGCTTGTCCCGACAGCGACGGGAGGCCGCGTCGGCACGGCGAGCAGCGGACGCGCTTTACTGCCGCACTCGTGGCGACATGCCTTCGCAGTGCGGGCAGCGGCGCCAGGGGCTACGCGGGAACGGCTGCCTGCCCCGGGACATCAGCGCGACCTGCCGCCTCCGGCGCCCGACGCCAGTTCCACCACCGGCTGCCCGTCTTCCTGGCTGAATACCACCGCGTAGGACAGCCGCAGCGCCACCGGCGTGTCGATCGAATCGGGCTCGGCACAGGCGTCCGGCGAGGCGCGACCATCGGACGTGCGGCAGACCAGCGCCGGATCGAAGCGCCAGCGGCGCACCGACTCCTCCAGCAGCGCGGCAAAGCGCGCCCGGTGCGGTCCCGTGCCCGGGCATTGGACGCCTTCGCGCGGACGCACATCGCCCACCACCCCGTCGGCATCGATATCGACTTCCACGCAGAGGGTCTGCGGCGCCAGCCGCAGCGCGAGCAGGTCGGGCGGATAGACCGGCAGCTCCGATTCGACCAGCAGCGGGAATACGAAGGCCTGGCTGGCCTCGAGCTGCATGCGCGTGGCGCCCGGCGGAGGCGGTACGAGCGCGACCTCCACGTTGGCCACCGGAGGCGGCGGATCGGCCGGCACGGTGCGGCAGGCCGCCAGGCAGGTCACCCCCAGCAGTATCCATAGCGCTGTCCAGTTCCGCATCCCTGTCTCCTTCGCCAGCGTTCTTGCGCGATCTTACGGGACGATGCCCAGTGCATCGGGCTGCCTGCCCGTCGGCCAGTAGTCGAGCACGCGCCAGTCCGCGGTATCCACCACCGCGATGCGGTCGCCGCCGCTGATCGCGACGTACACGCGCGCTCGCGCCGGATCGGCGATCGCGCCGATCGGCATGGGGCCGGCCCCCAGCATGCTCTGCCCGGCCTCCGCGCCCTCCGGCCGCAGCACCACCGTGGCCACCTGCGTCCGCTCGGTGGCGTCGAACACCGACATGGTCGCCGCCATCGCGTTGGTGACCAGCGCGTGGCGGCCATCGGGCGTGAACACCACGCGGATCGGGAAGCCGGGGCTGGGCAGCGTGTCGATCCTGGCCAAGGTCTCCGGGTCGTGCACGGTCACCGTGTCCTCGGCGCGATTGGTGACCCAGACGCTGCCGTCGGGCGCCACCTCGATGCCCTCGGCGCCCTCGCCCGCCGCGACTTCGTGCGTCACCCGCCCGGCCGCCAGGTCCACCCGCAGCACCTTGCCCGCGGCGATCTTGCTCACGTACGCGATCGCACCGTCGCGCGACAGCGCGAACATGTGGCCGACGCCGTCGCCGACCCCGATCGCCTGCGCCACCGAACCCTGCGCCAGGTCCACGCGCAGCAGCGCATGGCTCTGCTCGGTGGTCACCAGCACCTCGCCGCGGCCCGGCAGGAAGCTCACGCCGTGCGGCCGGCCATGTTCACCCAGGTCGATGCTGCGCGGCGCCGCGCCACCCGCCAGGTCCAGCACGGTCAGCGCGTGCCCCGGCTGCTGGTGCCCGTAGGCGGTCACCACCGCGCTGCGGCCGTCGGGAGACACCGCGATTTCGTGCGGGCCGGCGCCGGTGGCGAACTCCGCCATGCGGCTGCCGTCGTCCAGCGACAGCCGCCAGACGGTGTCGTCGCTCTTGTTGCCCACCAGCAGGGTGCCCTGCGCCAACGCGGCGGCCGGGAGCAGCAGGGCGAGCGCGAACAGGAAGCGACGGTGCATGGCGACCTCGGCTGGAGCGGATTGAAGGGGTTTGCGTGGGCCAGTGCCGGCGCGCGCGATATCCCGATGGTCGCCCGCGTCGGATGGGTCGTCCAGCGCGGCGGTTGGCACGCTCCGGCCTGGATCACGTCATTCCCTGGCCGCTGGATCCCCGGATCGCGGATGCAGCCAGCCGGCCTCGCCATCGGCATAGCGCTCGTGCTTCCAGATGGGCACGCGCGCCTTCACTTCGTCGACGATCCAGCGGCAGGCATCGAACGCCGCGGCGCGGTGCGCGGCGCTGGCGCCGGCCCAGACCGCAAGTTCGCCAATGGCCAGGTCGCCGATGCGATGCACGCAGCAGGCCTCGACCGCATCGAACCGCGCCAGCGCCTCGGCCACGATGCGCTCGCCCTCGGCTTCGGCCAGTTCGACGTAGGCCTCGTAGCGGAGCCCGTGGACGGGCCTGCCCTCGTTGTGGTCGCGCACCCAGCCCTCGAACGCGGCGAACGCGCCGGCGCGATCGTGCAGCAGCCGCTCGCGCAGCGGCGCGATCTCGAACGGCGCATCGGCGATGCGGAACCGCTTCATGCCGGCCGACCCCCGGCAGCCACGCCGCGCACCGTCATCCTCCCGACACCGGCGGGATGAAGGCCACTTCCGCGCCGTCGCGGACCGCGTCGGTCCAGCGCGCGAACTCGCCGTCCACCGCCACGCGCAGGCGTTCGCGCGGCAGCGCGAAGCCGTGCCGCCCGCGCGCCTCGGCATACAGCGCCGCGAGATCGCCGTCCGCCTCGACGGTTTCCGAGCCCGTGCCCGCGGCATCGCGCAGGCTGGCGAAATACAGCAGCGTCACCCGCGCCATCAGCCGACCTGCCCGAAATCGCGCTTGCCGCCGCGCTTGCCGGCCAGCTTCGCCGGACCCAGCACGATCGCGTGCGACAGCGCCTTGCACATGTCGTAGACGGTCAGCGCGGCGACGGTGGCGCCGGTCAGCGCCTCCATCTCCACGCCGGTGCGATGGGTGGTCCTGACCGCGCACTCGATGCGCAATTCGCGTTCGCCGTGCCAGTCGATCGCGATGCGCACGCCGTCGATCGGCAGCGGATGGCAGAACGGAATCAGCTCGTGGGTACGCTTGACCGCCATGGTGCCGGCGATCACCGCGGTGTCGACGATGCCGCCCTTGGCGCTGCGCAGCCCGGAACGGCGCAGCTGGGCGGCCACCTCGGCGGGAAAGCGCACGCGGCACTCGGCCAGCGCCTGGCGCGCGGTGACGGCCTTGCCGGAGACATCGACCATGGCCGGCCGGCCCTGGTCGTCGAGATGGGTCAATGTGCTGCGCTTCGCCATGGCGCCATCCTAGCCGCTGCAGGCGCCGGCTGCCGCGCTCAACCGCCGACCAGGAACATTTCCACGTGTCGTCGCGGCACCTGCGTGCTGCCGCGCAGTTCGCTGTAGCGGTCGGCACGTTGCGACCATACCTGGGCCAGCCGCGCCGCTGCCGCGGCTTCGCCCTGCGCCAGCGCGGGCCGCAGGTCCACTCCCCGCGACGAAAACAGGCAGGTATAGAGGTGGCCGTCGGCGGACACGCGCGCGCGGTGGCAGTCGCCGCAGAACGGGGCGCTCACCGAACTGACGAAGCCGATCTCGCCGGCCCCGTCCAGGAAGGCGTGGCGCCGCGCCACCTCGCCGCGATAGTTGGCGTCCAGCGCGCGCAGCGGCCAGCGCGCGTGGATACGGTCGCGCAGTTCGGCCGAGCTGACCACGCCCTCGCGCCTCCAGTCGTTGCAGGTGCCCACGTCCATGTATTCGATGAAGCGCAGCACGTGTCCGCTGCCGCGGAAATGCGCGACCAGGCCCTCGACCTCGGCCTCGTTGATGCCGCGCTGGACCACGCAGTTGATCTTGAGCGGTCCGAACCCCGCCGCCTCGGCCGCGGCGATCCCGGCCAGCACGTCGGCCACGTCGCCGCGCCCGCCCGACAGCTGGCGGAACAGCGCCGGGTCGAGCGCGTCGAGGCTGACCGTGATCCGGCGCAGCCCGGCCGCGCGCAGCGGCCCGGCGTGGCGCGCCAGCAGCGCGCCGTTGGTGGTCATCGCCAGGTCCTCGATGCCCTCGATACGGGCCAGCCGCGCGACCAGTTCCGGCAGTCCGCGCCGCAGCAGCGGCTCGCCGCCGGTGATGCGCAGCTTGGTCGCGCCCAGTCGCGCGGCCGCGCGCGCCAGCGTTTCGATCGCTTCGAAGGACAGCCGCCCCGCCGCATCCAGCCCGTAATCTTCGGGAATCCGGTCTGCGGGCATGCAGTAGCCGCAGCGGAAATTGCAGGCCTCGATCACCGACAGCCGCAGGTCGCGCAGCGGTCGTGCCAAGCGGTCCACCACGGGCGCGCTGTCGGGCCGCGCGTTCATGGCCCGTCCCCGGACCGGGGCGGAGGCGCCGGCGGCGCCAGGTCGATGACCTCGCCCGGCGTCGCGACCCGATGCCCGCGTGCCGCCATCGCCTGGCCGTCGGCCACGCTGGCGTAGTGGTAGAGCACGCAGCGCGCCAGCAGCGCCGGCTCGTACTCGCGCTCGAGGTCCTCGATGCCGCTGTGCGAGGGATTGCCGTGCAATCCGCAGTCGTGCGCCACCAGCTCGCCGCGATCGGCGTGCCGGCGCAGCTGTTCGGGGACCGGCCGGGTATCGCCGGTCCACACCAGGCTGCCGGGCAGGCGCAGGCCGAAGGCGGTATCCGGCCAGTGGTGGCGCACCGGGAACACCTCCAGCCGCAGCCCGTCGTGCCAGAACGCATCGCCGACCGGGATCACCCGGAACGCATCCCAGAAGTTGGCGCCACCCTCGGCCAGCACGTTGGGATAGGCGCCGACGCGCTGGTGCAGCAGCGGCACCACGCTGGCCGGGACGTAGACCGGCATGCGCCCGCGCCGCGCCGGGTCGAAGTATTCCGAGACGAACAGCCGCTCGAATCCACCGACGTGATCGAGGTGGGTATGGGTGATGAACAGCGCCGGCGGAGGCGCGCCGTAGTGCGCCAGGAAGGCGGTCAGGCCCTCGCTGCCGCAGTCGATGGTGAGCCAGGGCCGGCCGTCGCGCTCGATGGTGGCCATGGGCGAACCCAGCTCCACCGCCGAGGCGTTGCCCACGCCGTGGAAGCGCAGCGCCCAGCTCACCGCGCGGCGCTCCCGCCGCTGGCGTCCGGACCGGAGCGGGGCGGCCGCCGCAGCATCGTCAGTTGCCGCGCGCCCAACGCGCGTCGTAGGCCTTGCGCAGCCGCGCGAAGCCGGCTTCGACCGCGGGCGCCCCACCGGGGCCGGCCACCTTGTGCAGCGAACGCAGCAGGCGCTGCAGGTTGCGCTCGCGCCAGGCCGTGGCCGGGATGTGCATGCGGCTGCGGTCGAAGTCGATCAGCCAGCCCTTGCCCGCGGCGTCGTAGAGCACGTTGTGCGCGTTGAGGTCGGCATGGTCCAGGCCTTCACGGTGGAAGCGCGCGACCAGCACGCCGGTCTGCTCCCAGGGCGCGTCGGCGGGCGACTCGCGCACCAGCTCGGCCAGCGAGCGCACCTCGCGCAGCCGCTCGATGATGATCCAGGCGCGGTAGCTGAAGCGGCTGCGCAGGTAGCAGGCCGCGATCGGCTGCGGCACCGGGCACTTGCGCCGCAGCAGCTCGCGCAGGATGCGGAACTCGGCGAAGCTGCGGGTGTGGTCGGCGCCGCGCCACAGGTAGCGGTCGCGGCTGAGCTTCGCCGCCATGCCGCCGCGCAGGTACTGGCGCAGCACGCAGGGGCCATGGCTGGCGTCGATGAACCAGGCGCCGCCGCGGCCGCTGCCGGACACCGCCTGCGCGCGCATGCCCCACTGCGCGGCGTCGAACCAGCGCGGGTCCACTTGCCGCAGCTGCGTGGAGTCGAACAGAATCGCCCCATACTCGCCGCTGCCGTGCGGATCGCGGAAGGGCGTCAGGCTCTCAGTGGCGTCGAACGCGACCATCCAGCGAGTCTAGCAAGCCGTGGCCCAACCTCCCCCTGCTCCGCGCTCCATCTGCCTGCTGCGCCTCTCGGCGCTGGGCGATGTCACCCATGTGCTGCCGCTGGTGGCCACCCTGCGCGATGCGTGGCCCGACATCGCCCTGACCTGGGTGATCGGCAAGGGCGAGCACCGCCTGCTCGAGGGCCTGTCCGGGATCGAGTTCCTCGTCTACGACAAGAAGACCGGCCTGGCCGGCATGCGCGCCGTGCGCCGGGCGCTGGCCGGGCGCCGCTTCGACGCGCTGCTGCAGATGCAGGTGGCGGCCCGCGCCAACCTGCTCTCGGCCTTCGTGCCCGCACGACGCCGCATCGGCTACGACCGCTCGCGTTCGAAGGACCTGCACGGCCTGTTCGTCAACGAGCGCATCCCCGATCGTCCGGGCATCCACGTGCTCGACGCCATCGGCAGCTTCTGCGAGCCGCTGGGGCTGCGCCAGGACCGCGTGCGCTGGGACATGCCGGTGCCGGCGGAGGCACGCGAATGGGCGCGGGCGCAGTGGCCCGACGACGGCGTCCCCGCCCTGCTGGTCTCGCCCTGCTCCAGCCACCAGCGCCGCAACTGGTATGCCGACCGCTACGCCGCACTGGCCGACCATGCCGCCGCGCGGGGTTGGCGGGTGGTGCTGTGCGGCGGCCGCAGCCAGCTCGAGCGCGACACCACCGACGCCATCCTCGCGGCGATGACCGCGCCGGCGCTGGACCTGGTCGGCAAGGACACGCTCAAGCAGCTGCCCGCCCTGCTGGAGCGCGCGGCCCTGCTGGTCACGCCCGATTCGGGCCCTATGCACATCGCCAATGCCATGGGCACGAAGGTGCTGGGCCTGCACGCGGCCAGCAACCCGGCGCGCAGCGGGCCGTATTCGGACCGCCGCTACTGCGTGGACCGCTACGACGATGCCGCGCGCAAGTACCTGGGCAGGCCGGCGGCGGAGCTGAAGTGGGGCACGAAGATCGAGTTCGATGGGGTGATGGAACTGGTGACGGTGGACGACGCCATCGCGGCATTCGAGCGGTACCGGGCCGAGCAGGGCTGAGGACCCGGCGCCGTCCCTGCCTCGGCACGCCCCTCCGACGCGCCCCATCCCGCCCTGCCCCGCGAGTGGAAGAAGGGGCTAGCCAGCGCGCGCACAGGCCGGGGGCCGTCCGCGCCTGAGCGCCTTCCAGCACATGGCAGGCGCGCGGCGCGGCGCTAGGCTGACCGCGGTCCTGCTGCGAACGCGACGATGGCCCCTGCGTCCCCCGCCCTTTCCGGCCTGCGCCGGGCCATCCACCACGCCGCCCAGCCGCTGCTGCTGGCTGGCGCGCTGGCGCTTTGGTGGGCGCTGGATCTCGACGAGGCGAGCGTCCTGATCGCCCTGGTGGCGGCGCAGCTGGTGCTGGCGATGCTGGAACGCGTGGCGCCGGCCATGCCGCAATGGCGGCAGAGGCCCGCCGAAAAGGCCACCCTGGCGGGCCTGTACCTGCTGAGCCTGCTCGGGCTGCAGCTCGTGCTGTCGGCCTACGCGATCGTGCTGGTCCCGGCGCTGGCCTCGGCGCGCGAATCGCTCGGGCTGTCGCCGTGGCCGGCGGGCTGGCCGCTGCTGGCGCAGGTGCTGGTGCTGTTCCTCGCCGCGGACTTCCTCTATTACTGGGTCCATCGCGCCCTGCATCGCTGGCCGCTGCTGTGGCGCGCCAGCGGCCACGGTTTCCACCACGCCTTCCACAACCTGCACGCCCTCAACACCGGCGCCACCCATCCGTTCGAGTTGGCCCTGCTGGCGCTGCCGGTGGTGGTGATCGCCTCGCTGTGCGGCGCCGGCGCGGACGCGGTCGCAGGCGCCACGGTGCTGGCGGTGGTCAATACCTCCATCGCCCACGCCAACCTCGACATCGACACGCCGCTGCTGCGCTGGCTGTTCACCAACAGCAACCAGCATCGGCGGCACCACTCGCTGGTCTTCGCCCAGAGCAACAGCAACTACGCTTGCAATGCGATCCTGTGGGACCGGCTGTTCGGCACCTATTCCGAAGGCACGGTGGCGCAGACCGGCATCGGCCCGCGCGAGCCCGGCCTGCTGCAGAAGCTGCTGCTGCCCTGGCGCGAGCCGGACGATGCCGACACGGCCGTATCCCGGAGCGAGCCGCGCTGAGGCCGCGCCTCAGACGCCCTTGCCCGTGCCGTAGTCCTGGTAGGACTTCTCCTCGACATAGGTCGAGCCCAGCGCGAGGTTGATCTCCTTCTTCACCCGGGCGCGCACGTCGTTCTCGAAATAGACGCTGCGCGCGAGGCGGATGAACTCCTCGTCGAAGGCCTGCGCCTTCTCCTTGAGGCGGATGTCGTCCTCGATCACCCAAAGCCGCTCGTTCACGGCCTTGAGCTCGGCGCGCAGGCGGGCGATGTCCTTGCCGGCGGCCGGATGCGCCATCCAGGTGTTCTCCAGCGCCGCCAGCTCCTTGCGCACGTTGGCCACCTTGTCCGGGTCGCTCATGCGCTCGGACTTGATCTGCAGGATCGCGATCTTGTCCAGCAGCTCGCCGAACGACACGGGCACGGAAATCTCGGACATGGAAGGCGCTCCTGCGCTGGCGGGCCGGCCAGTCTAGCGCCGCGCCTTGTCCGCCGGCAGCCCGCCCCGTATGATTGCGCCCCCGACGTTCAGCGCCGGGGCCGCGCGACACCCGCATCCAGGGGAGGTGGCAGAGCGGTTGAATGTACCTGACTCGAAATCAGGCAGGCGTTTATAGCGCCTCGGGGGTTCGAATCCCCCCCTCCCCGCCAGATCCGCTAGGGCCCCCGCAAGGGGGCTTTTGCGTTGCAGGGGGCGACCGGCCGCGCCGCATGGCCAGGTCGGCGGCGGCCCCGTGCCGCCGGCGCGGCCGACCCTGCCCATGGGCGTCAATTCCTGCGCCGCAAAGCGCGGCGCCGGTCGCAGTTCCCGCAGGCACGACTCCTGCTTGCGTTGTGCCTGCCGTCAACAGGACTGACGGACCGACCGGCGACCGCACCCATGAACCGCAGCGAGATTCCCTTCCGCAAGCTCGGCGAACAGGCCGGCATCGTCCTGTTGCGCGCCGCGCTGGTCCTGGCGCTGGTGTTCGCGCTGGCGAACTCCATGCCCGGCTGATCCCGCGCGGCGGCCGGTGGTCCGGCCCGCCGCGCCGTCTCGCTAGCGACCCGACAGCAGGTCCTGGGCCGCGTGCACCAGGTAGATGTAGCTGGCGCCGAGGTTGACCACGTACTCGTTCTGGCCCCAGAAGAACGGCCAGTCCTCCTTGTTCTCCGGGAAGTCGGGCTTGAGCACCAGCACGCCCGGCACGATGCCGCCGGCGATGAAGCTGAAATCGGCACGGTTCATGCCATAGGCGACCTGCTTGGACTTCGCGCCCACGGCCGAGACGAAGGAAATGTTGGAATCCGGGTGGGTGCCGTAGAGGTAGTTCAGGCCCTGCAGGGTCGGCTCGATGTCGAACAGGTCCGGGAAGGCCTTGTGCAGGCGGTAGTTGCCGTTGGCCAGGCCGATCACCGCGCCGTTGCCGGCCCAGCCGCCGCGGGTGATGAGCACGCCGTAGGGGTTCTCGGACGCCATCCCGGCGCGCTCGTCGCGGAACCTCGCGGCGCGTTCGCGCATGCGCGCGCGGAAGCCCTCGTCCATGCGGTCCAGCACCGGGACCAGCGCCGGGCCGTTGAAGCCGAAGCGCTGGTCGATCACGGGCCACAGTTCGGCGATGCGCGCGGCGTACTTCGCCTCGCCCGTGCTGGCCAGCAGCTGGACGGCCGCGCGCAGTTCCTCATCCTCCGGATCGCCGCCGGTGGTGTTGCCGACGCGGAACAGGTTGGGCTCGCGCCCGTGCTCGAACTCCCACACCTTCTGCGCGGTCGCCAGGCATTCCTCGGCCAGCGCGTCGTTGTAGCCGCGCAGGGCGCGGCTGGCGGCGGCCAGCGCGGCGGCCGAGCCGTAGTTGAGGGCGGTGGTGTTGGTGGTGAAGGCCAGGCGGTCGTCGTTGGGCGAGTCCGGGTCGTCGGGATCGTCGACCTTGCCGTCGGTCTTGCTGGCGGCATCGCCCAGGTGCGTGTACTGGCCGAGGTCGGGCTCGACGATGCCCGGAATGGCGTGGCCGAACACGCGGTGCTGCGCGATCAGCGCCAGGGTGCCGTGCTCGATCTGCTGCAGCAGGTCGGGCTTGCCGTCCGGCACGTGCAGTTCGACGTGCTGCTTCTCCTGGTCGATGCTGGTCTCGTCGCGCAGCGGCCGGAACTCCTCCCACACGTCCACCAGCGACATCACCGTCGCGTAGTGGGTCTGGGTGCGGATGTCGAAATCGCCGGCATCGAACCAGCCGCCGTAGTTCAGGCCGGGGATGTGCTCGCCCGGCTGGAACGGCGAATCCAGGTCAGGCCCCTGGCCGAACAGGTCGAAATGCTCCTTGCCCGGCGGCACCTGGCGCGCGTCGTCCATGTGCGGGCGGCCGTGCCAGACGCGGTAGGCCTCGTTGACGAACATGTGGTCCATCTGCACCGGGAAGAACACGTCCAGGGTCGGGTGCCAGGCGGTGGCGTAGGCATCGGCCGCGATGCGGAAGGCGTTGCTGCGCTGGCCGGCGGCCTCGATGGCATAGAGCCCCGGCTCACGCACGCTGGAGAAGTCGAAGGTGTAGTACCGGTAGCGCAGGTACTGCCCCCACTCCGCGGCATCGGCCGCCAGCACTTCTTGTTCGCGTCCGTCCGCGCCGATGCGCAGCAGCCGCGCGCGCCCGGGCGCTTCGGCGTTGCGGTCGGTCTCCAGCACCGCGACCTTGCGCTGCGCCGGGTGGTAGCCCACCTGCGAATGGCCGATCACGGTGGGCCGGGTCCAGCCGGGAATGGTGCTGCCTTCGATGGTCCAGTCCAGCACCACGCCGGTGCGGCCGGCGGGCAGCAGGCCGCGCGCCACGTACCAGCCGTTCTGGGCCTGGTTGCGGCCGTCGAACAGGCCGATCTCGCCCTCGCGGGCACGCAGGGTGACGCGGCGCCCGGGATCCTCCGGCGCCAGGGTCAGGCTGCGGCCGCTGGCCATCGGCAGGCGCACCGGCCTGCCGTCCTCGCCGCGGGCGGTGGGGCCGGCGGGATACAGCGGCAGCTGGCCGCTGCCGGTCTCGCTCACCCAGGCCTTGCCCCAGTAGGCCGAGGGCAGGAACTCGAGGTTGAAACCTGCCTTTCCTGCCAGCGCCTCGGGCAGCGGGCGGTCGAACACCACCTGCACGCGCACGCCCTCGCCCGCAGGCGCCACCCGGATGTCGTACTCGAAGCCGTGCGCGGCGTAGCCCAGCCGGGTGGTGACCGTGCTGGTGCGGGCATCGACCTTGCGGTCGACCATCAGCGCTACTGGATCCCACTGCTCCGGCGTGGGGCTCAGGCGCACGTCGCCGTTGGTCGCGGTGCGCACGCCGTGGTGGATCAGTTCCACGCCGGCGTGCTTGGCGTCGCTGAACAGCCCGTCGTAGTAGTTGCTGAAGGCCAGCACGTCCAGGCCGCGCTTGTGGAAATACTCCAGCTCGTTCAGCACCGGAGCCTCAGCGGCGGCCGCCAGCGGCCAGGCGAAAGCGGCCGCCAGGCAGGCGGCCGTGAGGCGACGCGCCAGCGGGCGCGTCGGGCTCGGATGCATCATCAGGTCGATCCCCGGGGCGGAAATGTTAACGCTAACATTCGCACCCGGGGACGATCCCGCCGCGCTGCAGCATGAGGCGATACGCGGGCCCCGGTTGGCCCACCCGGACATGCGGTGTCGGCCACGGCCGACCTTACGGGGGCGGGCATGGACGGGTCGCCCCAGCAGGAACCGCGGCAGATCGTGGCCGGCTACGTCTGGCACCTGGCACCTGGCACCTGGCACCTGGCACCTGGCACCTGGCACCTGGCACCTGGCACCTGGCACCTGGCACCTGGCACCTGGCACCTGGCACCTGGCGGTGGCCGTGGCGGTGGCCGCCAGCTTTGCCGCCGATCCTGGCCGCTTCGCGGTCGTCCAGGCTGGCGCTGATGGCCGCGACATCCGCACATCGGGGAGCGCAGCGATGGCGCTGGAGGCGCTGACGGCCGCGGAGGACTTGCGCCTGCACGACGCGCGCGAACCGCTGCGCAGCGCGCCCAGCGCGCAGTTCGGCAGCAGGGCGGAAAGGCTGGAATCCGGATGGCCGGCCTCCGGCATTGCGCCCGTGCGGCCCGAGGCAAGGGCGCGGGCCCGCGAGCCGCCTCAGCCGCGCGGGTGGTGGCGCGCGTGCAGCTGCTTGAGTTTCTCGCGCGCGACCAGGGTGTAGATCTGGGTGGTCGACAGCGAGCTGTGGCCCAGCAGCATCTGCAGCGCGCGCAGGTCGGCGCCGTGGTTGAGCAGGTGGGTGGCGAAGCTGTGGCGCAGGCTGTGCGGGCTGATCTTCGACGGGTCCATGCCCGCGATCGCCGCGCAGCGTTTCACCGTCGACCAGAAGTGCTGGCGGCTGGGCGGCTCGCCCGAGGCGGTGAGGAACAGCGCCGGGAGCACGCGTTTGCCGGCCAGGGCCGGGCGCGCCTCGGCCAGGTAGCGCTCGAGCCAGTGCTGGGCCTCCTCTCCCAGCGGCACCAGCCGCTCGCGGCCACCTTTGCCGGTCACCCGCAGCACGCCCTGGCGCAGGTTGATCGCGGTGGCCGGCAGGCCCACCAGTTCGCTCACGCGCAGGCCACAGGCGTACATCAGCTCCAGCATGGCGCGGTCGCGCAGGCCGTCGGGCGTGGCGACATCCGGCGCCGCGAGCAGGGCTTCGATCTCGCCCTCCCCCACCGCCTTGGGCAGCGAGCGCGGCAGGCGCGGCGGGTCGATCAGCGCGACGGGGTCGTCCTCACGCTCGCCGCGCCTGCGCAGATGCGCGAAGAAGGCGCGCAGCGCGGTGAGCAGTCGCGCGTTGCTGCGCGCGGCATAGCCGTCGGCGGTGCGCACGGCCAGATAGTCGAACAGCCCGGCGCGATCGATCGCGGCCAGTCCGCCGCCGCGTCCGTCCAGCCAGCGCGCCAGGCCTTCCAGGTCGCGTCGGTAGCTGTCCAGGGTCTGGCGTGCAACGCCGCTCTCGGCCCAGAGCGCGTCGAGGAAGCCGTCGATGGCTTCGCCGTCGGCTGGGCGCAGCACGGGCAATTCGCGGCTGCGCCGGCGACGTTCGGCAGGGGTGGTGCTGGGCATCGGCGCAGCTTAGCCGAGGCGTCGGGACGCTATCCTGTACCGATGCACGACACGCCTGCCGACGCCGCCATCGCCCCGCCCTCGCCCTGGATCGGGCGCCGCCTGCTGGGGCTGGTCTACGACCTGTTCGTCGCGGTCGCGTTGTGGTTCGTCGTGGCGGTGCCGTTCGTGCTGGTGGATGTCGCGATGAGCGGCGACGTGCGCCACAACATCGGCCCCTTCAGCCTGCTGCAGTGGCTGCTGTGGCTGGCGTGCTGGGCAGTGACCGGCCTGTACGCGACCGCCAGCTGGCGGCGCGGCGGGCAGACGCTCGGAGCGCGGCCCTGGCGGCTGCGGGTAGTGCCGCTGGACGGCCCCGCGCCGACGCGCGCTGCGGTGTGGCGGCGCTATGCCGTGGCGACGCTGTCGCTGCTGGCCGCCGGCCTGGGGTTCTGGTGGGCCTGGATCGACCGCGACCGGCTGACCTGGCACGACCGGGCGGCGGGGACGCGGGTGGTGCGGCTACCGAAGGGGAGCTGAGGGCTGGGACGGACGGGATTGCGGCTTCCGGGCGCATCCCCGCGACGTTTGCCCCCACCCCAGCCCTCCCCCGCTGCGCAGGGGAGGGAGCAGACCCGCGGGCGTCGCTCCAGTTCCCCCTTCCCGACTTTCCCCCTTCCCGACTTTTCGCCTTCCCGAGTTTTTCACTCCGGTCGCAACGTCCTGCCCCTCCCTCCGCAAAGCGGGGGGAGGCTGGGAGGGGGGCGGATCAGGTCGCAGGGCTGCCGAACGCTGGCCCGTGCGGACACGGGACCTTGGACGCCGCTTGCTCATCCGGCCTCGCGCAGCGCGCGAGGCGTTCGGAGGGCCTGCGCGGCAGTGCCGCGCAAACGCCGCTTGCTCATCCGGCCTCGCGCAGCGCGCGAGGCGTTCGGAGGACCTGCGCGGCAGTGCCGCGCAAACGCCGCTTGCTCATCCGGCCTCGCGCAGCGCGCGAGGCGTTCGGAGGGCCTGCGCGGCAGTGCCGCGCGAGCAGGCCCTCCTCACCCACTTCGCCGTCGGAACAGGAACCAGGAAACCGACAGCATCGCCAGCGGCGGGATCAGGTAGGCCAGGCGGTAGTCGAAGCCGTACACGGCGGCCAGCTTCACCACCTGGGTCTGCAGCAGCCAGAAGCCCAGCGCGAACACGACGCCGACGAACAGGCGCCGCCCCAGGCCGCCGCTGCGCAGGCTGCCGAAGGCGAACGGGATCGCCGCCAGGCACAGCGCCAGCACGTTGAGCGGGTAGAACCAGTGGCCCCAGTAGTGCTCTTCGAACTCGCTGGCGTCGAGCTGGTTGCGCTTGCGGTACTCGATGCCCTGGCGCAGCTCGCTGGCGGTCATGTAGCGCGGTCGCCAGATGTTGCTCGCGTTCGCGGCCAGCGTCGCCGAGTCGAGGTTGGACTCCCAGTGTTCCTCGGCCGATTCGGTCTGGCTGACCGCGCGTTCCTCGAACCAGGTGCGCGTCACGTCGCGCAGCAGCCATCCGCTGTCGGCGCGATGCTCGGCGATGCGCGCGCGCGCCACCGAGGCCAGGCGGCCGTCCTCGTTGAACTCGAACAGGCGCACGTCGTCGAGCTCCAGCCAGTGTTCGCCGCCTTCGCTGCGCTCGCGGCCCGACTGCGCGTTGAGGAAGATGTCGCCCTCGCGCGCCCAGAGACCGGAGTACTGCGCCACGATCATGTCGTTGGAGCGCGCCGCCGACTTCATCATGTCGGCGCTGCGCTGCGCCCAGGGAGCGACCGTCTCGGCATTGACCATCATCAGGCCGGTCAGCAGCAGCAGCGGCAGCGCCACCGACAGGCTCAGCCGCCGGCGCGAGATGCCCAGCGCACGCAGCGCGGTCAACTCCGAGCTCGCCGCCAGCTGGCCCAGGCCCATCAGCGAGCCGATGACCGCGGCGGTGGGGAACATCATGTACGCGCGACGCGGCGCCGTATGGGCCACGTAGTTCAGCGCCTTGAGGAAGTCGTAGCCGCCCTGGCCGACCGAGCGCAGCTCGTCCACCATCGCCAGCACCAGGTCCAGCCCGGTCAGCACGGCCCAGGTCAGCAGCACGGTGCCGATGACCACCCGCGCGACCAGCAGGTCATGGAGCCGCGGGAACGGCCTCATCGGCTGCCCCCGCCAAGGCGCGACAGCCGCGTGCGCTTCACCCGGCCGTCGCCGAAGTACATCCACAGCGCCAGCGCCAGCAGCGGCAGCACCAGCCACCACAGGCCGAGCGCGACCGGCAGTTTGCCCGAGGCCAGGGCGTTCGTGCCCAGCAGCATCAGGTTCACCCCGAACACGTAGGCCAGCAGCCCCAGCATGATCCGGCCCCACCGCGCCTGGCGCGGCGGACTGCGCGCCAGCGGGACCGCCAGCAGGGCGAAGGCCAGCGCCAGCAGCGGCGGCGCCAGCCGGAAATGCAGCTGGGCCTGGGCTTCCCGCCCGCCGTCGGCCAGCAGGGCCGGGGTCGACATCAGCTCGGGATCGCTGCCCGGGTCGGAGCTGTCGGCATCGGGCAGGCGCACCTCGTTGGAGGCGTAGCGCATCAGGCGGAAGTCCTTGCCTCCGTCCATCGGCCCTTCGACCCGGAAACCCTCGTCGAGCTTGAGGTAGCGGGTGTTGCCGTCCAGCGCCAGGGTGCCGGTGCGGGCCGAGGTGATGTCCATGCGCCCCTCGTCCTGGCTGTAGATGAAGACCCGCCCGAGGTAGGTACCGTCGCTCGACATCGAATTGGCGTAGACCACGCCGTTGCCACCGGGCAGCTCGACGAAGCGGCCGGCCTCCAGGCCGGAGACCAGCAGGGTGCGCTGGCCGGCCTCGATCATCCGCTGGGAATAGGCGCGCGCCCAGGGTCCGAGCCACAGCGAGCAGGCGCCGACCACCAGCACGAACGGCACCACCAGCATCAGCAGCGGCCGCAGCAGCCGGCGCGGCCCGACCCCGACCGAGGCCAGCACCGGCGCCTCGCTGTCGCGGTACAGCCGGCCCACGCCCATCAGCAGGCCCAGCATCAGGCCCAGCGGCAGGATCAACGGCAGGTAGTTGAGCAACTGCAGGCCCAGTTGGGTCAGCATGATCCCGGCCGGCACCTTGCCGCCCACGATGTCCTTGAGCACGTCGGCGAACACGCCGCCCAGGCTCACCACCATCAGCACCACCAGCGCCGCGAACGTGGTCTGCGCGAATTCGCGGAACAGGTAGCTGTCGAGCTTCGGCATCGGGCGGGGGGTTCGATTAGACTAGGGCATTGCGTCCGGCCAAGGCTGCGGACCTGACATCGACGCCGGATCGGGCGCCTTGGCGCCGCGCGGCCGCCGATTGTACGTAAATACCCTTCGGAATCTGATTGATGACCCTCGAATTCACCCTGAACCACTCGGCTCCGGGCACGACCGGCACCGACTGCGTCGTGGTAGGCGCCTTCTCCGACGGCTCGCTGAGCCCGGCCGCGCAGGCGCTCGACGGCGAGGGCCGGCTTGCCGCCCTGGTCGCGCGCGGTGATGTGTCCGGCGCCACCGGCCGCAGCCTGCTGGTGCACGACCTGCCCGGGGTCGCCGCCCCGCGGGTGCTGGTGCTGGGCCTGGGCGAGCGGGAGAAGTTCGGGGTCGCGCAGTACCTCAAGGCGGTGGCGGACGCGGTGCGCGCGCTGCGTACAGGTCCTGTGAAGAACGCGCTGTTCACCTTGTCCGAACTGAAGGTGCGGGACCGCGATACGGCCTGGAACGTGCGCCAGGCGGTGATCGCCGCCGACCACGCCGCCTACCGCTACACCACCACCCTCGGTGCGAAGAACAAGAAGCGCGGCGAGACCGGCCTGGCCGCGTTCGCGGTGCAGGGCGACGACGAGACCGCGCTGGCGCAGGGCAAGGCCATCGCGGCGGGCGTGAAGTTCGCGCGCGAGCTGGGCAACCTGCCGCCAAACATCTGCAACCCCGCCTATGTCGCCGAACAGGCGCAGGCCTTCGCCGCGCGCTTCGACAAGGCCGAGGCCGAGATCCTGGACGAAGCGCAGATGGAGCAGCTGGGCATGGGCGCCCTGCTCGCCGTCGCGCGCGGCTCGGCCAACCGCCCGCGACTGGTGGTGCTGAAGTGGAACAACGGCGGCGACGCGCGCCCCTACGTGCTGGTCGGCAAGGGCATCACCTTCGACACCGGCGGCGTCAACCTCAAGACGCAGGGCGGCATCGAGGAAATGAAGTTCGACATGTGCGGCGCGGCCGGCGTGATGGGCACCTTCGTCGCCGCGGTGGGCATGCAGCTGCCGATCAACCTGGTGGTGGTCGTGCCGGCGGTCGAGAACGCGATCGACGGCAACAGCTACCGCCCCTCCGACGTGATCACCAGCATGGCGGGCAAGACCATCGAGGTCGGCAACACCGACGCCGAGGGCCGCCTGATCCTGTGCGACGCGCTGACCTACGCCGAGCGCTTCAAGCCGCAGGCGCTGGTCGACGTGGCCACGCTCACCGGCGCGTGCATGGTGGCGCTGGGCCGCTACGCCTCGGGCCTGATGAGCAAGCACGACGACCTGTCGGCCGAGCTGCTGTCCGCCGGCGAGCAGGTCTTCGACCGCGCCTGGCGCCTGCCGCTGTGGGACGAGTACCAGACCCTGCTGGAGTCCAACTTCGCCGACGTCTACAACATCGGCGGCCGCTGGGGCGGCGCGATCACCGCCGGCTGCTTCCTCTCGCGCTTCACCGAGGGCCAGCGCTGGGCGCACCTGGACATCGCCGGCAGCGCCAGCGGCGACGGCAAGATGGGCATGGCCACCGGCCGGCCCGTCGGCCTGCTGAGCCAGTGGCTGCTCGAGCGCGTCGCGGAGGCCGCCGCGCGCTGAGGCAGGCCAGGCCCGGAGCGACAGTCCTGCGCGACCGCGCTCCGGTCCCGGCCCCCATCCGCTTCCTGCCATGGCCCGCGCCGACTTCTACCTGATCGCCAAGCCGCGCTTCCGCGAGCAGCCGCTGCGCCTGGCCTGCGAGCTGGTGCGCAAGGCCTACGAGGCCGACATGCCGCTGCTGGTGCTGGCGCGCGACACCGCACAGGCCGAGGAACTCGACGACCTGCTCTGGGACATGGGCGGGGACGCCTACATCCCGCACCAGATCGCCGGCCGCGACGAAGAGGACGAGGTCGTCCCGGTCCTGATCGTCGAGCCGCACACCGACATGCCGATGCGCCCGCTGGTGATCAACCTGCGCGACGCGCCGGTCGCGGGGGGCTTCGAGCGCGTGCTGGAAGTGGTGCCCGCCGACGAATCCGCGCGCGGCCCGCTGCGCGAGCGCTGGAAGCACTACAAGGCGCAGGGGCTCGAGCTCAACAAGTACGACATGTAGGAAAGCAGTGATTCGTGATTGGTGATTGGTGATTCGAAAAAAGCGGCTCGCCATCCCGCCACGGACCTGCTCTTGCGAATCACCAATCACGAACCACCAATCACCGGCCCATGACCCTCGCCCCCTCCTACGATCCCGGCAGCTTCGAATCCCGCCTGTACGCGGAATGGGAGGCCGGCGGCGCGTTCGCGCCGCGCGGCGACGGTCCGGCCTACACCATCCTGCTGCCGCCGCCGAACGTCACCGGCACCCTGCACATGGGCCATGCGTTCCAGCACACCCTGCAGGACGCGCTGATCCGCTACCACCGCATGCGCGGCTATCGCACGCTGTGGCAGATGGGCACCGACCACGCCGGCATCGCCACCGAGATGGTGGTCAGCCGCAACCTCGCCATCGCCGGCACCGGCGAAACCCGCGATTCGCTGGGGCGCGAGGGCTTCATCGAGAAGGTCTGGGAGTGGAAGCAGCAGTCGGGCGACACCATCGAGCGCCAGATGCGGCGCCTGGGTGCGTCGGGCGACTGGTCGCGCAAGGTGTTCACGATGGACGAGGGTCCGTCGCAGGCGGTGGTCGAGGCCTTCGTGCGCCTGCACGAGAAGGGCCTGATCTACCGCGGCAAGCGCCTGGTGAACTGGGATCCGGTGCTGCAGACGGCGGTGTCCGATCTCGAAGTGGTGAGCGAGGAAGAGGACGGATTCCTCTGGTCGATCCGCTACCCGCTGGCCGACGGCCGCCGCTACGAGCACGTCGAGGTGGACGCCGACGGCAACGAGGTGCTGCGCGAGACACGCGACTACCTGGTGGTCGCCACGACCCGCCCGGAAACCATGCTCGGCGATACCGCGGTGATGGTGCATCCGGAGGATGCGCGCTACGCGGCCCTCCACGACGCCAGCGTCGAGCTTCCGCTGAGCGGCCGCCGCATCCCGCTGATCGTCGACGATTACGTCGACCGCGCCTTCGGCACCGGTGTGGTCAAGGTGACCCCGGCGCACGATTTCAACGACTATGCGGTGGGCCAGCGCCACGGCCTGCCGATGATCAACATCCTCACCGACACCGCGGCGATCGCCGACGCGGCGCCGAAGCCGTACCGCGGCCTGGACCGCTACGCGGCGCGCAAGGCGGTGCTCGCCGACCTCGAGGCGCAGGGCCTGCTGGTCGAGGCGAAGCCGCACAAGCTGCAGGTGCCGCGCGGCGACCGCAGCGGCCAGGTGATCGAGCCCTACCTGACGGACCAGTGGTTCGTGGCCATGGACCAGATGGGCCGCCGCGGCATGGAGCTGGTCGAGTCGGGCCAGGTGAAGTTCGTGCCGCCGAACTGGATCAACACCTACCGCCACTGGATGGAGAACATCCAGGACTGGACCATCAGCCGCCAGCTGTGGTGGGGCCACCGCATTCCCGCCTGGTTCGACGAGGCCGGCAACATCTACGTCGGCCGCGACGAGGCCGATGCGCGCGCCCGCGGCGGCATCGGCAACGACGTGCCGCTGCGCCAGGACAGCGACGTGCTCGAGACCTGGTTCTCCTCGGCGCTGTGGCCCTTCAGCACCATGGGCTGGCCGGACGCGAAGGCGATGGCCGAGCGCGGCTTCGACGACTTCGTGCCGACCAGCGTGCTGGTCACCGGCTTCGACATCATCTTCTTCTGGGTCGCGCGCATGGTCATGATGACCGACGCGCTCACCGGCAAGGTCGCCTTCGACGACGTCTACATCACCGGCCTGGTCCGCGACAAGGACGGCCAGAAGATGTCCAAGTCCAAGGGCAACATCCTCGACCCGCTCGACATCATCGACGGCATCGGCATCGACGCGCTGGTCGCCAAGCGCACCACCGGCCTGATGAAGCCCAAGGACGCGCCGAAGATCGAGAAGGCCACGCGCAAGGAATTCCCGGAGGGCATCGCCGCGCACGGCGCCGACCCGCTGCGCTTCACCATGGCGGCGCTGGCCGGCCCCGGCCGCGACATCAAGTTCGACCTCGGCCGCGCCGAGGGCTACAAGAACTTCTGCAACAAGCTGTGGAACGCCACCCGCTTCGTGCTGATGAACACCGAGGGCTACGTGGCCTCGGGCGCGCACGCACCGGCCACCGACGCGGAGAAGTGGATCCTCGCGCGCCTCGAGAAGACGGCCGCCGAGGCGCAGGCGCACTTCGCCAGCTACCGCTTCGACCTGCTGGCGCAGGCGCTGTACGAGTTCGCCTGGAACGAGTACTGCGACTGGTTCGTCGAACTGGCCAAGCCCGCGCTGCAGGGCGGCGACGCGGCAGCGGCCGGCAGCACCCGCCGCACCCTGCTCACCGTGCTCGAGGCGCTCCTGCGCCTGCTGCATCCGCTGGTGCCGTTCGTGACCGAGGAGCTCTGGCGCCAGGTCGCGCCACGCCTGGGCATCGCCGGCGACACCATCTCGCTGCAGTCCTACCCCCAGGCCGGCGATTTCACCGGCGAGGGTTTCGACCGCGCCGAGGCCGACATCGAATGGCTCAAGCAGATGGTCACCGCGCTGCGCCGCATCCGCAGCGAGCTGGGCGTCTCGCCCGGCCGCCAGGTACCGCTGCTGGTCCAGGCCGGGAGCGACGACGACCGGGCGCGGCTGCAGCGTTTCGACGCGCAGCTGAAGTTCCTCAACCGGCTCGAGCGCGTCGAGGCCGTCGCCGGCGATCCGCCGCCCTCGGCAGCGGGCCTGGTCGGCGATCTGAAGCTGTTCGTTCCGCTCGAAGGCCTGGTCGACCTCGACGCCGAACGCGCGCGCTTGGACAAGGAGATCGCCCGCGTCGCCGCCGAAAAGGACAAGAGCGCGGCCAAGCTGGAGAAGTTCAGCGACAAGGTGCCGGCCGCGGTGGTGGACCAGGAGCGCCAGCGCCTGGCCGACTGGAGCGCGCAGTTCGAGGCCCTGAGCCTGCAGCGCGCGCGCCTGGGCTGAACCCGGCGCCGCGGGCGACCGCGACCGCCGCAGCGACCGGCTCCGCCGCCTAGAGCGGCGGCATCCGGTCGAGCGTGTCGGGCAGCAGTTCCTTGGCCATCACGATCGCGTCCTCGCGCCCCTCGTGGGCCGGGTAGTAGCGCGGCCGGCGGCCGATCTCGTTGAAGCCCTCGTCGTGGTACAGCGCGATGGCATTGGGATTGGACGGCCGCACTTCCAGGAACACGCGCTGCGCCGCCTGTCCGCGCGCCGCGCGCACCAGCGCGCGCAGCAGCCGGCGTCCATGGCCGCGACCCTGGTCTTCCGGCGCGATGCAGACGTTGAGTACGTGCGCCTCCCCCGCCGCCACGCTCAGCACGCCGTAACCGAGGATGCGTTCGTCCTCGACCAGCACCCAGGCCGGATAGGCCGCGCGCAGGCAGTCGCGGAAGATGCCCGCGGTCCAGGGAAACGGATAGGCGCGCACCTCGATCCGCATCACCCGGTCCAGGTCGTCCTCGCGCATCGGCCGCAGCGTGGCGCGGGACTGCGCGGCGTCGGCCGAGAGCGCGCTCATCGCACGCTGCGGGCTCGCAGCGCGCGCAGCCGCGGCCACAGCGCGCGGCGCGCGGACGCATCGCGCAGCCCCGCCGCCGCCGGCACGCACAGGGCCAGCGCCTCGGCATCGTCCGCGCGCCGACCGCAGGCGCGCAGCAGCGCGTGCAGCAGCGCGCCGCCGGCCGCGTCTGCCGCGCTCACCGGAGCCGTCCGCCCGGGGGCCGCCTCCGGCACGGACGCCGGCGCATCGGCGTGCCCACCCTGCACCGTGTACAGGCGCAGCCCCATCGCCTCCAGGGCTTCGCGCTGGAACGGATCCCAGCTCACGCCCGCTCCGCGCGCGCGCCTTCCTGGCGGCGCCAGAACCACAGCACCGGACCGGACAGGGCGTACAGGGTCGCCGCGATGAGCAGGGTCTTGGGCGGATCGACCCACAGCGCGATCAGCGCGCCGACCGCGATCGGCAGGGCCACGAACGGCACGCGTTCGGCGCGCGGACCGGTGCCGCTGCCCTTGAAGCTGTTGTAGCGCAGCCGGCTGACCATCAGCAGGCCAGCCACCACGGTCACGCCCAGCGCCAGGTAGCGCAACTGCTCGCCGACGAAGCCCAACTCGTGGCAGGTCCAGACGAAGCTCGCCATCAGGCCGGCGGCGGCCGGACTGGCCAGGCCGATGAACCAGCGCTTGTCCACCGTTCCCACCTGGCTGTTGAAGCGGGCCAGCCGCAGCGCGGCGCAGGCCGCGTACAGGAAGGCGGCCAGCCAGCCGATCTTGCCCAGGGTCACGCCGTCCAGTTTCATCGACACCAGCGCCCAGTGGTACATCACCAGCGCCGGGGCCATGCCGAAGCTGATCAGGTCGGCCAGCGAGTCGTACTGCACCCCGAACTCGCTCTGGGTATTGGTCAGGCGGGCGACCCGGCCATCGATGCCGTCGAGGATCGCGGCCACGAAAATGGCGATGCAGGCCGCGCCGAAACGGCCCTGCGAGGCGGCGATGATGGCGAAGAAGCCGCCGAACAGGCCGCCGGTGGTGAACAGGTTGGGCAGCAGGTAGATGCCGCGGCCGCGCGCCGGGGCTGGGGTCGGTTGATCCATCGCGGCAGTGTAGCGCCAGACGCCACCACCCGAGGCCGGCGCGCCCTTGCCCGCGCGGCCCGTCGCCAGCCGACCGGTTCACGTTTCCGTCGTCGCGCGCTTGCGCAGTGCCCCGGGCGATGCTGCAATCCCGCCGGGAAACCCGCCCCCAGGAGCAATGCCGATGCCCCGCCTTCCGATCCTGGCGCTCGCCGCCGCCGGCCTGCTGGCCGCTTCCGCCGTCCAGGGCGGCGAGGTCTACCAGTGGAAGGATGCCAATGGCGTCACCCATTACTCGCAGACGCCGCCGCCCAAGGGCAGCTACCAGCAGCGCGTGCTCAGCGGCGACCGCGCCGGCAGCGCGCAGCCGGTCGCGGCCCAGTCCGCGACAGTGCCGGCGGAGAACGCGAACTGCGCCACCGCACGCGCCAATGTCGCCGCGCTCAGCAGCGGCCGCCCGGTGCACGAGGCCGGCGAGGACGGGCAGCCGGGCCGCGCGCTCAACGACGCCGAGCGCGGCAGCCAGCTGGAGCTGGCCAACGCGGCGGTCAAGACCTACTGCAGCGCCGGCGCGCAAGCCGCGCACTGAGCCGTGCGCACGGCCTGGGCGATCGTCGCAGGCATCGTGGGGGCCGCCGCGCTGGCCTGGTGGCTGGCGCGCGATCCCGGCGCCGCCCGGTCCACTGCTCCCGCCCAGGCCGCGCCCGCCGCCGCGGCGCATGCCGAGTCCGCAAAGGCCTCCGGCCCGACCCTCTACCGCTGGCGCGACGAGGCCGGCGTGGTCCAGGTCACCGACATCCCGCCCCGCGATCGCGACTACACCGTCGTGGACGTGGGGGCGCTGGAACGGCGCAACATCATCGATCCGGATCCGGCGATCGAGGCCGCGCGCTGAGGGCATCCGCCCGGAACCGGCGCGGCACGCGTGGCAGAATGCGCGTCCCGCCGTTCCGAGCCCGACGATGCGCCTGTCGCAGTTCCACCTCCGTACCGAAAAGGAAACCCCCGCCGACGCCGAGATCGTCAGCCACCAGCTGATGCTCCGCGCCGGCATGGTGCGCCGCCTGGCCGCCGGTCTCTACACCTGGTCGCCGCTGGGGCTGCGCGTGCTGCGCAAGGTCGAGGCGGTGGTGCGCGAGGAGATGAACCGGGCCGGCGCGATCGAGATGGCGATGCCCTCGGTGCAGCCGAAGGAACTGTGGGAGGAGACCGGCCGCTGGCAGAAGTTCGGCCCGCAGCTGCTCAAGATCCGCGACCGCAAGGAGCAGGACTACTGCTTCACGCCGACCGCCGAGGAGGCGGTGACCGACTTCTTCCGCCAGGAGTTCGCCAGCTACAGGCAGCTGCCGGTGAACCTGTACCAGGTGACGTCCAAGTTCCGCGACGAGATCCGGCCGCGCTTCGGCGTGATGCGCGCGCGCGAATTCATCATGAAGGACGCCTACTCGTTCCACGTCGGCGACGAGGACCTGCAGCGCGAATACCGCAACATGTACGACACCTACACGCGCATCTTCACCCGCCTGGGCCTGAAGTTCCGCGCGGTGGCCGCCGACACCGGCGCGATCGGCGGCAGCGCGTCGCACGAGTTCCACGTGCTGGCCGACTCGGGCGAGGACGCGCTGGCGTTCTCGGAGACCTCCGGCTACGCGGCCAACGTCGAGCTGGCCGAAGCCGTCGCGCCGGGCGCGCGCGCCGGTGCGACCGAGCAGCTGCGCAAGGTGGACACGCCGGTCCAGAAGACCTGCGAGGACGTGGCCGCGCTGCTGGGCATCGCGCTGCAGCGCACGGTCAAGTCGGTCGCGCTGTGGGGAGAGGACGGCTTCGTGCTGGCGCTGGTGCGCGGCGACCACGTGGTCAACGAGATCAAGCTGGCCAAACTGGCGGGCCTGGCCGACTACCGCCTGGCCACCGAAGCGGAGATCCGCGAGCACCTGGGCGCCGAGCCCGGCTTCCTCGGCCCGATCGGCGCGAAGCGGCCGATCCGCATCGTCGCCGACCGCGCCGTGGCCGCGATGGCCGACTTCGTCGTCGGCGCCAACGAGAGCGGCTTCCACCTGGCCGGTGTGAACTGGGGTCGCGACCTGCCCGAACCCGACGAAGTGGCCGACATCCGCAACGTGGTCGCCGGCGACCCCTCGCCCGACGGCCAGGGCACCCTGGCGCTGGCGCGCGGCATCGAGGTCGGCCACGTGTTCGCGCTCGGGCGGCGATATTCCGAAGCCATGCAGTGCACCGTGCTCGACGAGGCCGGCAAGGCCGTGCATCCGGCGATGGGCTGCTACGGCATCGGCGTGTCGCGCATCGTCGCCGCCGCCATCGAACAGAATCACGATGCGTCCGGCATCGTCTGGCCGGCGCCGATGGCGCCCTGGCAGGCGGTGGTGTGCGTGATCAATCCCAAGGGCAATGCCGAAGTCGCGGCCGCGGCCGAGGCGCTGTACCGCGAACTGCTCGAGGCCGGACTCGACACCGCGCTCGACGATCGCGGCCTGCGCCCCGGCCCGATGTTCGCCGACATCGAGCTGATCGGCATCCCGCACCGCGTGGTGGTTTCCGAACGCGGGCTTGCGGCGGGCACGTTCGAGTACCGTGCGCGCAGCGCCGCGGAATCCGAAAGCCTGGACCGCGAAGCGCTGCTGTCGCGCCTGCTCGCGCGGTAAACCGAACCCTGTGCGAGGCAGGACGCGCCGCCCGCGCGGGCGGCGCGTCGTTTCGCCGATCGCGATCGCGGGATCGGCGCATCGCGTCGACGGACGCGGGGATACGGCCTGGCCCGGTCCCAGTTTATCGAGCTGGTGCGGCGGACCCAGCGGCCATCGCGCGGCAAGAAGCGGCGATTATCCCCCGGAAAAACCACGCCGCGATAATCGCGAACGGCGCGAACCGGCGCAGCGCGATTTTGCCGGCTGGCCGCGCTCCATTACCATGGCGCCGGGCCACGGAGCGGCCACTTCCTTTTTCCTTCCGTACTGGAGTTTCGAATGGCAATCGATCTGAATGCACTTTCGCCCAAGGAGCTCGACGCGCTGATCAACGCGGCCCGCCAACGCAAGACCGTTTTGAAGAAGCGCAAGCCCATTGCGGCGATCCGCAAACGGATCGTCGATTTCGCGGCGGCCGAAGGTTATTCGATCGAGGAGCTGTTCGGCGGCGCGGCGACGGGCGGCGCCCGCCGCGGCGCGAAGAAAGCCCCCGCCAAGCGGGCGCCGGCGCAGGCCGGACGCAAGCTGGGCAAGGTGCCGCCGAAGTATCGCAACCCGGGCAACCCGGAGGAGACCTGGACCGGCCGCGGCAAGCAGCCGCGCTGGATGGCCGCCCTGGTCAAGAAGGGCAAGAAGCCCGAGGACTTCCTGATCAAGTAGGACTGCAGCTCCCGGCGACACCGGAACGCCGGCCTTGCGCCGGCGTTCTCGCGCCAGCCGCTCAGAGGTCGCGGCGCGCCGGGAGCAGCAGGTTGCCGACCAGCAGGCCGGCCACCAGCGCCAGCAGCACGTTGAGCACGGTGATCGCCGCGGCCTGCCCCGCCGACATGTCCTGCTGCTGCACCGCCACCAGCAGGCTGCGCAGGCTGGTGCTGCCGGGCACGAGCATGATGATGCCGGGCACGCGGATCAGCGCGCCGGGCCGGTTCATCCAGCGCGCGTAGCCGTTGCCGGCCACGGTGATCACCAGCGCCGACAGGAACACGCCGGCCGGACTGCCCAGCCATTGCCCGCCCAGCCGGGAGATCTGGTAGCCGGCGATGGCCGCCGCCATCACCAGCAGGTAATCGCGGCGCGCGGCGCGGAACAGCGCCGCGAAGGCCCAGGCGGCGGTCACCACCGCGCACCACTCCACCCAGTCCGGCTGGGGGCGCCATGCGCGCACCTGCGGCTCCAGCCCGACCATCTGCGCCAGGGTCAGCGCGATCATCGTGCCCACCGTGAGCTTGAGCAGGGTCGACATCGCCCCGAACAGGCGCGCGGTCCCCGACATCAGGTGCTGGCTGGTGAGCTCGCTGAAGGCGTTGGTCAGGGCCATCCCGGGCATCAGCACGATCATCGACGCGATCACCACGGTATTGAGGTTGAGCGGGCCAACGAAGGTGGCCGCCAGCGCCGCGAGGGCACCGGCCAGCATGCCCGCGATGGCGTCGTCGGCCTCGCGCATCTGGGGACTGTTGCGGCTGGCCCACAGCAGCAGGCCGATGAGCGTGCCGGTCACGCCGGCCGTGGCGATGTCCAGCCACGGCAGCCGCAGCAGCCCGGCCACGCTGGCGGCCGCCAGCCCGAAACCGAAGGTCTGGCGCAGGTGCGTGCGCCAGTCCCCCTCCCGACCCAGCGCGCGCAGCGCGGCATGGCCCTCCGCGATGCCGAGCCGGCCGGCGGTGACCTCTTCGGCGATGCGGTCGGCCTCGCACAGCCGCGACAGGTTGGTTTCGCCCAGCGGCAGGCGGATGACCCGGGTGGTGTCGCTCTCGCCCGGCGGACGCTGCGGATCGTTGAAGCTGAGGATCAGGCCGGTCGGATTGCTCCAGGGCTCGCAATCGAGCCCGAGCCGGCGCGCGACCGAGACGATCGCGCCCTCCAGGCGCTGCGCGGTGGTGCCGTTGCGGTGCAGGTGGCCGGCCAGTTCGACGATGAAGGCGATGCGGATCGCGTAGGCGGCGTTGGCGGGCAGGGGTTCGGCCATGAGCGACAGGATCGCATGGCACGCCCCCCGGTCGCACGGCGGTCGTGACCTGTCCTTGCAGGGCGTTGCCTGTATCCTCGCCGGCGATGACTGCCTCCACCGCGACCCCGCCCACCGCCGACCTCGCGCCTGGCGAACAGGCCGTGCTGCGCCTGGCCGGATGCTGGACGCTGGCCCACGCCGCCGGGATCGGCCAGGCGCTGCGCTCGGCGCCCGATTCGGTGTCGCGCATCGACGCAACGGCGGTCGAACGGCTCGATTCGCTGGGCGTGCTGCAGCTGCTGCGCTACGCCAAGCGCCGCGACCTGGACTACGACGACTTCCGCTTCCGCGAGGACCATCGCGCCCTGGTCTCGGCGATCGAGGACATCCACGACGAGCGCCCCAAGCCGCGCCGCGAGTACGGCTTCGCCGCGGCGCTGGCGCGACTGGGCTACGCCGTCCACGACAACGCGCGCGAAGTCGTGGCGCTGGTGAGCTTCCTTGGCGAGACCCTGGTCAAGCTCGGCCGCACCGTGCTCGACCCGCGCCGCTTCCGCCTCACCCCCACGGTGCACCACATGGAGCAGGTGGGCCTGGACGCGGTGCCGCTGGTGGCCCTGCTCTCGTTCCTGGTCGGCGCGGTGATCGCCTTCCTCGGCGCGCAGATCCTGGCCGACTTCGGCGCCACGATCTTCGTGGTCGAACTGGTCTCGATCGCCTTCCTCCGCGAATTCGGCGTGCTGCTGACCGCGATCCTGCTCGCCGGCCGCACCGCCAGCGCCTTCACCGCCCAGATCGGCGCCATGGTCAGCCGCGAGGAGGTCGATGCGATCCGCACCCTCGGCCTGGACCCGGTGGAACTGCTGGTGATCCCGCGCCTGATCGCCCTGCTGGTGATGCTGCCGCTGCTGACCTTCATCGCCATGGTCTCGGGCCTGCTCGGCGGGCTGTCGGTGGGCGCCTTCAGCCTCGACATCCCGCCGCAGGCCTACCTGGCGCGCATGCACCAGGAGATGGAGCTGCGCCATTTCCTGATCGGCATGTCCAAGGCGCCGCTGTTCGCGATGGTGATCGGCCTGATCGGCTGCCTGGAGGGCATGCAGGTCAAGGGCACGGCGCAGTCGGTGGGCGAGCGCACCACTTCGGCGGTGGTGCAGACGATCTCGCTGGTGATCGTGTTCGATGCGTTCGCCGCGATCTGGTTCATGTACATGGATTGGTGATCGGTGACTGGGCATTCGAAACAGCAGGGAAGCCAAGGCCGGGATGCCGGAGGTGATGCCCTGGCCCGGTCCAGCCGGGAATCCCCGATCGCCGATCACGCCAGCAGCGCGCACGCGCCGCTGATCCAGGTCCGCGGCATGGTCAACCGCTTCGGCGCGCAGACCGTGCACGAGGGCCTGGACCTGGAAGTGCGCCGCGGCGAGATCATCGGCGTGGTCGGCGGCTCGGGCAGCGGCAAGTCGGTGCTGATGCGCTCGCTGATCGGCCTGCGCCAGCCCGACGCCGGCGAGATCTCGGTGCTGGGCGTGGATCCTCGTTCGGACGATCCGGGCGAGCGCCTGCACCTGGAGCGCAACACCGGCGTGCTGTTCCAGGACGGCGCGCTGTTTTCCTCGCTGACCGTCGGCGAAAACGTGCAGGTGCCGCTCAAGGAGCACCACCCGGACCTGCCCGAATCCCTGCGCTACGAGCTGGCGCTGCTCAAGGTGCGGCTGGCCGGCCTGCCCGCCGATGCGCTGGACAAGCTGCCCTCGCAGCTCTCGGGCGGCATGCGCAAGCGCGCGGCGCTGGCGCGGGCGCTGGCCCTGGACCCGCCGCTGCTGTTCCTGGACGAGCCCACCGCGGGACTGGACCCGATCGGCGCGGCCGCGTTCGACCGGCTGATCCGCACCCTGCAGCAGGCGCTGGGCCTGACCGTGTTCCTGATCACGCACGATCTCGACACCCTGTATGCGATCTGCGACCGCGTCGCGGTGCTGGCCGACCGCAAGGTGGTCGCGGCGGCGCCGCTGGACGAGATCGAGCGCATCGACCATCCCTGGATCCACGACTATTTCCATGGCCCGCGCGGGCGTGCGGCGCACGCGACGGCGGCCATCGCTGAGGACACCTGACATGGAAACCAAGGCCAACTACGTGCTGATCGGCGCGTTTACCATCGGGGTGACGCTGTTCCTGCTGCTGTTCGCGCTGTGGGCCGCGAAGTACTCGTCGGACCGCAGCTGGAACGAGTACCACGTGGTGTTCCGCGAGCCGGTGACCGGCCTGACCGAGGGCAGCAGCGTGCACTACAACGGCATCGCCATCGGCACGGTGGACGACCTGATGCTGGCCCCCAACGATCCGCGCCAGGTGATCGCCAGGCTGAAGCTGCAGGCCGACGCCCCGGTCAAGGCCGATACCCGCGCGCGCCTGTCGATGACCAGCCTCACCGGCCCGCCGATCATCCAGCTCACCGGCGGCAGCCCGGAAGCGCCGCCGCTGGCGGCTGGCCCCAACGGGGGTCCGCCGGTGATCGAGACCGAGGCCTCGGCGCTGCAGAACATCGCCGACACCGCCAACCGCCTGGTCGAGCGCCTGGACAACATGCTCAGCGAGGAGAACGTCCAGCGATTCACCGACACGCTCGACAACATCCAGACCATGACCGGCACCATCGCCGAGCAGCGCGAGGACATGCGCGAGATCCTGATCAACGCGCGCAAGGCCAGCGAGCAGCTGAACGTCACCATGTCCTCTGCCAACCGCACGCTCGACACCTTCGACCGCGAGCTGGTGCAGAAGCTGCCGGCGCTGGTGGCGCGGATCGATTCCACGCTGTCCCGGCTCGACTCGGCCGCCGGCGGCGCAGACGCCATCCTCAGCGAGAACCGGGCCGCGATCAGCAGCTTCGCCAACGACGGTCTCGGCCAGCTCGGCCCGACCCTGGGCGAGCTGCGCGGGCTGGTGCGCGACCTGCGCCGGATCAGCGACCGCCTCGAAGGCAACCCCGCCCGGTACCTGCTCGGCCGCCAGGGCCCCAAGGAGTTCGAACCGTGAGTCCAGCCCCCGCCCGCCCCGCGTTGACGATCCGGCATGCCGTCGCCGTCCTGCTACCGCTGGCCCTGGCCGGCTGCTCGCTGCTCGGCGGCGGCGATCGCGAACCGTCCACGATCTACGCACCCGATCCGCGCGTCACGCTCGACGCCTCCGCGCCGACGGTGGAGTGGCAGCTGGCCCTGGTCGCGCCGCAGGCCGCGCGCATCGTCGACAGCTCCCGGATCGCCGTGCGCCCCCTGCCCGGCGAACTGCAGGTCTATCGCGGCGCCAGCTGGGCCAAGCCGCCGCCGGACATGCTGCAGGACGCGCTGCTGCGCGCGCTGGAGGATTCGGGCCGGATCCCGGCCGTCGCGCGCCAGGGCGCCGGCGTGTTCCCCGACTACAAGCTGCTGACGGACGTGCGCCGCTTCGAGGCCGACTACGCCGGCAAGGCCGTGCCGGCCGCGGTGATCGAGGTCAACGCCAAGCTGGTCCATGGCCGCGACCAGTCGATCGTGGCCTCGCGCACCTTCGAGCGCGTCACCCCGTCGGCGGGCACCGACATCGCCCTGGTCGCCGACGCTTTCTCGCGCGGCATGGAACAGCTGACCGGCGAACTGGCGCTGTGGATCCTGACCACGGGCGACGCCCACCAGCGCAGCCAGCACCCCGGCGAGCCGCGCTGAGCCGCGCCGCCCGCCATCGTGCGGTCACGAGGGCGGCGCAGGCGATCGCACCCGGCGGAAGGTGAGGTTGATCCTCGCGCCGGCCGCCCTGGCGGTCCGCGGCAGCGCATGCCGCCAGCCGGCCTGGGTGTCGCCGCGCATCAGCAGCAGGCTGCCGTGCGGCAGCTCCAGCGCGAGCTTGCGCGCGGGATCGTCGCGTCGTCGCAACACGAACCTGCGCGTGGCGCCGATGCTCAGCGAGGCGATCAGCGGGCGCGGACCCAGCTCGGGTTCGTCATCGCTGTGCCAGCCCATGCTGTCGCGTCCGTCGCGGTACAGGTTGGCCAGCACGCTGTTGAAGTCCGCGCCGGTCTCGGCGGCCAGCCGCCCGCGCAGCGCCGAAAGCGCCTGCGGCCAGGGATGCGGCGCATGGCGCACGCCGGAGTAGCGATAGGACGCGCCGGGATCGCCGATCCAGCAGCTCAGTCGCGGCGAGTCGATCTCGCGGCCGAACATCCGTACGCGGTGCACCTGCCAGGGCAGGCCCGCACGCAGGGTCTCGAACAGGGCCGACGCCGCCTCCGGGGCCAGCCATCCCGGCAGCAGAACCACGTCCGGTCCGCCGCCTTCCCCATCGGCTCCGGTCATCACGCGGGAAGGGCCGCACGCCGGTCCGGGCGCGGCTCCATGCGGGTCCGCACCGGCCTCAGCGGACCTCGGCGATCTCGACGCCGTCCAGGCCCTGCGACAGCGTGCGCGCGTCGCCGCCCTGGGCGAGCTTGATCTTGAGCCGCACCTCGTTCTGCGAGTCGGCGTAGCGCAGCGCGTCCTCGTACGAGATCTCGCCGGCCTGGTACAGCTCGAACAGGGCCTGGTCGAAGGTCTTCATGCCGAGGTTGGTGGACTCCTTCATCACTTCCTTGAGCTTGTGGATCTCGCCGTCGCGGATGTAGTCCTGCACCAGCGGAGTGCCGAGCAGGATTTCCATCGCCACGCGGCGGCCCTTGCCGTCGGGCGTCGGGATCAGCTGCTGGGCGACCACGCCCTTGAGGTTGAGCGAGAGGTCCATCAGCAGCTGGCCGCGGCGGTCCTCGGGGAAGAAGTTGATGATGCGGTCCATCGCCTGGTTGGCGTTGTTGGCGTGCAGGGTGCACAGCACCAGGTGGCCGGTTTCGGCGAAGGCGATGGCGTGGTCCATGCCCTCGCGGGTGCGCACTTCGCCGATCATGATCACGTCCGGCGCCTGGCGCAGGGTGTTCTTGAGCGCGTTCTCCCAGCTGTCGGTGTCGATCCCGACCTCACGCTGGGTGATGATGCAGCCCTCGTGCTTGTGCACGAACTCGATCGGGTCCTCGATGGTGATGATGTGCCCGGTCGAGTTCTGGTTGCGGTAGCCGATCATCGCCGCCAGCGAGGTCGACTTACCCGTGCCGGTGGCGCCGACGAAGATGATGATGCCGCGCTTGGTCATCGCCAGGGTCTTGATGATCGGCGGCAGGTTGAGCTCTTCCACGCTGGGGATCTTGGTCTCGATCCGGCGCAGCACCATGCCCACCTGGTTGCGCTGGTAGAAGCACGACACGCGGAAGCGCCCGACGCCAGCGACGCCGATCGCGAAGTTGCACTCGTGCGTCTTCTCGAACTCCTCGCGCTGCGGCGGCGACATCACGTTCAGCACCAGGTCGCGCGACTGCTGCGGCGTCAGCGGATTCTGGGTGATGGGCTGGATCTTGCCGTGGACCTTCATCGACGGCGGCATGCCGGCGGTGATGAACAGGTCCGACGCCTTCTGGTGCGCCATCAGCTTGAGGAAGGAGGTGAAGTCGATGCTGCTCATGGTGGCTCCTGCGGAGCCGGGAACCGTGGGCCAGGGACGGGGCTTGCCCCGGCCGCGGCCAGCAGCTCCTGGCCTTTATCGCACCCGGGCGTCCGGGTGCCTCGAAAACGTCGTTGCCGGCGCGCGCCCGCTCATTCGAACAGGCGCTTTTCCTTGGCGTATTCCCGGGCCTGCTGGCGGGTGATCATGCCGCGCTTGACCAGGTCCTGCAGGTGCTGGTCGAGCGTCATCATGCCGTGCTGCTGGCCGGTCTGGATCGCCGAATACATCTGCGCCACCTTGTCCTCGCGGATCAGGTTGCGGATGGCGGGGATGCCGACCATGATTTCCCAGGCCGCGGTCCGCCCGCCGCCCACCTTCTTCAGCAGCGCCTGCGAGATCACCGCGCGCAGCGATTCGGACAGCATCGAGCGCACCATCGGCTTCTCGCCGGCGGGGAACACGTCGATGATGCGGTCGATGGTCTTGGCCGCCGAGCTGGTGTGCAGGGTGCCGAACACCAGGTGGCCGGTTTCGGCGGCGGTCAGCGCCAGGCGGATGGTTTCCAGGTCGCGCAGCTCGCCGACCAGCACGATGTCCGGGTCCTCGCGCAGCGCCGAGCGCAGGGCCTCGTTGAAGCCATGCGTGTCGCGGTGCACCTCGCGCTGGTTGATCAGGCACTTCTGCGAGGTGTGCACGAACTCGATCGGGTCCTCGATGGTGAGGATGTGCCCGTACTCGTTCTTGTTGATGTGGTCGATCATCGCCGCCAGCGTGGTCGACTTGCCCGAGCCGGTCGGGCCGGTGACCAGGATCAGGCCCTGCGGCTGCTCGATCAGCTCGCGGAAGATCGGCGGGCAGCCCAGGTCCTCGAGCGTCAGCACCTCGGAGGGAATGGTACGGAACACCGCACCGGCGCCGCGGTTCTGGTTGAAGGCGTTGACGCGGAAGCGCGCCAGGCCCGGGATCTCGAACGAGAAGTCGGTTTCCAGGAACTCTTCGTAGTCGCGCCGCTGCTTGTCCGACATGATGTCGTAGACCAGCGCGTGCACCTGCTTGTGTTCCAGCGCCGGGATGTTGATCCGGCGCACGTCGCCATCGACCCGGATCATCGGCGGCAGGCCCGCGGACAGATGAAGGTCGGAGGCCTTGTTCTTGACCGAGAACGCCAGAAGTTCGGCGATATCCATGCAAGCTCCCCTGGCTGCAGTGTGTCGTGATGCGGCCGCCACGACGGTTGGCGACAGCCTATCCCCGGTCGGGAGTATAGCCATGTACGCGGGTCACAATTCAGCCCTGCCCGTGCCGTGCCGGACGGGTCGCCGGCCGGCCGCAGGCGCCGCCGGCCGGTCCTGGCCGCGGCGCACGGCGATGACCCGTTCGCCCGCGCCGCCTGCCCGTCCGCGACATGCGATGGGCGCGGGTTCGCGCTAGGGTGGTGGCCCCGTCCCGCCCCCCGTCCGCCATGACCGAGTCCGCTACCGCCGCGCCCTCCCTCGCCCCGATCGCCTTCATCGGCGGCGGCAACATGGCGCGCAGCCTGATCGGCGGACTGGTGGCCGCCGGCGCGGACCGCAACCGCATCCGCGTGGCCGAGCCCGATGCGCGCACCCGCGCCGGCCTGGCCGAGGACTTCGGCGTGGCCTGCTTCGCCAGCGCGGCGGAGGCCGTGCCCGGCGCGGCGACCTGGGTGTTCGCGGTCAAGCCGCAGGTGATGCGCGAGGTCTGCGAATCGCTGACGCCGATCGCCCGCGCCGAGCGCCCGCTGGTGGTCTCGATCGCCGCCGGGATCACCGCCGCCCAGCTCGACCGCTGGCTGGGCGGTGGACTCGCGGTGGTCCGGGCGATGCCCAACACCCCTGCCCTGCTGGGGGCCGGGGTCACCGGCCTGTTCGCCAACGCCCGGGTCGATGGCGGGGAACGCGAGCGCGCCAACGGGCTGCTCGCCAGCGCCGGACAGACCGTCTGGATCGCCGACGAGGCGCAGATGGACGCGGTCACCGCCACCTCCGGCAGCGGCCCGGCCTACGTGTTCCTGCTGGCCGAGGCGATGGAGGATGCCGCGATCGCGCAGGGCCTGCCGGCCGACGCGGCGCGCATCCTGGCGCAGCAGACCATCCTCGGCGCGGCGCGCATGCTGACCGGTTCGGGCGAGCCGCCGGCCGAACTGCGCAGGCGCGTCACCTCGCCCAACGGCACCACCCAGGCGGCGATCGAGACCTTCGAGGCCGGTGGTTTCCGGGCGCTGGTCGGCCGTGCGATCGAGGCGGCCACCCGCCGTGGCGCCGAACTGTCCGCCGCCAATGACTGAGGGGTCGGCGAGGCTGCGTGCGCTGGCGGCGACGCTGGCGCTGGGCCTGCTCGCCGCCTGCGGCGGCGCGCCGGCCGACCCGGTCGAGCTGTCTGCGCAGCGCACGGCGTCCCTGCAGCCGGCCACGCTGGAGGTGGGCGACCTGCGCATCAGCGCAAGCGTCGCGCCCTCCGCGTCCTTGGGCCCGGCCATCGCCGCCCGCTATGGCGTGTCGCCCGACCGCGGCGCGCAGCTGCTGCTGGTCGGCCTGCGCCAGGGCCCCGAGCACGACGAGACCGCGCTGCCGGCGCAGGTGAGTGCCCGTGCGCGCGACCTGCGCGGGGTCTGGCAGGACGTGGCCATGCGCGAGGTGCGCAGCGAGGGCTTCATCGACTATGTCGGCATGGTCCGGGTGGCGCCGCCCGATACCCTCGCGTTTGAGGTCACCGTCCTGCGCGAGGGCGCCGAGGCCCCGCAGGTGCTGCGCTTCAGCCGCGACGTCTTCGCGCAGTAGTCCGCCCCGTTCCGCCGCCCTTCCCGTCAGGCGCGGCGGTCGGCCCAGCGCCGGATGATGCGCGCGATCTCGCCCACCCCGTCGGTCAGCGCCGCCGGGCCGGGCTGCAGGATCAGCGGCGAGCGGATTTCGTGCAGCTCGCCGTCGCGTACCGCGGGGATCGCGCTCCAGCCCGGCCTTGCGGCAACCTTCTCCGGCCGGAACTTCTTGCCGCACCACGAGCCGAGAATGATGTCCGGCGCTCGCGCGACCACCGGCGCGCCGTCGGCCAGGATCCGCGCCTTTGCAAGCGGCTCGGCGGCGAGCTCGGGGAACACATCGTCGCCGCCGGCAATGCGCACCAGTTCGGCGACCCAGCCGATGCCGGTAATCAGCGGATCGTCCCATTCCTCGAAATAGACCTTCGGCCTGGCGTGCAGCGCCGCCGACGCATCGGCGATCGCCTCCAAGCCGCGCGCCAGCGCGTCGGCATAGGCGTCGGCGCGTGCGCTCGCACCGACCAGTGCGCCCAGCCGGCGTACGTAGTCGAGGACGCCGTCGACGCTGCGGTGGTTGCTGATCCACACTTCGACCCCGCGACGCACCAGCTCGGCAGCGATGTCGGCCTGGATGTCGGAGAAGCCGACCACGAAGTCGGGCCGCAGCGCCAGGATGGCCTCGATCTTCGCACTGGTGAAGGCGCTGACCTTCGGTTTCTCGCGGCGCGCGCGCGCAGGGCGCACGGTGAAGCCGCTGATGCCGACGATGCGGTCCTGCTCGCCGAGCGCGTACAGGACTTCGGTGGGTTCCTCGGTCAGGCAGACGATCCGCCGCGGGCCGATGCTCATGCCAGCGACTTGCGGAAGCAGACCACGCGTTCGGTTTCCTCGAATCCGCAGCGCCGGTGAGCGCCCACCGAGGCGTGGTTGTCGATCAGCGCATCGGACGCCAGCTCCACGCAGCCACGGCTGCGCGTCCACGCTTCAACGCCGTCGACCAGGGCACGGCCCACGCCGCGCCCGCGCCATTCCGGGACCACGTACCAGGCTTCGAGGAAGCCGACCGGCGAGGTCGTGGTGCCGTTGACGTACTCGCTGCGCAGGCGCGCCTCGGCGAATCCCACCGCCTCGCCGCCGGCGACGGCGAGCAGCACGCAGGCGGCATCCTGCGGGTGGGCGGCGGCGAGCAGTTCGGCGAGCGTGCCGACGGCAGGCTCCTCGGGCCACAGCGCCTGGCGCATGCCTCCCCAGGCAGCCGCATCGTCCGGCAGCCTGGCCGGGCGCAGCGCCACGTTCGCGGTCACGGATACAGCATCCGCTTGGCGCACTGGCCGGTCAGGTCGAACTCGTACAGCCAGCGCTCGTGCAGGCGGAACATGCCGCCGTACCAGAACTCGATCCGGTCCGGGCGCACGCGCAGGCCGGTCCAGCGCGGTGGCCGCGGCACCTCGCGCCCGGCGAATTCGGCCTCCAGCTCGCTCACCCGCTGTTCGAACTGGTCGCGCGATGCCAGCACTTCGGACTGCTTCGACGCCCAGGCCCCGAGCTGGCTCACCCGCGGCCGCGTCGCGAAATAGGCGTCGGCCTCTGCGTCGTCGACGATCTCGACCGGCCCCTCGATGCGGACCTGCACGCCGCTGCGCACGCGCGGCCAGTGGAACAGCAGCGCCGCGTGCGGGTTGAGCTGCAGTTCGCGGCCCTTGCGCCCGTCCAGGTGGGTGTAGAACACGAAGCCGCGCGCGTCGTGCGCCTTGAGCAGCACGGTGCGCGCCGAGGGCAGGCCGTCGCGCGTGGCGGTGGCCACCGTCATCGCGGTGGGATCGGGTTCACCCGCCGCCAGCGCCTCGGCGAACAGGGCATCGAAAGTGGCCAGGGCCTCGGCCTGCAGGTCTGCGCAGCTCATTGGGCTATTGTGGCGCGATGCCCCCCGATGCGCACGCGGCTCCGCCGCACGGATTCCCGGATGCGCTGGTCGCGTGCGTGCTCGACGACGCGCTGGAGGCGGGCGCGGAGGTCTACGGCATCTCGGGCCTGCAGGGCAGCGGCAAGTCGACGCTCGCCGCGCAGCTGGTCGCGGCGGCGCAGGCGCGGGGGTTGCGCGCGGTGGCGGTGTCCATCGACGACTTCTATCTCGACCCGCCCGAACGCCAGCGCCTGGCGCGCGAGGTCCATCCGCTCCTGGCCACGCGCGGCCCGCCGGGCACCCACGACCTCGCGCTGGCCTGCGACACGCTCGACGCCCTGCGTTGCGGACGCGCGGTCGCCGTACCCGCCTTCGACAAGCTGGCCGACCGGCGCCTCCCGCGTCCAAGTTGGCGCTGCGAGGCGGCGGACCTGGTGGTGTTCGAAGGCTGGTTCCTGGGCACGCCTGCCGAACCGGAGGCCGCGCTGCAGACGCCGGCCAACGCGCTCGAACGCGAAGAGGACGCGGACGGACGCTGGCGGCGCCACGTCAACGCGGCCCTCGCCCGGGACTATCCCGCGCTGTGGCGGCGCATCGACCGTCTGCTGTTCCTGCAGCCACCGGGCTTCGACGTCGTGCCGGCGTGGCGCTGGCAGCAGGAGCAGGCGCTGCAGGCGCGCGATCCCTCGCGTGCCGGCATGACGCTCGAGCAGGTCGAGCGCTTCGTCCAGCACTACGAGCGCGTCAGCCGGCAGGCGCTGCGCACGCTGCCCGGTCTCGCCGAGGCCGTGGTCGCGCTGGACGCGCAACGCCGGCCCGGGCCGCTGCGGAAGCGCGGGTCCGCCGCCGCGCGGCGCTGATCGCCGCGCGGCACATGCTCAGCCGCATTTCGCGTAGGGCGAACCGCGCAGCCAGTCGCGGAATCTTTCCGGCATCGGCGGCCCACCCGGCCAGCCGAAGTCGTGCGGCTCGACCACCAGCGCACCGGGCTTCTCGTCATGGTCGGTGATGACCAGGATCGGATTGCCGCCGGCGTCGCTCCAGTAGGGCCAGAACGCCCCCGACATGCCTTCGTAGGTCGGGCCGAAGAAGCTGGCCGAATACTCCACGGCCGGTGCGCGCTCGACCCTGCCGCCGCCGCGGTCCAGCGCGAAGCCGGTGGCGTCGATCAGCACCTGCGGGTACTTCGCGCAATCGCCGCCGGGCCCATAGCGCCCGTACAGCGAGGGGAAGTCCTGCAGGTGCTCCAGCGTCACCGCGCTGGCGGGGCCGGCGCTGGCGAGGTAGGTGGCCGCGGCCAGCGCGAGCGGTGCCAGGAAAGAACGGGTGTGCATGGCGACCCTCCGCGTCAAGCCTGCGCGGCGGCTGGCGGGGACACCAGCGCCTGGTAGGCATCGTCGATCACCTTCAGGTTGCCACGGACCTTCCAGTGCACCCAGCCGGCGATGGCCAGCATCGGGATGCCGAGGATGGCGCCGATGATGGTGATGGTCAGGAGTCCGCCGATGGCCAGGAAGGCCAGCGAACCGATCTTCGCCGGTTGCTGGCGCTGCAGCAGTTCCTGCCTGCGCGCTTCCAGCACCACGGGATTGGCGGTGCCGGCCTGGGTGATGTAGCCGCTGGCGTATTCGGGGGTCAGGCTGAGCATATGGACCTCGCGTCGGTGGTGGAGTACCGGGCCGTGCGCGGCCCGGCGCGGAAAAATCCTTCAGTCGGAGCGGCGGTAGCGCATGCCCACCGGACCGGACAGGGTGTCGGCATCGACCCTGGTGAGCACCAGCGCGGCGGCGGCATCCTCCGACAGCCGCACCCGGATCCGGTCGCCATCGACCTCGTAGGCCAGTTCCTGCTCCACGCCCGCCAGCGGGCTGCTCATCACTACCCGGCCGTCGGGATGGAAGCTGAGCACGCTCATGCCGTGCTCGTCCTCGAACGTGCCGTCCAAGCCGCCGCCGCAGGCCGACAACAGCAGTCCCAGCGCCACGGCGACAGCCCGTCTGCAGGTCCGGTGTACGCGCATCGCCTGTCCTCCCTCCCCCGCGTGCCCCCATCCTCGCCGCGGCCGGTACGCAAGTCCTCAAGACGGGTTCAAGGAACCTTCAAATCGCGCGCCGGAGCGGGGGGACGGTGCCCGAGCGGCCCGCCCGCGTGCAGGCGCGGCTATGATCCGGACCCATGCCCCAGGCCCTCCCGCCGCCCGACGACCGGGTCTACCGCTGGCGCTTCGGCGCGGTGGAGTTCGACGAGGCGCGCCACGAACTGCGGGTGTCCGGCCTGCCCGTCGAGGCCGAGCCAAGACCGCTGCAGGTGCTGGCCCTTCTGCTGCGCCACGTCGGCGAGGTGGTGACCAAGGAGGAACTGTTCGAGTCGGTCTGGGCCGGCCGGGTGACCGTGGACCATGTGCTCGCCACCGCCATCGGCAAGCTGCGCAAGGCGCTCGATGCCGGCGGCGAGTCGCGGATCGTCACCGTGCCGCGGATCGGCTACCGCTTCGACGGGCCGGTCGAGCGCATCGCGCTCGGCCACCGCCCCAGCGGCGAGCTGACCTTCGAGCCCGGCCAGCCGGTGCCCGGCCGCGAACACTTCCTGCTCGAGCGCCCGCTCGGGCAGACCCTCGGCAGCGAGGTCTGGCTGGCGCGCCAACCGCGCAGCCGCGAGGCGCGGGTGTTCAAGTTCGGCCGCGGTGGCGAGCGGCTGTCGGCGATCAAGCGCGAAGCCACCCTGATGCGGGTGCTGCGCGACACGCTGGGCGAGCGCGAGGATCTGGTGCGGGTGCTGGACTGGAACTTCGAGACCGAACCGTGCTTCCTCGAATGCGAGTACGGCGGCGACTCGCTGGTCGAGTGGGCCGCGGCGAACGCGGCCTTCGCCGGCTGGGATCGCGACCAGCGCGTGGACTTCTTCCTCCAGGTCGCGTGCGCGGTCGACGCCGCCCACGGCGTAGGCGTGCTGCACAAGGACATCAAGCCGGCCAATATCCTGGTCCGGCAGCGCCACGGCGGCGGCTGGCAGGCCTGCCTCACCGACTTCGGCAGCAGCCGGCTGCTGCAGCCCGGGCGGCTGGCCGAGCTGGGCATCACCGGCCTGGGCCTGACCGTGACCCGGCCCGACGCCGGCAGCGGCGGCACGCCGCTGTACCTGGCGCCCGAACTGGTGGCCGGGCAGCCGCCGACGGTGCGTAGCGACCTGTACGCGCTCGGCGTGCTGCTCTACCAGTTGCTGGTCGGCGACCTGCGCCGACCGATGGCGCCCGGCTGGGAGCGCGACATCGACGACCCGCTGCTGACCGGGGACATCTCCCGCGCCACCGACGGCGATCCGGCCAGGCGCCTGGGCAGCGTGGCCGAGCTGGTCGAGCGGCTCTCGACGCTGCCGCAGCGTCGTACCGACGCGCAGCGGCGCGCCGGATCGGCACGCGCCGCCGAACAGGCGCAGCGGGCGCTGGAGCAGGCGCGCGCGCGGCGGCCGTGGATCGCGGCCACCATCGGCGTGCTCAGCATCGGCCTGCTCGCCAGCTCGCTGCTCTGGTACCGGAGCGAGCGCCTGCGCGAGGCCGCGGCCATGCAGGCCGCGCGGGCCGAGGCGGTGTCCGGCTTTCTCAGCGACGACCTGCTCGGCGCGCTCAGTCCCGGCGGCAGCGGTTTCGAGCGCGACCCCAGTGTGCGCGAGGTGCTCGAGCTGGCCTCGGACCAGGTCGGCCGGCGGTTCGCCGACGACCCGGCCACCCGCGGCGGCGTGCACGCCGCGCTCGGCCAGGCCTGGCGCACGCTGGGCGACCGCGAGCGCAGCGTGGCCCACCTGCGCGAAGCCGAGCGCCACTATGCGCGCGCCTTCGGCCCCGCTGATCCGCTCACCCTGCGCACGCGTTACGCGTTGGTGCGCACGCTGGCCTACTCGAACACCGCCGCGCACATCGCCGAGGCAGGCACGCTGCTCGAAGCCACCGATGCAGAGGTCGGGCCGCGCCTGCAGGAGGATGGCGAGCTGGCGCTGGAAGCGGCCTACGCGCGCGGCGTGTTCCACTTCCAACAGCTGCAGGTCGAACCGGCGCTGGAGGCCTATCGTCGCGCCGACCGGCTGCAGCGGAAGCTGCGGCCGGACGATGCGCAGATGGCCGCGAACATCCGCAGCAACCTCGCCGACGGCACGCTGCGCCAGGGCGATCTGGCGAGCGCGATCGCGCAGCTGCGCGCGATGCTGGCCGAGCCGCTGTTCGACGCGCGCCGGATCGGCGAGGGCAAGGTGGCCGGCCACCGCATCATGCTCGCCCGCGCGCTGCGCAACCTCGGGCAGTATGACGAGGCGCTGCCGCTGGCCGAAGCCGCCGCGGCCGCCACCGGGCGCATCCTCGGCCCGGACGACTACACCACCCTGGTCCAGCTCTCCACCGTGGCCAGCATTCATGACTACGCCGGGCGCTGCGAACAGGCGCTGGAGATCGCGCGCGTGGTGCGCACGCGCATGGCCGCGCGCTACGGCGAAGAACGGCAGGCGACGCTGGTCGAAACCGGCAACCTGGGCTTCAAGGAATACGACTGCGGCGATCGCGAGACGGGCCTGGACTATCTGCGCCAGGCCGAGTCCGGCCTGCGCCGGCATTTCGGCGAGGACAACGTCGCCGCCCACAGCTTCCGCTATGCGCTGGCCAAGGCCCTGGCCGAGGAAGGCCGGCACGCCGAGGGGTTGCGCGTGCTGGACGGACTCAATGTCGCATCGCTTACCGCCGGCGACTCCACGCCGGGCTGGGACCAGCGCCTGCGCGCGCTCCGCGGACGACTGCTGCTGCAGTCCGGCGAGACTGGCGCAGGCCGCGCGCTGCTCGCCGAGGCGGTGGAGGCCCTGTCGGCGCTGGGCAGCGCGGATCCCCACGAGATCGCCAGCCTGCAGGCCTTGCTCGCCGATGTCGACGCCGGTCAGGCGCTCGCCTCCCCGTCGACGCCCAACGGCGTCCCGGTGCCTGCCACCGCGCGATAGGGTCGACCGCGTGTGCGGGCCGCACCGGCGGGTGGGCTGTGCAGTGCGCAGGAGTTTGGGAGCGGCCCGCGTACTTGCCGCTGCTGCTGACGTCGTGATTCGTCGAGGCGGACCAAGCCTCCTACGGCGGACGGGACCAGCGTCGCGATGCGCAGGTCACACAGAATCGGCGCGGGGCTCCGGCGTAAGGAAACTGGCGCAAGGACACGCGCAAGGAAGTTGGCGCAGGAAACGGCAGTAGCGAGCGGCGGCAGGAGCGGACCGTGGGGACACTGTCCCGGGGACGCTGGTCGTCAAGACGGTTGCGAGGAGAAGCCGGCAGGGAACGGTCGCGGTTGCAACCGTCCATGTCGCGCTCGCCACCGCGGCGACCGGTGGCCGCGGACTGCTACGATCCACGGCATGAACCCCGCCCCCAACCTGGTGCTGGTCGGCCCGATGGGCGCCGGCAAATCCTCGATCGGCAGGCGCCTGGCCGGGCGCTTCGGCTTGGCGTTCGTGGATGCAGACCGCGAGATCGAGACGCGGACGGGCACCACCATCCCCACCATCTTCGAATGCGAGGGCGAGGCCGGCTTCCGCGCGCGCGAATCGGCGACGCTGGCGCACCTGCTGCTGGACGAGGGCCAGGTGATCGCCACCGGTGGCGGCGCGGTGCTCGATGCCGGCAGCCGCCAGCGCATGCGCGAGCGCGCCTTCGTGGTGTACCTGCAGGTCAGCCTGGCGCGCCAGCTCGACCGCCTGGCCCGCGACCGCAGCCGCCCGCTGATCGCCGGGGACGACCGCGAGCAGGTGCTGCAGCGCCTGTCCGAGCAGCGCGCGCCGCTGTACGAGGAAATCGCCGACCTGCGTTTCGACACCGACCCCTGGTTCCCGCCGCAGGCGGCCGTGCAGCTGGCGCGCCTGCTGCAGGCGCGCTGGCATCGCGGCCCGGATCCGCAGCTGAAGGACACCGCCAGCGCATGACCCAGCCACGCCGCGAGGTCGCCGTCGGCGGCGACCGCGCCTACACCATCACCATCGGCCCCGGCCTGCTCGACGACGGCGCCCTGCTGGCCGCCACCCTGCGCGGCGGCGACGCCTTCGTGGTCAGCGACGACGCGGTCGCCCCGCTCTACCTGCAGCGCGTGCTCGACGCGCTGCGGGCGGCGCGCCCGGGGCTGCGGGTCGGACACTGGACGCTGCCGGCCGGCGAGGCCTCCAAGACGCTGGCGCGCTTCGGCGAGGCCATCGACGCGATCGCCCGCGCCGGCGCGCGCCGCGACGCCACCGTGTACGCCCTGGGCGGCGGCGTGGTCGGCGACCTGGCCGGCTTCGCCGCGGCGGCCTGGATGCGCGGCGTCGACTGCGTGCAGCTGCCGACCACCCTGCTGGCGATGGTCGACTCCTCGGTGGGCGGCAAGACCGCGGTCGACCTGCCGCAGGGCAAGAACCTGGTCGGCGCCTTCCATCCACCGCGCGCGGTGCTGGCCGACACCGCCACCCTGCGCACCCTGCCCGCGCGCGAACTGCGCGCCGGCCTGGCCGAGGTGGTGAAGTACGGGGCCATCATCGATGCCGCCTTCCTCGACTGGCTCGACGCCAATGCCGCGGCGCTGCTGGCGATGGACGACGGCGCGCTGGCCGAGGCGATCGCGCGCAGCTGCGCGCACAAGGCCGCGATCGTCGAGCGCGATCCGTTCGAGCACGGCGAACGCGCCCTGCTCAACTTCGGCCACACCTTCGGCCATGCGATCGAGACCGAACAGGGGTATGGCGGGCTGATCCACGGCGAAGCGGTGGCCGTGGGCATGGTCCAGGCCGCGCGCCTGTCCGAACGCCTGGGCCTGGCCGGCGCAGCCGACACCGCGCGCCTGCGTGGCCTGCTGCAGCGCTTCGGCCTGCCGGTCGATCCGCCCGCCGGCCTGGACACGGGAGCCCTGCTGGGCCACATGCGCCTGGACAAGAAGGCCCAGGCCGGCGGCCTGCGCTTCATCGTCTGGGACGGCCCGGGCCGCGCCCGGGTGCAGGCCGACGTCCCCGAGGACGCGGTGCGCGCGGTCCTGGAGGCCTGATCCGGCCGCCGGCGCGCGGGGTCGGGCCGCGGCCGCGCCGCGACGTACAATGGGCGGCCCATGCGCCTGCTCCTGCAACAACGTCCCGACGGTCGCGAAGCCCCGCGCTTCGTGCAGCTGACCCTGCAGCCGGACCTGCTGGGCGCCTGGACGCTGCTGCGCGAAACCGGCCAGACCGGCGGCCGCAGCACCCTGCGCCGCGAGCAGTACCTGGACCACGCCAGCGCGCTGGCCGCGCTCGAACATGCCCGCGACGCCCAGCTGCGCCGCGGTTTCCAGCTGATGTACGCCGAAGGCACGGGCGCGCCGAAGTGAGCATCGCCACGCCGCGGACCCTGCCGCCCCGGCCCGTTCCACCCATTCCCGCCCTGCCCGCGCACCGTCGCTGCGGGCCGCCCGGTCGCGCGCTGCGCGCGACGGGCCGTCCGGGCCGACGACCGCCGATGGAAACGCCATGACCAGCCCCCTGAAGAACGATCGCTTCCTGCGCGCCCTGCGCCGCGAACCCGTGGACCGCACGCCGGTGTGGCTGATGCGCCAGGCCGGGCGCTACCTGCCCGAGTACCGCGAGACCCGGCGCCAGGCCGGCAGCTTCCTGGGCATGGCCAAGAACCCGGACGTGGCCTGCGAGGTCACCCTGCAGCCGCTGCGCCGCTTCCCGCTGGACGCGGCGATCCTGTTCTCCGACATCCTCACCATCCCCGACGCCATGGGCCTGGGCCTGTACTTCGTCGAGGGCGAGGGCCCGAAGTTCGAGCGGCCGGTGCGCAGCGCCGCCGACGTGGCGAAGCTGGGCGTGCCCGACATGGAGACCGAGCTGGGCTACGTGATGGACGCGGTGCGCGTGATCCGCCGCGAACTCGACGGCGCGGTGCCGCTGATCGGCTTCTCCGGCAGCCCCTGGACCCTGGCCTGCTACATGGTCGAGGGCGGCGGCAGCAAGGATTTCGCGCGCATCAAGGCGATGGCGCTCAACGAACCGGCCGCGCTGCACGCGCTGCTCTCGGTGACCGCCGACGCGGTGGTCGCCTACCTCGCCGCGCAGCGGGCGGCCGGCGCGCAGGCGCTGCAGGTGTTCGACACCTGGGGCGGCGTGCTCTCGCCGGCCATGTACCGCGAGTTCTCGCTGCCCTACCTGCAGCGCATCGCGCAGGGCCTGGAGCGCGGCGAAGGCGCGCAGCGCACGCCGCTGATCCTGTTCGGCAAAGGCACCGCCGCCTACCTGGAAGACCTGGCCGACACCGGCGCCGAGGGGATTGGCGTGGACTGGCTGGTCGAGCTGGGCGAGGCTGCGCGCCGCACCGGCGGCCGCGTCGCCCTGCAGGGCAACCTCGACCCCACCACGCTCTACGGCTCGCCCGATGCGGTGCGTCGCGAGGTGCGCCGCGCGCTCGACAGCTACCGCGACGGCAACGGCGGCTCGCGCGAAGGGCACGTGTTCAACCTCGGCCACGGCATGTCGCCGGACATGAACCCGGAGCACGTGGCCGTACTGGTCGACGAGGTCCACGCCTACAGCGCGCGCTGAGGCCTCGCTGGCGGTGGGGCGGACGGCCTCGCCCCGCGGGTCGGGCCGGCCTCATCTCGGCTCCATTGGCGGCATGTCGTGGCGCACGCGCAGGAAGCGTGCGAAACGCGGCACGCCCCGGCCGGTCACGCCGCTGTAGCGGTAGGTGACCAGGCTGCCGAGCGGCGGCGGCGATGCCGGCTGCGCATCGTCGAGCCCGCTGCCCAGGCGGAAGCGCAGCCCGTCGGGCCGCTCCACCACCAGCGCCCCGGTCATGCCCGCGTACTTGCCGCGCCCGGGCGTGTATCCGACCACGCGCGCCTCGGCGTCCTGCCAGGGCTTGAGCTTGAGCAGTCCGCTGCTGCGGCCGGCGAGGTAGCGCGCATCGCGATGGTGCAGCATCAGTCCTTCCCCGCCGGCTGCGACCACCGCCTTCAGCCGCGCCTGCAGCGCGCCGCCGTCGGCCAGGCGTTCCTGCCGGACGGGCAGCAGCCACGGCACCCCTGCATCGTCGAGCAGCCGGCACAGGCGCGCCAGGCGTGCTTCGAACCCGCCTGCGTGCGTCGGCAGGTCGAACACCATGAAGCGCACCTGCCGCCACGCGGCGTCATCGGCCTGCCCCGCACGCACGATCGCGCTGACCTGGTCGAAACGACCGCGCGCGACCCAGAGTTCGCCATCCAGCGGCACGGACGGCCAACCCGCGACGAACCACGCCGGCGCCGCGATCCGCCCGCCGCCGCGCGTCCACAGCGCGTGCCCGTCCCAGTGCCCGCGCACGCCGTCGAGCTTCTCGCTGACCCAGTAGTCCTCCACCCGGATGTCGGGCCTGTATTCCGTGGCCAGCATGACCCGCGGCGGCTGCGCCGCGCACGCGCCGGCCCAGACGGCGATGAAGACGAACAGCAGCAGCGCGCAGCGGGTTCCCATGGGGCGGCTCCGGTCGGATGGCGCTGCAAGCCTGGCCTGCCCGCGCAGCGGCGGGCATCGGTCGGATGCCGCCGGGCTTGTCGGAGAATTCCCAGTGCAGGACCGGACTACCGGAGCGGCTGGCGCGGAAACGCGTGGAGCACGGCGCAGCTCCGGGGCCGGCGCTCAGCGCCGCACGACCTCCGCCAGCACGCCGGCGAGCATCGCGCCGGTCACCGGCTTGCGCAGGAAGGCGTCGAATCCCGCCTCGGCGGCGGCGGCCTCGGCCTCGCCGTCGGCGCGCGCGGTCACCGCGATCAGCGGTGCGTCGAAACCGTTGCCGCGCATCAGCCGCGCCAGCGCCAGGCCGTCGATGCCGGGCAGGTCGAGGTCGAGCAGGGCGGCGTCGAACGCGTTCACCGGCAGCTCCGACAGCGCGGCCAGTCCGTGCGCGACATGCACCACGCGGTGGCCCTGGCCTTCGAGCAGGCCGCTGACCACGCGCGCGATGGTGGCATCGTCCTCGACCAGCAGCAGGGACAGCCCTCGCGGCGCGGCGACGATCTCCGCGGGCTCCTCCTCCGCCGGCGGCGCGCAGGCCTGCAGCGGCAGCTCGACGATGAAGGTGGTGCCCTGGCCCGGCGCGCTGTCGATGTCGATGCGGCCTCCCATCGCCGCGGCCAGTTCCTGCGAGATCGCCAGGCCCAGGCCGCTGCCGCCATAGCGGGCGCTGGTGCGGGCGCCCTCGGCCTGTTCGAAGCGGCGGAACAGGCGCTGCCTCTGCTCCTCGTTGAGCCCCGGCCCGGTGTCGCGCACGCTCAGGCGCACGCCTTCGGGCTGCATCGCGTCCACGTGCAGCGCCACGCTGCCGCGCTCGGTGAACTTGACGGCGTTGCCGAGCAGGTTGAGCAGGATCTGGCGCACGCGCCCGGCGTCGCCCAGCATCCAGCGCGGCACCCCGGGGGCGATCGCGTCGTCGAAGGCCAGGCCGCGCTGCCTCGCCTGCGGCGCGCAGAACGCCACCACCTCGCGCACCAGCGCATGGAGGTCGAAGGGCTGCTGGTCGAGCTGCAGGCGGTCGGCCTCGATCCGCGCCAGGTCCAGCGCGTCGTTGACCAGGCGCAGGAGGTGTTCGCCGGCGCGGCGGATCGATTCGACGTGCCCGCGCTGGCGCTCGTCCAGGTCGGTCGCGGCCAGCAGTTCGCTCATGCCCAGCACGCCGGTCATCGGCGTGCGCACCTCGTGGCCCAGGGTGGCCAGGAAGCGGGTCTTGGCCAGCGAGGCCTGCTCGGCCAGCTCGCGCTTGTGCTCGGCCAGCTGCCAGGCGTGGCGGCGCTTGAGCCGCGCGCGGTACTGGCTGGCCACCAGCGCCAGCAGCACCAGCACCGACAGGATCCAGATGGCGGTGGCCGTGCCCGTGCGCCACCACGGTTCGCGCACCCGCAGCTCGAGCCGCTGCACGGGCGTCCATTCGCCGTCGGCGGTGCGCGCCTGCAGCTCCAGCACGTAGCGGCCGTGGTGCAGGCTGGGAAACACGCGCTCGCCCGAGGCACCGGCCTCGACCCAGTCGGGATCGTAGCCCTGCAGCCGGTAGCGGTAGCGATGGGCGTGCGCGTCGGTGAACGAGAGCAGGCGCGCGACCACGCGCAGGTCGCGATCGTCGTGCTGCAGGACGATGGGCTCATCGACCGGAAGGTCGACCACGGCCTCGCCGCGGCGCAGGCTGACCGATTCGACCGCCAGCGTCGGCGCGCGGTCGCTCACCTGCACCTGGCGCGGGTGGAACAGCAGCAGGCCATCGGCGGTGCCGACGGCGATGTAGCCGCGCGACGAGGCCTCGAAGGGATAGTCGCTGAACTGCTGGCTGGGCAGGCCGTCGAGCACGCTGTACACGCGCAGGCGCTCGCGCTGCGGGTCATAGCGCACCAGGCCGCGCGGCGTGCTCATCCACACCACGCCCGAGGCATCCACCGCCAGGCCGCCGGGCGCGACCGCCGGCAGACCGTGGCGCGCGTCCACGGTGCGTTCGGCGATCAGCTCGGCGCCGGTCCAGCGGTACGACACCAGGATGCCGCTGCCGCCGACCCAGACCGTATCGTCCGGCGCATAGCCGAAGGCGAACACCTGCCACCCGGGCCCGCCCGGGACCGGCTCGAACGCGCGCGCGCCCGCATTCCACATCAGCAACCCGCGCGAGGTGGCCAGCCACAGCGCGCCGTCCGGGCCGCGCGACACCTGCTGCAGGGCGTTGCCGAGCGGAAAGCCTTCGGGACCACCCGCCGCCACGGTGGCGCGCAGCTCGCCGTCCGGACCGCGCAGCTGCAGCGCATCGGTCGAGGCGAGCCAGATCGCACCGTCGGGCTCCTCGACGATCTGGGTGACCACGCCCGGCGGGGCCGGATCCACCGCATCGCCCTGGAACCAGCGCCGCATCGCCCCGATCGCCGGGTCGTAGCGGGTGATGGAGCCATGGCAGCCGATCCACACGCTGCGGTCGCGCACCTCGCGCACCACATACGGCAGCAGGTCCCCGCAGACGCCGCTGGCGCGGTGCTGCACGCGGGCCGTGTGCGGATCGAGCCAGTCCAGCACGCCGCCGGTACCGACCAGCCAGAAACCGCCGTCGATGGCGGGCGTGGCGCTGTAGACGAAGGCGTTGCCGGAGGAGTCCGGATCGTCGAGGCGACGGCGCAGCGCGGTGAAATTGCGCCAGTTGGCCGGCAGGTGCCACAGCCCGGTCTCGGAGCTGGCCAGCCACAGGCCGCCCTCGCGGTCTTCGAGCGCGGCCGACCAGGCGGGCCGCACCAGGCCGCGACTGGTGTTGCTGTACAGCGGCACGTCCTCGATGCGGCCGCCGCGTTCGAGCGCCAGGCCGCTGCGGGTATCGAGCCAGTGCGCGCCCTGGCCGTCCTGCACCAGCATGCTCAGCACCGGCTGCCCCAGCACGGGATCGCGCCAGGGCGCCGGCTCGATCGCGCCGCTGGCGTCGCGATACACCCAGGCGCTGCTGGAGGTGCCGATCCACAGGTCGCCGGCCTGGTCGAGCACCAGTGCGTTGACCGCCGGGCTGGGCCGCACGTCCTGCAGCAGGCGGTCGAAGCCATCGCCGGTCCAGCGTGCCAGCCCATGGTAGGTGCCCACCCACAGCCGGCCACGCCGGTCCACGCGCAGCCAGGTGACCGAGGCCGAGGGCAGGCTGCGCGGATTGCCGACCTCGGGCATGAAGCGCCGGATCGTGCCGCCTTCGTCGATGCGGTGCAGGCCGCCGTCGGCGGTGCCGAACCAGATCGCGCCATCGGGCGTCTGCGCCACCGACCACACGTCGTCGCTGCCGATCTGCGGATGCGTGCCGCGATCGAAATGGACGAAGTCGCGGCGCGACGCGTCGAGCATCGCCAGTCCGCCGTTCTGGGTGCCGATCCAGACGCGGTCGCGGTCGTCCACGAACACGGTCCAGACGTGGTTGTCGCGCAGGCCGTCGCCGACGCGCCAGATGCGGTAGCCGACGCCATCGTAGCGGGCGAGCCCGTCGCGCGTGGCGATCCACAGGTAGCCCTGGCGATCCTCCGCCAGCGCGTTGATGCGGTTCGACGGCAGCCCGTCGTACACGCTGATCTGGCGCGGCATCGGCAGCTGCGGCGGCGCGAGCGGCTCCGGCGCGGCCGCCGCACCTGCCGCCGCCAGCCACCACAACAGCACTGTCAAGGCGATCGTCCGCACCGGCCTCCCCTGCTCGCCACGCCCGTCCCTGGCGCACCCGCGGCGCGCGACCCGGCATCGTCGCAACGCACCGTTGTCGGCGCAAGCCCGCGTGGCCGGCGTCGGCGCGGCCTAGAATGCCGCACTACCCGCCCGCGAGCCGCCGATGCCCCGCCTCCTGCCGCGACTGTCCGCGATCGCCTGCCTGCTGCTCGCTTCGGCCGTGGCCACGAGTGCCCGGGCCGCGCCGCCTGCCTATGCGCTCGATCCGGTGCATACGCGCATCCTGGTGGCCGTCGACCACGCCGGCTTCTCCACCGCGCTGGGCACGGTGTCGGGCAGCACCGGCACCATCCACTTCGCTCCCGGCGACTGGGCGCAGGCGCGCGTGGAGGTCGAGATCCCGCTGCAGCGGCTGGATTTCGGCGACGAGGCCTGGAACAAGGCCACGCTGGGGCGCAACCTGCTCGATGCCGGCACACATCCGGTCGCACGTTTCCGCTCCACCCGCGTCGAGGCGCTGGACGAGCGCAGCGCCATCGTCCACGGCGAGCTCGACCTGCGCGGCGTGACCCGCGAGGTGGCGCTGCAGGTGCGGCTCAACGATGCCAGTCGCCATCCGCTGCCGCCGTTCCGGCGCACGGTCGGATTCTCCGCGACCACGACCCTGAGCCGCGCCGAGTTCGGCATCACCGCCTGGCGCTCGATGATCGGCGATGCTGTGGAACTGCGGATCGAGGCGGAGGCCACCCGCACGCGCGATCCGGGCGCGGCGGAACCGCAGGACGATGTCGCCGGTCCAACGCCGCAGACCCGGCAGGCGCCCTCTGAATCTGAAAACGCCTCCGGGCAGGCCGAGCCCGAACCCGTTTCCCAACCGGAGTCCGTCCCGTGACCCTGCGCAACACCCGCGAACGCTGGGGCGCCGTCAGCCAGGCCTTCCACTGGCTGATCGTGCTGCTGATCCTGGTGCTGGCCATCGCCGGCCTCGTCATGGACGACCTGCCGCGCACGCCGAAGTACTTCTGGGTCTATACCGCCCACAAGTCGCTTGGCATCACCGTGCTGGCGCTGATGCTGGCGCGCCTGGGCTGGCGCCTGTACGCAGGCGCGCCCGCGCCCGTGGCCGGCACGCCCGGCTGGCAGGCCGCGATCGCCAGCCTCACCCACTGGCTGCTGTACGCGGTGGCGCTGGCGATGCCGCTGTCGGGCTGGCTCTACGATTCGGCCAGCGGGCTGCGCCCGTTCCGCTATTTCGGGCAGTTCGCGGTGCCGAAGCTGGTGGCGCCCAGCGAGTGGCTGGCCGATGCCGCGCGCGAGGCGCACGGCCTGCTGTTCTGGGTGCTGGTGGCGCTGGTGGCCGCCCATGCAGGGGCGGCCTTCTACCATCACCTGTTCCAGCGCGACGACACCCTGCTGCGCATGCTGCCAGCGCGCGGCGCCCGCGCCCGATCCGGCCAGGAGCCCTGACATGTCCCACCCCCTCACGACCCCCGCCGCCGTCGCCGCCCTGCTGGTGTCGATGCTCGCCCCCGCCCATGCCGCCGATTACGTGCAGGCGCCCGGTTCCTCGCTGGCCTTCGCGACGAAGTACGACGGCGAAGTGTTCAGCGGCCAGTTCGGCGGCTTCGACACGAAGCTGAGCTTCGACCCGGCCCAGCCGGGCCAGGCGCGGCTCGATGTCACCATCGACCTGGCCGGCACCCGCACCGGCAACGCCGACCGCGACTCCACCCTGGCCGGCGCCGACTTCTTCGATGTCGCCCGCTTCGCGCAGGCGCGCTACGTGGCCGAAGGCGTCCGTCCGCTCGGCGAGAACCGCTATGCCGCCGACGGCACCCTCAGCCTGCGCGGCGTCAGCCAGCCGGTCACCCTCGAATTCACCTGGACGCCGGGCAAACCGGCCCTGCTCTCGGGTCGTGCCACGGTCAAGCGGCTGCAGTTCGGCGTCGGTGGCGGCGACTGGGCCGATACCGGCACGATCCCCGACGAAGTGGCGATCAGCACCCGCGTCTACCTCCATCCGGCGCCCTGATCAGGGCGCCGACCGCAGCTCGAAGCGGGCGCGCGCACGGTCTTCCGACGCAAGCCAGCCTTACATTCCAGCCGCGTCGGAGTGGATCTCCAAATCCGGCACCCGCCGCGAACGCATCAGCAGCAGCGCATCCCACACCCCGTCACGCGACTGCAACGGCGGCCCTGGCGACCGGCTGCAGCGGCTCGGCACTGTCGCGAGCATCCGGCGCAGGTTGGCCAGATCCAGTTCGCGGGGCGCGCTGGTCGCCGCGCGCAGCACGACGATGCGTCCGATCCACGCGACGTCCACCACTTCGCCCACCGCCACGCCCTGCCAGCGGACCGGTTCGGTCGCGTCCGCGGGCTTTGCCCGGTGCACGCCGGGCGCGTCGCCCTCCGGCAGCGCCGGAGCGGCGGCCATCGCCATCGCCTTTACCGCGCGACCGCCTGCAGTTGCGCCGCATCGAACGGCCAGTCCAGTTCGGCTCCGGTCGCGGTGTCGTGCAGCACCGGCACGCGCGTTCCGTAGCGCGCTTCGAGTTCGGGGTCGTCGTCGATGAACACACTGCGCGGCTCGGGAAACCGGACCCGCGCCAGCAGGTCCAGGGCCTGGTCGCACAGGTGGCAGTCGTCGCGCTGGTACAGGATGTGGCGGGACATGCGGGCGCTGGATGCGGCGAAGGCGCAAGCGTAGCCGCAAGCGCCGTAGCGCGCCCGTTACCCATGCAACCAATACAATGGGCCTGTCTTCCGGGAGCCCGCCGTGTCCGTCAGTACCTTCGACCTCTACAAGATCGGCATCGGCCCGAGTTCGTCCCACACGGTGGGGCCGATGCGCGCGGCCGCGCGCTTCGTGCAGCGCTGGCTGGTGGAACCCGGTCGCCTGCACGAGGTCGCGCAGGTGCGCGCCGAGGTGTTCGGCTCGCTGGCCCTCACCGGCCGCGGCCACGGCACCGACAAGGCCCTGCTGATGGGCCTGGAAGGCCACCTGCCCAACCTGATCGATCCGGACATCATCCCCGCCGCGCTCGAACGCATCCGCGGCGAGCGGCGACTCCTGCTCGGCGGCAGCCGCCCGGTTGCCTTCGTCGAGAAGCGCGACCTGGTCATGAACAAGCGCCAGAAGCTGCCGCACCACACCAACGGCATGCGCTTCACGGCGTTCGACGCGGCTGGCGAAGTGCTTGCGACCCGTGATTACTATTCGGTCGGCGGCGGCTTCGTGGTGAACCAGGACGAGGCCGCCGAGGACCGCATCGTGGCCGACACCACGCCGCTGCCCTACCCGTTCCGCAGCGGCGACGAGCTGCTCGCGCAGGCCCAGTCCCACGGCCTCAGCATCGCGCAGCTGATGCTGGAGAACGAGAAGGCCTGGCGCAGCGAGGAGGACATCGCGCAGGGCCTGCGCGAACTGTGGGCGGCGATGCAGGCCTGCGTGGCGCGCGGCATCCGCGCCGAAGGCACCCTGCCCGGCGGACTGCACGTGGCGCGCCGCGCGCCCGCCCTGCACGCCGAATTGCGCTCGCGCCCGGAAGCGGCGATGCGCGATCCGCTGACGGTGCTCGACTGGGTCAACCTCTACGCGCTGGCGGTGAACGAGGAGAACGCCGCGGGCGGGCGCGTGGTCACGGCGCCCACCAATGGCGCGGCCGGCATCATCCCGGCGGTGCTGCACTACTACGACCGCTTCTGTCCCAACGCCAGCGAACAGGGCGTGTTCGACTTCCTGCTCACCGCGGCCGCGGTGGGCATCCTCTACAAGGAAAACGCCAGCATCTCCGGCGCCGAGGTCGGCTGCCAGGGCGAGGTGGGCGTGGCCTGCTCGATGGCCGCGGCCGGCCTGACCGCGGCACTGGGCGGGACGCCCGGGCAGATCGAGAACGCCGCCGAGATCGGCATGGAACACAACCTCGGCCTGACCTGCGACCCGATCGGCGGCCTGGTGCAGATCCCCTGCATCGAGCGCAACGCGATGGGCTCGGTGAAGGCGATCAACGCCAGCCGCATGGCCCTGCGCGGCGACGGCAAGCACAAGGTCAGCCTCGACAAGGTGATCCGCACCATGCGCGACACGGGCCGCGACATGCAGGACAAGTACAAGGAAACCAGCCGCGGCGGCCTGGCGGTGAACGTCATCGAGTGCTGAGAGCTCAGCGGCACCCGGTGCCGGCGGCGACGCAGTCGGCGCGGTTGTCGCGCTCGGCCACGTCCCTGCCGATCTGGTAGCCCAGCAGCGCCGCAAACAGGGCCAGCACCAGCAGCCAGCCGGTCGCGTGCAGGGCGCGCGTGGCGGCTGGCGGCGGCACGGGGGTGATGGGTGATCTCTGCGGCTGCATCCGTGGACTCCGTGTTGGCGGTCTGACGATGCTGGCCGCCAGGCCGGGCGGGCGCCACGACTGCCACCCGCCAGCGCCCCGACAGGCGGGCGACATCAATTGCGGATCAGTGGCTTGCGCGCGATCGCGGGCCGGTCAGCGGCAGTCGCCGCGGCCTTCCGCCTCGCACTCGGCGCGGGCCTCGCGATGCGCGAGATCACGCCCGACCTGATAGGCGACGCCGAAGGCCAGCAGGAACACGATCGCCAGGCCCACCAGCAGCAGGCCGTAGCGTTCGAGCGCCGTGCGCGCCCAGGGCGGCGGCGCGCCCGTGTCGCCGGACGGCGGCGACGCCGGGAATTCGCACGGGGCCGCAGGAGGCGAAGCGGACGCCTCGCACAGGGCGGCCGGCGCCACCTCCAGGGCCGAAGCCAGGGCCATCCGCGTCTCCGCGGACGCGGTGCCCCCGGTTTCCGCGCGCTGCACGGTGCGCACGCTGAGTCCAGCGACCTCGGCCAGCTGCTCCTGCGACCAGGCGCGGGCTGCGCGCAGCGCGCGAATCCGGGCGGGATCGATCTTCATGGCGTGCATGATGCATGCCTGCCGTCGAGCACGCATCAGGGCGCGGCGGCGCCGGCCGCCGCGGCAGGGTCAGCGCGCCGTCCAGATCCGCAGCACGTCGTCCAGAAGCGCGGCCGCGGTGACCCGTGCGCCGGCGCCCGGCCCCTGCACCACCAGCGGCTGGTCGCTGTAGCGGTCGCTGAAGATCGCCGCGCGGTTGTCGGTACCGTGGCCGCTGGCCAGCGGATGCGACAGCGGCAACGCCCGCAGGCCGACGCTGGCGCCGCGCTCGGCGTCGAAGCGGCCCACGAAACACAGCCGCGCGTCGTTGCGGTAGGCGTTGAGGAAGCGCTCGCGCAGCGGCGCGTCCAGCGCCGCCAGCTGCGCATCGACCGCCTCCGGCGCCGCATCGCGCAATGCATCGGGCACCAGCGACGACACCCGGATCTCGCGCGCCTCCAGCGGCAGGCCCGAGGCGCGGGCGAGGATCAGCAGCTTGCGGCGCACGTCCTCGCCCGAGAGGTCCTGGCGCGGGTCGGGTTCGGCGTAGCCGGCGTCGCGCGCCTCGCGGACGAGATCGGAGAACGGGCGGGTGTCGTCGTAGCGCGACAGCAGCCAGGCCAGCGAGCCGGACAGGACGCCCTCGACGGCGTGGATGCGGTCGCCGCCGGCGACCAGCTCGCGAATCAGGCGCAGCAGCGGCAGGCCGGCGCCGACCGTGGCCGAATCCCCGTAGCGCGCGCCTTCGCGCTGAGCCTCGACGATCGCCTGCGCACGCGCCAGGTCGCCGCCATTGCCGAGCTTGTTCGCGGTGACCACGTGGATGCCGCGCAGCAGCCATTCCGGATGCCAGCCGGCGACGGTGTCGCTGGCGGTGGCGTCGATGACGATGTCGCCGCGCGCCAGCGACTCGCCTTCGGCCCAGGGCGGGACGGGGCCGCCCGAGCGCGGCGCCGAGCGGGCCTGTGCGATTGCCGTCTCCAGGCAGTCGCCGGCGGCGACCTGCACGCGCGAGTTGCTCAGCCAGGCGAAGGGCGGCAGCGGCACGCCGCGCACGCGCAGCTGCCGGTAACGTTCGACCACGGCGCTGCCGACCACGCCGGTGCCGAGCAGGGCGACGCGGCCGGTGCGCGGGGGTGCGGCGGGGCGCAAGGGCGTCACCGTGCTCATGCGTCCACCCGAAGGCTGGCGGCGCTGGTGGCGAAGGCGAGCGCACGGTCCAGCGCAGCGGCCAGGTCGGCCTGCAGGTCCGCGCCGTCCTCGATGCCCACCGACAGCCGCACCAGCCCGTCCGGGATGCCCGCCGCGGCGCGCGCCTCGGGCGTCATCGCCGCATGGGTCATGGAGGCCGGATGCGCGACCAGGCTTTCCACGCCGCCCAGCGACTCGGCCAGGGTGAAGTGGCGCAGGCCGTCGACGAAGGCGCGGACCGCGTCGACGCCGCCGTCGAGCTCCAGCGACAGCATCGCGCCGAAGCCCTTCTGCTGGCGTGCGGCCAGCGCGTGGCCCGGATGCGAGGCCAGGCCCGGGTAATGCACCCTGGCCACGGCCGGGTGCGCCTCCAGCTGCGCGGCGATGGCCTGCGCGTTCTCCTGGTGCACGCGCAGGCGCGCGTCCAGCGTACGCAGGCCGCGCAGGGTGAGGAAACTGTCGAACGGCGAACCGGTGATGCCCAGCGCGTTGGCCCACCAGGTGAACCGCTCGTGCAGTTCGGCCGTCGCCGCCACCACCGCACCGCCGACCACGTCGCTATGGCCGTTGACGTACTTGGTGGTCGAATGCAGCACCACGTCGGCGCCGAAGGCGATCGGCGTCTGCAGCGCGGGCGAGAGGAAGGTGTTGTCCACCACCGCCAGCGCGCCGGCGCGATGCGCGGCCTCGATCACGAAACGCAGGTCGGTCACGCGCAGCAGCGGGTTGGACGGGGTCTCGATCAGCACCAGCTTCGGCGACTGCGCGAGCGCGGCGGCCAGCGAACGCGGATCGGTGAGATCGGCCGTGATCAGTTCGAAATGCCCCTTGCCCGCCAGCGCGTTGAACAGGCGCCAGCTGCCGCCGTAGGCGTCGTGCGGCACCACCAGCTTCTCGCCCGGCGACAACAGCGCATTGAGCACGAGCGTGATGGCACCCATGCCGGTCGCGGTGACCACGCCGCCGGCGCCGCCTTCGAGTTCGGCCAGCGCCTCGCCCAGCAGGTCGCGGGTGGGATTGCCGCTGCGGGTGTAGTCGTACTCGCGCTTGTGGCCGAAGCCTTCGAAGCTGAAATTGCTCGACAGCACGATCGGCGGCGTGACCGCGCCGAAGGCGCTGTCGCGATCGATGCCGGCGCGCACCGCGCTGGTGGCCGGTCGACAGGCCGCGGGGCCGGCAACGGACGTGGGGATGGCGGTCATGCGGAGTCTCCAGGGTTGCGCAGCGCGGCGGCGAGGATGCCGTCGATGCGGTCGGTTTCCTTCAGGAAGGCGTCGTGGCCATAGGCCGAGCGCAGCACGCGCAACTGCCCCGGCGTGCCGAGGGCTTCGACCAGCGCCACCGAATCGGACAGCGGCACCAGGCGGTCGCCTTCCACAGCCACCACCAGGGTGGGCACCGTCACCTGCGCGGGATCGATGCGGTGCAGGTCGATCGATTCGGACAGGCGCAGCCAGGCGTTGACCGGGGTGCGGGCGACGAAGCGCGCGCCGGCGGCATCGAGGTAGTCCTCGGCGGCGACGCGCACGCGGCCGTTGACCACCTCGGGCGGGGCGTCGAAGCGCTCCTCGAATTCCTCGGGCGTGCGGTAGCTGAGCATCGCGAACTGGCGCGCCAGCGACAGGCCCTGCACGTCGGCGCACTGCAGCTGGCCCAGCGCCACCGCCTTGCGCTGCAGCGCGCGCCAGGCCGCCGCGTAGGGATGCGCGCGATGCGCGCCGCTGACCGCGACCAGACGATCCAGCCGGCGCGGGTGGCGGATGGCGAACTGGAGCCCGACCAGCGCACCGTAGGAATAGCCGACGAAGGCACGCAGGGCATCGATGCCGAGCGCGTCGAGCACCGCAGCCACGGCATCGGCCTGGTCGGCGGTGTCGATCGGCGCGTCGATGCGGCCGTCCGCGCCCAGGTAGTCGACGCCGAGGATGCGCCAGCGCGCCGGATCCAGGGTGCGGCCCGCGCCGACCAGGTCGTTGGCCCAGCCCGCTTCCGGGAACAGGGCGTTGGCCGCGGCGTGGCGGTGGGCGGAGATGCCGCCGGCCACGAACACCACCGGGGCGTCGGCCGGGCCGTCGAGTTCCCAGGCGATCCGCACCGGACGCGGCCCCGCATGGCGCAGCGACAGGCCCAGTTCGAGCACGCCGCGGCGCGGGCCGGAGGCCGGAGCGTCGGGCAGGCGCAGGTCCGCCGCGGCCGCCAGGGGCGACGGGCAGTGGCTGGCGGTGGCGTGGACAAGACCCATGGCGCTATCCGGTGGAAAGGACGGCCAACGAGGCTTGCGGGGATCGGAAGGCGCCGGCTGGGCCGGCCAGATGCGCATCCACCCTGGGCGGGCGGCGCACAACCATCTTCCGGTGGACGCTCAGGTCCCCGCAGGACTTGGCACCGCGATGGAGCCGGCCTTGCGGCCGCTCCCATCAGGTTGCCCCGGCGTCTTCGGGCCTGTCCCTCAGCCGGTCTCGATGGATGGACGCAGGTTGCCAGCCCCCGGGGCGCTTGTCAATCGCTTCATGCCGATGAAGCGATATTCCGATTCGGCAAGGCTTGCGGCGATAATCCGTCCATGCGCATTGCCCTCCCCTTCCTGGCGGCCCTGGTGCTGGCCGCCTGCGCGACGCCGCGTCCGCCTGCCACCCCCGCCGCCTCCGGGGCCGCCCTCGCGCGCCCGGCCGAGGCCGTCACCGTCCCCGAGCGCTACGTAAGCCAGGAAAACCCGGACGACGAACTCGATTCGCTCGCCACCTGGCCCACCGAGGACGGCGCCGTCTGGCTGATCGCCACGGCCAAGAACACCCACGAACTGGTGGTGTTCGACGCCGACAGCGGCGAGCAGCTGCGCAGCGTCGGCCAGCGCGGCACGGCCGACGGGCAATTCCTGCGTCCCAACGGCGTGTTCGTGTACGGCGACCTGCTGCTGGTGTCCGAGCGCGACAACCGGCGCGTGCAGATGCTGTCCCTCCCCGGCTTCCGCTCGCTGGGCAGCTTCGGCCAGGACCTGCGCAGCCCCTATGGCCTGTGGGCGTACGAGGCCCGGCCCGGGGAACTGCAGGTCTACGTGACCGACAGTTTCATGGACGGCGCGGACTTCCGGACGGTGCCGCCGCTGGAGCAGCTGGGCCAGCGCGTGCGCCGCTTCCGCATCGACATCGCGCCGGACGGCCAGCCGCGCCCGGACGCGATCGGCGCGTTCGGCGACACCGCGCCCGACACCGCGCTGCGCATCGTCGAATCGCTGATGGGCGACCCGGCGCACGACCGCCTGCTGGTGGCCGACGAGGACATGCGCCACGGCACCGCGCTGCGCGAATACACGCTGGGTGGCCACTTCACCGGCGGCGGTGTTCCGCCCGGATCGTTCCTCGCCGAGCCCGAGGGCATCGCGCTGTGGGCCTGCACGGCCGACACCGGCTACTGGATCGTGGCCGACCAGCTGCGGCCGTTCACCGTGTTCCGCGTGTTCGACCGCGAGAGCCTGGCGCCGCGGGGCGCCTTCAGCGGCCAGGTGACCGCCTGGACCGACGGCGTGGCCCTGCACGCCGCGCCGACCGCGCGTTTTCCGCAAGGGGCGCTGTTCGCCGTGCACAGCGACCGCGCCGTCGCCGCGTTCGACCTGGGCGACGTGGCCCGGGCGCTCGACCTGGATCCGGCCTGCCTGCAATGAGCCGGCGCCTGCCGGCGGTGGCCGTGGCGCTGGTGCTGGCCGGCGCGACCCAGGCGGCCGACGTCTATCGCTGGACCGACGCCCAGGGCCGCGTCCATTACGCCGATCGCGTCGATCCCGGCATCTCCGCCGCCGAGCGCGTCGCGGCGCCGGTCGAAGCCGCGGCGGTGGCCCGCCTGCGCGTCGAGCCCGACGCCGATGGCGCGGCGGCCTGGGTCGACAACCTGCTGGCCGGTCCGATCGAGGTGATGCTGCTGGCCGAGGGACGCGGCGCCGTCCTCAGCGAACCGGCCCTGCCCGCGCGCGCCAGCGTGCCGCCGCATTCGGGCGCCCTGCTTGCGCGCATCCGCGGCGGCAATCCGCGCCTGTCGGTGATCGCGGTCCCCGGTTCGCCGAACGCGCGGCCGCGCGACGTGGAATACGCCTGGCCCCTGCCTTCTTCACCGCTGCGCGTGCAGCAGGCCTGGGGCGGGGCCTACAGCCACGGCGACGCGGAAAACCGCCATGCCGTGGATTTCGCCGCGCCGGTCGGTACCCCCGTGGTGGCCGCGCGCGATGGCGTGGTGATGCAGGCCGAATCCGGTTTCGACGAAGCCGCCGCCGGCGAGGACGAGGCAACGCTGCTGACGCGGGCCAACTTCATCCGGGTGCTCCACGACGACGGCACCATGGCGCTGTACGCCCACCTGCAGGCCGGCGGGGTGCTGGTCCGCGTGGGCCAGCGCGTGCATCGCGGCCAAGCCATCGGCCGCTCGGGCAATACCGGCCTGAGCAGCGCGCCGCACCTGCATTTCGTGGTCCACGCCAATCGCGGCATGCGCCTGGAATCGGTGCCGTTCCGCATGTTCGGCCCGCACGGGATCCTGCGCTTCGGCGAACCCCCGGAGGGGTGAGGCCGAGACCGGTCGCGCCGGGCCGCGGCCTGGAACCGCCCCGCGTATAATTCGCGGCTTTCCGCACCTACCCCGGCGCCACCGCGGCGGGGCACGCCATGCCCGACGTTTCCACCGAAGCCGCGCGCCGCCGCACCTTCGCCATCATCTCCCACCCCGACGCGGGCAAGACCACGCTGACCGAGAAGCTGCTGCTGTTCGGCGGCGCGATCCAGATGGCCGGTTCGGTCAAGTCGCGCAAGACCTCGCGCCACGCCACTTCCGACTGGATGGCGCTGGAGAAGGAGCGTGGCATCTCGGTGACGTCGTCGGTGATGCAGTTCCCCTACGAGGGCCGCATCGTCAACCTGCTCGACACCCCCGGCCACGCCGACTTCGGCGAGGACACCTACCGCGTGCTCACCGCGGTGGACAGCGCGCTGATGGTGATCGACGTGGCCAAGGGCGTGGAGGAGCGGACCATCAAGCTGATGGAGGTGTGCCGCATGCGCGACACCCCGATCATGACCTTCATCAACAAGCTCGACCGCGAGGGCAAGGACCCGATCGACCTGCTGGACGAGGTCGAGAGCGTGCTCGGCATCCAGTGCGCCCCGGTGACCTGGCCGATCGGCATGGGCCAGCGCCTGAAGGGCGTGGTGCACCTGGTCACGGGCGAAGTGCACCTGTACGAACAGGGCCGCAACTTCACCCGCCAGGACTCGACCATCTTCCCCTCGCTCGACGCCCCGGGGCTGGAGCAGAAGATCGGCGGCGAGATGCTGGCCAACCTGCGCGAGGAACTCGAACTGGTGCAGGGCGCCAGCCATCCCTTCGACAAGCAGGCCTACCTGGACGGCAAGCAGACGCCGGTGTTCTTCGGCTCGGGCGTGAACAACTTCGGCGTGCAGCCGCTGCTCGACTTCTTCGTCGAGCACGCGCCTTCGCCGCGACCGCGCGCGACCACCGGGCGCGACGTGGCCCCGCAGGAAGACAAGCTGACCGGCTTCGTGTTCAAGATCCAGGCCAACATGGATCCACAGCACCGCGACCGCGTGGCGTTCATGCGCGTGTGCTCGGGCCGCTTCAGCGCCGGCATGAAGGCCTTCCACGTGCGCAGCGGCAAGGAAGTGAAGCTGGCCAACGCGCTGACCTTCATGGCCAGCGACCGCGAGATCGCCGCCGAAGCCTGGCCGGGCGATGTCATCGGCATCCACAACCACGGCACCATCTCCATCGGCGACACCTTCACCGAGGGCGAGGCGCTGGGCTTCACCGGCATCCCCAACTTCGCGCCCGAGCTGTTCCGCCGCGCCCGCCTGCGCGATCCGCTCAAGCTCAAGCAGTTGCAGAAGGGCCTGGCCCAGCTGTCGGAGGAAGGCGCGACCCAGTTCTTCCGCCCGCTGATGAGCAACGACCTGGTCCTGGGTGCCGTGGGCGTGCTGCAGTTCGACGTGGTCGCCTACCGGCTCAAGGACGAGTACGGCGTCGACGCGATCTTCGAGCCGGTCCAGGTCGCGACCGCGCGCTGGGTGAAGTGCGAGGACGAGAAGAAGCTCGAGGAGTTCCGCGACAAGCACGCGCTCAACCTGGCGATCGATGCCGCGGGCGAGCTGGTCTACCTGGCGCCCACCCGGGTCAACCTGCAGCTGGCGGAGGAGCGCTCGCCGGCGATCCGCTTCATGGCCACCCGCGAACACGCGCACGCGGTGCGGACCGACTGAGTGACCGGTGGGCCACGCCGTGGCCCGGAATCCTCCGGACCGGCCGGCCTCGACGCCGGGTCCACCGACATGCGGTAACGTACGGGGCGTGAGCACTCCCCACAGCGAGTTCCGGGAAACGCGCGCGCGGCGCCGGGCCGCGCGCCTGTCGCATCTCCGCGACGAGATCGCCAGCGCCCTCACCCATGGCTTCGGCGCCGCCGCCGCGCTGGCCGGCGGCGCGGTGCTGATCACCCTGGCCGCGATCCACGGCGACGGCTGGCAGCTCGGCGCGGCCATCGTCTTCGGCGTCACCCTGCTGCTGCTCTACCTGGCTTCGACCCTTTACCACTCGATCCAGCATCCGGTCGCCAAGGGTCGGCTCAAGGTCTTCGACCACTGCGCGATCTACCTGCTGATCGCCGGCACCTACACGCCGTTCACCCTGATCGGCCTGCGCGGTCCCTGGGGCTGGAGCCTGTTCTTCGCGATCTGGACCCTTGCGCTGGCCGGCGTGGTGTTCAAGCTGTTCTACACCGGCCGCTTCAAGCGCCTTTCGACCCTGGTCTACGTGGCCATGGGCTGGCTGGTGCTGGTCGCGATCAAGCCGGTGATGGCCACGCTCGACGGCTGGACCTTCGGCTGGCTGATCGGCGGCGGCGTGTTCTACACGCTGGGCACGTTCTTCTACCACCGCGAATCGATTCCCTACGCGCACGCCATCTGGCACCTGTTCTGCATCGCCGGCAGCGTCTGCCATTACGTCGCGGTGTTCGCCCAGGTCGCGTCCGCCGCTTGATGCGCGCTTCGCGAAACTGAATCCGCACCGCGCCTTCGCGCCAGTGTGACGCGCGCCGCGCAAGCCTGCAGGGCATGCGCGCCCGCCTCCGCTTCCGCCCTCGCCTCCCACGCCTGCACACCCGGCCGTCCCGCCGCACGCTGGGAATCGTCGGCGCGGTGTGCGCGGCCATCGTGCTGCTGGTCCTGCTGTGGGACTGGAACTGGTTCCGCGGGCCCGTGGAGCGGCTGGTCGAGGCGCGCACCGGCCGCGAGTTCGATATCGGGGGCGATCTGGACGTGGACCTTGGACGCGTCACCACCGTGACCGCCGACGGACTGCGGCTGGGAAATCCCGGGTGGGCGGAAGATCCGGAGATGGCCAGCGCCCGGCGGCTCGTGCTGCAGGTCGAGTCCTGGCCGCTGCTGCTCGGCCGCGTGCGCCTGCCGGAATTGCGGCTGGTGGCGCCGGACGTTCGCCTGCAGTCCAACCCGGAAGGCGGCCCGGGCAACTGGGACTTCGGCTTCGAGGACGACGACGACGGGGAGCCTCTGCAGCTGCGGCGGCTGTGGATTGACGACGGCCGCCTGCGGTTCGCCGATGCCCGCACCCGTACTGACATCGACATCCGCCTGGCCAGCCGGGAGGCGACGAAACCCGGGGCGCCCCCGTCGGTGGCACTGGAGGGCAGCGGCGCCTGGAGCGGCAACGAATTCAGCCTGGAAGGGACGGCCGAATCGCCGCTGGAACTGCAGGACACCGAACGCCCCTTCCACCTCGACCTGCGCGCACGCGCCGGAGCGACACGCGCGCACGCGCGCGGCAGCCTCACCGATCCGTTCCGCCTGCGCGACTTCGACCTGCAGTTCGCGCTGGCCGGCCGAAACCTCGCCCACCTGTATCCCCTGCTCGGGCTGGCGTTGCCGGATTCCCCGCCCTATTCCATCGACGGCCGCCTGACCCGCGACGGCCGCACCTGGCATTACGACACGTTCACCGGCAAGGTCGGGCAGAGCGACCTGGGCGGATCGGCAGCGGTGACCACCGGCGGCGAGCGCCTGTTCTTCAAGGCCGACCTGGTCTCGGACCGCCTCGACTTCGACGACCTCGCCGGCTTCGTCGGCGGCGCGCCGGATCCGGAGGGCGAGCAGCTCGACCCGGAACTCGAGCGCCAGGCCGCGAAACAGCGGGCCGAGGGCAAGGTCCTGCCGTCGCGGCCCTACGAGCTGGGCAAGCTGCGGTCGATGGATGCGGACGTGCGCCTGCGCGCACGACGCATCAACTCGCCCGGCCTGCCGATCGACGACATGGACGCGCACCTGCTGCTCGACGCCGGGCTGCTGCGCCTGGCGCCGCTGAACTTCGGCGTGGCCGGGGGCGACATCCGCTCCGACGTGCGGATGGACGCGCGGCGCGACACCATCCATACCCAGGTCAAGGCCGAGCTGCGCCGGGTGGAGCTGGCGCAGCTGTTCCCGGACGTCGCGCTGGCCAAGGACACCGTGGGTCGGCTGGGGGGCAGCTTCACCCTGGCCGGCACCGGCAACTCGGTCGCGGCAATGCTCGGCTCGGCCGATGGCGACGTGGCAGTGGGCATGGGCCGCGGCGAAATCAGCAACCTGCTGGTCGAACTGGCCGGCATCGACATCTACGAAGCGGTGAAATACCTCATCGGCAAGGACCGCAAGGTGCCGGTGCGCTGCGCCTTCGCCGACTTCGGAGTGAAGCGGGGGGTCATGGACGCGCGCGCGCTCGCCTTCGATACCACCGACACCATCATCGTCGGCCGCGGCACGATCGACCTGGGCGAGGAAACGCTGGACCTCGAGCTGCGGCCGCGGCCCAAGGACCGCAGCATCCTCGCGCTGCGCTCGCCTCTGCACGTGGGCGGCACCTTCGCCGACCCCAGCTTCCGCCCGGATTTCGCGCGCCTGGGCCTGCGCGGCGCGATCGCCCTGGCGCTGGGCAGCATCGCGCCGCCCGCCGCGCTGCTGGCCACCCTCGAACTCGGACCGGGCGAAGACAGCAACTGCGGCGGCGAATACGCGAAGTAGACGCGGATGCGCCGCACTGCCTGCGCGGTCGCCTGCCAGGGGAATCGACGTGTTCCGTCGCGCCACCGCTCCCGTCGTCTCGCTCGCGGCCTTCGCATCGGTCGCATCGGCCCAGTCCCCCGTGAGGCGACCCCGCACAAGAGGTTCAGGATCGGGCAACCCAATGCCGCACTCCAGCGACAGTCCCCGGATCGCTACAACGAGCCGCCGCGCGTACTGCAGGCCTTTTTTGCCGATCTATCCCGCGAGTCGGCTTCTTGCGGGGAGGACCAGCAGTTGCAGCATCAGCTTCCGGATCGATCCCGACGGCCGCGCCAGCGATCCTTCACCGAGTCCGAATCCTGACGCGGACGAAAAGATATGCGCCCATGCGCTGTTGGCACTGCAGTACTGGCGCTTCAAGCCTGCGACGCGGGCGGCGAGGCGGTCCGCAGCCGGTTCAGGATGCCCGTCCACCACGCTATCCAACGCTGAAGATCAGCCGGCGATGTAGCGCTGCAGCTGGTCCAGTTCGTGCTGCTGGTCCTCGATCACCGCGGCGACCAGGTCGCCGATCGAGATCATGCCCACCACCTCTCCGCGCTCCACCACTGGCAGGTGGCGGATGCGGTTCCGGGTCACGATCTGCATGCAGGCCGGCACGACGTGGTCGGGCCCGACGGTGACGACTTCCCGGGTCATGATCGCGCTGACCGGCGTGTCCTTGGACGAGCGGCCTTCCAGCACGATCTTGCGCGCGTAGTCGCGCTCGGACAGGATCCCGGCCAGTCGCGAACCGTCCATCACCAGCACCGCACCGATCCCCTTGACCGCCATCAGGCGGATCGCGTCGATCACGGGGGCATCGGGCGCGACCGCGAACAGGTCAGGCGTCTTGGCTTCCAGCAGTTGCCGCACCGTACGCATGGCGCTTCCCTCCCGGTGGCTCCGATGCGTCCGAGGATACTCCGCTGGCGGTGGGACGCCAGTCGTCGACCAGGTACAGCGGCCGCTGCTTGGATTCTTCGTACAGCCGGCCCAGGTATTCGCCGATCAGCCCCAGCGCGACGAGCTGCACGCCGCCCAGGAACAGGATCACCACCATCATCGTCGGCCAGCCCGCGACCCGGTCGCCGTACAGCAGCGCCTTGGCCACGATCACCAGCGCGTAGACGAAGGCGAGCAGCGCCACCGCCAGCCCGGCATAGGTCGCCAGCCGCAGCGGCGCGGTGGAGAAGCTGGTGATGCCCTCCAGGGCGAAGTTCCACAGCTTCCACAGGTTGAACTTCGTGCGCCCGGCCACCCGAGCCTCGCGCCGGTAGGGCAAGGCGATGCGGTTGTAGCCGATCCAGCCGAACAGGCCCTTCATGAAACGGTGGCGCTCGCGCAGCTGGCGCAGCGCGGCCAGCGCGCGTGGCGAGAGCAGCCGGAAGTCGCCGGTATCGGTCGGGATCGGCGTCTTGGACAGGCGCTGGATCACGCGATAGAAGGCGTGCGCGCTCGCCCGCTTGATCCAGCCTTCGCCTTCGCGCTGCTCGCGCATGCCGTAAACGTCGTCGTAGCCCTCGCGCCAGAGCGCGACGAACCGGGGGATCAGCTCCGGCGGGTCCTGGCCATCGGCATCTAGGATGATCGCCGCGCCCTCGGTGACCTGGTCCAGGCCCGCGGTGAGCGCGGCCTCCTTGCCGAAGTTGCGCGACAGCCGCAGCAGCGCCACGCGCCGGTCGCCGTTGGCCAGGCCGCGCATCACGTCCCAGGTGCCGTCGCGGCTGCCGTCGTCCACATACAGCACCCGGCCCTGCACGCCGTCCGCCGAGAGGTCGTCAAGCACGCGCGCCAGGCGCAGGTGCAGCAGCGGCAGCGCCTCGGCCTCGTCGCGCGCCGCGATGACGACAGTCAGCAGTTCCTGGTCCATGCGTGCATCGTATCCGAGACCGGCGTAATGCCGGTGGCAGGGCCGGCACCGCGCGCGCGTCCGCCCGGCTCAGTCCAGTGCATCGACATAGGCCGCGCCCCCGATCTGCCGCATGTTGCGCTCGATCGCGACGGTGCGCCGCTGCACATAGGGTCCGGGGCGGGCCGCGCTGTAGCGACGCGGGCTTGGCAGCACCGCCGCCAGGCGCGCGCTCTGCGCGGCGCCGAGCGCATCCGCGTCTCGGCCGAAAAAGCTGCGCGCCGCGGCCTGCGCGCCATACACGCCATCGCCGAACTCGGCCACGTTGGCATAGACCTCGAGGATGCGGCGCTTCGGCCACATCAGTTCGATCAGCACCGTGTACCAGGCCTCGACGCCCTTGCGCACCCAGCGCGAAAGCCGGCCGCTGCCCTGCCAGAGGAACAGGTTCTTGGCCACCTGCTGGCTGATGGTGCTGCCGCCGCGCAGCCTGCCGCCCTGCTCGTTGCGCTTGCGCGCCTGCTCGATGGCCTTGAAGTCGAAGCCCGAGTGGCTCGCGAAGTTCTGGTCCTCGGCCGCGATCAGCGCCACCGGCAGGGACGGGGCCATCCGCTCCAGGTCGCGCCAGCGATAGGCCACGCGGAACCCGCCATCGCCCTGTGCCCAGGCCTCGACCTGGCGGATCGCCATGAACGCGGAAAACGGCGGATCCACGAACCGCAGCACGGCCACCTGCAGCACGGTGAACAGCAGCAGCCAGACCGGCAGCCACAGCAGGCGCCGCAGCCACCGGCGGCGCGGACGGCGGCCGGTCGCGGACGGCTGGCCGGTAGGCAAGGCTTGCGCCATCTTCTGTTCGCCCCAATCTCGACTTCGACGCGACATCCGCGTCGCCACTATTCGACCACGCAGCGCAGGCTGGAAGCGAACCGATGACCGACCCCCACCCCGCCGCCGGCCCCGACCGGCTGACCCGCTTCCTCCTTCCCGGCGCTGGCGTGCGCGGCGTGCACGTGCACCTGCAGGAGGCCTGGCAGCGTATCCGCAGCCGCGACGACTATCCCGCGGCGGTGTCCGAACTGCTGGGCGAAGCCGTCGCCGCCTCCGCCCTGTTCACCGGCCACGCCAAGGTCGAGGGCCGGCTGTCGGTGCAGCTGCGCGGCCAGGCCCGCGTGCGCACCCTGTTCGCCGAGTGCACGGCCGCGGGCACCCTGCGCGCGATCGCCCAGCTGGCCGAGGACGATACGACCCCGGTGTCCCGCGACCTGCGCGGACTGGGCGAAGGCGCGATCCTCGCCATCACCATCGAGAATCCCGGCCTTCGCGGCCGCGACCCGGCCCGCTACCAGGGCCTGGTGCCGCTGGAGTCCGATTCGCTGGCGGGCGCCTTCGAGGATTATTTCCGCCAGTCCGAGCAGTTGCCCACGCGCCTGCTGCTGGCCGCCGACGACACCCGGGCCGCCGGCCTGCTGCTGCAGAAGCTGCCCGGCGACGAGGGCGATGCCGACGGCTGGGCCCGGGCTGGCGCCCTGTTCGACACCCTCGGTCCCGACGAACTGCTGGCCACCGCCGCCGACACCTTGCTGGTGCGCCTGTTCCACGAAGAAGGCGTGCAGCAGTTGGGCGGCCGCGCCCTGGCGTTCGGCTGCTCCTGCTCGCGCGAGCGCGTGGCCGGCATGCTGCGTTCGCTCGGCGCTGACGAGGCGCGCGCGGCGGTCATCGACGGTGCCGCCCGGATCCGCTGCGAGTTCTGCGGCGAGCGCTACGCCTTCGACGCGGCCGAGGTCGAGGCCGTACTGGCCGACGACAGGGTTGACACGGAGGCCCCTGAGCGCGTTCAGTAACCGTGCAGGAAACCTGTGGCAGTGGGATTGTTAAATAAACATAAACGCGCTAGGCTCCACATCCGCATAGAGAGGGAACTCCCGCCGCCGAAGCGGGTCGATAGCACTCCATGGCACGCCACCCCGCCCGACTGCTGACCGCACTGCTGCTGGCCCTTGGCCTGGCGGCGAGCGCGCACGCGCAGGTCAAGCGCGAGCAGGCGGTGCTTCCGGTGGTCGACCACAGCAGCGGCAAGGTGCAGGCGTACCTGCTTCTGGAACCCACCTCCGCCAACCGCGCCGGCGCCCGCTGGCGCCCGGGCAACGACTCGCTCGACCGGAGCTTCGGCCTGCAGGCCGGCAGTTCGCTTGCCCTGCTGTGCAACCAGCGCAGCGGCGTGTTCAGCGCCGTCAGCAGTCTGGCCGACAACTGCCAGCTCGCCTCGCTCGACGAGAACGAGGGCGGCCGCGGCGGCAGCGCCACGGCCGCGTTCCACCGCCCGGGCGGCGGTTTCGGCGTGAGCCTCGGCCAGGGCAGCCAGAACCTTCCCGCCTGGATGACCCGCGGCGGCGCCAGCGGCAATCCCCAGCTGGACCTCAACGACCTGACCGTCTTCGCCCAGAAGAACATCGGCGATGCAGCTTACGTGACCATCGCCGGTACCGTGGCCAAGGCCACCCTGATCCCCTACGCCGAGGCGCCGGCCGACATCAGCGACCAGTGGAGCGGCAAGAGCCTCTCCATCGGCGGTGGTTACGGCGCCTTCAGCGCCAACGTCATCGGCCGCGTCATCGAAACCCCCGGCCAGCCCCGCTTCGAGGGCCTCGGTCTGGGTGTCACTTGGCGCACCCCGTGGAGCGGCCAGCTTACGGTGGGCGCGGAGAACGTGGTCACCCGCGGCCGCAATCCGTTCTCCCCGAATGGCGAGACGAACGATGAAGGTGCGGTACCGTACGTTCGGTACGAGCAGGATCTTTAGCAGGTCCGGACCCGCCCGTATTGTCAGTTTCGTGCGGTGACACCACCGTTCTGACTGCCGCGTTAACAAGAAATTTATTTGTTAACGACACTTTAATTTCTCTCCAAGGGTCGCTAGTATCGGCCGCAACCTTGCTGGCTTTGGTGTCCGTATTGGCCCCGGCGGGAAGGTTCCCGTGCGACAACATCACGAAAGACTGTTGGAGAGAGAATCAGATGACCTTTAAGACCACCAAGCTCCGCGACGCGATTAGTCTCGCGCTCGTGGCGGGTGCTACGTTCGGTGCCAGTTCTGCCTTTGCGCAGGAAGCGGAAACCGCCGGCGCCACCACCCTGGACCGGATCGAAGTGACCGGCTCGCGCATCCGCCAGGCCTCGGTCGAGACCGCCCAGCCGGTCGTCGTGCTGAGTCGCGAAAACATCGAGAACATGGGTGTCACCAGCGTCGCCGACATCCTGCAGAACCTGACCTCCGCAGGCTCGCCGGCCATCTCGCGCGGCGACGTGCTGGCTTCCGGCGAGAATGTCGGTGGCTACTATATCGACCTGCGTAACCTCGGTGCCTCGCGCACCCTGATCCTGGTCAACGGCAAGCGCCTGGGCGCCAACACGACCGGCCTTCAGGACCTGGGCCAGATCCCGGCCTCGGCCATCGAGCGCATCGAAGTGCTGAAGGACGGCGCCTCGTCGATCTACGGCTCCGACGCGATCGCCGGCGTGGTCAACGTGATCACCCGTCGCCGCTTCGAGGGCGCCGAGCTCAACGCCTACTACGGCCAGCTCAACGAAGGCAACGGCACCAACCAGACCGTCGACTTCACCATCGGCACCTCGGGTGACCGTGGCAGCGTCACCATGAGCATCGACTACGGCAAGGAAGAGCCGATCTGGGCGCGTGACGTGTGGTATGCGCGTGACGGATCGCGCGGTCCGGCCTTCCCGGGCGCCGGCTGGAGCCCGGTCAGCCAGAATGGTTCGTTCTGCGATCCCTGCACCCCCTCGAGCGCCGCGGTGTGGTGGACGCTGATCCCGGGCCAGGATCCCACGGATCGTGACAGCTACCAGGTCCACACGGCTGCCTTCAACGCGAACAGCAACGAGCAGATGATGGCGCGCACGGGCATCGAGCGCCGCTCGATCTTCGTGGCTGGCGAATACGACGTCACCGACAATGTCCGCTTCGTGGCCGACGCACTGTACAACCACCGCGAAACCACGCAGACCGTCGCCGGCTATCCGTTCCAGACGGCCGCGTTCGGCATCCCGCTGTCGGGCGACAGCGCGTTCAATCCGACCCCTGGCACCGACCTGACGATCCGTCGCCGCCTGTGGGAGGTGCCGCGCACCACCGAGAGCAACCTCAGCACCTACCGCCTGACCGCAGCGTTCGAAGGCTACTTCGAGCTCGGCAACACCACGTGGGACTGGGATGCCGGCGGCATCTGGAACCGCAACGAGATGCTGAAGGTCGGCCGGGGCGACGCCAGCCTGGCGGCGATGGACCTGGCCATGGGACCGTCGTTCGTCAACGCACAGGGGATCGTGCAGTGCGGCACGGCTGACAACCCGATCCCGCTGGGCACCAACCTCGGCGCCGGCGAATGCACCCCCGTCAACCCGCTTCTGCCGTACGGCGTCGCCGGTGCCGGCTCGTTGTCCGACCCGAATGTCCAGGCGTTCCTGTTCCCGTACTACCACGACCGCGGCCTTACCGAGTCGACCACGTACTTCGCCAACCTGTCCGGTACGCTCTTCGAACTGCCGGCCGGTGACCTCGGCATCGCGGTGGGCTACGAGCACCGCAACGAGCAGGGTCGCTTCGTTCCGGACGCCTTCAACCAGGCAGGCCTGAGCACCGGTCTCCCGGCGACCACCACCGCCGGCGGCTACAAGCTGGACGAGTTCTACGTCGAACTGGCCGTGCCGCTGTTGAGCGAAGTCCCCGGCGCCCACGAGCTGACGCTCAACGTCGCCAGCCGCTACTCCGACTACAGCACCTTCGGCGACACCACCAACAACAAGTTCGGCCTGGTGTGGCGTCCGGTCGAGGACCTGCTGGTCCGCGCGACCTACGCCGAAGGCTTCCGTGCCCCGAGCGTGGACAACCTGTACGGCGGCGTGGGCGGTAGCTTCGAGTCCTACACCGATCCCTGCGGTTCGACCGGTCCGGGCAATGTCGCCGGCGGCGCCACCTGTACGGCTTCGGGCGTCCCCGCCGACTACGTGCAGCTGGGCCAGGGCCTCGTGCCCTGCAGCACCTTCCCCTGCCAGACTCCCGACCAGTTCCTGTCCGGTTCGAATCCGAACCTGACGCCGGAAACGGCCGAGACGATGACCGCGGGCATCGTGTACAGCCCCGAGTGGGTCAGCGGCCTGGACATCAGCCTCGACTGGTACAAGGTCGAGATCGACAACCTGATCGCCTCCGACAGCGTCACCGACATCCTGCAGGACTGCTACCTGCGCGGCATCGCCGAGCGCTGCACGCTGTTTACCCGTGACCCCACCGACTCCCACATCAACGCCCTGAACTTCTCGTTGACGAACAAGGGCCGCCTGGAGACTGAAGGTTACGACCTCGGCGTGCGTTACCGTCTGCCGGAGACCGCCTACGGCAACTTCAGCTTCGACTGGCAGGTGTCGTACATCTCCGAGTACAACCTCTGGGCGAACAACAACCCGGACACGGTCGCGCAGCCCTCTGTCTCGTTCGCCGGTACGTTCCGTACCCGTTCGAACCTGGGCGTCGACTGGCAGTACGGCGACTTCGGTGCCACCTGGACCGCCCGTTACTACTCGTCGATGAAGGAAGGTTGTGCGGTGACGGCGTCGTACGACCCGACCTACTGCAACATCCCGGATTACGTCGCTCCGGACGTGCCGGACGGCCTGCCGCTGCGCAAGGTCGGTTCCAACACGTTCCACGACGTGCAGTTCCGCTACAACACCCCGTGGAATGGCACTGTGTCGGTCGGCGCCAACAACGTGACGAACCACCATGGTCCGATCATGTTCTCGGCCCCAAACAACCAGTTCGCCTACTACGGCGGCTTCGACTTCGGTCGTACGCTGTACATGAAGTACCAGCAGCGCTTCTGATCGAGTCCTGCTCGATGTCCAAGAACACGGCCCCGCAAGGGGCCGTGTTTTTTTTGCGCCCCCCGAATGCCGGAGGGCACTTGAAAAAAAAATATTTAACTGCTCTTTAATCTATGAACAAGCGCAGGTAGTATCCGACCGACCTTGCCGGTTTTGGCGGTTCGATTGACTTCCCCGGTGAGGTTCCCTGACGGCTCACACGGAGAGAGAGATGAGACTCAAGCGCAACAAGCTGCGGGACGCTATCGCGTTCTCGCTTGCAGTAAGTGCAGTCACCCTCGCCAGTACCGGCGCCGCGCTTGCCCAGCAAGCCGAGCAATCCCCACCAGAGGCCACCAGCCTCGACGCGATTACCGTCACCGGCTCGCGTATCAAGAGCCAGACCTTCACCGCCTCCAGCCCGATCACCGAAATCACGGCCGAAGAGTTCACCCAGTATGGTGCGACCACGGTCGAGGACCTGGTCAACCAGTACCCGCAGGTGGATCTGAGCTTCGACAACTTCGCCAACAACGGCTCGTTCGGCCACGCCACCATCTCCATGCGTGGACTCGGCCCGCAGCGCACCCTGACCCTGGTCAACGGCAAGCGCCTGCCCGCCAGCCGCAACGAGATCACCGACCCCTCCATCGTCCCGGCAGCCATGATCCGGCGCGTGGACATCCTCTCCGGCGGCGCCTCGGCGATCTACGGCGCCGACGCCGTGGCGGGCGTGGTGAACTTCGTCCTCGACGACAAGTTCGAGGGCATCAACCTCAACTTCGGTTATTCGGCCTACCAGCACGACAACGATAATGCCTACTGGCAGAACCTAAACGAGGAATCTGGCTACGAGGCGCCGAGCGGCAACTCGGGCTTCGATGGCATCAGTCGCAGCGCCGACCTCGTCATCGGCGGCAGTTTCGCCGAGGACAAGGGCCATGCGGTGGGCTGGATGACCTGGCGCGAGAACGAGGCGCTCTATCACGGCCAGCGCGACTACTCGCACTGCTCCGTGTTCTACGATTTCCCGGTCTGCGGTGGTTCCGGTACGGCCGATCCGGCACGTTTCGTGGTCAACGAGTTCGCCGACGGCGCCGTGCGCCCATGGCCGCCCGGCACCAACAACAACTACGTGTACAACGGAAGCGGTTACGAGAACGGCGTCTACCTCTACAACTACGCACCGATCAACTTCTACCAGCGTCCGGACAAGCGCGTCACCGCTGGCTTCATGGGCAGCTACAGGGTCAACGACTACTTCGAGCCCTATATCGAGGCACTGTTCCTTGAGCGTAACTCGGAAGTGCAGATCGCCGAGTCCGGTGCGTTCGGCGTGCCGATCAATGTGTCCTGCGACAACGAGCGTATCGGTACCCTGTGCGCCGACGCCGGCGTGACCACCGACATGGCCCGTGTGGTGCTTTGGAAGCGCAACGTCGAAGGCGGCCCGCGCATCAGCAGCGCCGACGACAGCACGTACCGCGTCACCGCCGGCCTGCGCGGCTCGCTGTTCGACACGTCCTGGACGTACGACGTCTCGCTGCTGTCGGGCAAGACCAAGACCATGGACGTGGGCAAGAACGACTTCCTGATCACGCGCATCGCCGCCGCTGCGCTGGGCTGCGAAGACCCGACCTACGGCACGTTCCAGGGCTGCCTGCCGTACGACATCTGGACCGATGAGATCGACCCCGATGCGGCCCAGGCGATGGCTGGCACCAGCTTCGCCGTCTACAAGACGACCTATCGCGCATTCTCGGCCGAAGCCAATGGCTACCTCGGCTGGGGCTTCCCGGGCGCGGATGGCGAGGAGATCGGCTTGGCGGTCGGCATGGAGCGCCGCGACTACTCTTACTACACCGAGTACGACAGCGACTCCGCAGCAGGCAACTTCGCCGGTGCCGGCGCGGCCAGCCTGCCGGTGAACGCCTCCAACTCCGTCAGCGACTTCTTCGTCGAGGCTGCACTGCCGTTCTACGTTGCCGACGGCGGGTTCAACCGCCTCGACGCCTCGCTCGGCTACCGCTATTCGGACGACGAGACCTCGGGCAACTACGACACCTACAAGGTCGGCCTGAGCGGCATGTTCTGGGACAGCAAGCTGCTGGTGCGTTCCGGCTACAACCGTGCGGTCCGCTCCCCCAGCCTGAACGACCTGTATTACACCCAGCGCATCGCCCTGAACACCGGCGGCACCGACCTTTGCGCCGGCCCCAGTCCGAGCTACAGCGCCGAACAGTGCGCACGAACCGGCGTGCCGCTCGATGTGTACGGCAACGTGCCGAGCAACCCCGCCAACCAGTACTACAACGTGACCGGCGGCAATCCCAGCCTAGCACCCGAAGTGGCCGATACCTACACCGTCGGCTTTGCGGTGGAGCCGATCGAGAATCTCAACCTCTCGCTCGACTGGTACCGCGTGGAGATCGAGGGCGCCATCGGCGGCATCGGCTACAACACCATCCAGATCCTCTGCATGGAGCAGAACCTCTACTGCGACCGGATCAACCGCGATCCGCGCGCCGGTGAGTACGATCTGTGGGTGGGTCCGGCCTCCGACCCGCTGTCGGGCCATATCAACAACCTGCCCGACAACATCGGCGTGTTCGAACGCTCCGGCCTCGATTTCGCCGCAAACTACTCGTTCGCGCTGGGTCCGGGCCGCCTGACCACCAGCGTCGCGGGCAACTACGTCCTCAAGGACTACACCCAGACACTGGCGTCAGAGCCGAGCACCGGCTACGAGTGCAAGGGTCTGGTCAACGAGACATACCTCTGCCAGACGCCGAAAATGCGCGCCATCACCTCGGTACGCTACGGCTGGGACCGCTATGCGCTGGGCCTTCGCTGGCGCTTCATCGACGGCATGGACTACCGCGATGTCGACGGCAGCGAGTTCACCGACGATGACCGGGTCATCTGGCTCGATGGCGGCGTTCCGTCCTACAACTACCTCGACCTGAACGGCAGCGTTAGCTTCGGCCAGGCCACGGTGACCTTGGGCGTGAACAACGTGCTCGACAAGGAACCGCCGTTCTCGGGCGACAGCGGCCTTTCCGCCAACGCCAACGCCCTGGGTGGTTACGACCAGGTCGGTCGCTACATCTTCGGCAGCATCTCGCTGAAGTTCTGATCCGGGCAGGAAGCCCCAAAAAGAAGGCGGCGGGCCTCGGCCCGCCGCCTTTCTTCATCCTGGATTCGAGTGCCGACGCCGCATCGTATCGACGCCGGCGCGCGACCTTCAGCCCTCGCCCACCTTCGGAATGGACCTGGCGTCCAGTTCGCGTACCGCCTCCCTGGCGGCCCGCTGCCGCGCTTCGTATTGTTCCGGCGTCATGCAGATCCGCTTTTTCATCCGGCTGCCCGTGACGTCCTCGTACTGGCAGATCTTCCCATTCTTGTCCGGCTGCGGCGCCGGGCGGACCGGCGCGTCCTCTGCCGTTCCCTCCTGCGCTGTCACCGCGCCCATGCAGAGCAGCCCGGCTGCGAGGAAAGACCAGCGCAAGCATGCGGCCCGAACGCTGGTGCGGGAGAGAGAACTCGAAGCGGCGTTCCAGGCGTTCATGGCGATGTCCTCGGACGGCGGATGATGCTGGCACGGGCAACAGCGAAATGGGAAGCACCGCTGGCTGTCTGCCGGGACCGAATCTGCACCCTGCGTGCGTCCGCAGGGTATTCCGCGGACCCTGCCGAGGCACCACGGCCGCAGGCGGCGCCGGGCCTACGCCTTCGGCTGCATGTCGAAGGCGATGGTCAGCCGCGGCTGGTGGTCATCGAACGGGACCGTACCATGCCACATATACGATGGGAACAATGCCAGATGTCCTGGTTTCGGCTGCACCAGGCGACGCGGCGGCAGGTCCAGCCCCAGTTCCTCAAGCGGCTCTCCGAACTGGATCCAGCCCTCGCGCGACCCGGCCCGGGGGGCGCGCACGCTGTCGGGCAGCGATACGTAGAACGCCGAGCTCAGCCAGCCCTTGGGATGGATATGGTTGGCGTGACGCCCCGCCGACCGCAGCCGCACCGACCACGAACCGGCGAAGCGGACGCTGCGCCGCCGGTACGACAGGAAGGGGTGGGCCGGATCCGGCGAAAGGGTCGCCAACCAGCGCTCGGCGGCGTCGCGCAATGCCTCCTCGGCCGCGCGGACGGGGGGATCGCTCCTCCCGAACAGCAGTCCCGTGGTCTGGGTGCCGCCGCGCACGCTCTGCCGCATGGGTTCGCGGCCCGCCAGGTGGAGGGCCTCCAGCGCAGGCGCCAGCTCTGCAAGGAACGCGTCCAGGCTGGCGAAGCCGCGGGGCGGCACGATCTCCACGTAGCCGACCAACCGGTCGTAATCGCACAGCCAGTGCTCGCGCTCGTCTCCGAGCAGCCTCCATGCAGTCCCCAAGTGGCTCCAGCCTTCCTGGTTGCGCGGCTCGACCTCCACCGCCTTCTGCGCGCAGGAGGCGGCCAGCTCGATCCGGCGCGTGCGGAACGCGTGGCGGGCATGGGCGTTGAGGAATTCGGGATGCCCGCCCAGCGCGCTGCGCGCGACCGATGCATAGAGCGTGCTGGCCTGGGCGTATTCGGCCAGTGCGTCCAGCGCGTCGGCGGCGAACCAGTCCAGCAGCGGGTCGCCGGGGTCGCGTTGACGCATCCGCTGCAGCAGCGGCAACGCCTCCGCGGGGCGCCGGACCGTCAGCAGGGTGCGCGCGAGCGACAGCTGGAGGGTGCGATTATCCGGCTGGGCGAGGGCCGCGGCGCGGAACGCATCGAGCGGGTCTTCGCCGGGCGCGAGTTCACGCCCGTGCTCCCACAGCAGGTGGCCCAGTGTTTCGTGTGCCAACGCATGCGCCGGGTGGCGTGCCACCAGCGCGCGCGCGCCGGCCAATGCCTCCGCGGGACGACCGGCATCGGCCAGCACGCCATTGATGGCGTCTTCCAGATCGACCGACTCCGCGCCGCGCTGCCGCTGCAGGTCCACCGCCCGGCGCATCGCTGCGAGTGCGCCGTCGACGGCGCCCAGCAGGCGCCTGACCGCGCCAAGGTCCGCCCAGGCGAACGCGAGGTCGGGTGCGAGCGCCACTGCCCTTGCCAAGGCGGGTTCGGCGGCCTCGAGCTCCCCCTGCTCCCGCAGTGCCTTGCCGTGCCGCGCCAGGAACAGACCGTAGTTGCGCGAGACTACCGCGCTGCCGGGCACCAGCGCCAAAGCGCGCTCGAATGCTTGGCGCGCTTCCTCCTGCCTCCTACTCCCTTCCAGGCACATACCCAGAAGCTGCCAGGCATCCGCCGCGGCCGGGGCCTGGCGGGCCAACGTCTCGGCGATGGCCAGTGCAGGCGCATGCGCGCCGGACTGCAGCAGCGCCATCGCCTGCCGGAAACGGTCCGCCTGTGCGCTGTCCAGCGCCTGGCTGCGCGCCGCGGACATCGGCCGCCTCAGCGGGTACGGCGCACGCGCAGGATGACGCCGTTGGGCATCACCAACTGGTAGGCACCCATCAATCCCTTGCGTACCTGCACGATGTCGCCCGGCTGCACTTGCCCGGTGCTGCGTGCGTCGGCCTGGATCCAGGCCTGCCCGTTCTCCAGGTGGAAGATGCGCTGCGCGCTGCCTGGATTGCCGATCCGGGCGACGCGGCTTTGGATACGCTCGGGATCGCGGGCATCCACCGGCGCAGCGCCCGCTTCCTTCTCGCGCGCCGCGGCCAGCCCGAACCGGGACTCGGCGCGTTCCCGGGCGGCCTCGTGCACTTCCGGCGGCGGCGGAAACGCCCTGTCGTAGCAGGCCAGGCGCGCGGCGGCTTCGGGCTCGCTCGCGCAGGGATGAGTCTGGGCCTGCGCCGCCGCGGCCATGTCCATCGAAAGCAGGGCAGCAAACACGAGCAAACGGGTCAAGGTCATTATCGGAGCCTCACCTGCTGGTCCGGGTCACGTGGTCGCCGGTACGCCAGTCGCGCATGGCGCTCGCCAGTGCCATGGCCATTTCCCGCTCAGCCTGGCTCAGCAGCGGATTCCATACGTCGAACATCAGGATCACGCGGAGCTGGTCGCTATCGTTTCGCGCCTCGTGCTCGATCGTGTCGTCGAACACCCAGCACTTGCCCTCCTGCCACTGCCGCCAGTCGTAGCCGACGCGGTAGCTGCACCGGTCCGGCACCACCAGCGGCAGGTGCGCCACCAGGCGCGCATTGGTCTCGCCGGTGTGCGGCGGAATGTGGGCACCCGGCGCCAGCGCCGAAAACATCGCATTGGGGCACAAGCCGGCGATGTCCACCGCGTCCACCAACGCCAGTGCGTCGGCCGTCCGGGGGCACTGCGCCAGGTGCTCGGCCACCGGTTCACCGTGCGCGTAGAGGTGAAATCCGCTCCAGTTGCGCGAATGGTTGAGCTTGTCCCACTGGTTCACCGGGTCGCCCGGTCGGTATTGGATGTACGGCACGAAGTCCTCGCCCTTGTTCGCGAGCATCTCCTGCAATTCGGCCTTGATCGCATCGGTGCGCGACTCGAGTTCGCGCATCCACGGGAACAAAGCATCGTCGTAGAAGGTGATCGCCGGCAGCCGCGGCACGTGCAGCTGGTTGCACTGCGAGTGGTAGGGCCGGGTGCGCCCGGCGAGGATCGACACTGCCTCGTCCCAGCGCGCCAACGATGCGCGGTTGATGGTGGCCTGCGTGGCCGCCACACGATGGCCGAGAAACTCGACGAGTTCCCGCGTGTCCTGCTCGACGATCTCGCGCGCGTGCGCAAGCCGTCGCCGCAGCGGCGCCGGCCATGTGGCTTCATCGGACGCGACCCTGAGCACATCACGATATGCCGCGGCCGCGACCCGCGCTCGGGCCTGCCGCTCAAGGAACTCCGCCTTGCCCAGCAGCGCGGGCAGGAAATACGGATCGATCTCCAGCGCGCCGATGAGCGAGCCCCACTCAAGATCCGCCTCCCCGGCCTCGCGATGGACCCGGCCGATGGTCAGCTGGATCATCGGGTCGCGCGGCGCGCGTGCGCGCGCCTGCTGAAGGTATTCCAGCGCCGCCTGCGCGTCGCCCCGCTGGAACGCGTGGACGCCAAGGCTGAAAAGCGCCTGCACATGGCCGGGGTCCGCGGCGTGGACGCGCGACCACAGCTGCTCGGCCTCCTGCCAACGACCTGCCGCCGCGGCCGCTCCGGCCGCGTTCACGATCGACGCCAGCTGCGTAGTCTCGGACACCCGAAGCCTCCAGGAGAGTTACCGCATTCTATCCAGAGCTTGCGCCGGTTTGACCAGCGTGCGCCTGGCGGGCGCGGCGTGCCACGGGCGAAGTGCGCGGCGCAGGCCGCGCCCTTATCTGATCAGACCAGCGGGGACGGCAGCCGGGGCCTGAAGCCCTGCAGATGCTGCGCGATCTCGGTCTGTTCCTGCGGCAGCCCGGCAGCATCGACCTGCAGCACGCGCTCCACGTCTTCCCTGCTGCAGGCAGGCGAGACGATCGCGCCCGCCTCCGGCAGCAGCCCGATCGGGCTGTCGACCGCGGCCGCGGTGCCCCGGATGCGCGCCACCATCCACTCCAGCACGCGCATGTTCTCGCCGAAGCCCGGCCACAGGAAGCGGCCGTCGTCGCCCTTGCGGAACCAGTTGACGTGGAAGATCTTCGGCAGCTTCGCGCCCGGCCGGTCGAACGACAGCCAGTGCGCGAAGTAGTCGCCGAAGTGGTAGCCGCAGAAGGGCTTCATCGCCATCGGGTCGCGACGCATCACGCCCACCGCGCCGGTGGCCGCGGCCGTGGTTTCCGAGCCCATCGCCGCGCCCACGCGCACGCCGTGCGTCCAGTCGCGGGCCTCGAACACCAGCGGCATGACGCTGGAGCGGCGGCCGCCGAACACGATCGCCGAGATCGGCACCCCCTGCGGATCCTCCGCGCGCGGAGACCAGCTGGGGCACTGCATCGCCGCGACGGTGAAGCGCGAATTGGGATGTGCGGCCGGGCCGTTGGCGGGGTCGTAGGGGCGGCCCTGCCAGTCGAGCGCGGGGACGCGATCGTCCAGGCCTTCCCACCAGGGCTGGCCATCGTCGGTGACCGCGACGTTGGTGTAGATCGTGTCGCGCTGGATCGTCGCCAGCGCATTGGGATTGGTCCTGGCCGAGGTCCCCGGGGCGACGCCGAAGTAGCCGGCCTCGGGGTTGATCGCCCACAGCCGCCCGTCCGTCCCCGGACGCATCCAGCAGATGTCGTCGCCGACCGTCCATACCTTCCACCCCAGGGCGCGGTAGCCTTCCGGCGGGATCAGCATGGCCAGGTTGGTCTTGCCGCAGGCGCTCGGGAAAGCCGCGGCGATGTAGTGGGTTTCGCCCTGCGGGTCCTCGAGTCCGAGGATCAGCATGTGTTCGGCCAGCCAGCCTTCCTGGCGCGCCTGCCAGGAGGCGATGCGCAGTGCGTGGCACTTCTTGCCCAGCAGCGCGTTGCCGCCGTAGCCCGAGCCGTAGGACTTGATCGCCAGCTCCTCGGGGAAGTGCATGATGAAGCGGCGGTCGGGATCGAGTTCGCCGGTCGAATGCAGGCCGCGCACGAAGGCCTTGCCCTGCGCGCCTTCACGCTCGATACGCGCCAGCGCGGCGGCGCCCATCCGCGTCATCAGCCGCATGTTGGCGACGACGTAGGGCGAGTCGGTGATCTCGACGCCGCAGCGCGCCAGCGGCGAATCGATCGGGCCCATGCAATAGGGCACGACGTACAGGGTGCGTCCGCGCATGCAGCCGTCGAACAGCCTGTCGATCGTCTCGTGCGCCTGCGCGGGCGCCATCCAGTGGTTGTTGGGACCGGCGTCGTCGCGCTCCCGGGTGCAGACGAAGGTCAGGTGTTCGACGCGCGCCACGTCCTGCGGATCGGAGCGGTGCAGATAGCACCCGGGGTGCGTGTCCTGGTTGAGTTCGACCAGGGTGCCGTCTGCCAGCATCCCCGCGACCAGGTCGCGGTACTCGGCCTCGCTGCCGTCGCACCAGTGGATGCGGTCGGGCTTGGTCAGGGCGGCGACCTGGTCCACCCAGTCGTTGAGCGCGGCAAGCCGGCTCCCCTGCGCAGGCGGCGGCTGCGGGCGCGGAACTGCATTCATCGATGTCCTCTCCAAACTCCGGCAAGCGCCGGCAAAGTCCGTATCAATTGCAACAGTCTATGCGCGCGGAGGACGGGCGCGCTCGCTGCAACGCGGCACGGGAGATGACAGCGTTATCAGTCGCGCGCGCGGCGGTACGGTGCGAACAGGCGCAGCAGCCAGGGCTTCTGCGCCAGCACCAGGCTCACGCCGACGCGCTCGGCGGCGGGCAGTGCGGCATCGCGCGCAAGCAGCCCGTCGAACTCGCGGGCCACCTCGTCCAGGCGCTGCTTCATCTGTCTCGCCCCTTCCGGGCTGAGCGCCCCGGAGAGCAACAGCAGGCGGTCCTGTTCGCCGTCGAAGGGATCGGCGAAGTAGTCGCCCAGCAGTGCATCGCGGAAGTGGCGCTCCATCGGCCCATCGGTGCGCCAGCGGAAGTTGCGAGCGGTAAGCGGCCGCACGCGGTTGCCGGGCTGCAGTTCGATGATGCCCAGCCGGTCGAGACGCGCCAGCAGCCCCGTCCACTGCGGCAGGGTGAAGGCGAAATGCGCCATCACGTCGTCCTGCCGCCAGCGGTTGATGCTCAGGAACATCGCCAGCATCAGCGCCGGATCGTCCACCAGCGCCTGCTCCTGCGCCTCGTCCAGGCGCGCCATCGGCTCGACGCCGCGGCCGGCGTCGGCACCGAGCTCGGCCAGTCCGATGCCGAGCGCTTCGCAGATCTGCTCCAGTCGCAACAGGCTCATCGCGCGCCGGGAGAACATGCGCTTGACCGCGGCTTCGCTCAGCCCGATCCGCTGCGCCAGTTCGCGATAGGTCAGCCCCTGCGCGCGCAGGCCGCGCTTGAGCGCGTTGACCAGGTCGATCGAGACGCTCAACGCGGAGCGCTCCGGCCGGACTGGCTTGCCGCGCTGGACATCGCGCCGGTCAGGCCGGCACGAGCGTGGCCGTGAGGTGCTCCACGTACGCCTCGAATTCCTCCTGCGGCATGCGCGCCTGGTGCAGCTGCAGGTTGAGCTGTAGGAAGCCGACATAGGCCGCATAGGTCAGGCGCGCCCGGTGCAGCGCATCTTCGCGGCCGAGCCCGGTCTGGCGGAAGGAAGCGGTGAGGTAGTCGAGACGGCGCTTGGACACGCGGTCGATCACCGGCTGCACCGCCGGGTGGTCCAGCGCCTTGAGCAGTGCGCTGTAGATCACGTGCGACTGGTATTCGTGGGCCACCATCTGGAACAGCGAACGCAGGCGCTCGCGTGGATCGGGTACCCGCTCCAGGGTGCCGAACACGGCCTGCTGTTCGACCGTCTCCCAGCGCTCGAGCGCGGCCTGCAGCAGCGCCTCGCGCGAGGGGAAATGCCAGTAGAAGCTGCCCTTGGTCACGCCAAGCCGACGCGCCAGGGGTTCCACTGCCACCGCGGCCACGCCCTGCTCGGCGATCAGTTCCAGCGCGGCCTGGGCCCAGTCGTCGGCGCTGAGGCGGCCGCTGCGTTCGGGCTTCGCGGCGGTGGCTTCGGCGTCGGCTGTCGTCCGGGTTGCAGCAGCCTTGCTGGCGGATCTGGCCATGTCGATCGTTGTCCATACGCTGGCGTCGGGAAGCGTATCGTCACCCATTCGATACTCCGTTGACAAGTGCGAATCCGCTGACCATACTCGACCGTACGGTCAGGCTCGTCACGGCGGATCCCGCTGCGCGGGCCACTATTCCTTCCTGGAGGCATCGCATGAGCGTCGTCGTTCCCTTCCTCGCACTGCTGCTCGCGAGCGCAGTCGCGGCCTATCACCGCATGCGCCTCGCGACCTGGGTGGTGATCAGCGCCGTCGCACTGCTGGCCTGCTGGTTCCTCGGCGCGGACCGCACCGCCACGGTCGTGGCCGGCGCCCTGCTCGCCCTGGTCGCGGTCCCGCTGCTGCTGCCATTCGTGCGCAAGCCGCTGCTCACCGCGCCGGCGCTGGGTTTCCTGCGCAAGGCGCTACCGCCGCTGTCGCAGACCGAACGCATCGCGCTGGAAACCGGCTCGGTCGGCTTCGAGGGCGAACTGTTCTCCGGCGATCCGGACTGGAACACGCTGCTGTCCTATCCCAAGCCCGAACTCACCGCCGAGGAGCAGGCCTTCCTCGACGGCCCGGTGGAAGAACTGTGCCGGATGACCAACGAGTGGGAGATCAACCACGTCCACGCGGACCTGCCGCCGGAACTGTGGGAGTTCATCAAGAAAAACCGCTTCTTCGGCATGATCATCCCGAAGGAGTACGGCGGCCTCGGCTTCAGCGCGCTGGCGCACCACAAGGTGATCCAGAAGCTGTCCTCGGTCAGCTCGGTGGTGAGTTCGACCGTCGGCGTGCCCAACTCGCTCGGCCCGGGCGAGCTGCTGATGCACTACGGCACCCAGCAGCAGAAGGACTACTACCTGCCGCGCCTGGCCGTCGGCCAGGAAGTGCCCTGCTTCGGCCTGACCGGCCCGTTCGCGGGCTCCGACGCCACGTCGATTCCGGACTACGGCATCGTCTGCAAGGGCGAGTGGAACGGCCAGGAAGTGCTGGGCGTCAAGCTCACCTTCGACAAGCGCTACATCACGCTGGCGCCGGTGGCCACGCTTATCGGCCTGGCTTTCCGCATGTACGACCCGGACGGACTGATCGGCGACAAGCGCGACATCGGCATCACCCTGGCCCTGCTGCCGCGCGATACCGAAGGCGTCGACGTGGGCCGCCGCCACTTCCCGCTCAACTCGCCGTTCCAGAACGGCCCGGTGCGCGGGCAGGACGTGTTCCTGCCGCTCGACCAGCTGATCGGTGGCGTCGAGAAGGCCGGCCTGGGCTGGAACATGCTCAACGAGTGCCTGGCCGTCGGCCGCTCGATCACCCTGCCCTCCACCGCCAGCGGCGGCGCCAAGTTCGCGGCCGTGGTCGGCGGCGCCTATGCGCGCATCCGCAAGCAGTTCGGCCTGTCGGTCGGCCGCTTCGAGGGCGTCGAGGAAGCGCTGGCGCGCATCGGCGGCAAGGCCTACGCGATCAGTGCGCTGTCGCAGGCCACCGCGGCGGCGGTCGACCGCGGCGACGTGCCGTCGGTGCCGTCGGCCATCGCCAAGTACCACTGCACCACGATGGGCCGCGAGGTCGCCAGCGACTTCATGGACATCGTCGGCGGCAAGGGCATCATCCTCGGCCCGCGCAACCTCGGCGGCCGCGCCTGGCAGGCGTCCCCGATCGCGATCACGGTCGAGGGCGCCAACATCATGACCCGCAGCCTGCTGATCTTCGGCCAAGGTTCGATCCTGTGCCATCCCTACATCATGAAGGAGATGAAGGCGGCGCAGGACCCGGACGGCAAGGCCGGCCTGGAGGCGCTGGACGACGCGCTGTACAGCCATATCGGCGGCGCGATCTCCAACGCGGTGCGCTCCTTCTGGTTCGGCCTCACCGGCTCGAAGATCGGTGCGGCCCCGGGCGACGCCAACACCCGCCGCTACTTCCGCAGGCTCGACCGCTACGCCGCCAACCTGTCCCTGCTCACCGACGTGTCGCTGGGCGCGCTGGGCGGCAAGCTCAAGTTCAAGGAATCGTTGTCCGGACGCCTGGGCGACGTGCTCAGCCACCTGTACATGATGAGCGCAGTGCTCAAGCGTCATCACGACCTGGGCGCGCCGGAATCCGACCGCCAACTGCTGGCCTGGGCCTTCCACAACAGCGCGCACCAGATCGAGCTGGCGCTGTCGCAGGCGCTGCGCAATTTCCCGATCAAGCCGCTGGGCTGGCTGCTGTGGCCGGTGGTGTTCCCGCTCGGCCGCCGCGCCGTACCGCCGGGCGACCGCCTGAGCCATCGCGTGGCCGCCTCGCTGATGGCGCCCAACGAGGCGCGCGACCGGCTGGCGCAGGGCGTGTTCCTGACCCCGTGCGAGAACAACATGGGCGGGCGCATCGACAGCTACCTGGCGAAGGCCATCGCCGCGGAGCCAGTGGAGCGCAAGTTCCTCAAGGCGCTCAAGGCCAGCGATATCGAGGCGCTGGACTTCGCCTCGCAGCTGGACGAAGGCGTGCGCGAGGGCTGGATCACCGCCGACGAGCGCAGGCAGCTGGAAGAGCTGCGCGCGCTGACCCTCGACACGATCACCGTGGACGACTTCGATACCCACGAGCTGCGCGCGGCCAGCTACTACGACCTGCCGCAGCACAAGCGCCAGCCGCGCGAAGCGGCCTGACGAGCGACAAGGCGACACGACGACGGCGGGCACGACCCGCCGTCGTCACGACTGGAGACCGGACATGGCCGCCACCGTCCTGCAGCTCTACCGCAAGTGCGAAGCCCTGCCCCTGGGCAAGTGGCTGTTCTCCCGGCTGGTGTGCTGGAAGGCGCCGTACTTCGCCAGCATCTCGCCGCGCATCCTGCGGCTCGAGCCGGGCCGCGGCGAAGCGCGCATCGCCCACCGGCGCGGCGTCACCAACCACCTCGGCACCGTGCATGCGATCGCGATGTGCAACCTGGCCGAGTTCATCGGCGGGCTCGCCACCGACGTCAGCATCCCGGCGTCGATGCGCTGGATCCCGCGCGGGATGACGGTGGAATACCTGAAGAAGGCGCAGGGGACACTGCACGCGGTCGCGACCTTCGACCAGCCGCCGCATGCCGCGGACGCGGGCTACGCCCTGCCCGCACGGGTGCAGATCACCGATCCGGGCGGCGAGACGGTCTTCCGCGCCATCATCGACATGTGGGTGTCGCCGAAGCGGACCGACTGACGTGGAGACCGGCACCGTCCTGCTGCTCTGCGCCCTGCACAGCTTCGGATTCGCCCTGTTCCACCTCGGGTTCTGGCGGCTGTTCGACTGGCCGCGCACGCTGCAGGCCACCACCCGCCCCAACCGGGCGATCTTGCAGATCGCCAACCTGCAGCTGGTCTGGGTGTTCGCGGGCGTGGGCCTGCTGTGTCTGCTCCACCCCGACGCACTGGCGGGAACTCCGCTGGGTCGCGCCGTGCTGGCCGGCATGTCCATCTTCTGGCTGATCCGGCTCGCGGCGCAGCTGGTCTGGGTGCGGATCCATCATCCGCTGGTGCACGCGCTGACCGCGCTGTTCGCCTGCGGCGCTGTGTTGTTCGCCTGGCCGCTGCTGCGGGCCTAGGCGCGCCGGATCCTCAAGCCGTAGCGGCCGCGTCGTCGCCCGCCGCCGGGCGCGGCGCGCGTTCCGGCGGCAGCTTCGCCTCTTGCTTCAGCAGGCGCCAGGCGCTGAAGGTCATGCCCGAGGCGATCAGCAGCCCCGCGCCGAACACCACGTTCGAACCAAATGCGGACAGGAACTTGTGTAGCCAGACGAAGGCCAGGTCGCCGCCGCGGTAGATCACGGTGTCGATCGCCGCGCCCGCCTTGTAGCGCCATTCCCGTCCAACCCGGGTGTAGATCGTCTCGCGCGCCGGCTTGGCCAGCGAGAACTCGCTGGCGCGGGTGACCACCTGCACGATCGCCACCATCAGCGGCAGCGGCGAAGCGGCCAGGATCGAGAAGCCCAGGATGACCGCCGCGCCCGGGACCAGCAGCGCCGGCGCGATCCCGAAGCGCGACATCAGCGCGCGCGTCACCAGCAGCTGCACCACCAGGGTGAGCGAGTTCACCGCCAGGTCGAGCGTCGAGAAGAACGCCGCGCGCTCTTCCGCGCTGGCGAAGGCGGTACGCGCGATCCGGTTCTGTTCGTTGTACAGCAGGGTGCCGATGCCGACGCCCAGCACCACCATCAGCGCCAGCCAGCGCAGCAGCGGTTCGCGCGCCACCAGCTTGAGCCCCGCCAGCACCTCGCCCCCCATCGGCTTCTCGCCGCTGGCCTGTCCCCGCCCGGCCTCCCGCGCGACCGCGTAGCGGCGCAGACGCAGGATGCAGAGCACGCACGCCACCAGCAGCGCCGCCGAGACCAGCATCATGTTGGGAATGCCGACGCGCTCGACCAGGGTGCGGGTCAGCACGGGCCCCACGAACGCCCCGATCGTGCCCGCCGCGCCGATGTAGCCGTAGTAGGCGCGCGCCTCTGCGTTGCCGAAGACATCGGCCATGAAGCTCCAGAACACCGCCACCGCGAACAGGTTGAACACGGTGATCCAGAGGATGAAGGCGAGCCCGCGTCCGGCCATCCCGCTGTCGAACATGGCATAGAAGCCCAGCAGCGTGGCGATGAAGAAGCCGTAGATCACCGGCAGGAACACGCGCCGCGCGAAACGGCTCACCAGCCATCCGTAGACCGGCTGCAGCAGCAGCATGATCACGAACACCGCGGTGAAGATGAACTGCAGCGTGAACTCGCCGAGGGCGACGCCGCGGTCGGCGAAGAACGCGATCAGCGCGGGCGGGAACACGGCCTCGACGTCGCTGGAGGCGGCCATCGCCTCGCGCACGGGACGCAGCACGTAGTAGCCGCTGAGCAGGCAGAAGAAGTACAGGAACGACCACAGCAGCGGCGGCGAGTCCGCGAGCGCGGCACGGAATCGCGCGACCCGGCCCGCGGGAACTTGGTGATCGGGTGCGCTGCTCATCCTGGGTCCACGCGTGGGGCGCGCAAACGGTAGCCGAATGCGGCGGGGCGCACCAGCGGCCGAGCATATGCTCTAGGGTCCGCGCCTACCGTGCCGCGGATGCGCAAACGCCCCGTCGCCGCCACGCCCGCCTACGATTACATCATCATCGGCGCCGGCTCCGCGGGCTGCGTGCTCGCCAACCGGCTCTCCGAGGATCCGCAGGTGCGCGTGCTGCTGCTCGAGGCCGGCCCGCGCGACTGGCATCCCTTCATCCACATGCCAGCCGGACTGGCGCGGCTGGTCAGCCGCACCGACATCAACTGGAACTACCACACCGCGCCCCAGCCGCAGCTCGACGGGCGGCGGCTGTGGTGGCCGCGCGGCAAGGTGCTCGGCGGCTCGAGCTCGATCAACGCCATGTGCTACGTCCGAGGCACGCCGCGCGACTACGACGTGTGGGCGGCGCTGGGCGCCAGCGGCTGGCACTGGGACGCCGTGCTGCCCTACTTTCGCCGCAGCGAAGCCAATGCGCGCGGTGCCGACCAGCTGCACGGCGCCGACGGCCCGCTTTCGGTGTGCGACCTGCGCCACGTCAATCCGCTGTCCCGCGCCTTCGTCGAGGCCGGCGTACAGGCGGGGTTTCCCCGCAATCCCGACTTCAACGGACCGCGGCAGGACGGCGTCGGCCTCTACCAGGTCACCCAGCGCAGGGGTGCGCGCTGCTCGGCGGCCGTGGCCTACCTGCGTCCCGCGCGCGGCCGGCCCAACCTCGCCGTGGTCACCGGCGCGCAGGCCCAGCGCATCACCATCGATCGCGGGCGCGCCAGTGGCGTGGTCTACACGGTGCGCGGTCGCGCGTTCCACCACCCGGCCGCGCACGAGGTGATCCTGTCCGGCGGCGCGATCAACTCGCCGCAGCTGCTGATGCTCTCCGGCGTTGGACCCGCCGCAGAGCTGCGCCGACATGGGATCCGCGTGCTGCACGACGCGCCGGGGGTCGGCGCCAACCTGCAGGACCACCTCGACATCTGCACCCTCTATCGCGCCACCAGCGCGGTGTCCTACGACCGCGCCAGCGAACTGCGCATGGCGTTCGACTACTACCTGCGCGGCCACCGCGGCGCCGGCAGCAGCAACATCGCGGAGGCCGGCGGCTTCGTGCGTTCGCCGCTCGCGCCGGATGAACGCCCGGACATCCAGTTCCATTTCGTGCCGGCCATGCTCGACGACCATGGTCGCCGGCGCCTGCCGGGCGACGGCTACACCTTGCACGCCTGCTTCCTGCGTCCGCGCAGCCGCGGCCGGATCCATCTGGCCAGCGACCGCGGCGGCGACGCGCCGCGGATCGAGCCGGGCTATCTGTCGGATGCGGAAGGCTTCGACCTGCGGATGATGGTCGAATGCGCGCGCATCTCGCGCACGATCCTGGCGCAGCAGGCGTTCGACGCGCACCGGGGCGCACCCATCCATCCCCCGCGCGAGGATCTCGACGACGCTGCGCTGGCCGGCTTCGTCCGCGCCCGTGCCGAGAGCGTCTACCACCCGGTCGGCACCTGCCGCATGGGCGACGACGACAAGGCGGTGGTCGATCCACAGCTGCGCGTGCGCGGGGTCGAACGCCTGCGGGTGGTGGACGCCTCGGTGATGCCCACCCTTCCCGGCGGCAACACCAATGCGCCGACGATCATGATCGCCGAGCGCGCTTCCGACCTCATCCTTGGCCGCTGACCGCGGTGCCGGCCTTGCCGGCGCTCAGCGCTCCAGCAGCGGCGGCAGCGGGCAGTGCAGCACGCCGCAGATCGTGCGCAGCAGTTCCGCCTCCGCCACCGACACGCGTCCGTCGTGCGATACCGCGTCGGTGATCGCTTCCACCGCCACCTGCTTGGCCAGCGGGTCGAGCGCGTCGAGCGCGCCCCAGACCTCGTCCAGCGCCAGCACGCCGTCGGCCGGCGGCGCATACGGCAGGTGGTCGCGCGGCAGCACGCGCTGCATTCCGGCGAGGTAGGCGCGCCGGGCGCCATCGGGATCGCCCGGGTGCCCGGCCTGGGCGACCACCGCCAGCAGGGTGGCGAACTCGCGGCGTACGCCGCCCGGCTTGCGCCGCCCGAAGCGCGCGTAGCGGCCCGGGTCGAGCGCTTCGCGCAGCTGCACCTCCAGCAGGCGGCCGAGGCAGTATTCGAACAGGCTCACGCGGCCGTCGGCATGGACGATGGCGTGCACGGTGTCGAGGAAGGTGGCCAGCTCCGGCCGTGGCCGCAGGCGCATGGCGGGGAAGGCAAGCGCGGCCAGCGGCATGCGCAGGGCCGGATGCAGGCTGCGCAGGTGCTCGTCGCGCAGGCGACGCGCCTCTGCCGCCGCCTGCACGCCCAGGCGCGCCACGATCTCGCTGCGCTGGCGGTCGGCGACGTCCGGGTCGGCATCCAGCAGCAGGCCCAGCAGCAGCGCGCCTGCCGCATCGCGACGGCCGGCCAGCGCGCGCAGTTCGGCGGGCATGGAAGCGACGATCGCGTCGGCGCGGCGGTAGTCGTCCTCGCGCGGGTCGGCCACCTGCGACGCCACCATCGGTGGCGTCACGGACAGCTGGGCCGAGGCCTGCGGCAGCGCAGTGCGCGTCGAACCCGCCAGGCCCAGCTGCACGTCCTCCTCCAGGCCGCTGGGCGGCGCGGCCAGCCATTGCGCGCGCAGCCGCTCCAGGCTTTCGGCCTTGAACGACGGCTCCAGCGCCTGGATCCGCTGCAGCACCGGCGGGTGGGTGGCGAACAGCCCGCTCAGCCCGGTGCCGTCGCCGAACAGCATGTGGCTGACTTCCTCGGCCTCGGCGCGTTCGCCCAGGCGCGAACCATCGTGCAGGCCCGCGATCTTCTTCAGCGCACCGGCCAGCCCGCTGGTCTGGCGGGTGAACTGCACCGCCGAGGCATCGGCCAGCACCTCGCGGCTGCGGCTGACCGCGGCCTTGATCATGCGTCCGAAGAACAGGCCGACGTAGCCCACCAGCAGCGCGATCAGCGCACCGACCAGCACGGGCATCGCGCCGCGCCCGCGCACGCGTCCGCCGTGCTGCAGGATCTTGCGCCCGATCAGGCCCAGCATGAGGATGCCGAACAGCACGCCGATCAGGCGGATGTTCAAGCGCATGTCGCCATTGAGGATGTGGCTGTACTCGTGCGCGACCACGCCCTGCAGCTCGTCGCGGTTGAGCCGGTCGAGCGCGCCGCGCGTGACCGCGATCACGGCATCGGAGGTCGAGTAGCCGGCGGCGAAGGCGTTGATCCCCGGCTCGTGCTCCATCACGTAGATCTTGGGGACCGGCACGCCGGAGGCGATCGACATCTCCTCGACCACGTTGCGCAGGCGGCGCAGGTGCAGGTCGGTGGTGTCCTCGGGCACCGGCACGCCGCCCATCTGCTGCGCCACCGATTCGCCCCCTCCGCCCAGCGATGCCACGCGGTAGAGCGAGCCCACGCCGATCACGCCCAGCGCCAGCACGGTCGAGGCCGCGAGCAGGGCCGGGTCGCTGCCGAACACCAGCATCACGCCCAGGTCCACCGCCACGACGATGCCGGCCACCGCCAGTGCGAACAGCAGCACCAGCCGCGTCGTACTGCGGCGCGCCCGCGCCTGGCGTTCGAAGAAGTTCATGGGCAGCCGGGATCGAGGGAGAGGGCCGGGGCCGGGACAAGCGGTCTCGCGGCAGCGGCTTGCCGCGGCACGGGCCGCGGCGGCGCTGGCGGGTGCCTCAGAACTGCACCTTCGGCGCCTCGCGCACTTCCGCGCGCTCGGCCGGGATCTCGAGCAGGGCGGCGGGCGCGAAATTGAACATGCCGGCAACGATGCTTGACGGGAACACCTCGCGCCGGTTGTTGTAGGCCATCACGGAGTCGTTGTAGGCCTGGCGTGCGAACGCCACCTTGTTCTCGGTGCTGGTCAGCTCTTCCGTGAGCTGCATCATGTTCTGGTTGGCCTTCAGGTCGGGATAGGCCTCGGCCACCGCCAGCAGGCGGCCGATCGCGCTGTTGAGCATGCCCTGGGCCTGGCCGAGCTCGGCCATCGCGGCCGGGTCGCCGGGGCTGGCCTTGGCGGCCGAGAGCCCGGACACGGCCGCGCCGCGCGCGGCGATCACGGCCTCGAGCGTCTGCCGCTCGTGGGCGAGGTAGCCCTTCACGGTCTCGACGAGATTGGGGATCAGGTCGAAGCGCCGCTGCAGTTGCACGTCGATCTGGGCGAAGGCGTTCCTGAACGCGTTGCGCGCGGTCACCAGGCCGTTGTAGACGCCGATGGCCCAGCCACCGAACACCACCACGATTCCGACCACGATCGCCAGCAGAATCAATCCACTCACGAAGATTCCTCCCCTTGTTCATGCAACTGCGATAGCAGGCGCATATGATCGCCTGCAGCGAGAGCATACGCAGGGGGCAGTCCCGATGAAAGCGAACCTTCCCCGGCCGCGCAGCACACGCCTGCATCGCGCACTGCTGCTCGGCCTGCTGCCGGCGATCGCCCTGACCGTCGCCGCGCAGACACCGCTGCCTTGGAACCCGGACGCGGCAAGCGCGGCGGATGTGACGCCCGAACCGATCGTGCCCATTGTGCCGGGCGATCGCCCCACCCCGCTGCCGGCGGAGATCAAGCGGCTGCCGCTGGCCGAGGGCTTCGACGTGCGCCTGTTCGAGGCGATGGCGCAGGACCTGGTGGCCAACCAGCGCGTGCCCGGCCTGGCGATGGCCATCGTGCACAACGGCCAGGTGCTCAGCGCGCGCGGCTACGGCATCACCGACGTGTCGCGGGCCGAACCCGTGGACGCGCACACCGTGTTCCGCCTCGCCTCGCTGTCGAAATCGTTCGCCGGCACCGTGACCGGCATGCTGGTCGCCGAAGGCGCGCTGCGCTGGGACAGCCGCGTGGCCGACTTCATGCCCAGCCTGCAGTTCGCCGATCCCACCGCGGCGCAGCGGCTCACCGTGGCCGATGTGCTCAGCCACCGCGTCGGCCTGCGCCACCACACCTACGACCGCGACATCGAGAGCAACGCCGACTACCACACGCTGGTGCAGCGCTTTCCCGCCGCGCCGATGGCCTGCGCGCCCGGCGAGTGCTACGGCTACCAGAACGTGGCCTTCAGCCTGGTCGGCGACGTGGTGTTCGCCGCCAGCGGCCAGTTCTACAACGAGGCGGTGAGCCGGCGGATCTTCAAGCCGCTGGGCATGAACGATGCGAGCCTCGGCCTCGAAGGCATCACCGCCAGTCCGCGCTGGGCGAAGCCGCACGTGCGCGCGGGCGGCGGCTGGAGGTCGCTGATGCCCAAGCCTACCTACTACCGCCTCGCGCCCGCGGCTGGCGTCAACGCCAGCGCCGCCGACATGGCGCAGTGGCTGCTCGCGCAGGGCGGGCATCGCCCGGACGTGCTGCCCGCTCCGCTGCTCGCCACGCTGCAGGCGCCGATCGTCGGCACGCCCGGCGAGATCCGCGGCAGTTCCTGGCGACGCGAGCGCCTCAACTCGGCCGGTTACGGCCTGGGCTGGCGCGTGTACGACTACGCCGGCCACCGCCTGGTCTTCCACGGCGGCGCCGTGCAGGGCTATCGCGGACTGATGGCGATGCTGCCCGAGCGCGACCTCGGCATCGCGGTGCTCTGGAACAGCGACAGCTCGCTGCCCTCGGGGCTGCTGCCGACGATCCTGGATCGCGCCATCGGCCTGCCGGCGCAGCAGTGGCTCGACGTCGACATCGACATGGAGACCCTCTACGCCTCCGACGGCGCGGAGGCGGCTCCCGCCAGCGGCGGCACGCAGTCCGGCCGCGCCCAGGCCCGACCCGAGTAAGCCGGGCGGGCGCCGCCTGGCGACGGTCGTTCGATCCGCGCCCGGACAACGACGGGGCATGGCATTCGGTCCGCGGCGGATCGGCGGAGGGCGATCGGCCGGACGCGCTGCGGCTCCCCTCCCCGCGATCGAACCTGCAGTCGCGGGCGCCTCCCCGGGCAGGACGGCGCATCCACGCGATGTCGCCCACCCCGGGATGCCGCGACCCTTCGATCAGAGCACATCCTCCCAAGTGCGCCGATGAGGCGCCGACCGGCCGTCCATCCGGCCGCGATCCCGCGTCCCCCATAAAGAAAAACTCCCCCTCCGCCTGGGCACGGAGGGGGAGCTTCGATTACGGCTGACCGGGGTATCAGATCAGGGGCGTCGGCATCGGCGGGATCGCCACGGCCGCACCCTTCTTGGCGGTGCGCTTCTTGGCCGCCTTCTTGGTGGTCTTCTTCGCAGCCGCCTTCTTGGCGGTCTTCTTGGTCGCCTTCTTGGCCGTCTTCTTCGCGGCCTTCTTGGCAGGACGCTTGGTGGCCTTCTTGGCTACCTTCTTCTTGGCGGCCTTCTTGGTGGTCTTCTTGGCAGCCTTCTTGGTGGTCTTCTTGGCGGCCTTCTTCGCCGTCTTCTTGGTGGCCTTCTTGGCTACCTTCTTCTTGGCGACCTTCTTGGTGGCGGCCTTCTTCGCCGTCTTCTTGGCGGCCTTCTTGGCTACCTTCTTCTTCGCGACCTTGGCGGTCTTCTTGGCAGGTGCCTTCTTGGTCGCTTTCTTGGCGACCTTCTTCTTTGCAGCTTTCTTCGCGGCCATGGGATGGCTCTCCTCGTCAGTTTGACTTGCAGTACGACTGCCCAGGGGTCAAGCAGCGCGCGGGTATCGGACCCGTGCACTACCGCCGGCGCGCCAGGCGCACCGGAACGGATACGGCAGGGACAACACGCTCGGGGGAACGCGGTCCCGACAACACGAAAACACCTGCGATCCGGAGCGGCGCAGGTGTCCTGAAACAGATGGTCTGGTTTTCGCAGCGGAGACGGTGCCGGCATCCACCTTGTAGAAGTTCGGGGCGGAGGTGGTTTTTTTGCTGCTCGTTTTCGCTGTGTGCTGACTCACTCGCTTCTGCGGCAACGTCGGTTGGGCGAAACCTAATCACGGTTTTTTCGGCTGTCAACACCCCGCGCCGCGAATTCTTCGCGCCGTCTCCACGGAGCAGGTGCGCGCGCCCTCGACCGGACGCGCGCCACCGACGCGCGGGCGAGTACGGCGACGCATCGCGCGCCGGCCGATGTCGAAACGAAAGCGCGGAAAACAAGCGTGTTTTGAAAATTCGCATGCGACGCATGCGCGTTCGGCCCAGCCGGGCGCGACGCGTCGCACGTCGTTGCGTGCACCCTTCCGTCGAGCACGACGCGGGTTGAACGAAAGCTTGCGGAAGGACGCGTTGCGCGCCGCACAACGGTCGTTTGCGCGAAAAGTGCGCAAACTTTTTCGGGGAGGGAGTGGCGTCCGCGGTCGCGAAACGATCCGCGTGCGAGGTTGGCCTGGACGAAAGTCGCGGCGCGTTGGCGGCGCGCGCGTTCCGGAATTCTCCGGAAGCGGAGGTGCCGCGACACGGTCGACGGCACCCGGTGCGGCGGACGTCGCGTCCGCCGCGTGATCGATCAGTGATCGTCTTCCTCGAGCAGCTCGGCGTAGTCGTCCGGCTCGAGCAGTTCGTTGAGCTGGTCCGGCTCGCTGGCCTCGACCACGTACAACCAGCCCTCGCCGTAGGCGTCTTCGTTGATCGTCTCGGGCTTGTCGGCCAGGGCGCTGTTGACCGCGACCACCGTGCCCGACACCGGCGCGTACACGTCCGAGGCGGCCTTGACCGACTCGACCACCGCGCAGGCGGTGCCGGCCTCGACGCTGTCGCCGACCGCCGGCAGTTCGACGTACACCAGGTCGCCGAGCAGCCCCTGCGCGTGGTCGGAGATGCCGACGGTCACCTTGCCGTCGCCCTCGACGCGCGCCCACTCGTGGGACTTCATGAACTTCAGGTCGCCAGGGATCTCGCTCATCGTGGACTCCGCTCTCGTACGGGCATCAGGGGAAGGGGCGGATAGTGTAGCCAAGCCCGGCGTCGCCGCCGCAATCGGCGCCGGGTCCGATCAGAGGATCCTGCCTTCGCGGACGAACGGGAAGTTCACCACCCGCACCGGGATCTCGCGGCCACGGATGTCCACCCGCACTCCCTCGCCCATGTCGCCGGCCGGCACGCGCGCGAACGCGATCGCCTTGCCGATGGTGGGCGAGAAGGTGCCGGACAGGATCTCGCCCTCCCCCGCAGGGGTGAGCACGCGCTGGCCGTGGCGCAGCACGCCCTTCTCGTCCATGACCAGGCCGATCATCTGCCGCGGCGCGCCGTCGCGCTTGTGCTGCTCGAGCGTCGGGCGGCCGATGAAGTCGCGTCCCTCGTCCAGCGCCACGGTCCAGCCGAGCGCGGCCTCGAACGGCGACACCGACTCGTCCATGTCCTGGCCATAGAGGTTCAGACCAGCCTCCAGGCGCAGGGTGTCGCGCGCGCCCAGCCCAGCCGGCTTCACCCCGGCCTGCAGCAGCGCATCCCACAGCGCCACCGCGCCGGATTCCGGCACGACGATCTCGAAACCGTCCTCGCCGGTGTAGCCGGTGCGGGCGATGAACAGGTCGCCGAACGGCGTGCCGGCAGTCTCGCGCGCGGCGAACCTGCCGAGCTTGCCGAGCGCGGCCGCGTCCTCGCCGCCGACCAGGCCCGCTACCCGCTCGCGCGCGTTCGGACCCTGCACAGCGATCATCGCCAGGTCCTCGCGCTCGCGGACCTCGACGCCGAAGCCGGCGGCATGGCTGCCGATCCACGCCAGGTCCTTGTCGCGGGTGGACGCGTTGACCACCAGGCGGAACCAGTCCTCGCGCAGGAAGTAGACGATCAGGTCGTCGATGATGCCGCCCTGCCCGTTGAGCATGCAGGCGTACAGGGCCTTGCCGGGCTGCTTGAGCTTGTCCACCGAGTTGGCCAGCAGCTTGCGCAGGAACGGGCGCACCTGGTCGCCATGCAGGTCGACCACGGTCATGTGGCTGACGTCGAACATGCCGGCGTCGCGGCGCACCTGGTGGTGCTCGTCGATCTGGGAGCCATAGTGGATCGGCATGTCCCAGCCGCCGAAGTCGACCATCCTGGCGCCGAGCGCACGGTGGCTGTCGTTGAGGATGGTCTTGCGGGTCATGGCGCGGTCCGGTAGCGGGAATGCGCGGATTATCCCAGAACCCGCCGCTCCGGGCCCCTGCGCCCGGGCCAGTCAGTGGCGATGGGCGTGGCCGTGGTGATGGGCATGCGCGTCGTGGGCCGCAAGCGGGTGCGCGTCGTCGCAGTCCGGCCCGTGGCAGTCGCCGGCGCCCTCGACCTGCAGCGTCGCGTGGCCGATATCGAAGCGCTCTCGCAGCAGGCCGGCCGCCAGGTGGCGCAGCGCGCGCGGATCGGCGGAGGCGTCCACCACCAGGTGCGCGGTCATCGCCGCGCGGCTCGACGCCAGCGACCACACGTGCAGGTCGTGTACGCCGGCCACGCCCGGCAGGCCGGCGAGCGCGGCGCGCACCTGGCCCAGGTCGATCCCCTCGGGCACGCCCATCATCAGCACGTTGCCGGCCTGGCGTACCAGTGTCCACGCGCGAGGCAGCACCCACAGGCCGATCGCCGCGGCGATGATCGGGTCGGCGGCCTGCCAGCCGGTGAAGCGGATCACCAGCGCGGCGACGATCACGCCGATCGAGCCGATCATGTCGGCCCAGACCTCGAGGTAGGCGCCCTTCATGTTCAGGCTTTCGCCACTCCCCGCCTGCAGCAGGCGCATCGCGACCAGGTTCACCACCAGCCCGGCGATCCCGACCACCAGCATGCCGATCGAAGCGACGGGCGCAGGTTCCAGGAAACGCTGCACCGATTCCCAGAGGATGTAGGCCGACAGGCAGAACAGCAGCAGGCCGTTGGCCATCGCCCCCATCGCCTCGGTACGCACGTAGCCAAAGCTGCGTTGAGCGTCGGGCGGCCGGCGCGACAGGCGCACCGCGACCAGGGCGATGCCCAGGGCCAGCGCGTCGGTCGCCATGTGCGCCGCGTCCGAGAGCAGGGCCAGACTGTTGGTGGCGAAGGCGGCGGCCAGCTCCACCAGCATGAAACCGGCGATCAGTCCGAGCGCCCACCACAGCGGCTTTTCGTGACGGATGCTGGCGGCGCTGGCGTGGTCGTGGTCGTGTCCCATGGGCCGGCACGCTAGCGGCGACGGTGGCTGTTACACAATCGCCATGGCCGGAGGATGCGGTTCGTCCCGCGCCGCAGCCTCGGCAGGCAAACGCATCGACCCGCGTGCTGCCGGACCCGACGCCGCGGGGCGGAGACCCGCCCGAATCCCGCGGCAGCCGGCCGCCGGACGGATCAGGTTCCGGCCGGCTCCACCCGCAGCGCCACGCCGTCGGTCCCGACCACGCGCACCGGCGTGCCGGCGGCCAGGTCCGGCCCCTCGACCACCCAGAATGCGTCGCCGATCTTCACCCGCCCGCGTCCGGCGACGATCGGCTGCTCCAGCGGCACCACGCGACCGATGTGGTGCAGCGCGCGGCGGTTGAGCGTGGGGTGATCGCTTTGGCGGCCACGACCGCGGAACCATTTGCGATAGACCTGGATCGACGCGAAGCTCAGCACCACGAAGGCGGCCACCTGGGCCAGCAGCGGGATCCCCGGGACCGCCAGCACGGCGAGGAACACCGCCACGGCGGCGAACGCCATCCACAGCATGAAGGCACCCGGCGCCAGCGCTTCGGCCGCGAACAGCAGCAGCGCGACCGCGGCCCAGGCGACCACGTCCCAGCGCAGGTCCATGGCTCAGTCCCCCGCCGGGAAGGTGGCGCGGTTCTGCGGCGGGTTGCGCGGCGCCGCCTGCTGCTTGCCCAGCGCCTCCCTGGCGAGTTCGGCGACGCCCGCGATCGAGCCGATGATGCCGCTGGACTCCATCGGCATCAGCACGAACTTCTGGTTGGGTGCGGTCGCCAGCTTGCCGAACGCCTCGACGTACTTTTGCGCCACGAAGTAGTTGATCGCCTGCACGTCGCCCTGCGCGATCGCGTCCGAGACCATGCGCGTGGCGTTGGCCTCGGCCTCGGCCAGGCGTTCGCGCGCTTCGGCCTCGCGGAACGCCGCCTCCTTCTCGCCCTCGGCTTCCAGGATCGCCGCCTGCTTCTCGCCCTCGGCGCGCAGGATCGCCGACTGGCGGTGGCCCTCGGCCTCCAGGATCACGGCACGGCGCTCGCGCTCGGCCTTCATCTGCCGGGCCATGGAATCGACCAGGTCGCGCGGCGGCTGGATGTCGCGGATCTCGATGCGGGTGACCTTCACGCCCCAGGGATTGGTGGCGTGGTCGACCACGTTGAGCAGCTGCGCGTTGATCGTCTCGCGCTGGCTCAACGACTCGTCCAGGTCCATCGAACCGATCACGGTGCGGATGTTGGTCTGCACCAGGGCGATCATCGCGACCTCCAGGTTGGCCACCTCGTAGGCCGCCTTCGCCGCGTCGAGCACCTGGAAGAAGACCACGCCGTCGACCTTGACCACCGCGTTGTCCTTGGTGATCACGTCCTGGCTGGGCACGTCCAGCACCTGTTCCATCATGTTGACCTTGCGGCCCACCCCGTAGACCACCGGGATCAGGAAGTGCAGGCCCGGCGTCATGGTGTGGGTGTAGCGGCCGAAGCGCTCCACCGTCCACTCGTAGCCCTGGGGCACCATCCGCACCGTCTTGAACAGGATCACGATGCCCGCCACCAGCAGCACCGCGGTCAGGAACATGCCTCCACCCATGGTCTCGCTCCCCTTATTCGATGAATCCAGTATAGGTCCATGACGGCGGCTGCCGGCCGGATGTGACCGTGGCGGCCACGCCCCTGACCGATGCCACGCGCCCTGGCGCACGGTGGCTGCGACGCTTCCGGCCGCTGCCGCATCCATAGCCGTACATGCCGCCCGAACCGCCCGCCTCCTCCAGCTTCGCCATCGCCGTGCCCGCGGCGCTGCTGGCCCGCGTGCGCGCCGGCGAGCGCGCGGCGTTCGAACAGGTCTACCGCTGGTTCGAGCGGCCGGTGTTCACCCTGGCGCTGCGGATCTGCGGCGATCGCGAGGAGGCGGCCGAGGTGTTGCAGGACACGATGCTCAAGGTGATGGACAGGATCGACGGCTTCCGCGGCGACAGCCCGTTCTGGGGCTGGCTGCGACAGATCGCGGTCAACGAGGCGCTGATGCGGCTGAGGCGCACGCGCCAGCAGCCCGACGGGCTGGACATGGAGCTGCACGAGCCCGCCGACGACGCCACGCCGCTGCCGCCAGCCGCGGCCGACGCGGCGATCCTGCAGCGCGCCCTGGCGTCGCTGCCCGCGTCGACCCGCAGCGTGCTGTGGCTCTACCACGCCGAGGGCTATACCCATGAGGAGATCGGCGTGCTGATGCAGCGCACCACCAGCTTCTCGAAATCGCAGCTCGCGCGCGGCACCCGCCGCCTGCGCGTCCTGCTCGAACCGGACGCGCGTCCGGTGGAGGCCACCAGCCATGCATGACCATCGCCCGCCCGCGCCGCAGGACTGGCGCGACGCGTTCTCCGCGCTTCCGCTGGAAGCGCCCCCGCCCGGAGGCTGGGAGGCGCTGTCGGCGCGGCTCGATGCCAGGCGCCCCGCGCCTGCGACGTCGCGGCCGGCGCGCGCCGTCCGCTGGACGCGCTGGGCCGCCGGCGTGGCCGCCGCGGCCGTGGCGTTCACCCTCGTCTCGCCCTGGCGCAGCATGCCGGAACAGGCACCCGAGGCCGCGCCGGAACCGGTCGCCACCGTCGGGCAGGAGTCGCTCGAGCGGCTGTATGCCGAGTCGGCGCAGCTGGAATCGCTGCTGGCGGCCGCCCGCGACGAGCGCGTGTCCAGCGCGACCGCGGCCTTGCTCGCCGACACCCTGGAAGCGCGCCTCGCCGCGATCGACGCCGCGCTCGCCCAACCCGATCTCGACCGCAAGACACAGGCCGCGCTGTGGGAACAGCGCGTCGAAGGCCTGCGTGCGCTGACCGGCTTCGAAAGCAACCGTCGCTGGCTTGTCGCCCAGGGCACGCGCTACGACGCCGCGCTGGTGCTCGTCGACTGACCTTTCAAGCATTGGAGACCTGCATGAAATCCCCATCCGTTTCCCTGCTGGCCATCGCCATGGCCGCACTGCTGGCCGGAACCGCCGCGGCAAGCGATCCCGTGCGCGCGACCGCCGCGGAGTCGCGGGAACTGGCGCAGGCGCACGAGGCGCTGCGCAAGGCGGCGGCGCGCGTCGCCGAGCTCTCGCGCGAACACGGCGAACTGGCCCACCGCATGCACGAACGGAGCGAGCGCGCCCGTGCCCGGCCGCTGATCGGCGTGCTGCTCGACGGAGACGCGCGGCCGGGCGTGCGCGTTACCGGCGTCACGCCCGATGGCGCGGCCGCCAAGGCCGGGCTGCGCAGCGGCGACCGGCTGATCTCGGTCGACGGCGTGCAGATCCTCGGCAGCAACCCGGACCTGCGCCTGGAAAACACGCGCAAGCTGCTCGGCAACCTCACCGCAGGCAAGGCCGCGCGCCTGGGTTACGAACGCGATGGCCGCATCGCCACCGCCACCGTGACCCCTGCGACGCGGACGCATGCGCTGGCGCTGGCCACCGGCGACGGCGGCCGCTTCGAATGGTTCGACGACGGCCAGCTCGAACGCGCCATGGCCTCCGCCCGCGAAGGCATCGACGCCGGCCTGCTGGCGCTGGAATCGGTGCCTGGCATCGCGCCGGACGTGCGACGCGAGATCCAGCGCATCAGCCGCGATTCCGCGGGGTGCAGCGGCGAAGACTGCGGCGTGCCGCGGCTGCTGTCCGCGTTCCGCTGGAACGGGCTGAACCTGGCGGCACTGGATGCGCAGCTGGGCCGCTACTTCGGCACCGATCGCGGCGTGCTGGTGCTGTCGACGGGCGAACTCGAGGGCCTGCAGGCGGGCGACGTGATCCAGCGCGTCGACGGCAAGGCCGTGGCCACGCCGCGCGAGGTGATGGCCCAGCTTCGGGGCAAGGACGAGGGTACGCGCGTCCCGTTGGAGTACCTGCGCGAACGCAAGGCCGGACGCACCCAGGTGGTCGTACCCACGTTGGCCTGGCCGCCGCGGCCACCTGCGCCGCCCGCGCCACCTGCGCCGCCGCCGCGGCCCAGCGGCAACGCTCCCACTGCCCCGGCGCCGCCGTCGAAGCCACCCGCGCCACCGGCTCCGCCGCGCGCTCCTGCGGTCGCCGATGCCGTGAAGATGGCCGGCCCGATCATCGGAGTCGTCTGACGCGGGACCGCCCGCCCCCTGCCGCGCCGCGCGCAGGCACGCGCGACCATGACGCAGGCAACCGGTGGCGTCCCGCGTTCAAAGGGCGGCCCGCAGAATCGCCGCGGCCGCCGTGCAGAGCCGCCGCACGCCCGGCCGGGCGCCGATCCTGCTCCCGCTACGCGGTTGGGGAGGTCCGCCCCTTCGACGACTTCAGCCGGACTCCGCACGCCGGCCAGGGCGTCGTGCGCAATCGTGCGTACGCATCGGGCCGTTCTCGCAGCAGCGATGGCCGACACCGCGACACCGCATCGCCTGCTCTGCGTTGAAGGCAGGGCGATGCCCAGGTCGATTCACCTGAAGCCGGAAAGCGCCCGCTACCGCACCTGTCGCGCATGCGCGTCCACGTTCTCACGTCCTCGCGACCTTGCGCGACGGCAGAGAATCATGGGGCGGCCGGCGTGCCGGACAAGGGAAAGATGGGTGGCAGTGGCCGATGGCGGATCGGTGCGAGGCCCGCCGGCACTTCTGGCGCCGACGCCACCGGGCGTGGGACTACTTGGTGAGGATCAACTTGTCGTTGCGGGTATGCCGCAGGCGGTACCACTCGTTGCCGTGGCGGATCCGCACCTCGCGCTGGCCCTGGAGCAGGCGGAGGCTATCGAGTTCGACGGTGGGGGCGGTCGCACGCGGCTGCTCGTGGCCGAGGGCCGGCGCATCCTGGACCGGCGTGGCGGGTTCACAGCTCGACAGCATCGCGGCACTCCTCGGAGGCGGGATGAGGATGCTAATGATTCTCATTGGACTGTCAACCGCCGCTGGTCGGCGACCTGGCCTAGCGCGTCACGCATTCCAGCCGTCGCCAGGTCGGCTCGTCGAAGCGATCCACCAGGTCGAGCGCGCCGAGGTTCTCGCGCAGCTGGCCGGTGGAACTGGCGCCGAGGATCACCGTCGAGACATGCGGGTTCACCAGGCACCAGGCGATGGCCAGCTGTGCGGGCGCCACCCCCATTTCGCCGGCCAGCGCGGTGAAGCGGCGGGCACGCTCCAGCCGCGACATCCAGCGCTCGCGATCGTGCACCGGGCTGTGCTCGCCGAGATGGGCGAAGCGGCTGTCCTCCGGCACGCCGTCGTTGTACTTGCCGGTCAGCAGGCCGGAGGCCAGCGGCGACCAGATGGTGGTGCCCAGGCCGTGCTCGGCGTAGAGCGGCGCGTACTCGAGTTCGACCCTGTCGCGGTGCAGCAGGTTGTACTGGGGTTGTTCCATGGTCGGGCCGTGCAGATGATGGCTGCGCGCGACGTGGATGGCTTCGCGGATCAGCGCCGCCGGCCATTCCGAGGTGCCCCAGTACAGCACCTTGCCCTGGCGGACCAGCGCATCCATCGCCCACACGGTCTCGGCCACCGGCGTGTCCGGATCCGGTCGATGGCAGAAGAACAGGTCGAGATAGTCCACGCGCAGACGGCGCAGCGCGTCGTGGCAGGCGTCGCGCACGTGCTTGCGCGACAGCCCCACCTGGCTCGGACGCGGGTCGGCGGCCGAGCCGAAGCGCACCTTGCTCGAGACGCAGAAGCCGTCGCGCGGCAGGCGCAGGTCGGCGATCACATCGCCCATGACCCGCTCGGCCTCGCCGTGAGCGTAGTTCTCGGCGTTGTCGAAGAAATTGACCCCGCTGTCCCAGGCCAGCGCGACCAGTTCGCGCGCCTCGCCGCGGCCCAGGCGGGACCCCGCGGTCAGCCAGGCGCCCAGCGACAGTGCCGAGAGCTTCAGCCCCGAATTCCCCAGTCGGCGGTAGTGCATCTCTCCGGCTCCGGCGTTGCCATCCACGCCCGACAGTCTATGCGAGCGCGCGGTATCCTCGCGCGGCGATCCCGCCTGCCCGGCCCGACCATGCACGAACCCGCCCCGCTCAAACGCGTGCTCGCCACCCTGTTCGGGCGGCCCGACGAAGTGATGCTCGAGCTCGGCGCGGGCGGCGAGCTGCTGGTGGCGAAAGTGCGCGCGCTGCTGTCGCTGCTGGTCCTGGTGCTGCCGCTGGCCGCCGCGCTCGATGGCGCCGCCACCAATCGCACCCTGGTCGGCCTGGGCGTCGCGGTGCTGGTCAACATCGTGGCGCAGGTGTGGCTGGCGCTCGCCCGCAACCACCGCCGCCACCACTGGCTGCCCTATGCCACCGGCGCCTGGGACATCACCGCGACCACCGGCGTGCTGGCAATGCTGTCGCTGGACGACCCCGGCGCCGGTCTCGACAGCCTGGTGGTGTGGTGCTTCTACCTGTTCGCCATCGCGCTCACCGCGCTGCGCAGCGACGGGCGCCTGACCGCCTTCGTCGGCGGGATGGCGATCGTGCAGTACGCCGCGCTGGCCGGCACCGTGCTCTCCCTCGCGCCGGCGGCCTCCGCGGCGATCTCCGAAGACGCCCCGTCGCTGGCCGAGCAGGGCCAGCGCCTGCTGCTGCTGGCGATGATGACCCTGCTCACCAGCACCATCGTCTACCGCATGCAGCGGCTGATCGAACTGTCCGGCCGCGACGCCCTGACCGGCGTCCCCAACCGTGCCTGGCTGCTGCAGCGCCTGCCGCGCATGTTCGAGGCCGCACGCCGGGAAGGCAGCACGGTCACCATCGGCCTGGTCGACGTGGACCACTTCCGCCGCGTCTACGAGCAGATCGGACACCTCGGCGGCGACCGCGCCATCCGCCACATCGCCGAACACCTCGGCGCGATGCTCGGCGAGGACGAATACCTGGCGCGCATCGGCGGCCAGGAGTTCGTGCTGGTGCTGGGCTGTCCGATCGGCAGCGCCTGGGAGCGGATCGACCGCTCCCGCCGCAGCCTGGCCGCCCAGCCCTTCCACTCCGAGCGCGGCACCGAACCGGTCGCCCTGGCCTTCAGCGCGGGCCTGGCCGCGTTCCCGCAGGACGGGGCCACCGCCTCGGCCCTGCTGGGCAGCGCCGACCGGCGGCTGCAGGAGGCCAAGCGCACCGGCCGCAACCGGGCCATCGCCCGGGACAGCTAGTCCGGCCACCCGTCGCGGTCGCCGCGGGCACTTTACGGCCGCCCTCGCCCCTCCGCCGCGTGCATCGAAGTTGCCGCAGGCTGCCCGCTGCTCTAGGCTGCCGCGTCTGTTTTGCACGAAAACACTCCGGGGAAAGGGATGGATGCACTGGTGCGCGCCGGTTTCGGCCTGTTCGGGCTGGCGGTGCTGATTGCGCTGACCTGGCTGTTTTCGAACAACAAGCGCCGGGTCGACTGGACCCTGGTCGGCACCGGCATCGCCCTGCAGATCGGCTTCGCCGCGGTGGTGCTGCTGGTGCCGGGCGGACGCGACGTGTTCGACGCGCTCGGCCACGGCTTCGTGAAGATCCTGGGCTTCGTCAACGCGGGCTCGGAATTCATCTTCGGCAGCCTGATGAACACCGAGACGTACGGCTTCATCTTCGCCTTCCAGGTGCTGCCGACCATCATCTTCTTCGCCGCCCTGATGGGCGTGCTCTACCACCTGGGCGTGATGCAGTTCGTGGTAAGGATGATGGCGCTGGCGATCACGCGGGTGATGCGCGTCTCCGGCGCCGAGACCACCAGCGTCTGCGCCAGCGTGTTCATCGGCCAGACCGAGGCGCCGCTGACCGTGCGCCCCTACATCTCGCGCATGACCGAGTCGGAGCTGATCACGATGATGATCGGCGGCATGGCGCATATCGCCGGCGGCGTGCTGGCCGCCTACGTCGGCATGCTCGGCGGCGGCGATCCGGTCGAGCAGGCCTACTACGCCAAGCACCTGCTGGCCGCTTCGATCATGGCCGCGCCGGCCACCCTGGTGATCGCCAAGATCCTGATTCCCGAGACCGGCGAGCCGCTGACGCGCGGCACGGTGAAGATGGAAGTCGAGAAGACCTCCAGCAACATCATCGACGCGGCCGCCGCCGGCGCCGGCGACGGCCTGCGCCTGGCACTGAACATCGGCGCGATGCTGCTGGCCTTCATCGCCCTGATCGCGATGGTCAACGCGCCGCTGACCTGGCTCGGCGAAGTGACCGGCATCCAGGCCGCGATCGGCAAGCCGCTCGACCTGGCCGCGATCTTCGGCTGGGTGCTGGCCCCCATCGCATGGCTGATCGGCGTGCCCTGGCAGGACGCCGGCACGGTCGGCTCGCTGATCGGCCAGAAGGTGGTGATCAACGAATTCGTGGCCTACCTGCAGCTGGCCGACATCGTGAACGGCCGCGTGGACGGCGTCGTGCTCAGCGAGCAGGGACGCCTGATCGCCACCTACGCCCTGTGCGGCTTCGCCAACTTCAGCTCGATCGCGATCCAGATCGGCGGCATCGGCGGGCTCGCGCCCGACCGCCGCCAGGACCTGGCCCGCTTCGGCCTGCGCGCCGTGCTCGGCGGCACCGTGGCCACCCTGATGACAGCGACCATCGCCGGCGTGCTGACCAACCTCGGCGCCTGACCGACGGAGGAACTGCCCATGTCCGCTGCAGCGCAGGTGGTCGTGGTCGGCTCGTTCAACATCGACCACGTCTGGCACGGCGAGGCGCTGCCGCGCCCGGGCGAGACCCTGGTCGGCAGCTACGCCACCGGCCCAGGCGGCAAGGGTTTCAACCAGGCCACCGCCTGCGCGCGCAGCGGCGCGCGCACCGTGTTCGTCTGCGCACTGGGAACCGATGCCGGCGCCGAACTGGCGCGGGGCCTGGCCGCGCGCGACGGCATCGACCTGCGCGCCGAGTCGCCCGACGCACCCACCGGCACCGCCGGCATCTACGTGGCCCGCGACGGCAGCAACAGCATCGTGATCGGCCCCGGCGCCAATGGCCTGCTGTCGCCGGAATTCATCGCTCGCCAGGCCCAGGCCATCGCTGCCGCCCGCCTCGTACTGGCCCAGTTGGAATCGCCGGTGGAGAGCGTGCTGGAAGCGATGCGGCTGGCCCGCGCCGCCGGCGTTCGCACCATCCTCAACCCGGCCCCGGCCAACGCGCCGAGCACGCGCGAGCTGCTGGCGGTGGCCGACGTGCTGACGCCGAACGAAACCGAGTTCGCCGCCCTGCTCGCGCGCCACGCGGGCGAAAGGGTCGATGCCGGCGCACTGGCCGAGTTCGACGACGCGCGCCTGCACCGGCTGTGCCGGCTGCTGCTGCCACGCGGCACGGTGGTGATCACCCTGGGCGCCGCGGGCGCCTTCGTCTCGCACCGCGAAGACAAGTGCCGTGGCGACGAGGTCGCCTGTTACCGGGTCCCTGCGTTCGAGGCCGCAACCGTGGATACCACCGGCGCGGGCGACGCGTTCAACGGCGCGCTGGCCAGCTCGCAGGCGGTCGCACCGGACCGCAGCTTCGCCGACCACGTCCGCTTCGCCAGTCGCTACGCCGCGCTGTCGACCGAGCACGAGGGCGCGGCGGCGGCGATGCCGAAGCTGGCGACCCGCTGAGCGTTGCCGGCAGCGGGTTCGCGCCCCTTGGCGCGCGGGCCGCGGCCGGCCAGCCCGTTACAATGCCGCGATGCAGATCGGCCCCTACCGCATCGAGCCGCGCGTGATCCTCGCCCCGATGGCGGGGGTCACCGACAAGCCGTTCCGGCAGCTGTGCAAGCGGCTGGGCGCGGGCCTGGCCGTGTCGGAAATGACCACCAGCGATCCGCGCTTCTGGAACACGCGCAAGTCGCTGCACCGCATGGACCACGAGGGCGAACCGGATCCCGTGAGCGTGCAGATCGCCGGCACCGTGCCCGCGGTGATGGCCGAGGCCGCGCGACACAACGCCGACCAGGGCGCGCAGATCATCGACATCAACATGGGCTGCCCGGCCAAGAAGGTGTGCAATGCCTGGGCCGGCTCGGCGCTGATGCAGGACGAGGCACTGGTTGCGCGCATCCTCTCGGCGGTGGTCGCCGCGGTGGACGTGCCGGTGACGCTGAAGATCCGTACCGGCTGGGATGCCCGCCATCGCAATGCGCCCACCATCGCCCGCATCGCCGAGGACAGCGGCATCGCCGCCCTGGCCGTGCACGGCCGCACCCGCGACCAGCAGTACGCCGGCGTGGCCGAGTACGACACCATCGCCGCGATCAAGGCGCAGCTGCGCATCCCGGTGATCGCCAACGGCGACATCGATACGCCGCGCAAGGCGCGACAGGTGCTGGACCGCACCGGCGCGGATGCGGTGATGGTCGGCCGCGCCGCGCAGGGACGGCCCTGGCTGCTGGGGGAGATCGCGCAGTTCCTCGCCACCGGCGAAGAACGCGCCCCGCCTCCGCTCGATGAAGTCCGCGACGTCCTGCTGGGCCACCTCGAGGCCCTGCACGCGTTCTACGGCGAGCAGGCCGGCGTACGCATCGCCCGCAAGCACCTGGGCTGGTACGCGAAGGACCGGCCCGAGAACGCCGCCTTCCGCAGCGTGGTCAACCGCGCCGAGACCGCCGAAGCGCAGCTGCGACTGACCCGCGAATACTTCGACGCGCTGGCCGCTGGCGTGCCCCCGGAACTGCCGGCCGCAGCCTGATCCGGCGCCTTGCCAGCGCTCGCGGGCGCGGCCAAGATGCATCCGCGCCGGACCAGCCGGCTCGGGGAACACCGCATGGAATCGCAGGCACAGGGAGCCGACGCGTCGCGCCGGCCGATCAAGGCGCGCGGCAATCGGCTCATCCAGGGGATCGCCGCCGCGCTGGCGCGCTCGCCGCTGACGCCGAACGCCATCTCGGTGCTGAGCATCGCCTTCGCCGCCGCCGGCGCCGCCGCGCTGTGGTGGCTGCCGGCCTGGGGCGCGTGGCTGTGCGCGCTCGGCATCCAGCTGCGCCTGCTGTGCAACCTGCTCGACGGCATGGTGGCGGTGGAAGGCGGACAGTCGACGCCCACCGGCGCGCTGTACAACGAAGTACCCGACCGCGTCGCCGACAGCGTGCTGCTGGTCGTCCTCGGCTACGCCGCCGGCCTGCCCTGGGCCGGATGGCTGGCCGCACTGCTCGCCGCCGCGACGGCGTACATCCGCACGCTCGGCGGCGCGCTCGGCCAGCCGCAGGACTTCCGCGGACCGATGGCCAAGCAGCACCGCATGGCGCTGATGACCCTGGCCTGCCTCGTCGCGCCGCTGGAAGCGCTGTTCTCAGGCGGCGCCCATGCGCTGCAGGTCGCGGTGCTGGCGATCGCGATGGGCGCGCTGCTCACCTGCTTCACCCGCCTGCGCGCCATCGCCGTGCGGCTTGAGTCCGCACCGTGATCGCGCGCCTCGCCGGCGCCGCCCTGGTCGGCTTCACCCGCATGATGGTCGGCGCACGCGCGCAGTGGCGCGCCTCGCCGCCGCCGGGCCAGTGCATCTACTTCGCCAACCACACCAGCCATCTCGACACGGTGGCGATCTGGTCCGCGCTCGCGCCGCGGCTGCGCGCGGACGTGCGTCCGGTGGCGGCGCGCGACTACTGGGACAAGCCGGGCCTTCGCGCCTGGCTGTCGGGCCGCGTGCTGCGCGCGATCCTGATCGACCGCCAGCGCGCGCAGCCCGACGCCGATCCGCTCGCTCCCGTGCGCACCGCGCTCGAGCATGGCGACTCGCTGATCCTGTTCCCGGAAGGCACGCGCAGCAACGAACGCCTGCCGCAGCCGTTCAAGGGCGGCCTGTACAAGCTGGCCGCGGAATATCCGCACGTGGAACTGGTGCCCGTGTACCTGGACACCCTGCACCGCAGCCTGCCCAAGGGCGCGCTGCTGCCGCTGCCCCTGCCGCTGTACTGCAACGTCAACTTCGGCGCGCCGCTGGCGCGCCTCGCCGGCGAATCCCGCGAGCACTTCCTGGAACGCGCGCGCGCCGCGGTGGAGGCGATGGCATGAGTCCGCAGGCGAAGATGCTCTGGGTGTTCGGCGGCATCGTCGGCGTGCTGCTCGTCGCATCGGTCGTGGGCTGGCTGCTGTCGCGGCGCGGGCCCGACGGCGGCGGCGCCACCGTGCAGAACCTCAACGCGCGCGTGCGCGCCTGGTGGGGCATGGTGGCGGTGCTGGGCGCGTGCTTTGCGATCGGGCCGGTGGCGACCTTGGTGGTGTTCGCCTTCATCTCGTTCTTCGCGCTGCGCGAGTTCATCACCCTCACGCCGACGCGCGCGGGCGACCACCTGCCGCTGGTGGCCGCGTTCTACCTGCTGATCCCGATCCAGTACTGGCTGATCCACGACCAGTGGTATGGGCTGTTCGCGATCTTCATCCCGGTCTACGCCTTCCTGGCGCTGCCGGTGCTGGCGGTGTTCGGCGGCGACACCACGGATTTCCTCGCGCGCAGCACCAAGATCCAGTGGGGCGTGATGATCGCCATCTACTGCATCAGCCATGCGCCGGCGCTGATGATCCTGCAGCCCGATGCGCCGGCAGGCACCGGCCAGCTGCTGCTGCTCTACCTGATGCTGGTGGTGCAGATCAGCGACGTGATGCAGTACGTGTTCGGCAAGCTGTTCGGCCGGCGCAAGCTGGCGCCGCAGGTCAGCCCGTCCAAGACGGTCGAAGGCCTGCTCGGCGGCGGCCTGGCGGCGGTCGGCATCGGCACCGCGCTGTGGTGGATGACGCCGTTCACGCCGCTGCAGTCGGCCGGCATGTCGGCGGTGATCGTGCTGGCCGGCGTCTGCGGGGGACTGGCGCTGTCGGCGGTCAAGCGCAGCCTGGGGGCCAAGGACTGGGGCCGGATGATCGAGGGCCACGGCGGGATGATGGACCGGATGGATTCGGTGGTGTTCGCCGCGCCGGTGTTCTTCCACCTCACCCGGTACTGGTTCCCGGCATAGGGCATCGGCGCGGGCCGTGCGGGGGCAATCGGTAGGGGCGATTGCGCCAATGGGCCTGCGGCGTCCGCAGCCAGGAGCGCCTTCCCCGGCGCGAGGTGCCCCGCCGGCCGGGCGACCGCTCCGGCCCGCAGCCTTCAGCGGCTGCCGGGCTGGACCGGAGGCGAGTCCGGCTCGACCCAGATCCGCTCCCACATCTGCGCCAGCCGTCGACGCGCCTCCCAGGGCCAGGACAGCTGCTCGGGCGGCACCGCGCGCCAGCCGTCGCCATCGCGTTCGGCCACCACGAAGTTGAAGCTGTAGTCGGGTTCGCTGCCCATGCGCAGGTCGCTCAGCACCAGGCGCCCGTCGCGCACCTGCGCTTTCATGAAGCCGCGGTTGAACCACTGCAGCCGCGCAACCGCCGGAATCTCCCCGGCCGCGGCCAGGGCATCGACCTCGGAGCGGTGGTGCCGGAACGCGATCGGACGCGAGTCGGCGACCAGCGAATGCTCGCCTTCGACGAAACCCTCGGGCGTCATCGCCACCACCCGCCACAGCAGGGTATTGAACGGCATCGGCACCGTGAAACGCGGCGCATCGGCCAGCCCCAGCGCCGCCAGCGAACGCTCCGCCTCGCGCTCGACCAGGCCCTTGGCCACGAGCGACCAGCCCAGATAGCCACAGCTGAGCGCCAGCCCCGCAAGCAGCGCGCGCCGCGCGGCTGGTTTCGGCCCGGCGAAAATCGCCACTGCCACGCCGGCCAGCAGCCACAGCGTGTAACCCGGATCGATGATGAAGACACTCGACCACATGACCGGCGGCATCGGCAGCGGCCACAGCAGCTGGGTGCCGTAGACGGTGAAGGCGTCGAGCAGCGGATGCGTGAGCAGCGCCAGCTGGATCGCCCAGAACCAGCCGCGCGGCGCCTGCGACACGCGCCCGCCCCGCCGGCGCAAGGCCGCCCAGATCGCCCAGCCCAGCAGCGGCAGCACGAACAGCGAGTGGCTGAAGCCGCGGTGCAGGGTCATCAGCGCCACCGGATCGTCGGTGAACAGCGCGATCGGGAACGAGTCCAGGTCGGGCAGCGTGCCGAGCGCCGCGCCGGCGAGCATGGCGGCGCGCCGGTGCATGGCAGGCACCGTGGCGCCGGCCACGGCGGCGCCAAGCAGGAGCTGGGAGATCGAATCCATCGCTGCATTCTAGGCGGCGATGGAACCGGTCCACGCCCGCCTGCGGCCGCGCGGCGCACCGGGCCGGCGCGCGTTAACCTGCGGTGCGGCTGGCGGGGTGCGCAGCCGGTTTCGCCCGTGTATCATCCGCACCCATCTTTTCATCCGAATTGAAGGATATAGCCGATGTCCAGCTACCTGTTCACCTCCGAATCGGTCTCGGAAGGCCATCCGGACAAGATCGCCGACCAGCTGTCCGACGCGGTGCTGGACGCGATCCTGGCCCAGGACAAGCGCGCGCGCGTGGCCTGCGAAACCCTGGTCAAGACCGGCGCGGCGATCGTCGCCGGCGAGGTCACCACCAGCGCCTGGGTGGACATCGAGGCGCTGGCGCGCAAGGTCATCAACGGCATCGGCTACGACAATTCGTTCGTCGGCTTCGACGGCCACACCTGCGCGATCATCAACATGCTCGGCAAGCAGTCGCCCGACATCAACCAGGGCGTGGACCGCAAGAAGCCCGAGCAGCAGGGCGCCGGAGACCAGGGGCTGATGTTCGGCTACGCCTGCAACGAGGCGCCCGAGTACATGCCCGCGCCGATCTACTACAGCCACCGCCTGGTCGAGCAACAGGCCAAGGTGCGCAAGAGCGGCAAGCTCAAGTGGCTGCGTCCGGACGCCAAGAGCCAGGTCACCCTGCGCTACGACGGCAATACCGTGCTCGGCCTGGACGCGGTGGTGCTCTCGACCCAGCACGACCCGGACATCAAGCAGAAGGACCTGGTCGAGGCCGTGCGCGAGCACATCCTCAAGCCGGTGCTGCCGAAGAAGTGGCTCGAGGCGCTGGGCAAGAACAAGGTGCACATCAACCCGACCGGCAAGTTCGTGATCGGCGGGCCGGTGGGCGACTGCGGCCTGACCGGCCGCAAGATCATCGTCGATACCTACGGCGGCATGGCCCGCCACGGCGGCGGCGCGTTCTCGGGCAAGGATCCGTCGAAGGTCGACCGTTCGGCCGCCTACGCCGCGCGCTACGTGGCCAAGAACATCGTGGCCGCCGGCCTGGCCGACAAGTGCGAGGTGCAGGTCTCCTACGCCATCGGCGTGGCCGAGCCGACCTCGATCTCGGTCACCACCTTCGGCACCGGCAAGGTCGGCGACGACGTGATCGAGAAGCTGATCCGCCGCCACTTCGACCTGCGCCCCTACGGCCTGACCCGGATGCTGGACCTGGAGCACCCGATCTACCAGGCTACCGCCGCCTACGGACATTTCGGCCGCAAGCCGAAGGAGATCAGCTACGTCGACGGCGCGGGCAAAAAGCACACGGCGACCGCCTTCTCCTGGGAGAAGACCGACCGCGCCGAGGAGCTGCGCAAGGCCGCGAAGCTGAAGTAGGCCAACGCTGCGGATGCTGTCCCGAGCGGGCCGCCTTGTGCGGCCCGCTTTTTTTTGGTGACGGACCGGCGCACGGGACGTGCCTGTGCAGCGGGGAGTGCGCGAAGGCTCCAGCCGCACCATGGTTGCCCTTGCCCCCACCCCAGCCCTCCCCCGCCTTGCGGGGGAGGGGGCACGACGCAGCGGTGGCCCCGGCCCTCAGCCCCGGCCCCGGCCCCGGCCCCGGCCCCGGCCCCGGTGACGGTGACGGTGACGGTGACGGTGACGGTGACGGTGACGGTGACGGTGACGGTGACGGTGACGGTGACGGTGACGGTGACTGTGGCAGTGGCGGAACCCGCCGCGACGGTCGCTCCTCCCTCCGCACAGCGGGGGAGGCTGGGAGGGGGGCGGATCAGGTCGCCGCGCAGCAGGCTCGCCGCGTCCGGTCGGGGAACGTTGCCGACGACCGTACCGCCAACCGCGATCATCGCCCTCCGATCAGTACATCCGCGTCGCGCTGCCGCCATCGACACAGAGCACCGCGCCGTTCACGTAGCTGGCCTCGTCCGAACACAGCCAGGCAATGGCCTTCGCCGCTTCCTCCGCCTCGCCCAGCCGCTGCATCGCGCAGTGGCGCGCCACCATCCGACCGTAATGCTCGGCGCCGCCCGGCCGCTCCGGGTCAACCATCTCCGAGCGCGTGAAGCCCGGTGCCACCGCGTTGATGCGCAGGTTCGCCTGTCCGTAGTCGGTGGCTGCGGAGCGGGTCAGGCCGATCACGCCATGTTTGCTGGCCGCATACGGCGCATGGCCGACGTCGCTGGGCTTGAGCCCGTAGATCGATGCCACGTTGACGATCGCGCCGCCGCCGACAGCCAGCATCGCCGGAATCTCATGTTTCATGCACAGCCACACGCCCTTGAGGTTCACGCCCATCACCGCGTCCCATTGCGCCTCGTCCACGTCGGCAACCGGCGTGCGCATGGGGCCGGCGACGCCCGCGTTGTTGACGGCGCAGTCCAGCCGGCCGAAGTGGTCCAGCGTGGCGGCCACCATGGCGCGCACGTCGTCCGGCCGTGCCACGTCGGCGCGTACCGGGAGGGCGGTCCCGCCCCCTTCGCCGATCCGCCGCGTCAGGGCTTCGCAGCGCTCCGCGCGGCGCGCGGCCAGCACGACGCTGGCGCCCTGTCGCGCGAACTCCAGCGCGGTGGCTTCGCCGAGACCGGAACTGGCTCCGGTGACCAGCGCGACCTTGCCTTCGAACGCGCGGCTGCGAGATGTCATGGCGGTCGCTCCGATGGGGACACGGCAAACCGGTGTGGCGCCCGGGCGGGGCGGCGCATGGATCAGGCCGGCTCGGCCTGTGCATGCGCCTGCGCGCTGGCCACCTCGCGCTCGGCCTGGGCGAAGCCGTACTTGGGCACCAGCTGCCCGGCCGGATCGGACACCGCCTCCCAGGCCTGCACCAGGCGCTCGCCCGTGTCGTTCCCGCCGCCGAGGTGGCGACCTTGGGTCAAGGTCACGTAGGCGCGCGCGAAATGGCCTCCGCCGGCGCAGACGATGGCGCGGGTCGGCGCGTCGTCGCCCACCAGCGGCAGCAGCGCGGGACTCACCAGGGCCGGGGCCAGCGCGCGCAGGCTTTCTTCGGGCAGCACGCCGGCAGTCATGCCGGTCGACGCAGTCGGCGCCAGGCAGTTCACCCGGATGTCGTACTTCGCGCCCTCGATCGCCAGGGTCTGCATCAGGCCCACCAGCGCCATCTTGGCCGCGCCGTAGTTGGCCTGGCCGAAGTTGCCCCATAGGCCGGACGACGAGGTCGTCATCACGATCCGGCCGCGCCGCTGCGCGCGCATCGGCTCCCACACCGCCTGGCTGCAGGTCGCCGCGCCCATCACGTGGACCTCGAGCACCTCGCGGAACGACGCCAGGTCCATCTTCGCGAAACTGCGGTCGCGCAGGATCCCGGCGTTGTTGACCAGGATGTCCACGCGGCCCCACTCGCCCAGCGTGCGCTCGACCATCGCGGCCACCGCGGCGTCGTCGCAGACCGAGCCGGCCCAGGCCAGCGCCTCGCCGCCGCCGGCGCGGATCTCGGCCGCCACCGCCGCGGCCTGGGCCTCGCCCACGTCGTTGACGACCACCCGTGCGCCCTTGCGCGCCAGGTACAGCGCGTGCTGGCGGCCGAGGCCGCCGCCGGCCCCGGTGATGATCGCGGTACGTCCCTCAAGCGGCATGCGTCGTGACTCCGTCCGGGACAGTCGTTGCGGACGGGGTGCTGCCCGGAATCAGCGCGCGCTCGCGCCTCCCCGCCGCTTGCAGATGGAGCGGAAGCCGGCGGCCATGAACGTGGCCATGCGCGCCTTCACCGCCTCGTAGTCGTCGGACCGGCACAGCCCGCCCGACAGCCGGTCGATGCGACCGGTGCGCGCCAAGGTCAGCATCAGCGCGCCGGTGACGAAGTGGTACCCCCAGAAGATGTCTTCCTCGGCGCAGTCGGGCATCGCCTTCTTCAGCAGTCCGATCAGCCGCAGAACGACCGGGTCGAAGTGCTGGTCCATCAGCTCCGCGCCATAGGGCGTGGTCGAGGCCAGCGCGCTGAGGGCGCCGTAGTTCTTCCAGTTCTCGCCGCCCTGCAGGTACAGGTCCAGGTCGGTGTCGAGGAAGGCATGCAGGGCGCCCTCCAGCGTCGGCTTGCCGCCGCAGCCGGCCTCGTAGTCGTCCAGCGCCTGCATGCGCCGCCCGCTGGTCACCGGCGCGCGCCGCGCCATCACCGCGTCGAACAGGGTCTTCTTGTCGTTGAAGTAGTAGTTGAGCAGGGTGTGGTGCACGCCGACGCGGCTGGCCACGTCCTTGAGCGTGACGCCGTACAGACCGTGCTGCGAGAACAGCAGCTCCGCCGCGTCCAGGATCTGCTCGGTCATCTCGGCGCGCTGCTGGGCCTTGGTCGGCCGCTTCTCCTTCGGCGCGGCCTTCTTCGCGGCCGGACGTCGGGAACGCGCTGTCGCCTCTGTGGCCACCCTGCCTCCATTGCATCGCGGCGTGCGCGCGGCGGCGTGTCACGTGCCGGTCTCCGCGGGCGCGCCACCGAACTCTGCCCTGAGCCGCATTCTGTCAATTTTCCCGGTCGCTGCCAAAGGCATGCGCTCGAGCCGGATCACCTCGTCCGGCAGCCACCAGGACGCCACGCGATCGCGCAGCGCATCCATCAGCGCGGCATCGCTGGGGCCGTCGCCGTTGCGCGTCTCCAGCACCAGCACCGGACGTTCGCCCCATTTCGGATGCTCGCGGCCGATCACCGCCGCCAGCGAGACCTCGGGCAGGCCGCCCACGATCTCCTCGATTTCGGCGGGGTTGATCCACTCGCCGCCGGACTTGATCAGGTCCTTGGCGCGGCCGGTGATGACCAGGTTGCCGTCCGCCTCGATGCGCGCCAGGTCCCCGGTGTCGAACCAGCCCCTGGCGTCGACCGCCGGCTGCGTGTCGCCGAAGTAGCGCTGCACCGCGCTTGCGCCGCGCACGCGCAGGTAGCCTTCGTTGTCGCGCTGGCGCGCCAGCGGTACGCCCTCGGCGTCGGTGAGCAGCAGGTCCACGCCGATCGACGGCCGCCCCGACTGGTGGGCGGCGCGATGCGGGTCGCCGGCGGGGGCGACGGTGCCGGTCGGCGAGAGTTCGGTCATGCCCCAGCTGGTCTGGACGCTCACGCCGAGGTGCTGTTCGATGCGCTGCATCAGCGCCGGGGCGATCGGCGCGCCGCCCACGATCACCCGGGTGAGCGACGGCGTCCGCCCCCCCGTCGCCTCCAGGTGCTCGACCAGCGACAGCCACACGGTGGCCACGCCGATCGCGACGGTGACTTCCTCGGCGTTGATCAACGCCGCCAGGCTGGCGCCGTCGAGGTGGCGCCCAGGCAGGACCAGTCGCGCGCCGGCCGCCGGCGCGGCGAAGGGCACGCCCCAGCCGTTGGCATGGAACATCGGCACCGCCAGCAGCACGCGTTCGCGCATCGACAGCGCCATGCCGTCGGCCTGCAGGGTGCGCAGCGTATGCAGGAATACGCCACGGTGGGTGTAGGTCACGCCCTTGGGCGCACCGGTGGTGCCCGAGGTGAAGCACAGGCCGCAGGGCGCGTGCTCGTCGAAGCCGCCCCAGGCGACCTCGCCCTGCGCGGCGGCGAGGAGCGGTTCCAGCGGCTCGACCATGACGATGCCGTCGTCGTCCACCGCCTCCCCGTCGATCGACCACACCCGTTCCAGCGCATCGGCCTTCGCGGCGAGCCGGCGCGCCAGCGGCGCCAGGTCGGCGGATACCACCAGGGCCCGCGCGCGCGACTGCGCCAGCATCGAAGCCAGGTGCGCCTCGCCCAGGCGCGGGTTGAGCGTATGGCAGACCGCGCCCATGCCCATCAGCGCGAACCAGGTTTCCAGGTGTCCCTGCGTGTTCCAGGCCAGGGTGGCGACGATGTCGCCCGCGCCGATGCCTATTGCCGCGAATGCAGCCGACAGCCGCCGGCTGCGCGCATGCAGTCCCGCGTAGCCGATCCGGTCGACCTGCCCGCCTTCGCGCGCGGTAACGACCTCGGCCTGCGGATGCCACTTCGCGCCGTGCGCCAGGAACTGGTCCAGGGTCAGTGCGAACGGCTGCATCTCGCCATGGATCACGGACATCCGTCCACCTCGTCCGGCAACGGCGGCGAGATGATGCCGACGTTCCAGTGCCAGGGCAGGCCGCCGTGCGCGCGACGGCGGCAGACCACCGTCTCGACCAGTTCGAACATGCCGGGCATCAGGTGCTCGCCCGGCGTCGGCGTGCCATCGAACGCCATGTAGGCGCGCGACTCGCCGTAAGGCGGCCAGTCCGGTGCGCCATCGGCCACGGGCGCGCCGGAACGGGCGAACGAGGTCCAGTAGTCCTGCATGGCGGCGGCCAGCGCGCGCTCGGCGCCGGTGTCGGGCGGAACGGGCCAGTTCGGTGGCGTGCCGGCGCCCGTGCCCAGCGCATAGGGAATCTCGGCGGCGTGGAAGGCATGCATGCCGGCGTCATCGGCGGCCGGATAGCCGTGGTCGAAGTAGTACAGGTAGGACGGCTGGCCCAGCGCGGTCTGGCTGCGCGCCAGCCGCTCGGCGGTCCAGCCGTACATCGCGTCGCGGGTCGTGGCGAGCATCGCCTCGTCGAGGTTGTCGGGTGGATAGCGCGCCAGCATCGCGTCGGACAGTTCGCCGTAGGCGGCGCGGATGGTCGCCTCGTAGGTGGCCGCATCGGCCGGCGGAGGCGGCAGCAGGAAGCGCAGCGAACGGATCTCGCCGTCGTTGAAGCCGGCCAGGATCGGCACCGGCGCCTGGTCGCCACGGTCGAACACCTCCACCAGCTGCGCGGGCAGGACCCGCCCGTCCACCACGCCCAGCGGGAAGAAGCCTGCCAACGCCGCCTGCACGGTGAGCGCCTGCGCATCCATGGCGCGCAGGCGCGGCAATCCACGGACCTCGAGCTTGCGCGACAGCGCCACGCCCGCTTCCTCGGCAGAGGGCGTACCGTGCACGGACTCGCGCAGCGCGGGCGTCGAGATCATGTACGCGCTCTGCGCGATGGCGCGATGGAACAGGCCGCGCGCCGGCGGCGCCGCCAGCAGGTACATCACGCTCAATGCACCCGCGGATTCGCCGGCGATGGTCACATTGCCGGGATCGCCACCGAAGGCGGCGATGTTGCGCTGGACCCAGCGCAGCGCCTCGATCTGGTCGAGCAGGCCGTAGTTGCCGGACACGCCGTCGTCCGATTCCGCGCCCAGGTCGGGATGCGCCAGCCAGCCCAGCACGCCCAGCCGGTAGTTGATGCTCACCATCACCACGCCCTTGCGGGCGAGCGCCGCGCCGTCGTACATCGCCTCGCGGCCGCTGCCGGCGACCAGCGAACCGCCGTGGATCCAGACGAAGACCGGCGCGCCCCTCGCATCGGCTGGTGCCCAGACGTTGAGCGACAGGCAGTCCTCGCTGGTCGGCAACGCTTCGGCCGGCGAGTAGATGCTGCCCGGCCGCGGCGGCGGCTGGTGGCAGGCCGGCCCGAAGCGGGTGGCATCGCGCACGCCGTCCCAGCGCGCTGCCGCGACCGGCGCGCGCCAGCGCTGCCGCCCCACCGGCGGCTGCGCATAGGGAATGCCGCGGAAGACGTTCACGCCGCCAACCGCCTCGCCACGCAGTGCGCCGGCGGGCGCTTCGACGACCGGGGCATCAGCGGCGAAGGCGGGGGCCGCCAACAGCACGGCGGCCGCAGCGAAGATGCGGAAACGGATCACAGCTGCTTCTCCCGAGCGGGCTGGCGGCGGATGCTGCGCGCGAGCAGCAGGAACAGGCCGATCGCCAGCAGGTAGAACGGAACCAGGGTGTAGAACGCCATCTGCAGCGAGCTGTCCGGATGGCTGGCGCGGAAGAAGTCGCTGGCCATGCCGAGGTAGGTCGGGCCGAAGCCCAGGCCGATCAGGTTCATCACCAGCAACAGCAATGCGCCGGAGAGCACGCGCTGATCGGGCCGCACTTCCTCCTGGACCAGGGTGACCGCCGGCGAGAGGTAGAAATAGTTCAGGCCGGTGGGCAGGAACAGGAACAGCAGCGCCAGCTCCCAGCGGCCCGCGGAGACGAAGCCGATGAAGAACGGGATGGCCAGCGCCAACCCCGCCGCCGGCAGGTAGGCGTACGCGGTGCGCGAGCGACGCGCCAGCCGGTCGATCAGGCGCCCGGACAGGAACATGCCCAGCGCACTGCCGAGACCGAACACCAGCGCGTACCACACCGCCACCTCTTCCAGGCTCATGCCCTTCTCGCGCATCAGCATCAGCACGGTGAAATTGAGCATGGCGTAGGTGACGAACTGGGTCGCGCCGCAGGCCAGCGCCATGTTGCGCAGCACCGGATTGGCGAAGAAGCCGCGGCAGGTTTCGGCGAATCCCGGCGCAGGAGCGGCGCCCTCCATGGACGCCTGCGCGGGCGCCGCATCCAGGCCGCCCTTGCGCGGCTCGCGAATGAAGGCCCACACCCCGGCGGCGGTCATCACGCCGACGACGCCGACCCAGATGAACGCCATCCGCCAGGAATACGCCGCCGCCACCGAGGCGCCGAAGGCCACGCCCAGCGCCGCGCCGATCGGTGGACCGAGGTTGAACAGGCCCAGCGCGGTACCGCGCGTGCCGGGCGGGAAATAGTCGGAGATGATCGCGTACGAGGGCGGTACGCCGCCGGCCTCGCCGATGCCCACCGCCATGCGCGCCAGCGCCAGCTGCGGATAGCTGGAGGCCATGCCGCAGGCGGCGGTGGCCGCGCTCCAGAGCCCGCACGAGAAGGCGAGCACCCGTACCCGGTTGCTGCGGTCGGCCAGCCAGCCCACCGGGATCGCCAGGATGCAGTAGAACATCGCGAAGTACAGCCCGCCGATCAGGCCGAGCTGGCCGTCGCTCACGCCGAGTTCGTCCTGGATCGGCTTGGCCAGGATCGACAGCAGCTGCCGGTCGAGGAAATTGAGCACGTAGACGAAGCACAGCACCGCGAGCACGATCCACGCGCGCAGGCCCGGGCGCGCCGCCTGCGCACCCGGAACCGCCGCGGCGGCCGGCATGCCGGCCATCAGAACCGGACCCCCACGCGCACGCCGACGGTGCGCGGCGGCACCCGTGCGTAGCGCCCGTCGAGGAAGGCCTCGGGATGAACGTAGGTGACCGAGCGGTCGTCGAACAGGTTCTCGACGTAGGCCCCCACCGTAACGCGCTCGAAGTCGAAGGCCAGGTTGGCGTTGGCGATCGTGTACGACTCGGTGTAGTCGAACATCGGACTCACCACGCCCGGCTGGCCGGGAACGTTGGGGAACATACCCGGATAGTCGCCCACATGCACCAGCGAGACCGACGCGTTGCCCGCCGCGTCGCCGAAGGCGTCGAAGCCGTAGTCGACCACCATCGAGCCCTGGAAGCGCGGCGCCGACAGCCGCGCGCCCAGGACCGCGCCGGAGATCGCCGCTTCCTCCGGCGTCAGGCTGTCGACTTCGGTGCGGTTGAACGAGCCGTTGAGCGAGAACGTCCAGTTCGCGCTGGGCCGCGCCATCACCTCGAACTCCAGGCCCTGGCTGATCGCGCCGCCGATGTTCGTGGCGAACTGCACGGAGTCGGAGACGCGGTTGGCCTGCACCTGGATGTCGTTCCAGTCGATGTGGTAGAGCGCCAGGTTCGCCGCAAGGCGGCCGTCCAGCCAGCGGCCCTTGAGCCCGAGCTCGTAGTTGATCAGTTCGTCGGAGTCGGCACCGAAGGGAATGATGATGTCCTCGGCGTTGACCAGGCTCGGCGCACCAGCGCGCGCGTTGACGATCGGCGCGCGGAAGCCGGTGGCCACGGCTGCATACGTGGTGATCGCCGGCACTGGTCGCCAGGACAGGCTCAGCCGGTACGAAGGTCCCTTCTCCTTGGCGACCAGGCCGACGATCTCCTCGACCGGGAACACGACCAGGGGGCCGGTCGCCCCGGTCAGCGCGGCGGTGAGGTAGTTGCTGTTGTAGCCGCCGGCCAGCTGGGTGGCCTGGGCTTCGGTGCTGCCGTAGCGCAGGCCGCCGGTCGCCCACAGGTCGTCGTTGAAACGGAACGTCAGCTCGCCGAACAGCGCGCGTTCGCGCTGGTCGATGATGTTGCGGAAGCGCAGGTAGTAGGGGCTGATCGGCAGGTTGGTCATGCCGCGCGACTCGAGGAACTCCTGCGAGGAGCGGTAGAAGTAGTCGCCGGTGCGCTTCTGCTCGAACCAGAAGCCGCCGACCACCCAGTCCACGCGGCCGCCGGTCTCGGAGACCAGGCGCACTTCCTGCACGAAGCGGTCGTCGTGGTACGGCACTTCCAGCCCGAACGGGATGAGATGGCCGAAGGTCGCCGCCAGGTCCACGTCGAAGTGGGCGTCGTAGTCCGACCAGGTCGAGGAGCTGGTCAGCCTCGCGCCGTCGAACTGGTAGCCGATGGTGGCGTTGTAGTTCGTCATCGTGCCGGCGAAGCGGTCGGGCTGGTCGGAGTAGCGGACATCCTCGCCCAGGTCGGGGTTGGTGAGGCCCGAATCCTCCGGCGTGCTCTCTTCGCGCGAGGCGCGCAGCTGGACCGAGAGGCGGTCGCCGGGCTCCCACAGCAGGGTGGCGCGGCCGCCCCAGGTGTCCATCACGTTGGCATCGTCGACTCCGGTGCCGATGTTGTCGACATAGCCTTCCTCGTGGCGCTTGAAGGCGACCACGCGCAGCGCCAGCGTGTCCTCGGCCAGGGGGACATTGAGCATGGCGTTGTAACGCTGCCGCAGCGAGCCCGAGCCGCGGATGCCGAGGTCGCCGAGGAACGAGCCCTCGAACACGTTCGGATCCGGCGCGCGGGTAAGGATGCGCAGCGCGCCGGCCAGCGAACCGGAGCCGAACAGCGTGCCCTGCGGCCCGCGCAGGAATTCCACCCGCTCCACGTCGTACAGGCTCGGGTCGAGGATGGTGGAGTTGCCGTTCGAGGAAATCGGCAGTTCGTCGATGTAGATCGCCACCGTGCTCTGCAGGTTGGCGTTGTAGCCGTTGGTGGCGATGCCGCGCGCGGTGAAGTTGTTGAAGTTGGCGGTGGGCCGGTTGAGCACCACGCCCGGCGTTTCGTAGGCCAGGCCCTCGTAGCCCACGATGCCTTTGGCGTCGAGCTGGTCCTGCGCCAGCACGGTCACGCTGAGCGGCACGTCCTTCAGCGGCTGGCTGCGGCGCGTGGCGGTGACGATGACCCGGTCCAGCTCCTTCGCGTCGACGGACGCGTCGGCCGGCGCTTCCCGCGCCCCGGAGTCCAGTGCCTCGGCGGTGGCCTGGGCCAGCGCGGACACGGGCATGGACAACAGCGCGGCCAGCGAGGCGCACGCGAACAGACGACTTCCCATACAGATCCCTCCCACAGGATGCTGGTTCAGCAAGACGCGATGGACCGGATACTGGGCGCGGCCCGGGCCCCTGTCAATACTCACTCACACGTTTGTGAGTATTTCTGCGGTGCAGCATGGGGCGGGGTCCCTGCCCCCTCCGGGGAACCCACGCCACCCGCCAATTCGCCGGTGGGCTGGGCCGGTGCGCGCGGACCCTTGCGCAGGACCCGCGCGCACCGGGCAGGGCTTATAATTGCGGGCTACGCCGAGGGGCGCTGCGACCGCGGAAATCCGCGGCCAGGCTCGGTGGGAAACGACCGCGACAACGGCGCCCGTCAACACGAGTCCCCCACGGACTCCCGACGACGGAGCACCACATGAACGCGCAAGTGAAGACCTTCTCCCAGGATGGCGACTACAAGGTCGCCGACATCTCGCTGGCCGACTGGGGCCGCAAGGAACTCGACATCGCCGAGCACGAGATGCCGGGCCTGATGTCGATCCGCCGCAAGCACGCCGCCACCGCGCCGCTCAAGGGCGTGCGCGTGACCGGCTCGCTGCACATGACCATCCAGACCGCGGTGCTGATCGAGACGCTCAAGGACATCGGCGCCGACGTGCGCTGGGCCTCGTGCAACATCTTCTCGACCCAGGACCACGCCGCCGCCGCGATCGCCGCCACCGGCACCCCCGTGTTCGCGTGGAAGGGCGAGACGCTGGAGGAATACTGGGACTGCACGCTCGACGCACTGAGCTTCCCCGATGGCAAGGGCGGCTTCCTCGGCCCGGAGCTGGTGGTGGACGACGGCGGCGACGTGACCCTGCTGATCCACAAGGGCTATGAGCTCGAGCAGGGCGACGAAAGCTGGGTGAACTCGGCTTCCCGCAGCCACGAGGAGCAGGTGATCAAGAACCTGCTCAAGCGCGTGCAGAAGGAGCGTCCGGGCTACTGGACCCGCGTCGTGGCCGACTGGAAGGGCGTCTCGGAAGAAACCACCACCGGCGTGCACCGCCTCTACCAGCTGGCCGAACAGGGCAAGCTGCTGGTGCCGGCGATCAACGTCAACGACTCGGTCACCAAGAGCAAGTTCGACAACCTCTACGGCTGCCGCGAGTCGCTGGCCGACGGCCTCAAGCGCGCGCTCGACGTGATGCTGGCCGGCAAGGTCGCAGTTGTGTGCGGCTACGGCGACGTGGGCAAGGGTTCGGCGGCGTCGCTGCGCGCCTACGGCGCGCGCGTGATCGTCACCGAGATCGACCCGATCTGTGCGCTGCAGGCGGCGATGGAAGGCTACGAGGTCACCACGATCGAGGACACCCTCGGCCGCGCCGACATCTACGTCACCACCACCGGCAACAAGGACATCATCCGCCTCGAGCACATGCAGGCGATGAAGGACCAGGCCATCGTCTGCAACATCGGCCACTTCGACAACGAGATCCAGGTCGATGCGCTGTACGCCTCGGGCGCGGAGAAGACCAACATCAAGCCGCAGGTGGACAAGTTCACCTTCGCCAACGGCAACAGCATCTTCCTGCTGGCCGAGGGCCGCCTGGTGAACCTGGGCTGCGCCACCGGCCACCCGAGCTTCGTGATGTCCAACTCGTTCTCCAACCAGACGCTCGCCCAGATCGACCTGTGGGCCAACAAGGACCGCTACGAGGCCAAGGTCTACATCCTGCCCAAGCAGCTGGACGAGGAAGTGGCGCGCCTGCACCTGGAGAAGATCGGCGTGAAGCTGACCAAGCTGACCCCGGAACAGGCCGACTACCTCGGCGTGCCGGTGGAAGGCCCGTACAAGCCGGAGCACTACCGCTACTGAGCCGCGCCAGCCGCGGAACGACGCCGGGCGCCTCCGTGGCGCCCGGTTCTTTTTTGAGGATCCACCGCCGAATGACCAGTGTTGCCCAACCGGTGCCCGTGGCCGGACCGGTGTTCCTGCGCCAGCTGGCCCGCCTGGGCGGCGGCGCGGACGTTGGCCAGGGTCCGCCGCTGGCGGCGACGCTGGCGCAGTGGATCGACTGGCACCGGGCGGTGGCGCTCGCCGGCGCGCTCGACGACCGCCTGCCCGAGGCTACCGAGCCGCCGTCCGCCGAGTCCGCTCCGGGCGAAGCCTGCGCGCAGCGCCACGCGCAGCTGCGGGAGGCCATCCTCGCCGATCCCCTGCTCTCGACCCATGGCCGGACGACCGAAGTCGCGGCCACGGAGTTCGCGCCGTTCCGCGCGTGCCATCTCGCCCACCAGCGCGCCATGCTCGCCGCCACCGGGCGCCTGCGCGGCCGCCTGCGCGACCTGCTGGGAACCGTGCCGCGCCTGGCGCGCCTGGGCGAAGTGGACGCGGCGCTGGAGCGGGCACTCGCTCCGCGCGAGCACGCCCTGCTCGGCCAGCTGCCCGACCTGCTCGCCGACCACTTCGAACGCATGCGCGCCCAGGCCGAAGCCGCCGGCACGGCGACCGGGGCCTGGCTCGACCGGTTCCGGCTCGACCTGCGCGAGCTCCTGCTGGCCGAACTCGACCTGCGTTTTTCCCCCGTCCAAGCGCTGCTCGCCGCGCTTCGCACTGCCGACTCCACGCCATGACCCGACGCATCTCCACGATCCTCCCGCCCTGCATCTTCGCCGCCGGACTCGCCGTCGTCGGCTGGATCGGCGCGGGTTACCTCGGCACCAGCCTGCTCGGCGTGGCCGTGGTCGCGCTGATCGCCTCCTGCTACCTGGCCGGCGTGCTGGACCTGCGCCGGCACCGCGCCGGCAGCGCGGCCCTGGCGAGCGCCCTGGACGAGGCGGACGGGGCCATGGAGCTGTCCTCCTGGCTGTCGCGGCTGCCGGAACCGCTGCGCCAGCCGGTGCGGCTGCGCATCGAGGACGGCCGGGGCGCCCTGCCTGCCCCGGCGCTGGCACCGTCGCTGGCGGCCCTGCTCGTCCTGCTGGGCATGCTCGGCACCCTGCTGGGCATGATGGCCACCCTGCGCGGCACCGGCCTGGCGCTGGGCAGCGCGCTCGATCTCGACGCGATCCGCGGCTCCCTGGCCACGCCGGTGCGTGGGCTGGCCATCGCCTTCGGCACCTCGATCGCCGGCGTCGGCGCCTCGGCCGCGCTGGGGCTGCTCACCACCCTGGCGCGGCGCGAACGGCTGCAGGTCGTGCAGCGCCTGGACGCGGCCATCGCCGGACCGCTGCGCATGCACACGCAGGCGCACAGGCGCGAACAGGCGTTCGCGCTCCTGCAGCGCCAGGCCGACCTGATGCCCGCCCTGGTCGATCGCCTGCAGGCGATGACCCAGGCCATCGAACAGCAGGCCGCCGCGTCCGGCGCCCAGCTGCAGGCGCGCCAGGACGCCTTCCACGCCGAAGTCGAACGCAGCTACGCGGCACTGGCCGCATCCGTCGGGCAGTCGCTCGCGGCCAGCGTGGCCGAAGGCAGCCGCGCCGTGGCCGACTCCCTGCAGCCGGTGGTGGCCGATACGCTCGCCGGCATGGCGCGCGAGACCGACGCGTTGCGCCAGGCGGTGGCGGCGGCGGTGCAGCAGCAGGTCGCGCAGGTCGCGTCGGGATTCGAATCGGCCAGCCGCCACGCCGCCGAGAGCTGGCGCGAGGCGCTGGCGGCGCAGCGGCAGTCCAACGAAGGCCTCGCGGCGGGGCTTGGCGGCCTGTTCGAGCGCGCCGCCGAGGCGCAGGAGCGCCGCGCCTCCGAACTGCTCGACGGCATCGCCACGCGCATGGACGCGGCCGGAAACGGCGTCGCGGCCGCCTGGTCGGAGGCGCTCGCGCGCCAGGAAGCGGCCGGCGACGCGCTGGCCCGGCGCAACGAGGCCGCGCTCGCCAGCGCAGCCTCGGGACTGGAGCAGCAGGCGGCCGCGCTGGTGGCCGGGCTGCGCGAATCGGGCGACGCGCTGCAGGCGACGCTCGCCGCGCGCGACGAGGCCCGGCTGGCCGCGTGGAGCGAGCGGCTCGACGCGATGTCCAGCGACCTCGCCCGCCGCTGGGAGCAGGCCGGCGAGGAGGTCGCCGGTCGCCAACAGGCGATCTGCGAGACGCTCGAGCGCACCGCCGCGGGGATCGCCACGCAGTCGCAGGCGCACGCCGACGCGACGATCTCCGAAGTCTCGCGCCTGGTGCAGACCGCCTCGGAAGCGCCGCGCGCGGCCGCGGAGGTCATCGCCGAACTGCGCCGGTCGCTGTCGGACAGCATGGTCCGCGACACCGCCATGCTCGAGGAGCGCACCCGCCTGCTCGCGACCCTCGAAACCCTGCTCGATGCGGTGAACCACGCCTCGGGCGAGCAACGCGCGGCGGTGGACGCGCTGGTCGCCACCTCGGCCGACCTGCTCGAACGCACCGGCGCGCGCCTGTCCGAGCGCATCGATGCCGAAGCCGGGCGGCTCGACGCCGCGGCCGCGCAGCTCACCGCCAGCGCGGTCGAGGTCGCCAGCCTGGGCGACGCGTTCTCTGCCGCGGTCGAGTCGTTCGGCGCCGCCAACGAATCACTGCTCGAACGCCTGCAGCAGGTGGCGGCCGCGCTCGACGGCTCGATGGCCCGCAGCGACGAGCAGCTGGCCTACTACGTGGCGCAGGCGCGCGAGGTGGTCGAACTGAGCGTGTCTTCGCAGCAGCAGATCGTGGCGGAACTGCAGCGCGTCGCCAGCGCTGGCGAGTCCGCGCCGGCATGAGCGCGGAGATTGGAGGCGACGAGGGCGACACCGCCACCGTCTGGGCCGCCTTCGGCGACCTGATGGCGGTGATGCTCGGCGTCTTCGTGCTGATCCTGCTGGGTGTGGTCGGCGTGCACCTGCACACCGCAACGAAGCTGGAGGCCATCGAGCGCGAGCAGGCGCGCATGGCCGCGCAGCGCGACGCGCTTGAGCGCGCGCTCGCCGCGCCGCTCGCGGCCGGGCGCGTGACCCTGGTCGACGGCCGCATCGGCATCCGCGGCAACCTGCTGTTCCCGCTCAACTCCGACGCGCTGCAGGACGAAGGACGTGCGCTGCTGCGCGAGCTCGCCGCGCCGCTGACGGCCTACCTTGGGGCGCGCGAGGAGATCCTGATGGTCAGCGGCTTTACCGACGACCGGCCGGTGCTGCAGGGCAACCGCCGCTACGCCGACAACTGGGAGCTGTCGGCGCAGCGCGCGCTCACCGTCACCCGCGTGCTGATCGAGGAAGGCCTGCCCGCCGATTCGGTGTTCGCCGCCGCCTTCGGCGCGCAGCAGCCGGTCGATTCCAACGACGACGAGGCCGGCCGTGCGCGCAACCGGCGCGTGGAGATCGCGCCGATGCCGCGTCCGCGCAATGCACCGGGCGCAGGCGATGGGCGATAGCGCGCCGCGCAGGCAGGCGTTGCCGGCGACGCTGGACGCCACGGGCGCAGGCCGGGGCGAGCGGCTGCGGCTGCACCGCATCGAGGCGCTGGCCGCCCGCATGTCCGGGCTGGAGGGGCGCGCGCGCGCGCTGCTGGAAAGCAGGCTGCAGCGGCTGTTGCAGGACGTCGCGCCAGCGACGCCGGACGACGGATCGCCTCCGCCGACGCCTGCCGTCGGGAGTGGCCTGGCCGCGCTGACGCAACTGCTGGCGGAACTGCGCGCAGGTTCGGCGAGTCCGGCGCGGCCCGAAGCCACGCGGGATGTCCCGGGCGACCGGGTTTCGCCGCCCGTCGGCCCCCCTCCGCCAACGCTGCCCGCCCTCGAAGTCGCGCGCCAGACCTGGGCGCGGCTGCGCATGGACGATCACCTGCGCCACGTGATGGCCGAGGTTCCCGACGACGCCGGTCCGATGCACTCGACGGTGCTCGTGCATCGCGCCATCGCAGTCATGCACGAGGTCGCCCCCGGCTATCTGCAGCACTTCCTCGGCTATGCGGATGCCTTGGCGGCACTGGAGCGGTTGTGCCCCGCGCCTGCCGCCGCGGCGCCGACGCGGACGCCGAGGAGCCGTGCATCCGGGTCCGGCGGCCCCGCCGCCGCTGGCGCGCGGTCGCGTACGCGGGGGAAGCGGCGACCGCAGTAGGCCGACACCCGAGGGGTCGTCATCCCCCGGACCGCGTTCACCTGCTTGCGAGGTGGCCCTAGACCCAAGGAGCTGCAAACCGCAGCGCGCGGCACGCGCGAACAGCGACTGAACGCGGGCGCGCCAGGCAAGGGAGTTCAGCTGCGGTTTCCCGCTTTCGGACGATGCGTCCACGCCCGGGTGTCGATCATTCCCGCGTGCCGCTCAAGGCATGCCAAGTGCCGCCGCCATGCGCCCGCTCCTCGTGTCCTTCCTCGCCTGCGCCGCGATTTCGACCTGCGCCATTGTGTCCCCGTCCGGCTCCGCGCAAGCATCGACCGGAGTGGCCCGCTGCGCGATGCCGGACGGCACCTACGCCTATACCAATGTCTCGTGCAACCGCCTGGGCGGGCGCCACGCCGCATTGCCCGCCGATGTCCAGAACCGCATCCGCAGCGAGCGGCGCCGAGAAGCACTGGCGACCGGTGCATCCCTGCCTGCCGCCGAAGGCCTGCTCGCGAGCCTGCCCTCCGAGTCCCGACGGCCGAGAGGACAGGGGTGCGCCACGTCCCCGAGGCAGCTGGCCGCCGACCTGCGCGCCTCGATGGCGCAGGGAGACGTGAACCGGATCGCGGAAAGCTTCGACTGGGCCGGCATGTCGCACGGGCAGGCCATGCAGATGATGGCGCGCATCCAGCGGCTGGGTGGCGTCTCGATGGTCGGCGCCGAGTTCTTCGGCTCGACCCATGCCGGGGATCAGTACGCATCGGCAGGCGGGACGCTGCAGGTCACGCTGCAGGACCGCGGCGGCCCCAGGGTCGCCGACTTCGACGTCCGCCGCAATGCCGGCTGCTACTTCCTGCAGCACACCTGGGCGGTCTGACCCAGGCCACCGGATGGGCTGCCGGCCGGGGGCCTGCAGGTTGCCCGATCCGTTTCGAGCGCGGGCGCCTGACAGCACAGGTGGTCCACGAGGAGCCGGCATGGCGCCGGCACCTTGTTCCCAAGCCGCAGCTGTCGTGAGCCAGGAGACGGCCGGCTGCCGCGACACCGGCCGCCTCCGGCGGCCGGCAACGCCACAGCGCGCGTCCGGATATACGGCGCGCCGCTCAGGACCGGCGAAGCAGGCCCCAGGCCGCCAGCGCCACCGCACCGATGCCCAGTACCGTGATCGCGGCCTTGGCTGGCGAACGTCGCGCGTCCTCGCACAGGCCTTCGACGATGTTCACCCGGTCGGCGGCGATCAGCATGAGCCAGTGGCCGATATCGTTCTCGCTGCGACGAAACGCGGCGCGGCGGATCGCGCCGCTCAGTCCCCTGGGCGGCAACCGCGTGCCGAACGTGCGCGAATGTTCAGGCCGTTCCACCGACTTGAGCACTTCGACCGTCATCGGCTGCTGCGGCGGCGGATCGCTCCAGGGCACGTCGAGCCGCGGAGGCGTGCGTTCCATCGGGACCGCCGGGCGGTTCTCGCGCGGCAGGTCCGAGCCCCATCCGGGGATATGCGCATACCTGGCGTTGCTGGTTTCCATGTCGTTCTCCGTGGCCGCGCTCATGCCGCGTCCCGCGCGGTCGGCGGAATCAGCACCGGCTTGATGCACTGGTCGCGCTTGTTGACGAAGATCTCGTAGGCGTCGGCCACGTCCTCGAGCGGGATCCGGTGGGTGATGACCTCGCGCGGCGAGATGTGTCCGGCGCGGATGTGCTCGATCAGGCGCGGCAGGTGCCGCTTCACGCTGGCCTGGTTCATGCGCAGCGTCAGCCCCTTGTTCACCGCATTGCCGATCGGGATCATGTTGAACGTCGGCCCGTAGACGCCGACGATCGAGATGCGTCCCCCCTTGCGCACGCTGTTGATCGCCCAGTGCAGGGCGATGGGCGAGCCGGCCTGGATCATCGCGATCTTGCCGGTGAAGCTGTGGAAGACGCTGCCGCTGGCATCGCAGCCCACCGCGTCGATGCACACGTCGGCACCGAGCCAGTCGGTCATCTTCTTCAGGTGGGTCGCCATGTCGTCGACCTCGCGGAAGTTCACCGTCTCGGCGTGGGCGAACTTCCGGGCGAACTCCAGCCGGTAGTCCTCGCAGTCGACCACGATCACCCGGCCGGCGCCGAAGAACCAGCTGCTCTTCGCCGCGAACAGGCCGACCGGGCCGGCACCGAACACGACCACCGTATCGCCCTCGCGGATGCTGCCCATCTCGGCCGCCTGGTAGCCGGTGGGAAAGGCGTCGGTCAGCAGCACCGCGTCCTCGACATGGATGTCGTCCGGGATCACGTAGGGGCCGACGTCGGCGAACAGCACGCGCACGTACTCCGCCTGGCCGCCGTCGTAGCCGCCGGCCGTATGCGTGTAGCCATAGAAGCCGCCCATCGCGCTGGCCTGCGAGTTGACGTTGTGGCAGTTGCCGTAGAGCTCCTTCTGGCAGAAATAGCAGCTGCCGCAGAAAATGTTGAACGGCACCAGCACCCGGTCGCCCACCTTCAGGTTCTGCACCGACGGGCCGACTTCCTCGACCACGCCGCAGAACTCGTGGCCGATGATCGAACCCACCCGCGTGTCCGGCACCAGGCCGTTGTAGATGTGGATGTCCGACCCGCAGATGCAGGTACGCGTCACGCGGACGATGGCGTCGTTGGGATGCTCGATCCGGGGTTCGGCGACGTGTTCGATGCGCATCGTGCGCGGTCGCCGGTAGGTGGTGGCCAGCATTGCGGTCTCCGGGAAAGTGGCGCCGGCAGGACGCCGGCGCAATGCAGACCTTCGCGCGCACGGCGTGAACATCACGCGTGGAAACCGTGCGCGTCGCGTGATCGCCAGTCAGCTTCGTGGAGATGCGGCGCGCGCGCCCGGTGCGCGGCGCGCTCCCGCGTCAGCGCCAGTTGGCGTTGCGCTCCCAGAACTCGACGCTGCGCCGGTAGGCCTCGCGGTCGATCGGCACGCCCGAGCCGCCCTCCGCCACGCCGAGCGCGTTTCGCATCATCGTGATCGGCGCCATCGGGATCTCGTCGGGTTCGGCGGTGTACAGGCAACCGACGACGCCCCAGTCGCCATCGATCGGCGAGCCTTCCTTCTCCAGCTGCGCGGCGCTGTAGAGGATCGGGACCAGGTAGTTGGCCACCGGCGGTTCCACGCCCTCGAACCAGCGCACCAGCACCGGCAGTTCGGCGCGGTTGCGCGCCTCGTAGGCCGAGCGCAGCAGGTGGCGGTTGTCGTCGGTGACGGGCACCGTCAGGCAGCGCGTGCTGGTCCAGTTGCGGTGCACGTGCAGCCGGCAGAACGGCGCGTAGCCCTCGACGACCTTCAGCGGCGGCTCCTCGTTGAGGCGACGCTCGAACGCCTCGGGACTGCAGTCCTGGATGGTGTTGGGCCGCGGCTCGCGGGGAAACAGGCGGGGCCTGGCGAAGGGCGTGAGGACGATGCGCATCTGGAACGGCGGGAGCGGACGGGACGGCAGCTTAGCCCGGGCCGGGCGCCAACACGGCCAGCGGTCGTTCCGCCGCCGGCATCGATCTTCTCTTTCATCGCGATATAGAGATACAATCGCCCCGACCTCGCCCGGGCCGCGTCGCATGACCCCGATCAGCTTCGAGTTCTACCCGCCCAAGACCGACGAGCAGCGCAGCCAGCTCGACCGCACGGTGCGCAGGCTCAAGGAGCACGCCCCCGAGTACGTGTCGTGCACCTTCGGTGCCGGCGGCTCGACGCTCAGCTACACCGCCGACACCGTGCAGTCGCTGCTGCAGGCCCACGGCCTGGACGCGGCACCGCACCTGTCCTGCGTGGGCGGCACGCGCGAGGAAATCGCCGGACTGCTGGCCAGGTACCGCGACCTCGGCTGCCGCCGCATCGTGGCGCTGCGCGGGGACCTGCCCTCGGGCATGGGCCAGCCCGGCGACCTGCGCTACGCATCGGACCTGATCGCCTTCATCCGGGAACTGCACGGCGACCATTTCCATGTCGAAGTGGGCGCCTACCCCGAGACGCATCCCCAGGCCGAAGACGCGCTCGCCGACCTGCGCCACTTCAAGGCCAAGGTCGATGCCGGTGCGGATGCGGCGATCACCCAGTATTTCTACAACGCCGACGCGTACTTCCACTTCGTCGACGCGGTGCGCGCGCTCGGCGTCGAGGTGCCGATCGTGCCGGGCATCATGCCCATCTCGAACTTCTCCCAGCTGAGGCGTTTCTCCGAGCAGTGCGGCGCGGAGATCCCGCGCTGGATCGGCCGCAAGATGCAGGCGCTGGGCGACGATGCCGAGGCGATCCGCGAGTTCGGCGCCGACGTGGTCGCGCGCCTGTGCGAGCGCCTGGTCGCGGGCGGCGCGCCCGCCCTGCACTTCTACACGCTCAACCTCGCCCGCCCCACGCAGGCGGTGCTGTCACGCATGCAGTGAGTCCGGGCGTCGGTGCGCCGCGGTCTCCCGCGTCCCGCTGAACGCGCGACGCAGTGCCCTTCCCGCGCGCCGGCGCCGGCGCTAGGCTGGCGCGATGCGTTCCGTGCTGCTGGCCTGCTGCATCCTGCTGTCCCTGCCCCCGGCAGGCGAGGCGCAGGCGCAGATCCGCCGCTGCGTCACCGAGGACGGCGGCCACGTCTATACCGACCGCCAGTGCAAGGACCTGGGCGCCAGCGAGCGCGCGCCGCGCCAGAGCATGGTGCAGCAGGGCGGCCGCCTGATCCGGCGCGACTGCAGCCGCAACCTGCAGGACCTGGTGCACGAGCTGACCGCGGCGATCGACAACCGCGACGTCAACCGGCTGGCCGGCATCTATCACTGGCCCGGCACCTCGACCCGCAGCGCCAACGCGATCATGGGCCGCCTCGACGGCATCGTGAACCGCCCCCTGGTCGGCATCCTGCCGGTGCAGCCCGCGCCGCCGACCATGCCGGTGGCCGCCTCGCGCAGCACGCTGTCGTGGCGGACGCCCGGGCGCGACCCCGCCCACGCCGGCGCCGAGGATGACGCGCTGCCGCCAGCGGTGCTCGCCGCCGCGGGCCAGGCCTCCAGCGCGCGCCGGCCGCCCACGGCCCTGGTGGTCGAACAGTCGGTCAACGACCGGATCACGCCACTGCAGACGCTGTTCTCGCTGCGCCGCCACCTCGACTGCTGGTGGCTGAGTCTCTAGGCGCGTCGTCCGCCTGCGGCCGTTCCGGCCTCCCTCTTGCGGCATGCGATGCCCGGTGCCGGCCCGGGATCGGGCAGAATGATGGTTTCACCCGTATCGAGGCGTTCCATGCAGTACCCGCAATGGATCTGGCAAAACGGCGCGATCAAGCCGTGGGCCGAAGCGACCACCCACGTGATGTCCCACGCGCTGCACTACGGCTCGTCGGTGTTCGAGGGCATCCGCTGTTACGACACCGCCTCGGGGCCGGCGATCTTCCGCCTGACCGACCACAACCGGCGCCTGTACCTGTCGGCGAAGATCCACGAGATCGACATCCCCTACTCGCTCGACGAGATCAACGCCGCCTGCCGTGAGGTGATCGCCGCCAACGGCAACACCACCGACTACCTCCGCCCCGTCGCCTATCGCGGCCTGGGCGGCTTCGGCCTGTCGGCCGAGACCCCGGTCGACGTGGCCGTGGCGACCTGGAAGATGGGCAAGTACCTGGGCGACGAGGCGCTTTCGAGCGGCATCGACGCCTGCGTGTCGAGCTGGCAGCGCTTCGCGCCCAACACCATCCCGGCCGGGGCCAAGGCCGGCGGCAACTACCTCTCCGGCACCCTGGTGGCGCGCGAGGCGCGGCGCCTGGGCTTCGGCGAGGGCATCGCCCTGGCCTCCACCGGCCTGCTCAGCGAGGGCGCGGGCGAAAACCTGTTCCTGGTCTTCGACGGCGCGCTGCACACCACGCCGGTCAGCGCCGCCCTGCTCAACGGCATCACCCGCAATTCCATCATCACCCTGGCGCGCGACGCCGGCCTGCAGGTGATCGAGCGCGACCTGCCGCGCGAATACCTGTACCTGTGCGACGAGCTGTTCATGTGCGGCACGGCCGCCGAGATCACGCCGATCCGCTCGGTCGACGGCCGCCAGGTCGGCGCCGGCAAGGCCGGCCCGGTCACGCGCCGGATCCAGGAACTGTTCTTCGGCCTGTTCGACGGAAGCACGCCCGACCGCTACGGCTGGCTTGAGGCGGTGTGAGCCTCCGCGCCCGCCTTCCCATGCGATGGGGCGGCGGGCGTTATCTCCCGCCGCGGTCGCGATCGGCCGCGTCGCCGGTCAGCGGCACGAAACGCACCGGCGACACCACGCGCTCGACCAGGCTGCCGTCGGCGCGCTTTTCGATCACCCGCAGTTCCTGCACCGCATGCACAGGCCCGACCGGCACCACCATCCGCCCGCCGCGCGCCAGCTGTGCCAGCAGCGGCGGCGGGACGCGCTCGGGTGCCGCGGTGACCACGATGGCATCGAACGGCGCGTGCCCGGGCCAGCCGGCGTAGCCGTCGCCGTTGCGCACCGCCACCGTGTCGTAACCGAGTTCGCGCAGCACCCGCCCCGCGCGCTCGGCCAGCGGCGCCACGATCTCGATGCTGTACACCTCGGCGCCCAGTTCGGCCAGCACCGCGGCCTGGTAGCCCGAGCCGGTACCCACTTCCAGCACCCGCATGCCCGCGCGTGGGCGCGCCAGCTGCGTCATCAGCGCGACGATGTAGGGTTGCGAGATGGTCTGGCCATGCCCGATCGGAAGCGGCTGGTCCAGGTAAGCCTGCGCCGCGATGTTGGCGGGAACGAAGCGATGGCGCGGCACCCGACCCATGGCCGCGAGCACGCGCGCGTCATCGATGCCGCGGCCGGCGAGTTGCCGTTCGACCATATGGACGCGGGCCGCAGCCTCCCCGCCGCCGGCGACGGGCGGCGCCGCGCAGGCGGTCGCCTGGATGCACAGCAGGCCCGCGACCCATCCGCGCCAGCGGCCGAGCGCCCTGTCCGTTCCGGATTCCGCCATCGCCCGCCCCTCCCGTGCACGGCCTTCGGGCGCGATGCTACGCCCGCCGCGAGGGCGGGCGTCAGGGCGCAGCTGGCTCTGGCGCGAAGGTCAGCGTCGCGACCACGCCCTGCACGTCGCCGGGCACCACCCGCACGTTCCAGCCGTACAGCGCGCACAGGCGCCGCACGATCGACAGGCCGATGCCGCCACCCTGCGAGTGCTCGGCGTGGGTGCCGCGGTAGCCGCGCTCGAACAGGCGCGCCGCGTCCTCGGCGCTCAGGCCCGGCCCCGAATCGACCACGTCCACCGCGTTGCCGCGCAGGCGCACCACCACCTCGCCCTCGCGCGTGTATTTGACCGCGTTGCCGACCAGGTTGCCCAGGGCGACGGTGACCGCCGCTTCCGGCGCATCCACCACCACCTGGCCCGGCTCGCCCTCCACCCGCAGCTGCAGCGGCTTGCTGCCGAGCTGGCCGCGGTGCGCGTCGAACAGCTGTTCGGCCACCTTCGCCACGTCGGTGGCGCCGTGGCCGCGCTCGTTGCGCGAGAGCAGCAGCAGCGCGCTGATCAGGTCGGTGCACTGCTGCTCGGCGCGCTGGATGCGCAGCAGGCGGTCGCGGGTCTTGGCGTCGAGCTCGGGCCGCGAGAGCAGCAGTTCCACCGCGCCGCGGATCACCGCCAGCGGCGTGCGCAGTTCGTGGCTGACGTCGGCGTTGAATTCGCGGTCGCGCTGCACCACCTCGGTCAGGCGCACCGCGTAGTCGTCCAGCGCCTTGGCCAGTTCGCCGACCTCGTCGTCCGGAAAGTGCGGCGCAAGCGGCTGCGGCGACGTGCTGCCGCCACTGCGGCCGAGCCGCTTGGCCAGCTCAGACACCGGGCTCATCACCCGCGACGCCGACCACCAGCCGATCAGCAGCGAGAGCAGGGTGAACAGGATCACTGCACCGTACACCGCGCGCCGGAACTGCTCCTCGCCCTTCACCGCCTGGGTCATGTCGTGGGCCAGGAAGAACCAGGCTTCCGGCGTCTTGCGCACGGCCAGCTTGTACGCCATCGGCTCGCCGTTCTCGTCGGTGCCGCTGATGCCGTGGATGCCGTCTGGCAGGTCGTACCATTCGGGACGGTTGGTGCGCACCGATTCGAAGCGGTCGGGCGTATAGATGAACGCGCGGATCTGCGTGACCGGCGCGATCGGCGCCTGCGGGTTGATCGCGAACTGGCGCGCCGCCTCGTCGATGTTGCGGTTCATCACGTCTTCGACGAGCGCGTTCTCGACGCGGTTGCGCGCCTCCTGGGTCATGAACGCGAACAGTGCCGTCAGCCCGAGCCCGAGCAGCACGAACGACAGGATGATGCGGCTGCGCAGCCGCCGGCGGTAGCGTCGACCCCGTTGGCTGCTGCGGGCGCTCGGGCCGGATGCGGGGTCGTCAGGCTGCGCCATCGGGCGCGGCGATCCGGTAGCCGATGCCATGGCGGGTCTGGATCAGCGGCACGTCGAAGGGCTTGTCGATCACCGCGCGCAGGCCGTGGATGTGCACGCGCAGCGAATCCGAATCGGGCAACTCCTCGCCCCACACCCGGGTCTCCAGGTCCTGTCGCGTCACCACCGCCGGCGAGGCTTCCATCAGCGCCTGCAGGATCTTCAGCGCGGTGGGGTTGAGCTGCACCAGCTTGCCCTGCCGGCGCACCTCCAGCGTGTCGAGGTTGTACTCCAGGTCGCCCACGTCGAGCACCCGCGTCTGCACGCCCTTGCCGCGGCGCGACAGGGCATTCAGGCGCACCTCCACCTCCTGCAGGGCGAAGGGCTTGACCAGGTAGTCGTCGGCGCCGGAATCGAAGCCGGCCAGCTTGTTGTCCAGGCTGTCGCGGGCGGTGAGCATCAGCACCGGCGTCTGCTTGCGCGCGTCGTTGCGCAGCTTGCGGCAGACCTCCAGGCCATCCATGCCCGGCAGGTTGAGGTCGAGCACGATCGCATCGAAGTCGTGGACCACCGCCAGGTGCAGGCCGGTGACGCCATCGGCGGCGAAGTCGACGGTATGGCCGCGATCCTCCAGGTAGTCGCCGAGATTGGCCGCGATGTCCTGGTTGTCTTCGATGACGAGAATGCGCACGTTACGGTGATCCTTCCGGCCTCATGGTACGGTTGACGGTCCGGGCCCAGTCGCGCGCGCCCTCGCGCTCGCGCCGCTGTTCGGCCACGGTGATGCAGCGGTTCGTCGCGAACTTCGACCCGGTCTTGCGCTGGCGCGTGCAGACCACCCGGCTGTCTTCGGCGGCCTGCGTCAGGATCTGGTTGACCGCGGACTGATGGTTGTAGATCTCCACCTGCCGTTCGGCCGCACTGCCGGCCCCGGAGTTCCCGCCCAGGGCATGACCGATCGCCTCGAGGTGGCTCAACACCGCGGCACGGCCCTCGGTACTGATCTCGCCGTATTCACCCCCTTTGATCATTTCCGCTTCGATCTTGGCCTTCTGGGTCTGGAACGCGGCGTGGTCGGCGAACTCGATCTTGGTCTTGGCGAAGGTCGGTCCGGCCAACAATAGGGCAAGGGCAAAGGTCGGTAGAACACAACGAATGATCACCTGTTAACTCCTGAACGGGGTGAAGTAGGCCGCGTGCATGCGCGGATGCGGCGGTAGGCATCAGAGCATACAGAACGGTTAGTCGGTCTTGTTCTCAGCCCGGGAAGTATGGCGACGCCCCGTCAGGTCGGCGTCAACAACGCCCACAAAAGAGCCCAGACGATGCCATCGCCTGGGCCCAAAGGTGATGCCCCGATTACCGTAATCCTGGACTGCCCTTGGACAAGGAAACACGGGCAGGCGCGGAATCCGGTAGCCGGTAACGTAGTCCCGACGAGATTAAGCGTTCGTTAAATTCCGGTGAGCGGCGGACGGCGGCGGCGGCGGCGGGACGCCGCTGGTGCCCCGGGAGATCCGCAGGATTCGGCACCATTTACGACATGTTCGACGATATTGCGGGCGATATCGATACCGGTCGCTTCTTCGATCCCTTCCAGCCCCGGCGACGCGTTGACCTCCAGCAGCAGCGGACCCCGCCGCGAGCGGATCAGGTCGACGCCGGCCACCCCCAGCCCCACCGCCTGGGCGGCGCGCACCGCCACCGCCTGCTCGTCGGCACGGGCCTCGACCGCGGTGGCGGTGCCGCCGCGATGCAGGTTGGAGCGGAAGTCCCCCGCCGCGGCCTGCCGCCGCATGGCCGCCACCACGCGGTCGCCGACCACGAAGCAGCGCAGGTCCGCTCCCTCGGCCTCGGCGACGAACTCCTGGACCAGGAAGTTGGCGTAGAGCCCGCGCAGGGCCTCCACCACGCCGCGCGAGGCCGACAGCTTCTCGGTCAGCATCACGCCCGCCCCCTGGGTGCCCTCGTTGAGCTTGACCACGTGCGGCGGCGGCCCCAGCAGGGCCAGCAGGTCGGAGGTGTCGTCGGGGTTGTCGCCGAACACGGTCGCCGGCAGGCCGATGCCCTGCGCCGCCAGCAGCTGGTGGCAGGCGAGCTTGTCGCGCGCGCGCGCGATCGCCGCGGCGGGATTGGGCGTGTGGCTGCCCATCAGTTCGAACTGGCGCAGCACCGCGCAGCCGTAGCGGGTGATCGAGGCGCCGATGCGCGGGATCACCGCGCCGTAGCCGTCGATGGCGCGGCCCTTGTAGCGCATCGCGAACCCGTCGTCGCCGATGCGCATGTAGCAGCGCAGCGGGTCGAGCACCCGCACCGTGTGACCCGCCGCGCGCGCGGCCTCCACCAGCCGGCGCGTCGAGTACAGCTTGCCGTTGCGGGAGAGGATCGCGAGCTTCATCGGCGGCCTGCGAAGCGAAAAACGGCGGCACCACCGTATCGATGATGCCGCCGCCTGGATTGGAGCGGGTGATGGGAATCGAACCCACGCTAGCAGCTTGGGAAGCTGCAGTTCTACCATTGAACTACACCCGCGTGCGGCACCAGTCTATGCCCGCCGCACGCGGGCTGCAACGCGGGCACCGGCCTCGCCGGCACCCGCGCCCGGCGTCAGAAGCCGCCGCCGACCGTCGCGAACGCGGTGGTCTGCTTGCCGCCCTTCTCGCCCGCGTTCAGGCTCACGCCCAGGTTGGCATCCAGCCCGAACAGCGAGGTGCGCGCACCCAGCGTGAGCCGGGCGTAGGTGTCGTCGTAGGACAGCCCCGGCACCGCGTAGTCCATGCCGGTGCTGAGCGAGCGGGCGAAGGCCTCGGCGGCCGGATCCTCGAACTCGCGGTCGAGCGTCAGCCGCGCGTACGGTGCCAGCTGCGAGTGGATGGCGTAGCTGGCCTGCCAGCCGACGCTGCCGATCAGCGAGTCGTAGGACTGGTCGGGGAAGGCCAGCGCGCTCGACGAGGCCGCATCGCCTTCCGCGAAGCCGTCCACGTCGATGCGCTGCGCCACCAGGCCCAGCACCGGCCCGTGGCGGAGCGCGCCCTCGCCCAGGTCCCAGCCGGCGTGAAGCGCCGCGGTGACGTTGCTGCCGTCGGCCGAACCGTGGTGGACGCGCAGCACCGGCCCGACCGGCACCTGGCGGTCGATGTCGAAGTCCAGGCGGGTATAGCTCAGCTGCGCGTTGACCCAGGCGCCACCGTCCGCGTGCCAGCCGACGAACCCGCCCAGGGTGGCCTCGTCCTGGTCCCATTCGCCGCGGCGCTGCCCCCAGTCGTTGGCCTGTCGCCCGTAACCGGCGAACCCGCCATAGCTGAGGTTGCCGCGGGTCCAAGCGAGGCCGGCGGTCAGCGCGGGTCCGGCGCCGTCGTAGCTGTCGCCGTGGCCGTAGCGCTGGAAGTCGCCGCGCAGGTCGACCCACCAGCTGCGACCGTCCTGCTGCGGCGCCACCGACAGCTGCGCACCCACGCGCTCGGCACGGCCGCGCCCGGTCATCGCCGCCGAATGCGGCAGCACGGCGATCTGGCGCGGACCTTCGATCATCGCCACGGCGAGATCGGCGATCCCGCGATGCGCGGCCGAGGACGGATGCACGCCGTCGGCGAACAGATAGGTCGAGTCCGCGCCGGGCGCCGCGTACGTGGCGGGGCTGCAGGTGATCGACTGCGAGACGATCTGGGGCTGGCAGGCGGTCCCGGTGACGTTGGCGTATCCGTACTGCGCGGGCGCGGCGACCACTTCGCGCAGGAAGGTGAAGGTATCCAACGGAATCACGCGCAGGCCATTGGCCTGCAGCCCGCCGTACAGCGCGTTGTTGTAGGCGCTGGCGATCGCCGTGCCCTGGGCTGCCGCGGCGGGACCCTGCGCCAGGAAGGTGGGAGTCAGGCCGATGTCGGGGATGTTGGGCACCAGCACGTAACGCGCGCCGGCGGCCTGGAGGGCGCCGACAATGCCGACCTGCGCGGTCACGGCGCCCCCGATGATCTGCTGGGCCTGGCCCGGGTTCCCGGCGATCGAGAACAGGTCGTTGGGGCCGCCCCACACGGTGTACAGCGCATCCGGATCGGCCCGGCCGCCACTGGCCGACAGGTAGGCCGCGGCCTGGGTGGCAAGCGACGGGGTCAGCCCGAACGGCGGACCGACCCGGTCGGTCGCGACCATCGCGCCGCCCGCGGCGTAGTTGTCGCCGCTCTGGCCGTTTCCGTTGGGCGCGGCATTGGTGCCGTAATGCAGGGCCAGCCATTCGGCCCACACCAGGCCCGGATTGGTGGTGAAGCGCCCGAGGATGGCGGCCTGCGGGTTCTGCTGCACCAGCAGCGGACGGAAGTAGCCGGCGTCGGTCAGGCTGTCGCCGAAGAAGACGGTGCGGGAGAAGGTGTCGGCGGCCAGCGCGGGCGCGGTGGCCAGCGCCAGGGCGGCGGCCAGTGCCGCGAAGGCGGGGGTGGAACGTGACTTGGAACGGGGCATGCAGCGACTCCGGGCTCGAGGACGACGGCGGCCCCAATACGGGGCCGCACGGAAACAAGTGTCCGCGATGCCGGCGACGCGCTCACGCCGCACTGCGGCAAGCCGCGTGCGCCGCCGCGCCGGGCGGGCGACAATCCGACCATGGACATCGAACTCAACGGCGACGCCCTGACCGTCGCCGACTCAACCACCGTGCATTCCCTGCTCGAACAGCAGGGCCTCGCCGGCCGCCGTGTCGCGGTCGAGGTCAACGGCACTATCGTGCCCCGCAGCCGTCACGCCGAGCACCTGCTCCGCGAAGGCGACCGCGTCGAAATCGTCCACGCGCTCGGAGGGGGGTGACCCGGCGCGCATGCGATCCACGGGGTCGCGTGCCGGCGGGCGCCCGCACGCGGATGCGTGGGCCGCGTCCCGGAGCAACGCCGTCGCGCCATGGACGGCGCAACGGACCCTTCCGAAGCAGGGTCCCGATCTCCCTGTCGGCATCGGCTGCGTTCGCGAACGCACGCACAAAATGTGCAGGCCGGTCCGCCTCAGGGACGGCGCATCGATCCTTTCCAGAGCAACGGCCGACGGCCTGTCGCCTGCACCTCCGGGCGATGGCTGTCCCGCCTAGCGCCCGGGCACGCGAACGCGCCGCGTGAATCCGCCACCGATTTGAATCCCCGCTGCCCGCCGGCCCCGATCGGACCCGCACCGCCGCCGCCTTTGCGCGATAATCCGGCGATGACCACGCAGCCCACCTCCGAAGATACGCTCGTCATCGCCGGCAAGACCTACCGCTCCCGACTGCTCACCGGCACCGGCAAGTTCAAGGACCTCGACGAGACCCGCCGCGCCACCGAGGCCGCCGGCGCCGAGATCGTCACCGTCGCGATCCGCCGCACCAACATCGGCCAGGACCCCAACGAGCCCAACCTGCTCGACGTCCTGCCGCCCGACCGTTACACCATCCTGCCCAACACCGCCGGCTGCTACACCGCCGAGGACGCGGTGCGCACCTGCCGCCTGGCGCGCGAACTGCTCGACGGCCACAACCTCACCAAGCTCGAGGTGCTGGGCGACCAGAAGACGCTGTACCCGGACGTGGTGCAGACGCTGAAAGCCGCCGAGCAGCTGGTCGCCGACGGCTTCGAGGTGATGGTCTACACCAGCGACGACCCGATCCTGTGCAAGCGACTGGAGGAGATCGGCTGCGTGGCGGTGATGCCGCTGGCCGCGCCGATCGGTTCGGGCCTGGGCATCCAGAACCGCTACAACCTGGTCGAGATCATCGAGAACGCGAAGGTGCCGATCATCGTCGATGCCGGCGTGGGCACCGCCTCCGATGCCGCCATCGCGATGGAACTCGGCTGCCACGGCGTGCTGATGAACACCGCCATCGCCGGGGCGAAGGATCCGGTGCGCATGGCGCGGGCGATGAAGCTGGCGGTCGAGGCGGGGCGCGACGCCTTCCTCGCAGGCCGCATCCCGCGCAAGCGCTATGCCAGCGCGTCCTCGCCGGTGGACGGACTGATCGGCTGACGATGACCGATCCGTTTTCCAGCGACGGCGCCAAAGCCCCGCCCAAGCCGTTCACCGTCGTCGAGGGGCGCCGCGAGATCCGCAGCTTCGTGCTGCGCCAGGGCCGCTTCACCGAAGCGCAGCAGCGCGCGTTCGACGAGCAGTGGCCGCGCTACGGGCTGGACTACGCCGGCCAGCCGCGCAACCTCGACGCCGCGTTCGGACGCCGGGCGCCGCGCGTGCTGGAGATCGGCTTCGGCAACGGCGAGGCTCTGCGCCATGCCGCCCCGCGCGATCCGGGGCGCGACTTCATCGGCATCGAGGTGCACGCGCCGGGCGTGGGCCGCCTGCTCAACGCGCTGGCCGCGGACGGCACCCGCAACGTGCGCGTCTACCACCACGACGCGGTCGAGGTGCTCCAGCACGAGCTTGGCGAGGCCAGCCTCGACGAGGCGCGCATCTACTTCCCCGACCCCTGGCACAAGAAGCGCCACAACAAGCGCCGCCTGGTCCAGCCTGCCTTCGCGCGGCTGCTGGCGGGCAGGATCGCGCCGGGCGGGCGCTTGCACCTGGCCACCGACTGGCAGGACTATGCCGAGCAGATGTGGGACGTGCTCGACGCCACCCCCGGACTGGTCAACCGCGCAGGCCCGCGCGGCCACGTCCCGCGCCCGGACTGGCGACCGCAGACCCACTTCGAGACCCGCGGCCAGCGCCTGGGCCACGGTGTCTGGGACCTGCTCTACGACCGGGTCGAGGCCGATATCGACGCGTCCGCGCCCGCGGCGGGCGCGCCGTGAGCGCGGCTCCCGTGCTCCCGGGCCGCCTGCGCGCGCCGCTGCCGCCTGACCACGGACGCCGCCGCCCCAAGCCCCGCGCCATTCCGGACGCCAGGTCCTGATGGAACCCCAGCTCGCGCTCACGACGGACATGAAGATCGTGCTCGGGCTGGTCGGCCTGACCATGGTGCTGTTCGTGTTCCAGCGCGTGCGCGCCGACCTGGTGGCGCTGGTGGTGCTGGTGATGCTGGGCCTGACCGGGCTGGTGCAGCCGGAGGACCTGTTCAACGGCTTTTCGTCCAACGCGGTGATCAGCGTGATCGCCACGATGATCCTGGGCATGGGCCTGGACCGTACCGGCGCGCTCAACCGCCTGGCGGCGTGGCTGCTGCGGCGCGCGCGCGGCATGGAGGACCGGCTGCTGTTGCTGGTGTCCGGCATCGCCGGGCTCAATTCGTCGGTGATGCAGAACCCGTCGGTGATGGCGCTGTACCTGCCGGTGGTCTCGCGACTGTCCTCGCGCACCGGCATCGCGCTGTCGCGGCTGCTGTTGCCGGTGGGCGTGTCGATCGTGCTCGGCGGCACCCTGACCATGGTCGGCAACTCGCCGCTGATCCTGCTCAACGACCTGCTGGTGGCCACCAACGCCAACCTGCCCTCGGGCGCGGCCACGCTGGAGCCGTTGAACATGTTCGCGCCAGCGCCGATCGGCCTGTCGCTGCTGGCCGCCGGCCTGCTCTACTTCCGCTTCCAGGGCAAGCGCCGGTTGCGCGAGGAGGGCGACGCCAACGTCACCCCGGCGCGCACCGAGAGCTATTTCTCGCGTACCTACGGCATCGAGGGCGAGGTCCACGAGCTGATCGTCAGCGCCGACAGCCCGCTGGTGGGCATGACCTTCGGCGAGGCCGAGGCGCTGCACAACGCGCCGCTGCTGCTGGCCCTGCAGACCGGCAACGAGTCGCGGCTGGCGCCTCCGCCGGACGCGCGCATCTGGGTGGGCAGCGTGCTCGGCGCGATGGGTCCGCGCCAGCAGGTGGCCGACTTCGCGCAGAACCAGTTCCTGCGCATGAACTCGCGGCTGCGCAACTTCGCCGACCTGTTCAATCCCAGCCGCGCCGGCATCTCCGAGGCGGTGATCCCGCCGACCTCGAAGTTCATCGGCAAGAGCGCCGCCGAACTGCAGCTGCGCCGCCAGTACGGAATCAGCCTGCTGGCGATCAACCGCGACAAGACCGTGATCCGCGAGAACCTGCGCGACACGCCGCTGCGCGCCGGCGACATGCTGGTGCTCCACAGCATCTGGCAGGACCTGGCGCAGGCCGCCGGCAAGCGCGACTTCGTGATCGTCACCGACTATCCCAAGGGCGAGCAGCGGCCGCACAAGTTCCGCATCGCCATGGTGATCTTCGCCATCACCATGCTGATCGCGCTGTCCGGCCGGGTGCCGACCTCGATCGCGCTGATGACCGGCGTGGCCGGCATGCTGGTGTTCGGCGTGCTGAAGATGGACGAGGCCTATTCGGCGATCAGCTGGAAAACCGTGTTCCTGATGGCCTGCCTGATCCCGCTGGGCTGGGCGATGGACGGCAGTGGCGCGGCGGCCTGGGTGGCCGGCCACACCATCGAGCGGCTGCCCGGCGGCCTGCCCTCGTGGCTGCTGGAGTTCTGCGTGGCGGTGCTCACCGCCGCATTCTCGATGGTGATCAGCCACGTCGGCGCGACCATCGTGGTGGTGCCGATCGCGGTCAACCTGGCCCTGGCCACCGGCGGCAATCCCACCGCGTTCGCGCTGATCGTGGCGCTGTCGGCCTCCAACAACTTCGTCACCCAGTCCAACCCGGTGATGTCGATGATCACCGGCCCGGGCGGCTACCAGCCGCGGGAGCTGTGGAAGCTGGGTGTGCCGCTGTCGCTGATCTACACGCTGGTCGTGGTGCTGGCGGTGAACCTGCTGTTCTGAGCCACTCAGTCCGCGGTGCCCAGCTCCACCATGCCCTCGCGCACCGACAGCGCCACCGCGCGCAGCGCTTCGCCGCGGCAGGGCCCGGCCACGCATTCGCCACCGCGCAGTTCGAAGCTGGCCCCGTGCGCGGCGCAGACCAGCAGTCCCTCCCTGGACTTGAGGAACTGGCCCGGAGCCCAGTCGAGCCGTCGCCCCGCGTGCGGGCAGACATTGAGCCAGCCGCGGACTTCGCCGCCATCCCGATGGAGGACCAGCGACTCGGGTTCGCCATCCACCAGCGCCTCGACTTCGGCGAAGCCGCCGTCGGGAATGGCATCGAGCGCAAGCAGCGGGGCGGCTGGGATGGTCATCACGAAGGTTTAACGTTCCTGTTACAACTCGGGGGCGGTACCGCCCGATACTGGGCACCTTCCTATTGTCGCACCCCGCCGATGTCGTCAGTCCTGTTCCGCTCGCTCCACGCCCGCTTCGACGCCTCCGGCATGCGCGGGCTGTTCACGCCGCGCAAGCCGCGCAACCCGCTGCTGCGGGTGGCGCTGGGGCTGGTGGGCGTGGCGCTGCTGTGCGTGCTGCTGGTGGTCGGGCTGGTCGTGGGCGCGGGGATGCTTGCCTTCGGCCTGCTGCGCGGCGCGCTGCGGCCGCGCGCGGCGAAGTCGCGCGAGCGCACGCTCGACGCCGAGTATCGCGTGGTGTCCAAGCCCGGCCAGCCGGTCCTGCGCTGAAGCCCCATGCAGGACGTCATCGAGGCCCCTGCGATCCCGCGCATCGCGGTGCGCGGCGGCGGCAGCTTTCCGGTGCGACGGATCTACTGCGTGGGCCGCAACTTCGCCGACCATGCGCGCGAAATGGGCGCCAGCGCTCCGGCCTCGAAGGCCGAGCGGGGCACGCCCGTGTTCTTCCACAAGCCTGCCGATGCGGTGGTTACCGACGGCCACGTCGCCTACCCGCCCGGCACGCGCGACCTGCATCATGAAGTCGAGCTGGTCGTCGCGCTGGGCCGCGACGCCCCCGCCGGCGAGCTGCGCCTGGAAGACGCGCCGAAGCTCGTCTTCGGCTATGCGGTCGGGCTGGACCTGACCCGTCGCGACCTGCAGGCGGCCGCCAAGGCCAAGGGCTTGCCCTGGGACACGGGCAAGGGCTTCGACCAGTCCGCGCCGATCGGCGAGCTCGTGCCTGCCGCCGAGGTGGGCGAACTCGCGCCGCGTCGCCTGTCGCTCGAGGTCAACGGGCAGCTGCGCCAGCAGTCCACCCTGGAGCAGCTGATCTGGGACGTGCCCGAGATCCTGCACGAACTCTCGAAGCTCTACGCGCTGCGCGCCGGCGACCTCGTGTTCATGGGCACGCCCGCGGGCGTGTCCGCGCTGCGGCCGGGCGACGCCTGCGTGGCGCGGCTGGACGACGTGCTCGAACTACGTTGCCAGGTGCACGCGCCCTCGGCATAGTGGCCGCGCGCGACGCTGCCGTCGCCGGCGATAACGATTGAGGAGGCCCCATGGGCATGATCAGTGAGTTCCGGGAATTCGCGATGCGCGGCAATGTCATCGACCTCGCCGTGGGCGTGGTGATCGGCGGCGCGTTCGGCAAGATCGTCAGCTCGCTGGTGGACAACATCATCATGCCGCCGATCGGACTGCTGCTCGGCGGCGTGGACTTCAGCGACATCGCCTGGACGCTGCGCGCGGCCACGGTCGATGCCGCCGGCGAGGAAGTGCCGGCCGTGGTCATCGGCATCGGCGAATTCCTCAACACGCTGGTGCAGTTCGTGATCATCGCCTTCGCCATCTTCCTGCTGGTCAAGGCGATCAACCGCATCCACCGCAAGCCGCAGGCCGAGCCCGTGCCGGCCGCGCCTTCGGAAGAAGTGCTGCTGCTGCGCGAGATCCGCGACGCGCTGCGCAAGTAGGGGCGCGCCACGCCTGCATCCGGAGCCGCGGGCCTGCTAGGCTCGCGGCTTCGTCGTTTCCGGAGCCCGCGATGCGCCTGGCCAAGCTGCTGCTGTCCGCTTGTCTCGTTCCCGCCCTGGCGTTCGCCGACGATGCGGCCCTCGAGACCGCGGCCGCGCTGCGCGCGCAGGCGCTCGCCGACGACACTGCCTGGAACGTGGTGGAGTCGCTGACCACCGAAGTCGGGCCGCGCCTGGCCGGCAGCGAGGCGGACGCGCGCGCCGTGGCCTGGGCGCAGGCGAAGTTCGAAGAACTCGGCTACGACCGCGTCTGGATCGAACCGGTGACGTTTCCGAAGTGGGAGCGTCGCAGCGAATCGGCGCAGGTCCTCGGTGTCAACGCGCAGCCCCTGCTGGTGACCGCCCTGGGCGGCAGCCCCGGCGGCACGGTCGAGGCCGGGATCGTCCGCTTCGACAGCCTCGACGCGCTGAAGGCCGCGCCCGCCGGTTCGCTGGAGGGGAAGATCGCCTTCGTCGACTACCGCATGGAGCGGGCCCGCGACGGCAGCGGCTATTCGCACGGGAGCGCGGTGCGCGGCCGCGGCCCCTCCGAGGCCATCCGCAAGGGTGCGGTCGGCTTCCTGATGCGCTCGGCCGGCACCAGCGCGCATCGCGTCGCCAACACCGGCATCACCCGCTTCGACGAGGGCCTGTCGCCGGTGCCGTCCGCGGCGCTGTCGCTGCCCGACGCCGACCAGCTCGCGCGACTGCTGGCGCAGGGCCCGGTGCGCGTGCGCATCTCGCTGGACTGCGGCTGGGACGGCGAATACACCTCGCACAACGTCATCGGCGAGATCACCGGGCGCGAGGCACCGCAGGAGGTGGTACTGCTCGGCGCGCACCTCGATTCCTGGGACCTGGGCACCGGCGCCATCGACGATGCCTCCGGCATCGGCATCACCATGGCGGCGGGCCACCTGGTCCGGCAGCTGCCGCAGCGGCCGCGGCGCTCGATCCGCGTGGTGGCCTTCGCCAACGAGGAGCAGGGACTGCTGGGCGGCCGCGAGTACGCGCGCCGGCACGCCACCGACGTGGCCCGCCACGTCATCGCGGTGGAGAGCGACTTCGGCGCCGGCCGCATCTACGGTTTCAACACCAGCGGCGGCGAATCCGGTGCGGTGGCCCGCATCGCCGGGGCGCTGGCGCCGCTGGGGATCGCGCAGATGCCGGGCAAGGGCGGGCCGGGTCCGGACATCTCGCCGCTGGCCGCGATCGGCGGCGCCTGGGCCTGGCTGGGGCAGGACGGCTCGCGGTATTTCGACCTGCACCACAATGCCGACGACACGCTCGACAAGATCGATCCGGCCGACCTCGCGCAGAATGCCGCCGCCTATGCGGTGTTCGCGTGGCTGGCCGCCGAATCGGGCGCGGACTTCGGAAGCAAAGCGAAGGCGCCCGCCGCGGACTGAGCCGCCCGCGCAGGTGTGTGCCTGCGCGAGCGGCGCCTGACCGACTGACGGCCGCGACCGTCCGCCGCGAGCGAGCGGCAGCCCTGCTTTGCTGCGCACCCTCGTGCGACAGAGTCCGACGGTCCCACGCAGGTGCGCCACGTCGGGCCGGCACGTGGGCCGCAAGGGCAGCATCCCCTTCACCACCGTATCGCGTGCGGAAGGCCGGGCTGCGAAGCGACAATCGGCCTGCCCGCGTTTCCAAGTCGGCCCTCCATGGCGGGGACCGGTCGGACGACCGCCTGCCGTGCGGGACTCAGCCCGCGCCCGCGCGTCCCGCCCACTGCGCCAGCAGCACCGCGGTGGCGGCCGCGACGTTGAGGCTTTCCACCTTGCCCGTGCCCGGGATCGACAGGCGCAGGTCGCAGGCGCGCGCCAGCGCCTCGCCCATGCCCTCGCCCTCGGCGCCCAGCACGTAGACCAGGCGTCGCGGCAGCGCGGTCGCGAACAGGTCGCCGCCCTCGCGAACCACCGTGGCGGCCAGCGCGAATCCCGCCGTCCGCAGCGTGGCGATCGCCTCGTCCGGCGGCCCCATGTCCACCAGCGGCACCGCTTCCGCCCCGCCCTCGGCCACGCGTGCGGCCGCACCGGAGAGGGCGAGCGTGGAGGCTTCGGGCAGGAGCAGTCCAGCGACGCCGAAATGCGCCGAGGAGCGCAGGATCGCGCCAAGGTTGTGCGGATTGCCGACCCCGTCCAGCCAGAGCGCGCAGCACGGGCCTTCCGGCAGCGCCGCCAGCCAGTCGCCGAGTGCGAGCGAGGGCTCGCGCAACACGTCGGCCACGACGCCCTCGTGGTGCGTGCTCGCCGCCAGCCGACGCAGTTCGTCGGAATCCTCGACCACCCGGTAGCCGATGCGGTTGGCCACGCACCATTTCAGCAGCGGCTGCAGCTGGCCGATGCGCCCGGAGGCCAGGTACAGCTTGCGCAGGGCCTGCGGTCGGCGGGCGAACGCGGCGCAGACCGCGTTCATGCCGTACAGCCGCAACTCCGTGCTGCGCGCCGGGAGTTCCGCCGCCGATGCGCGTTCCCGCGGCGGACGGGATTCGCGCGCCGGTCCAGCCGCATCGCGGCCGCGCGCGCCCCAGGGCGTGTCGCGCCCGGGGCCCGGTGGCGGACGCCTGCTCATCTCAATCGCGCCTACGCCAGAAATCGGCGTTGCGGATGCCGAGCGCGTCTGGGTCGAACACCGGATCGACGCCTTCCTGCTTCTGCCGCTCGTAGTCCCGCAGCGCGACCAGCGCCGGCTTCTGCAGGATCAGGATGGCGACGATGTTGAGCCATGCCATCACGCCGACGCCGATATCGCCAAGCGTCCAGGCCGCGCCGGCAGAACGCACGGCGCCCAGGATCACCGCCAGCAGGATCGCCACCCGCAGCACCAGGGTCATCCAGGGCCGGTGCACCTTGCGGTTGATGTAGGCGATGTTGGTCTCGGCCATGTAGTAGTAGGCCACGATCGTGGTGAACGCGAAGAACAGCAGCGCCAGGGCCACGAAGCCCGCCCCGTAACCGGGCATGACGGATTCCACCGCCGCCTGCGCGAATCCCGGGCCCGCCTCGATGCCGGGCAGCGCTTCGACCAGGGCGGTCCCTTCGGGCGAGGCCACGTTGTACATGCCGGTGGACAGGATCATGAAGGCGGTCGCCGAGCACACCAGCAGCGTGTCCACGTAGATCGAGAACGCCTGCACGTAACCCTGCTTGGCCGGATGCGACACCTCGGCCGCGGCCGCGGCGTGCGGACCGGTACCCTGGCCCGCCTCGTTGGAGTAGATGCCGCGCTTGACGCCCCACTCCACCGCCAGGCCCAGCAGCGCGCCGAAACCCGCTTCCATGCCGAAGGCGCTGCGGAAGATCAGCGACACCATCGCCGGTACCTGCTCGGCGTTGAGCACCATGATCACGAAGGCTACCAGCATGTATGCCAGCGCCATGAACGGCACCACGAACTCGGCGAAGCGCGCGATGCGCTTGACGCCGCCGAAGATGATGAAGCCGAGCGCGAGGACCACGCCGGCGGCGGTGACGGTGGGCGCGATGCCCCAGGCGTTGTCGAGGCCCGCCGCGATGCCGTTGGACTGCACGCCTGGCAGGAAGAAGCCGGTGGCGACGATGGTGGAGATGGCGAACAGCCACGCGTACCACTTCTGCCCCATCGCCTTCTCGATGTAATAGGCCGGGCCGCCGCGATAGCGCCCTTCGTCGTCCTTTTCCTTGTAGATCTGCGCCAGGGTGGATTCGACGTACGAGGTCGAGGCGCCCAGGAACGCCATCACCCACATCCAGAACACGGCGCCGGGGCCACCGAAGGCGATGGCGGTGGCGACGCCGGCGATATTGCCGATGCCCACGCGGCCGGACAACGAGATCGCCAGCGCCTGGAACGAGGACACGCCCGCCTGCGACGACTTGCCCGACAGCAGCAGCCGGATCATCTCCGGAACGCTGCGCAGCTGCATGAAACGCGTACGGATGGAGAACCACAGTCCCGCGCCCAGGCAGAGTGCGATCAGCGCCTTGCTCCAGATGATGCCGTTCAGCCAGTCCAGAAATGCTTCCACGAAGACTCCTCCCCTCCGGTCGGTCCATGCTCCAGCCGGACGGCGGGCGCACGAAAGGGCGCACGATAAACCGATTTGCCCCGCGGCCACACCCCCGCCGGCAACGCGGGCCCGCAGTCAGTCCCCGACGACGTCCTCCGGTCGCGCCGCGGACCCGGTGGCGGCCGACCCGTTCCGGCGCAGGCGCGCAAAAAGCCGCAGGTCATGGATGCGGTCCTGCTTGCGGACCGCCCTGCGCAGCACGCCCTCCTCGACAAAGCCGTTCTTCGCGAGCACCCGGGCCGAGCCTTGGTTGAAATCGACCACGGTGGCCTGCAGCCGCTCCAGCGCCAGCGCGTCCATCACCCATGGCACGAACGCGGCAACCACCCGGGTCATCAGTCCGCGTCCCCAGTGCGCATGGCCCAGCCAGTATCCGAATTCCGCGCCCACCGCCCGTTCGCCGGCGAAGGGCCGCGCGCCGATGCCGCCGCAGGCCTCGCCCTCGACTTCGATCGCGAACACCGGGTCGGACAGGTCGACCACCGCGCCGGCCAGGAAGGCCTCGCCGTCGGCGCGCGTGTACGGAGACGGGAAGCGGTCGCTCAACCCGGGCGCGATGCGGGGATCGTTGGCGTGGCGCACCAGCGCGTCGAGATCGTCGCCGCGCCACGCGCGCAGGCGCAGGCCCGGTGCCACGGCCAGGGTCCGGTCCTGACACGCCATCTCGCGACCTCCGCAGCGGAAAGACGGCCGATCCTCTCACGGACCGGCGCGTCGCCGCAGCCGGTCAGGCGTGCCCGCTGACCGGCGCCGTCTCCGCCTCCAGCCGCTCGAGCTTCTTCGCCAGCGCATCCGGCGAGCGCGTGAACGGGGCCAGCAGCGCGTAGAACGCGGGCACCACGAACAGCGACAGCAGCGTGGCGAAGGACACGCCGAAGATGATCACCACGCCGATGGTCGCGCGACTGGCCGAACCCGGCCCGCCCGCCACCACCAGCGGCACCGCGCCCATCACGGTCGCCGCCGAGGTCATCAGGATCGGGCGCAGGCGAACCGCCGAGGCCTCGGCGATGGCTTCGCGCACGCCCATGCCCTCGTCGCGCAACTGGTTGGCGAACTCCACGATCAGGATGCCGTTCTTGGCCGCCAGGCCCACCAGCATCACGATGCCGATCTGGCTGAACAGGTTGAGCGTACCGCCGCTCGCCCACAGACCGATCAGCGCGCCCAGCACCGCCAGCGGGACGGTGAGCATGATCACCAGCGGATGGATGAAGCTCTCGAACTGCGCGGCCAGCACCAGGTAGACGATCAGCAGCGCCATGGCGAAGGTCACCAGCACCGCGCCACCGGCGCGCTGGTATTCGCGGGTTTCGCCCTTCCAGTCGATCTGCGCGTAGTCGGGCAGTTCCTCCTCGACCACGCGGTTGGTCCACTCGATCGCCTCGCCCATGCTGTAGCCGGGGGCCAGGCCTGCGCTGATGGTGATCGCGCGCAGGCGGTTGAAGCGGTTGAAGCTACCGGGCTCGGCGACTTCTTCCAGCGTGACCAGGTTGGACATCGGCACCAGGCCACCGTCGCCGCCGCGCACGTAGGTATTGGCCAGGTCGGCGGGCGTCATGCGCGCCTCGCGCCCGGCCTGCACCACCACCTCGTATTCCTCGCCGTTGTCGACGTAGGTGGTGACCCGGCGCGAACCCATCATCGTTTCCAGCGTCCGCCCGATCGCGGTTACCGACACGCCCAGGTCGGCGGCGCGCGCGCGGTCGATCTGCACGCGCATCTGCGGCCGGGTTTCCTTGTAGTCGGAGTCCGGGTCCTGGATGCCGGGGTTGGCTTCCATGCGTTCGAGCATGCGGTCGCGCCACTGCGCCAGCTCGGCGTAATCGGGCCCGCCCAGCACCAGCTGGTAGCGCTGGCCGCGGCTGCCGACCAGGCCGCCCGGCACGTTGGCGCGCACCTGCACGCCGGGCAGTTCGGCGAACTGGCGGCGCAGCCCGGCCACCACCTCGTCGGTGGTCTGCTCGCGCACGCCCCAGTCCTCGAGGAACACGATCACCTGCCCGGTGTGCATCTCCTCGCTGCCGCCCCAGCCACGCGGCACGCGCGAGTTCGCGCGCTGGATCGGCTTGCCCTCGCCCACCTCGTCGAGCACGATCTTCTCGACCTGCTGGATCTGCGAGACGGTGTAGTCGAAGCCGGCGCCCTCGGGTCCATCGACCATGATGAAGAAGCGGCCGCGATCCTCGGCCGGCGCCAGTTCGCTCGGCACACGCATGAACAGCAGGGCGGCGACCACGGCGCACGCGGCCATGGCCGCCAGCACCAGCGCCAGCAGGCGGCCGCCGGGCAGCGCCACCAGCCGCCCCACGCGCCGGCCATAGCCGGTGCTGACGCGGGCCAGCTGACGGTTCATCCAGGCGTTGAAGCCGGTGGCCTTGCCGTGCGGACGCAGCAGCTTGGAGCACATCATCGGGGTGAGCGTGAGCGCGATGAAGGCCGACAGCGCGACCGCACCGGCCAGCGCCACCGACAGTTCGCGGAACAGCCGCCCGGTGTTGCCGTCCATGAACCCCACCGGCAGGAACACCGCCACCAGCACCGCCGTGGTCGCGATCACCGCGAACGCGACCTGGGCCGTGCCGCGCCGCGCCGCCACCAGCGGCGGCTCGCCCAGGTCGACGCGCCGCTGCGCGTTCTCCAGCACGATGATCGCGTCGTCCACCACCAGGCCGATGCACAGCACCAGCGCCAGCAGGGTCAGCAGGTTGATCGAAAACCCGAACGCGTACAGGGCGACGAAGGCCGCGATCAGGCACACCGGCACCGTCACTGCAGGAATGACGGCGGCGCGCAGGCTGCCCAGGAACAGCCAGATCACCAGGAACACCAGCACCATCGCCTCGCCCAGCGTCCAGTAGACGCGCTTGATCGAAGCGTCGATGAAGGTGGTGCCGTCGTAGGCGATGAAGATGTCGGTGCCTTCGGGCAGGGTTTTCTGGATCACCTCGGCCTCGGCGCGCGCCGCGCGGGCGACATCCAGCGCGTTGGCGGTCGAGGTGCGCACGATGCCCAGGCCCACGTTCGGAACGCCGTTGCTGCGCAGGTAGGCGCGACGCTCCTCCGGCCCGAGCTCCACCTGGGCGACGTCGCCCAGGCGCACCACGTAGCCGTCCTCGCCCTTGCGCAGCGGGATCTGCGCGAACTGTTCGGGCTGGCGGTAACCGCGCTCCACGCGCAGGGTGAAATCGCGCGACTCGGATTCGATGCGGCCGGCCGGCAGCTCGACGTTCTCGCTGCGCAGCGCGTTCTCCACGTCGGTGGCGGTGATCCCGCGCGCGGCCATGGCATCGCGGTCGAGCCAGATGCGCATCGCGTAACGCTGCGACCCGCCCAGCTGCACGCGCGCCACGCCGTCGAGCGCCGACAGCCGGTCGACCACGTAGCGGTCGGCGTAGTCGGTCAGCTCCATCGTATCCATCGCCGTGGAGCGCATGTTGAGCCAGACGATCACCTCGGCGTCGGCCTCGACCTTGGCGATCTCGGGCGGGTCGGCTTCGTCGGGCATGCGGTCCATGACCCGGCTGATGCGGTCGCGCACGTCGTTGGCGGCCGCCTCGATGTCGCGGTTGAGGTTGAACTCGATGGTGACGTCGGCGCGGCCATTGCGGCTGCTCGACTGGATGGTGTTGATGCCCTCGATGCCCGACAGCGCGTCCTCCAGGATCTGGGTGACGCGCGTCTCGACCACCGCCGCGGACGCGCCCGGGTAGGTGACGTCCACCGACACGATCGGTGGATCGATATTCGGCAGCTCGCGCAGGGTCAGTCGCATGAACGACATCAGCCCCAGCACGATCAGCAGCAGGCTGATGACGACCGCGAACACCGGTCGCTTGATCGAGACGTCGGACAGCTTCATCGCTCAGCCTTCCTGCGCGGCGGCCGGGACCGGGGCCTCGCCGCCGGCGTCGGTGACCGTCATGCCGGGGCGCAGCTTGCCGGTGCCGTCCACGACGATGCGGTCCCCGGCCTCGACGCCGGCCTGGATCTCGGCCTGCCCGGCGCGACGCTCGCCCACGCGCACGTTGGCGCGCTCGACGGTACCGTCGGCCTTGACGCGCCAGACGAAGGTGTCGCGGCCGACCTGAACCACCGCGATCTCCGGCAGCACCAGGGCCTCGCGCGCGGGGCGCGACAGCTCGACCTGGACCAGCATGCCGGGACGCAGCCGCCGCTCGGGATTCGGGAAATCGCCGCGGACGATCACCGCGCGGGTGGCCGCGTCGACGCGCGCATCCACGCTCGACACCTCGCCCGCGAACGTCACGCCCGGCCAGGCGACGCTGGTCCCGGCCAGTGCCTGCCCCTGGGCCAGGTGCGCCAGGTGCACTTCAGGCACCGGGAAATCCACATACACCCTGGAGATGTCGTCCAGCGTCGCGACCACCGTGCCCGGCGTCACCAGCGCACCTGGGCTGACCTGCCGGATGCCGAGCACGCCCGCGAAGGGCGCGCGGATGCGGCGGTCGCCGATGTCGGCGCGCATCTGCGCCACGCGCGCCACGGCGGCGTCGCGGGTCGCGCGCTGGGTATCGAGCTGTGAGCGGGCGATCAGCTGCTGGCCGGCCAGCTCGGTGCCGCGACGGTACTGCTGCTCGGCTTCCTTGGCCGCCGCTTCGGCAGCGGCCAGCGCGGCCTGCTGCTGGTTGCCCGACAGGGTGACCAGCGGCGCGCCGGCCTGCACCTCGTCGCCGCTGTCGAAATGCACGCGCTCCACGGTCTCGCTGACCTTGGCGGTGATCGTCACCGATTCGCGGGCCTTGACCGTGCCCAGGGCCGAGATCGTATCGCTCCACGGCTGCAGCCTGGCCACCTCGGTGGTGACCACCGCGGTCGGCGCGCCCTGGCCCGGGCCGGTGGGCGCGGCCTCGCCACCGCAGGCGGACAACAGCAGGCAAAGGCTCCCGGCCAGCAGGACGGGAAACGAAGGGAAACGGAAATCTGGGGGCATGTCGACTGCGGGGAAGGAAACCGCCCGATTCTATCGGGGGCCGGTGAAGACGGCCCATGCCATAGGAGGGGGTGAGCGATCCGGATACCGTGTCAACCGATGCCGCGGTCGCGCGTTTGCGCCCGCCGGCGCGAGGCGTGGTTCAGGCGGCGACCCATCGCCCGAGCGCGGCCTGGCCATTGTCGCGTGCGCGCGCGAATACCGCTTCCTGCGCCTTGGCCACGTTGCCCTGCAGGTCCTGCGACCAGATCTTGAGCGCGGCCGACTGCATCGCACGGCCGTAGGAGAACGACAGCGTCCAGGGATGCGGGCCCATCCGGTTCATCGCGTCCAGATGGGCGGTGGCGGCCCGGTCGCCCTGCCCGCCGGAGAGGAACACGATGCCCGGCAGGATCGCCGGCACGGTCGACTTCAGGCACAGCAGGGTGGCTTCGGCGACTTCCTCGACGGTGGCGGTCTCGCCGCTGTCGGCGCCCGGCAGCACCATCGAGGGTTTGAGGATGGTGCCCTCCAGCGCGACGCTGTGCTGGTAGAGCGCGTCGAACAGCGAGCGCAGCACCACCTCGTGCACCTCGTAGCTGGCCTCGATGTCGTGGGTGCCGTCCATCAGCACCTCCGGCTCGACCACCGGCACCAGCCCCTGCTCCTGGCACAGCGCGGCGAAGCGCGCCAGCGCGTGGCTGTTGGAATCGATGCAGGTCCCGGATGGGGTGCCGTCGCCGATCGAGATCACCGCGCGCCACTTGGCGAAGCGCGCGCCGAGCTTGTAGTACTCCTCCAGCCGCGGACGCAGGCCGTCCAGGCCTTCGGTGACCAGTTCGCCCGGGCATCCGGCCAGCGGCTGGGTGCCCTTGTCGACCTTGATGCCCGGCAGGATGCCGGCATCGGCCATCAGCCTGGCGAACGGCACGCCGTCGCGGCTGGCCTGGCGGATGGTCTCGTCGTAAAGGATCGCGCCGCTGACGTGCTCGGCCAGCCGTGGCGTGGTCAGCAGCAGTTCGCGGTACGCGCGGCGGTTCGCCTCGTTGCTGGCGATGCCCAGCGCTTCGAACCGCCGGGAGATGGTGCTGGTCGACTCGTCGATCGCCAGGATGCCCTTGCCCGGCGCGATCATCGCCTGGGCGGTTTCGGCGAGCGTCTCGATGCTCATCGTGTCGGGTCGGCCACTGCGGAAAGGCGCCGATTATATCCCCGCGCCCCGCAGCGACAGGCGCACCGCGGTGGTCGCGGCGCGCCTTTGCAGCAAGGGTTACAGCTCGCCCAGGCCTTCGGCGCGGCCGTCCTCGCCCACCTGCAGCAGGCGCAGGGTATTGGTGGCGCCATGGGTTTCCATGTGCTCGCCGCTGGTGAACACGACGCGGTTTCCGGGGTCGAGCACGCCCGCCTCGACCAGCAGGCGGATGCTGCCGCGCGCGGCCTCGCGCGGGGTCTGGCCGCGGCTGTCGTAGTCGGTGGGGAACACGTCGCGCATCAGCGCCATGCGCCGGCGCGCGCCGGCGTGGCGCGAGAACGCGTAGATCGGCGGGCCGGCGCGGAAGCGCGACAGGTGCCGCGCGGTGCCGCCCGATTCGGTCATGGCCACGATCGCGGCCACGCCGATGTGCTCGCTGAGGAACATCGCGGCCATCGCGATCGCCTGGTCGGCGTGCTGCAGGCCGCGCTGCGCCTTTTCGAAGTCGGTATCGTGGTTGAACTGGCGTTCGGCGCCCATGCAGATGCGCGCCATCGCCTCGACCGCGCGCACCGGGAAATGGCCGGCGGCGGTCTCGGCCGAGAGCATCACCGCGTCGGTGCCGTCGATCACCGCATTGGCCACGTCCAGCACTTCGGCGCGGGTCGGGATCGGCGATTCGACCATCGACTGCAGCATCTGGGTGGCGGTGATCACCACCTTGTTGCGCGCCAGCGACTCGCGGATGATCTTCTTCTGCAGGCCCGGCAGCTCGGCATCGCCGATCTCAACGCCCAGGTCGCCGCGCGCCACCATCACCACGTCGCTGGCGTCGATCACCTCGGCGAGGTTCTCGATCGCCTCGGCGCGCTCGACCTTGGATACCAGCGCGGCATCGCTGCCGTGCGAACGCGCGATGCTGCGCGCTTCCTCCATGTCGGCGGCGTTGCGGCAGAACGACACCGCGATGAAGTCGACGCCGATCTGCGCGGCGATGCCGATCAGTTCGCGGTCGCGTTCGGTGAGCGCGCCCAGCGACAGGCCGCCGCCGAGCTTGTTGAGGCCCTTGCGGTCGGACAGCACGCTGTCGTTGAGCACGGTGTTGACGATGCGCTGGCCCTCGATGCGCTCGACCTTGAGCTGGACCATGCCGTCGTCGAGCATCAGCACGTCGCCGGGCGACAGGTCGCCGGGCAGGCCGAGATAGCTGACGCCCACCTCGTGCCGGGTGCCGGGCGGCGCATCCTCGCTGGCCACCAGGTCGAAGCGGTCGCCCGCCTTCAGCGACACCTTGCCCTCGGCGAACCGCTCGACGCGGATCTTGGGGCCCGGCAGGTCGGCCAGGATGCCGACCTCGACGCCGACGCGGGCCGCCGCCTCGCGCACCGCCTCGGCACGCGCGATCTGTCCGGCCGGGTCGCCGTGCGAGAAGTTCAGGCGCACCACGTCCACCCCGGCGCGGAAGATGGCATCGAGCACGCCGGGCGGATCGGTTGCCGGACCGAGCGTGGCGAGGATGCGGGTGCGGCGGCGGTGTTCGGACATGGACAGGATCCGTTGCAGGAGTAAGGATCGCGATGCGCATCGCGAGAAGCCCCGTATCCTAGCCGAGCCCGATGGCGATATCGCACATGTCCTCCGATATCCACGCACGCCTCGATGGACTGCCGGGATTTCCTGTCCTGGCAGGACGGCGCGTGCGCCTGCGCGACCCGTGCCCGGGCGATGCCGATGCGGTGTTCGCGCTGTTCTCCCATCCGGAGGTCATGCGCTACTGGAGCAGCGCGCCCATGCGGTCGCGTATGCAGGCCGAAGGCAGGATCGGCGAGATGCAGGACGGATTCGCGCGGCGCGAATCGATCGACTGGCTGGTGGCCGCGCGCGACGACGATCGCGCGATCGGCAGCTGCACCCTGTACCGCTTCGACGCGCGCCATCGCCGCGCCGAGATCGGTTACGCGCTGCATCCGGACCAGTGGCGTCGCGGCCTCGCCCGCGAAGCGGTATCGCTGGCGCTGGGCTGGGGTTTCCGCAGCCTCGGCCTGCACCGCATCGAGGCCGACGTGGATCCGCGCAACGAGGCCTCGCGCCGGCTGCTGCTGTCGCTCCGGTTCAGCAGCGAGGGACTGCTGCGCCAGCGTTTCCTCATAGACGGACGCGCGGCCGACTCCGAGATCTTCGGCCTGCTCCATCACGAATGGAGTCCGGGCCCGCCGCGCCGGCGCTGACCGCTGCAGCGGATATCGCCCGAGGGCCATCGCATACGGAAACGGCCCGGGATCCGGGGCCGTTTCCGGACGCGATCCTGTCGACCGCTACATGACGCAGCCGTTGACCGTGCGCGACCGCCGGGTCACCACGCCCCAGCCCGGGTCGCCGCAGCCGAACATGCGCACGCCGACCACGGCGCCCGCCTCGTCGTAGTAGATCACCGAGCCCGGGTAGCAGCAGTTGGCCTCTTCCTCGGCCCCGGCGGCCGCCGCCGCGCCCAGGCCGACCACCAGGCATGCGGCCAGCGCCGCGCATTTCAGGTTCCGCATCGAAATATCCATCGCGCTTGTCTCCCTTGGTGAACGGATCGCCGCGATGGCGATCCGTGCCCCTGCTCCGGCGCGCAGCTTCGCGCCGGCCGGATCAGCGATCGATGAAGCGGATGTTACGGAAACCTTCGTGGGATCAGCCGCGCGCCTCCAGCGCGGCCACCGCAGGCAGGGTCTTGCCTTCCAGGAATTCGAGGAAGGCGCCGCCGCCGGTGGAGATGTAGGACACCTCGCCGGCGATGCCGTACTTGTCGACCGCCGCGAGCGTGTCGCCGCCGCCGGCGATCGAGAACGCGCTGGATCCGGCGATCGCGCGCGCCAGCGCCTCGGTGCCCTTGCCGAAGGCGTCGAATTCGAACACGCCCACCGGCCCGTTCCAGACCACGGTTCCGGCGCCCGCGATCATCGCGGCGTAGCGCGCGGCGGTGTCCGGGCCGATGTCGAGGATCAGGTCGTCCGCCCCGACTTCCGCCACCGGCTTGACCGTGGCCTGCGCCTCGGGATGGAACTGCGGCGCGACCACGACGTCGGTCGGCACCGGGATGTCGGCGCCACGCGCCGCGGCCTTGTCCAGGATCTCGCGCGCGGTGTCGAGCAGGTCCGCCTCGTGCAGCGACTTGCCCACCGACAGGCCCTGCGCGGCGATGAAGGTGTTGGCGATGCCGCCGCCCACGATCAGCTGGTCGACCTTGCCGACCAGGTTGGACAGCAGTTCGAGCTTGGTCGAGACCTTGCTGCCGGCGACGATGGCCAGCAGCGGCCGCGCCGGTTGCTCCAGCGCCTTGGCCAGCGCGTCGAGTTCGGCCATCAGCAGCGGCCCGCCGGCGGCGACCGGCGCGAACCGGATCACGCCGTGGGTCGAGGCCTGCGCGCGATGCGCGGTGCCGAAGGCGTCCATCACGAACACGTCGCACAGCGCCGCGTACTTGCGCGACAGGGTCTCGTCGTCCTTGCCCTCGCCGGGGTTCATGCGGCAGTTCTCCAGCAGCACCAGCTGGCCGGGTTCGACCTGCACGCCATCGACCCAGTCGCGCACCAGCGGCACGTCGCGGCCGAGCAGTTCGCCCAGCCGGCGCGCCACCGGCGCCAGCGAATCCTCTTCGCTCCACTCGCCTTCCTTCGGCCGGCCCAGGTGCGAGGTCACCATCACCGCGGCGCCCTGCTCCAGCGCCAGGCGCAGCGTCGGGATCGAGGCGGTGATGCGCTGCTCGGAGGTGATCTGGCCATTGTCGATCGGCACGTTCAGATCCTGCCGGATCAGCACGCGCTTGCCGGCAAGGTCGAGGTCGGTCATTCGCTGGATGGGCATGGAGTCTCGCTCGGGTTCGCTGTGCGGGGCCGCCACGCGTAAGCGGTGGCGGCGTGGTGGGGCGGATGCGGCGACGGCGCGGGCGACGCAACGCCGGTGCGGGCCCGCATTGTCGATGCCGCAGGCGCGGCAGGCAAACGTTGCAGCGGCGACCGATCAGGCCCGGGGTTTGCGCAGGAGGCTGGCCGCGAGCGCCGCCACCAGCAGGGCACCGCCCACCAGCAGCGCCCACAGCAGCCAGCCGCGCCAGTCGCGCGGCTGTGCCGGCGGCTGCAGCGCGTCCGCTCCGGCGAGCACCCGCGAGGCCGAGAGCGTGGCAAGGCCCGGCTGCCAGGCGGGACCGCGGGTGGCGCGGATCGCCTCGAGCGACTGCGCGACCGGAGCCCCCGCGCGCTGCGCGCGGGCGCTGCCGGCGACCAGCCGGTACGGCGGCGTCCCCGCGGCGATGAACACCACCGCCTCAGGCCGCCAGCCCAGGCGCAGGCGCGGCGTCGACGCGTCGTTCCGCGCCCCCACCAGCTTCCACTGGCGATCGCGGGTGATGCCCGTCAGCGGCTGCGGCGCGGAGCGGTTGGCGCCCTCGCCGCTGCCGATGGCGTAGGCCACCCAGGGCCCCGCGCGCAGCGTCCACGACGCGTCCGCGTGTTCGCGGCTGTACAGCCGCCACTGGCCGGTGCCATTGCCCGCGTACTGCAGGTCGGCGACTTCGACGGGAAAGCGGCCGTCGAGTTCGAACAGCCGCGCCGTGGCAGCCGGCTCCTGCAGCGGCGTTCCCTCCAGTTCGCGCCACTGCAGCGGCGCGCGCCGGTCGGGCGAGGCCAGTTCGGCCTGCACCGACTGCAGGCGCGGACTGCCCTGCCCCTGTCCCGGCAGCAGCCGCAGGTAGCGCGCATCGGCTCCGACCGGCACGCGCCGCTGGAGCAGGCGCTCGCCAGCGCGCGCCAGGTCCACCAGTTGCGCCTGCGCCTGCACCGGGCGCCAGGCGCGCAGATCGTCGCTGGCCTCGACCCGGTAGGCGCGGTCGATTCCATCCTCGCCCGCGGCCCATTCCAGGTGCAGCGCTTCGATCGGCGCATCGAGCCCGCTGGCATCGACCAGCCAGGCCTCCGCCGTCGCACCGCCGCCGGTCGCGTCCGCCGCCTGCACGCGCAGCACGCTGCCGTCGGCGGCGCGTTCGACCGCCATCGACCAGCGGTCCTGCCGGTCGCGCGCATCCGGCAGGGCGAACCAGCGCAGCGGCACGCGCGGCGGCTCGCCGCGCCCGCCGTCGCCTGTCCGCATCAGCTGCGCAGGCACCGTCGCCCCGGCAGCATCGAGCACGTCCACGTCGGCCAGCGCGGGCGTGCGCGCTTGCCTGTACACCGTGTCGTCGAGCACCACCGCGTAGGCGCCGGCGTCCGCGCCGGCGAGGTCCAGCGACCACTGCGTGGCATAGTCGGATGCCGACGGAGCGGTCGCCAGCAGCCCCGCTGCAAGCGCGAAATGGACGCGACTCATGCCGGCTGCTCCTGGGCGGCCTGCGCCGCGCGCGGCGGCGCAGGCGCGAAATAGCCCACCAGGGTGCAGAGCACTCCGTAGGCGATGAACGAGCCGATGCCGAGCAGGTCGCCGAGATGCTGACGGTCGACCAGCACCAGCTTGCCCAGCACCACGCCCATCAGCACCGCGCCGGCCAGCCACAGCATGCGCTGGCCGCGCCTCGAACCGGCGATCCAGCCGATCACCCCCAGCAGGCTCCAGACCACGGTGAGACTGGTCTGGGCCAGCTTGGTGTCCACCAGCGCCTCGTCCCAGGGCACGCCGCCCCAGTGGTGCACGGCGCGCAGGGTGATGCTGGTGACCAGGGCGAACCCGGCGGCCGACAGCAGCGCGATCCGCATCGACGCGAGTACGCCGGGTGCCTGGTCCGACCACAGCCACCGCGCGAGCAGCGCCAGCACGAGCGCCTGCACCTGTTCGAGCGGGTTGAGCAGCGGCAGCCAGGGCAACGGATCCGCGCTGGCCGGCGCCAGCAGGCCGGACAGCCACCACAGCGCCAGCAGCGCGAACGACACCAGCTGCAGCGCCGGCCGCATCGCATCGAAGCGTGCACCGCGCGGTGCGCGCAGCCACCGCCAGCGCCACATCGATGTCGCCAGCAGGACGATCCAGGGCAGCGCGACCGCCGCCAGCGTCCAGCCTTGCGCCAGGCCGAAGCGCTCGGACATCCATTCCGCGAACAGCGCCAGCACCGAGGGCCACGCCAGCCACCAGGCGAACTGGGCCCAATCGCCGACGCGGTCATGGTCGCCACGCAGGCACTGCAGGCTGCGCACCCCCAGCGCGGCGTACGCCAGCCACGCCCACCCCCCGGCGCTGGCGAAGGGATGCCCATGCACGGCAGTCTGTGCCAGCGCGAAGGGGATGGCCGAGGCGAGCGCGAGCAGGGTCGTCGCCGCGAGCGCGCGCGCCGGCCGCCGGCGATGCACTTCGCCCGCCAGCCAGCCGGTCAGCGCGGTCGCGGCGAGCAGCGCGGCCAGCCGCGCATCGCCCGCCACGAAGGCCTCGATCTCGTGGAACAGGTTGCCGGCCCACCAGGCCAGGCCCCATGCGTAGTACGCCAGCGCGATGCGCTCATGCCCACGATCGCGATACGTCCACGCGCTGGCGAAGCCTGCCAGCGCGATCAGCAGCGCGCCCATGAAGGCCGGGTTGGCCAGCGCCTGCACGTCCGGCGGGACCAGGGCGGGCATGCCGAGTGCGTACGCCGCAGCCGCCGCCAGCTGCAACCCGGCGCCCGCCAGCTGCGGCAGCAGGCGCCGCTGCCTCAGCCCCAGCCAGGCCAGCGCCGCGCCCTCGAGCGCGAACACGCAGGCGGTGGCGCGCGCCGACAGCGCCAGCGGCACCGACAGCGTGGCGAAGCCCAGCGCCAGCAGCGCATGCGCCTGCGCCAGTACCGCGTAGCCTTCGCGCCGGCGCAGCGTCCACGCGAGCGCCGCGTACACGACGGCCAGGCCCAGCGCGCAGAACGCCAGCGGCAGCCGCGTGCCGTCCAGCAGCGCCGCCTGCAGCGAGAACGCGATCAGCGGCGTGCCGAACAGCAGGCAGCCGTCGACCAGGTCGCGGCGCTGCGGCGGACGCCTGCGCGCGTACAGGATCGGCAGCAGCAGGTAGAACACGAAGAACAGCACCAGGAACGGCTGGGTGCTGGCCTGGTGCGCCGGCGAATAGGCCAGCACCCCCCAGGCGATGCCGATGCCCCAGGTGAAGACGAAGCCGAGCAGGTTGAGCACCCGCCACGCCTTGGCCCAGGCGATCGCGAAGATCGCCAGGTTGAGCACCGCGTAGTACGAGAACAGCGCGACATGGCTGCCGCTGCCGGTGGACAGCCAGATGGGCGCCAGGAAGCCGGCGAGGATGCCGAGCACTGCCAGCGTGCGCGAGTCCTGCAGCACCGCCAGCACGCCCACCCCGGCCACCAGCACCACGCTCAGCCCGAAGGCCGCCCCGGCAGGCAACAGGTGGTAGAGCTTGAAGGCGGCGAAGACCACCAGCAGCAGCACGCCGATCGCGCCGCCCTGCAGCGCCAGCGCGAACGCCGGCCTGGCCATGCGCTGGCGCCAGCCGAACGCCAGCCCCGCCGTCGCCGCGGCGGCCACGCCCGCCAGGCGCAGTTCGACCGGCAGTTGCAGCCAGCCCTGCTCGCTGGCGTACCGCAGCAGCGCGGCCACGCCCGCCAGCAGCACCAGCATGCCGACCTTGACCGGCACGTTGCCGACGGTGAACCAGCGCTTGACCGCACGCGCCGCGACGCCGAAGGGATCGGGACCGGCGGGCGGAGGCACCACGGGACGCGCAGGCTGCGGCGCAGGCGCGCGCGCCGCGGCAGGCAGGGGCGGCGGCTGAACCTGCGCCTGGGATAGGGGCGGCGCATCGGCGGTGCCGCGGGGCATCGCGACCGCCGGAACCTCATCATGCACCGCGTCGGCATCCCCCCGTGGGACGCCCTCGATGCCAACCTCCGGGTCCGGGACATCAGCGGCGACAGCAACTGGCGCCGGCGCAGGCGGAGCGGCCGCGGATGCGGCAGCCCGTTCCACGCCCTCGCCCCGGCTTGCCGCCGCGCGCAGCTCGCAAACCCGGAGTTCCAGTTCGCCCACGCGCCGCTTGAGTCCGCCGATCGAGACCAGCGCGACCACCAGCAGTACGGGAACCGCCAGCACGGCCAGCGCCAGCAGGGTCAGGAGACCTTCCATTCCGCCATCCCCAGGAACGCCGATCCCGGCGCAGTGCCGGCCACCTTAGCGGGCCGGCTCGCCAAAACAAGAAGCCCCGCGACTGCGGGGCTCCAGGTATCGCATGCGGCTACCGCGGGCTTACTTGCCCGCGACCACGCGCACCATTTCCAGGCACTTGTTCGAGTAGCCCCACTCGTTGTCGTACCAGGCCACCAGCTTGACGAAGGTCGGGTCGAGCGCGATGCCGGCCTCGGCGTCGAACACCGAGGTGCAGGTCTCGCCGCGGAAGTCCGTGGCCACGACCTTGTCCTCGGTGTAGCCGAGGATGCCCTTGAGCGCGCCTTCGCTCTGCGCCTTCATCTCGGCCTTGATCTCCTCGTAGCTGGCCGGATTTTCCAGCTCGGCGGTCAGGTCGACCACGGACACGTCCGAGGTCGGCACGCGGAAGCTCATGCCGGTGAGCTTCTTGTTGAGCGAAGGGATCACCACGCCGACGGCCTTGGCCGCGCCGGTCGACGAGGGAATGATGTTCTCGAGGATGCCGCGGCCGCCGCGCCAGTCCTTGTTGCTCGGGCCGTCCACGGTCTTCTGCGTGGCGGTGGCCGCGTGCACGGTGGTCATCAGGCCGCGCTTGATGCCCCACTTGTCGTTGAGCACCTTGGCGATGGGCGCCAGGCAGTTGGTGGTGCACGAGGCGTTGGAGATGATGGCCTCGCCCTTGTAGCTCTCGTGGTTGACGCCGAAGACGAACATCGGCGTGTCGTCCTTCGACGGCGCCGAGAGCACCACCTTCTTCGCGCCGGCATCGAGGTGCTTCTGCGCGGTGGCCTTGTCGAGGAACAGGCCGGTGGATTCGATCACCACCTCGGCGCCCACCTCGTCCCACTTCAGGTTGGCCGGGTCGCGCTCCTGGGTCAGGCGGATGCGGTTGCCGTTGACCACGAGCGTGTTGCCCTCGACCGACACGTCGCCCTTGAAGCGTCCGTGCACCGAGTCGTAGCGCAGCATGTAGGCCAGGTAATCGGGCTCGAGCAGGTCGTTGATGCCGACGATCTGGATGTCGCCGAAATTCTGGACCGCCGAACGCAGCACGTTGCGGCCGATGCGGCCGAACCCGTTGATGCCTACCTTGATCGCCATGGTGCGCGGACTCCCGGAACAGGTTGGAAGAAGTACCGGATTCTAGCAGGCCGGCCGGGACGTTCCGGCGCCGCCGGCGCGGCGCGACTGGTTGCGCCTGCAATGATCCGGATCAAGGAGCCGCGGTCATGGCGCCGACACACTGGCGCCACCCCACACGGAGCCACACACATGAAGCGCACCTCGACCCTGCTGCTCGCGGCCCTGGCCGCCGCCATCGCCATGCCCGCCGCCGCCCAGTCCAAGGGCGACTGGACCCTGGGCGTGGGCGTGCACAACGTCGATCCCAGGTCGGACAACGGCAGCCTCGACGCCACCGCCCTGGGCCTGGGCCCGCTGCCGCCCACCGAGGTCGGCAACAGCGTGCGTCCGACCATCACCGCCGAGTACTTCATCGCCGACAACCTCGGCATCGAAGTCCTGGCCGCCCTGCCGTTCCAGCACGACATCGAGGTGCGCGGCGTGGGCAAGGTCGGCAGCACCAAGCACCTGCCGCCGGTGGTCTCGCTGCAGTACCACTTCGCGAACGCCAGCAAGGCCACGCCGTTCGTGGGCCTGGGCGTGAACTACACGACCTTCTTCAGCGAAGACACCACCGGCGCACTGTCCGGTACCGACCTCAAGCTGGGCGATTCCTGGGGCCTGGCCGCGCACGTGGGCGTGGACTTCGCCATCAGCGAGCGCAGCGCGATCCGCGTCGACGCCCGCTGGGCCGACATCGACAGCGACGTCGAGGTCAACGGGGTCAAGGTCGGCACCGCCAACATCGACCCGCGCGTCTACGGCGTGGCCTGGGTGGTGAAGTTCTGAGTCCAGGGGCGGCGCCGCCACGGTGCCGGATAGGAGACGCCCGGCAGGCCTCGCGCCTGCCGGGCGTTTGTTCTATGCGCGACCCACGCCGGCGGCAGGCCAGGCGGCCAGCGGCGCTCCGCTCAGCCTTCGTTGGCGAGCGGCGGCTGGTCGCCGACCGTCCACAGGCGTTCGAGCGCATAGAACTCGCGCACCCGCGGCAGCATCACGTGCACCACCACGTCGCCCAGGTCGACCAGCACCCACTCGGCCTCGCGCTCGCCTTCGACGCCCAGCGGCTGGCAGTCGAGCTGCTTGGCCTGGCGTACGACTTCGTCGGCGATCGACTTCACGTGGCGGGTCGACGTGCCCGAGGCGATCACCATGTAATCGCAGACGCTGGTCTTGCCGCGCACGTCGATCTCGACGACGTCGTTGGCCTTGAGCGAATCGACCGCGGCGTGGATGGTGCGAAGCAGCACCTCGGCGGGCGGCGGCGGGTTGGGAAGGCGGGTCTTGATGACGTGCGCGGAACTGGTCAAGGGCGCTGGCTCTGGCGGTAGCGGCGCGATTATACCGGCCGCGGGGTCGGCGCCCCGTGCACGCCGTACAGGCCGTGATCTTCGATGTAGGACGCGACGGCCGTCGGCACCAGGTCGCGCCAGTGGCCGCCGTCCGCGACAGCCGTCCGCACCCGCGTGGCCGAGGCCGGGTGCAGCGGCTGGTGCAACCGCAGCAGGCGCCCGGCCGGCCGCGCCCGCAGCGCTTCGGGATCCTCCGTCCAGCGCCCCTCCAGCGCCCGGGCCAGGTCGGCCGGCAGGGGCCGGTCGAGGCCGCTGCCGGGCCGGTCGGCCACCACGAAATGCGCCAGTCCGAACAGCGCCTCCCATTCGCGCCAGCTGGGCAGGGCCAGCAGGCTGTCGGCGCCGACCAGCAGGGCGACGGGCAGCGCGCCGCCGAGTTCGCCGCGCAGCGCCCGCAGCGTGTCCACGCTGTAGTTCGGACCCTCCCGGCGCAGCTCGCGCAGGTCGATGTGGAAATCCGGCTCGTCCGCGATCGCCAGCGACAGCATCGCCGCCCGCTGCGACGCATCGGCGCCGGGCGGGGGGCGATGCGGCGGATCGGCGGCGGGCATGAAATGGATCGGACAGCCGAGTGCGTCGCGGGCCGCGCGGGCGATCGCCAGGTGGCCGAGATGCACCGGATCGAACGTGCCGCCGTAGAGCACCAGCAGCGGGTCGCGCCGGTGCACCGGCGGTGGGGCGTGGGATGTCGGTTGCTGGGGCATGCGGGAGCGTCGTCCGGCGGTATGCGCGTCCGGAGCCTAGCCCGGGCGCGCGCAATGCGCGGTCAAGGCGCCCCCGCGTGTCATCCCGCCAGTGCCGCGGCCTTCGGTTCGGCCACCGCGACCAGCAGCCGCTCCAGCGCCAGCCAGGCGTCGGCCGGCTCCTCGCCGCTGCGCACCCGGCCCTTGGCGATGCGGTCCACCGCCCCGGCCATCACCACGAAGCGCTCCCAGCGCGCGGCCGGGTGGCGCGACAGCGCCCTCTTGTATACCGCCTGCTTGGAATCCCAGACCCGCTGCGCCTTGAACTCGGCGGCGAGGTTGCCGCCGCGCGCCTGCACCCGCGCCAGGGCCGCGACCCGGTTCAGCTCCATCACCACCATGCCCATCAACGCGGGCACCGCTTCACCCTCGGCGCGCAGGCCGGCCAGCATCCGCGCCGCCTGCGCGGCCTGCCCGGCCAGCGCGGCGTCGACCAGCCGGAACACGTCGAAGCGGGCGGCATCGGCCACCAGCGACTCCATCCGCGCCGCGTCCAGCGTGCCCTCGCCCGCCAGCAGCGCCAGCTTGTCCACTTCCTGCGCGGCCGCCAGCAGGTTGCCCTGCACGCGTTCGGCCAGGCGCTGCACCGCCGCGCGCTCGGCGCGGACGCCGCGCTGGCGCATGCGCGATTCCAGCCAGCCCTCGAGTTCGTGCGGGCGCACCGGGTTGGCCAGGACGACGTGGCCGACCCCGGCGATCGCCTCGCTCCATTTGCCGCCGTGCTGGCGGCTCCACTCGCGCGCGGTCACCAGCAGCACGATCTCGGGCGCGCCGGCGCCGTCCTTCGCCGCGCGCTGCGCCTCGGCGCAGTAGCCGGCGATGACCTCGGCACCCTCCTTGCCGGGGCGGCCGGTGGGCAGGCGCAGCTCGATCAGGCGCTGCGCGGAAAACAGGCTGGGGGCGCGGAAGCTCGCGTCCAGCGCGTTCCAGTCGAACTCGCGGCCGTCGGCGTCGAACACCTCGCGCTCGGCGTAACCGCATTCGCGCGCGCGGGCGCGGATCGCGTCGGCGGCTTCCAGGACCAGCAGGGGTTCGGCGCCGGCCACCAGGTAGGCCGCGCGCGGCGCCTCGGCGCCGAGCTGCGCGACCAGGCGCTCGGGCTTCAGCTCCATGCCGGGACGGGGTTCACTGCGCGGCCTGGCGGCGCTCGCGGGTGGCCGCGTCGATACGGCGCAGGATCGCGGCCGTCATCTCGCGCTGCATCTCGCGGCCGAGCAGCTCGGCTTCGGTGTCGGTGCCGGTCTGGTCGGTGGGCACCGAGATGTAGTCGCGCGCCAGTTCCACCGCCTGCTGCGGCACGATCTCGTCGCCGTTGGCGTCGGTCAGGGCGAACACCACCGCGTAGCGCAGCGTGTATTCCTGCGCGCGGCCGAACTGGTCCAGGCTCAGCGGCATCGAATCCCAGCGCTCGGAGCGGATCGCCAGCACGGCCAGGCGGCCGCGCGTACCGGACTCGGCCACGTCCACGCCGGCGTGGCGCAGGGAACGCTCCAGCGACAGCGCCAGCGCGCTGTAGGGATCGCGCGCGGTGACCCGCACCTGCCCCAGGTCGTCGGGCACCTGCAGCGCCTCACGGAGGTGGAAGCCGCAGCCCGAAAGGCCGAGGGCGAACAGGGCGGCGAGCAGGCAGGTCCGGATCATCGCCGAAGTCTGGCCGAGGCCGGGGACGGCGGCAAGCGCGCCGGCGCCGGTCATTCAGCCCGCCACCACGTTGACGATCTTGCCCGGCACCACGATCACCTTGCGCACGGCCAGGCCCTGCAGGAAGGCCTGCACATTGGGATCGGCCAGGGCCGCGGCCTCGATCGCCTCGCGCGCCGCGTCCACCGCCACCTCGATGGTGCCGCGCAGCTTGCCGTTGACCTGCACCGCCAGGGTGACCGCGTCGCGCACCAGCGCCGCCGGGTCGGGCCGCGGGAACGGCACGTCCTCCAGCAGCGTCTCCGGATGGCCCAGCGCCTGCCACAGCGCATGGCTGGCGTGCGGGGTGATCGGGTTGAGCAGCAGCACCATCGCCTCCAGGCATTCCTGGCGCAGGGCGCGGCCGTTGGCCGAGGCGTCGTCGAACTTCGCCACCGCGTTGAGCAGCTCCATCACCGCGGCGATCGCGGTGTTGAAGGCGTGGCGGCGGCCGTAGTCGTCGCCGACCTTCTGGATGGTCTCGTGCAGCTGGCGGCGCAGGGTCTTCTGCGCCGGCGTGGCGGCGGCCGCATCGAAGGCGCCGCCGGGGCCGTCCCCGGCGTGGCGCTGCACCTGGTTCCACAGGCGGCGCAGGAAGCGGGCCATGCCTTCGACGCCGGCCTCGTTCCACTCCAGCGACAGCTCCGGCGGCGAGGCGAACATCGAGAACAGGCGCACGGTGTCGGCGCCGTAGCGGTCGATCATCGCCTGCGGGTCGACGCCGTTGTTCTTGGACTTCGACATCTTCTCCACGCCGCCGACCAGCACCGGGTGGCCGTCGGACTTCAGCGTCGCGCCGTTGACCCGGCCCTTGTCGTCGCGCTGCACTTCCACGTCGGCGGGGTTGAACCACTCCTTCGCGCCGTTGACGTGCTCGCGGTAATAGGTGTCGGCGATCACCATGCCCTGGGTGAGCAGGCGCGTGGCCGGCTCGTCGCTGTCCACCAGGCCCTCGTCGCGCAGGAGCTTGTGGTAGAAGCGGAAATACAGCAGGTGCAGGATCGCGTGCTCGATGCCGCCGATGTACTGGTCCACGGGGGTCCAGTACTTCGCCCGCGCATCGACCATGTCGGCGGCGCCCGGCGAGGTGTAGCGCGCGTAGTACCAGCTCGACTCCATGAAGGTGTCGAAGGTGTCGGTCTCGCGCTCGGCCGGCTTGCCGCAGCCCGGACAGGTGGTCTTGCGCCACTCCGGGTCCGACTTGATCGGCGAATGCACCACGCCCGGGTTGGCGAAGGCGTCGGCCACGTCCTCGGGCAGCACCACCGGCAGCTGGTCTTCCGGCACCGGCAGCGCGCCGCAGTCGTCGCAGTAGACCACCGGGATCGGGCAGCCCCAGTAGCGCTGGCGGCTCACGCCCCAGTCGCGCAGGCGGAAATTGACCTTGCGCCGGCCGCTGCCTTCGGCCTCGAAGCGCTGCGCGAGTGCGGCGAAGGCGCCATCGTAGTCCAGGCCGTTGTACTCCCCGGAATTGATCAGGAAGCCGCGCTCGGTATGGGCACCGCGCTGCTCGATGCCGTCGAGGTAGTCGCGCACCACCGCCACCGCGGCCGAAGTATCGTAGGCGTCGACCGAGCCGCCGGCCAGCGCGGCCTGGAATGGATCTGCGTCGTGCGCCACGTCACCGGCGATTTCCGCCAGCGCGTCGCGCACGCCCGGCGGCACGATCACCGGCCGCACCGGCAGGCCGTAGGCCTTGGCGAACTCCCAGTCGCGCTGGTCGTGCGCCGGGACCGCCATCACCGCGCCGGTGCCGTAGCCCATCAGCACGAAGTTGGCGACGTAGATCGGCACGTCCTCGCCAGTGACCGGGTGGATCGCCCACTGGCCCGTGGCCATGCCGCGCTTGTCCTGGGTCTCCAGGTCGGCCTCGGACACGCCGCCGCGCTTGAGGTCGTCGAGGAACGCGGCCAGTTCGGGATTGGACTGGGCGGCCTTGAGCGCAAGCGGATGCTCGCCGGCGATGGAAATGAAGGTCACGCCCATCAGCGTGTCCGGGCGCGTGGTGTAGACGGTCAGCGGCGCGTCCTCGCCGTCGACCTTGAACTGGATCTCCAGGCCCTCGCTGCGGCCGATCCAGTTGCGCTGCATGGTCTTGACCGAATCCGGCCAGCCCTCGAGCGTATCCAGGCCGTCGAGCAGCTCCTGCGCGTAGTCGGTGATGCGCAGGAACCACTGCGGGATCTCGCGCTTCTCCACCAGCGCGCCGGAGCGCCAGCCGCGGCCGTCGATCACCTGCTCGTTGGCCAGCACGGTCTGGTCGACCGGGTCCCAGTTCACCACGGAGTTCCTGCGGTAGGCCAGGCCCTTCTTCATCAGGCGCACGAACATGCGCTGCTCGTGCACGTAATAGTCCGGCGAGCAGGTGGCGAACTCGCGCGACCAGTCGATGGCATAGCCCAGCGACTTGAGCTGGGCGCGCATGTGGTCGATGTTGGCGTAGGTCCACTTGGCCGGCGCGGTGGCGTTCTTGATCGCTGCGTTCTCGGCCGGCAGGCCGAACGCGTCCCAGCCCATCGGCTGCAGCACGTTCCTGCCGGTCATGCGCTGGTAGCGGCTGATCACGTCGCCGATCGTGTAGTTGCGCACGTGGCCCATGTGCAGCGCACCCGACGGGTACGGCAGCATCGACAGGCAGAAGAACTTCGGCTTGCCGGGCTGCTCGGTGACCTCGAAGGCGCGGGTGTCGTCCCAGAAGCGCTGTGCGGCGGCCTCCACCGGGGCGGGCTGGTAGGCGGCGTTTTCTGGGTTCGCGGACTCGACGGACACGGCTGGGCACTGGAAAAACAGGGACGGGAAGCCTACCGCAGCGCGGCATTCCCGTCATTCGCGGCGGCGCCGGCGGCCTCGTCCGGCGCGGCTGGAACCCGCCGGCACGGCTGCGCTGTGGTTCAATCGCGCGACCTTCGCGAGCCGACCGCCCATGCCCGACGCCCTCCGCCTGCTCCCCCTCCTCGCCCTCGCCGCGGGCCTCTCGCCGCAGCTGGCCGCCGCCGGACCGGTGGCGCTGCACTGCGATCGGCTGTTCGACGCGCGCAGCGGCCGCGTGCTGGGCGAGCACACGATCGTGGTCGAGGACGGCCGCATCCAGTCGGTGCTGCCGGGCCGCGCCAAGCTGGCCGAGGGCACGGAGTCGGTGATGCTGGCCGGCCGCACCTGCCTGCCGGGCTGGACCGACCTGCACGTGCACCTGGGCGGCGAGTCCAGTCCGCAGAGCTATTCCGAGGGCTTTCGCCTGGATCCGGTCGACTACGCCTTCCGCGCCGTCGGCTACGCCGGCAAGACCCTGCGCGCCGGGTTCACCACGGTGCGCGACCTCGGCGGCGAGGTCAGCCCGCACCTGCGCGATGCGATCAACCAGGGCCTGGTCGAGGGCCCGCGCATCTTCGCCGCCGGCAAGTCGATCGCCACTACTGGCGGCCATGCCGATCCCACCAACGGCTACAACTCGATGCTCTCGCACCTGGTCGGCCCGCCGGGCCCGACCGAGGGCGTGATCAATTCCGTCGAGGAAGCGCGCCAGGCCGTGCGCCAGCGCTACAAGGACGGCAGCGACGTGATCAAGATCACCGCCACCGGCGGCGTGCTGTCCTATGCGAAGTCGGGCGATGCGCCGCAGTTCCGCGTCGACGAGATCCAGGCGGTGGTCGAGACCGCGAAGGATTACGGCTACACCGTGGCCGCGCATGCGCACGGCACCGAGGGCATGAAGCGCGCGGTGGTCGCCGGCGTCACCAGCATCGAGCACGGCACCCACATGAGCGACGAGGTGATGCGGCTGATGAAGCAGCACGGCACCTGGTACGTACCGACCATCTACGCCGGTCGCTTCGTCGCGGACAAGGCCAGGGAGCCGGGTTACTTCCCGGAGATCGTGCGTCCCAAGGCCATCGCGATCGGCTCGCAGATCCAGGCAACGGCCGGCCGCGCCTACCGCGCCGGGGTGAAGATCGCCTTCGGCACCGACCAGGGCGTGGGACCGCACGGCGACAACGCGCGCGAGTTCATCTACATGGTCGAAGCCGGCATCCCGGCGGGCTACGCGCTGCAGGCAGCGACCCTGCACGCGGCGCAGGTACTGGGCGTGGACGACCAGGGCGTGATCGAGGCCGGCAAGCGGGCCGACATCATCGCCCTGCCCGGCGACCCGGTGGCCGACATCGAGGCGGTGCTGGGCGTGGACTTCGTGATGAAGGACGGCCGCATCCACCGCCGGCCGGAGGCCTGATGGACCTGGAATGGCTGGGCTACCTCGCCGCCACGCTCACCACGCTCGCGTTCGTCCCGCAGGCGGCGAAGACCATCCGCAGCCGCGACACCAGCGGCATCTCGCTGGGGATGTACGTGGTCTTCATCGTCGGCGTCGGCTGCTGGTTCGGCTACGGCCTGGCGCTGGGGTCGTGGCCGATGATCCTGGCCAACGCGGTCACCTTCGTGCTGGCGGCGCTGATCCTGGCGCTCAAGCTCCGGCACGGCTGATCCGCGACCTCAAGCTCCGGCACGGCTGGGCCGGTCGGCGCGGGGCCTCAGCGGCGCACGACGCCCGTTGCCCACCACGTCCACGCGAACCAGGCGGCGAACGCGAGCCGCTGGCTGATGCCGGCGCCGAGCAGCGCCGGCACCAGTACGCCCAGCCCGAGCACCAGCAGCCAGGCGATCCCGGTTGCGGGTCGCAATGCAGGCATGGCCGCGGCCAGCAGCCCGGCGCCGGCCAGGAACGCGATCCACCACAGCGTCCACGCCACGGCGTGCAGGCGGCTGGCGCCCGCGTCGGGCTCCTCCGGGTCCAGCGGCAGCAGCCCCTGGGCGGCGAAGGCCAGCGCGGCCAGCAGCAGCAGCGTGCTGCCCAGCCGGGCGTCCATGCCGCTGCCGCCGGGCAGGCGCCCGCGCAGGCGCCAGGCCACCGCGGCCAGCAGGACGCCGGGCATCACGAACACCAGCAGGTTGAACGCCAGCGCGCGCGGCATGCCCTGCGCTCCCGGCAGTGCGAGCGGATGCGCGAGCTGCGAATAGCCCGGCAGGGCGAGGCCGAAGGCGACGGCCGCGCAGAACGCGATCGCTGCGGCAATGGCGACGACTCGACGCTCTGCCATCACCGTCCCTCCTCCCAGTGGAACACGTCCTCCACGCCCACCCCGAACGCGCGCGCGATGCGGAACGCCAGCTCCAGCGAAGGCGCGTAGCGCCCGGCCTCGAGCGCGAGGATGGTCTGGCGCGTGACCCTGCAGGCGTCGGCCAGCGCCTGCTGGGTCATCTCGCCGTGCTCGAAGCGCAGTCGCCGGATCACGTTGGCGATGGGCGTTCCGGTCATTGCCGGTCGCGCCAGTACAGCCAGGCCGTGCGCGCCTCGCCGGCCACGTTCGCCACCAGGATCGGCAGCAGCAGGAGCAATGCCGCGCGCAGCGGTTCGAGCGGCGCGCGGACCACTTCCGGCGCAAGCATCCAGGCGATGGCGATCACGACCAGCCCCAGTTCCAGCAGGCGCCTGGACAGACGATCTGCCTGCGCGCGCAGCGCGAGGTCGCGTTCGTCCTCGGGCACGTCTCGATGGCGCAGCGCGGCCTCGATGGAGCGCCGCCGCATCAGCGGCCAGCCCAGGATCACCAGCACCCACGCGGCGAAGAACAGATAGCCCGAGAACACGCCCTGGGCCTGACCCAGCGACAGGCCGACAAGCATCAGGATCGCGACGAGGCCGGCGCCAAGCTGCTGCCAGCTCGCCCTCTCGCCCGGCGACTGCGTCTCGCCGTCTCGGCCGGGGCGTTCGGCGAGGTGCTGCAGCACGCCGGCCAGCGCAATCAGTCCGAACATCGCGCCGCCGGACAGCAGGTGCCAGGCCGCGTCGCGCAGGCCGATGACCACCAGTGCGACGCCGAGCGCGGCAACCGCCACGAGGCTGGCCAGGGTCCAGCGGTTGCGCGTCGTGGCGCGTGGTCCGACAGCGCGGTTCATACGCTCCTCCTCCGGTCGGCCAGGTAGATCAGTGCGGTCGCCGCGTATTCGACCAGCCAGCCCAGCATCAGCGCGAACACCAGCACGTTGGCGATGCCCAGGTGCGAGGCCCAGGCCAGGCGCTCGACAGGCGTGAAGCCCAGCAGGACCGCCAGCGCAATCACCGTCGCCACCAGGGCGGTCCGGCCGTGGCTCGACGCCCGCCGGGCGACCGCGCGGTCGCGCTCGTCTTCCTCGACCGTGCCCTTCCAGCGGGCAGCCACCACCCGCGACAGCACCGCCCAGGCGATCAGCAGCATCACCAGGCTGCGCGCCACGCCCTGCGCGGTATATCGGTCGACCGACGGCCCGAGGAACAGCTCGGCGCGGGTGGCAAGAAACAGCACCGCCACCAGCATGAACCCGGTCCCGATCCAGGCCTTCCATTCGCCCGGCGCGATCGCGCGTTCGCCCTCGCCACGCGGCAGCCGCGACAGCGCCAGCAGGCTGGTCCAGGCCGCGGTCACCAGCAGGACCATGCCGGCGTGGCCGCTGTCCACGCCCAGCACGCGCGCCGGCCCGGCCAGCAGCAGCCACAGCGCCGGCAGCGCGATCGCGGCCAGTCCCATCACCTGCCAGGGCCGTGTCTGCACGATGTCATCTCCAGCGGACTTGATGTAATAAATACTTTACTCAACGCCGGGCAATGTCAAGTATTTTTTACGCGCTGGCGTGGCGCGGCGGTGCGGCCTCAGGCATGGGCCGCGATTTCAGCGCGCAGCGCGCGCGCCAGCCCGCCCCTGCGTTCGACCCGAAGCCCGGACAGGCCCAGCCAGCCGGCGAGCTGTCCCAGCTCCGCGGCCAGTGCGCCGGCCGTCTCCGCCGGCGCGTCGGGCTCCACGTGCGCGCTGCGCACCACGAGCGCGCCTGCGCGGCGGTCGGCCTTGAGGTCGACGCGCGCCACCAGCCGGTCGCCCAGCAGGAAGGGCAGCACGTAGTAGCCGTGGCTGCGCAGGTGCTCGGGCACGTAGATTTCGATGCGGTAGCGGAACCCGAACAGCCGCTCGGTGCGCTCGCGCTCCCACACCACCGGATCGAAGGGACTGAGCAGGGCGCGCGCGGCAATGCGCCGCGGGATGCGCGCATCGCGATGCAGGTACGCCGGGCGGTCCCAGCCTTCGATACGCACCGGCAGCAGCTCGCCCGCCTCGACCAGGGCCGCGACTGCGGGCCGGCTCTGGCTGTGGTGCATGCGGTAGTAGTCGCGCAGGCAGGCCTCGGTGGCGATGCCGTGTGAGATCGCCGCGCGCCGCACCAGCCCGATGAAGGCCTCCGCGTCGGCAGGCACCGGCTGCGCCAGCACCGCCGCGGGAAGCACGCGTTCGGGCAGGTCGTACAACCGCTCGAACGCGGCGTTGCGCCCTGCCACGGCGAGCTCGCCGGTGGCGAACAGGTACTCGAGCGCCTTCTTGGTCGACGACCAGTTCCAGCCCCAGCCGGTCTTCGCACGCGGCAGGCCGTCGTCGAGGTCGCGCGCGGTGGACGGGCCGCGTTCGCGCACCTCGGCCAGCAGCGAGGCGACCAGCTTCTGATCGTGGCGCATCGACGACCATTCGTGACCGCGCTCCCGATAGGCGCGCATGCGGTGCTGCATGAGCGGCCACAGTTCGACCGGCATGAACGCGGCCACGTGCGCCCAGTACTCGACGATGCGCCGCGGCGCGTGCTCGGCGGCGCGCTGCAGCAGGCCGGTGTCGTACGGGCCCATGCGGCTGTACAGCGGCATGTAGTGCGCCCGCTGCAGCACGTTGACCGAATCGATCTGCAACACGCCGGTGCGCGCGAGCGTGCGCGAGAACGTGCGCAGCGTCGGCGTGGCGTGGCGGCGGTCGGCGAATCCCTGCGCGGCGAGCGCGATGCGGCGCGCCTGGGCGCGGTCGATGGCGAGGCCCACGATCACTCCGTCAACGGGAAGGTTGCGGCATTGTGCCCGGTTGTTTTCCGCGGCTCTGCCACAATGTGGGGGATTCGCCGCCGAGGAGCCCGCCGTCCATGTCCGTCCAGAACAGCACCCCGCACGTCTTCGACGCCACCACCGCCGGCTTCGAGGAGGACGTCCTGCGCAGGTCGCTGGAGGTGCCGGTGCTGGTCGACTTCTGGGCCGAGTGGTGCGGGCCCTGCAAGACGCTCGGCCCGATCCTGGAAAAGCTGGCGGGCGAGTTCCACGGCGCCTTCCTGCTGGCCAAGGTCGATACCGAGAAGGAGCCGCAGATCGCCGGCGCCTTCCAGATCCGCTCGATCCCGACCGTGTTCCTGGTCAAGGACGGGCAGATCGTCGACGGCTTCCAGGGCGCACTGGCCGAGGGCCAGGTACGCCAGTTCCTGCAGCACCACGGCATCGCGCCGGCCGAACCCGCCGACGAGGCGCCTGCCAAGGCGGCGCCGCTGGACCCGCAGGCCGAGGTCGCGCGCCTGCGCGAGGCGGTCGCGGCCGAGCCCGACAAGGACGAGCTCAGGCTCGACCTGGCGCTGGCGCTGCTGCAGACCGGCGCCCCGGCCGAGGCCGAGCGCCTGCTCGACGCCCTGCCCGCCAACCTCGCCACCGACGACCGCGCGGTGAAGGCGCGCGCGCGCCTGGGCTTCGCCGCCCTGCTGGCCGACGCGCCGCCGCCGGCGGCGCTGGAGGCGGCGATCGCGGCGGATCCGGGCGACCTGCGCGCGCGCCACCTGCTCGGCGTGCACCGGATCGTGGGCAACGACCCGGAAGGCGGCCTCGAGCAGTTCCTGGAGATGCTGCAGCGCGACCGCAGCTTCGAGGACGGCCTGCCCCGGCGCGCCCTGATCGATGCCTTCCGCATCGTCGAGGACGCCGAGCTGGTGGGCCGCTACCGCCGCCGCATGGCGTCGCTGCTGCTGGTCTGAGGGCGCGGCGCGAACGCGCTCAGCTCAGCCACAGCGTGATGGTGAACTGCAGCGCGCGGTACACGACCACGTTGACCAGCACCGTGCCGGCCAGCAGGGCCAGCGCTCCCAGCGCGGCGCGTCCGCGTCCAACGCCATAGCCGCGCGCCACCTGCCGCCAGGTCCAGGCGGCCAGGGCACCGAGGAAGAGCAGCGACAGCGCCGTGACCGCGCCGCGCGGCCCGGCGTACTGCTGGATCCAGCGCACCGCCTGGCCGAACGCCAGCGTCGCCGGCACCAGCATGGCGAAGAAGTGCAGGGTCACCACCACATGTTCGGCGTAATAGCGCCGCGTGCCGGCCAGCGCGGCCATCAGCAGCAGCGCCACGAACGGCACGTGCAGCACCAGCAGCGCCTTGCTCACGTCGCCGGCGATGGCATCGTAGTCGCGGCGCAGCTGCGCAAGGGTGTAGCCCTCGCCGCCGCTGGCACGCTCGCGCGCGTCGCGTTGCGCCACCACGCGTTCGACCAGCCCGGTGGTCACCACGCGATGCAGCTGTCCGGGAAATCGCTCGATGCCCGGCGCCGCCTCGTCGCCCAGTGCCGCCGCCGCAACCGGTCCCGGCACCTGGCTGGCGAACGACAGGTCGAAGTCGGCACGCAGCGGGGCCATGAAGTACACGACATTGGCGAGCAGGAACAGGCTCAGCGGCGGCAGCCAGCGGCGCCTGCGGCCCGCCATGTAGTCGCGGTCGAGCAGCCCCGGGCGGAACGCCAGCGCCCGCAACGTGCCCCACAGGCGGCCGTCGAGGTCGGTCAGCAGCTCGAAAGCCTGCGCCAGCAGGTTAGCCAGGCGGCGGTCGGCCTCCACGAACCGCTTCTGGCCGCAGGCCGCGCACCACTCGCCGGTGAGCAGGGCGCCACAGTTGCGGCAGGCTTCGTTGGCTGGCACGGCGTGCTCCGGCTCCGGACCCCGGCATTCGAACACGCGCGGGCCCACGAAGGAACATTCCATACCTTTGCGTATGGTAGAGTCCCAGCCCCCCACTCGCCCCCTGCCGCGCCATGACCCGCCTGCTGGCCCGAATCCGCTGGATGTTCAACCTGTGGCCTCCGTTCCTGCTGAGCGGCATCCACGTGACCCACATGTCGCCCGACTGGCGCTACGCGCGGGTCGAGCTTCGCATGCGCCCCTGGAACCGCAACTACGTCGGCACGCATTTCGGCGGCAGCCTGTTCGCGATGACCGATCCGTTCTGGATGTTCATGACCCTGCAGTCGCTGGGCCGCGACTACATCGTGTGGGACAAGGCCGCCGAGATCGAATTCGTGAAGCCCGGCCGCGGCGTGGTGGTGGCCGAGTTCCACCTGCCCGAATCGACGCTGGACACGATGCGCCGCGAGACCGCGTCGGGGCAGAAGTACCTGCCCTGGTTCGACCTCGACGTGCGCGACGCGCAGGGCGACGTGGTCGCGCGCGTGCGCAAGCAGCTCTACGTGCGCCGCAAGCGCGACCGGACCGGGTCCGCCGCCGACTGACGCGGCTCCCGCCGTCGCGGACGGAGGCGCCAGGTTGCGCACGGATTCACTGCCAGCGCGGCGCGCCTTGTATATCCTCCCCCGTGGAACCAGGGGAGCTTCATGGGTAAAGGGGCAAGCGCCAGCACGCAGGTGCCGATGCCGGACATCGCCGGCTACCGGTTGACGCGCGTGATCGGCGAGGGCGGCATGTCGACCGTGTACCTCGGCACGCAGGTGTCGCTGGGGCGCGAGGTGGCGATCAAGCTCATGCGTCCGGAAGCGCTGGCCGACGAGGTCAGCCGCCGCCGCTTCGAGAACGAGGCGCGCACGATCGCGCGGCTGGAGCATCCGCACATCGTCGGCATCCACGAGGTCGGACGCAGCGCCGACGGCCTGCCCTGGTATGCGATGCCCTACCTGCCGCGCGGCCACGTCGGCCAGCGCGACCTCACCGGCGATCCGGAGCGCGTGCGCGAGATCCTGCGCGCCCTGCTGTCGGCGCTGGGCTACGCGCATGCGCGCGGCGTCGTGCACCGCGACGTCAAGGCCGAGAACGTGCTGTTCGACGAGGCCGACCGGCCGCTGCTGGCCGACTTCGGCATCGCCCTGCGCCGCGGCCACGGCACCCGCGTCACCATGACCGGGCTGGCCGTGGGCAGCACCGCCTACATGGCGCCCGAGCAGGCGCGCGGCGAACAGGTCGACCACCGCGCCGACCTGTACAGCGTCGGCGTGCTGGCCTGGGAAATGCTGGCCGGTGAGCTGCCCTACAAGGCGGACGACGCACTGGCGATGGCGATCCAGCACGCGCAGAAGCCAGTGCCGAAGCTTCCGCCCGGACTGCGCCACTGGCAGCGGTTCATGGAACGCGCCCTGGCCAAGTCGCCGGCGAGGCGCTTCCACGATGCGGCGCAGATGCTGTCCGCGCTCGAGCAGGTGCCGGCCTCTGCGCATGCAGGCACCTGGCCCGGCTTGCCGGTGGTGCAGCGCCTGCGCGCCGTGCCGGGCATGGCCTGGATCGGACTGGCGCTGGTGGTCGCGGCGGCGCTCGGGCTGGCGCTGCAGCGCACGGGTCCCGTCATGCCCGCCACCGGCTCCCCGCCCGCCCTTGCTGCCGGCGTGGCGCCGCCGGCCGTGCACCCGCCCGCGCCGACCGATGGCGATGCGATGCATGGCGCCGCGCCGCTGTCGCCTGCCGACCTCGCGATCGACCGCATGCACGAGCGGATCGCGGCCGGCCGCCTGGCCTGGCCGGCGGAGGACAGCGCCACCGCCCACCTGCTGGCCGCCGCGCGTGCCGATCCGAAGCACCCGCAGCTTGGCGAGTCGGCGGCCGTGCTGACGGACGCGCTAGGGGCGGCCGCGGCCGATGCCATCGCGCGGGATCGCGACGACGATTCCGGACTGCTGTTGCGCGCAGCCGCGCGCGTGCGCGAAGGCGCCGGCGCCGTGCCGGCCGATGCGCTGCGCCGCTGGCAGGACGGCGTCGGCAAGGCGCTGTCGACGCGCATGGAGGCTGCCGCAGGCAAGCTCGATCGCGCGCGCGCGCAGCGCGTCGTCGAATTCGCGGGCCTGGCCGGCCTGCCGGCGCCCGCCAGGCAGCGGCTGCAGGCGCAGGCCGCGCGCGTGCCGGACCTCGGCGGCCGCACCGCGGACGACCTCGACGGCATGGTGCTGCTCGAAGGCCCCGGCAAGCCGGTCGCCGCCTTCCCCCGTCCCGTGAGTCGCGCCGAGTACGCGCGTTTCGCCGAAGTCAACGGCCGCGAACCGGCCCTGTGCCGCGAACGCATCTCGCTGCTGCGCGTGCTCGACCCGCGCAACTGGCAGACGCCGGGCTTCGAACAGGGCGACGGCGATCCGGTGGTGTGCGTGTCCTGGCGGGACGCCGATGCGTATGCGCAATGGCGCGGGCGTCGCGACGGACATCGCTACCGGCTGGCGACCGCGGCCGAAGCCGCCCGCCTGCCGGCGGCCCCTGGCGAACGCGCAGTGTCGGAATGGCGCGCCGACTGCGGCGACAGCTGCGCACGCCGCGCGGCCACGGGCCCGAGCTGGCGCACCGACAGCCGTTCGCGCTCGCTGGTGGCCGAACGCGGCTACGACGACGTCGGCTTCCGCCTCGTCCGCGACCTTTAGGCCGACCGCGCCGGGCGCCACCGGCAGCGTGCGCTGGCGCCGTAAGCGCAGCGCGCAGACGCAGGGTCACGGCAGGCGTTGAGGGCGGCCACGGCGCGGGCGGCGGCGCAGATCGCCCGCACCAGGCGCATGGTGGCGTCGTTGCCCGGCTGCCAGGCGTGGATGTCGGCCTCGTCGACCAGGATGCTGGGACCACCTTGGCGTGGGCGTCCGTCATGACCCGAGCCATGTTGCGTCGCACGCCCCCTGCGCCGCCGCGCGCCGGTGCGCCCGGTAGAATCCACGCATGTCATCGCCCCCCTCCTTCGCGCAGCGCGTGCAGCGCCTGTTCCTCACCGGCCTGCTGACCCTGCTGCCGATCTGGCTGACCTGGGTGGTGGTCAAGTTCGTGTTCGTGCTGCTGTCGGACATCAGCCGCCCCTGGGTGGGTCCGCTGGCGCAGCAGGTCGCGGCCTGGGCGCCCGACACCCTGGGCTGGATCAACGCCAGCTCCGTCCAGGCGACGGTGGCCATGGCGGCCACCCTGCTGCTGATCCTCGCGGTGGGCTGGCTGGCGCGGCGCGTGGTCGGCCAGCGCCTGCTGTCGTGGCTGGAAGCGCTGGTGCAGCGCATCCCGCTGGCCAACATCATCTATTCCAGCGCGCGCAAGCTGCTCGACATCCTGCAGACCAAGCCGGACGGCACCCAGCGCGTCGTGCTGATCGACTTCCCGCACAGCCAGATGAAGTCGGTGGGCTTCGTCACCCGCGTGATCCGCGAACAGGGCACCGGGCGCGAGCTGGCGGCGGTGTACGTGCCGACCACGCCCAACCCGACCTCCGGCTACCTGGAGATCGTGCCGGTGGAGAAGATCACGCCCACCGACTGGACGGTCGACCAGGCCATGAGCTTCATCATCAGCGGCGGCGCGGTGGCGCCCGACACCATTCCCTTCGATCCGCCGGCGCGGCCGGCGGCGCCCTGAGCACGATGGGCGCGCGCCTGCTCGACGACCGCGCCACCCGCCTGTTCATCGCGCTCGCGGCGTTCTTCTGCGCCAACGCGGTGCTGGCCGAGTTCATCGGGGTCAAGATCTTCGCGCTCGAGGACACGCTCGGCATCGCGCCGCTGGAATGGAACCTGTTCGGCCAGACCGGTTCGCTGAGCTTCACCGCCGGCACCCTGCTGTGGCCGGTGGTCTTCATCTTCACCGACGTCATCAACGAGTTCTTCGGCCGCCGCGGCGTGCGGATGATCTCGTGGATCGCGGTGGGCCTGATCCTCTACGGCTTCGCGTTCGCCTTCATCGCGATCTCGCTGGCGCCAGCCGGCTGGTGGGTGGAGGCCGCGCTGGCGCAGGGCGTGCCCGACTACCAGGCCGCATTCGCCGCGATCTTCGGCCAGGGCATGTGGACCATCGCCGGCTCGGTCACCGCCTTCCTGGTCGGACAGCTGATCGACGTGCAGGTGTTCCACCGCATCCGCCGCGCCACCGGCGAGCGCTTCATCTGGATGCGCGCCACCGGTTCAACCGCGGTGTCGCAGCTGGTCGACAGCTTCGTGGTGATCTGGATCGCCTTCGTGCTCGGGCCGCAGCAGTGGCCGACCTCGCTGTTCCTGGCGGTGAGCAGCGTCAACTACCTCTACAAGATGGCAGCGGCCGTCGCCCTGATCCCGCTGCTGTACCTGGTGCGGCGCGGCATCCGCGCCTATCTCGGCCTTGAGCGCGAGCGCGAACTGCGCGCGGCCGCCGCGCAGGACTGAAGCGGCCGCGGTCCGGCCGACCCCCTGGTGCGGAGATCGACGGCGCCAGGAGACGGCGCCATCGCAGGGGTCCGTGGTCGAAGATGCGTGCGGGCGGGCGCGACCCGCCCCGTCAGCGCGACGCGCCCACCCGCACGCAAGGCTCAGTACATGACCCGCAGGGTCACGCCGTAGGTCCGCGGCGCGCCGAGGAACGCGTTCCACGACCCGGTCTGGATCGGGGCGTCGAAGCCCACCTGGCTGTAGGTCTCGTCGGTGAGGTTGCGGCCCCAGAGTTCGACCGCCCAGCGCCGGTTGCGCGAACCGAGCACCACGCGTGCATCCACGACGGTGTATGCCTCCTGGAACTTCTGCGGATCGAGGTCGGACCCGGTGTTGTGGTCGCCGGTGTAGCGTGCCCCGAGATAAACGCGGCCCAGCAGGCTGTCGGCGAAATCCCACTCGTAGGTCATCGACGCGTTCGCCTGCCAGCGCGGCATGAAGCCCGGCGTGGCGCCCGGCAGCAGCACCAGGTCGGCATCGGGCAGCAGGTCGCTGCCGAACTCCGCCTGCAGCCAGGTCGCGCCGCCCTGCAGCGACAGGCCGTCGACCGGCGTCTGCCACATCAGGTCGAGGTCGAGGCCGTGGCTCTTGAGCTCGGGAATCGAGCGCACGACGTAGCTGGTGCCCAGGAAGCTGTTGAGCTGGAAGTCGGTGAAGGTCTGCTGGAACAGCGACGCGTTGAGCAGCAGGTTGCCGCCGGCCAGGGTCGACTTCAGGCCCAGCTCGTAGCTGTCGACGAACTCGCCCGGGAACGAGGTGTCGTCCACGGGCGTAATGCCGGACCCGCCCGAGGACAGGCCGTTGGACGACTGCACGCGGTCGAGGTTGAAGCCACCGGCCTTGTAGCCGCGCGCCGCCGACACATACGTCATCAGCGCGTCGCTCCAGCGGTAGGACGCGCGCAGCGAACCCGACCACTCCTTCTCGTCGCGCTCCTGCCAGGTGTCGCGGCCGTCGTGCATCACGTTGCTCCACGGCAGGCACATGTAGCCGATCACCGTCGGCACCAGTCCGGCGATGTAGGGTCCGGGCACGCCGCGGCCGGCCAGGGCCGCGCCGACCTGGGCGGGATTGACCAGTCCGTTGGCGCAGCCGATGCCGCCGTTCGGGTTGGACAGCTGCGAGCGCAGCGTCTTGCGCTCGTCGGTGTAGCGCGCGCCGATCGTGATGTCGAGTGCGTCGGTGGCGTGCCAGACGTTGTTGGTGAACAGCGCCGTGCTGCGCGCATTCTGTTCGAAGTGGTCGTGGCTGCCGCCACCGACGAAGGTCGTGCCATAGGGCCGGCCCGCCGCCTGCGACAGGAACAGGAACGGGTTGCTGGTGTCGACCAGCCCCGCCGGGAAGGCGCTGGCGATGTTGCTCAGCAGCGCGATCGACAGGTAGGGCTCGTAGGCGCCGCCCATGGTGATGCTGTCGTTGCGCACCAGGTCCTCGTCGGCGTAGAACGCGCCGAACATCCAGTCCACGCGCTCGCTCGATCCGGTCAGCCGCAGCTCCTGGCTGAAGGTCTCGAAGCCGACGTCGTTCAGGCCGTCGCCGTAGGGGCGGACCCAGATCGGCGCGGTGGTGAAGTCCAGGTCGCCGGAGTTGAGGTTGCTCCAGTCGCGCAGCGCGGTGATCGAGGTCAGGGTGGCATCGCCGATCCAGGGCGTGTCCCAGTCGACCTGCACCGACACGCCCTTGTCCTCCACCGACTGGCGGGTGATGTCGTTGCTGTAGGCCAGGCGCCGCGAGGGATCGGGGACGGGGATGACCCCCTCACCGCCGGCCAGCGCATCGACGATGGCGGCGGTGGGACCGCGCGTGGTGGTCACCGAGGCGCAGCATTCCTCGCTGCGGCTGGCGAAGTCGGCGATCGCGCGGATCCGCAGGCCGTCGGTCGGCTCGAGCAGCAGCTGGCCGCGCAGTCCGTGGAAGTCGAGGTTGCTGTCCTCGGTGCTGGTGCGCGGCCCGGCGCCGGTTTCGACGTCGAGGAATCCGTCGCGCCAGCGCTTGACGCCGTAGAGGCTGAACGCCGCGGTGTCGCTGATCGCGTCGTTGTAGCTGGCCGACACGCCGAACAGGCCGTAGTTGCCGGCGGTGACCTCGGCTTCGGCGCTCTGGTTGTAGGACGGCGCGCGCGTGACCACGTTGATCAGGCCCGCCGAGGTGTTCTTGCCGAACACCGTGCCCTGCGGGCCCTTGAGCACCTCCACCCGTTCGACCGGGCCGAGGTCGCCGAAGCCCACGCCGTTGCGAGGACGGTAGACGCCGTCGATCACCACCCCCACCGACGATTCGAGGCCGGGGTTGTCGCCGACCGTGCCGACGCCACGCAGGCGCACCGTGGTCTGGCTTTCCGAGGCGGTGCTGGTGACGCTCATGCCCGAGACCAGGTGCTGCAGCTCCTTGATGTCGCGCGCGCCTGCATCCTGCAGCAGCTGTTCGGGCAGCACGCTCAGGGTGATCGGCACGTCCTGCAGCGCCTCCTCGCGCTTCTGCGCGGTGACGACCAGGGCGTCGAGCGTGGTGGCGCGTTCGCTGGATGCGGGCTGTGCGGCGCTGCCGCCGTCCTCCTGCATGGCGTCAGCGGCGAGCGTGGTGGTCGCGAAACCGCACAGTGCGAACGCCACCGACGCGGCCAGCATGTTGCGATGGATCTTGTTGCCGTTCATGGGTCTACCCTCCCGTAGTCCTGCGTTGGGCCCCTCGTTGGCCGCCGCCCCCTGCGACGGCCCGGAAGCCTCGAATGTGTGCCTGTCTTCGTGTCGCCCGTGCTTCCGCGTCCCCTGCGTCCCCGCCTGTCCCGGACCTCCTCCGCCGCCGGTGTCCGCCTACGCCGCCTCCGCCCGCGCCAGTCCATGCAACGCGCGCAGGTGTTCGTCCGTCGTCCCCATCCGCAGCTCGAACGCCAGCAGGCGCCGGAAGCAGTGGCTGACGTCGAGTTCGTCGGTCATGCCCATGCCGCCGTGCAGCTGGACCGCTTCCTGGCCGACCCGGCGCGCGGCCTGGCCGACCACGACCTTGGCGCCCGAGACCGCCTCGCGCCGCGCCTGCGCGTCATTGCCCAGGCAGGCCGAGGTGGCCAGGTAGGTCATCGAGCGCGCCTGTTCGACCTGCATGTACATGTCCGCCATGCGGTGCTGCAGCGCCTGGAAGCGGCCGATCGGGGTGCCGAACTGCACCCGGTCGCGGGTGTACTGCACGGTGGTGGCGAGCGCGCGGTCGAGCACGCCCAGCGCATCGGCGCACAGCGCCGCCAGGCCGTGGTCGAGCGCCTGGTGCAGCGCTGCGGACGCGTCGCCGCTGCCGAGCCGCGCCGCGGCGGGCAGCTGCAGGTCCAGCGCGATGTCGGCCGCGCGCTGGCCGTCGACTGTGCGCAGCGTCCGCTGCTGCACGCCTTCGGCGTCGCACTCGACCAGGAACACGCCGGTGCCGTCGTCCGTGCATGCGCTCACCAGCAGCCAGCGCGCCATCGGCGCGTGGTAGACGCGGGCCTTGCGGCCGCGCAGGCGCCAGCCGTCGCCTTCCCTGGCGGCGGTGGTGGCGCGCGGCGCGAACCAGCCGCCGTCCTCGTCGTGGGCCAGCACCGCGATCGCCTCGCCCGAGGCCAGCGCCTCGAGCAGCGCCGAGCGCTGTTCGCCCTGCGCCAGCAGCGAGACCACGCGCGTAGCGAGCACCGCGCTGGAGTGGAAGGGTTCGAGCAGCAGGCCCGCGCCCGTCGCCTGCGAGACCAGCATCGTGCCCACCGGGCCGGCGCCGATGCCGCCGTCGGCCTCGTCGATGTCGAGCGCGAGCAGGCCCAGCTCGGCCAGCGCGCGCCAGGTGTCGGCCGACCAGCCTTCCTCGCCGGCGATGGTCTTCGCGCGGTGCTCGAGCGGGTAGTCGGACGCCAGATACCGCCGGATCGAGTCCTGCAGCATCTGCTGTTCTTCGGTGAAGGAGAAATCCATGCGTGGTGACCTCAGAGTTGCAGGACCATCTGCGCGATGATGTTGCGCTGGATCTCGTTGGATCCCCCGTAGATGCTCAGCTTGCGCAGGTTCATGTAGTGGCCGACGGCGCGCGGCACGTCCTCGCCGTCGCCTTCGTATTCCAGCGCGCGCGCTCCCAGCGCCTCGACCTGGAGTTCGGTGATGCGCTGCAGGATCTCGGTGCCGCGGATCTTGAGCATCGAGGCCTCCGGGCCGGGCGCCTGCTGGCGCGCCTCGGCGAAGATCACGCGCAGGTTGGTGACCTCCAGCGCGCGCAGTTCCAGCGCGACCTGGGCGATGCGCGAGGCGAACACCGGGTCGTCGGCCAGCGGCGCGCCGTCGCGCACGGCCTCGGCGGCCATGCGCCGCAGCCGCGCCAGTTCGCGCCGACTGGCGCCGATGCCGGCGATGTTGGTGCGCTCGTGGCCGAGCAGGAACTTGGCGCAGGTCCAGCCTGCGTTCTCCTCGCCCACCAGGTTTTCGACCGGCACGCGCACGTTGTCGAAGAACACCTCGTTGACCTCGTGCCCGCCGTCGAGCAGGCGCGTGGGCTGCAGGCGGATGCCGGGCGTGCGCATGTCGATCAGCAGGAAGCTGATGCCGCGCTGCGGCTTGGCGTCCGGATCGGTGCGCACCAGGCAGAAGATCCAGTCGGCATGCTGGCCGAGCGTGTTCCAGGCCTTCTGGCCGTTGACCACGTAGTGGTCGCCGTCGCGCTCGGCGCGGGTCTTGAGCGAGGCGAGGTCCGAGCCGCTGCCCGGCTCCGAATAGCCCTGGCACCACCAGTCGCTGCCGTCGAGGATGCGCGGCAGGAAGCGCCGCTGCTGCGCCGGCGTGCCGTAACGCATGATCACCGGCGCCACCATCTTCAGGCCGAACGGCAGCTGGATCGGCGCGTCGGCCGCGGCGCATTCGATGTCGAACAGGTACTGGCGGGTCTTGTCCCAGCCGGTGCCGCCGAACTCGCGCGGCCACATCACCGCGCCCCAGCCGTGCGCGTGCAGGATCTTCTGCCAGCGGCGCAGGTCGTCGGCCACCTGGCTTTCGTCGCCGCGGCGCACGCGGTCGCGGATGTCGCCTGGCAGGTGCGCGGCGACGAAGGCGCGCACTTCGTCGCGGAACGCGAGTTCGTCGGGGCTGAAGTTCAGGTCCATGGAGGCTCCGGTGGCTCAGGGCGCGTGCAGCGCGTCGAGGATCTGGCGCCGCAGCTGGGGCAGCGCGGTATAGGGGTCGGGGGGCGGCGCCTGCGTCTGCAGGGCGTCATGGCGGGCGCGCACGCCCGCCAGCGCCTGCGGGTGCGGCAGGATCCAGAAGCGGCGTTCGGCGATCGCCTCGAAGGTCAGGCGCGCCACGTCCCGGGCGGTGGTCTTCGCCGAGGCCACCGCCTTGTCGACCAGCGCCTGGCCGACGGCGGCGGCGCGGGTGCGGGTGCGCGCCGCGCGCGGGTCGCGGTTGCGGTCGGCCTTCGCGATCCCGGTGCCGACCCAGGACGGGCACAGCACCGAACAGCCGACGCGCTCGCCCACCAGCGACAGGTCCTGGTGCAGCGTTTCGGACAGCGACACGACCGCGTGCTTGGCGACGTTGTAGGGGCCGGTCAGCGGCGGGTCGACCAGCCCGGCCATCGAGGCGGTGTTGACCACGTGGCCGCGATAGCCCGGGTCCTTGGCGGCCGCCTCGAGCATGCGCGGCACGAAGGCGCGCACGCCATGGATCGTGCCCCACAGGTTGACGCCCAGCACCCATTCCCAGTCCTGCACGCTGGCTTCCCAGAGCAGGCCGGTGGTGCCGACGCCGGCGTTGTTGAACAGCAGGTGGACCGCGCCGAAGCGCGCCCAGGCATCGTGCGCCAGGGTCTGCATCGCGTCGCCGTCGGCCACGTCCAGGCGGCGCTGCATCACGGTGGTGCCCGTCGCCTCCAGCCCGGCAGCGGTCTCGGCAAGCGCATCGGCCTGCACGTCCACCAGCACCAGGGCCATGCCGGCATCGGCCGCCAGGCGCGCGAACTCGCGGCCGAAGCCCGATCCGGCGCCGGTGACCACCGCCACCCTGCCGCGCAGCTCGCCCATGGCCGCCGGCATGCTCATACGGCCGTGTACCCGCCGTCGACCGCCAGCACCTGGCCGGTGATGTGCGCGCCGGCATCGGAGGCGAACAGCAGCGCCGCGCCCTTGAGGTCGGCGTCGCCGCCGAGCCTGCGCAGCGGCGCATTGCCCATCAGCGCCTCCTCGCCCAGCGCGCCGATCACGCCCTGGCTCATCTTCGAGGGGAAGAATCCCGGCGCGATCGCGTTGACGGTGATGCCGCGCCCGCCCCACTCCGCGGCCAGCGCGCGCGTCAGGTTGACCACCGCGCCCTTGGAGGCGTTGTAGGCCGCGGTCTTGAGCAGCGCGCCGGCGTTGCCGCGCAGCCCGGCCACCGAGGCGATGTTGACGATGCGGCCGCTGCCGCGCGGCAGCATCGCGCGCCGCGCCACCTGCTGGGACAGCGCGAACAGCGCGCGCACGTTGAGCCCGAAGACCTTGTCCCAGGCTTCCAGCGGATAGTCCTCGGCCGGCGCGCCCCAGCTGGCGCCGGCGTTGTTGACCAGCACGTCGATGCCGCCGAACGCGGCCAGGCTCGCCTCGACCAGGCGCTCCGCCGCGCCGTCCACCGACAGATCGACCGCACAGGCCTCGGCGCGGATGCCGCGGCCGCGCAGGTGCGACAGCGCCTCGTCGAGCTCGTGCTGCTTGCGCGCCGCGACCATCACCGCTGCGCCATGGTCGCCCAGGGCCTCGGCGATCTGCAGGCCGAGGCCGCGCGAACCGCCGGTGACGAGGGCGGTGCGTCCGTCGAGGTCGAACAGGTTGCGCTGGCCGGTCATGTGCCCTCCCTCAGAACCATTCGTCGCGCATCGCCAGCGCGCTGTCGTCGTTGTCGGCCAGCCGGTCGAGCCACGCATCGACGCGCGGCAGCTCCCAGCGCAGGAACCAGCGCGCGGCCTGGCGCTTGCCGCGCGCGAACGCGTCGTCGCGCGCGCCCAGCGCCAGCACCTGGCCCAGCCACACCCAGGCCACGGTGACGTGGCCGAAGGCCTCGAGGTAGGCGCTGGCGTTGGCCAGGCGCGCGACCGGGTCCTCGACCTGCAGCAGCGCGGCGGTCACCTCGCGCAGACGCGCCAGGCGCGCCGCCAGCGGCTGCGCGAGCTCGGCACAACCGCCGCCGTTGGCGCGCGCCAGCGTGGCCTCGACCATGCGCACGTAGGCGTCCAACGCCGCGCCGCCCTGCATCGCCACCTTGCGGCCGAGCAGGTCGATGCCCTGGATGCCGTGGGTGCCTTCGTGGATGGCGTTGAGGCGGTTGTCGCGCCACAGCTGTTCGACGCGATAGTCGCGGGTATAGCCATAGCCGCCATGCACCTGGATGGCGAGGTCGTTGCCGGCCAGGCACCACTGCGAAGGCCAGCTCTTGGCGACCGGGGTCAGGATGTCGAGCAGCAGCCGCTTCGATGCGGCGGCCTCACCGTCGCCCGCCTCGTGCGCGATGCGCTGTTCGTCGACCAGGCGCGCGCAGGCCAGCACCAGGCCCAGCCCGCCCTCGGCGTAGCACTTCTGCGCCAGCAGCATGCGGCGCACGTCGGCATGCGCGACCAGCGGCACCTGCGGCTGCGACGCATCCTTGCCGGCCGGTCCCGGCGGCCGCCCCTGCGGCCGGTTGCGCGCGTAGTCGAGCGCGTGCAGATAGGCGGTGTAGCCGATCGCCGCGGCCCCCAGGCCCACGCCGATGCGCGCCTCGTTCATCAGGTGGAACATGCAGGCCAGGCCGTCGCCCGGCTGTCCGACCAGGTAGCCCACCGCGCCGCCGCGACCCTGTGGCCTGAACTTGCCTTCGCCGAAGTTGAGCGCGCAGTTGACCGTGGCGCGGTAGCCGAGCTTGTGGTTGATCCCGGCCAGGCTGACGTCGTTGCGCTCGCCGCCCTCGCCCGCCGTCAGCGTGCGCGGCACGATGAACAGCGAGATCCCGCGCGTGCCGGCCGGCAGGCGTCCGTCCGCGTCCGGCACCTTGGCCAGGACCAGGTGGACGATGTTGCCCAGGATGGTGTGCTCGCCGCCGGAGATCCACATCTTGCGGCCGGACAGGCGGTACTGCGGGCCCAGCGCGGAGTCGCGCTCGTAGTCGCCGCGGGTGGTGATGTCCGACAGCGACGAGCCGGCCTGCGGTTCGGACAGGCACATGGTGCCGGTCCATTCGCCGCGCAGCTGCGGCAGGGCGAAGGCCTCGACCTGCGCCGCCGAGCCGTGCGCCAGCAGCAGCGAGGCGTTGCCCATCGTCAGCATCGGATAGGCGCAGGCACCGATATTGGCCGCCGACAGCCAGGCCAACGCGGCCTTCTCCACCAGTACCGGCAGCTGCAGGCCGCCCACGGCCTCGTCCTGCGCGGCCGCGACCACGCCGCTCTCCGCCAGTGCGCGCACCGCGGCGGCGACCGCGTCCGGCAGCCGCACCGCTTCGCCGTCGAACGCCGGCTCCTCGCGGTCGGACAGCGCGTGGCATGGCAGCAGTACGTCCTCGCCCAGCCGCTCGCAGCTGTCGATCACCGCGTCGAAGGTCTCGCGCGAGTGCGCGGCGAAGCGCGGCGCCGACAGCAGCGACTCCGCCTCCAGCCAGTCGTAGAGCTGGAAGTCGAGGTCCTCGCGCGAGAGCAGCAGGCCGGTCATCGGCTCAGGCCACCTCGAACAGGCCGGCCGCGCCCTGGCCGCCGCCGACGCACATGGTGACGACGACGTACTTCACGCCGCGGCGCCGGCCCTCGATCAGCGCATGCCCGACCAGGCGCGCGCCGCTGACGCCGTACGGATGGCCGACCGCGATCGCGCCGCCATTGACGTTGAGCCGCTCGTGCGGGATGCCGAGCCGGTCCATGCAGTAGAGCACCTGCACGGCAAAGGCCTCGTTGAGCTCCCACAGGCCGATGTCGTCGACCGTGAGGCCGGCGCGCTGCAGCAGCTTCGGCACCGCGAACACCGGGCCGATGCCCATCTCGTCGGCCTCGCAACCGGCGACCGCATAGCCGCGGAAGATGCCGAGCGGGCGGATCCCGCGGCGCGCGGCCTCGGCGGCCGACATCAGCACGCTGGCCGAGGCGCCATCGGAGAACTGGCTGGCGTTGCCGGCCGAGACCACGCCGCCGGACAGCGCCGTGCGGATCTTCGACACGCCTTCATAGGTGGTGTCGGCGCGCACGCCCTCGTCGGCCGACAGCGTGACCTCGCGCGTGCCCATCGCCTTCGTCGCCGGGTCCACCACCGCCTGGCGGACGGTGATCGGCACGATCTCCTCGTCGAAGCTCCCGGCCGCCTGCGCCGCCGCGGCGCGCTGCTGGCTTTCCACGCCGTAGCGGTCCTGGCGCTCGCGGTCGATGCCGTAGCGCCTGGCGACGTTCTCCGCCGTCTGCAGCATCGGCATGTAGATGGCCGGATGGTGGCGCTGCATCCAGGCGTCTTCCAGCATATGCTGGTTGATGGTGTTCTGCACGGTGGAGATGCACTCCACGCCGCCGGCCACGTACACGCCGTCCTCGCCGGCGGCGATGCGCTGCGCGGTCTGGGCGATCGCCTGCAGGCCCGAGGCGCAGAAGCGGTTGACGGTGGTGCCCGGCGCACTGGACGACAGGCCGGCACGCAGCGCGATCTGGCGCGCGATGTTGCTGCCGGTCGCGCCCTCGGGCCAGGCGCAGCCCATGACCACGTCCTCGATCTCGGCCGGGTCCACGCCGGCGCGCTCGACCGCGTGGCGCACCACGTGTCCGCCGACGGTGGCGCCATGGCTGAGGTTGAGCGCGCCCTTCCAGCTCTTGGCCAGGCCGGTGCGCGCGGTGGAGACGATGACGGCTTCGTTCATGGCGTGACTCATGCGGCGGCGCGCGGGCGCGCGCCCGGATCGTTGAAGGAACGGCCCGACTCGGCCAGTTCGACCAGCAGCGGCGCCGGCTCCCAGGCCTCGCCGCGGTGGCCGCGGGCGTAGCGGCGCATCGCCGCCAGCACGTTGTAAAGCCCGACCTGGTCGGCATGGAACATCGGACCGCCGCGCCAGGCGGGGAAGCCGTAGCCGGCCAGGTAGACGATGTCGATGTCCGAGGCGCGCGCGGCGATGCCCTCGGCGAGGATGCGCGCGCCCTCGTTGGCCAGGGCGTAGACCAGGCGCTCGACGATCTCCTGGTCGGAGATCTCCCGGCGGGTGATGCCCAGCGCCTTCGACTGTTCGACGATCATCGCCTCGACCTCGGCCGAGGGATGCGGCGTGCGTTCGCCGGGCCGGTAGTCGTACCAGCCCTTGCCGGTCTTCTGGCCGTAGCGGCCCATCTCGCACAGCAGGTCGGCGTTCTTCGCGTAGACCATGTCCGGCCGCTCGAGGTAGCGGCGCTTGCGGATGGCCCACGCGATGTCGTTGCCCGCCAGGTCGCCCATCCGGAACGGCCCCATGGCGAAGCCGAATTTTTCCATCGCGCGGTCGACCTGTTGCGGCAGCGCGCCCTCCTCGAGCAGGAAAGTCGCCTGGCGCGAGTACTGCTCGATCATGCGGTTGCCGATGAAGCCGTCGCACACGCCCGAGACCACGGCGGTCTTGCGGATCGCCTTGGCCATCGCCATCGCCGTGGCCATCACGTCCCTGGCGGTCTTCGCACCCCGCACCACCTCGAGCAGGCGCATGACGTTGGCCGGGCTGAAGAAGTGCAGGCCCAGCACGTCCTGCGGGCGGCGGGTGAAGGCGGCGACGCGGTCGACGTCGAGTGTCGAGGTATTGGTGGCAAGGATGGCGCCGTCCTTCGCGACCGCGTCGATCTTTTCGAACACCGCCTGCTTGACCGCGTAGTCCTCGTAGACCGCCTCGATCACGAGGTCGGCATCGGCCAGCGCGGCGTAGTCGAGCGAGGGCGCGAGCAGGCCCATGCGCTGCTCGACCTGCTCGGCGGTGATCCGGCCCTTCTTCGCGCTGCCCTCGTAGTTGCGGCGGATGGTGGCCAGGCCGCGGTCGAGCGCTTCCTGCGAGGTCTCCACGATCGCCACCGGGATGCCGGCATTGAGAAAGTTCATGGCGATGCCGCCGCCCATGGTGCCGGCGCCGACGATGCCCACGCGCGTGACCGGGCGCGGCTTGACGTCGGGGCCGATGTCGTCGATCCGGCTGGCGGCGCGCTCACCGAAGAAGGCATGGCGCAGCGCGCGCGATTCGGGCGAGTTCACCAGCACGGTGAAGCCCTCGCGCTCGACCGCCATCCCCTCGTCGAACGGACGCAGCGAGGCGGCGACCGCATCCACGCAGCGCAGCGGCGCCGGATAGTTGGCCGACGCCGCGGCCACGCCCATGCGCGCCCAGGCGATGAAGGCCTGCGCGTCGGCATGTTCGACCTTGCGGTCGCGCACGCGCGGATGGTCCGCGCCCGCGGCGATCCGCTCGCGCAGCAGGGCGATCGCGGCCTCGACCGGATCGCCGTCCACCACGCTGTCGAACAGCGCGGTGCCGGCAAGCCGCTCGGCCGCGACCGGCGCCCCCGACACGATCATGTTCAGCGCGGCCTCCAGCCCGACCGCGCGCGGCAGCCGCTGGGTGCCGCCGCCGCCGGGCAGGATGCCGATCTTGACCTCGGGCAGTCCGACCTCGGCGCCGCGGCGCGCCACGCGGTAGTGGGCGCCCAGCGCCAGCTCCAGCCCGCCGCCCAGCGCGGTGCCGTTGATGGCCACGCACACCGGCTTGGCGCTGGACTCGACCACGGCGATGACGTCGTGCAGGTTGGGCGCCTGCCCGGCGCGCGGCGTGTTGAATTCCTTGATGTCGGCGCCGCCGGAGAAGAAGCGGCCGCCGCCGGTGATGACGACGCCCTGGACCGCGTCGTCGGCGTTGGCGGCCTCCACCGCCTCGGCCAGTCCGCGGCGCACGTCCAGGCCGAGGCCGTTGACCGGCGGATTGTCGAAGGTGACGACGGCAATGCCGTCGTGCAGTGTCGTGGTTACGGCCATGTCGTTGTCGGCACCGTGGCGGGTAGGGAAAGGAGTTGGCGGACCGCGCGCGTCATGCCGCGGCTCCTGCGCGCTGCGCGAAACGCCAGCCGAGCGCGGCCAGCATCGGCACCTGCGCGCCGAAACGCGCCGCCTGCGGATCGGTGGCCATGCCGGCGCGCGCGCGCGCGCCGACACCCTGGAGGATCGCGGCGAGGCGGAACAGGTTGTAGGCCAGGCAGAAATCCCAGTGCTCGCCGGCGCGCAGCCCGGTGCGGCGCTCGTACTCGCGCACGTAGGTCGGCTCGTCGGGAATGCCGAGCGCGTCGAGGTCGAGCCCGCCGAGGCCGGCGAGGAAATCCGGGACGATGTGCCAGGTCATCGCGTGGTAGCCGAAGTCGGCCAGCGGATGCCCGAGCGTGGACAGCTCCCAGTCCAGCACCGCGCGCAGCCGCGGCTCGCGGCGGGCGAAGACCAGGTTGTCGATGCGGAAATCGCCGTGCACCAGCGCCACCGGCTCGTCGTCCTCGCGCGGGGCCGCGCCGGGCAGCCAGGCGATGAGCTTCTCCATCGCCGGGATGTCGCCATCGCGACTGGCGAGGTACTGGCGCGTCCAGCGGTCGATCTGGCGCGCGAAATACTGTCCGGGACGGCCGTAGTCGCGCAGCCCGAGCGCGTCGACGTCGAGCTGGTGCAGATCGGCGATGGCGGCCAGCATCGCCTCGTAGCGGGCCGCGCGCCCCTCGGGCGACAGGTCCGGCAGCGCCGGGTCGCGGAAGACCTCGCCGTCGACGAAATCCATGACGTAGAAGCCGGCGCCGACGATCGATTCGTCCTCGCACAGCGCGTGCATCGCCGCGACCGGCACCGCGCTGCCGGCCAGCGCCTGCTGCACGCGGAACTCGCGCTCGATCGCATGCGCCGAAGGCAGCAGCCTGTCGCGCGGGCCGGGGCGTGCGCGCAGCACGCAGTCGCGCGTGGCCGTGCGCAGGCGCCAGCCGGGATTGGAGCGGCCGCCGGCCAGGCGCTCGATGTCGAGCTCGCCCTCGAACCCGTGCAGGTGGGCGCGCAGCCAGTGCTGCAGGCGCACGGCATTGGCTTCGACCGCCGGAAACCCATCGCTCATGCGGCGGCCCTCACCAGCACCCCATCGCGCAGCACCGGCACCACGTCGCAGATGTCGCAGCGGGCCGCATGCGCGATCTCCGCGTCCAGGCCCGCGCCCGACAGCATGCGTCCCACGCGCGACGCGGACAGCGCCTGGTCCGCATCGATGCCCAGGCTGGCGAACTCCGCCGCCAGCGCCGCATCGCTCGGCGCGTAATCGCCGGCGGCGCGCAGCGCCCGCGCCAGGTGGCCGGCGCCGATGAAGTCCTCGAGGCTGAAGCGGCCCAGCGATCCGGCGCACAGCAGCAGCACCGGCTGTCCCGGATGACGCGTGGCCACGTGTCGCGCCAGCGCGCCGGCGTTGCCCAGCGCGCCGACGTAGACCGCCGCCGCTCCCGCGCAGGCGGCAATCGCGCGGGTGCCGTTGGTGGTCAGGTACACCAGTTCCCCGCCGGCCACGAGCTGCAGCGCCAGCGCCAGCGGCGTGGCCGGCGCGTGCCCGGGCAGGGTCCGCGCCATGTACTCGCCCGCCACCACGGCGCCCGGCCGGCCGGTCGCGGCGGCGCGCGCGTCGTCGCCGTCGCGCGCCGGATAGACGGCCGTGGCGCCCGCGCCCAGGGCATGCACGATCGTCGAGGTCGCGAACAGCACATCGATCACGACTACCACCCTGCCCGCCAGGCGCACCGGGTCGATGTCCTCCCGGCGGACGAGCACGTGCAGCGATGGGATGGATGGGCCGGGCTGCATTCCTTTAAATTCCGTATAATGGAATTGAATTCTGTATTTCGGAATCACTCTAGACGGGAGCGTACGGCCATGCAACTGCGAGATGTGCTGCGCCGCAGCAGCGCAATACGTATTCCTCCGTCGCTTGCGTCCCGGCGGAAGCCCGCATAGGATCGTTGCAGTTTGTGGAATTCAATTCCATTAGGCGAAACTCATGGATCTAACACCCTCCCCCCGGAGCCGGGACCTCGAAGGCCGCCTGCGCGACTTCCTGCAGCGCCGCGTCTGGCCGAGCGAGGCCGACTACGACGGGGAAGCGGCCCGCTCCCGTGCCGCCGGCAATCCCTGGCAGCCGAGCACGGTGATCGCCGGACTGCAGGCCGAAGCGCGGGCCCAAGGCCTGTGGAACCTGTTCCTTCCCGGTTCGCCGCGCGCGCCCGAAGGCCTGTCCAATCTCGACTACGCGCCGCTGTGCGAGCTGATGGGCCGGGTCCACTGGTCGCCCGAGGTGTTCAACTGCAGCGCGCCCGACACCGGCAACATGGAGGTGCTGGCCCGCTACGGCAGCGAGGAGCAGCAGGCGCGCTGGCTCGACCCGCTGCTCGACGGCCGCATCCGCTCGGCCTTCCTGATGACCGAGCCGGACGTGGCCTCGTCCGACGCCACCAACCTGCAGTGCGCGATCCGCCGCGACGGCGACGACTACGTCATCGACGGGCGCAAGTGGTACGCCTCCGGCGCCGGCGATCCGCGCTGCGCGGTCTATATCGTGATGGGCATCTCCAGCCCGGACGCGGAGCGCCACCAGCGCCATTCGATGATCCTGGTGCCCGCCGATACGCCGGGCATCACGGTCGAACGCGCGATGGACGTGTACGGCTACGACGATGCGCCGCACGGCCACATGCAGGTCGCGCTGCAGAACGTGCGCGTGCCGGCGTCGAACCTGCTGCTGGGCGAGGGTCGCGGCTTCGAGATCGCGCAGGGGCGGCTCGGCCCCGGTCGCATCCACCACTGCATGCGCGCGATCGGCGTGGGCGAGCGCGCGCTCGAGGCGATGTGCCGGCGGCTGGCCTCGCGCCATGCCTTCGGGCGGGCGGTCGCGGACTTTTCGGTCTGGCGCGAGCGCATCGCGCGTTCGCGCTGCCTGCTCGACCAGGCGCGGCTGATGGTGATGAAGGCCGCGCGCATGATGGACACCGTGGGCAACAAGGCCGCGCGCGCCGAGATCGCGATGATCAAGGTGATCGCGCCGCAGGCCGTCGAGCAGGTGATCGACTGGGCGGTGCAGGCGCACGGCGCCGCCGGCGTCAGCCAGGACAGCTTCCTGGCCAAGGCCTGGGCGCATACCCGCACCCTGCGCCTGGCCGACGGCCCCGACGAAGTGCACCACGAGGCCATCGCGCGCCTCGAGCTGCGCAAGTACCGCGCGGAGGCGGGCTGACATGGGCAATCCCAAGCGCGACCCGCAGTCGCTGGCCCGCTCCGAAGGCGCGCCGCTGGTCAATTCGGTGGTGCGCGCGTTCTCGATCCTGCGCTGCTTCGAACACGGCCGCGACAATCCGGACGGCCGCTACCTCGGCAACCAGGACATCGCCAGGCGCACTAAGCTGCCCAAGGCCACGGTGTCGCGGCTGACGCAGACCCTGGCCACCCTGGGCTACCTCGAATATTCGCCGTCGCTGGAGAAGTACGCCCTCGGGCCCGCGGTGCTCGGCCTCGGCCATGCCTACATGGCCGGACACGACGTGATCGACATCGCCCAGCCGCTGATGCAGGAGCTGGCCGACTACACGCAGGCGGCGGTGATGCTGGCCGTGCCCGAGGGCCTGCGCATGCTGCTGCTGGAAGTCTGCCAGGGCGACGCGATGTTCAACCTGCGGCTGGAGAAGGGTTCGCGCGTGCCGCACGGCACCACCGCACTGGGCCGCGCCGACCTCGCCGCGCGCCCGCGCGAGGTGTTCGACCAGCGCCTGGCCGAACTCGAGCGCACCAGCACGCCGGAGGCCTGGCCGAAGATCCGCGCCGGCATCGAGCGCGCGCGCAAGGACTACGAGACCTACGGCTTCGTGTTCTCGCTGGGCGACTGGAATCCGGACGTGTTCGCGGTGGGCGTGCCAATGGTCTCGGCCGACGGCACCCGCCATTTCGCTTTCAACATCAGCGGGCGCCTGTCGGTGATGACGCGCGAGAAGCTGGTGCAGGACTTCGGCCCGAGGCTGGTCGCGCTGCGCAACCGCGTGTACGAGGCCACCGAGGGACGTTTCTAGAACGGGAGGAACAGGGACATGAGAGCCGTCGTCTGCGACGCGTGGGGACCGCCGGAATCGTTGCGCATCGGCGAGCTGCCGCTGCCCCAGCCGGGCCCCGGCCAGGTGCGCGTGCGCGTGCACGCGGCCGCGGCGAACTACCCGGATGCGCTGATGGTGGCCGGCAAGTACCAGTTCCGCCCCGAACTTCCCTTCGCGCCGGGACTCGAGTTCTCCGGCGTGGTGAGCGCGGTCGGCGACGGCGTGGACACGCTGCGCCCCGGCGACAAGGTGGTCGGCACCGCGACCCACGGCGCCTTCGCCGAGGAGGTGGTGGCCGAGGCCGGCCACCTGGTGGCGCTGCCCGCCGACACCGGCGACGAGGCCCTGGCCGTGGCCGCCAGCTTCCTGCTCACCTACGGCACCTCCTGGCATGCGCTCAAGGACCGCGCGCAGGCGAAGGCCGGCGAGACCCTGCTGGTGCTCGGCGCCGGCGGCGGCGTGGGCCTGGCCGCGGTGGAGCTGGGCAAGCGCCTGGGCCTGCGCGTGATCGCCGCGGCCTCGAGCCAGGCCAAGCGCGAGGCCGCGCGCTCGCGCGGCGCCGATGCCACGGTGGATTCCGCCGCCGGGGACTTCCGCGACCAGGTGCGCGCGCACGCGGGCAAGGCCGGCGTCGACATCGTCTACGACCCGGTGGGCGGCCCGCTGACCGAGACCGCACTGCGCAGCCTGGCCTGGGGCGGCCGCCACCTGGTGGTCGGCTTCGCCGCCGGGGACATCCCGAAGGTGCCGGCCAACCTGCTGCTGCTCAAGGGCACCGCCCTGCTCGGCGTGTTCTGGGGCGATTTCGTGCGGCGCGAACCGGCCGCCAGCGCCGCCAACACCCGCCAGCTGCTGGAGTGGCTGCGCGACGGCGCGCTGCAGCCGCTGGTGTCGCAGCGCTATCCCCTTTCGCAGGCGCCGGCCGCGCTGTCGGCCCTGCTCGCCCGCCAGGCGGTGGGCAAGCTGCTGGTGCTGCCGCAGCTGGCCGACTGAAACGCCGACAGGCGACCGACACAGGAGCCGAGCATGCAACGTTCCCCGCACTGGCCGCCCGGCCTGCCCCACCACCTCGAACTGCCGCAGACCTCGCTGTACGACAACCTCGCGGTCAGCGCGCGCCGCTACCCGCGGCGGCCGGCGACGATCTACTACGGACGCGCGCTCGACTACGCCACGCTCGATGCGCAGGCGAACGCACTCGCCGGCTACCTGCAGCAGCGCTGCGGCGTGGCGCGCGGCGACCGCGTCGCGCTGTTCATGCAGAACTGCCCGCAGTTCGTCGTCGCCTTCCACGCCATCCTGCGCGCCGATGCGGTGGTGGTACCGGTCAACAGCATGAACCGGCTCGAGGAAGTGCGGCACATCGTCCGCGACAGCGGCGCGCGCACCGCGCTGGTGGCGCAGGAACTCGCGCCCGAACTGCTGCCGCTGCGCGGCGAGCTGATCGACCACGCCGTGGTCGCCACCTACTCCGACTACGCCGACGCGGAGACCGACCTGCCCCTGCCCGAGGTGGTCGCGCTGCCGCGCGAACGCTTCGACGGCGCCGTCGCCTGGCAGGACGCACTGGACGCAGGGCTGTCGCCCTCCCCGCACCTGGCCGGGCCCGACGACCTCGCGGTGATGCCCTACACCTCCGGCACCACCGGCCATCCCAAGGGCTGCCTGCATACGCACCGCACGGTGATGCACACCACCGTGGCCGGGCCGGAGTGGTGCTTCGCGCCGAAGGACACGGTGGTCCTGGCCAACCTGCCGATGTTCCATGTCACCGGCATGCAGAACGGCGTGACCACGCCGGTCTGGCGCGGCAACACCATCGTGGTGATGACGCGCTGGGACAAGGCCTGCGCGGCGAAGCTGATCGAGCGCCACCGCTGCGGCTCCTGGACCGCGATCCCGACCATGCTGATGGATTTCCTGCACCAGGACCTGTCGCCCTTCGACCTGTCCTCGATGCGCATCCTCACCGGCGGCGGCGCGGCGATGCCCAGGGCCGTTGCCGAGCGCATCCGCCAGCTGTGGGGCATCGACTACGTGGAGGGCTACGGCCTGTCGGAAACGATGGCGCCGACCCATCTCAATCCCGTGCACCGGCCCAAGCCGCAGTGCCTGGGGCTTCCGATCTTCGACGTCGATTCGCGCGTGGTCGATCCGCAGACCTTCGAGGAACTGCCGCCGGGCGAGGTCGGCGAGATCGTCAGCCACGGCCCGCAGGTGATGCTGGGCTACCACGGCCGTCCCGCCAACGACCCGGAGACCTTCGTCGAGATCGACGGCAAGCGCTTCCTGCGCACCGGCGACCTGGCCTATGTCGACGACGAGGGCTATTTCTTCATGGTCGACCGGCTCAAGCGCATGATCAATGCCTCGGGCTACAAGATCTGGCCGGCCGAGGTCGAAGCCCTGCTCTACGGCCACCCCGCCGTGCAGGAGGCCTGCGTGATCGGCATGCGCGACGCGCACCGCGGCGAAAGCGCCAAGGCGGTGGTGGTGCTGCGCGAAGGCCATGACGCGACGCCCGCGGACATCATCGAATGGGCGCGCGGGCACATGGCCGCCTACAAGGTGCCGCACGCGGTCGAGTTCCGTACCACGCTGCCGCGCAGCGCGACCGGCAAGGTGCAGTGGCGCGCCCTGCAGGAAGCCGAAGACGGGCGCGCGCCATGAGCGGCGCGCACGGGCCGCCGGTCGCCGAGAACACGGGCTGGCGCTGGGGGCCGTTCACCTTCCGCCTGCCGTTCCTGCACACCCGTCCGCACTGGCCGGAGATCGCGCAGGGCCTGCTGGTCGCCACCGCGACGGGCCTGGCCCTTGTGCCGATCCTGATGGGCTACTTCGGCATGAGCTTCGACGAAGCCATCGCCACCTCGCTGCTGGTCAGCACCCTGATCGTGATCGCGCTGTGGGTGTTCGGGGAGCCCTATGCGCCGGGCTGGATCACGCCGGCGCTACCGCTGGTGCTGGCCTTCGTGCTGGCGCGCTACGACACGCCGGCGCTGCGCTTCCAGGCGATGACGGCGATGTCGCTGTCGTTCGCGCTGCTGGTGTTCGTGCTGGGCATCACCCGCGCCGGGCCACGCCTGATCGCCTGGCTGCCGCCGACGCTGCGCGCCACCATCCTGATCGGCTCGGCGCTGGCCGCGTTCCGCCAGGTGTTCGTCACCGACGCGCCGCGTTTCCTGGAGCAGCAGCCGGTGTCGATCCTGCTGGCCTGCGCGATCTGCCTGGTGGTGGTGTTCTCCGCGCCGCTGCAGCGCCTGCAGGGCCGGATGCCGTGGCTGCGCCACCTGGTCGCGCTGGGCCTGCTGCCCGGCTTCCTCGCGGCCGCCATCGTCGGGCCGCTGGTGGGCGAAGTGAGCTACGACGTGCAGTGGGGCTGGATGCTGCCGCCGGTCGGCGACGCGCTGGCGAAGATGTCGCCGCTCTCCATCGGCTGGCCCTCGCCGTCGATGTACCTGGACGTGCTGCCGCTGGTGCTGCTCACCTACGTGATCACGTTCGGCGACTGGGTCACCGCCGAGGCGGTGATCCGCGAGGCGCAGCCCGCGCGCCCGGACGATCCGATCCGCATCGACGCGCGCCGCTCGCACCTCACCCTGGCGGCGCGCAACGCGGCGTCGGCGCTCGTGGCGCCGTTCTTCACCACCCAGGGCGCGCTGTGGGCGGGTGTGCACGTGGTGGTGGTGTCGCGCTGGCGGCAGGGACGCCAGTCCATGCGCGACCTGCACAGCGGGCTGATCTCCTACTACATGATGGGCCTGCCGGTGATCTATTTCCTGCTGCCGCTGCTGACCGGGCTGCAGCCGCTGCTGGGCGTGGCGCTGGCGATCACCCTGGTGACCACCGGCTTCGCCTGCGCCTACATCGGCATGGCCATCCCGCGCAGCAACGCCGAGCGCGGCAGCGCGGTGCTGGGCGGCGTGGCGCTGTCGCTGTTCGATCCCTGGATCGCGCTCGCGGCCGCGGTGGCGTGCTGGTGGCTGCTGGTCGGACGCGAGCAGAAGGCGGCGCCCGCGCCGGCCCCTGGCGGGGAGCGCGCATGAGCACCCGCGCCGACTACCGCCACTTCCTGTCCATCCCCACGCGCTGGAAGGACAACGACGTCTACGGCCACGTCAACAACGTCGAGTACTACAGCTACTTCGACACGGCGATCAACACGTACCTGATCACCGAGGGCGGGCTGGACATCCACCGCGGCGCGGCGATCGGCCTGTGCGCCGAATCGCACTGCCGCTTCCTGCGCGAGATCGCCTTCCCCGGCAGCGTCGATGCCGGCCTGCGCGTGGAGAAGCTGGGCAACAGCAGCGTGCGCTACGGCATCGGCCTGTTCCGCTCCGGCGAGGAAGCACCCGCGGCGGAAGGCTGGTTCGTGCACGTGTTCGTCGACCGCGAGGCCCGGCGCAGCACGCCGATCCCCGACCGCATCCGCGCCGCGCTGGCCCCGCTGGTGGTGGAGCCGGCGCCGTGACCACGATGCGCGCGGCGGTGCTGCGCCGGATGGGCGCGGCGGCACCGTATGCGCAGTCGCGCCCGCTTGCGATCGAGAGCGTCCGGCTGCAGCCGCCCGGCCGCGGCGAGGTGCGCGTGCGCGTGCGCGCGGCGGGCCTGTGCCATTCGGACCTGTCGGTAATCGACGGCTCGCGTCCGCGGCCGCTGCCGATGCTGCTCGGGCACGAGGCCACCGGCGAGGTGGTCGAACTGGGCGAGGGCGTCGCCGGCCTGCGGCTGGGCGACCAGGTCGTGTTCTCGTTCGTGCCGATGTGCAGGCACTGCGATCCCTGCGCCTGCGGGCGCCCGGTGCTGTGCGAGCCCGGCGCGGCCGCCAACGCCGCCGGCGCCCTGCTCGACGGCGGGATGCGGCTGCGCGATGCAGACGAGGCGCCGCTGCACCACCATCTGGGCGTGTCGGGCTTCGCCGAATACGCAGTGGTGTCCGAACGCTCGGCGGTGCGCATCGATCCCGACCTTCCGCCGGCCATCGCCGCGCTGTTCGGCTGCGCGGTGATGACCGGCGTGGGCGCGGTGGTGAACACCGCCGGCGTGCGCCCGGGCGAATCGGTCGCGGTGTTCGGGCTTGGCGGCGTCGGCCTGTCGGCGGTGCTCGGCGCAGCCGCCTGCTCGGCCTGGCCGCTGGTGGCCGTCGACGTGGTCCCCGAGAAGCTGGCGCTGGCGCGCGATCTGGGCGCCAGCCACTGCATCGACGCGCGCGAGGGCGATGTCGCCGCGCAGGTGCGCGAGGCCACCGGCGGCGGCGCCGACCACGCCATCGAGACCGCCGGCAGCGAGCGCGTGCTCGCCACCGCCTACGCCTCGACGCGTCGCGGCGGCTGCACGATCACGGTCGGACTGCCGGCGCCGGACCGCATGTTCAGCGTGCCGGCGGTGGGGCTGGTCGCGGAAGAGCGTACGGTCAAGGGTTCGTACATGGGCTCGGCGGTGCCGCACCGCGACATCCCGCGCTACGTGGCCCTGCATCGCGCCGGCCGGCTGCCGGTCGAGCGCCTGCTCACGCATACGCTGGCGCTGGACGACATCAACGCCGGATTCGACCGGCTCGCCCGCGGCGAGGCGATCCGCCAGGTGGTGCTGTTCGACTGACGGACGGCCGGGCGCCAACGCCTGCCGACACCTCCCGCGCAATAGAAAGGCCGGCCCCGCGAGGGGCCGGCCTTCGTCGATCCAGCGGATCGCGCGACGTGCTTACGCGCGCGAATCCACGCGCTGGCCGCCGCGCGCCGGACGCGACGCCGGCTTGCCGGTGTGCGCATGCGCGTGCGCGCCGCGGTCGCCCGGCTTGCCGTGGCCACGCGCGCCTGCCTTGCGCGGGGCGCGCTGGCCGCCGGGCCTCTGCTCGCCCGGACGCTGCGGGGCGCGGCCGCCCGGCGGCTGCCGGCGCTGCTGGCCGCCGCCGTTCTTCGGGATCGGCGCATCGAGGCGGATCGGGCGGCTCGGCTCGAAGCCGTCCACCGCTTCCATCACGATGTCGGCCTTGAGCATGCGCTGGATCTGGCGCAGCAGGCCGCCCTCTTCCGGCGCGACCAGCGACAGCGCTTCGCCCGAGGCGCCGTTGCGGCCGGTGCGGCCGATGCGGTGCACGTAGTCCTCGGCCACCATCGGCAGGTCGTGGTTGATCACCAGCGGCAGGTTGGGGATGTCGAGGCCGCGCGCGGCCACGTCGGTCGCCACCAGGATCCGCGCCTTGCCCGACTTGAACTGGTCCAGCGCCTTCTGGCGCTGCGCCTGGCTCTTGTTGCCGTGGATCGCCACCGACTTCAGGCCGGCCGTTTCCAGCTGTTCGGCAAGGCGGTTGCAGCCGTGCTTGGTCTTGCCGAAGATCAGGACCTGGTCGGTATGGCGCCGGGCCAGGATCTCGACCAGCAGGTCGCGCTTGCGCGCGCCCTCGACCGGATGCACGCGGTGGGTGATGGTCTCGGCGATGGTGTTCTGCGCCGCGACCTGCACTTCGGTCGGGTTGTTCAGCAGCTCCATGGCGAGGGCGCGGATGCGCGGCTCGAAGGTGGCCGAGAACAGCATGGTCTGGCGCTGCTTGGGCACCCGCGAGAGCACGCGCTTGATCGAGGGCAAAAAGCCCATGTCGAGCATGCGGTCGGCCTCGTCGAGGACCAGCAATTCGACCGCGTCGAGTTTGGCGTGGCCGGCGTCGAGATGGTCGATCAGGCGGCCCGGGCAGGCGACCAGGATGTCGACGCCGCGGCGCAGGTTCTCGATCTGCGGCTGCATGCCGACGCCGCCGAAGATCATGGTGACGTTCAGGCGCAGGTGGCGGCCGTAGGCCTTGAGGCTGTCGGCCACCTGCACGGCCAGCTCGCGGGTGGGCACCAGCACCAGGGCGCGCGGCTTGCGCGGCCCCTTGGCCGGGGTCATCTTCGCCATCCGGTGCAGCAGGGGCAGGCCGAACGCGGCGGTCTTGCCGGTGCCGGTCTGCGCCGCGCCGAGGATGTCGCGGCCATCGAGCGCCGGCGGGATCGCCTGCGCCTGGATCGGGGTGGGGGTGGTGTAGCCGGTATCGGACAGCGCGCGCAGCAGCGCGGGCGAAAGCCCGAGGTCTTCGAACAGCATGTGGATTCGCTCCGTGTCAGCCGCGGCCGCGCCCCCGCGTCCCGGTGGGAGGCGGTGTCGACGCTGCTTCGACTGGCTTGCCCGGAACCATCCAGATCCGCGTTCGGGGCAATGTTTTGACGGTGACCGGAGGTTTCCGGGCCGTGTCTGCGCGACGAAAGACGTGCGGAATAGGACGCCACGGGACGGGGCCCGGGCCGGCCTGCCAGGATCGTGGCCGCTCGAAAGCGGCGGGGCAGCCGTGTTGCAAACGCGGCCATTGTAGCCGCATGTGAAGGCCCGGCGCCAGCGTGCGGCGTTGCGTGCGTGGGCGACGGCTCAGGTCCGCCTCCGGATCGAGGCCGGCCCAGCCGCGCGGACTGGAAGCGGCGCCATCGCCTGTGACACCCTTTGCGGGTTCCCGCACGCGCGCACCGCATGTCCTTCCGTAATTCGCAATCGAGTCCGGGCATCAGCCTTGCCCGCCTGCTGCTCGCGAGCACGCTGATCGTCACCGGCGGGTGGCGCCTGTGGCGCGCCTACGAGGGCGTGGCCATCAGCGGCCCGGACCTGGGCTTCAGCGTCGCGGAACTCGTGCTGGGCGTGCTGGTCGCCGCGGCCTGGCGCCTGCCGGTGACCGCGATGCTGGCCGCGGTGCTGGTGCTGGCCGAAGCCGCGCTGGCGCATCCGTTCTGGTCCGCGCGAGGCGCGGCCGCCGGCACCCACCTGCTGCAGTTCATGAAGGACGCGGGGCTGGCGGGCGGATTCCTGCTGGTGGCGCTCACCAGCTCCGGCCGCAGGCGCTGAGGTCGTGGCCGCCGAAGCGGGCCCGAATGCCCTGCTCGGCGCCGTCGCCCTGCTCGGGGCGGCGGTGGTGTTCGTGCCGCTGTTCCGCCGGATGGGGCTGGGCTCGGTGCTCGGCTACCTCGCCGCGGGACTGGTGATCGGCCCGTTCGGGTTCGGCTGGTTCTCGCATCCGCAGGCGATCCTGCACTTCGCCGAGCTGGGCGTGGTGATGTTCCTGTTCGTGGTCGGGCTGGAGATGCGCCCGTCGCACCTGTGGAGCCTGCGCCACCAGATCTTCGGCCTCGGTGCGCTGCAGATCTGCACCGCCGGCGCGGCGCTGACCGGCGTCTTCCTGATGTTCGGCCTCGGCTCGCAGGCCGCGTTCATCGGCGGCGCGGGCTTCGTGCTCACCTCCACCGCGATCGTGATGCAGCTGCTGGGCGAGCGTGGCGACATCGCCCTGCCGCGCGGCCAGCGCATGGTCTCGATCCTGCTGTTCGAGGACCTGCTGATCGTGCCGCTGCTGGCCACGGTGGCGCTGATGTCGCATGCGCCGGCCGATCCCGAGGCGCCGTCGCGGTTCGCCGCGGTCGGGATCGCGCTCGCCTCGATCCTCGGCCTGGTGGTCGCCGGCCTGTACCTGCTCAATCCGCTGTTCCGACTGCTGGCGGCGGCCAAGGCGCGCGAGGTGATGACCGCCGCGGCGCTGCTGGTGGTGCTGGGCGCGGCGGTGCTGATGGAGATGGGCGGGCTGTCGATGGCCATGGGCGCGTTCCTGGCCGGCGTCCTGCTGTCGGGTTCGACCTTCCGCCACCAGATCGAGGCCGACATCGAGCCGTTCCGCGGCATCCTGCTCGGCCTGTTCTTCCTGGCCGTGGGCATGTCGCTGGACCTGGACGTGGTCCGCGACGACTGGCGGCTGGTGGTGCTGGCCGTGCCCGCGCTGATGCTGGCCAAGGGGCTGTGCATCTACCTGGTGGCGCGGACGATGCGCAGCAGCCATCGCGACGCGCTCGACCGCGCGGTGCTGATGGCGCAGGGCGGCGAATTCGCCTTCGTGCTGTACGCCGCGGCCGAGGCCGCGGGCGTGATCGAAGGCCGCACCAACGACAGCATGACCGCGATCGTGGTCCTGTCGATGGTGCTCACGCCGCTGGTGGCGCTGGCCATGCGTCCGTTGCTGCGCGAGACCGCGCGCCCGTCGCTGGATGACGTCGACGTGGCGGACGGACAGACCGGCAGCGTGCTGATCATCGGGTTCGGCCGCTTCGGCCAGGTGATGAGCCAGTCGCTGCTGGCGCGCGACGTCGACGTGACCATCATCGACAACGACATCGACATGATCCGCAACGCCTCGAAGTTCGGCTTCAAGGTGTACTACGGCGACGGCCGCCGCCTGGACGTGCTGCACGCCTCGGGCGCGGGCTCGGCGCGGGCGATCGCGGTCTGCGTCAACGATCCCGCCGGCGCCACCCGGATCGTCGAGCTGGCCCGCAGGCAGTTTCCGCAGGCGAAGCTGCTGGTGCGCGCCTACGACCGCCAGCACGCGCTCACCCTGGTCAATGCCGGCGCGCACCTGCAGGTGCGCGAGACCTTCGGCTCGGCCGTGGCCTTCGGCGAAGCGGCGCTGCGCGCGCTGGGCGTGGATGCGGACGAGGCGGCGGCGATCTCGGCGCAGGTGCGCCGGCTCGATGCCGAGCGCTTCGAGCTGGAGGTGGCCAGCAACGATCCGCGCGCCGGCGCGCGCCTGGTCATCGGCAACCGCGACCGCAACGCGCCCAAGCCCACGCCTTTCGTGCCGCCGCGCCGCGCCAGTCGCGCGCTCAATGCGGAGGCGGAACAGGCCGCGCCGCCCGCCGCGGACGACCAGGCAGGCTGAAGGCGCGGCGCCCGCTCAGACGTCGACCACCATCCCCGGCCGCGCCAGCCGCACGTCCGCCGGGCCGCGTTCGCCCAGCTCGCCCGCCAGGGCCTCGCGCGCGCGGTCCTCGCCGTGTACCAGCACCAGCGGTGGGCGTCCCTCGAAGCCTTCGTACCAGGCGATCAGGCCGCGCTGGTCGGTATGCGCCGACAGGCCGCCGACGGTATGGATGCGCGCGTTGACGCGATGGTCGTGCCCATGGATGCGCACCCACTTCGCGCCGTCCACCAGGCGCCGGCCGAGCGTGCCCTCGGACTGGTAGCCGACGAAGACCACGTGGGTGCTGCGGCGGTCGATGCCGTGGCGGAAGTGGTGCAGGATGCGGCCGCCGTTGGCCATGCCGCTGCCGGCGATCACGATCGCGCCGTTCTCGATGCGGTTGATCGCCATCGACTGGTCGGTCGACTCGGTGATATGCAGGTTGGGCAGGCGGAACGGATCGGGCCTGCCCTTCCAGACCGCGCGCGCATCCTCGTCGAACAGCGCCTGGTGGCGGTCGTAGATCGCCACCACCTTCGCCGCCATCGGGCTGTCGAGGAAGATCCGCCAGCGCGACAGCCGCCACTCGTCCCAGTGCCGCGCGAACCAGTACAGCAGCTCCTGCGAACGACCCACCGCGAACGCCGGGATCAGCACCTTGCCGCGCGCCTCCCAGGCCTGCTCCAGCAGGTCGCCGAACTCGTGGATGGTGTCGAGCCGGTCGCGGTGGTTGCGGTCGCCGTAGGTGGATTCCATCAACACCAGGTCGGCTTCGCGCACCGGCTCGGGATCGCGCAGGATCGGCGTGCCGGGTGGGCCGAGGTCGCCGGAGTACACCAGCTTGCGGCCGTCGGCCCACAGCTCGACGATCGACGAACCGAGGATGTGGCCGGCATCGCGCAGGGCTATCTCCACGCCCGGCGCGATGGAGGTGCGCGCGCCATAGGGCAGCGGACGCACCAGGTCCAGCACCGCGTGCACATCCTCGCGAGTGAACAGCGGCATCGCTTCCGGCTCGCCCTGGCGGCGCTTGCGGTTCTCTCGATCGGCGTCGCTCTCGGCGAGCGAGGCCGCGTCGAGCAGCATCACCGGCAGCAGCTCGGCGCCGGCCTGCTGGACGTAGATCGGGCCGCGGAAACCCTGCCAGACCAGCCGCGGCACCCGGCCGATGTGGTCGATGTGGGCGTGGCTGAGCACCAGCGCATCGATCGAGGACGGGTCGAACGGGAACGGTTCGAAGTTGCGCGCCTCGGCCTCGCGTCCGCCCTGGATCATTCCGCAGTCGAGGAGGATGCGCCTGCCCGCCGCCTCGACCAGGTGCATCGAGCCGGTGACCTCCCCCGCCGCGCCGTGAAAATGCACACGCATGCCGCGCCTCCGTGTCCAAACAGCTGATTCTGCACGTCTTCACGACCCTTGGGGCAATCGGTCCGATCGCCGCGCATGACCTACGACACCCCCGGCCGCGCAACCAGCGGCGTAGAGTGCGGCCACACCGGCGCCGGCGGGTCCGTCGTCGCCGTCCATCGATCCGGAGATCCGCCTTGAGCGCCACCACACCCCGCCTGCTGCTCCTGTCCACCGCCGTCGCCCTGGCCCTGTCCGCCTGCGGCGGCAAGGACGCCGCCGAAGGCACCGCCTCCGCCCCCGCCGCGGATGCCCCCCCCGCATTCACCCTCGACGAAAGCAAGCTGCCCGACGTCAACCGCTTCCAGTTCGCCGACCTCGACGACACCCGCAACGCCTGCGTCGACTTCGCCGGCTATGCCAACGCCAAGTTCCTGGCCGCGCACCCGGTGCCCGGCGACCGCACCAGCTGGGGCGCGTTCGAGATGCTCGACGAGCGCTCCACCGCCATCCAGCAGCAGCTGGCCGAGCACGCGGCGGGCCTGGAGAACGCCACCGGCGTCGAGAAGCTGGTCGGCGACTTCTGGGCCACCGGCATGGACGAAGCGAAGATCAACGCACAGGGCATCGAGCCGCTGAAGGACGAACTGGCGGCGATCGACGCGCTGTCCGATTCGGCCGGCATCGTCGCCTGGCTGCAGCAGACCGCGGCCAAGGGCCAGGGCTTCCTGCTCGGCGTCGGCGCGATGCCCGACTTCCAGGATTCCTCGATCAACATCGCCGCCACCGGTCAGGGCGGCCTGGGCCTGCCCGATACCACCTATTACAGCGACGACAAGCACGCGCAGATCCGCGAAGCGTATGTGGCCCACATCGCCAAGGTGCTGGAACTCTCCGGCGTGCCGGCGGCCGACGCGCAGCAGCAGGCCAAGGACGTGATGGCGTTCGAGACCCGCCTGGCGAAGGTGTCGAAGTCGCGCGCCGAGTTCTCGCGCGACGTGTCGCTGTACTACAACCCGATGCAGGTCGCCGACGCCGACAAGCTCACGCCCAATTTCTCCTGGACGAAGTTCTTCGAGGCCCAGGGGATCGAGCAGCCGAAGCTGTTCTCGGTGTCGGTCCCGGACTACTTCAAGGAAGTCGACGCGATGCTGGCCGATGTTCCGGTCGAGCAGTGGAAGAGCTACCTGCGCTTCCACGTGGTCGACGGCGCCTCGCCCTACCTGTCCGACGCCTTCGCTCAGCAGCACTACGAGTTCCACAACAAGACCCTGAGCGGCCAGAAGGAAATGAAGCCGCGCTGGAAGCGCGTGCTCGACACCATCAACGGCCAGGTCGACGAGGCCATGGGCCAGATGTACGTCGACGTCGCCTTCCCGGCCGAATCCAAGGCCAAGATGGAAGCGCTGGTCGCCAACCTGGGCGAGGCGCTGAAGGCGCGCATCCAGAACCTGGAATGGATGAGCGAGGAGACCAAGGCCAAGGCGCTGGAGAAGCAGGCCGCGTTCACCACCAAGATCGGCTACACCGACAAGTGGCGCGACTGGAGCGGGCTGGAAACCGGCCGCGAGAGCTACCTGGACAACGTGCTCGCCGCGCAGGAGTTCAACTACAAGTGGCAGATCGGCAAGATCGGCAAGCCGGTCGACAAGACCGAGTGGGCCATGCCGCCGCAGATGGTCAACGCCTACTACAACCCGCTGCAGAACGAGATCGTGTTCCCCGCCGCGATCCTGCAGCCGCCGTTCTTCGACCCCGAGGCCACCGACGAGATCAACTACGGCGGCATCGGCGCGGTGATCGGCCACGAGATGAGCCACGGCTACGACGACCAGGGCAGCCGTTTCGGCGCGACCGGCAAGTTCGAGAACTGGTGGACCGAGGCCGACGCGGCCGCGTTCAAGGAGCGCACCGGCAAGCTGGTCGCGCAGTTCGACGGCTACAAGCTGGCCGACGGCCGCGCGCTCAACGGCACGCATACGCTGGGCGAGAACATCGGCGACCTCGGCGGGCTGGCCATGGCCTACGACGCGATGAAGAAGGCCACCGAAGGCACGCCCGACCCGATGACCGACGGCCTGACCCGCGACCAGCGCTTCTTCCTCAACTGGGCCACCGTGTGGCGCCGCAACTTCACCCCGGAAGAGGTGAGCAAGCGCCTGGTCACCGACGAGCACGCCCTGGCCGAGTTCCGTGCCATCGGCGCGCCGTCCAACCTGCCGGCGTTCGCCGCCGCCTTCAACTGCAAGCCGGGCGATCCGATGGTGCGCGACGGCGACAACCAGGTCGTGATCTGGTAATCCCGACCCGCTGTCTGCACCCTGGAAAAGCCCGGCAATGCCGGGCTTTTCCTTTCAGGCGTGCGGGGCGAAGCGAACGGGGCTCCGGAAGGGCCGCAGCGCCCCCGGGGAGAGGGCGCACCGCTCGGCGGGGGTCCCTGCCGCACGTGCGGCCGCGGCACGGTCATGTGCCGCGTGCCACCTCTCCCCCGCGGTCACTGCGGCGTCGCTGCGGGGATGCCGCGCCCTCGAGAGTCGAGGTCAGCCGCCCCTTCGCTCGTGGTCCCGCGCGCTCAGCGCCGTGGGTGCGCTCTACGGCAGAAGCCGGGCAATGAACAGCGACGAGTCGCGTGCTGGCGGGGCGGGCTCGCGACAAGCGCGCCATGGCGCGCGCCCGAGTCGGGGCAGGAAGCCCCGACCGAGGGAAAAGCGACCCCGCCCCGACAGCGCGCGGCGTCCAGCCGAAACCGCAGCCTGAACACATCCGCAGGCGTCGCGGCTACCGGCACGAAAGGACCTGGCAACCTGGCGGCGCTGCGCGCGACGGCAGGCCAGGCCGGTGAAGGTTCCCGCAGTGCCCTTGGTAGAATCCCCGGCCTTCCCCCGTGCCCCGGAGCTGCTCCATGCCGATCCAGAAGCCGCTCGCCGCCGCCCTTGCCGCCAGCCTGGTGCTGGTGCTGGCGTCCGGTGATGCCGATGCCCAGCGCAAGCGCCGCGCCGCGAAGCCGGCCGAACCGGCCATCACCGCCTGCAGCGACTTCTACAGCTTCGTCAACAAGGACTGGTTGGCCGCCAACACGGTGATCGCGGGCAGCGGCCGCGTGTCCGCGCTCGGCACCCTTCAGCAGCAGGCGCTGCTGCAGCAGCGCGCCCTGCTCGACGAGGCCGTGCTCAACCCCCAGAACGACGTGCAGAAGCTGCTGGGCGATTTCTGGGCCAGCGGCATCGACGAGGCCGCGGTGGAACGCGACGGCGCGCAGCCGATCGCCTCGCTGGTCGCACGCATCGACGCGATCAGGCGCAGCAAGGACGTGGCGCCGTCGATCGCGGCCCTGCACCAGGTCGGGATCCCCGTGGCGTTCAACTTCACCGCCGACCTCGACCTGGGCGACCTGGACCGCCACATCGGCTACTTCTCGCAGGGTGGCCTGGCCCTGCCCGACCCGGCCTTCTACACCCGCGACGATGCCGACACGCGCGCCCTGCTCGGCCGCTACACGGAGTACGTGGAGAAGATCCTCGCGCTGACCGGCACCCCGGCCGACAAGCTCAAGGACGAGATGGCGATGGTGCTGGACCTGGAAACGCGCATCGCGCGCGCATCCAGGCCGATTACCTCGCTGCGCGATCCGCGCGAGAACTACGCGCTGGTGCCGACCGCGGGCTTCGCCAAGCAGTTCCGCAACCTGCAGCTGGTCGAGTTCCTGCAGGCCCAGGGCGTGGTCGCCGAGAACGTGTCGATGGCGCACCAGGCCTACTTCACCGAACTCGACACCCTGGTGCGCACGCTCAAGCCGGCGCAGTGGAAGGTGTACCTGCGCTACCAGATCGGCAACGCGATGGCGCCGTACCTGTCGAAGGATTTCCGCGAGGCGGATTTCTCGTTCAACGGCCGCGTCCTGCGCGGCCTCGCCGCGCCGGCGGCGCGCGACACGCAGGTGCTGGACGCGATCAACCGCGCCGCCGGCCCGATGCTGGCGCGCGAGTACGTCGCCCGCTACCTGCCCCAGGCCACGCGCTCGCGCGCCGAGTCGGTCGCGGGCGAGGTGCGCGATGCCCTGCTGCGGTCGGTGGAACGCAACAGCTGGCTGTCGGAGACGGCGCGCACCGAAGCCAGGGCCAAGCTGCAGGCGTTGAAGATCGAAATCGGCGCGCCCCGCGACGACCTCGATTTCAGCGTGCAGCCGATGGGCCGCACCAGCTTCGGCAGCAACATGCTGATCGCCTCGACCTGGCGCCACCGCGAGGAGATGCGCCGCATCGGTCGCGGCGATGCCCAGCGCCGCTGGGACGTGCTGCCGCAGCAGCCGGCGCTGGCCTACGACCTGGCGCACAACCGCCTGGTCGTGTCCGCCGCCGCCCTGCAGGCGCCGATCCTGGACATGAGCCAGGACACCGCGGCCCAGTACGGCAGCTTCGGCGCACTGGTCGGGCACGAACTCTCGCGTGCGGTCGACCTCAAGGGCCAGCTGGTCGACGCGTCGGGCAACCTTCGCGCGTGGTGGACGCCCGCCGACGAGGCCGCCTTCGCCGGCCGCGCCGACCAGCTGGCCACGCAGTACGGTGCCTACGCCTATCCCGCCACGGAAGGGCTGCGGGTGGACGCCGCGCTGACCCGCGAGCAGAACGTGGCGGACCTGGCCGCGGTGGAGCTGGCGTTCGATGCGCTGTCGGCCATGCAGCCGCCGCCGGACAAGGCTGCGAAGGAGTCGTTTTTCCGCGCCTGGGCAGGCCTGTGGCGCGAACAGCTTGCGCCGGAAACGGCCACCCGCAACGCGTCCACGCTCGCGCATGCGCCGGGCCAGTGGCGTGCCAACGGCCCCCTGGTCAACCACCCGGCCTTCATCGAAACCTTCGGCTGCAAGGCCGGCAACGCGATGATGCGCAAGGCAGACGAGCAGGTGTCGATCTGGCGCTGAGCGCCGGATCGCGCGACGGCGGCCGGGCCCCCATCCGGCCGCCGGGGATTGCCTAGACCACGCGGCGGATGCGGCGGCCGCCGAACGGGGGCTGCCCGCGCCAGTGCCGGATCAGCAGCCAGCCGAACAGCATGCCGCCCAGGTGGGCGAAGTGGGCCACGCCCGACTGCGTGCCGGTGACGCCCAGCACCAGCTCGACCACCCCGTAGACGATCACCAGGGTGCGCGCCTTCATCGGCACCGGCGGGATCAGCAGCATCACCCGCTGGTTGGGGAACAGCATCCCGTAGGCCAGCAGCAGGCCGAACACGCCGCCCGAGGCCCCCACGGTCGGGAAGTAGCCGCCGCCGTTGCGCAGGCTCCAGGACACCACCAGCAGCTGGCACAGGCCGGCACCGACCACGCACACCAGGAAGTAGGTCAGGAAGCGGCGTTGGCCCCAGGCGTACTCGAGTTGCGCGCCGAACATCAGCAGCGCCAGCATGTTGAACAGCAGGTGGGCGATGTTGTTCGGGCTGTGCATGAAACCGTGGGTGAGCAGCTGCCACGGCATGAACGAGTGCGGGGCGTAGGACGCGACTTCCGGCGGCAGCCACGGCCACAGCATCAGCGGATCGAGCGCGCTGCCCAGCATCAGCTGCAGCGCGAACACCACGCAGTTGGCGATCAGCAAGGCCTTGGTGACGGGGGGAAGGTTGGTGAACATCGGCGCTCCTGCACTGGCGCCCATGATAACGGGGGATGCCGTGGCGGCCGGTCGATGCCGCGGGATGGTCTTTCCCGCTCCCGTCGCGCGATCAGTCGCGCGCCGGCCCCCACAGCGCCGCATCGAGGTCGCCGTCCGTGGCCGGCGGCATGCGCACGCGCCCCTTGTCGACGACCACGCCCTCGGCGCGCAGCCGCCGCACCTGCTCGCGGAATCCGCGCGAGCCGGCCGGAAAGGCGATCCTGCCGTCGCTGCGCAGGATCCGGTGCCAAGGCAGCGCGGGATCGTCGTTGCCCGAGAGCAGCCGCGCCACCAGGCGCGCCCGCCCCGGCAGACCTGCACGGCGCGCGATCTGGCCATAGCCGGCGACCGCGCCGCGCGGCACGGCGCGGATCGCGGCCAGGATGCGCTCGGCGATCGGATCGGCAGACACGGCGTCCATCGGCGACTAGGATATCCGGGTCCCGACGTGCGAGCCCGCAGCACCATGCAGAACTTCGAACAGATCCGCCGCCACCTGCTCGGCGGCGATTTCCGGGTCACCATGCAGGAGCCCTACGTGATCTGCGTGGAGCTCTCGCTGGACGGCGGGCGCCGCCACCAGGCGATCTTCCTGGCGGAGCTGCAGGACGACGACGGCCGCAACTACCTGCGCGTGAGCACGGTGATCGCGCCGATCACGGGCATCGACGCGCGCCGCGCGCTGGCGTTCAACTGGAGCACGCGCGTGGGCTACCTCGCCATCGGCGAACTCGATGGCGTGCCCTACCTGCAGCTGTGCGAGAACCGTCCCTACGACGGCCTCAGCGCCGCCGAGATCGGCCGCGTGGTGCTGGAGGTGGGGGGCATGGGCGACCGCCTGGAGCGGGCGCTCTCGGCAGAGGGCGACCTGCTGTAAGACCGGCGGCGGGCGCCAGCCAGGGCGGCGTCCCCGCCACCGGGCGGCACGCGCGGACGACGCCATGGCCCGCCCGCGCCGATGATCAGGCCCAGCCCCTGCTCTGCATCAGGCGGAACAGCAGGTAGGCGATCCCGCCCGACATCGGGATGGTCAGGATCCAGGCCCAGATCATCTTGTGGACCACGCCCCACTTGATCGCGTTCAGGCGCTTGGCCGTGCCCACGCCCATGATCGCGGACGAGATGTTGTGCGTGGTCGACACCGGGATGCCCAGCGAAGACGCGGCCAGGATCACCGATGCGGCGCTGGTCTCGGCCGCGAAGCCGTGGATCGGATGCAGCTTGACCAGCTTGTGGCCGAGCGTCTTGATGATGCGCCAGCCGCCGGCGGCGGTACCGGCCGCCATCACCACGGCGCAGGTGATCTTGATCCACGTGTCGATGTCGCCGTTGGCCAGCGCCTCGTCGGACGGATGCAGGAACGCCAGCCAGCCGGGCAGCACGTCGAGCGTGCCCGCGGCCTGCGCACTGACCAGGGTCAGCGCGACGATGCCCATGGTCTTCTGCGCGTCGTTCATGCCGTGGGCGAAGCCCATCCCCGCGGCGCTGACGATCTGCGCCTTGCCGAAGAAGCCGTTGACCCAGCGCGGCCGGGCGATGCGCGCCAGGATGCCGCCGCTGCGCGCCATCATAGAGATGACGAAGAACAGCACGCCCATCATCAGGAAACCGGCGGCGAAGCCCAGCACCGGCGAGGACACCATCGGCACGATCACCTTCCACAGCACGCCGGCGCTGCGGTAGACCGGCTCGGCCGGCTCGGACCAGATCACCACGTCGACGTTGTTGTAGGCCGCCGCCAGCGCGGCGCCGATCAGGCCGCCGATCAGGGCGTGCGAGGACGAGGACGGCAGGCCGAACCACCAGGTGATCAGGTTCCAGGTGATGCCGCCCAGCAGCGCGCACAGGATCAGCTGCGAGCCGACCTCGATCACGCCCGCGTCGATCAGTCCGGACGAGATCGTCTTGGCCACCGCGGTGCCGGCCAGCGCGCCGATCAGGTTCATCGAGGCGGCCAGGCCCACCGCCTGCATCGGCGAAAGCACCTTGGTGGCGACCACGGTGGCGATCGAATTGGCGGTGTCGTGGAACCCGTTGATGTATTCGAACACCAGCGCGGTGATCACCACCACCATGACCAGGGTCAGCATCGTGGCGGCCCGGTCAGGAGTTCTTGAGCACGATTTCGTAGGCGACCACGCCGGCTTCGCGGCAGCGGTCGATCGCCTTCTCGAGGATCTCGAAGAACTCCTTGAGCAGGAACATCTGCAGCGGGTCGAGCTTGCCCGAGTAGATGTCGCGGTAGAGCTCGAGCATCAGCCGGTCGGCCTCGTTCTCCAGCGCGCGCAGGCGGTCGTTGAGCGCCTTCATCGGCTCGAGCTTCATCGCGCGCAGCGCCTTGACCATCTCCACCACCACCCCGGCGGCCTGCTCGAGCATCGCCGCGCGCGGCGCGAAGTCGATGTGCTCCAGGTGCTGGGTGGCCAGCGAGTAGCGGTCGGCGAACTTCTCGATCTGCTTGGGGATCTTGTACAGCGCCGAGCCCAGCGCCTCGATGTCCTCGCGCTCGATCGGGGTGATGAAACTGTCCACCAGCGCCTGGCTGATCTTGTCCGAGGCCTCGCGCTCGCGCAGGCGGGCCAGCTTGAAGGCGTCCAGGGCGGGCTGGCGGTCGGCCTCCCGGAGCATGGCGTGCAGGGCCTTGGCCGCGTCGTGGGCCGCCACGGCGGCGTCCTCGAGCAGCGTGTAGAACTGGTTGCCCTGCCCGAACATGGTTTGCAAGGAGAACATCGCGATGGATCCCGCCGCCGGGGAGTGGACGGCCTTTCGAGGCGGAATTATGACCGGTCGCCCCCCTGCATCGCCATCACCGGCGTCGAAACCGTGAGAAAGGACCGCCCGGACCGGGTGTTATGATGCGCTGCCGCGCCCAAGTGCCGCGCCGCCGCCCCATGGACGACGACCCTCCTCCGCCCTCCCGCCGGCCCAGTCCCGACCGCATCCCCCGCACGGATCCCACCCTGACCGCCCACGCGGCCCGGGGTCCGGCGCACGCTCCGCACCCGGCCAGGCAGGTGCGCGATGCTTGAACTGGCGATCGTCCTGCTGCTGATCGGATGCAACGCCTTCTTCGCGCTGTCGGAGATGTCGGTCGTCACCTCGCGCAAGGGGCGGCTGCGGCAGATGGCCGAGCACCGCGGGGCGCGCAAGGCGCTGGAACTGGCCGAGCATCCCGAGCGTTTCCTGTCCACCGTGCAGGTGGGCATCACCCTGATCGGCATCCTCACCGGCATGTTCGGCGGCGACGCCATCGGCGCCCGGATCGGCACCCGGCTGCTGGCCACCTTCCCGTCGATGGGCGCGAAGATGCCCTTCTTCGAGGGCAGCTACGCCGCCGTGACCGGCACGGTCCTGGCCGTCGGCCTGATCACCTACCTGAGCATCGTGCTGGGCGAACTGGTGCCCAAGCGCCTGGCCCTGCTGGCGCCCGAGCGCCTGGCCGCGCTGGTGGCGCTGCCGATGCACTGGCTCTCGCGCCTGGCCGCGCCGGCGGTGCGCCTGCTGGGCGCGTCGGTGGGCGCCATCCTGCGCCTGCTGCGGCTGCACCAGACCGAGGCCGCGCAGGTCACCGAAGAGGAGATCCGCCTGCTGGTGAGCGAAAGCCACGAGCAGGGCGTGATCGACGCCGACGAGCGCAACATGATGAACCGCGTGCTGCGCCTGGGCGACCGCAGCGCGGCCAGCCTGATGACGCCGCGCACCCGCATCGCCTGGCTGGACGCGGCCGAGGGCTTCGAGGAGAACCTGGCGCTGATGCGCGCCACCCCGTTCTCGCGCTACCCGGTCTACCGCGGCAACGACGCCGACGTGGTCGGCATCCTCGAGATCAAGTCGCTGATCGACCGGCTCGAGGAGCCGGAGTTCGACCTGTTCAAGTACCTGCGCGAGCCGCTGTTCGTGTCCGAGTCGACTCCGGCGCTGAAGCTGCTCGAGATCCTGCGCGAGGAGCAGTATTCGCTGGCGCTGGTGGTCGACGAGTACGGCGACGTGGCCGGCCTGGTCACGGTCAACGACGTGCTCGAGGCGGTCATCGGCCGCACCCAGACCGGCGAGGGCCCGGATGCGGTGTCGCAGGTGGTCGCCCGCGAGGACGGATCGCTGCTGGTCGACGGGACCGCCTCGGTGGAGACGGTGCGCGAGCTGTTCGGCAGCGGCACCCTGCCGGGCGAAGAGGAGCACGACTACCACACGGCCGCAGGCATGGTGATCGCGCACTTCGGGCGCATTCCCAACGTCGGCGAGCACTTCCAATGGAGCGGCTGGCGCATCGAGGTGGTCGACCTCGATGGCCCCCGGATCGACAAGCTGCTGGTGCAGCGTGTGGATGCGGGCGATGGCGGACACTGACGCGCACGGCACCAGCCGCGCGCAGGCCGCGGTCCTGGGCACCCGCGAACTGCTCGACGCGCTCGCGCGGGGCGACAGCGGGGACCACCTGCGGCTGGAGGACATCCTGGCCGGGCTCAGCCGGCAGGTGTTCGGCATGCTGCTGTTCGTGTCCACCCTGCCCGCCTTCATCCCGATCCCGGGGGTCGGCGGCGCGATCAGCGGGCCGGCCACGATCCTGGTCGGCGTGCACCTGCTGGTCGGCATGCGCAGGCTGTGGCTGCCGCGCTTCGTCGCCAGGCGCGGGCCGCGCCGGTCCAGCCTGCAGGCGTTCCAGCGCGCGGTCGATCCCTGGCTGACCCGCCTGGAGCGCGTGGTCAGGCCGCGCCTGACCACGCTGATCGAGCATCGCGCCGCGGCCATGTTCACCGGCCTGCTGCTGGTGCTGCTGGGGATCCTGCTGGCGCTGCCGATCCCGTTCACCAACTACCTGTTCGGCGCGCTGATGCTGGTCTACGCCTTCGCCCTGCTCGAACGCGACGGCGGACTGATGCTGCTGTGCTGGGTGGCCGGCATCGTCGCGATCGTGGTGTTCGGCATCCTCAGCGGCACGCTCGCGGCCGCGGCGACGCAGTGGCTGGGCGGACTGCTGGCCTGAGCGGACTGCCGCCCGCGACGACGCCTGCGCGGCGGCTCAAGCCAGCAGGCGCTTGAACTCGGCGTTGGCCACCGGGTGGCCCAGCCAGTAGCCCTGCGCCATGTCGCAGCCGCGCTCGCGCAGGATGGCGTACTGCCCTTCCTTCTCCACGCCTTCGGCCACCACCTGGATGCCCAGCGAGTGGGCCATGGCGATGATCGCGGTGGTCAGCGCCAGGTCGTCCGGGTCGCGCAGTACGTCGGCGATGAAGCTGCGGTCGATCTTGACCCCGTCCACCGGCACCCGGCGCAGGTGGCTCAGGCCCGAGAAGCCGGTGCCGAAGTCGTCCAGCCACACCTTGACGCCGCTGTTGCGCAGGCGCGCCAGCACGCTGCTCACGCGCGCCTCGTCGGCGATCACCGCCGTTTCGGTCAGCTCGATGTGCAGGTGCTGCGGGGCCAGGCCGCTCTCGCGCAGCACGGCCTCGGTGGTCGCGGCGAGGTCGCCGGCGCGCAGCTGCCGCGGCGAGACGTTGACCGACACGAACAGCCCCTGCGCCCCCGGCAGGTCGCGCTGCCAGCCGCGCGCATCCATGCACGCCGCGCGCAGCACCTGCGGCCCGATCGCCTCGATCAGCCCGCTCTGTTCGGCCACGTCGACGAACAGCGCCGGCGACACCTGGCCGTGCTCGGGATGGCGCCAGCGCAGCAGCGCCTCGGCGCCGACCAGCTTGCCGTCCGAGAGCCGGTACAGCGGCTGGTAGGCCAGGCTCAGCTCGCCGCGCTCCCAGGCCCCGCGCAGGTCCTGCTCCATGCGTACGCGCCGCTCCACGGCCTGGTCCATGACCCGGCTGTAGAAGCGGTAGCAGCTCTTGCCGGCGACCTTGGCCTGGTACATGGCGATGTCGCCGTTCTTGAGCAGCGAGGGCACGTCGGTGGCGTCTTCCGGGAACAGCGCGATGCCGATCGAGATGCCGAGGAACACCGGCCGGCCGCGCACGGTGATCGGCCGGCCCAGTTCCTCCACCAGCACCTCGGCCAGGCGGCCCGCGCGCTCGCGGATGTCGCCACCGGGATCGCCCTGCAGCAGGATCACGAACTCGTCGCCGCCGAACCGGGCCAGCACCGCGCCCTCGCCGCCGTGCGCGTCGATGACCTCGCCGATGCGGCCGGTGAACTGCATCAGCACCTCGTCGCCGGCATCGTGGCCGATGGTGTCGTTGACGCGCTTGAAATCGTCGATGTCGGTGAACAGCAGCGCCAGCTGCCGCGCCGCGCCATTGCTCTCGGCGACCCGCTGGTCCAGCACCTCGCGGAACGCCAGCCGGTTCGACAGGCCGGTCAGCGCATCGGTATAGGCCATGCGGCGGATGTCACGGTCGTGCCGCATGATGCTGTCGCGCATGTGCGAGAACGCGCGCACCAGGTCGCCGATCTCGTCGGCGCGGCGCGTCGCCGGCACGGCGGCCTCGAAGTTGCCCGCCTCGATGCCGCGCGCGGCATCGGCCAGCTGCCGGATCGGCGAGACCAGCCTGCGCTGCAGGACCAGTCCGATCATCGCCAGCAGGGCCACGAGCGAGGCCAGCAGCAGGCCCACCCACAGCAGCTGGCTGCGGCTGACCTCGCGCAGGCGGCCGGACATGATCCCGCCGATCTGCCGCTCGTCGGCCTTGACCGCGTCCAGCGAGTAGCCCACGCGCACGCCGCCCAGGCGCTGGTCGCCGATGCGGATGGGCGCAGCCACGTCGAGCAGTTCGCCGCTGGCCTGCACGTGGGCGCCGGTGATCGAGAGCACCTCGTAGGCGAGCGGGTCCGACATCGTCTGCCCGTAGGTGGAGATGTCGGGGCTGCCGTCGTGGATCACCTGGCCGTCGTTGTCGTAGACGATGACGTAGGTCACGTCGGGCTGGCGCAGCACCTGGCGCAGCGCCGTGCCGATGGTTTCCAGGTCGAAGTAGTACAGCGGGTTGACCAGCGAATCGGCCAGCTGCAGCACCTGCGTCTCACCCTGGGAGAGCAGGCGCCGCGACGAGAAGTCGTCGATCGCCTGCAGCCCCAGGCTGCGCACCTCGCGGTGCAGCTCGTTCTGCCGCTGCAGCACCAGCGCGACCAGCGCCAGGGTCAGCAGCAGCATCGCCACCGCGAGCACCGCGAAACGCGCCTGCAGGCCGAAGCGCGACGGCTTCATTCGACTTCCCTCGTCACGCGCGCCACGCCGCGGCTGAGGCGCTCGAGCCCGGCCGCCGTGTCGGCGTCGATCGGCACGAAGCGGGTGGTCTTGAAGAAGCGCAGCAGCGCCTCGCGCGCGTCGGGGTCGGCGGCCGCGCCGGCGAGCACCTCGCGCAGCCGCTCGCGCACCCGCGGGTCCATGTCGCCGCGCACCATCTCCAGCGCGCGCGGGAACTCGCCGCTCTCGCGCACGATGCGGAAGTCGCGCCGGTAGGACGGCGGCACGCGCTTGGGGTTGGCCCAGTCCAGGTTGCTCATCGCGCCCACGTCGACCAGGCGCTTGTGCACCCAGGCCGAGACGTTGAGCTCGGAACGGCCGAACACGTAGCCCACCGAGTCGGCGCCGGGCCGGTCCATCGGCGAGAGCAGCACCTCCAGGCGCAGGCCCTGGGCGAGCAGTTCGTCGGCCGGCACGTAGTAGGCGCTGGTGGAGTGGCGGTTCTGGAACACGATGCTGCGGCCGCGCAGGTCGGCCAGTTCGCGCACCGAACTGTCCTTGCGCACGAAATAGACCGTGTGGTACCTGGCCACGCCGTCGCGTTCGGTCATCAGCAGCGGCTGCGCGCCGGCGCGATCGGCCAGCGCCATCGCGGTGCCGGCGGTCTCGGTCACCCAGTCCACCCGCCCGCGCCGCATGTAGCTCTGCATCTGCTGCGCGTCGCGCGCCATCAGCACGCGTCCCTCGCGGATGCCGACGTCGGCCATGCGCGGCACCACGTAGTCGAGCAGCGGCTTGAGCTGGTCGTAGTGGGCCTTGGGATCGTCGCTGATGCGGCCGAGCACGAGCACGCCGTCGTCGGCCAGGGCCGGCGCCAGGCAGGCGAGCCAGAGCGCCAGCGACAGCAGGAGACGGAGACGGGAACCGGATGGAAGGACTGGCAAGGGACGGTTCCGGGTCGACTCGGATGCTGGCACGGCGGCGAGCCTAGCCGAAATCCGCGTCGGCCGGTAGCGATCCGCGCCATGCGCGGCCTGCGTGGACATGCGGGACATCGCGTGTCCCGGAGCGACAGGCCGCGCCTTCGCTCAACCCCCGCCGGCCAGTCGCGCCATGCGCTGGGCATCGGCGAGCACGCCGCGCAGCAGGCGCACGTCGCGGTCGTCGAGTGCGGCACGCAGGAAGATCCGGCGCAGCTTGCGCATCGCGGACTCCGGGGCGCGCCCCTTGTGGAAGTCGATCGCATCGAGGGTGTCGCCCAGCTGGGCGAAGAAGCCCTCCAGTTCCGCATGACTGGCCGGAACGTCGCCGTCCGGTGCCGGCGCCGCCAGGCGTTCCGGCGACGCCCCGCGCAGGCCGAGCATGGCCAAGCGCAGTTCGTAGCACAGCACCTGGACCGCGGCGGCGAGGTTGAGCGAGCTGTAGACCGGATCGGCCGGGATGTGGACGGCCGCATGGCAGAGCTGCAGCTCGTGGTTGTCCAGGCCGGTGCGCTCGCGCCCGAACACCAGCGCCGCCGCGGTTCCGGTGGCGGCCGTGCCGAGCGCGCGCGCGGCGGCCTCGGCCGGCAGCAGCTCGTCCAGGGCGATGCGGCGGCTGCGCGCGGTGCAGCCCAGCACCAGGCGGCAGTCGGCCACGGCCTCGGCCAGGGTCGGCACCAGCTCGGCGGCGGCGAGCACGTCGTCGGCGCCGGCGGCCATGGCGGCCGCGTCGGCATGCGGGAAGCGTTCGGGCGCGACCAGCACCAGCCGCCGCAGCCCCATGGTCTTCATGGCGCGGGCGGCCGCGCCGATGTTGCCGGGATGCTGGGTTCCGACCAGGACGATGCGGAGATTGCCGGCCGCGTGCAGGAGTTCGCTCATGGCGCGATGGTAAACTGCGCGCCCGGCCACTGGCGCCGGCCCGCTCTTTTCCCCCGCCGTCCACGGAGTCCCACGATGCTCGCCCCCGCAGTCAATGTCATGGTCAAGGCCGCGCGCGCCGGGGGCAACGTGCTGCTGCGTCACATGCACCGCCTGGACGCGCTGAACGTGGTGGAAAAGGAGCGGATGGACTACGCCAGCGAGGTCGACGGCCAGGCCGAGGAGGCCATCGTCAAGGAGCTGCGCCGGGCCAATCCCGACTACGCCATCCTGGGCGAGGAAGGCGGCGCGCAGAAGGGCAACCGCGGCCCCAGCCGCTACACCTGGGTCATCGACCCCCTCGACGGCACCAGCAACTACCTGCACGGCATCCCGCACTGGTGCGTGTCGATCGCGCTGTGCGAAGGCCCCGAACCGCTGCACGCGGTGGTCTTCGACCCGCTGCGCAACGAGCTGTTCACCGCCACCCGCGGCGCCGGCGCCCAGCTCAACGAGAAGCGCGTGCGCGTGTCCGAGCGCAAGGACCTGCCCGGCGCCATGCTGGTCACCGGCTTCCCGCCGCGCGAGCGCAAGCGCGCCGACGCGCAGCTGGATTGCCTGAAGGTGCTGCTGCGCGACGTCGAGGACGTGCGCCGCACCGGTTCGGCCGCGCTCGACCTGGCCTGGGTAGCCGCTGGCCGCTGCGACGCCTACTTCGAGGCCGGCGTGCAGCCCTGGGATATCGCCGCCGGCGTGCTGCTGGTGCGCGAGGCCGGCGGCCGGGTGACCGACTTCCGCGGCGCGCCGACCGGCCCCATGCACGTGGCCATGGGAACCGGCCGTCCGCTCATCGCCGGCAACCTCAGGGTCACCGAGTCGCTGCAGAAGGTGATCGTGTCGTCGGGATACGCGGCCTCGTTCGACTGAGCGGCTGTCCGCGGCGCGCCAGGCGGGCCCGACCGGAAAAGAAAAAGGCCGCGCGATGCGCGGCCTTTTCCGTCATGCGGTCGGCTTTGCAGCCGCCAGCGCCCTGCCTTACGGGCGGCGCGCCAGGGCTTCCTCGTCGCGGGCCTTGGGCAGCAGGTCCTGTTTGGTCACGCGCAGCAGGCCCAGGGTCAGCAGTGGGCAGGCCACCAGGATCGAGGACGCGGTACCGATCACGATGCCGATCATCATCGCCTCGGACATGCCTTCCAGCGAGCCGCCGCCGTAGATGTACAGCGCCAGCACCGTCAGGAACGCGACCACCGAAGTGATGATCGTGCGCGACAGGGTCTGGTTGATCGAGGTGTTGAGCACTTCCAGCGGCTCGGCGCGCATGGCGCGGAAGTTCTCGCGCACGCGGTCGAAGACCACGATGGTGTCGTTGATCGAGAAACCCATCACCGTCAGCAGGCCGGCCAGCAGGGTCAGGTCGAACTCGCGCCCGGCCAGCGAGAACCAGCCGGCCACGATCAGCACGTCGCCCAGGGTGGTGATGATCGCCGAGACCGCGAACTTCCACTCGAAGCGGAAGGCGATGTAGATCAGGAAACCCACCACCACGAACACGATCGCGTAGATGCCCTTCTTCGCCAGGTCCTGGCCGACCTGCGGGCCGACGAACGAGCGGCCCTTGATCGTGGCCGGGTTGTCGGCAGTCGATGCCGCGACCAGCACGTCCTCGGCGGTGCGGTTGATGGCCTCGGCGTCGGTGCTGCCGTCCTTGGGCTGCAGGCGGATCATCAGGTCGCTGCCGGTGCCCATGGTCTGCACCTGGGCGCCGGGATAGCCGGCCGACTCGAGCCGGTCGCGCACCGTGTCGACGTCGGCGGGCCGCTCGAACACCAGTTCGACCGATGTGCCGCCGGTGAAGTCGAGCGCGTAGTTGAAGCCGTTGACCGCGATCTGGACGACCGAAGCCACCATCAGCAGCAGCATGAAGCCGATGGTGACCATGCGCCAGCGCATGAAGTCGATGCGGGTGTCGTTCGGGATCAGGTGCAGGGGAAACAGTTTCATGGTCGTGGTCTCCCGGCGCTCAGATGGCGATCGACTTGAGTTTGCGACGACCGCCGTAGATCAGCGTGGCGATGCCGCGCGAGACGGTGACGGCGGTGAACACCGAGGTCAGGATGCCGATGACCATGGTGACGGCGAAGCCGCGCAGCGGGCCGGTGCCGAACGCGTACAGCGCCACGCCGGCCAGCAGCGCGGTCATGTTGGAGTCGAAGATCGTGCCCGAGGCCTTGTCGTAGCCGGTGGCGATGGCGGTGCGCGGCGGCAGGCCGGCGCGCAGTTCCTCGCGTATGCGCTCGTTGATCAGCACGTTCGCGTCCACCGACATGCCGATCGACAGCGCCAGGCCGGCGAAGCCCGGCAGGGTCATGGTGGCGCCGAACAGGCTCATCACCGCCACCACCATCACCAGGTTGAGCAGCAGGGCGATACAGGTGATCAGGCCGAACATGCGGTAGTAGAGGGCGAAGAACACCAGGGTGAACGCGAAGGCGTACATCACCGCCTGGGTACCGCGGGCCACGTTCTCGGCGCCGAGGCTGGGGCCAATCACCCCCTCCTCGACGAAGTCCATCGGCGCGGCCAGCGCGCCGGCCTTGAGCTGCTTGGCCAGGGCGGTGGCTTCCTCGCGGCTCAGGCCGGTGGTCTGGAAGTCCTTGCCGAACACGCCGCGGATGGTCGAGGAGCTGATCACGCGCTCCTCGGTGCGCGAGGAACGCACCTCCTCGCCGTTGACCATGGTCACCGTGGGGATGCGTTCGACGTAGACGATGCCGAGGCGGTTGCCCACGTTCTCCAGCGTGTGGTCGAGCATGCGCTTGCCGCCCGCGGCATTGAGCGTGATCGACACCGCCGGCAGGCCGGTCTGCGGATCGGTCTGCGGCTGCGCGTTCACCAGCTCGTCGCCGGAGACCAGCAGGCGGCGCGAGAGCAGCAGCGGCTGGCCGTTCTGGTCGTAGTAGATGCGCGAGCCTGCCGGGATGTTGTTGTCGGCCAGGGCGGCCGCGGCCTGGGCCTCGTCGCCGGTCACGGCGCGGAACTCCAGGGTGGCGGTGGCGCCGATCAGGCGCTTGGCCTCGGCCGTGTCCTGCAGGCCCGGCAGCTGGATCACCAGGCGGTCGTCGCCCTGGCGCTGCAGCGAGGGCTCGGCCACGCCGATGGCGTTGATGCGGTTGGCGATGACGTTGCGGTTCTGCTCGATAGCGTCGGTGGCGATGCGGCTCAGCTCGCCCTCCGACAGGCGCACGCCGATGCGGTTGCCGTCCACCTCGATGGCGGGGCCGCTGGTGCCCAGGGCGGCTCCGCCCATGCCGCCCATGGCGTTGGCGATCTCGGTGCGCGCCCGCGCGGCGTCGGCCGCGTTGGCCAGGGTGACCTGGATGGTGCCGTCGGCGCGCCGGTCGGCGCCGGTGTAGCCGATGCGCGCTTCGCGCAGCGCGGTGCGGATCGCGTCGGCATAGCCGTCCAGGCGCTTCTCGAGCGCCGCCTTCTGGTCGACCTGCATCATGAAGTGCACGCCACCCTGCAGGTCCAGGCCCAGCGACATCGGGCGCGCGCCGAGCTTCTCCAGCCAGGCGGGCGTGGTCGGCACCAGGTTCAGGGCGGCCGAGTAGTCCTGGCCCAGCGCCGGGCGCAGCACGTCCGAGGCGCGGGTCTGGGTCGGCGCATCGGGCAGGCGCACCAGCACCTGGCCGCCTTCGAGCTCGACCGAGCGCGGGGCGATGCCCGCCTCCGACAGCAGTTGCTCCACGCGCCGCACCAGGGCCTCGTCCACGACCGCCGCCGGGCGGTTCTTGGTGACCTGCACGGAGGGGTCCTTCTGGTACAGGTTCGGCACGGCATAGAGCGCGCTGAGCAGCACCACGATCAGGATGAGGGCGTATTTCCAGCGGGGAAATTCGAGCATTGCAGGTATCGCCTGGCGAATGGGGGCGCACCCCCGGGGGCCGGTTCCCGGCGGGGCCGGGACACCGTCGCGGCATCACGCCGCGCGCGGACGGGCCGCGGTAGTGGTGGTCGCCGGCCTCAGGCCGACTTGAGCGTGCCCTTGGGCAGCACGTTGCCGACGGCGCCGCGCTGGACGCGGATCTCCACGCGGTCGGCGATCTCGATGGTCACGAAGCTCTCGCCCAGCGAGCGCACCACGCCGGCGATGCCGCCGCTGGTGATGACCTCGTCGCCCACGGCCAGCTTGTCGAGCATGGCGCGGTGTTCCTTCTGCCGCTTCATCTGCGGGCGGATCATCAGGAAGTACATGACCGCGAACAGGATCAGGAAGGGCAGCACGGCGCCCATCAGGCCGGGACCGGCGGGCTGGCCGGTGGCGGCCTGGGCGTGGGCCGGGGCAATGATCAGGTCGAGCAGGTTCATGGGGACATCCGTCGGAAAAATAGCGGGGAATTATGCCACGGCCCCGCCGCGGGCCGGGCCGGGGCCGGGAGGCACGGCCAAAGGCGGGCTGCGGCGCCCTGCCCGCGGCGCGCCGGGGCGCGGCTCAATGCGGCCGTCGCAGCGCGTGGAAAGACTCGCGGAAGGTGGCGAAGGTTCCCGCGGCGATCGCCGCGCGCATGTCCGCCATCAGCTTCTGGTAGTGCCACAGGTTGTGCAGGGTGCCCAGGATCGGGCCGAGCATCTCGTTGCAGCGGTCGAGGTGGCGCAGGTAGGCGCGGCTGTATCCACCGGCGCAGGCCGGGCAGCCGCAACCTTCTTCGATCGGGCGCAGGTCCCGCTCGTACTTCGCGTTGCGGACCCGGACCACGCCGGTCGAGGTGAAGTAGTGGCCGTTGCGCGCGTTGCGGGTCGGCATCACGCAGTCGAACATGTCCACGCCGCGCGCCACCGCCTCGACCAGGTCCTCGGGCCGGCCCACGCCCATCAGGTAGCGCGGCCGGTCGGCAGGCAGCTGCGGGCAGGTGTGGTCGAGCATGGCGTTGCGCTCGTCCTCAGTCTCGCCCACCGCCAGGCCGCCGATGGCGTAGCCGTCGAAGCCGATCTGCTGCAGGCCCTCGGCCGAGCGGCTGCGCAGGTCGTGGTGCACGCCGCCCTGGACGATGCCGAACAGCGCCGCGTCGTTGCCCTCGTGGGCGCGCCTCGAGCGCTCGGCCCAGCGCAACGACAGTTCCATCGAACGCTCCACCACGCGCTTGTCGACCGGCCTGCCGTCGACGTTCACCGGCGGGCACTCGTCGAAGATCATCACGATGTCGCTGCCCAGCACCTTCTGGATGTGCATCGATTCCTCCGGGCCGAGGAACACCTTCGAGCCGTCGGTGGGCGCGGCGAAGGTCACCCCGGCCTCGGTGATCTTGCGCCGGTGCGCCAGCGAGAACACCTGGAAACCGCCCGAGTCGGTGAGGATCGGCCCGTCCCAGCGCGAGAAGCCATGCAGGCCGCCATGCGCCTCGATCACCTCCAGCCCGGGCCGCAGGTACAGGTGGAAGGTATTGCCGAGGATGATCTGCGCGCCGAGCTCGCGCACCTGCCCGGGCAGCATGCCCTTGACCGTGCCGTAGGTGCCGACCGGCATGAAGGCGGGGGTTTCCACCACACCGCGCGGGAAGGCCAGGCGTCCGCGGCGCGCGGCGCCGTCGGTGGTGATCAGGTCGAACTGCATGCGGGACATGGGGCGGGATCGGGCATCGGATGGGACAGGCGGGGGCGTGGCGCAGGCCCGCCGGAGCGCAGGCGCCGGCAATGGAGCCAGTCGGAAAAGATCGCGGGCGACGCGGCGCAGGCCCCTGCCTCGCGGTCGCCGGCCGCACATTGTAGGGGGCGGGGCACCGGGCCGCCTGTTCAGCCGAAGCGCACCAGTCCTTCGTCGCGCAGCCGCAGGGCCAGCACCGCGCCCGGCGCCGGCGCCATGTCCGCGGGCAGGTCGACCTCGACCAGGGCGCCGTCCCCCAGCCGAAGCACGGCCACGCGCCCCGGCCCGCGGAACGAGACCGCCAGCACTTCGGCACGAAGCGATCCCTGCCGGTCCGGCACCAGCCGGTCTGGCCGCAGCAGCACCTGTCCACTGCCGGCCAGCCCCAGCGACGCGGCCGGCAGCACCCGTCCGCGGCCGATGAAGCCGGCCACGAACGGATCCGCGGGCGCGGCGTACAGCGTGGCCGCATCCGCCCACTGCAGGATCCTCCCCTGCTCCATCACCCCGATGGCGTCCGCCATCGCGAAGGCTTCGGCCTGGTCGTGGGTGACCAGCAGCGCGGTGGTGCCGGTGCGCCGCAGGATCGCGCGCAGTTCGGCGGCCAGGTGCTCGCGGGTGTCGATGTCGAGGTTGGAGAACGGTTCGTCGAGCAGCAGCAGCGCCGGCGACGGCGCCAGGGCGCGCGCCAGCGCCACCCGCTGCTGCTGGCCACCGGACAGCTCGTGCGGCCAGGCGTCGGCGCGGTCGGGCAGTCCCACCAGCTCCAGCACCTCGGCCACCCGCGTCCGACGCTCGCGGCGCGGCATCCGCGACAGCCCGAAGCCGACGTTGCCGGCCACGTCCAGGTGCGGGAACAGCGCGTAGTCCTGGAACATCATCCCGACGCCGCGCTGCTCCGGCGGCAGCGTGCGGCCAGGCGACGACAGCACCCGTCCATCGAGCCGCACCTCGCCCGCCTGCAGCGGTTCGAACCCGGCGACGGCGCGCAGCACCGTGGTCTTGCCGCAGCCCGATCGGCCCAGCAGGCAGCCGATCTCGCCGCGCGCCAGCCGCAGCGACAGCCCGTCGACCACCGTGCGCGCGCCGCCGGCGACCGGATAGGACACGCCGATGTCCTGCGCCTCCAGCATCGCGTTCAAGGCGACACCGCCTGGCGGGCGTAGGCCGGGCCGGTGCGCGAAAGCAGGATCACCGGCAGCAGCCCGGCCAGCACGATCAGCAGCGCCGCGACCGCCCCGTCCTCGTAGGCGCCGCGCGCGGCGTCGGCGTACAGCCAGGTGGCCAGGGTCTCGAAGTTGAGCGGCCGCAGCAGCAGGGTGGCGGGCAGCTCCTTCATCGCATCGACGAACACCAGCAGCGCCGCCGCGGCCAGCGACGGACGCAGCAGCGGCAGGTGCACCCGCCGGAGCATCCTGCCGGCCGGATCGCCGAGCCCGCGCGCGGCCTGGTCGAGCGAGGCCGGGATCCGCGCCAGCCCCGCCTCCGCGCTGCCGGCGGCGATGATCGCGAAGCGCAGCACGTAGGCCAGCACCAGCGCCGAGACCGAGCCCATCAGCAGCATGCGCGGCGTCATGCCGAGCCCCTGCAGCAGCAGGTTGGCGCCATCGTCGAACCAGGCCAGCGGCGCCAGCAGCCCGATCGCAAGCACGGTGCCGGGCACGGCGTAGCCCAAGCTGCCGGCGCGCATCGCCAGCGACGCCAGCGCGGGACGCCGTCGCGCCTGCGCCAGGCGCAGCGCCCAGGCCAGCACCAGCCCTGCGCCGACGGTGGCGAAGGTCGCCAGGGTCGCCACGCGCAGCGTGTTCCAGGCGCTCGACCACAAGGTCGGCGACACGCCGCCGCCCGCATCGAAGCGCTGCCAGCTTTCCGCGACCAGATAGGCCGTGGGCGCGACGAAGCCCACCAGCACCGGCAGCGCCGCCGCGGCCAGCGCCAGCCAGGCTGCGCCGCCATGCAGGCGCTGGCGCTGCATCGGGCGCGGGCGCAGCGTGCTGGCGTAGCGCTGGCGACGGCGGCCGTGGCGTTCGATCGCGATCAGCACCACGACCAGCAGCAGCATCGCCAGCGCGATCTGCGCCGCGCCCGGCAGGTCGCTGCGCGTGATCCAGGTGGTATAGACCGAGACCGTCATCGTCTGCACGCCGAGGAACTCGGACGCGCCGATGTCGTTGAGCGTTTCCAGCAGGGCCAGTGCCGCGCCCACCGCGATCGCCGGCCGCGCCAGCGGCAGGGCCACGCGCCGGAACAGCGCCGCCCTCCCGGCGCCGAGCGTGCGCGCCGCCTCCAGCAGGCTCGCGGCCTGGGTCATGAACATCGCGCGCGTGGTGATGTACACGTACGGGTACAGCACGAAGCCCAGCAGCACGATGCAGCCGCCGAGGCCGCGGATATCGGGCAGCCGGAAATCGCGCGGACTGTCGTAGCCCAGCAGCGTGCGCAGCAGCGACTGCACCGGACCCAGCGGATGCAGCAGGTCGAGATAGGCGTAGGCCACGATATAGGTCGGCACCGCCAGCGGCAGCAGCAGCGCCCAGGCCATCACTCCGCGCCCCGGGAACTCGTAGGCGGTCACCAGCCAGGCCGCGCCGGTGCCGATGCACACCACCAGCGCGCCGACGCCCGCCAGCAGCAGCAGCGTGTTCCAGGCCGCGGCCGGCAATACGCTGGCCGCGATGTGCGACCACAGTCCGGCGCTGCCCTGTGCCGCCGTCCACGCCAGCGCCAGCAGCGGCAGCAGCACGACGCCCGCCACCAGCAGCGCGGCCAGCAGCCAGCCGTCCAGGTGCGGACGGGCGCGGGCGCGGAACGCGGCGGCGGCCAGCGTGGTCATCGCGGTCGAACCGGATCCGGGGTGCGCGCCCTTGCGCCGCGCACCCGCACCGTCAGTTGTCGAAGCCGACGCGGTCGACCAGCTCGCTGGCCTGCTTGCGGTGCCTGGCCACTTCGGTCAGCGGCAGCGCATCGACCTTCATTTCGCCGAAGCTCGCCACCACCGGATCGAGCTCGACCCCGGCCTTGACCGGGTATTCGTAGTTGGCGCGCGCATACAGGCTCTGCGCCTCGTCCGAGACCAGGTACTCGAGCAGCTTCACCGCGTTGTCGCGGTTGGGGGCGAACTTCGCGACCGCCGCGCCGCTGATGTTGACGTGGGTGCCGCCGCCTTCCGCGCTGGCGAAGACGGGGCGGATCACCTGGATCGCCTCGCCCCACTGGTGCTGCTCGCTGCCCGGCTCGGCGTTCTTCATGCGGCCGACGTAGTAGGCATTGGCGATGCCGATGTCGCAGATGCCGGCGAGGATGTCGCGGGCCACGTCGCGGTCGCCGCCGGCGGCCTTGCGCGCCAGGTTGGCCTTGACCCCGCGCAGCCATTGCTCGGTCTTCTCGGCGCCGGCGTGGGCGATCATCGCCGCGATCAGGCTGGTGTTGTAGGGATGCTGGCCCGAGCGGATGCAGACGCGGCCCTTCCACTGCGGATCGGCCAGCTGCTCGTAGGTGAAGCCGTCGAGCTGCAGGTCCTTGTCCGCGTACAGGATGCGGTCGCGCAGCGACAGGGCGTACCACTGCCCGTCGCCGCCGCGCAGGTGCGCCGGAATCGCAGCGTCCAGCGCCTGCGATGCGACGGGCTGGGTCTGGCCGTTGTCGACCAGGTCGAGCAGGTTGCCGGTGTCCACCGTCATAAGGACGTCGGCCGGCGAACGCTCGCCTTCCGCGCGCACGCGCTCGAGCAGTCCATCGCGCACGAACACGGTGTTGACCCGGATGCCGGACGATGCAGTGAACGCGTCAAGCAGCGGCTGGATCAGGCCCGGCTCGCGCGTGGTGTAGAGGTTGACCTCGCCGGTGGCGGTCGGCGCCTCGCTCGCGGCCGGGTCCTGCGCCGGCGCAGCCGGTTCGCGCTGGCCGCAGGCGGCCAGCAGGACGAGGGCCGCAAGGGCAGGCAGGCGGGCGGCATGGGCAAGACGCATTCGGGACTCCTGGCGTTCTGCGCGGCGCAGCGCCGCGTGGAAACGAGAATTGTACTCATCCGCGCCCGCCCCTGCCCGCCGGCCCGGCGACGCGCCGGCTCAGCCGAAGCGGTCGCCCAGCAGCAGCATCGCGTCGCCGTAGGAGAAGAAGCGGTAGCGCTCGCGCACCGCGTGCGCGTAGGCCGCCAGGATCCGCTCGCGCCCGGCGAATGCCGACACCAGCATCAGCAGGGTCGATTCGGGCAGGTGGAAGTTGGTGAGCAGCGCGTCGACGCTGCGGATGCGGTAGCCGGGAAAGATGAAAATGCTGGTCTCGCCCGAATGCGGATGCAGTTCACCGTCCACGGACGCGCTCTCCAGCGCGCGCACGACCGTGGTCCCCACCGCGATCACGCGCCCGCCGGCGGCGCGGGTGCGCCGCACCTGGGCGACCAGTTGCGCGCCGACGTTGATCCATTCGCTGTGCATGGCGTGCTGGTGCAGGTCGTCGGCGCGCACCGGCTGGAAGGTCCCGGCACCCACGTGCAGGGTGACGTGGCCCGATTCGATCCCGCGCGCGCGCAGGTCGGCCAGCAGCGCGTCGTCGAAATGCAGGCCGGCGGTGGGCGCGGCCACCGCGCCGACCTCCCGCGCGAACACGGTCTGGTAGCGCTCGGCGTCGTCGCGGCCGGGTTCGCGGCGGATGTAGGGAGGCAGCGGCAGTCGTCCAGCCTCCAGCAGCCAGGCTTCGAGCGCGCCGGGCACCTCGAACTGCAGGTGGTAGAAGCCGCCGTCGCGATCGAGCACCACCGCCTCGCCGCCCGCGTCCAGCGCGATGCGCGAGCCCGGCCGCGGCGGCTTGCTCACGCCCAGCTGCGCTCGCGCCCGGTTGTCCGGCAGCAGGCGCTCGATCAGGATCTCCACGCGACCGCCGGTTTCCTTCTGCCCGAACAGCCGCGCCGGGATCACCCGCGTGTCGTTGAACACCATCAGGTCGCCCGGGCGCAGCCAGTCGCCCAGCGCGCGGATGCGCGCATCCACCAGCGCGGCCTCGCCCGGCGGCACCACCAGCATGCGGCTCGCCGAACGCTCCGGCAGGGGTTCCTGCGCAATCAGCTCCGGTGGCAGGTGGTAGGAGAAATCGGACTTCTTCATGGGCGAATTGTAGGCGTGTGTGGCGCCTGGGACGTGCAGGCGGGGCGCCCGCCGCAAGGCCGGGCGCCTCCCATGGACCGCTCCGGATGATCGCCGCGGCGATGACCGGGGGAAGGGCGGCTGCTCGCGGCGTGCGGCGGCCTTCTCCCACTCCATCACATGCGCTGCAGGCGACCCCCTCCCCGGCGCGCGGGGGAGAGGCGACGGCGTCCTTCGCCTGTGGCGAAGGACGCTTACCGTTCGAACTTGGTCGAGAGAATGACCGCCGAGGTGGTGCGCTCCACGCCGTCGAGCGCGCCGATGCGGTCGGTCAGTTCGTCCATGTCCACCACCGTCGGCACCACGCCCATCGCCACCAGGTCATGCGCGCCGCTCACCGAGTGCAGGCTGCGCACCTGCGGCATCTCGTGCAGGGCCTGCACCACGGCCGGCATCTGCTTGGGCGCCACCGTGATCAGGATGTGGGCGCGGATGTAGCCGCGCTCGACCTGCTCGTTCACGCGCACGGTGTAACCGCGGATCACGCCTTCGCGCTCCAGGCGCTCCATCCGGCTCTGCACCGTGGTGCGCGACAGCCCCAGCCGCCGGGCGATTTCGGCGGTCGAGGCGCGCGCGTTTTCGCGCAGGGCGGACAGCAGCTGGGCGTCGGCGGGAGTAATCTTCATGATCTGCGCAAAACCTTCGGCAATCCGCCGAAATGATAGTGAATTCTGCGCGGATCCGCCCTGTCTTTCGCCGAAGGGATCGAGATAATAGGAGCAGGGCCGCCGCTGGCGGCCTCCCACCTGCCCCCACGGCGCCACCGCTGCGCCGGCTCGTTTCCAGGAGAAGCGCCGATGTCGATCACCGCTGCCCTCGCCCCCCTGCGCGCACACGGCGGCCAGCGCCGCACCACCGGCCTGGATGACGCCACGCTCGAACGGCTGGCCGCCAGCCACCCCGAGCTGCGCGAGGCGATCGCGGCCGCGGCCGAGGAGTACGCGCGCATCCGCGGCGACTTCGCCGACCTGCTCGAACTCGACGAGTCCGCACAGGTCGAGGCGGTCCAGGCGGGCTTCGTGAACTTCTACGCCACCGATGCGGTGAACCCCTATGTCGCGCTGACCGCGCGCGGGCCGTGGATCGTGACGCTCAAGGGCGCGGTGGTCCACGACTCCGGCGGCTACGGCATGCTCGGCTTCGGCCACGCGCCCAAGGCGGTGATCGAAGCGATGGCCAAGCCGCAGACCATGGCCAACGTCATGACGCCCAGCCTGTCGCAGCTGCGCCTCGACCGCGCCCTGCGCCGCGAGATCGGCCACAGCGCCGGCGGCTGCCCCTTCGCCCGCTTCCTGTGCCTGAATTCGGGCTCGGAGGCAGTGGGCCTGGCCGCGCGCATCGCCGACGTCAACAGCAAGCTGATGACCGACGCCGGCGGCCGCCACGCCGGCGCGAAAATCAAGCGCCTCGTGGTCAAGGGCAGCTTCCACGGCCGCACCGAGCGCCCGGCGCTGTACTCCGACTCGACCCGCAAGACCTACCTGCAGCACCTGGCCAGCTTCCGCGGCGAGGACTCGCTGATCGCGGTCGATCCCTACGACGCCGACGCGCTGCGCCGCGCCTTCGCCGACGCCGAGGCGAACGGCTGGTTCATCGAGGCGGTGTTCCTGGAGCCGGTGATGGGCGAAGGCGACCCAGGCCGCGCCCTGCCCCGCGCCTTCTACGACGTGGCGCGCGAGCTCACCGCCGCGCACGGCGGCCTGCTCCTGGTCGACTCCATCCAGGCCGGCCTGCGCGCCCACGGCGTGCTGTCGATCGTCGACTACCCCGGCTTCGAAGGCTGCGCCCCGCCGGACATGGAAACCTATTCCAAGGCCCTCAACGCTGGGCAGTACCCGCTGTCGGTGCTGGCCGTCACCGAGTCCACCGCGCAGCTGTATCGCACCGGCGTGTACGGCAACACCATGACCACCAACCCGCGCGCGCTCGACGTGGCCTGCGCCGTGCTCGACGCGATCACCCCCGAACTGCGCGCCAACATCCGCCAGCGCGGCCAGGAAGCCGTGGCCAGGCTCGAGGCGCTCAAGGCCGAGCTCGGCGGGCTGCTCACCGGCGTGCAGGGCACCGGCCTGCTGTTCTCCTGCGAACTGGCGCCGCAGTTCAAGTGCTACGGCGCGGGGTCGACCGAGGAATGGCTGCGCGAGCACGGCATCGGCGTGATCCACGGCGGCGCCAACTCGCTGCGCTTCACCCCGCGCTTCGAGACCACGGCCGACGAACTCGAGCTGCTGGTGTCGATGGTCGGCAAGGCCCTGCGCGAGGGCCCGCGCATCCGGTCGGCCGAAGCCGCCTGACCCCGGACGGTCCCACCCGCGCCCCGGCCGGGACGCGGGCGGACTGCTGTCGCTACAGGAGGCGCAGCGTCAGCGGATAACGGTATGCCTCGCCGTTCCAGGCCTTCGTTGTGCCGATGATGCCGCACACCAGCCACGTCACCGCGAGCGCGCCCGCGGCCAGCAGCAGCACGATGCCCGCCGGTGCGGTGAGGATGATGCCCAGGCCCAGGGTGAGCACGGTCGCGCCCAGCAGCAGCACGCCGATCACACACACCGCGCAGGCGTACAGAAACATGCTGAGGTTGAAGTTGAAGGCCTCGCGCGCATGCGCCGCGGCAAATGGTGAATCGTCGCGCTTGAGCAGGTAGACCACGCCCGCCGCCAGCATGCCGGCGAAGCCGGCGGTCCAGCTGGTGAGCAGCGCCAGCAGCAGCGCGCCCAGATGCGCGCCCGCCGCCCACTGGCGATCGGCCAGCGAGGCACCTTCACGATCGAGCAGAGTGTCCATCGTCCGTCTCCCACCGGAAACCGTCCGGGTCCGGAACGATGTTGCGCCCGCCGCGCGGAAACTCAACCCAACTGATGCCCTGGTCCCCGGGGCGCCGCGCGCCGCGGGATCCTGCCCGCGACGGCGGCCGCGTGCCCGTCAGTTGATCAGGCGGATGGCGAACGGATAGCGGTAGTCCTCGCCCTTGTTCGCGGCGAGGCCGGCGATGATGCTGAAGACGATGCAGGCGATCCACAGCAGGAGGTTCAGCAGCGCGCCGATCAGGATGATCGACAGCACCACGCCGATGATGTAGCCGAACAGCAGCGTGATCTGGAAGTTCAGCGCTTCCTTGGACTGGCTGACCAGGAATCCGCGGTCGGCCTTGTCCTTGTTGATCAGCCAGACCACCAGCGGCACGATGAAGCCGAGGATGATGCCGGACAGGTGGGTCAGCATCGCAATGGTGCGGTCGTCCTGGCTCGCACTGCCGTGGACCGGGTTGGTGTCGCTCATGGAATCTTCCCCTGGACTGGATGGATAGGGCCGTTGGATGGCCGCGTCACGCCGCCGGCACCCCCTGCGCGGCCCGCCAAGCATAACGTCAATCCGCGCCTGCAACGGTCATCCGGCCCAGCAGGATCGACCCGGTGCGGATGTGCGAACGCGGGTCGACGTCGCTGCCCACCGCCTCGATGGACTCGAACATCCCGCGCAGGTTGCCGGCGATGGTGATGCCGTCCACCGGCCAGGCGATCTCGCCGTTTTCGACAAGAAAACCCGCCGCACCACGCGAATAGTCGCCGGTGACGGTGTTGACGCCCTGTCCCATCAGTTCGGTGACCACCAGCCCGCGCCCCATCCCGGACAGCAGCGCCTCGAAGCCGCCCGCGTTCGCGCCGACCTGCAGGTTGTGCACCCCGCCGGCGTTGGCGGTGGTCTGCAGCCCCAGCCGGCGCGCCGAGTAGCTGCCCAGCACGTAGCGCTGCAGCACGCCGCCGTCCACCAGCGCCGAGGCGCGGGTGGCCACGCCCTCGTTGTCCCAGGCCGCCGAGCGCAGGCCGCGGTGCAGGAACGGATCCTCGTGGATCGAGAACCAGTCCGGGAACAGGCGCGTGCCGGCACTGTCGAGCAGGAAGCTGGCGCGCCGGTACAGCGATCCGCCCGACACCGCCCCCAGCAGGTGGCCGATGAGCGAGCGCGCGACCTCGGCCTGGAACAGCACCGGGTACTCGCCGGTGGCGACCGGCCGCGGCTGCAGCCGCGCCAGCGCGCGCTCCGCCGCCTTGCGCCCGATCCGGGCCGGCGCATCCAGGTCTTCAGCGGCCAGGGCGAAGCTGTACCAGCCATCGCGCTGCATGTCCTCGCCGCTGCCGGCGATCAGCGCACAGCCGATGCTGTGGTGGCTGCCGCGCTCGCTGCCGACGAAGCCGTGCGAGTTGGCGTAGACGCTCAACGACGTGCTGGTGCTGACCGACGCGCCGTCGGAATTGCCGATGCGCGCGTCGGCCTCGCGACCCGCGGTTTCGCAGGCCAGGGCCAGGTCCACCGCCTGGTCCGCATCGATCGCCCAGGGATGCCAGTCGTCGAAGTCCGGCCAGCCGGCGGGTCCGGGGCGCGCCATCAGTTCGGCGTCGGCCAGCCCGGCAGCCGGGTCGTCCTCGGTGAAGCGGGCGATGGCGCAGGCCTGGGCCACGGTCGCCTCGAGGCTGGATTCGCGCAGGTCGGCGGTGCTGGCGCTGCCCTTGCGCTTGCCGAAGTAAACGGTCACGCCGATGCCGCGGTCGCGGGTGGACTCCACCGTCTCGACCTCGCCCATGCGCACGCCCACGCTCAGGCCGCGCTCCTCCGAGCACGAAACCTCGGCCTGGCTGGCGCCCTGCGCGCGGCAGGCGTCGAGCAGGCGCGCGGCCAGCCCCTCCAGCCGCTGCAGGCGCTCGGGGCTGTCGTCTTCGTTCACGGGCACGGCAACGCTGTTCAATGGCTTATCCTGATGCGATGAGAGGAAAGGACGAAGACACCGGCGAGTTCCTGTCGCCGAGCCGCAGCCAGCAGCGCCGCGAGGCGCTCGACGTGCTGGCGCTGGCCGGCACGCTCGCCGAGCTGGATCCCGGCCGGCTGGACAGGTTGCCGGTGCCCGAGCACCTGCTGCCGCATATCGCCGAGGCGCGGCGGATCAGTTCGCACATCGCGCGCAAGCGGCAGCTGGCCTTCCTGGCCAAGCAGATGCGGCGCGAGGACGACGAGGTGCTCGACGCGATCCGCGACGCGCTGGACGCCGGCGGCGAAGCGGCCAGGCAGGAAACCGCCCAGCTGCACCGCGCCGAGCGCTGGCGCGAGCGGCTGCTGGACGAAGGCGACGCGGCGCTGGGCGAACTGCTGGCGGAGTTTCCGGCCGCCGACCGCCAGAAGCTGCGCCAACTGGTGCGCAACACGCTGGACGAACGCGCCCGCAACAAGCCGCCGCGCGCGTTCCGCGAGCTGTTCCGCGAGATCCGCACCCTGCTGGCGGGCGGTGAAGACGAGGAAACGCCCGACCTCGACGCAGCCGCCGAGGCCGACTGACCCGTCGCCGCGCGGCCGCGCGGCGACGCTCCGGGCTGGCAGCTGCCTTCGACCGCGCATCGCGCTCAGGCCCGGGTTCCGCCCACCGTGATCTGCGAGACCAGCAGCGAGGGCTGGCCCACGCCGACCGGCACGCTCTGGCCGTCCTTGCCGCAGGTGCCCACGCCCTCGTCCAGGGCCAGGTCGTTGCCGACCATGGTCACGCGCTGCATGGTTTCGGGGCCGTTGCCGATCAGGGTCGCGCCCTTCACCGGCGCGGTGATGCGGCCGTCCTCGATCAGGTAGGCCTCGGTGGCCGAGAACACGTACTTGCCGCTGGTGATGTCGACCTGGCCGCCGCCGAAGTTGACCGCGTACAGGCCCTTCTTCACCGAGCGGATCATCTCCTCGCGCTCGTGCGTGCCGGCCAGCATGTAGGTATTGGTCATGCGCGGCATCACCAGGTGCGCGAACGACTCGCGGCGGCCGTTGCCGGTGGGCGCCACGCCCATCAGCCGGGCGTTGAGCGTGTCCTGCATGTAGCCGGTCAGCACACCGTCCTCGATCAGCGTGGTGCAGCGCGTCGGCGTGCCCTCGTCGTCGACGTTGAGCGAGCCGCGGCGGCCGTCGAGCGTGCCGTCGTCGACGATGGTTACGCCAGGCGCCGCCACCCGCTGGCCCATGCGCCCCGCATAGGTGCTGGTGCCCTTGCGGTTGAAGTCGCCCTCCAGGCCGTGGCCGACCGCCTCGTGCAGCAGCACGCCCGGCCAGCCGTTGCCGAGCACCACCGGCATGTTGCCGGCCGGCGCGTCGATCGCCTCGAGGTTGACCAGGGCCTGGCGCAGCGCCTCGCGCGCGAATTCCTCGGGACGACCGTCGCCGAGCAGCACGTCATAGCCGTAGCGGCCGCCATAGCCGGCGTAGCCGCTCTCGCGGCGCCCGTCCTGCTCGACGATCACCTGCACGTTGAGCCGCACCAGCGGGCGTACGTCGCCGGCCAGCACGCCGTCGCTGCGCGCCACCAGCACGGTGTCGACGCCGCCGGTCAGGCTGACCATTACCTGCTTCACCCGCGGGTCGGCCGCGCGCAGCGCGCGGTCGACGCGGCGCAGCGCCTCGACCTTCGCGGCGTTGTCCATCGCGTCGACGGGGTCGCGCGCCGGGTAGAGGTCGCCGCGGCGCCGGGCCACGGCCAGGCCCTGCGGCATGCGTGAGGCGCCGTCGCGGGCGATGGCGCGCGCCGAATGCGCCGCTTCCAGCAGCGCCTCGCCGTTGATGTCGTCGGAATAGGCGAAGCCGGTCTTCTCGCCGCTGATCGCGCGCACGCCCACGCCCTGCTCGATCGAGTGCGCGCCGTCCTTGACGATGCCGTCCTCCACGCTCCAGCTCTCGCGCCGCGAATGCTGGAAGTACAGGTCGCCGAAATCGATGCCCGGGCCCAGCAGGGTGCCGAACATGCGCTCCAGGTGCGTGGCGTCGAGGCCGGCCGGCAGCAGCAGCCGCGACTGGGCGATGGATAGCGCGGTATCGGGAGTGTCCATGCGGGCAGTCTGGGGATTGCGACGCCGATGGCAAGCCCGGCGTCGCGGAATCTCACTGGATGCGCGCTGACGGCGCGTGCGGCGGGGCTGCGGCGGCCTGCGGGGCGGGCGAAGCGCCGACCACTTCGACCTTCGGGTCCTTCCACGGACCGGTCACGCGGTAGGTGCGCGCGTTCATCTCCCCCAGCGGGCGCTTGAGCACGGCGTTGGCCACCGCGCCGACCGCGGCGCCGACCGGGCCGCCGGCGATCGCGCCCACCGCTGGCAGCAGGTTGCCGGTACGCGGGTGCACCTCGATCACCTGGTCGTGGGTCTGCGCGCGCAGGTCGCTGCGGCCGTGCATGCGGATCTCCGCGGCCGGACCGTCGATGGCCATGCCGTCGCTGCGCGCCGTGCCCCCCGCGAAATGCACGGTGCCGGCGATCCGGTCGAAGGCGAAGCCCCTGGAGAAGAAATCGCGGAAATCGAGCAGCAGCCGGCGCGGCAGCTGCGCGACGCCGAGCAGGCCGAGCACGCGTCCCGCGCCCGGCTCCACCTCGACCAGGCGCCCGTCCTCGATCGCCACCGACAGCTCGCCCTGGATCGCCCCGAGCGAGAAGTCGGCAGGACTGCGCGGCCAGTCCGCCTCGAAGCGCAGTCGGCCCTGGCCGCTGTCGATGCTGTTGCCGAAGCCAAGCCCCGCCATCAGCTCGCCGAAGTCGCGGCTGTCGGCATCCACGCGCAGCCGGGTGCGCGCGGCGGCCCCGCGCCCGGTCCAGCTGCCGCCGGCATCCAGTCGCTGGCTCGGCGAGCGGGTCTGCAGCTGCTCGATCTCCAGGCCGGTGTCGCTGGGGCGCGTGCGCAACTGCAGCTGGCCAAGGGCGAGCGTGCCGAAGCGGAAATCATCGACCTGGAGCTGCAGCGGCGGGACCTGCGCGGGATCCTGGCCCGGATCGGCCTGCTCCGGCGCGGCCATCGCGGTCGTCGCCGCCGTGCCAGCCCCGCCACCCGTGCCGGACAACAGCGCCGGCGGCTGCCAGTGCAGGCGTGCGAAGCGCCCGCTGACCGGCGCACGCGCCGCGCGTGGCACCTGCAGCGCACCGGCGAGCGCCGCGCCGTCGAACTGGACGCGGGTCTGCATCGCATCCTGCGACACCTGTACGCGGGTGTCGGCGAAGCCGGACCCGAGCAGGCGCAGGCTGCCGACCTCCACGTCGATGCCGCGCAGCGCCAGCGCATCGCCCTCGCCCCCATTCGCGTCGCCACCGGCCAGCGAGGTCCAGCCCAGCAGGTCCAGCTCCGGCGTGCGGCCGCCAACCACCAACCCGCTCGCCGGTGGCGGATCCGGGACGGCGCGTGCGCCCAACAGGATGCGGATGCCGGTGCCTGTTCGACCGCTGCGCGCGCGCAGGGCAAGCCGCTCGCCCATCGCCACCGCGACCTCGCCCTCCTCCAGGGGCAGGCTGGCGGTAACCGTGGTCGGCAGCGCCTCGCCCGCCGGCTTGTGCAGCGGCGCGGGCAGCGCCAGCGCGGTGCCCACCAGGTCCGAGCGCAGCTGCAGGCGGGTGCCGCCGGCGCCGGCACGTCCGCTGCGCGGCACGGTCACGCCCACCCGCCACAGCGAGCGTCCGTCCATGTGCGGCGCCAGCCAGTCCAGGCGCGGCGCCTGCGCCAGCAGTTCGGCCGCAGTGAGCGGCGCCTCGAGTTCGGCCTCGAACGCGGCGCCAGGATCGCGTACGTGACCGCGTCCCGCGCGCAGCGACAGCGCGGACGCGCGGCCATCGCGCACCGCCGCCAGGCCGTCGCCGCGGAAGCCGTTGCGGTCGTAGCGGGCCACGCCGCGCACGCGCTGCAGCTCCAGGTTCCAGCGCGTATCGCCCAGGGCGACGCCGCGCAGGTCCACGTCGCCGCTCACGCCCGGTGCGGCCCCGCTGCCGTCCAGCGGCAGCGAAAGCGCGAAGGTCGCGGACAGCGGACCGGATGCGGACAGGCTGTCGAGCGTGTCCTCGATGCCGGCGCGCAGCGGACTGCTGCGCAGCAGTTCCAGCACCTTGCCGGCGTCGCCGGCCGGACGCGCCCGCACCGACAGCAGCGCCTGCGAGTAGTGCTCCAGGCGCGCCTGCAGCCCGTCCACCTCGACCCCGGCGATGGAGCCGCGGCCCTGCACGCTGAAGCCGTCGTTGACGAAGGCGACTTCGGCATCCAGTCCCTCCAGCACCGGCCAGTCGTCCTGGAACCGCACGCTGGCATCCTCCAGCCGCGCCCGCGCGTGGAACAGGCCGTGGTGCTGCCGGCCCTGGCGCGTGCTGAACGGCCAGTCGTCGAGCTCGCCGCGCAGCACCGCGCGGCCGCCGCGCACGCGGCCGGCGAGCAGCGCGCCGTCGAGCCAGCGTTCGGCCGCATCGGGCATCAGGTGGCGCACCCAGAAGCGCCTGGCCACAGGCACCTGTGCGTCGTCGAGCTCGGCGGCCAGCTCCAGCAGCGGCCGCGTGCCGTCGTTCTGGAACCAGATGCCGCCGCGCACGTCGGCCGCATAGCCCTCGCCGTCGATCCGCAGCGCGGGCGTGCCGATGCGCAGGCCCTCGCCTTCGCGCCAGCCGGCCAGCTCGCCGTGCAGGGTGACCGGATGCGGGGTACCGAATCCGGAGGGCCAGTCGAATCGCACCACGGCGGCCGGATCCGGGACGAAGCGGAAGCCCTGGGCATCGCCGCTCAGGCTGCCGGCCAGGCCATCGAGTCCCGGGGTGTCGCCGACGCTGGCAAAGCGCAGCGCCTCCACCTCCGCCTGCGCCCGCGCGCGTCCGCGCTCGTCGCGGGCGATGGCGAGGCTGCGGATCTCCGCGTCGGGCGCGGCGTCGAGCAGCCAGCGGCGCAGGCCCGGGTCGAGCCGATCGCCCAGCGCCAGCAGCGACAGCAGCGGCCCGGCGTCGATCCCGTCCGCACTCAGCGCGAACTGGCGGCCACCGATGACGGCCAGGCCGTCGAGCACCTGCGGCGCGTCCGCCGGCCCCAGTCGCAGGTGCGGGGCATCCAGCCGCCAGCCCGCGTCCGACTGGCGCCAGCGTGCCCGGGCCTCAACCCGCTCGAACGCCAGCCGCGGCGCGTCGCGCCCGGGCAGGGCCGCGCCACGCACGGCCACGTCGGTCAACGCGGCGTCCAGGGTCGCCTGGGTGACGCGCTTGTCCTGCAGCTGCAGCCACAGCTGGGCCCGCCCCTGGCCGCCGTCGACGGCGGCGCCGGCAGCGCGCAGCAGCGGCGCCCAGGCGCCGACGTCCGCTTGCAGCGCGGCGACGTAGGCGCGGCCGTCGCCCTGGTGGCGGTCCAGGTCGAGCGCCAGGTCCAGCGGCTCGGCCGCGGGGTCGATCCAGGCGCGCGCGGCGGCGCGCACGCGCGCCCCGTCCACCTGCAGGCGCAGGTCGATGCGCGGCAGCGTGGTTTCGGGTGCGAACGCGGGGGCATCGACCGTCAGCTGCCCGCCGATCACCTGCAGTTCGCCCAGGCGCTCGAGCGTGGCGAACGGATCACCGTCGGACTGGTCGGCGCCGGGCAGCCCGCGCACCTGCCAGCGCCCGTCGTCGAGGCGCTCCAGGGTCAGCTGCAGTCCGCGCAGGCGCAGCTCGGTGAACGCGCGCCCAGGCAGCAGGCCGGCGTACTGCGAGACCAGCATTTCGGCCGCACCGATGCGGACCGCGCCGGCGCCGTCGCCGATACGCAGGCCCTCGAAACGCAGCAAGGGCCCGCGCCTGGTCCACTGTGCCTGCAGCCGGTCGAAGGCGACCGGCCGGCCCGCACGTTCTTCCAGCCAAGCCGCCACCCGGTCGGGGTGGCGTTCAGCCAGCGGCAGCAGCCGGCTGACCACGCCGGCGACCAGCGCGAGCGCGACCAGCGCGGCCGCCAGCGCATACCACGCGCCGCGTCGCGCCAGCCGCAGCCGGCGACGGAACGGCGTGGTCACGCCTGCGCCACTCCGCGGCGGCAGCCCGGGTCAGAGCAGCACGACATCGAACTGTTCCTGCAGGTACTGCTCGTCGGCCTGGAAGCGGATCGACTTGCCGAGGAATTCCTCGAGTTCGGCCACCGCGGTCGACTCGTCCTCGGTGATGCGCGCCACCACCTTCGGCGAGGCGATCACCAGCAGCCGCTCGGCCTCGAACTGGCGCACCGCGCGCACGATCTCGCGGAAGATCTCGTAGGTCACCGTTTCCGGCGTCTTGACCATGCCGCGGCCGCCGCAGGCGTTGCAGGTCTCGCTGAGCTGGCGCTGCAGGCTCTCGACCGTGCGCTTGCGGGTCATCTCCACCAGGCCCAGCGGCGAGAAGTCGTAGACCGTGGTCTTGGCGTGGTCCTTGGCCAGCGACTTCTCGAGCGTGCGCAGCACCTGGCGGCGGTGCTCCTCGTCGACCATGTCGATGAAGTCGATGATGATGATCCCGCCGAGGTTGCGCAGCCGCAGCTGCCGCGCCACCGCCTGCGCGGCCTCGAGGTTGGTGCGGTACACCGTCTCCTCGAGATTGCGCTGGCCGACGAAGGAGCCGGTGTTCACGTCGACCGTGGTCATCGCCTCGGTCTGGTCGATCACGAGATACCCGCCGGATTTCAGCGGCACTTCCTTGTCCAGCGCGCGCTGGATCTCGTCCTCGACCCCGTACAGGTCGAAGATCGGGCGGTTGCCGGTGTACAGCTCGATGCGCTCGGCCAGCACCGGCATGTACTTGGCGACGAAGGCCTGCAGCCGGTCGAAGGTCTCGCGCGAATCGACCTTGACCTTCTCCACGTCCTTGCGGATCAGGTCGCGCACCGCGCGCAGCGGCAGGCTCAGGTCCTCGTAGATGCAGGTCTGCACCGGCGCCTCGCGCGAACGCTTGCCGACGATGTTCCAGACCCGCGACAGGTAGGCCAGGTCCTCGGCCAGCGCCTCGGCCGGCTGGCCCTCGGCATTGGTGCGCACGATGTAGCCCAGCGACTCGTCGGCCGGCGAGGCCTCGGCGACCAGGGCCTTCAGTCGCGCGCGCTCGGCCTCTTCCTCGATCCGCGCCGAGACGCCGATCACCCGCGACTGCGGCAGCAGCACCAGGTAGCGCGAGGGAATGCTCAGCTGCGTGGTCAGGCGCGCGCCCTTGCTGCCGATCGGGTCCTTGACCACCTGCACGATCACTTCCTGGCCGTCGCGCAACAGTTCGGTCACCGGCCGCACCGGCTGCGGCACCGGCGGGAGGGTGTCGTCCACCGCCTCGGGCTGGGCCGGGCGCACCACGTCGTTGGCGTGCAGGAACGCCGTGCGCTCCAGGCCGATGTCGACGAAGGCCGCCTGCATGCCGGGCATCACCCGCTGCACCCGGCCCTTGTAGATGTTGCCCACCACGCCGCGGCGCCAGCCGCGCTCGATATGCAGCTCCTGCAGCATGCCGTTCTCGACCACGGCCACGCGGGTCTCGCGCGGAGTGACGTTGACCAGGATCTCTTCCGACATCAGTCCCGCACTCCCCCCGTCGTGCCCGCGGCCCCGGCGAAACCGGTGGCGATTCCGAACCCGTGCAGCAGATTCGCCGTCTCGTGCAGCGGCAGCCCCATCACCCCGGAAAAGCTGCCTTCGAGCCGCTGCACGAAGCGCTCCGCCCCGCCCTGGATGGCGTAGGCGCCGGCGCGGCCCATGGGCTCGCCGCTGGCGACGTAGGCGGCGATATCGCGTTCGTCCAGCGGCGCGAAACTCACCCGCGAGATGCAGACCGCCTGCGCCTCGCGTGCCGCCGAAACCAGGCTGACCGCCGAGATCACCATGTGCGTGCGCCCCGACAGCCGCCGCAGCATGGCCGCCGCGTCGGCCGCGTCGCGCGGCTTGCCGAACACCTCGTCGTCGAGCACCACCTCGGTGTCCGCGCCCAGCACCACGGCGTCGGGCACGCCCACCACCTCCAGCAGGCCGGCGCCCGCCTTCTCGCGGGCGACGCGGCGCACGTAGTCCCCGGGCGGCTCGCCGGGCGCGCGCTGTTCAGGAACCTCGACATCGATGATGCCGAAGCCCACGCCGAGACGCGCCAGCAGTTCGCGTCGGCGGGGGGACTGGGAGGCAAGATGCAGCATCGGGAAAGGATACCCGCGCGGGCCGCTCCACCCGCTGACGGGGTGCCCGTAACCCCGTTCAGGCTCACGGGCCGTTCACCGGATCCTGACGACCCTTTCCCCCGCCAACCGGAGACCACCATGTTCCGATCCACGCCCGCGCGCCTCCTGCTCGCCGGCCTCCTCGCCCTGGGGCCCATCGCGATGACCCATGCCCAGCAATCCCCGGCGGCCGCCACCACCGACGGCACCCTGCTCTCGGTCAGTGCGCGCGCCGACGCCAGCCGCACGCCCGACGTGGCCACGCTCTCGACCGGCGTGGTCACCCAGGCCTCCGACGCCAATGCCGCGCTCAAGGCCAACTCGGCGCAGATGGCCAAGGTGGTCGCCACCATCCGCGCCGCCGGCGTGGCCGAGCGCGACGTCCAGACCAGCGGCATCAGCATCCAGCCGCAGTACCGCTACGCCGAGAACCAGCCGCCCGCGATCACCGGCTACCAGGCCAGCAACACGGTCAACATCAAGGTCCGCGACATCGGCAAGCTGGGCGAAGTGCTCGACGCCCTGGTCGCCAGCGGCGCCAACCAGGTGCACGGCCCCAGCTTCGAGATCGACCAGCCCGAGGCGGTCTACGACGAAGCCCGCCAGGCGGCGCTGAAGCAGGCCCAGGCAAGAGCGGAGATGTATGCCCAGTCGCTGGGCCTGCGCGTGCGCCGGATCGTGAGCATCAGCGAGGGCGGCGGGTTCCAGCCGCCGGTGCCCATGATGAAGGCCATGGCGATGGACGCGCGCATGGAATCGGCCCCGGTGGCGCCGGGCGAGACCACGCTGTCGGCCAACCTCGACGTCGTTTTCGAACTGGGGAAATAGACATGCCCAAGGATCCGAGCAAGCCGGACGACCGCTCCGGCTATCGCGAGCACGAGCCGCGCGACCAGGACGAGGCGCGCCGCTCCGGCGCGAAGAAGCAGCCCAACCCGGACGCCGGCGGCCTTGATCGCGCGCCCGAGGGCGACGGCACCAACGAAGGCGAATAGGGCCGGACCCCGCCGGCCGCCACGCGGCGGCGGGTGTGGGCGGGCGCGTAGGCCGCCCCGCCCCCCTGTTTCTTCGGGTCGGCGCATCGGTCCCGACCGGGTTCGCCGCGGGCCATCGTCCCTGCGCGGGCGCGCTCGCACCACCGCCCCGGCTCTGGCAAGATGAGGCTGCGCCAGGATGGCGCGACGGGGTAACGCCATGGAACGGGCACAGCTCGAGGAATTCGTCGCCAGCGCCGCGCTGCTCGCCGCGCACCTGACGCGACAGTGCGAAGCATCCGTTGCCGACCAGCGCAGCGCGGCCGACGCGTTGCAGCGCAGCGCCGACGCCGTCGGCAAGGGCGTGCTGGACGGCCACGCAGGACTGCGCCAGCAGGCGCGCCTCGCGATCCGGCAGGCGCTGGCCGATGAGATCCCCGCCGCATCGCGTGCGCTGCAGGACAGTGCCGCCCGCCTGCAGGCGCTGGTCGAGCAGCTGCGGCGCGAGCAGGTCGGCGCCGCCCTGCGCATGCGCCTGCTGGGCTGGAAGGCATTGGGCGCCCTGGCGCTCGCCAGCGTGGCGATCGTCGGCGCCAGCGGCTACACGGCCGCCTACAACCTGCGCCGCGCCGAACAGGCGCGGGTACGCACCGAAGTGCTGCAGGCGCTGCAGCACGTGGCGATCACCTCCTGCGACGGCGATCCCTGCCTGCGCCTGGAGGAAGGCCTGGCGCGCTGGCCGAAGAACGACGAGTACGTGCTCGTGCATCGCGAGGGCGCGGCCGCTGGCGCCAGGGCGAGCGCGCCATGAACGAGCGTCGCCATCTCGCCGCGCTGTTCGCCGCCGCGCTCGCGCTGCTGGCCGGCGCGTATCTGTCGGGCAGCCTGGTGCTGCTGTTGCTGGGGCTGGATGCAGGCATGGCCACGCCCGCGACCTGGTTCGGCTACCTGCGCCACATCGACCACCCGCAGGTCGCGCCCTATGCCTGGCGCATCCGTGGCGCGGGTGCGGTCGGCTTCGGGCTGATGGCGCTGGCCTGGCTCGCGGTGCTGGCGATGCTCTACAGGCTGCGCAGCCATCGCAACATCCACGGGCGCGCGCGGTTCGCCGGCTTGCTGGAGCTGGCCCGGCGCGGTTTCCTGGCGCAGCGCGACGACGGCATCGTGGTCGGCCGCATGAACGGCAGGCTGCTGCGGCTGTCCGGGCAGCAGTTCGCGATCCTGGCCGCGCCCACGCGGTCGGGCAAGGGCGTGGGCGTGGTGGTGCCGAACCTGCTCGAATACCGCGAGTCGACCGTGGTGCTCGATATCAAGCAGGAGAACCATGCGCTCACCTCGGGCTGGCGACGCTCGATCGGGCACGAGGTCTACCTGTTCAATCCCTTCGCCGAGGACCGGCGCAGCCATCGCTGGAATCCGCTGTCCTATGTTTCGCCGGATCCGGCGATGCGCGTGTCGGACCTGCAGGCGATCGCCGCGATGCTGTATCCCGACGGCGAGGAACGCGACCGCTTCTGGGCCAGCCAGGCGCGCAATGCCTTCCTGGCCTTCGCCCTGTACCTGTTCGAACGCCGCGACCACGAGGAGCGCCTGCACGGGGATGCCGCCACGCCCACGCTCGGCGCGCTGCTGCGCCTGGCGGCCGGCGACGGCGGCGAGCTGCGGCCGTGGCTGCAGGCGCTGTCGCAGGCGGATTTCCTCGGCCAGCAGGCGCGTACCGCCTTCTCCGGCCTGCTCTCGCAGGCGGACGTGACCTTCGCCTCGATCATGGGCTCGTTCCGCGAACCGCTCAACGCCTGGCTCAACCCGGTGCTCGATGCCGCGACCAGCGGCGACGACTTCCGCCTCGACGACGTGCGCCGCCGGCGCATGACGATCTACGTCGGCATCCAGCCGGACAAGCTGGCCGAGAGCCGGCTGATCGTGAACCTGTTCTTCAGCCAGCTGATCAACGCCAACACGCGCACCCTGCCGGCCGACGACCCCACGCTGCGCCACCAGTGCCTGCTGCTGATGGACGAGTTCACCTCGATCGGCAAGGTCGACAGCATCGCCCGCGGCGTGGCCTACATGGCCGGCTACAACCTGCGGCTGCTGCCGATCGTGCAGTCGATGGCCCAGCTCGACGCGGTCTACGGGCGCGAGCTGGCGCGCACCATCGTCACCAACCATGCGCTGCAGATCGTGTTCGCGCCGCGCGAGCAGCAGGACGCGAACGACTATTCCGAGATGCTCGGCTACACCACGGTGCGCCGGCGCGCGCGTACCCGCGCGCACGGCCACGGACGCGGCGTGTCGGACAACGAGGTGCTCGAGCGCCGCGCGCTGATGCTGCCGCAGGAGCTCAAGGCGCTGGGCGCCGAGCGGCAGATCCTGCTCTACGAGGGATTGGCCAACCCGGTGCTGTGCCGCAAGATCCGCTACTACCGCGACCGCCGTTTCACCAGGCGCCTGCTGCCGCGCGTCGAGGTCCCGCGCTTGCGCACCGACGACGTCCACGCCCTGCAAGGCGCCCCGGACGCCTGGGACGCGACGCCCGCCGCGACGCCCGCCTGAAGGTTTCAGCGGCAACGGAAGCCGCCGACGCATCGGGGCTGCGCCGTTATAGTGCGTCCGTACCCCCACCCGCAGTGCGCATGACCCCGACCCGGACGCTTCGACGCCCATCTCCCGCCGCGTGCCTGGCGATGCTGCTGGCCGGCCTGCTCGTCGCCTGCGGTGCGCAGGAACCGGCGGATGCGCAGGCGTCCGCAATCACGCCGCTGCAGGTGTTCGCCGCGGCCAGCCTGAAGGAATCGATGGACGCGGCGGCCGCCGCCTACCACGCGTCCACCGGACAGCCCGTGCAGGTGACCTATGCGGGCAGCCCGGCGCTGGCGCGCCAGATCGAGCAGCGCGCGCCGGCCGACATCTTCGTCTCGGCCGATGGCGACTGGATGGACTGGCTGGACCAGCGCGGCCTGGTCGATGCGGCCTCGCGCCGCGACCTGCTGGGCAACCAGCTGGTGCTGGTGGCGCCGGCCGCGGGCACCGCGGCGCCGCTCGCGCTGGGGCCGGACACCGACCTGCTGCCGCTGCTGGGCGAGGACGGTCGCCTCGCGCTGGCCTTGACCGCCAGTGTGCCGGCCGGCAAGTACGCACGCGCCGCGTTCGAATCGCTGGGCCTGTGGCCGGCGCTGGAGCCGCGCGTGGCCGAAGCCGAGAACGTCCGCGCCGCCCTGCTGCTGGTGGCGCGCGGCGAGACGCCGCTGGGCGTGGTCTATGCCAGCGACGCGCAGGCCGAGCCGCGGGTGAAGGTCCTGGCCACCTTCCCGGAGGGCTCGCATCCGGACATCGTGTATCCGGCCGCGCGCGTGCGCGCGAGCACGCATCCACGGGCCCAGGACTTCCTGGGCTGGATGGCGGGCGACGAGGCGGACGCGATCTTCCGCCGCCACGGACTGCTGCCGCGCTGAGGCCGACAGCGTGTTCACCCCCGAAGAAACCACGGCCATCGCGCTGAGCCTGAAGGTGGCGGTGGCCGCCTCGCTGGCCAGCTTGGCCCCCGGGATCGCGGTGGCCTGGCTGCTCGCGCGGCGGCGCTTTTTCGGCAAGGCGCTGGTGGACGCGCTGGTGCACCTGCCGCTGGTGCTGCCGCCGGTGGTGGTCGGTTATGCGCTGCTCGTCGCACTGGGCCACGGCGGCACGCTGGGCCGGCTTCTGGCCGAACATTTCGGCATCACCCTCGCCTTCCGCTGGACCGGCGCCGCGCTGGCCAGCGCGATCATGGGCTTCCCGCTGATGGTGCGCGCGATCCGGCTCTCGATCGAATCGGTCGACAGGCGCCTGGAGCGCGCCGCCTCCACGCTCGGGGCCAGTCCGCTGCGGGTGTTCTTCACCGTCACCCTGCCGCTGGCCTGGCCGGGGCTGGTGGCGGGCGCGGTCCTGGCCTTCGCCAAGGCGCTGGGCGAGTTCGGCGCCACCATCACCTTCGTCTCCAGCATTCCGGGCGAAACGCGCACGCTGTCCTCGGAGATCTACGGGCTGATGCAGGTGCCCGGCGGCGAAGCCGGCATCTGGCGGCTGGCGGTGGTGGCGGTGGCGATCTCGCTGTCGGCCCTGCTGGCCTCCGAATGGCTGGTGCGCCGCGGCCGCCGAGAGGACCACGACTGATGCTCGACATCGACGTGCTGCTGCAGCGGGGAAGCTTCCGCCGCCACGTGCGCATCGCCGAGGACGCGCGCGTGCTGGCGCTGACCGGGCCTTCGGGGGCGGGCAAGACCTCGGTCCTCAATGCCATCGCGGGCCTGCTGCGCCCGGCCTCCGGCCGGATCGTGATCGACGGTCGCGTGCTGTTCGACAGCGCCGCGCGCGTGGACGTGCCCACCCACCGGCGCCGGATCGGCTACGTGTTCCAGGACGCGCGCCTGTTCCCGCACCGCGACGTGCGCGGCAACCTGCTGTATGGACGGCACGCGGTGCGCGGGCAGGCGGCGGCTTTCGGACTCGACGCGGTGGTGGACCTGCTGGGCATCGGCCAGCTGCTGCGGCGACGGCCGGCCAACCTGTCCGGCGGCGAAGCGCAGCGCGTGGCGATCGGCCGGGCGCTGCTCTCGCAGCCCGCGATCCTGCTGTTCGACGAACCGCTGTCGGCACTGGACAAGGCCCGCCGCGAGGAACTCATCCCCTGGCTGCAGCGGGTGCGCGACGAGGTGCGCCTGCCGATGGTCTACGTCAGCCATACCGAGGACGACGTGCGCCGCATCGCCGAAGCGGTGCACGTGCTGGCCTGACCACGCCGTGTTGGCGCGGCGGCGGGCATGCTGCAGGCCGGCTCCTCCACGGAAGCGACATGAAGCCCGTCCGCAAGCGCGCATTTCCCGTCGAGCAGGCCCGCCGCTGGCTCGAGCCCGGGCCGGTCCTGCTGCTGTGCACGCAGTGGCGCGACGAACGCGCGATCATGACCCTGGGCTGGCACATGATGCTCGGCTACGACCTGGTCGGCACCTACATCTGGGACGCCAACCGCAGCCACGCGCTGGCGCGGCGCAGCCGCGAGTGCACGCTCAACCTGCCGACCGCCGGGATGCTCGACACGGTGGTCCGCATCGGCAACTGCTCCAGCCGCGACGGCGACAAGTTCGCGCGTTTCGGGCTGGATGCGCAGGCCTCGCGCGAGGTCGCGGCGCCCTCGATCGGCCAGTGCCACGCCAGCTTCGAGTGCCGCCTGCACGAGACCCGCATCACCCGCGACTACCCGCTGTTCGTCTGGCGGATGCTGCACGCGCGGGTGGCGCCCACGCCGGAGTGGCCGCGCACGGTCCACTACCGCGGAGCGGGACGCTTCATGGTGTCGGGCGGCGAGGTCTCGCGGCGCCGCCTGTTCCGCCCCGACATGCTGGCGCAATGAACCGGGAGTTCCACGCATGACGCATTACTGCGATGGCCTCGACGAGGCGGTGGGCTGGATGCTGGCGCAGCTGCCGCGCGAACTGCATGTCGCCGCGCCGCTGGGCATCGGCAAGCCGCACCGGCTGCTCAACGCGCTGTACGCGCACGTGGCGCAGGATCCTGCGCGACCGATGCGGCTGTACACGGCCCTGTCGCTGGATCCGCCGCGTCCGGGCGGCGGGCTTGAAGGCCGCTTCCTGCGGCCGTTCGTGGAGCGGCATTTCGGCGGCGACTTTCCGCGCCTGGCCTACGTCGAGGCTCAGCGCCGCGACGCGCTGCCGGCACATATCGGCGTCGAGGAGTTCTACCTGCAGTCCGGCGCCCTGCTCGGCTCGACCCAGGCGCAGCGGCGCTACGCCAGCCTCAACTACACCCACGTGGCGCGCGCGCTCGCCGACCGTGGCGTGAACTGCATCGTGCAGAAGGTGGCGGCCAGCGACGACGGCTCGCGGCTGTCGCTGTCGAGCAATACCGACCTGACCTTCGACGCCATCGACGCCATCGTCGGGGCCGGCCTGCCGCGCCCGCTGCTGGTGGCCGAGATCGATCCGCACCTGCCCTGGCTCGACGGCGAGGCGGTGGTGGAGACCGGCTGGTTCGACCTGGTGGTGGCGCCGCCTCCGCCCTATCCGCGCCTGTTCGCGCTGCCGCGCGAACCGGTCGGCGACACCGAACACGCGATCGGCCTGTACGCCAGCGCGCTGGTGCGCGATGGCGGCACCCTGCAGATCGGTATCGGCGCGCTCTCGGACGCGCTGTGCCACGCACTGGCGCTGCGCCATACCGACAACGCAGCCTACCGCCGCGTGCTGGCCGCGCTCGACCCCGACCTGCCCGCGCATCCGGCCGTGGTTGCCAGCGGCGGGCTCGGCCCGTTCCAGCAAGGCCTGTACGGCTGCAGCGAGATGATCAACGAAGGGTTCCGGCGCCTGGTCGAGGCCGGCGTGCTCCGGCGCCGGGTCGTGGACAAGTCCGCGCTGATGGAGCGCATGAACGACGGCAGCGCCGATGCGTCCGAACGCGAGCTGGTGGAACGGGACGGGCAGTTCCTGCACGGCGCCTTCTACCTCGGCTCGCAGGCGTTCTACGACTGGCTGCACGGCCTGGACGAGGCGACCCGCGCCGGCATCGGCATGAAGCGCGTCAGCCACGTCAACGCGCTCCACGGCCAGGACGAACGGCTGGAGCGGCTGCAGCGCCGCGACGGGCGTTTCTTCAATACCTGCATGATGGCCACCGCGCTCGGGGCCGCGGTGTCGGACGGGCTCGACGACGGCCGCGTGGTGTCGGGCGTGGGCGGGCAGTACAACTTCGTGTCGATGGCGCATGCCCTGCCCGGCGGGCGTTCGGTGCTGATGCTGCGCGCCACGCGCGAAGCCGGCGGCCGCAGCGGATCCAACATCCGCTGGCAGTACGGGCACATCACGATCCCGCGCCACCTGCGCGACGTCTACGTCACCGAGTACGGCATCGCCGACCTGCGCGGCAAGTCCGACGAGGACTGCGTGGTCGCGATGACGGGGATCGCCGATGCCGCGGCCGCGCCGGACCTGCTGGACGCGGCGCGGCGCGGCCGAAAACTCGATCCGGGCCTCCAAGCGCCGCAGGCCTGGTCGCGCAATACCGCGGCGCGTGTGCACGCCGCGCTGGCGCCCTTCCGCGCCGATGGCACCTTGCCCGATTATCCGCTGGGGAGCGATTTCGACGCCGTGGAGCAGCGACTGCTGCGGGCGCTGGGCTGGCTGAAGCGCCGCGGCGGCACGCGTCGCGGCCTCGCGGCGACGCTGGGCGCGGCCCTGCTGCAGGCCGCGGCGCGCGACGACGAGGCCCTCGCCCGCATGGACCTGGCGCTGCCGCGCGGAATCGGCGAGTGGATCCAGGCGCGGATGCTGCGCCACGCGCTCACGCGGACCGCGCGCCCGCCGGCCTGAACGCAACGCTGCGGTGCGCCGGCACGCGCGGCGCCCGGCGTATCATCGGCCCATGAACAAGGCTGACCGACTCCGCGATACCCTGCAGGCGCTGCGGCCCACGCACCTGGAGGTGCTGGACGAAAGCCATATGCACAGCCGCGGACTGGAAACGCACTACAAGGCCGTGGTGGTGGGCGAGGCGTTCGCGGGCAAGCGCGCGGTACAGCGCCACCAGCTGGTGTACCGCACGCTCGGGCCGCTGATGCAGGAGATCCATGCGCTGGCCCTGCATACGTACACCCCCGCCGAGTGGGAGCAGGCGGGTGCGGCCCCGGATTCGCCCACCTGCCGCGGCGGCAGCAAGCACGACCGTCCGGCGTCCTGAAGGCGGCCGGATGGATGTCCCGGCGCCGCCCATCGTCAACGAACGCGGCGAACGCCTGCTCGCCTTCCGCCCGGCATCGGCCGATCCTCCGTCCCCACCCCGCTTCGCACTGGCGCTGCTGCTGAGACAGTCGCGCGTGCTGCTGGTCCACAACGCCCGGCGCGATGTCTGGGAGCTGCCCGGCGGCTGGATCGATCCGGGCGAATCCGCCCGCGACTGCGCCCGGCGCGAGTTCCGGGAGGAGACCGGCTGGCGCGCGAACCATCTCTCCCTGCGCGGCTGGGTGCTCGTCGGGCGCGGCCATGAGGCGCCCGGTGACACCTGCGCCGGCGCGGTCTTCGCCGTGCGCGGCCGGCGCGTGGCGCCACGCGCCGCCGATGGCGAAATCCTCGCGGCGACGCGATGGCCGCTCGATGCACTGCCGCCGCAAACGTCCGCGATCGACAGGTGGCTCATCGCGCGGATCGCAGCCGCCGGACACGACAGGGGGCGCCTCGGCGCCCCCTGAACCACTGCACTCGCGCGCCGCAACGCGCCGGCCGGACTACAGCGCGCGTGCGGCCGCGACCACGGCCTCGACCGTGATCCCGAAGTGCTTGTACAGTTCGCCCGCCGGCGCACTGGCGCCGAAGGTGTCGATGCCCACCACCGCGCCATCCAGGCCGACATACTGGCGCCAGAAGCCGGTGACGCCGGCTTCCACCGCCACGCGCTTGCGCACCGCGCGCGGCAGCACCGACTCGCGATACGCCGCATCCTGGCGCTCGAACACGTCGGTCGACGGCATCGACACCACGCGCACGTTCTCGCCCAGCTGTTCGGCAGCCGCGGTCGCCAGCTCCACTTCCGAGCCGGTGGCGATGAGGATGATCTCCGGCGTGCCCTTCGCTTCCTTCAGCACGTAGCCGCCGCGCGCGATGTCGCGCACCTGCTGCGCGTCGCGCGGCTGGTGCTGCAGGTTCTGCCGCGAGAACACCAGGCACGACGGGCCGTCGCGACGTTCGATCGCCGCCTTCCACGCCACCGCCGTCTCGACCGCGTCGCAGGGACGCCACACGTCGTTGTTGGGGATGTAGCGCAGCGAGGCCAGGTGCTCGACCGGCTGGTGGGTCGGGCCGTCCTCGCCCAGGCCGATCGAGTCGTGGGTGTAGACGTGGATGCCCGGCGACTGCATCAGCGCGCTCATGCGCACGGCGTTGCGCGCGTAGTCGCTGAACACCAGGAAGGTGGCGTCGTAGGGCAGGAAGCCGCCATGCAGCGACAGCGCGTTGGCGATGGCGGTCATGCCGAACTCGCGCACGCCGTAGTTGATGTAGTTGGCGTCCGGCGAGGTGCCGGTCACCGGCTGGCTGCCCTTCCACAGGGTGAGGTTGGAATGGGCCAGGTCGGCAGAGCCGCCGATCAGCTCGGGCAGCAGCGGCGCATAGGCCTCGATCGCCATCTGCGAGGCCTTGCGCGAAGCGACGACGGGACCTTCGGCCTGCAGCTTGGCGATGTAGGCGTCGGCCGCGGCGGAGAAATCCCGCGGCAGCTCGCAGCGCATGCGGCGCTGCAGCTCGGCGGCCTGCTCGGGATATTCGGCGGCGTAACGCTCCATCAGCGCGTTCCACTTCGCCTCGCGCTCGGCACCCGCGTCGGTCGCGCGCCAGGCATCGGCGATCGGCTGCGGCACGACGAAGGGTTCGTGCGCCCAGGACAGGCCCTGGCGGGTGGCCACGACCTCGTCCTTGCCCAGCGGCGCGCCGTGCGAGGATTCCTTGCCCGCCTTGGCCGGCGAACCGTAGCCGATCGTGGTGCGGCAGCAGATCAGGGTGGGCCTGTCGTCGTGCGCGAGCGCGGCTTCGATCGCCGCCTTGATCCTGTCGGCATCGTGGCCGTCGACGTCGCGGATCACGCGCCAGCCGTAGGCCTCGAAGCGCGCCGGCGTGTCGTCGGTGAACCAGCCCTCGACCTGGCCGTCGATTGAAATGCCGTTGTCGTCCCAGAACGCGACGAGCTTGCCCAGGCCCCAGGTGCCGGCCAGCGAGGCGGCCTCGTGGGAGATGCCTTCCATCAGGCAGCCGTCGCCCATGAACACCCAGGTGCGATGGTCGACGACGTCGAGGCCCGGGCGGTTGAAGCGCTGCGCCAGCAGCTTCTCGGCCAGCGCGAAGCCGACCGCGTTGGCGAAGCCCTGGCCGAGCGGGCCGGTGGTGGTCTCCACGCCCGGGGTCATGAAGTTCTCGGGATGTCCCGGCGTCTTCGACTCCAGCTGGCGGAAGCGCTTGAGTTCCTCGATCGACAGGTCGTAGCCGCTCAGGTGCAGCAGCGCGTACTGCAGCATCGAACCGTGGCCGTTGGACAGCACGAAGCGGTCGCGGTTGCTCCACTTCGGATTGGCCGGGTTGTGGCTGTGGTAGTCGTTCCACAGCACCTCGGCGATGTCGGCCATGCCCATGGGCATGCCCGGATGGCCGGACTTGGCGGCCTCCACGCCGTCGATGGCGAGGAAACGGATGGCGTTGGCGAGCTCTCTGCGGCTGGGAGTGGTCATGTGCGGACGGGCAGCGAAGGGAGAATCCCCGGAACCGGGGCCCGCCATTGTCCCATGCCCGGCCGCGGCTGTGGCCCGGCCGGGCCACGATGGCGCGGTTTCGTCCGCAACCGCCGCGCGGCGGCGTCAGGCCGCGGCGATATCCGGCCCGGAATCGCTCTCGCCGCGCGAGACCAGGGCGGCGATGCCGAGGTCGCCGGCCACGTTCACCGTGGTCCGGCACATGTCGAGGAAATGGTTCACGCCCAGCACCAGGCCGATGCCCTCCGGCGGCACGCCGACCATCGCACAGATCAGCGCCACCACCGGCAACGAGCCCGAGGGCACGCCGGCGGTCCCGATGCCGCCGAGGATGCACACCAGCATCACCATGACCTGCTGGCCGAGGCTGAGATCGACGTTGAAGAACTGCGCCAGGAAGATCACCGTCACGCCCTCGAACAGCGCGGTGCCGTTCTGGTTGGCGGTGGCGCCAATGGTGAGCACGAAGCGCGACACCTTCTTCGGCAGCTTCAGGTTGTCGTCGGCCACGCGCAGCGCGGTCGGCAGGGTGGCGTTGCTCGAGGCGGTGGAGAAGGCCATCAGCATCGCCTCCTGCACGCCGCGGAAGAACGCCAGCGGCGACCAGCCCGCCACCAGGCGAAGGGCCAGCGAGTAGGTCACCACCATGTGGATGACCAGGGCGCCCACCACCACCAGCACGAACTGGCCGAGCCGCAGCAGCAGGTCCCAGCCGAACAGCACGGCCAGGTTGAACATGAAGCAGAACACCGCATAGGGCGCGAGCCGGATCACCAGCCCGATCAGGGTCATCGAGATCTCGAACAGGCCCTCGATGCCGCGCTTGAGCACTGCGGTCTGCGGCGTCTGCGTGAGCACCAGGCCGACGCCGAACATCAGCGCGAAGAACATCAGCGCCAGGATGTTGGCGTTGTTGGAGGCCGCGCCGATCACGTTCTGCGGCACGATCGACAGCAGCATGTCCATGCCCTTGGGCTGCTGGGTGCTGTCGCGGACGATCGCCTGCGCGCGCTCGGCGCCTTCGGTAAGCAGTTGCTGCGCGAGCGCCGGGTCCACGCCGGCGCCCGGCTTGAACAGGTTGACCATCACCAGGCCCAGCAGCACGGCCAGGCCGGACAGCAGGATCGTCCAGGCCAGGGTGCGCCAGCCGATGCGGCCGAGCGCACCGATGTCGCCCATCTCCGATACGCCGACCACCAGCGCCGAGAACAGCAGCGGCACGATCAGCATGAAGATCAGGCTCAGGAACAGCTGCGAGAACGGCGTGGTGGCATAGCGCGTCAGCGCCTGCACCCATTCCGCGTCGGCACCGATGCCGTAGTGGACGAACAGGCCCAGGCCCAGGCCGACGACGAAGCCGATCGCGATCTTCCAGTGCAGGGGCATCGCCGCGCGGGTGCCACGGGTGGGTTCTGTCATCGGCGCTGTCTCTGCTGCAACAATCGCCGCAGCTTAACAAAAGCGGTGTCCGCGCCAGCGCCGCTGCGCGATGGCGTGGCCTTGCGGCTACCGGCCGCTGCGCGGGTACAGCGGCGGCAGCAGGTCCTCGCCGGGTTCGCCGGGGGGGCCCGGATCACGCCACGCAGGGCCCCTGGCGAACGCCGTGCGCAGCGCGGCGCGGGCCGTGCCCAGGTCGCCATCCGCCCAGCGCGCCAGCTGCAGCTGGTGCAGCGCGTCGCGCTGCGCCTCGTCGCCGAGCATCCGCGACAGCGCATCGAGGCTGGCGGCCGCAGGACTGGCGAGTGCGCGCAAGGCCTGTTCGACCTCGCCCGGATCGCCCACCTGCAGCACGCGCTGGAGCTCGCGCGCCGACGTCGCCTGCGCGCCCGCGACCGGTGCCGTGGGCGCGCCTCCTGCGACGACGGCAACAGGAGCCTTGCGCCGCAGCGCCCAGGCCAGCGTCGCCATCCACAGCAGCGCAAACATCATGGCGATCCACGGCCAGGGACCGGCAGCGCGAGGCGCGGCCTCGCCCGCCACCGACACCACCGGTGCGCCGTCCACGGCCGGCGCATCCCCGGCCGCGACCTCCAGCGACAGCGGCGGCAACGACGCGACGCGGGCGGCGCCGGCGCGCACGTCCCACCATTCCACCCGCGGCCCCGGCAGCTGCAGTGGACCGGCGGCTGCGGGCACCAGCGCGAAGCGACGGGTCATGCGGGTGCGCAGGCGGCCGTGCTCGAAACTTTCGTCCACCTGCGCCGGTTCGGGCAGGACCTGGACGCCGGCGATCGCGGGCAGCCGCAGCTCGGGCAGCTGGCTGGCCGCGGCGCCGTCGGCGACCAGTTCGATATCCACCGTCACCGCATCGCCGGCGCGCGCAGCCTGCGGGGTGGCCAGGTAGCGAAGCTCCAGCGCGTGCAGCGGCAGCCACGGCTGCGGCGCGCCATCGGGCACCGGGCGCACCTGCAGGATCCGCGGCGGCCCGTCGGCGCGCAGCGCGCGGCGCCCGCTGCCGAACATGTCGTCGAAGAAGCCGCCCACGCCGGTGCCCTCGAAGCGCGCGCCCGGGATGGTGAGCACGCCGCTGCGCTCGGGCACCACGAGGAAGCGGCGCTCGACCACGGTGTAGCGCCGGCCGGCCACTTCGCGGGTGTACTGCAGGTCGCTGCCGACCCGCTGCATCGACGCGCCCTCGGGCTGCGGCTGGTCGAGCTGGCCGGACACCAGCGGCGTGGCGTAGTACAGGCGCAGCGTGTAGCCGATCGACTGCTGGACGTAGGGTTCCTGGCTGTCGGCTTCGCCCTCGACGAAGGCCGGCTCGCCCGCCCGCGCCGGCGCGGCGGAGGCCGGCGCGACGGTCAGCTGCAGCGGGGCGGTGGACTCGTTGCCCACGCGCAGCGCCGGGATGGTCATCAGGCCGTCGCGGCGCGGCTTGAGCGCGACCGCGAACAGCACCCGGTCGCGCTGCCGGCCGCCGGTGCGCTCGATCCCGCGGCTGCTGCTGTGCCCGCTGAGCACGAAATCCGGCACCAGCGCATCGAAGTCGGGCATGCGCACGCCGGCCTGGTCGGTCTCGATGTTGAGCGTGGTGGTCTCACCGACCTCGATGCGGTCGCGATCGAGCCAGGCGCGGGTGGCCGCCTGCGCGGGCGGCACGCATGACAACAGCAGGATCGCGCAGGCCAGTGCGCGCAGGATCGGGGTCATGGCGAGGGTTCTCCGCCGGTGCGGCGCTGGTGCTCGAGGCGGAAGCGCGCGCGCAGCAGTCCGCCAGGGTCGTCGGGAACGCGCCGCAGCCAGGCCTCGCCCGCCTGCCGGCGCTCGCGCTCGGCCTCGGTCTCGGCCTGCTCCGGATCGCCGGCGACGCGCTCGCCCTGGTCGGTGCGCTGTCCGCCATCGTCGTCGAGGGCCTGCTGCATGCGTCGCTGCTGCGCGGCATCGGCGTCGCGCTGCCGGCGCGATTCATCGTCGCGGGACGCCTGTTCCGGCGCATGGTCCGGATCGGCCGACTCGCGCCCTGCGCCAGCATCGTCTTCGGGAGTTTCAGGTGTGGCCGACGTAGCCTCGCCTTCTCCACCGCCGCGTCCATCGCGCTGCCGGTCGGCCTGCTCCTGCTCCCGGTTGCCCTCGCCGCCCGCGGGCGGCTTGCGACGCAGCGCCGCCTCCACCACGGCGCGGTTGGCCACGGCGTCGGCCATGCCGGGCTGGCGTCGCAGCGATTCGTCGTAAGCCTCGAGCGCTTCTTCCAGGCGGCCCGCGCGCGCCAGTGCATTGCCGCGGTTGTAGGCCGCGTCGGCCCCGGGCAGCGTGGCCCAGGCCCTGGCCGCCTCGTCATAACGCCCGGCGCGATAGGCCTCGATCGCCTCGCGCATGCGCGCATGCGCCACCTGGTCGGCGCGCCGCCACGGCGTCGAAGCGGGCGCGTCGGCGGCCTGCAGCGCCGGCATCGGCAGCAGCAGGCAGGTGGCCAGCACCGCGACCATCGCGCCGCGGCGGAAGGCCAGCAACATCAACAGCATCAGCGGCGGCAGCAGCCACCAGCCCTCGTCGCGCGCGATCCGCGCACTGCCGCTTGCATCCGCCAGCGCGCCGGAACGCGCCGCGCCGTCCAGCACGCCCAGCGTTTCCAGGTCCCGGCTTCCCGCGGCCAGGGCGGCGTAGCCGCCACCGCCGGCCGCGGCGACGCGCTGCAGGGACGCGGTATCGAGGTGGCTCGAGCGCAGGCTGCCGTCGCGCGCGCGGAAGGCCGCGCCGGCCGGCCGGCCCAGCCCCAGCACCGCCACACGGAAGCCCGCGGCCGAGGCGCGCGCGGCGGATGCCACCGCAGCCGCGTCCGCGGCATGCGTGGCCAGCAGGATGTCGCCTCCGGCATGGCCGGCCTGCTGCAGCAGGCGCATCGCCGCGACGATGCCGCGATCCGGGCGATGCCCGTCCACAGGCATCACGTCGGGCGCCAGCGCATCGAGGAACAGCGCCACGTTGGCCGCGTCCGCGGTCAGCGGCGCCACGGTGTAGGCATCGTCGGCGAAGACGACCAGGGCCACCTCGCCGCCGCTGCGTTCGCGCAGCAGGCTGTCGAGCTTGGCGCGCGCCTGCAGCGTGCGCGAGGGCGGCAGGTCGGAGGCCAGCATCGCGTCGGACAGGTCGAGCACGACCACCAGCGCCCGGGCCTGGGCCTGCAGCGGCGCCTCGCCCTGGCGCCAGCTCGGGCCGGCCAATGCCAGTACCGCCAGCGTCCAGGCCAGCAGCGCGGCACACAAGCCGCCGAGATCGCGGCGAACGGCGCCTGCATCCACCAGGTGCGGCAGCAGGTGCGCATCCACGTGCCGGCGCCAGACGCTGCCCTGCCGCCGGCGCCACCACCAGGCCGCCGCCAGCAGCGGCAGCGCCAGCAGCGCCCACAGCCAGGCCGGGCGCAGGAACTGGACGTGGGCGAGCGCCGCGATCATGCGCCCCGCTCCATGGCTTGCCGGGCCCCGCGCAGGCGCGGCCACGGCAGCAGCGACAGCAGGCCCGCCAGCAGCGCGCCTGCCAGCGGCCAGGGATAGCGCTCCACCATCGGCCGCAGCAGTTCACCGGGCCGCAGCACCGGTTCGAGCCGGTCGATCTCCGCATAGATGCCGGCCAGCTCATCGGCATCGCGCGCACGGAAGGCGCGCCCGCCGGTGGCTTCGGCGATACGGCGCAGCGCTTCCTCGTCGATCTCGGCCTCGCCGGCGGGCATGCGGATGCCGAACATGGTCCGCGCCTGGTCGTCGCCGAAGGCTACGGTGTGGATGCGCACGCCGCGCTCGCGCGCCAGTTCCGCGGCCTTGACCGGATCGAGCTGGCCGGCGGTGTTCACGCCGTCGGTCAGCAGCACCAGCACCTGCGGCCCGGTCACCCGCGCGTCGTTCGCATCGCCGTCCAGGCGCTTGACGGCCAGGCCGATCGCATCGCCGATCGCGGTTTCGCGCCCGGCCAGGCCGACCACCGTGTCGAGCAGCTGCTGGCGCACGCTGTCGCGATCGAGCGTCATCGGCGTCAGCGCATACGCACGCTGCCCGAACACGATCAGCCCGACCCGGTCGCCCTCGCGCCGCGCGAGGAAATCGGAGATCACGGCCTTGGCGGCCGTGAGCCGGTCTACCAGCTGCCCGCCAAGCAGCATGTCCTCTTCGCCCATGCTGCCGGACAGGTCGACGGCCAGCATCATTTCGCGCCCCGAAGCCGGCGGCTGCACCGCCTCCCCCGCCTGCTGCGGCCGCGCGGCCGCCACGCACAGCAGGCACCAGGCCAGCAGCGCCAGGGGCGGCAGGCCGCGCAGGCCCGGCGCATCGCCGCGCTGGAGCACGCCTGCGATCCGTCCGCCCCACGGCACGCGCAGCGCCTCGAGCGCGGGCCGCACCGGAGGCAACCAGCGGCGGACCAGTAAAGGCAATGGCAGGGCAAGCAGCATCCAAGGCCAGGCCAGGTGCGGCAGCCAGTCGGGCCAGGCCGGCAGCAGGCCGCTCATGGCCGCGCCTGCATCCAGTCGACGAAACGCGCGCGCGCGAGCACGCGCAGCGCCTCGACTTCGGCGGGATCGACGTGTACCCGGAACGCACCCTCGAGCAGCAGCCGTCCCACCGCACCGTCGAAGTCGGGGATGGCCCGGCCGCGGTCGAGCAGTTCCAGCCAGGCCTCGCCCTCGCGGGTGGCCGCATCCGGCGCTTGCAGCCGCGCCGCGCGACGCAACAGGCCGGAGATGGCCGCGACCTGGGCAGGTCCCGCCGCAGCCGCATTCACGGTGCGGTCGAACAGTTCGCCCGCGCGACGGCGGCGCTGCAGCCGGCGCCAGCGCAGCCAGGCCAGGATCGCGACCACGACCAGCACGATGCCTGCACCGACCCACCACCCCGGCGCCGGTGGCCACCACGGAGGCGCGGCGGGCTCATGCACGTCGCGCAGCGGCAGTTGCGCGGGGCTCACGGCCTGCCTCCGCCGGAGACCGGCAGCAACCAGGATTGGCTGGGCGCGTCGGTCGACAGCAGGCCGACCCGGATGCCGCGCGCGCGCAGGCGCGCGACGGCCTGCCCTGCCGCGTTGGAGAACGCCTCGTCCCAGCGGCGGCGCTGCGCCGGGTCGCCGAGGTCGGGATCGAGCCGTTGCCCGCCGGCCAGCATCGGCAGGCGCTGCGGCGGGGGCGCACGCTCGAGCGGATCGTCAACCAGCACCACCGTCGCGTCGTGATGCAGGCTCAGCGCCGCCCACGTGGCGTCGCCCACCCCGTCCAGGCTGCCGGCCTCGGCCAGCACCACCAGCCGCGAGCCCGGCTTCAGCAGGCGTCGCGCCCGCGCGAGCGCATCGGCCAGGCCCGCATCGTCGTCAGGCGGACGGGCATACCAGCGGGCCAGCGCATCGAGCACGCGCAACGCCCCGCGCGTCCCGCCGGCGGGGCGGACCGCCGGTTGGGTGCTGCTGCCGCGCAGGGCCGCCACCCGGTCGCCCTCGCCGACCGCCGCCCACGCCGCGACCGCGCCCGCGCGCGCGGCCTGCACGGATTTGAAGCGCACGCGGGTGCCGAAATACAGCGCCGGCGCGGTGTCGGCCACCACCAGGGTCAGCCGCTCGCGCTCGGCCTGGAACAGCTTGGTGTGCATGCGGCCGCTGCGCGCGGTGAGCCGCCAATCGACATGGCGTGCGTCGTCGCCACGCGCGTACTCGCGTGATTCGGCGTACTCCATCCCGCGGCCACGCTGCGGCGAAGGTGCCTGCCCGCTGGCGCCATGGCGGCCAGGCTGCGCCGGCCGCCGCGATTGCGCGACGCGGCGCAGCGCAACCAGTTCGGCCAGCGTGGGCACGATGCCGGGCAGCGGATCGGCAGGGCGGCGGGCGGGCATCGCGTCGGGCCTGCTGGGAGCGCTCAGGGCAGCGGGACCCGGTCCAGCAGCGCCGACACCAGGCGGTCGCCGTCCCAGCCCTCGGCGGTCGCCTCGTAGCTGGGCAGGACGCGATGGCGCAGCACGTCCGGGGCGACGTCGCGCACGTCGTCGGGCGTCACGAAGTCGCGCCCGGCCAACCAGGCGCGCGCCCGCGCGCAGCGCTCGAGCGCGATCGAGCCGCGCGGGCTCGCGCCCCAGGCGATACGGCGCGCGAGTCCGGCGTCGTAGCGCGCCGGGTCGCGCGAGGCCAGCACCAGTTCCACGATGTAGCGCTCCACCGCCGGCGCCAGGTGGAGGTCGAGGACCGCGGCGCGCGCGGCGAACACGTCGGCCTGCGGCATCCTCGCCGGTTGGTGACTGCCGCCGCGCAGGCCTTCGCGGGCGCGCTCGCGCGCGAGCTGCAGGATGGCGGTTTCGGTGCCCGCTTCCGGATAGCCGATGCGCACGTGCATCAGGAAACGGTCGAGCTGCGCCTCGGGGAGCGGAAAGGTGCCTTCCTGCTCGATCGGATTCTGCGTGGCCATCACCAGGAACAGCGCCGGCAGCGCGTAGGTCTGCCGCCCCACCGTCACCTGTCGCTCGCCCATCGCCTCCAGCAGGGCCGACTGCACCTTGGCCGGGGCCCGGTTGATCTCGTCGGCCAGCAGCAGCGAATGGAAGATGGGCCCGGGCACGAACTCGAAGCGCGCTTCCTGCGGGCGCCAGATCTCGGTGCCGGTCAGGTCCGCCGGCAGCAGGTCGGGGGTGAACTGCACGCGCGCGAAGTCGCCCTCGATCCGCGCCGCCAGCGCGCGTACCGCCGTGGTCTTGGCCAGGCCGGGCGCGCCTTCGACCAGCAGGTGTCCATCGGCCAGCAGGGCGATCAGCAGGCGCTCGACCAGCGCCGCCTGGCCCAGGATACCGCCGGCCAGGTCGTCCCGCAGCGCGGAAAAGGCCGCGTGCAGGCGTGGGATGTCGTCACGCGAGGTATCCATGGACCGCCCGGGCTGCCGTGTCGGGCCCATTGGACCAGACCCGGGCGTGGAGGTTCAGTGCCGGAGGACACCCTCGTTCGCGCGGCCGGAAACAGGAACGGGGCCCGAAGGCCCCGTCCGTTGCGTCGCCGTCGCGGCCTCAGCGCTGCGCGACGCGCAGCACTTTCGGCGTGACGAAGATCAAGAGTTCGCCCTTCTCCCGATCACGCCCGCGGCTCTTGAACAGGTTGCCGAGAATGGGCAGGTCGCCAAGGAACGGGACCTTGCGCAGGTCACTACGGTCGCGGAACTCGTAGACGCCGCCGATCGACACCGTCTGCCCATCCTCCATCAGGACGGCGGTCGTGATCTCGCGCTTGTTGATCTGGGGGACCTCGCCAACGCCAGTCTGGATGAAGTCGAAGATCTCGTCCTTCTTCAATTCCATGCTCAGGAAAACCCGGCCATCGTTCGTGATGGTGGGAGTAACCTTGAGCTCAAGCAGGACATCCTTGAATTCGACCGTCGGAATATTGCCACCCTGACCACCAGTAATGGTGAGGTAGCCCACCTCCTGACCCTGGCGGATAATCGCTTCCCGCTGGTTGCTGGTGACGATACGGGGATTGGAAACGATTTCGCCGCGTCCCTCCTCCTGCAGCGCGGACAATTCCAGATCCCAGTCGATCGCATTGCCTAGGATGGTCAGCGCGAGCGCGCCCGCACCGGTCCCTGCCGGCGAACTGAAGTTCAGGTCGCGGCCGGGACGCACCCGCGGATCCGTCCCTGCGCCAACGGCATTGCCACGGCTCCCGGCGATGGAACCGGATGCGCCGAGCCGGTCCTTGGAGGCCTGGATCCCGAAACGGGCCCCAAGGTCCCGGGAGAACGTCTCATTGGCAATGACGATGCGTGCCTCGATCACGACCTGGTCAACCGGCTTGTCAAGCATGGTGACCAGACGTTTGATTTCTCCCACGCGTTGAGGAATGTCGATCACCAACAAGGTATTGGTGCGACGGTCGAAGCTCAGGCTGCCGCGGCGCGACAGGAACCCACGGCTGTCTTGGCCCTGACTGCCGCCGCTGGCGCCCCCACCCATGCTGTTCTTACTCTCCTCGGTCAGCAGCTTGGCGATGTCCTCGGCGTTGCCGTAGCTGATCGGGATGTACTCGGTGACCATCTCGGCGCGTTCCTCGAGTTCCAGGCGCGCATCTTCCTTGGCCTTCTCGAACGCGGCGATCTCGGCCTGCGGGGCCACCCACACCACGTTGCCGCTGCGGCGCTTGTCGAGCTGGCGCGCCTGCAGGACGATGTCCAGCGCCTGGTCCCACGGCACGTTGATCAGGCGCAGCGTGACGTTGCCGGTCACCGTATCGCTGGCGACGATGTTGAGGTTGGACTCCTCGGCGATCAGCTGCAGCACGGTGCGCACCGGCACGTCCTGGAAGTTGAAGGTCACCGGGCGGCCGCTGTAGGCGCGCGTGGCCGAGGCCTGCGCCGTGGCGGTGGTGGCCGACGGGCTGCTGGCGCCGACGGCACGGTCGGAGGCGGCGGCTGCGCGCGGCACGATCTCGACCACGTACTCGCGACCGCTCTGGTAGGCCATCGGCTCGAAGTTGCCCTGCGCGCTCAGCACCAGCTGCGCGCCTTCGCCGCCCTGGCGCGCGTCGATGCGCTGGACCGGCGTGGCGAAGTCGGTGACGTTGAGCGGGCGCTGCAGCGCCGTGGGAATCGAGGCGTTGCCGATGTTGACGATGATGTTCGATCCCTGGGTGCGCAGGTCGGGATTCGCGCCCTCTCCGTCGAACCTCAGGATCAGCTTGCCCGCCCCGCCATCGCCGCGCTTGAAATCGACGGCGGAGACGGAGACGGCGCCCGGGACCTGCTTGCCCGGATCGACGGCCGCGGCCTGCGCCACCGCGAGGAGGGCGGGTGCATGCCCGCGGAGATCCGGGGCGCCTGCGGCCGCGGAGGCCGACAGCAGGCCCGCGCAGAGGCCGATCGCCAGGGCCTGGACCGGGATGGCTCGCCGGGCCGGCTGCCGATTACGCACGTTGGTGACGGTCATCTTTGACTTCCCCTGATCAATTGTCTTCGAGCGCAACCGAGGCCGGCCGTTCCAGCCAGCCGCCAGCGCCATCCGGCACGAGTTCGACGAGATCGATTCGATCTTCCTGCACATGGGTCACCCGGCCATCGTTCTGGCCCATGTAGACGCCGGGGGAGACCCGGTAGGTCACCTTGTCGGGTGCCATCACCAGCGCAACCATGGACGGGCCGGTATGCAAGGTGCCGACCATGTCCAGGCTGTCGAGCGGGAACTGCTCGAGCACCTGCTTGCGACGGTTGGAGTCCGGCCGCGGCCCGCTGCCGCTGCCGTCGTCGCCGAACGCGGTGCTGAAGGGGTCGCGCAGGTCCTGGGCGGCGTATTCGAAGGTCTCGAACTGCTGCATCACAGGCAGCGGGTCGAGCGGCGGTGCCGGGCGCGCCTTCACGTTGGCCACCCACTCGTGCAGGTTGGGCGCGTCGCCGGGCGTACTGTCCACCCCGCGCACGCAGCCGGTGAGCGCCAGCGCCAGCACGCATGCCACGGCGCCGGCGGCCTTCCTGGTGTTCCGCATCAGTGTGCCCCCCCCGCAGCCGCAGCCGCCGCGGCCTGTTCCTGGGCCGCAGCCTCCTCCTCGTCCAGGTAGCGGTAGGTCTTGACCGTACCGGCCAGTTCCAGGCTCGAGTTCGGGCCGATGCCCGTGACGCTGTTGTTGTTGCCGCCGCCGCGCGGACGCAGCGAGATGTCGTGCATGGTCATGATCACCACGCGCGGCAGCGAGGCCACGCCGCTGACGAAGGCGCCGAACTGGTGGTAGGTACCCACCATCTTCAGCTCGATCGGCTTCTCGGCGTAGAACTCCTTGGGCGCCTCCGGACCAGGCTTGAACAGCTCGTTATGGATGCCCGTGGCCAGCGCGGTCTGCGAGATGTCGTTGATCAGCGCCGGCATCTCGGTGCGGCTGGGCAGCTGGCGCAGCATCTGCTGGAGCTGCTGTTCCATCTGCGCGAGCTGCTGCTTGAGCGGCTCCAGGTTGGAGGCGCGACCCTGCTTGGTCTCGAAATCCGTGCGCAGTTCGACTTCCCTGCGCTCCAGGTTCTCCAGCTCCGGCCCCTTGGGACGCGTCACCACGTACCACAGCAGGCCGAAGATCAGGGCGGCCAGCAGCACGCAGAAACCGATCTTGTACTCGCGCGGCCACGAACCCATGTTGTTGACGTCGAGCTCGCGCAGCGACACCTTCTTCTTGCTCACTGGGTGGCTCCTTCGGCAGGCGCGGTCTCGACTGCGGGCTCGTCCGCGATGGCCGGCGACCCGGCCGCCGCCGCGGCAGCGGCTTCGGCCGCGGCAGCAGCGTCAGCGGCCGCGGCGGCTTCCGGCGTGGCCGCGGGTTCTGCGTTGACCGGCGGCACCGGATCCGGCACGCCGTCGCCGTCCTCGTCCCTGGGCGCGTTGGGGTTGGCCAGCTGCACCGACAGGGTGAACGCGTATGGCAGGCCGGCGACGCCGTCGCGTGCCTCGATGATCGACAGGTCGGGCTTGGTCATCCAGCCGGACCCCTCCAGGTTGCGCATGTAGGTACTGACGCGCGAGTTGGACTGCGAACGGCCTTCCAGGGTGAGCTTCTCGCCTTCCTGCTTGATCCCGGTGAGGATCACGCCGTCGGGGATGGTGCGCACCAGCGAGTCGAACAGGTGGACCATCTGCGAGCGGTTGGCCTGCAGCTGCTCGATCACGTCCTTGCGCGCCAGCAGGCGGGCACGCTGGCGGTCCAGGGCCTCGATCTCGACGATCTTCTTGTCGACCTCGGCGATCTCCTGCTCGAGGAAGCGGTTGCGCTCCTTCTGGCCGTCGATCTGCGCGTTGTAGTACATGTTGAACAGGAACCAGAGCAGCAGGCCGGCCAGCGCGGCCAGCCCGAGCATCGCGCCGAATTCCTTCTGGCGCTGCTTGCGGCGCTCCGCCCGCCACGGAAGTAGGTTGATCCGGGCCATCAGTCGAAGCTCCTCAGGGCCAGGCCGCAGGCGATCATCAGCGCGGGCGCGTCCTGGGCGAGGGCGTGGGCCTGGACCCGGGAGCCGAGCGTCATCTGCGCCAGCGGGTTGGCGATGATGGTCTGGACGCCGAGCTGCTCTTCCACCATCTCGGCGATGCCGGGGATGGAGGCGCAGCCGCCGGCCAGCACGATCTGGTCGACCCGGTTGAACTCGCTGCCCGCGTAGAAGAACTGCAGCAGGCGGCTGATCTGCTGGACCAGGGCCTCCTTGAACGGCTCGAGCACCTCGATCTCGTAGCTTTCCGGCAGCCCGCCCTGGCGCTTGGCCAGGCCGGCCTCCTCGTAGCTCAGCCCGTAGCGGCGCATCACCTCGTCTGTCAGCTGCTTGCCGCCGAACACCTGCTCGCGCGCGTACAGGCTGCGCCCGTTGCGCAGGATGTTGAGCGTGGTCATGGTCGCGCCGACGTCGACCAGGGCGACGATGCCGTCGCGCGGGATGTTGAGCGTGCTGGCCAGCAGGCCGAAGGCGTTCTCGATGGCGAAGGCCTCGACGTCGACCACCTTGGCGGTCAGCCCGCCGAGTTCCAGTGCCGAGGCGCGCATCTCCACGTTCTCGGACCGGGAGGCGGCCAGCAGGACCTGCACCATCTCCGAATTGCCGGGCAATCCGCCCAGCACCTCGAAATCAAGGTTCACTTCCTCGATCGGGTACGGGATGTAGTTGACCGCCTCGAGCTCGACCTGGGATTCCATGTCGTCCTCGTCCAGGTCCGCCGGCATCGGGATGATCTTGGTGATCACCGCCGACCCGGATACCGCGGCGGCGGCGAACTTGGCCTTGGTGCCCGAACGCGAGACCGCGCGCCGGATGGCCTCGCCCACCGCCTCGACCTCGACGATGTTCTTCTCGACCACGGCGTTCGGCGGCAGTGGCTCCACGGCGTAGTGCTCAACCCGGTAGCGGTCGCCGGAACGCGACAGCTGGAGCAGCTTGACGGCCGTCGAACTGATGTCGACCCCGACAAGCGGCGCTTGACTTTTTGTGATCAGCCCCACGTTTTTCCCCTTTGCCACGGGCGCTTACGTGCGCAACGTGCCCCGGCGCATTAAATAACGGACTTTTCATCCGGTGGCAACAGTGGACCTTGCGGAGCGTGCTGCATGCCCGCTTTGCCCAGTCCGGCCACCTGCGGCCCCGGCTCCACCCCTCCCGACCCACCGCCCGGCCCGCTGCCCGGCCCCGTGAGCATCCGCCGACGGCGCCTCTCCGCGCCGCGCCTATACTTGCGCCCCTATGTCCGCGCCTACCCCAGCCCCCCGCAAGAAGCCCCGGCCACTGCTGCGCGTCCTGCGCTGGGTGCTGCTGGCCTGCATCGCGCTCGCCCTGGTCGCCGCCGCCGCGGGCGCGTTCGTCTACTACACGGTGTCCTCGAAGCTGCCCGAGGTGCAGAGCCTGCGCGACGTGGAGATGCAGGAACCGATGTACGTGTACGCACGCGACGGCAAGCTGATGGCGCTGTTCGGCGAGATGCGGCGCTACCCGGTGGAGATCGAGGACGTCCCCGAGCGCCTCAAGCAGGCCTTCCTCGCCACCGAAGACGCGCGCTTCTACGAACACGGCGGCGTGGACTACAAGGGCGTGGCGCGCGCGGTCTGGCTGCTGGCCAAGACCCGCGGACAGGAGCGCGTGCCGGGCGGTTCGACCATCACCCAGCAGGTCGCCCGCCAGTTCTACCTGAGCACGGAGTATAGCTTCACCCGCAAGTTCGCCGAGATGCTGCTGGCGATGAAGATGGAGCGGGAGCTCAGCAAGGACGAGATCTTCGAGCTGTACCTCAACAAGAGCTTCTTCGGCAACCGGTCCTACGGCATCGCCGCGGCGGCGGAGTTCTATTACGGCAAGACCCTCGACCAGCTGGACCTGGACGAGATGGCCTCGCTGGCTGCGATCCCGAAGTTCCCGTCCAGCGGCAACCCGCTGAGCAATCCCGAACGCGCGCGCGAGCGGCGCGACGACTACGTGCTCGCGCGCATGCGCGAACTGGGCTACATCACCGAGGACGAGTTCCGCCAGGCCCGGGCCGTGCCGATGCACGCCAAGCCACACGAGCGCCCCGTCGAGGCCTATGCGCCCTACGTCGCCGAGATGGTGCGCCTCGAGATGGAAGCCCGCTTCGGCGGCGACGTGCTCAACCGCGGTTACCACGTCACCACCACCATCGACCCGGTGATGCAGGCCGCGGCCGACCGCGCGGTGCGCAGCGGCCTGGCCACCTACGACCATCGCCACGGCTGGAGCGGCGCCGAGCAGACGTTCGAACTGGCCGCCGACGAGGACGCCGCCACCGCGAGCGCTCGCCTGCGCGGCATTCCCGCGCAGGGCGGCCTGCTGCCAGCGATCGTGCTCGCCACCGCCTCCCCCACCGCCGAGGTGGTGCTGGCCGACGGCACGACCCTGACCCTGGACGCCGCATCCAGCCGCTGGACCGGCAAGGTGCCGGCGGCGCTGGTCAAGCGTGGCGACCTGGTACGCGTGGCCCGCATCGAGACGCCGGCGAAAGGCGAGGCCGCCGCCGCGCCGCCGACGGTCAGGTGGCAGCTCGACCAACTGCCGCGCGGACAGGCCACGCTGGTGTCGCTGGAGCCCGATACCGGTGCGCTGCGCGCGCTGATCGGCGGCTTCAGCTTCGCCGGCAACAAGTTCAACCGCGCCACCCAGGCGCGTCGCCAGCCTGGCTCGAGCTTCAAGCCCTTCATCTATGCCGCCGCGTTCGAGCGCGGCTTCAACCCCGCCTCGATCGTGCTCGACGCGCCGGTGGTGTTCCGCATGCGCCGCGGCCAGGACTGGCGGCCGCAGAACGACGATGGCAAGTTCGCCGGCCCGATGCGCCTGCGCGAGGCGCTGGTGCGCTCGCGCAACCTGGTCTCGGTGCGGCTGCTCGACGCCATGGGCGTGGACTACGCGCGCCGGTATATCAGCCACTTCGGCTTCGAGGAATCGGAGCTTCCGCCCAACCTGTCGATCGCGCTCGGCACGCCGTCGCTGACGCCGCTCTCGGTCGCCCGCGGCTATGCGGTGTTCGCCAACGGCGGCTTCCGCATCGAGCCTTGGTTCATCGACGAGGTGCGCGACCGCAACGGCGAACTGGTCTACAAGGCGAACCCGCCGCGCGCGTGCCGCGGCTGCACCACCGGCGCGGACGGCGTCCAGGTCGCGCGCCCGACCGTGGTCGACGGCTTCGACCTCGGGCCGGCACGCCCGGTGACGGGGACCGGGGAAGACGGCGATGCGCCGGCGCAGGCGCCGGCCACGCTGCCCGAGGGCGCCGTGCTCGCGCCACGCGCGATCGACGAACGCGTGGCCTACCAGCTGGTATCGATGATGCGCGACGTCGTGCAGCGCGGCACCGGCACCGCGGCGAAGGTACTCGGCCGCGAGGACGTGGGCGGCAAGACCGGCTCGACCAACGACCATCGCGACGCCTGGTTCTCCGGCTTCGGCGGCAACCTCGTCACCTCGGTCTGGGTGGGGCGCGACGACAACCGCTCGCTAGGCTACCGTGAATACGGTGGCCGTTCGGCCCTGCCGATCTGGATCGACTTCATGCGCGTGGCCCTGGACGGCGTTCCGGTGGCCCGCAACGACCCCCCGCCCGGCATGGTCAAGGTCGCGGTGAGCGCGGGCGGCCAGCTGCTTCCGACCGCGTCCGAAGGCGGCATCGGCGAGTACGTCAAGGTCGAGGACCTCGAGCGCATGGAGGTGGTGACCACGTTCGAGTTCGACGACCTGCCCGCCGAGGAGGCGTTCGACATCTTCTGAAGCGCCGGCGGCACGCTCACGTTGACGTCCGGCTGGCGTGGGTTACAGTCGGCTCGTCGCCGGACCGGGGGATCGTGATGCACCGTGCCCGCCAGCATGCCGAAACGCGTACGCGCGAGCGCCGGCACCGCCTCGCCCACGAGGCCGCGAGGCTGATGGCCGAAGGCGGCATCCGCGACTTCCACCAGGCCAAGCTCAAGGCAGCCGACCGCCTCGGCTTCCACGACGACGCCTCGCTGCCGCGCAACCGCGAGATCGAGGACGCACTGCGCGAATACCAGCGCCTGTTCCTGGGCAGCCACGCCGACGACCTGCGCGCGCGCCGCGAGGCGGCGCTGCGTGCGCTGGAGTTCTTCGCGCGCTTCGATGCGCGCCTGGTCGGCCCGGTGCTCGATGGCACCGCCGACGCGCGCACGCCGATCGGCCTGCAGCTCTACAGCGACGATCCCGACGCGGTGACGCGCTTCCTGGACGAGGCCGGCATCCCGGCCGAATCGCGCAGCCGCCGGCTGCGCCTGGACAGGGCGCGCGAGGGCGATTTCCCTGTGTGGCTGTTCAGCGCCGAGGAACTGGGCTTCGAGCTGACCGTGCTGCCCGCCGTGGCGCTGCGGCAGGCGCCGCTGTCGGGCGTCGACGGCCGGCCGATGAAGCGCGCCTCGGCCAGCCAATTGCGACAGCTGCTGGTCGAGGAGGAGATCGCCGGTTACGACGCCGCCGGGACCGCCAGCGACTAGCGTCGCACCGGACGCGTCCGGAAACAGGAACGCCCCGCATCGCGGGGCGTTCCTTCGACCAGCTTTGCGGCGCGATCAGCGCTTGCCGGCGGGCACGTAGTCGCGCACGTCCGAGCCGGTGTAGATCTGGCGCGGACGGCCGATCTTGGCTTCCGGATCGACCTGCTGCTCCAGCCAGTGCGACACCCAACCGGCGGTGCGGCCGATGGCGAACATGACGGTGAACATTTCGGTCGGGATCTTCAGCGCCTTGTAGATGATGCCGCTGTAGAAGTCGACGTTCGGGTAGAGCTTGCGCTGGATGAAGTACTCGTCCTGCAGCGCGGCCTCTTCCAGGCGCATCGCCACTTCCAGCAGCGGATCGTCCACGCCCAGCTCGCCCAGCACCTTGTGGGTCATCTCGCGGATGATCTTGGCGCGCGGGTCGAAGTTCTTGTAGACGCGGTGGCCGAAGCCCATCAGGCGGAAGCCAGACTCCTTGTCCTTGGCCTTGGCGACGGCGGACGCGACGTTCTTCGCATCGCCGATCTCCTCCAGCATCTTCAGCACCGCCTCGTTGGCGCCGCCGTGCGCGGGACCCCACAGCGCGGTGATGCCGGCAGCGATGCAGGCATAGGGATTGGCGCCGGTGGAACCGACCAGGCGCACCGTCGAGGTCGACGCGTTCTGCTCGTGGTCGGCGTGCAGGATGAACAGCAGGTCCAGCGCCTTGGCGACCACCGGATTGAGCTCCAGCGGCTCGCTCGGCACCTCGAACATCATGTGCAGGAAGCGGTCGACGTATTCGAGGTTGTTGCGCGGATAGCGGATCGGCCAGCCGATCGAATAGCGGTAGGCGGCCGCGGCCAGGGTCGGCACCTTGGCCAGCAGGCGGATCGCGGCCTGGCGGCGGTGGGCCGGGTCCTCGAGGTCGAGGGTGTCGTGGTAGAACGCCGACAGCGAGGCCACGGTCCCGGCGAGCATCGCCATCGGATGCGCGTCGTAGTGGAAGCCGTGCAGGAAGTTCTTCAGCGACTCGTGCATCATCGTGTGATGCGTCACCTCGTGCTCGAACTTGGCGAACTCGGCCTGGTTCGGCAGCTCGCCGTTCATCAGCAGGTAGGCCACCTCGAGGAAGCTCGAATGCTCGGCCAGCTGCTCGATCGGGTAGCCGCGGTACAGCAGCACGCCCTTGTCGCCGTCGATGTAGGTGATCGCGGACTTGCAGCTGGCAGTGGCGGTGAACCCGGAGTCGTAGGTGAACAGCCCGGTTTCGCGGGTCAGCTTCGAGACGTCGACACAGTCGTTGCCGAGGGTGGGTTTCAGGACGGGCAGCTCGACGGACTTGCCGCCGGCGTTCAACACGACGTTGTCGGACACGGATTGGCTCCTCATGGTTCGGACGTACGGACGGGCGCCCATGGCGCCCGGCGACGGCGGTACAACGGCTACCGCAACGCAGCAATTATCGCACAGGCCGCCCGCCGGCCGTCTCGGACTTTGGTCCTGTCCCGGCGCATCCGGCGCAGGCGCCGATCGCGGCGCGGCACCGCTGCGCGCCGCGGCTCCGGAACGCAAACGGCCGCCCGGAGGCGGCCGTCTGGGACAACACGGAACGGTTTGTTCCGTTCGCGATTACTTCGCGTAGCGGCGCTTGAACTTGTCGATGCGGCCGCTGGTGTCCACGATCTTGTTCTGGCCGGTGTAGAACGGATGCGTCGCGGACGACACTTCGATCTTGACCAGCGGGTATTCGTTGCCGTCTTCCCACTTGATCGTCTCCTTGGAGGAGGCGGCCAGGGTGGAACGGGTGAGGAACTTGAAATCCGAGGTCACGTCCTGGAAGACGACTTCGCGGTATTCGGGATGGATGTCGGCCTTCATGGCGTCACACCGTGAGATTGCGCAGGGAAGCCCGGCATTATAGCGGCGCCTGCGCCGAGCGCGCAAGCCACCCTAACCGGCCAGCGCCCGCCGCACCCGGTCCTCGAAGGCGGTCTGGTCGTAGCCGACCAGGATGCGCGCCGCGTCGGGCCGGCCGGTCTGCCGGTTCCAGTCCACGACGGTGGCGCCGCGGCCGGGGCCACGCTCCAGGCAGACCTCCACCGGGCGCTCGGCGGTTTCACGGGCGTCCTCCGGCGCCAGCGCCCAGGCCATGGCCAGGGCGTCGGCGGCGAACCAGCGGTCGCCGCGCCGGTCGGCCGACCAGGCCCGCGTCTGCCGCGAGATGTCCTCGTAGAAGCGGCCGCGCGCCGACCCGGCCGCCAGCCAGGCCTCGACCTGGGCATGCGGCAGGCCGTGGGCGAGCGTGGCGTCCCAGTCGGCCAGGTCGAAGCGCGGGAAGGCCTCGAACACCAGGTGCGCGGCTTCGGGGTCGAAGTAGACGTTGAACTCCGCCGCCGGGGTGATGTTGCCGTGCGCGCTCACCGAGCCGCCCATCACCACCAGCCGCGCGACGCGTTGCGGCAAGGTCGGGTCCAGCTTCAGGGCCAAGGCCAGGTTGGTGAGCGGGCCAAGCGCCACCAGCAGCAGCCGGCCGGCATGTTCATGCGACAGGCGCAGGATCGCCAGGGCCGCGTGCTCCTGCGCCGCGGCCCGCGCCGCAGGCGCGTAGCCGGTGTCGCCGAAGCCGTCCTGGCCGTGCACGTAGGCCGCGTCGGGTGCCGCATGCAGCAGCGGGGCCGCGCAGCCGGCGAACACCGGCACGTCGGCGCGCCCGGCGACTTCGCACAGCTTCAGCGCGTTGGGCACGGTGTGCGCCAGGCCCACGTTGCCGGCCGCGATGCTCAGGCCGACGACCTCGTGGTCCGGCGCGTCGAAGGCCATCAGCAGGGCCAGCGCGTCGTCGACGCCCGGGTCGGTGTCGATGAGAAGGGGAATGCGTGGCATGGACGGGACCTGCGGCAGTGATCGGGACAGGCGCCAGGGGCGCGCAAGCCGGGCAGGTTAGCCGGTTGCCGGCGCCGACGCAGCCCGCCGCCGCTCAGGCCCCGGCGTAGCGCGCCGCGCCGCCGATCCAGCGGTCGACCACGCGGTCGGCCGCGTCCGGCGCCTCGCGCACCAGCGCCTCGGCGATCTGTTGCACCCCCGGCAGCAGGTCGGCATCGCGGGCCAGGTCGGCGATGCGGAAGCCCACGAGGCCGGTCTGGCGGGTGCCCAGCAGTTCGCCGGGGCCGCGCAGTTCGAGGTCCTTCTCGGCAATGACGAAGCCGTCGCCGGTGCTGCGCATGGTGTCCAGTCGCTCGCGCGCCATCTGCGACAGCGGCGGCTGGTAGAGCAGCACGCAGCTGGAGGCCTGGCTGCCCCGCCCCACCCGCCCGCGCAGCTGGTGCAGCTGCGACAGGCCCAGCCGCTCGGCGTTCTCGATGATCATCAGCGAGGCGTTGGGCACGTCCACGCCGACCTCGATGACGGTGGTGGCAACCAGCAGGTCGAGTTCGCCGGCCTTGAACGCGAGCATGGTGGCCTGCTTGTCGGCCGCCTTCATGCGGCCGTGGACCAGGCCCACGCGCAGGCCGGGCAGCGCGGCGGTCAGCTGCTCCCAGGTGGTCTGCGCGGCCTGCGCGACCACCTCGTCGCTCTCGTCGATGATCGTGCAGACCCAGTAGGCCTGCCGGCCCTCGGCGCAGGCGGCGCGGATGCGCTCGATCAGATCGGGCCGGCGCCCCGCGCCCAGCACCACGGTCTGCACCGGGGTGCGCCCCGGCGGCAGTTCGTCGATGGCCGAGACATCGAGGTCGGCGTAGGCGGCCATCGCCAGCGTGCGCGGGATCGGTGTGGCGGTCATCACCAGCTGGTGCGGCGCGATCCCCTCCGCCGCGCCCTTGTCGCGCAGCGCCAGGCGCTGGTGCACGCCGAAGCGGTGCTGCTCGTCGACGATCGCCAGGGCGAGGTCGCGGAACACCACGCCTTCCTGCATCAGCGCATGCGTGCCCACCACCAGCTGCGCGGCCCCGCTGGCGGCATCGGCCATGACCGCGCTGCGCGCCCGTCCCGACACCTTGCCCGCCAGCCAGGCCACGCGCAGGCCCAGCGGTTCCAGCCAGCCGCGGAGATTGGCCAGGTGCTGTTCGGCGAGCAGCTCGGTGGGTGCCATCAGCGCCGCCTGCCGGCCGCCGCCGATTGCCATGAGCGCGGCCATCGCCGCGACCACGGTCTTGCCGCTGCCCACGTCGCCCTGCACCAGGCGCAGCATCGGCACACCCTTGCGCAGGTCGGCACGGATCTCCTCGAACACGCGCTCCTGCGCACCGGTCAGCGCGAACGGCAGCGCCCGGCGCAGGCGCGCGAGCAGGCCGGCGTCGTCGTCGAGCACCGGCGCGACGTGCGACTGCAGGGCGATGCGCTGGCGCCGCAGGCTGAGCTGGTGGGCCAGCATTTCCTCCAGCGCCAGTCGCCGCTGCGCGGGATGGGTGCCGGCGAGCAGTGCGGCGACGTCGGCATCGCGGGGCGGCCGGTGCAGGGTCAGCAGGGCCTCGCGCAGGCTGGGCAGGGTCGGCGTACCGGCCAGCAGGCCCCGCGGGAGGAGTTCCAGCGCCTCCTCGCCGGGCAGCCGGTCCAGGGCCTGGCCCACCAGCCGCCGCAGCGTCGCCGGGCCGATGCCCTCCACCGCCGGATACACGGGGTCGAGCGCATCGCCCAGTCCACCATCCTCGCCCGCGCCCAGCACCCGGTAGCTGGGATGCACGATTTCCAGCCCGTGCTGGCCCGGGCGCGGCGTGCCGTAGGCGCGCACCCGCGCGCCGACCCGGAACTGGTTGACCTGCTGCGAGCGGAAATGGAAGAAGCGCAGCACCAGCGTGCCCCGCGAGCCGTCGTCGAGCGCCACGCGCAGCATCGGCCGGTAGCGGAAGCCGCGCTCGACCGCCTCGACCACGCCCTCCACCTGCGCCGCCGCCCCGGGCTGCAGCATGGCGATGGGCGTGATGCGGGTACGGTCCTCGTACTGCCGCGGCAGGTGCAGCCACAGGTCCTGCAGGCTCAGCAGGCCGCGCGCGGCCAGCTTCTCTGCCACCGCGGGCCCGACACCGGCCAGCGTCGTCAGCGGAGCGTCGCCGGCGGCCGCGAGGACGGGGGCTGGCCTGGCCATGCGATGGGCGGTCAGCCCAGCGCCATCACCGCATCGACCTCGAACAGCACGCCCTTGGGCAGCGCCGAGACCTCGATGGTCGAGCGAGCCGGGTACGGCGCCTCGAAGTACTCGGCCATCACCGCGTTCACCGCGGCGAACTGCGACAGGTCGGTCAGGTACAGCCCGACGCGGACGATGTCGGCCATCGAACCGCCGGCCGCTTCGGCCACGGCCTTGAGGTTGTCGAAGGCGCGCCGCGCCTGCGCGTCGATCCCGCCGGCGACGACCTCGCCGGTGGCCGGGTCGAGCGGGATCTGGCCGGAGAAGAACACCGTGTTGCCGGCGCGCGTGGCCTGCGAATACGGGCCGATCGCGGTGGGCGCCTGGTCGGTCTGGATGGGCGTACGTGGCATGGGACGTTCCCGTTCGGAAAGCCCGGATTATAGGTCGCGCCGCCCGCGGGGCAGCGCGGGTCGCTACATGCGCTGCACGCCGTGCACGGCGGCCAGGCGGCGCGTGCGCCGGATCACGTCGGCCAGGTGCTGGCGGTTGCGGACCTGGATCGAGAAACGGATCACCGCGATATTGGTATCGCGCTCCAGGTACTCCACGCCTTCGATGTTGGAGTTGGCCTTGGCGATGGCGGCCGCCACCTCCGCCAGCGACCCGGGCCGGTTTTCTGTTTCGATGATCAGCCCGACCGGATACTCGCCGATCACCTCGCGGTCCCAGCCGATCGCCACCCAGCGGTCCAGCGACTTGCGGTACTCGGCCACGTTGGGGCAATCCAGGCGGTGCACCACGATGCCCTTGCCGGCGGTGTGGTAGCCCATGATCTCGTCGCCGGGAATCGGCATGCAGCAGTTGGCGAAGCTGATCACGCCGCGCTCGTGTCCGCTGATCAGGATGCGCTCGCCGTGGCGCGGCACGCGTTCGCCACCGCTCGCCGCAGCGGTGGACCCGTCGGCCTGCGCCAGCGCGGTCGCCACCTGCGAGGGCATGCGGTTGCCCAGCGCGATGTCGGCCAGCAGTTCTTCCAGGCGCGGATAGCGCAGCTCGCCCAGGTAGGCGTCCAGGCGCGCCTGCGGAAGGCGGTCGAGCGAGGTGCCCACGTCCTCCAGCGCGCGGTCGAGCATGCGGTGGCCGAGAGTCACCGCGTCCTCGTGCTCGAGCTGCTTGAGCTGGGCGCGGATCGCGGTGCGTGCCTTGCCGGTGACCACGAACTCCAGCCACTGCGGCTTGGGCAGCGAGGACTTGGCGGTGACGATCTCCACCGTCTGCCCGCTGACCAGCTTGGTGCGCAACGGCACCAGCTTGCGATCCACGCGCGCGGCCACCGCGGTATTGCCCACGTCGGTATGCACGGTGTAGGCGAAGTCGAGCGCGGTGGAATTGCGCGGCAGCGACAGGATGTCGCCCTTGGGCGAGAACAGGTAGACCTCGTCGGGGAACAGGTCGACCTTGACGTTCTCGAGGAACTCCAGCGACGACCCGGTGGCGCGCTGGGATTCGAGCAGGTTCGCGATCCACGAGTGCGCGCGCGCCTGCGCGCCACTGGTCGCCATCCCGTGCTTGTAGGCCCAGTGAGCGGCGATGCCGCGTTCGGCGATCAGGTCCATCTCCTCGGTCCGGATCTGCACCTCGATCGGCGAACCGTAGGGACCGAACAGCACCGTGTGCAGCGACTGGTAGCCGTTGGCCTTCGGGATGGCGATGAAGTCGCGGAAGCGGCCGTCCAGCGGTTTGTAGACCGAGTGGGCCACGCCGAGCGCGTGGTAGCAGTCGGCGACCGAGGTGAGCACGATGCGGAAGCCGAACACGTCCATCACCTGGGCGAAGGTCTTTCCCTCGCTGCGCATCTTGCTGTAGATGCTCCAGGGCGACTTGACCCGGCTCACCAGGCGGTACTTGAGCCCTTCGCTGGTCAGGCGCTGGGCCAGCTGCGCCTCGATCTTGGCCATCGCCTCGCGCCGCAGCATCGGCTGGCCGCGGATGTGCTTTTCCAGGATCAGGTGGCGCAGCGGATGCAGGGCGTGGAAGCCGCGATCCTGCAGTTCGGCCTTGATCAGGTTCATGCCCAGGCGCTGGGCGATGGGCGCGTAGATCTCGAGCGTCTCGCGCGCGATGCGCTCGCGCGCCGGCCCCGGCTGCGCGCCGAGCGTGCGCATGTTGTGCAGGCGGTCGCTGAGCTTGATCAGGATCACGCGCAGGTCGCGCGCCATCGCCAGCATCATCTTGCGGAAACTTTCCGCCGCCGCCTCCTGGCGGCTGCTGAAGCTCAGCTTGTCGAGCTTGGTGACGCCGTCGACCAGTTCGGCCACGGTCTCGCCGAATTCGCCTGCGAGCTGCTCGCGGGTCAGCGGGGTGTCTTCGATCGTGTCGTGCAGGATCGCCGCGACCAGGGTCTCCACGTCCACCTTCTGGTCGGCCAGCACCTTCGCCACCGCGACCGGGTGGGTGATGTAGGGCTCGCCCGACTTGCGCGTCTGCCCCTCGTGGGCCGCCGCGCCCACCGCCCAGGCGCGCCGCAGCAGGGCGCGCTGGTCCTCGGGCAGGTATCCGGCGGCGCGCTCGAACTCGCGCACGTAGTCCGGCACGTCCTCCTCGGACGAAGGCACGGGCTGGATCAGGGCGGGAACACCGGACGTCATCCCGCGAGCCTAATTGGAAGGGGTCGAATGGGGAATAGGGGCGCACCGGCAAAGCGCGCAAACGCGAAGGCCCCGCCGGAGCGGGGCCTCGCCGGAAACGCCAGCGGGAAGATCCATCGCGGATCCCGCAAGGCGTTCTTACAGATCGTCGCCCTTCATGTCGTCGTCGCCGGCGACCACTTCGGCGGCGGCCCACTCCAGCGCCTCGCGCTCCTTGCGCTCGCGCTCGGCCTTGTCGACGGCATCGATGAACGGCTGGTCGATGCGGCGCGCGGCGATCTCGCGCAGCGCCAGCACGGTCGGCTTGTCCTGCGCCTCGGCATTGTCGATCTGCGGATCGACGCCGTTGGCGAGCTGGCGGGCGCGCTTGGCGGCCATCATGACGAGCTCGAAGCGGTTGTCGACCACTTGCAGGCAATCTTCAACGGTGATGCGGGCCATAAGTCTCCGGCGGCGCGGCGGCCGTCGCTCAGTGTTGGGGAGAACCGGGAAGTCTAGGCAAACGGGCGGCAAGAATCAAGCTGCCCCCATTGAAATCAGCAAGTTAGGCTCGCGACGGGGCGGTTTGCAGCGCCTGCGCAGCCGTGGCGGGACCGGATCGGCTCAGTCCTCGGCCAGCAGCGCCCCGATCAGGCCGGCATGCCGCCGCACCTGCAGGCTCCGCCGCAGGCGGCTCGCCAGGAAGATCGCGCACATCTCCTCCACCGCGGTGTCGAAGTCCTCGTTGACGATGACGTAGTCGAACTCGTCGTGGTGCGACATCTCCTCGCGCGCATTGGCCATGCGCCGGGCGATCGTCTCGTCGCTGTCCTGGCCGCGCTTGCGCATGCGCTCCTCGAGCGCGGCGCGCGACGGCGGGAGGATGAACACGCTGACCGCGTCCGGCACCTGCGCCTTCACCTGCTGCGCGCCCTGCCAGTCGATCTCCAGCAGCACGTCGCGGCCCGCGGCCAGCTGCGGCTCCACCGACTGGCGGGCGGTGCCCTTCCAGTCGCCGTGGACTTCGGCGTACTCGAAGAAGTCCCCGGCGCGGATCATCGCCTTGAACTCGTCGGCGGTGATGAAGTGGTAATGCTCGGCATGCCGCTCGCCCGGGCGCGGCGCGCGCGAGGTGAACGACACCGACAGGCAGATGTTGCGGTCGCGCGCCAGGCAGGCGTTGACGATGCTGGACTTGCCCGCGCCCGAGGGCGCCGCGACGATGAAGAGGGTTCCGCGCATCAGCGGGTTCTGACGGTCCGGGCCGGGCATTGTACGCGGCGGGCGCCGGCCGCGCCCGCTATTCGATGTTCTGCACCTGCTCGCGGATCTGGTCGATCAGCACCTTCAGTTCGACCGCGGCATTGCTGGTGCGGGCATCAACCGACTTGGATCCCAGCGTGTTGGCCTCCCGGTTGAACTCCTGCAGCAGGAAATCCAGGCGCCGGCCGACCGGCTCCTTCTGCCGGAACACGCGCCGGATCTCGTCGACGTGGCTGGCCAGCCGGTCGAGCTCCTCGTCCACGTCGAGCTTCTGCAGCGACAGCACCAGTTCCTGCTCGACCCGCGCCGGGTCCGCGCCCTGGGCAAGTTCGGCCAGGCGCGCCTGCAACCGCGCCCGCAGCGCGTCCCGGATCGCCGGGACCAGGCCGCGCACCTCGCCGGCGATGCGCTCGATGCCGTCCACGCGCTCCAGGATGGCCGCGACCAGCTTGCCGCCCTCGCGTTCGCGCGCGGCGACGAACTCGTCCAGCACCGCGTCCAGTAGCGCCAGCGCCTGCGCCTGCAGTTCGGCCGGGTCGGCGGCCTGCGACTGCAGCACGCCCGGGAACTGCAGCAGCTCCACCAGGCCCACGCGCAGGTCGGGGAACGGCCCGCGCAGCCCGGCCGCCAGCTCGCCCAGGCGCGACACCAGGGCATCGTCGACCTGCAGCGAGACCGCCGAGCCGGTCGCGCGCAGGCGCAGCGTGAGGTCGACCTTGCCGCGCGACACGCGGCCGCCCACGCGTTCGCGCAGCGCCGGCTCCAGCGCGCGCAGCTCGTCCGGCAGGCGCACGCCCAGTTCCAGGAAGCGGTGGTTCACCGCGCGCAGCTCGCAGCCGAGCGTGCCCCACGGGGTGTTGCGCTCGCCCGAGGCGTAGGCGGTCATGCTGCGGATCGACATCGGGCATCCGGTGCGTCAGGGGAGGCAATGGTAATCTGGCGCCCCGTTTTCTGCCGGAAATCCCGTACATGAGCATTGCCCGCCCCAGCGGCCGCGCGCCCGACCAGATGCGCGAGGTCCGCATCGAGCGCGGCTACACGCGCCACGCGGAGGGCTCGGTACTGGTCTGCTTCGGCCAGACGCGCGTGCTGTGCACGGCCAGCGTCGACAACAAGGTGCCGGGCTTCCTGCGCGGCAAGGGCGAGGGCTGGGTCACGGCCGAGTACGGCATGCTGCCGCGCGCCACCCATACCCGCAGCGACCGCGAGGCCTCCCGCGGCAAGCAGGGCGGACGCACGCTCGAGATCCAGCGCCTGATCGGCCGCACCCTGCGCGCCTGCGTGGATCGCGGCGCGCTCGGCGAACGCACCATCACCCTGGACTGCGACGTGCTGCAGGCCGACGGCGGCACCCGCACCGCCGCCATCACCGGCGCCTACGTGGCCCTGGTGGACGCGGTGCGCTGGCTGCAGCAGCGGCGCGAGATCAGCCGCGACCCGGTGTTCGGCGCGGTGGCAGCGGTGTCGGTGGGCGTCTACCGCGGCGTGCCCGTGCTCGACCTCGACTATGCCGAGGACAGCGCCTGCGACACCGACATGAACGTGGTGATGAACGACGGCGGCGGCTTCATCGAACTGCAGGGCACGGCCGAGGGCCACGCCTTCCGCCGCGACGAGCTCGACGCGCTGCTGGCGCTGGCCGAACTCGGCATCGGCGAACTGTTCGCCGCCCAGCAGGCGGCGCTGGCGCAGCAGTGAGCCGGCGACTGTCGCTGGTCACCGTGCTGGTGGCCGACTACGACGAGGCCATCGCCTGGTACACGCGCGCACTCGGCTTCGTGCTGCGCGAGGACGCCGTGCTGGGCGACGGCAAGCGCTGGGTCGTGGTTGCGCCTGCCGATGACGCCGGCTGCGCGCTGCTGCTTGCCCGGGCGAGCGAGCCCGCGCAGCGGGCGCGCATCGGCGACCAGGCCGGGGGCCGCGTGGCCTTCTTCCTGGAAACCGGCGATTTCGCCCGCGACCACGCCGCGATGCAGTCGCGCGGGGTGGAGTTCCTGGAAGCGCCGCGCCACGAGCCCTATGCCACGGTCGCCGTGTTCCGCGACCTGTACGGCAACCGCTGGGACCTGCTGGAGCCGCGCCGGTGAGCGCGCGCCTGGTGCTGGCCAGCGGCAACGCGGGCAAGCTGGCGGAGTTCCGCGCCCTGCTGGCCGATGCGGGCCACGCGCTGCTGCCGCAGGCGACCCTGGGCGTGGAGGACATCGAGGAGACCGGGCTGAGTTTCGTGGAGAACGCGCTGCTCAAGGCGCGGCACGCGGCGCGCGCGACCGGCCTGCCCGCGCTGGCCGACGACTCGGGCCTCTGCGTCGATGCGCTCGGCGGTGCGCCCGGCCTGTATTCGGCGCGCTATGCCGGCGGCCACGGCGATGCGCACGCCAACATCGAGCGGCTGCTGCACGAACTCGACGGCGTCCCCCCCGAACGGCGCGGCGCACGCTTCCGCTGCGTGATCGTGCTGCTGCGCCACGCCGGGGATCCCGAGCCCCTGATCGCCGAAGGCAGCTGGACCGGCCGCATCCTCAATGCGCCGCGCGGCGCGCAGGGCTTCGGCTACGACCCCGTCTTCCTCGACCCGGCGCACGGGCTGAGCGCGGCCGAACTGGCGCCGGCGCTGAAGAACCGCATCTCGCACCGTGGCCAGGCGATGGCGCAGCTGCGCGCGCGCCTGCACGAGGCCCTGCGCTGACGGCCGCCGGGCCCGCGGATTCCCGATGCAGCTGATCCCGCCGCCGCTCTCGCTCTACGTGCACCTGCCCTGGTGCGTGCGCAAGTGTCCGTACTGCGATTTCAATTCGCACCAGGCGCGCGGGCCGCTGCCGTTCGAGGCCTATGTCGACGCGCTGCTGGCCGACCTCGACCACGACCTGCCGCTCGCCTGGGGCCGCACCGTGCATTCGGTGTTCTTCGGCGGCGGCACGCCCAGCCTGTTCCCCGCGGCGGCGATCGACCGCTTCCTGCAGGGCGCCTCGGCGCGCCTGCGCTTCGCCCCCGGGCTGGAGATCACCCTGGAGACCAATCCGGGCACGGCCGAGCACGGGCGCTTCGAGGACTACCTGGCCGCGGGGGTGAACCGCATCAGTTTCGGCATCCAGAGCTTCGACGACGGCTGCCTGCAGCGGCTCGGCCGGATCCACGACGCGGCGCGCGCGGAAGGGGCGGTCAAGCTTGCCCAGGACGCGGGCTACGACAATCTCAATCTCGACCTGATGTACGCCCTGCCCGGGCAGTCGCTGGCCATGGCCGCGCACGATGTCGAACGCGCCCTGGCGCTGGCGCCGGCGCACATCTCGCACTACCAGCTCACCCTCGAACCCAACACCATGTTCGCCCTGCGTCCGCCCGAAGGCATTCCGGATGAGGACCTGGCCTGGGACATGCAGGAGCACTGCCAGGCGCTGCTGGCCGACGCGGGCTACGCCCAGTACGAGGTCTCGGCCTATGCGCGCCCCGGGCGCCAGTGCGCGCACAACCTCAACTACTGGCGCTACGGCGACTACCTCGGCATCGGCGCCGGCGCCCACGGCAAGCTCAGCCTCGGCGCGGAGCAGGCGATCCTGCGGCGCTGGAAGGTCCGCCATCCCACCGCCTGGCTGGCCGCTGCCGGCACGGAGAACGCGATCGGCGGCGACGAGCGCGTCGCGGTCGCGCAGCGGCCGTTCGAATTCATGCTCAACGCGCTGCGGCTGGTGGACGGCTTCGCCCTGGCCGACTTCGAGGTCCGCTGCGGCCTCCGGGCCGCGGCCATCGATGCGCCGCTGGCGCAGGCCGTCGAACGTGGCTGGCTGACCCTGGACGGGGGCCGCGTGCTCCCCACCGCCCTGGGCCGCCGCTTCGGCAACGACGTCATCGCCCTGTTCCTGGCGGATGGGCCGGCGATGGGAAGTGGCCGATCCGCGCCGGGCATGTAAGTATTCCGGCACCTCCGGGCCGGTCATCCGCATGCCGACTGCTCCCTCCAAAGACGCAGCACCGCCCCCGCGGTCGCTCGCCAACGCCGGACTGCCGCGCCGCGTGCACAAGGCGCTCGAAGCCGCGCTGACCCTGGTCACCGATGCCATCGAGCCGCAGCTGGCCATGATGCTCGGCGAGTTCGAGGAAGAACTGTTCCGGCTCGCCGACCAGGCGCGCAATCCTGGCGTGGAATCGGGCTACATGGCCACGCTGCGCTCGTTCCGCCTCAGCCGCGCCGACCTGGTGCCGCGCTTCATCCTCGAGATCGAGGCCGCCACCGCGGCGATCCGCACCCCGCCTTCGACGCCCCCGGCAACCGCAACCCAGGAAGAAGGCCGGCCTTCGCAGCAGGGCTTCGGCCGGCTGAGCCTGGTCGACGAGGCGGTGATGGACGAAGGCATGGTGCTGCGCGAAATCGCCAGCCGCCAGGAGGGCCGCGCCAACCTGCCCCTGCACCTGCTCGGACAGCGCTTCGGCGTGCTGGCGGGCACCCCGGCCTTCGACGCCGAGCGCCTGCCGCTGGGCCCGCACGGGATCTGCCGGGCGATGGGCGCGGTGGCCAAGGCGCTCGACATCGAGCACGACTCGCGGCTGCTGCTGTACAGGATCTTCGACCGGCACGTCATGTCGGGCTACCCCAAGCTGCTCGAGCGCCTGGACCAGCTGCTCGACGAGCAGGGCATCCTGCGCGGCCTGACCCATGTCCCGGTGCGCGCGCGCCCGGTGCCGCAGCCCCAGGGCGAGGGCCGCGGCGGCGCCGGCACCGGCGCGGCGGGGAGCGGCGGTCCGGGCGGCAGCGGCGGCGCGGGCGGAGGCCGTGGCGGATCCGGCGCGGGCGACGGCACTGGACGCGGCGCGCGCGACCTCGACCCGCAGCGCCCCCATACGGGCTGGCTGGGCGAACCGGTCGAGGCGACCGACGACGAGGAGCGCATCGCCACCGAGCAGCTGCAGCAGCTGCTGCAGAGCCGGCGCGAACTGCTCGGCAAGCTGCGCCCGGCCGGGCGCGGCAAGAGCCCGGGCACGGTGATCGGCACCGACGAGATCAGCGACGCGCTGGGGCACCTGCAGGGCCAGCCGCTGGCGGTCGGCGGCGCGCCGCAGACCCTGGCCGACGTCAAGCAGACCCTGCTGGCGCAGGCCCGGCAGCGCGCGGGGAAGAACGTCGAACTGTCGCCGCGCGACAACGACACGTTCGAGCTGCTGGGCATGCTGTTCGGCAACCTCGCCGAGGAAATCCGCCCGCAGGCCCCGGCCGCCGCCCTGGTCCAGCGCCTGCAGGTGCCGTTGCTGCGCGTGGCGCTGAAGGACAGCGCCTTCTTCGTGCGCAGCCGCCACCCGGCGCGGCAGCTGCTCAACACCGTCGCCGAGAGCGCCGCCAGGTGGCTCGACGAGGGCGACTACGATCCGCAGTTCCTGCCGCCGCTGCAGAACGCGGTCAACCACGTCGTCGAGAAATACGACGGCGACATCGAGGTCTTCAGCGCCTCCAACGAACAACTGCAGACCCACCTGCAGGCGCAGGTCCGCAAGGCCGAACTGCTCGAGCGCCGCCACGCCGAGGCCGCGCGCGGCAAGGAAAAGCTGGAGGTGGCCAAGCTGCGCGCCGCCGAGGTGATGACCGAGGTCATCGGCGACCAGCGCCTGCCGCACTTCACCCGCGCCCTGCTCAACCAGGCCTGGGCCGACGTGCTGACCCTGACCCTGCTGCGCCAGGGCGAGGGTTCGGACGCCTGGACGCGGCAGCTCGACGTCACCCGCCGCATCGCCGAGGCCTGCACGCGCGAGGACGCGCCGCGCGACCCGGAGCTCGTGGCCCACATCGAGTCGGCGCTGGCCCAGGTCGGTTACCACGGCGACGAAGCGAGCGTCATCGCCCAGCGCCTGACCAGCAACCGGCCGGAGGAGGCCGAAGGCGATCCGGCCTCGCGCACCGAACTGGCGATGAAGCTCAAGGCGCGCACCCGCCTGGGCGAGGACGCCGAACGCAAGAAGCCGCCGCTGCCGCCGCGCACGCCCGAGGAACAGGCGCGCTACGAGCAGCTGCGGGTGCTGCCGTTCGGCACCTGGATCGAGTTCACCACCAACCAGCAGGGCGACGTGGTCCGCCGCCGCCTGTCCTGGTACAGCCTGCTCACCGGCAACGCCCTGTTCGTCAACCATCGCGGACAGCGCGTGGGCGAGCAGTCGCTCGACAGCGTCGCGCGGCTGCTGGCCTCTGGCCAGGCCCGCATCGTCACCAGCGGCCAGGCCCGCCTGGTCGACCGCGCCTGGCAGGCGGCGATGCATGCGCTTCGCAGCTTCGCCGGGCTGGGCGACCGCGGCGAGAACGCGGAGGCGCAGGCATGAACCAGGAATTCCGGCGCGCCAAGCGGCGCAAGGCGTCCGACACCATCCCGGTCACCGACGCGATGACCGGCCGGGTGGTCGGCCGCATCGGCAACCTGTCTCAGACCGGACTGCTGCTGATCGCCAGCGAACCGCTGGTCGACGATGCCCTGTACCAGCTGCATTTCGCACTGCCGCACGACCACGGCCCGCTGGAGATCGAAGTGGGCGCGCACCTGCTGTGGATGGACAACGCCAGCGCGCGCTCGCAGCTGTGGGCGGGCTTCCGCTTCATCGCGCTGGGTGCCGAGCAGTCGCGGCGCCTGCGCAGCTGGATCGAGGCGCCGGGCAGCCACTACGAATAGCCCGCGAGCGCGTCGATCCGCGCGACACGGCGTTCGGTCGCCTGCAGCTTCAGGCCGCATGCGGCAGAATGGCGCCGGTTGTCTTTCGCGGAAAATCCCCCGATGTCCAGCGCCGCCTCCCTCTATTCCGACCACCTCGCCACCCTGCAGGCCCGCACCGCCACGGCGCTCGAACGCGGCGGCTTCGACCACCTGGTGGTGCCCAGCGGCACGGCGCACTACCAGGTCTTCGACGACCGCGATTATCCCTATGCGGTCAACCCGCAGTTCAAGCACTGGCTGCCGCTGACCCGCAATCCGGGCAGCTGGATCGTGGCCACGCCGGGGCAGAAGCCGAAGCTGGTCTACCTGCAGCCGCGCGACTACTGGCACGTGGTGCCGCAGGCGCCGGAAGGCTACTGGGTCGAGCACTTCGACATCGTGGTGATCCGCCAGCCGGAGGAAGCGCTCAAGCACCTGCCGCGCAACGCCTCGCGCTGCGCCGTACTGGGCGAGCCGCAGAGCGCGCTGGGCAAGTACGGCGCGTTCCTGCCCAACAATCCCCGGCCGGTGCTCGACTACCTGGAGTACCACCGCGCGTTCAAGACGCCCTACGAGATCGAGATGCTGCGCGAGGCCACGCGGCGCGGCGTACGTGCGCACCAGGCCGCCGAGCGCGCCTTCCGCAGCGGCGCCAGCGAGTTCGGCATCCACCTGTCCTACTGCCAGGCGGCCGGCCAGGACGCGGGCGAACTGCCCTACTCCAACATCGTCGCGCTCAACGAGCACGGCGCCGTGCTGCACTACACCGAACTCGACCGCGTGCCGCCGAAGCCCGCGCGCAGCTTCCTGCTCGACGCCGGCGCCAGCCACGGCGGCTACGCCTGCGACATCACCCGCACCCACGCGCAGGACACCGCGGGCGAGTTCCAGGCGCTGATCGACGCGGTCGACCGCGCGCAGCAGGCCATGTGCGCGCAGGTGCGCGCCGGCATGGACTATCGCCAGCTGCACCTGGATGCGCACCTGGCGCTGGCCGGGATCCTGCGCGAGGCCGGCATCATCACGGTGCAGCCAGAGGAGGCGGTGGCCACCGGCGTGAGCAGCGCCTTCTTCCCGCACGGCATCGGCCACGGCCTGGGCCTGCAGGTGCACGATGTCGCCGGCTTCGCCGCTTCCGACCGCGGCGGCACGATCGCCAGGCCCGAGGGTCACCCGTACCTGCGCCTGACCCGCACCCTGGAGCCGGGCTTCGTGGTCACGATCGAGCCGGGCATCTACTTCGTCGACATGCTGCTGGAAGACCTGCAGGCCGCGGGTCGCGGCGGCAGCGTGGACTGGAGCCGGGTGGACGCCTTCCGCCCCTACGGCGGCATCCGCATCGAGGACAACGTGGTCTGCACCGGGGGCGAGCCGCTCAACCTCACCCGCGAGGCCTTCGCCGGCTGAGCCACGCCATATCCCGTCCCCGCGCAACGCATCGGCGCCCGCGCCGCCTGCCTGGTGGCGGAGCGCCCGCCCCAGGCGCCATCGTCATGGCGTCGTTGCCGTGCTGCAACATGGGGTTTGCTGAAAATCGGTAAGAATCGATCCACCGGCCGGGCCGGTGGAGCATCTCCGAGCCCTGCCCGGATTCCTGTGTCTCTTCACGCTCCACTTTCTCCGGGGGAGGGTTCATGCTCGAGCAGTACGGTTTGACGCTGGCACTGGTCTGTGCGGCGGTAGCGATCGTCTACGGCATCATCCAGACGCAATGGATCAACCGGCAGCCAGCCGGCAACGAGCGCATGCGGCAGATCGCGGGCGCCATCCAGGAAGGCGCGCGTGCCTACCTCAACCGGCAGTACATGACGATCGGCATCGCGGGCGTGGTGCTGTTCGTGCTGGTCGGGGTGTTCCTCGACTGGTATACGGCGGTCGGCTTCCTGCTTGGCGCGGTGCTGTCGGGCGCCGCCGGCTACATCGGCATGAACGTCTCGGTGCGCGCCAACGTGCGCACCGCCGAAGCGGCGCGCCAGGGCATGGGCCCGGCGATGGACGTCGCGTTCAAGGGCGGCGCGATCACCGGCATGCTGGTGGTGGGCCTGGGCCTGCTCGGCGTCGCGGGCTACTGGGCCGTGCTCAACCTCGGGCTCAAGCTGCCCACTGCCGACGTGCTGCACGCGCTGGTGGGCGTGGCTTTCGGCTCGTCGCTGATTTCGATCTTCGCCCGCCTGGGCGGCGGCATCTTCACCAAGGGCGCCGACGTCGGCGCCGACCTGGTGGGCAAGGTCGAAGCCGGCATCCCCGAGGACGACCCGCGCAACCCTGCGGTGATCGCCGACAACGTGGGCGACAACGTCGGCGACTGCGCCGGCATGGCCGCGGACCTGTTCGAAACCTACGCGGTCACCGTGATCGCGACCATGCTGCTGGGTTACCTGATGGTGACCGAGGTCGGCAGCAATGGCGTGCTCTACCCGCTGGTGCTGGGCGGCGTGTCGATCATCGCCTCGATCATCGGCGCGTTCTTCGTCAAGGTGAGGTCCGGCGGCTCGATCATGGGCGCGCTGTACAAGGGCGTGATCGTGTCCGGCGTGCTGGCGGCGATCGCCTACTTCCCGATCACCCGCGAGCTGATGGCCGACAACGCCCACGGCGCGATGAACATCTACTGGTGCGCGCTGATCGGCTTGGCGCTGACCGGCGCGATCGTGTGGATCACCGAGTACTACACCGGTACCCAGTACGCCCCGGTCAGGCACGTGGCCCAGGCCTCCACCACCGGCCACGGCACCAACATCATCGCCGGCCTGGGCGTGTCGATGAAATCCACCGCGCTGCCGGTGGTGGCGGTGTGCATCGCGATCTGGGCGTGCTTCGCCCTGGGCGGCCTGTACGGCATCGCGATCGCGGCCACCGCCATGCTGTCGATGGCCGGCATGATCGTGGCGCTCGATGCCTACGGCCCGATCACCGACAACGCCGGCGGCATCGCCGAGATGGCGGAACTGCCGTCCGAGGTGCGCGACGTCACCGATCCGCTCGACGCGGTGGGCAATACCACCAAGGCGGTGACCAAGGGCTATGCGATCGGTTCGGCCGCGCTGGCGGCGCTGGTGCTGTTCGCCGACTACACGCACAACCTGGAGGCGGCCAACCCGGGCGCGAGCTTCGCGTTCGACCTGTCCGACCACCGCGTGATCATCGGCCTGCTGATCGGCGGCCTGATCCCCTACCTGTTCGGCGCGATGGCGATGGAGGCCGTGGGCCGCGCCGCGGGCAGCGTGGTGGAGGAAGTGCGTCGCCAGTTCCGCGAGATCAAGGGCATCATGACCGGCGAGGCCAAGCCGCAGTACGACCGCGCGGTGGACATGCTGACCCGGTCGGCGATCAAGGAAATGATCGTGCCCTCGCTGCTTCCCGTGGTGGTGCCGATCATCGTCGGCCTGCTGCTGGGGCCCGAGGCGCTGGGCGGCCTGCTGATCGGCACGATCGTGACCGGCCTGTTCGTGGCGATCTCGATGACCACCGGCGGCGGCGCCTGGGACAACGCCAAGAAGTACATCGAGGACGGCAACTTCGGCGGCAAGGGCTCGGAGGCGCACAAGGCCTCGGTCACCGGCGACACCGTGGGCGATCCCTACAAGGACACCGCGGGCCCCGCGATCAACCCGCTGATCAAGATCATCAACATCGTCGCCCTGCTGCTGGTGCCGCTGCTGTAACCGCGGTCGCCTAGGCGTGCGCTAAGCCCCGGCCATGCCGGGGCTTTTCTTTGCGCCGTTTCCGGACGCGGTTTTCGCAACTGCTTGACGATGGTCAAGGGGACGCGAACGACTGCGCCGCCAGGTCGAACCATGGCGTGCACAGCAGCTGCTGCCCCGCGACCGCCTCCGCGCCGGCCTGCCAGATCCGGCCGGCCTCCACGTCCTCGGCGGCGAAGAACGCCGTGTCGTCGAACGGCGCCACGCCCACGCACCAGCGCACGCGCCGGGGCGGCGCTGACGATGGCAGCGTCGTGCTGAACTCGCCCGCCAGCACCGCGCCTGGCGCCAGCTGCAGGGCGAGCGGCGTCGCCGGCACCGTCGGCCCGGTGAAGCCCGCGGGCGGGGGAAGTGCGAGGTGCCGCAGTTCCACTGAGCCTTCGGCCGCCTGCAGGACATGCGGCGCACCGATCGCGCCTGCCTCCTGTCGTCCGGTGAGCACCGCGCGGCGGTCGCCGCGATCGAACACGGCCAGCGATGCCTGGCCGGTGTTGCGCAGACGGTAGCGCACCCGCACTGCGTTCGGCATCTCCGGTTCGATGCTGGCCTCGAGCCGGACGCCATCGCGCTGGACGAGGGTGGACGCGGATCTTGCCGTGCTCATGGCCTGCCGCTCTCCGGACGGGATCGTGCCTGTTTCATCGTGGGCCATGACCTGTGTCCAGGTGGGCGCGCCTGCCAACACCGCCGCCGCGAATGCGCGGACACTCCAAATCGCGCCGCCCGCCTCGCGCCGGGCTTGCGCATGTCCAGGTCGCGCGACCGGATTCACCGGCCGCCACCGGAAAAAAAGATGGCCAGCCGGCACTGCGGTGCCGGCTGGCCATCCGTCCATCCCTGGAGCATGCAACCATGGCTCCCTGCCGCGGTTACAACCTGTAGCTGGGCCGGTCCGGCAGGCCCAGTTCCTCGCGCAGCCCGTTCTCGGTGAGATGGTCGGGATTGGCGGTCGTGGGCGGCGTGGACGGATCGCCGTCGAAGTCGAAGGGCGCGGCGGTGGTCTCCAGCCCCACCGCCTGGCGCTCGGAGTTGGAGATGCCGCGGTCGGCGGCGTCGGGGCCGCTGTAGTTGCCCGGCTGCAGCGAGCCGTTGACGAAGTTGTAGGCGTGCGACATCTCGTGGTACAGCACCACCACCGGCGCCGGGAACGCGTCCATGTGGAACGACGGGTTGTAGCGGATGTCGGTATCCACGCCGCGGCCGGCGACGCCGTTGGTGATCTGCACGTCGGGCCAGGTGGCGTTGGGATCGGCCGGCATGGCGTAACCGTTGTGCTCGTTGGCGAGTTCCTTGATGGTCACGGTGTTGCCGCGCGCGGCCGCGGTGGCGTCGAACTCGCCGAGCATGCGCTGGCCGTTGGGCGAACTGCGCAGGAAGTCGATCTCCGCCTGCACGCGCTGCACGAACGCGTCCGAGCCCTCGACCTTCAGGCTGCTGCCGGCCTGCGGGTCGATCTCGACGTTGACCACGGTGGGGCGCGCGCCGGTGGCGGCGTTGATCAGGTCGCCGATCTCGGCATAGACCGTGGTGCGGTCGCCCGCGCCTTCGATGGTGTCCTTGCCGGCGCCGGCATAGATGCTGCTGGCGCCGCTGGCGGCGTGGAGGACGTCGTCGCCGAGGCCGCCGGAGACCATGTCGCCCTCGCCCCGGCTGCGGAGGGTGTCGGCGCCCGCGCCGCCCTCCAGGAAGTTGCGGCCCGCGCCGCCGTCGATGCTGTCGTCGCCGTCGCCGCCGTGGATCACGTCGACGCCCCTGCCACCCTGGATCGTATCGTTGCCGCCGCCGCCAAACACGTCGTTGCGACCGCCGCCGGTGAGGGTCACGCGATCGTCGCCGGCGCCGGCGTCGATCCGGTTGTCGCCGCTGCCGGCGATGTCGACCTGGTCGGCGCCATCGCCCGTGTCGGCGACGATGTTGACGGTGACGTTGGCCGCGACCTCGATGACGTCGTCGCCGCCGCCGCTGCGGATGGTCAGCTCCTGCCCCTCCGCCATCGTCACGGCATACGCATTGCCATTGACCGTCACGTCGAGGGTCCCGTCGTCGCGCTGGCTCACGCCCACCCGGTCGTCGGCGCCGCCCGTGGTGAACACCAGCTGGTTGGCGCTGACGTAGGTCTGGCCGAAGCCGGCGTCGGCCAGGGTGACCTCGCGGGCGACCTGGAGGTCTCCGTCCCGATGCAGCGGGTCGACCTGGATGGTCTTGCCGTCCGGGGTCTGGCCCAGGGTCCGGTCCTGCGGGTTGCTGCGGCCGCCGTCGATCTCGGTGATGCCCAGCCGCGGCAGCAGCGACAGCACGTCCGGACGCTCGACCTGGCGGGGATCGACCGGGTTGCGGTCCAGCTCCGCGCCCGATTCCAGCAGGCGGCTGTCGGCGGACGGGTCGTCCCAGTAGCCGTCGGTGCGCGGCAGTGCGGCATCGGCGACGCGGGAGCTATCGGTGATCGACATGGCGCAGGTCTCACTGGCTCGGGGACGGGATCATGTGTACGCCTGCGTATGGGCCCCGCACAGCTGGGGCGTACCCTGCCTCGGGCCGACCCTAGGGGCTTCCACCGTCGGTCGCCGTCGCGTCCGCCGGGTTTTTCTGCAATGCAGCATCGGCTCGCGTAAAATGGCCCGATCCGCTCGCCGCGGGCGCCCCGCCCGCCCCACCATTCGGAGTTGCAGTCTCATGGGTCTCGACCACGTCGCCACCGGGAGGAATCCCCCGGACGAAATCAACGTCATCATCGAGATCCCGAAGGACTCCGAGCCGGTCAAGTACGAGGTGGACAAGGAGAGCGGCGCGATCTTCGTCGACCGCGTGCTGTCCACCCCGATGCGCTACCCCTGCAACTACGGCTACGTGCCCAACACCCTGTGCGGCGACGGCGACCCGGCCGACGTGCTGGTGGTGCTGCCGCTGCCGCTGGTGCCCGGCTCGGTGGTGCGGTGCCGCCCGGTCGGCGTGCTGAAGATGACCGACGAGGCCGGCAGCGACGAGAAGCTGCTGGCGGTGCCGGTGGCCAAGGTGTTCCAGGGCTACGCCCACGTCGACAACATCGACAAGGTCAGCGGCCACTGGCTCGAGCGCATCGGCCACTTCTTCGAGCACTACAAGGACCTCGAGAAGGGCAAGTGGGTCAAGCTCGAAGGCTGGGGCGGCGCCGAGGAGGCGAAGAAGATCCTCGTCTACGCGATGGAGCGGCACAACGCGCAGAAGGCCGCCGAAGCGGCCGCCTGACCCCCCGCGCCGGCCGGCGCTACGGCGTACCGGCCGGTGGCCGGTCCTGCCTGCGCAGGATCGTCAGGCCGATCAGGCGCGACACCACCAGGGCGATGTACATCACCCCGGCGAAGGCCTCGAGCATGACCAGCGCGCGCGCCGGGGGCGATACCGGCAGGATGTCGGTCAGGCCCACGCCCGAGAGCGTGCTGAAGCTCAGGAACAGCAGTTCGGTCCAGCTGCGCGGCGACTGCGGGTCGACCGCCGCCAGGAAGCTGCCCGGGAACCAGTACTGGCAGGCCGCATAAGCGAAGGCGAAGCCCCAGGCCAGCAGGGTGAAGGTTGCGCCCGCGGCGTAGAGTTCGTCGCTGGTGACCTTGTGGTCGCGCAGCATGTAGGCGATCAGCGCCGCCGCCGTGTAGAAGTACAGCGCCGCTTCCACCACGTAGGCGGATACCAGCGCTCCCGGGCGCGCGGCCAGCAGCGACCACAGCGACAGCCCGACCGACGCGACCGCCAGGGCCAGCGCGACGCGGGTGCTGGCCGCGCTGCGGTTGACCACCCACAGGGCCAGTACCAGCACCAGGATGCCGAACGCGCCGAATACCACACGCGCCGAGTCCGTGCCTTCCATCGCCGGGTAGAGCAGCACGCCGGCGAGCTGGACCAGCAGCAGCCAGCCCGAGGGGTGGCGCTTCGCGGCGACCAGCAGGCGCAGGGACTGGAACGAAGCCATGGGGCCGAGCCGGCGCTGCCGGCCTATGCCTCGCGCCGCAGTGCGGGGCCTGCGCGCCCCGTCCGCCCGCGAACGCCGGCCAGCGGCATCCGGCCTACTGCGTCCAGCGGCCCGGGCCGGTGGACTCCGGCAGCACCTGGGCGGACAGGCGCCGGTCCTGGTTGAGCAGGCGCACCGCGTCGGCGAGGATCGCCGCCGATTCGTGCAGCAGCGGGTCCGGGCGCTTCTCGGCCGCCTTCTCGCGCGCGGCGTCCTCGGCCACGTTGCGCTCGCTGGCCTGCAGGCCGTCGTCGGTGCTGCTGTCGGCCAGCGGGTCCAGGGCCAGCCCGAGCGCCTTGCGCTCTTCCTGGCGCTGCTTGCGCTTGGCCTCGTCGCGGTCGCGCTCGGCACGGCGCTCGGCCTCGTTGAGCGACACATACTTCTTCTCGCGCTCGGCGCGGAACTCGGCCACGTCCTCGGACCACCAGCGGAACTCGCGGTCGTTGGCCACGCGCCGCTCGTGCAGCTGCCTGAGCTTGGGCAGCAGCGGCGAGAAGTCGCCGTAACGCTGGTGCGGCACCGCGGCGATCTGGCGCCATTCCAGCGCGTTGTCGTAGGTGCTCTCGCCGAACTCGCTGGCGTCCACCGTCACCGGGAAGGCCAGGTCCGGCACCACGCCCCGGTTCTGGGTACTGCTGCCGCCGGGCAGGAAGAACTGCGCAATGGTCAGCTTGACGTGCCCGAACCGGTCGCCTTCCGACGATGGCCAGCGGTCAAGCGGCACGATGTTCTGCACCGTGCCCTTGCCGAACGAGGTCTCGCCGATCACCAGCCCGCGGCCGTAATCCTGGATCGCACCGGCGAAGATCTCCGACGCCGAGGCCGAACCGCGGTCGATCAGCACCGCCAGCGGCCCGTCCCAGGCCACGCCCGCGGTACGGTCGCTCTCCACGCTGATGCGGCCACCAGACTCGCGCACCTGCACCACCGGACCCTTGTCGATGAACAGGCCGGTGAGCTCGATCGCCTCGTTGAGCGATCCGCCACCGTTGCTGCGCAGGTCCAGCACCACGCCGTCGATGCCGTCCGCACGGAACTGGCCGAGCAGGCGGGCGACATCGCGGCTGGCCGAGGTGTACTCGCCGTTGCGGGTGCGCCGGCCTTCGAAGTCCTGGTAGAAGGCGGGCAGCTTGATCACGCCGATGCGCTTCTCAGCGCCGCCCTCGACGGCCGGCAGGGTGATGACCTCCGACTTCGCGGCCTGCTCCTCGAGCTTGATGCGGGCGCGGGTCAGCACCACGCGCACCGGGTTGCTGTCGAGCGTGGCTTCGCCGGGGACCACGTCCAGGCGCACCTGGGTGTCCTTCGGCCCCTTGATCTTCTCGACCACGTCGTCGAGGCGCCAGCCGACCACGTCCTCCATCGGGCCGCTGGTGCCCTGGCCGACGCCGACGATGCGGTCGCCGGGCTTGAACTTGCCGCTCAGCGCGGCCGGGCCCCCGGCGATCAGCTCGCGGATCACCACCACGTCGTCCTGCTTCTGCAGCTGCGCGCCGATGCCTTCGAGCGAGAGCGACATGCTCTGGTTGAACAGCTTGGCCGTGCGCGGACTCATGTAGTCGGTATGCGGATCGACCGTGGACGTGTAGGCGTTGAGGAAGGTCTGGAACGCATCCTCCTGCTTGAGCGCGGCCACGTTGTTGGCGAGGTTGAGGTAGCGCCGATCGAGCGTCTTGCGGATCTCGTCGGGCTTCTTGCCGGCGAGCTTGAGCCTCAGCCAGTCGTTGCGCACCGACTGCTTCCACAGTGCATCGAGCGCCGCCGCGTCCGCCGCCCAGGGCGAGTCCTCGCGGTCGTAGACCCAGCGGTCCGGCCCGGTGAAGTCGAAGATGTCCTGCTTGAGCAGCGCGCGCGCGTGCGCGACGCGCTCGGCCACCCGCTGCTTGTACACCGCGAAGATCGCGTAGGCGGGCTCGAGGTTGCCGCTGCGCACGTTCTCGCCCATCTGCGGCTTGTACGCCTCGAAGCGCGCGACGTCCTGCGCGGTGAAGAACAGCTTGGAACCGTCCAGCGCCTCGAGGTAGTGGTCGAAGATCTCGGCCGACATGGTCGCGTCGAGCGGCCGCGGCCGGTAGGCGTAGCGGCTGTCGGACAGCAGCCCGTAGACCAGCTTGGAGGTGGTGGCCTGTTCGGCCGTGGGGGCGCCCGGAAGCGCATCGCCTTCGCTGCGCGCCATCAGCCCCAGCGGCACGGCCAGCACCAGTGCGATCAGGGAGACGGGGGCGATGCGGTTCAATTTCATCGGAACGGTCCTGGTGTGCGGCGCGTGGCCCTGCGCCACGATCCGCCTTGGTCTGACCCCGCGCCAGTGCATAAAGTTGCGCGGACGGTCCACTCTAGCCGGGCGGGCTGCAGGTGACGTGAATGCCCGTCGCACGGGCGGTCGCGGCACGCCCAGCCGCCAGCGGCGGCCAAGCCCACGCCCGGAAGCACGCGGTCCGCCGGCTCAGGCGGCCACGCCGGCGTCCCTGGCCTGCTGGTCGGCGTGATAGGACGAGCGCACCAGCGGACCCGAGGCGACGTGGCTGAAGCCCAGCGCCATGCCGTACTCCTCCAGCGCCTTGAACTCCTCGGGGGTCCAGTAGCGCAGCACCGGGTGGTGGTGCGCCGAAGGCTGCAGGTACTGGCCGATGGTGACCATCTCCACGTCGTGCGCGCGCAGGTCGCGCAGGGTGCCCTGCACCTGCTCCATGGTCTCGCCCAGGCCGAGCATGATCCCCGACTTGGTCGGCACGTCCGGATGCTGGGCGCGGAACTTCTGCAGCAGGGTCAACGACCACTGGTAGTCGGCGCCCGGGCGCACGTTGCGGTACAGCTCCGGCACGGTTTCGACGTTGTGGTTGAACACGTCCGGCGGCGCGGCGGCCAGGATTTCCAGCGCGCGCTCCATGCGGCCACGGCCGCGGAAATCCGGGGTGAGGATCTCGATCCGGATGGCCGGGGACTGCGCGCGCACTGCGCGGATGCAGTCGACGAAATGCTGGGCGCCGCCGTCGCGCAGGTCGTCGCGGTCCACCGAGGTGATGACCACGTACTTCAGGCCCATGTCGGCGATGGTGTTGGCCAGGCTCAGCGGCTCGGACGGATCCGGCGGCTTCGGCCGGCCGTGGGCGACGTCGCAGAACGAGCAGCGCCGGGTGCAGACCTCGCCCAGGATCATGAAGGTCGCGGTGCCGTGGCCGAAGCATTCGTGGATGTTCGGGCAGCTGGCCTCCTCGCAGACCGTGACCAGGCGATTGGCGCGCAGCTTGGACTTGAGCGCGGCCACCGCCCCGTTGGACGGGATCCGCACGCGGATCCATGAGGGCTTGCGCAGCACCGGCGCGTCCACGAACTCGACCGGCGAGCGCGCGATCTTGTCGCCGGCCAGTTGCTTGGCGCCCGCCTCCAGCGGCGCCGGCGCGGCCGTCTGCACGACCTGCAGGGGGATGGAGCGCGGACTGGACTCGGACATGGCGGCTCAGGCGGCCTGGGCCGCTGCAATGGGGAGGGGGTTGGCCAGGTCGGGCGCAGGCGCCTCGCGCAGCGCCAGCCCGAGTTGCCGGGCCAGTTCGTCCAGCAGGACGGGCTTGACCGCGTCCAGGCCCGACGGACCGCCCAAGTCTAGCATCGAGGTCACCTGCAGCCCCGCGTAGCCGCAGGGATTGATGCGGGCGAACGGCGCCAGGTCCATGTCGATGTTGAAGGCCAGGCCGTGGAAGCTGCGGCCGTGGCGCACCCGGATCCCGAGCGCCGCGACCTTGGCGCCGGCCACGTACACGCCCGGCGCGCCCTCGCGGCGCGAGCCGATGATGTTCCACTCGAGCAGGGTATCGATCACCGCCTGCTCGATCCTGCACACGTAGTCGCGCACGCCCAACCGCATGCGGCGGATGTCGAGCAGCGGGTAGACCACGATCTGGCCCGGGCCGTGGTAGGTCACCTGGCCGCCGCGGTCGACGTGGAGCACCGGGATGTCGCCGGGCATGAGCACGTGCTCGGGCTTGCCCGCCTGGCCCAGGGTGAACACCGGGTCGTGCTCGACGACCCACACTTCGTCGAGCGAATCGCCGTCCCGCGCGTCGGTGAAACGCTGCATCGCGCGCCACACCGGCTCGTAGGGCTGGCGGCCGAGGTCGCGGACCAGGCAGGCGGACGCCCCCTGACGCGGCTGGCCGCGCTCGCAGGCGTCGTTCACCGGCCCCTCCCGTCCCGCAGCCGGGCGCGACCCGGCGCCGGGGCGTGCACGGACGTCACAGCGTCCACTTCACCTCGGGATGGTTGCGCAGGGCGGTATGCGCGGCCTCGTACTGGGCGCGGTCGCTGGCGCGGAAACTGAGCTTCACCGAGACGTAGCGCCCGCCGCTGCTGCCGCGCCACTGGATGGTCTCCTCCAGCACCGTCAGGCCGGCCTCGCCCAGCAGGCGCGGAATCTCGGACTCCAGGCCGATGCCGGCGGCGCCCATCGCGGTGATCTCGAACACGCCCGGGAACTGGAAGCCGTGGTCGGGGTTGTCGGACTTGATTTCCATCCCGCGATTATGGGGGCGCGAACGCGGATCCCAAACCGCCACCCCGGAAACGCGAACGGCCGCCCCATGGGCGGCCGTCCATGACGACGCTGGCGGTCAGCGCGAGAGCTGCAGCAGGGTCGAGGACACCCAGCCCTTGTTGCCGAGCTCGTCCTCGACCTCCCACATCACGCCCTCCTTGGTCCCGGTGGGATACAGCATCATGCCCACGTCGAGGTCGCGCACGACGCCCTTGCCGTCCGGGCCGGTGAACAGCCGCGCCGGCTTGGTCACGGTGACCGCCTGCTGGGCATTGGCCGCCGAGGCGTTCTCCGGCAGGCCGCCGAGCTGGGCGACCAGGTCGGTGTAGGCCTGGAGGTAGGCCAGGGTGATCACCTGGCCGAGTTCGGTGTTGGCGTAGCCGCCGACGCCCGCGGCTCCCAGGCCGCTGCCGCCGAACAGGCCGCCGCCCGCGCCCCAGCCGATGTCGGTCTTCTTGGCGTGGCCTTCGGCCATCGCGACCTGCTCGGACGAGCGCACGTCGGTGACGGTGAGCACCACGTCCGCGGTCTTGCTGCGGAAGTTCAGGCCACCGACGATGGCGCCCGCGCGGCCGCCGATCAGGCCACCCAGCAGGCCGCCCACGGCGTTGCCGCCGGAATTGTTGTTGGCGCCGATCAGGTCGGGAACCATCACGTAGTCGGCGGCCTTGATCTGGCCCTTGCCGACGTTGGAGCGGTTGCGCAGCTCGCCGCTCGCGCCGAGGTCGCGCTCGCGCATGGCGGCGTCGAGGCCGGCGCCGCGGTCGACCAGGGTGAAGCAGCGCGACTTGTTGACGAACACCTTGATCAGGCGTGAGGGCGCCGGCAGCTGCTGGCCGGTCCACCAGTGCACGCCGTCCTCGGGCTCGAGCACCGAGATCGCGCCAAGCGGCTCGGCGCACACCGGGATCTGCGCCACCTGCTCCTGGCGACGCTCCTGCGCGCTCTGCCGCTGGGCCAGCGCCGGCGTGGCCGCGGCCAGCATGGCCACCGTCGAGATCGCGACTGCAAGCGTGCGCCTGCCATTGAATACGGACATGGTCTCCCCTTCTCCCTAAGTTGTCTGTGCGGACACGCCACGGCGCGCCTTGTCCCCAGCGTGGCGATGCGTCCTGCATCGCACGCGCGAAGGATCTTAGCAGAGACGGATTTCGTTCCAGGCAGCGGACAGGCGCGAAACGCGACCGCCGTCAAAGCGGACGAAGGACCCGGGTCAGACCGATTTCCACCACATCAGCAGCTCGTGCCAGAGACGCTTGAAGAAGCCCGCCTCCTCGACCGCATGCAGCGCCACGAGCGGGCGCTCGGCCACCACCTTGCCGTCCAGGGTCACGCGCACCTTGCCGATGGCCTGGCCCTTGGTGATCGGTGCGACCAGGGTCTCGGGCACGTCCATCGACGGCTTGAGCTGGTCGTACTTGCCGCGCGGCAGGCTCACCAGCAGCGGCGCGGCCACGCCCAGCTGCACCTCGTTCACCGCGCCCTTCCAGACCTGCTGGGTGGACACCGGCTTGGACGCGTCGTAGAGGCGGTGGGTCTCGTGAAAGCGGAAGCCCCAGTTGAGCAGGGCCAGCGAATCGGTGGCGCGCTGCGCCTCGCTGGTCGAACCCATCACGACCGAGATCAGGCGCTGGTCGCCGCGCTTGGCCGAGGCCATCAGGCAGTAGCCGGCGCCGGAGTGGTGGCCGGTCTTGATGCCGTCCACGCTCGAATCGCGCCACAGCAGCAGGTTGCGGTTGCGCTGGGTGATCGGCCCGACGGTGAATTCCTTGATCGCGTTGTAGCCGTACTCCTCGGGAAAGTCGCGCACCATCGCGCGGCCCAGCAGGGCCAGGTCGCGCGGCGTGGAGTAGTGCTCCGGATCCGAAAGGCCGTGGGCGTTGACGAAGTTGGAGCCGGTCATGCCGATGCGCTTGGCGTAGGCGTTCATCAGCGCGGCGAACGCGTCCTCGCTGCCGGCCACGTGCTCGGCCAGGGCGATGGCGGCGTCGTTGCCCGACTGCACCACCATGCCCTTTTCCATCTCGATCAGCGGCGCGGTCTGGTTGACCGGGAAGCCGCTGTAGCTGCCGTCGGTGCCGGCGCCGCCCTTGCGCCAGGCGTTCTCGGTCATCATCACCTGGTCGTCGGGCTTGACCTTGCCGGCCTTCATCTCGGCCGCGATCACGTAGCTGGTCAGCACCTTGGTGATGCTGGCCGGCTCGACGCGCTCGTCGATGTTCTCGCCGGCCAGGATCTGGCCGCTGGCATAGTCCATCAGCAGCCAGGCGTTGCCGGTGACGGACGGCGGCGGCGGCGTGGGCAGCGCATCGCTCAGCGCGGCGGCCGCGGGCGCGGCCGGCGCGGGCTGCGGCGCGTCCTGTGCGGTGGCCAGGCCGACGGCCAGCAGTGCGGCCAGCGCGGCCACGGCGAGACGATGGGTGAATACAGCGGATTTCATCGGATGGCGGACTCCGGTAGGCCGGACATCCCTGGCCGGACGGAAGATGGATTGCGCAGGCAGGCGCCTGCGGCGAATGGCGGACAGTCTACTCGCGAACGATCTGGGGCACGCCCAGGCCCAGGCCCGAAACCCGGGACGTCATCTCGGCCAGGGCGGCCGCGGCGACCGGCCCGACCCGCAGCCGCCACAGCTGCCGGTCAGCGACGCGGACATCCTGCAGGTGCGCGGCGCCGATGCCGGCGCGCTGCAGCGTGCCGAGCGCGCGTTCGGCGTTGTCGCGCACCGAGAACACGGCCACCTGGAGGGTGACCGCGTCCGCGGCCACGGTGGCGGGCGCGGACGGGGTCGTCCGGGGCGCGGGTACGGCCTGCGGGGCCGACACGGCAGCGGCCTGCGCGACGGGCTGCCCGGCACCCTGGGCCGCGCCATCCAGCCGCGCCTGGCGCTCGCGCATCCAGGTCTCGAACTCCGCGGCGCTGCGCACCCGCCCGTCCTCCGCCACCAGGCGGAACCGGTTCTCCTCGAGGCCATAGCCGGGGCGATCGGCCACGCGCGCAGCCGCCACCTGGACTGGCATGCCGGTGGCCGTCGGTGCGGGTGTCGGCGCGGCGGGCGCAGCCGCGGCAACCGGAGTGGCCGGCAGCTGGCCGACCAGCGCATCCATGCCGCTCGGCCCCGCCGGGGCCGCGGGCGCGGCGCGGGCGCTGAGATCGCCGGCTTCGCCGGGTCGCAGCGCGCGCACCTCGACCCGGCCGGTGCCGCGACGATGGATATCGAGCTTCACCGCCGCCGCGTAGCTCAGGTCGATGACGCGCCCTTCGTGGAAGGGCCCGCGGTCGTTGACCCGTACCACCACGCTGCGGCCGTTGTCGAGGTTGGTCACCCGGGCGAAGCTCGGCAGCGGCAGCGACTTGTGCGCGGCGCTGAACGCGTACATGTCGTAGACCTCGTGGTTGGACGTGCGCCGGCCGTGGAACTTGTTGCCGTAGTACGAGGCGATGCCGGTCTCGACGAAGCCCTCGGTGGAATCGAGGACCCGGTAGCTCTTGCCCAGCACGCTGTAGGGAGAACGGTTGCCGTAGGCCGAGCGCGGCTCGGCCACCACCAGCGGCTCGGGGATGCAGTCCACCCGCGGCAGGTAGTCGGGCGTGGTGTCGCGGACCCCGGGCTTGTACAGGCCGCCCGCGACGTAGTCGCCGCGGGTGGACGGATCCTCCTGCGCGGCCGGATACGGCACGAAGTCATGGCAGTCCGGCGCCGGCCCGCCCTGCGCCACCGGCGGCGCGCCGGGACCGGCCGGGGCCGAAGGCTTGTTCGGGGTGCCGGCGCAGCCGGCCAGCAGCGCCAGCGCCAGGAGCGGCAGCAGCCGCCTCACGGCGCGGGTCCCACCCCGGCGCGGATGGCCTGCGCCAGCTGGTACACCGACATCGAATACATCGGCGAGCGGTTGTAGCGCGTGATCACGTAGAAGTTGCGATAGCCGAGCCAGTACTCCGGTCCCGCATCGCCCTGGAAACTGAGCAGGGTGGCGCCTTCGGCGACCGGCTCGCCCGGCTGCGGCCGGTAGCCGCGCGCCGCGAGCGCGGCCAGGGGATGCACCGGATCCCAGTTCTCGGGGACGAAGTCGGCCGCGTCCGCATCGCGCGAAGCGCGCGCCACCACCGGCTCACCGCGCTGCCAGCCGTGCACCACGAAGTAGTTGGCGATCGACGCGAACACGTCGGGCAGGTGGTCGAGCAGGTCGCGACGGCCGTCGCCGTCGCCGTCCTTCGCCCACAGCCGGTAGCTCGATGGCATGAACTGGCCCAGCCCCATCGCCCCGGCGTAGCTGCCCTTGAGCGCGAGCAGGTCGAGCTGCGGTTCCTCCTTCTTCAGCGCGAACAGCTGCGCCAGCTCGCCGGCGAAGAACGGCGCGCGCTTGGGATAGTCGAAGGCCAGCGTGTACAGCGCATCGACCACGCGGAAGCTGCCGGTCACGCGCCCGTAGCTGGTTTCCACGCCGATGATCGCGACAATGATCTCGGCCGGCACGCCGGTTTGCGCGGACACGCGCTGGAGCGCGGCGCGATGGGTGTTGTAGAAGGCGATGCCGCCTTTGATGCGGGCGTCGTTGAGGAAGATCGGGCGGTACTCGTGCCACTGCTTCACCGCCTCGGCCGGGCGGTTCATCGCGTCGATGATGTTCTGCCGCACCTGGGCCTGGGCCAGCACCTCGCGAACCTGCGCGCGATCCACGCCGTAGGTCGTCGCGGTGTATTCGACGAAGGCCTCGATGCGCTGCGCGCGCGGGATCGACGGATCGGTCACCGAAGGCGGCGCCACCGGGCGCTCGGGCGGCTGCGGCACCCCGGGCAGCAACCCGTCGCCGGCGGCTTCGGTGGGCGGCTGCGCGCTCGCCGTGTCGGCCTCGACGCTGGCGGCGGAAGGAGCCGGTGTCGCGCATGCGCAGAGGGCGGCAGGCAACAGGCACAGGGCAAGTCGGACAGCGTGCGCTCGGATCATCGGAGGGAGCGTAGCACGCAGCCGTGGGCGCAAAGATGGGCGGAACGTGAACGCAGGATCACCGCATGGCACGTCCGCAACCACGTTCCGCGGACGCCGGGATCGGCGCGATGTTGCGTGTCGCCGCCGCGCTCAGCGCTTGGCCTGTCCGTGCGCACCGACTGCCATCACCACGCCCATGCCGGCCAGCAGCGACACCGCAGCGGTGCCGCCGAAGCTCAGCAGCGGCATCGGCACGCCGACCACCGGCAGCAGACCCGAGATCATGCCTCCGTTGACCACGACATACACCGACAGCGCCAGCCCCAGGCTGCCGGCGAGGATGCGTGCGAAGGGCTCGCGCGCGCCTGCGGCGATCCACAGGCAGCGGCCGATCACGAACGCGTACAGCGCCAGCACGGTGGCCACGCCCAGCCAGCCGAATTCCTCTGCCAGCACGGCAAAAATGAAGTCGGTGGTGTGCTCGGGCACGTAGTTCAGATGCGACTGGGTCCCCTCGCCCCAGCCTTGGCCGGCCACGCCGCCGGAGCCGATGGCGATCTTGGACTGGATGATGTTCCAGCCCGCGCCCAGCGGATCGTTCTGAGGATCGCGGAAAGTGAGGATGCGGTCCTGCTGGTAGGGCCGCAGGAACGAGAACCACCCGATCGGCGCGAACAGCGCGAAGCCCGCGGCGGTGGCCGCCCCCACGCCGGCGGCGATGAACCACCACGGCGACAGCCCGGCCAGGTAGAGCGCGAACACGCCGCTCGCGGCCACCAGCATCGCCGTGCCGAAGTCGGGCTGCAGCAGGATCAGGCCGGTGGGCACGCCGATGACCGCCGCGGCGGCGAGCAGGATCTCGATGCGGGGCGGCGGCGCGCTCTGCGCCAGCACCCAGGCCGCCATCATCGGCAGGCTCAGCTTCATCAGTTCGGCCGGCTGGAAATAGAACACGCCCAGGTTGATCCAGTGCGCGCCGCTGCGTCCGGTGCCGATGAACAGCACAACCAGCAGCGGCAGCAGCGAGACGATGTAGAACACCGGCGTGGACCGGCGCAGCGGCGCGGTCGGCACCCGCGACAGCAGCCACATCACGCCCAGCCCCACCACGTAGCGCGCGCCCTGCGACTGCACCAGCGACAGGTTCTGCCCGCCGGCGCTGTGCAGGACCGCCAGGCCGATCGCCATCAGCGCCAGCAGCGCTCCGAGCAGCGGCCAGTCGAGCGTGCGGGTGAAGCGCAGGAACATGTCCAGCAGCCAGCGCAGGATGATGTTCATGGGCGCGTGGCCTCCGGGGCTGCGGGCGGTGCGGCCGGCGCCTCATTGCCCGCCTCTGCCCCGATGTCCCCGTCCGGCCCGTCCTCGCCGCCGGTGTCCCCGGGGGCGGGCCGTTGTACCTCGGGCTCGACCTCCTGCTCCGGGTAGATGCCCAGCAGCCAGGCATCGAACACCTTGCGCGCGATCGGCGCGGCGGCGCTGCCGCCGTAGCCACCGCCCTCCACCGCGATCGCGACCGCGATGGTCGGCGCCTCGGCCGGCGCGAAGCCGACGAACAGGGCGCGGTGGCGCAGGTTCATCGGCAGGCTGCGCGGATCGACGGCGGCGGTGCCGCGGCGGCTGACCACCTGCGCGGTGCCGGTCTTGCCGGCCATCAGGTAGCCCGCGCCGACGGCGACGCGCCAGCCGGTGCCGCCGGGCTGCATCGTGTCCATCATCCCCTGGCGCACCACGTCCAGGTGCTCGCGGCTGGGGCTGATCGGCACCGGGGCCGGTTGCGGCGTCGCCATCCAGGCTGCGTCGAAACCGGTGCGGGTGGCCGACACCAGGTGCGGGCGCCGCAGCATGCCGTCGGCCAGGCCCGCGCTGGCCCGCGCCAGCTGCAGCGGCGTCACCTTCCAGTCGCCCTGGCCGATGCTGGCATTGACGGTGTCGCCCGGGTACCAGCGCTCCTTGCGCACCTTCATCTTGGCCGCGGGCGAAGGCAGGATGCCGTCCGCCTCGCCGACCAGGTCGATGCCGGTGGGCGCGCCGAAGCCGTAGTGCTGCATGTACTGCACGAAGCGCTCGATCCCCAGGTCCAGCGCCAGCCGGTAGTAGTAGGTGTTCACCGAGGCCGAGATCGACTTGCGCAGGTCGGTCCAGCCGTGGCCGCCGCGCGCGGCGTCACCCCAGCCGCGGCTGGTGCCGGGCAGGTAGAACATGCCGGTGGACAGCACCCGGTCCTCGGGCCGGCGCACGCCGCTGTCGAGGCCGGCCAGGGCCAGCAGCGGCTTGAGCGTGGAACCCGGCGCCACTCCGCCCAGCACCAGGCGGTTGTACAGCGGACGCGAGGGCGCGTTCATCAGCCGCTGGTAGTCGGTGTTGGAGATGCCGTTGACGAACAGGTTGGGATCGAAGGCCGGCAGGCTGACCATGGCCAGGATCTCGCCGCTGCGCGGATCGATCGCGATCGCCGAACCCTCCTGCTCGCCGAAGGCCGCCACCATCGCCCGCTGCAGGTCCAGGTCGATCCCCAGCCGCAGGTCGGCGCCGGCCTGCGCCGGCACCATGCCGATGCGGCGCAGCGCGCGCCCCTCGACATTGGTCTCGACCTGCTCGTAGCCGACCCGGCCGCGCAGCTGCTCGTCGTAGGCGCGCTCCAGGCCGGTGCGGCCGGTATGCGGGAACAGGATCTGGTCGCGGCCGTAGCGCTCCACGTCGCCCTCGTCGGTGCGTCCGACGTAGCCGATCACATGCGCGAACAGGTCGCCATGCAGGTAGCGCCGGTTGAGGTAGGGCACCACCTCCACGCCGGGAAAGCGCCAGCGGTCCACCGCGAAGCGCGCCACCTCCTCGTCGCTCAGCCGCGCCTTGAGCGTGATCGAGCGGAAGCTGCGGGTAGCCTTGCGCGCCGCCTCGAAGCGCGCGATCTCCTCCGGCGTGAGCGCCACCACCTGCGAGAGCTGCGCGAGCATGCGCGGGATGTCGCCCGCGTCCTCGGGGGTGACGTCGATGCGGTAGGCCGGCACGTTGTCGGCCAGCAGCCGGCCCTTGCGGTCGTAGATCAGGCCGCGGGCAGGCACCACGGGATGCGGCTTGATCCGGTTGGCCTCGGACGCGCGCGCGTATTCGTCGTGGTCGACCACCTGCAGCCGGAAATACCAGGCGGCCAGGCCCAGCAGGCCCAGCAGCACCAAGCCGAACCCCACCAGCGCCCGCAGCCTGAACTGGGCGGCCTCGGCCGAGGCGTTGCGGATGCGCTGGCGGCGCACGCGCATCAGCGCGGCCTCCGCACCTGCCGGACGGCGTCGAAGCCGAGGAACAACGGCATCCACAGCGCCATGCCCACCAGCGGCGCCAGCCAGTAGGCCCAAGGCAGCTGCGGCAGGCCCAGCACCAGGTGCAGGGCGGCGGCGACCACGCGGTCGTTGAACAGCAGGCCGCCGATCGCCAGCGCCTGCTGCGGCAGCGGGAAGAAGCGCAGCTGGGTGCGGAATCGCTGCAGGATGAAGGCCATGATCACCAGTCGCAGCGCCTGCTCGCCCAGCAGCGCGCCAAAGGCGACGTCGGCCAGCAGCCCGGCCACGAACGCGAGGCCGAGCCCGGCGCGCTCAGGCTCCTCGATCACCCAGTAGGCGACCACGAGCGCCAGCCAGTACGGGCGCAGGCCCTGCACCGGCGCGGGCAGCGGCAGCAGCCCCAGCACCAGCGCGGCCAGTACGCTCACCGGCAGCAGCCACAGGCGTCCGCGGCGGTTCACGGCCGGGTCTCCGGTGCGGGCGATGGCCTGGGGGCGGCCGCGGACCGGTCGTCGGACGGCGCTGCGGCCGGGGTCGCCGGCGCGTTGCCGGGCTGCGCCGCGGCGTTTCCGGCAGGCGGTGCCTGCGTCGCGGCCGCCCCGCCGGCGCCTTCGGCGGCCGGGGCCACGCCGTCACCAGCGCCCTGGCCCGCCTCCGCCGCGCCCGTCGCGGCAGCCGGCGCGGGGTCGGAGCGCAGCAGCAGCACGTCGCGGCCGCGGTCGAGCTGGGCCGAGGGTTCGAGTTCGCCCACCAGGAAGGCCAGGCTGTCGTCGGGCCGCAGGCTGACCAGGGTCCCGACCGGGAAACCCGGGGGAAAGCGCCCGCCCAGGCCCGAGGTCACCACGACGTCGCCAGCCTTCACGTCGCTGGAAACCGGGATGTTGCGTACCTCCAGGCGGTCGCTGCGGCCGATGCCGTAGGCCACGAGGCGCACGCCGGTGCGCGAGATCGAGACCGGCACGGCGTGGTCGAGATCGGTGAGCAGCAGGACGGTCGCGGTGCCGGGGGTGACGTCGATGATCTGCCCGACCAGTCCCCCGGCGTCGATCACGCTCTGGCCCTGGCGCACGCCGTCGCGGCTGCCGGCGTTGAGCAGCAGGCGCTGGCGCGCGGGGTCCAGGTCGACGTCGAGGATCGGGGCGAGCTGCACGTCCAGGCCGTGGCGCGTGGCCGCCCCGAGCAGGTCGCGCAGGCGCGCGTTCTCGTCGGCCTCGACCTGCAGCCGCGCCTGGCGCGCGCTCATCACCAGCAGTTCGTTGCGCAGGCGCCGGTTGTCGTCGGCCAGCAGCGAACGCGTCACCGCATCCTCGCGCACGCTCTGGCCCAGCCTCGAGGGCAGGCCGGCCAGCTGCCACAGCGGCTGCACGGCGATGCTGGCGACGGAGCGCGCGCGCGTGAGCCAGCCGCCGCGGTGGTCGAGCACGATCAGCACGACCGAGAGCGCGAGGAACGCCAGCAGCCGCAGCGTGCCGGCGACGTCGCCGGGTCGTTGGGCAGCCGGGCTGGCGAAGGAAGACACGTTAGGGGCCGGTGCTCGGGGGGCGGAAGGCGCTGGACGCGGCGGCGGCCGTCATGGACGGCCGCGGTCGGACGGGAGTCGGGGAATGCAGGAAGCCGTTGCGCGCAGGCGGTGCCGGCCCCGGACCGACGGGCCGACCGGCGACGCGGCGTTCCGATGGCGCGGTGCCGGTGCCTCCTGCCATCACTCCGACGCGAAGAACTCGTTGCCGTGCAGGTCCAGCAGTTCCAGTGCGCGGCCGCCGCCGCGGGCGACGCAGGTCAGCGGATCGTCCGCGACCTGCACGTGCAGGCCGGTTTCCTCGCTGATCAGGCGGTCCAGGTCGCGCAGCAGGGCGCCGCCGCCGGTGAGCACGATGCCGCGCTCGGCGACGTCGGCGCACAGCTCCGGCGGCGTCTGTTCCAGCGCCTGGCGCACCGCGGCGACGATGCCCGACAGCGGCTCGCGCAGCGCGTCGAGCACTTCGCTGGAGGTGATCGAGACGACCTTCGGCACGCCCTCGGCCAGGTGCCGGCCGGAAATCTCCATCGAGGCCACCTTTTCCTGCGGATAGGCGCAGCCCAGCTCGATCTTGATCTTCTCGGCGGTGGTCTCGCCGATCAGCATGCCGTGGTTGCGGCGCACGTAGTTGATGATCGATTCGTCGAAGCGGTCGCCGCCGATGCGCGCGGACTGCGAATAGACGATGCCGTTGAGCGCGATCACCGCCACCTCGGTGGTGCCGCCGCCCACGTCCACCACCATCGAGCCGCGCGCCTCGGTCACCGGCATGCCGGCGCCGATCGCCGCCGCCATCGGCTCCTCGATCAGCGACACGTCGCGCGCGCCGGCCTCCATCGCCGAGTCGCGGATGGCGCGCTTCTCCACCTGGGTGGAGCCGGCCGGCACGCAGATCAGCACCCGCGGGCTGGGGCGCAGGAAGCGGCTCTTGTGCACCTTGCGGATGAAATGCTTGAGCATTTCCTCGGTGTAGGTGAAGTCGGCGATGACGCCATCCTTCATCGGCCGGTGGGTGGTGATGTTGCCGGGGGTGCGGCCGAGCATCATCTTGGCCTCGCTGCCCACCGCCGCCACCGCCTTCTGGCCGCCGCTGCGGTCCTGGCGCACCGCCACCACCGACGGCTCGTTCAGGACGATGCCTTGGCCGCGGACGAAGATCAGGGTGTTGGCCGTGCCCAGGTCGATGGACAGGTCGTTGGAGAACATGCCGCGGAACTTCTTGAACATCGGGGGGCTGGATCCGTCTCGGGGCGCTGGCGCACAGGGGCGGCTAGCCTAGCAAAAAAGCGCATTCCGGCGGCCTCCGGGGTCCAGGAACGGGCGCTGCGGCACATCCCGGACCGGCGGCCCGCCGCAGGGGGCCCGAAAGCGCCGCGAGCGGCCCCCGACCCGCCGCACGGCTGGCCTCGTCGTGCCCGCCCGGCTACCCTATCGGCCCATTTTCCAGCCGAGACACCTGATGTCCGCACTGATCTGCGGTTCCCTGGCCTACGACACCATCATGGTGTTCCCCGACCAGTTCAAGAACCACATCCTGCCGGACAAGGTCCACATCCTCAACGTCTCGTTCCTGGTGCCGCGGATGCGCCGCGAGTTCGGCGGCTGCGCGGGCAACATCGCCTACAACCTCAAGCTGCTGGGCGGGGACCCGATCCCGATGGCCACCGTGGGCGGCGACTTCGGGCCCTATCGCGAGTGGTTCGAGGAAAACGGGATCACCCTCGACCGGGTCAAGGTGATCGACGAGCTGTTCACCCCGCAGGCCTTCATCACCACCGACCACGACAACAACCAGATCACCGCCTTCCATCCGGGCGCAATGATGCGCAGCTACGAGAACCACGTGAAGGACGTGCCGGGCGTGAGCATCGGCATCGTCAGCCCCGACGGCTACGAGGGCATGCTGCAGAACGCGAAGGAATTCGCCGAGTCGGGCATTCCCTTCATCTTCGATCCCGGCCAGGCCATGCCGCTGTTCAATGGCGAGGAGCTGCGCGCCTTCATCGAACAGGCCGACTACGTGACGGTCAACGACTACGAGTCGAACCTGCTGCAGGAGCGCACCGGCTGGACCGAGAAGGACATCGTGCAGCGGGTGAAGGCCTACATCATCACTCAGGGCCCGCGCGGCGCGCTGATCCATACGCCAGACAAGGCCTACACCGTGCCGCCGGCGCACGAGCGCCGGATCACCGACCCGACCGGCTGCGGCGACGCCTTCCGCGCCGGGCTGATCTTCGGCATCGAGAAGGGCTTCGACTGGCAGACCATCGGCCGCATCGGCAACCTGATGGGCGCGCTCAAGGTCGAGCACCCCGGCACGCAGAACCAGCGCTTCGACTACGACGAGTTCGCCGGCCAGTTCCGCCAGCAGTTCGGGTACGCGCTGTAACACACGTATTCCGCATATGCCCGGCGAGCGGCCGGGCGCTGCGGATCAGCCGCAATACGCTTCGGCGCGTGCCCGCAGCCAGTCGGGCAGCGCGCGACGCCCCACCCGCTCGCGGCGTGCAGTCGCCAGGCTGTCGAGCATGTAGGCGCGCATGCCCGCGTCCTCGCCGGCGAACGACAGCGCCAGGTCGCGATCCATCCAGCGGCGGATCAGCAAGAACAGCACCAGGTGCAGCGCCAGTGCCAGCCCGCTGACCACGGCGACGATCGCCACGTCCATCGCGCCCGCGCCCGCTCAGACGTGTCCGGGCTTCAGTCCCACTTCGGCATCTTCGCGCGGTCCAGGCCCGCGATCTCGAACTCGGCCACGCGGTTGCCGACGTCGCGCGTCGGGAACTCGATGCGCATGCGCGTCGCGTCCCGCGTCAGCCGCCACAGCGTCTTCTCGTCGTCGATGAACATGGCGATCGCCTCGTCCGTCTTCGGACGGTTGGCGGCCATCTTCTTCGGCGGCTGGTCGTCGACGGTCACGGTGACACTGCAGCTGCGATAGCACGCCTTGGCGAAGTCGCCGCCGGGCAGGACCAGGTAGCTGCTGCGGCCCCAGTCGGGATGGTCGCGGAAAATGAGCCGCACGGGTTTGGCGCCGCTGCCGTCCACATCCAGCGGCTGCTTCGCATAGATCGTCGCGGACAGCTGGGTGCCACCAGTCACCGGCTGGCTCTGGTAGGCCCACAGCGCCGCGACGCGCTGCGCCTCGCTCTCGGCAGCGGCCTTGCTCCGCGCCTCCTCGTGCCTTGGGCGCACGCGTTCGGCGGCTTCGGTCGTCGGCCACTTCGCCAACAGCAGGTCGCCATGCGCCTTGGCCAGGCCCCAGTTGCCCTCGGCGAGGGCCGCATCGAAGGCGGCTTCCGCTTCGGCCGCGGCCTGTTCGTTGGCCTGGGCCAGTGCGGCAGCCTGCGCCGCCGCCTCTGCCTCGCGATCCTTGCAGCCCGCCAGCAGGGACAGGGCCAGCAGCGCGGCGGTCAGCGGCTTGACGATATGCATGGATGGGCTCCTCTGGACGTCTGGCGACACCGTGTCACGCGGCGGCGCGGCTGTCACCTTCGCGCACCACGCGGACCACAACCGCGCCGGCCGCCCCGCGGCGCCGGCCGTACCACTGATCAGTTGGACGCGGCGCCGTCGTCTGCCGCGGCAGGCGCATCGGCCCCGGCGGCCGGCGCATCGGCTGCAGGCGCCGGCGCCGCATCTCCGGAAGGCCGCGCGTCGGCGATCACCTTCTCCACCGACGCCGTGGTGATCGGGTGGTAGCCCGGCCGCGCCTGCTCGAAGGCCGCTTTCGCCAGCGCCAGGCCGTCGTGGGTCTCCACCAGCGCCTCGTACACCGGGATGATCAGCTTGCGCCGGCCGATGCCGCGCACGAAGGCCACGATCGCCTCGTTGGCCTGCGCGTAGCCGCTGCGGATCGCCAGCGGATACCAGCGCATGGCGATCTCGCCGTTGCTGGTGCCGGTGAAGCGGTAGGCCTGGTCGAGCTGTTCGAGCTCGGCCACCGGCAGGGTTTCGGGCATGCCCTCCAGGAAGTGCAGCCACTCCTGGGTGCTCCACTGGCTGGTGATCTGCGTCGGCGGCAGCTGCTTGCTGCCGCGCCAGCCCAGGCGCGCGGAGTCGACGATGCCAAGGCGCGGCGACAGCGCCTGCGGCGCCTCGGCCGGGATACCCGGGCCGTACAGCCATTCGTCGATCTCGGCCTCGGTGACCTTGCCCGGGTGCACGTCGAACAGGTGCTGCCTGGCGTAGGCCAGGAAATCCTCGGTGGTGATGCTCTGGAAGGCGAAGTGGTCGAAATAGCCGCGCAGGAAGCGATCGAACGCCTCGCGGCCGAAGCGCTCCTCGAGGAAGTGCAGGAACCACGCGCCCTTGTCGTACGAAACCTGGCTGAGCGCATCGTCGGCGTCGAGCGGCGTGCCCGGCCGGATCGCCAGCGCCTGGGTGGCCTCGGGCATGTCGCCGATGTCGCGCTTGAGCGCGTCGCGGGCGATCACCCACTCCATGTCGCTGAACTCCTCGCCGTACAGCGCCTCGACGATGCGGTTCTCGACGTAGCTGGTCATGCCCTCGTTGAGCCAGCCGTGCTTGGCGCTGGAGAAGGTGACCAGGTTGCCCGACCAGCTGTGCGCCAGCTCGTGCGCGATCAGCGAAACCAGGGACTTGTCGCCCACGATCACGGTGGGGGTGATGAACGACAGGCGCGGGTTCTCCATGCCGCCGAACGGGAACGACGGCGGCAGCACCAACAGGTCGTAGCGCTCCCAGCGGTAGGGACCGTACAGCGCCTCGGTGGCCGCGATCATCTTCTCGGTGTCGGCGAACTCGAGCGCGGCGCGCTCGACCATCGACGGCTCGGCCCACACGCCCGAGCGTCCGGAGATCGGTTTGAACACCAGGTCGCCGGCCGCGATCGCCATCAGGTAGGAGGGGATGCGCTGCGGCATCGAGAAGCTGTATTCGCCGTCGCGCGTCGCCTCCGGATCGTTGTCCGCGCTCATCAGCACCATCACGTCCGGGCGCGTGGTGATGCGGGCGCTGTAGGTGTAGCGCACCTGCGGCGTGTCCTGCAGCGGCACCCAGGAGCGCGCGTGGATCTGCTGCGACTGGCTGAACATGAAGGGCAGCTGCCCGCCTTCGGTCATTTCCGGCGCCAGCCACTGCAGGCCGGACGCGTCGGGCGAGGTGCGGTAGGACACGCGCACCTTCTCCGGGCGCCGCGGGGCCTGGATGGTCAGCTTGCTGCCGAGCGTGGCGTCCGCCCCCGCCAGCGCGAACTCCAGCGGCTGCCAGCCACCGTCGACCTCGGCGTCGACCTTCTCGATCACCAGCGCGCGGGTGTCCAGCACCAGCTCGGTGGCGGTCTGGTCCTTCCACTGCAGGGCGTAGGTGGCGCTGCCGGCCAGGGTCTTCGTGTCGAAATCGAGCGCCAGGTCCAGCGCCAGGTCGTCGATCGCGACCCGGGCCGGTTCGGCATAGGAGTGTTCGTCGGCATCGACCATGGCGGCGGGCTCGGCGGAAGGCGCAGCGACGGGATCGGGTCCGGCCTGGTCGCGCTTGCAGGCCGACAGCGCCAGCAGGACGGGGAACAGCAACAGCAGGGCGCGCAGTACGCGCACGCGGGGATGGCGCATGGCCTGGGGAGCCTTCTTGCGGAAAACAGGCGGCAATTCTAGTCCCGATGCCGCCGGCCCGCATTCCGGGACGGTCGTCCCGGTCTGGCGCGAGCGTCCGCCCGGACGCCGCGCCGGGGCCGTGTCAGGCCTTCCAGCCGTCGTGGATCGCGACGATCCCGCCCGACAGGTTGCGGTAGCGCGCGCGCGCGAACCCGGCCGCCTCCATCATGCCCCGCAGTTCGTCCTGCGGCGGATGCTTGCGGATCGACTCGGCCAGGTAGCGGTAGCTGTCGGCGTCGCCGGCGAACAGCCGGCCCAGGCGCGGCAGCACCTTGAACGAGTGGAAGTCGTACAGCGGCCGGAACCATTCGGCCCTGACCTCGGAGAACTCCAGTACCCGCGCCTGGCCGCCGACCTTCAGCACGCGCAGCATCTCGCGCAGCGCGGCGTCCTTGTCGGTGACGTTGCGCAGGCCGAAGGCGATCGTGACCAGGTCGAAGCTGCCGTCGGGGAACGGCAGCTTCTCGGCATTGCACTGCACGTACTCGAAGCCGCGCACGTTGCCGCGGTCGGTCATGCGGTCGCGGCCGACGCGCAGCATCTCGCCGTTGATGTCGCCCAGCACCAGCTCGCCCGTCTCGCCGACGCGGTCCTTGAGCAGGGCGGCGATGTCGCCGGTGCCGCCGGCCAGGTCGAGCACGCGCGCGCCGCGGCGCACCTGGGCGGTGGCGACGAAGTAACGCTTCCACAGCCGATGGATGCCCATCGACATCAGGTCGTTCATCAGGTCGTAGTTGCCCGCGACCGAGGAAAACACCTCGCCGACCAGCTTCTGCTTCTCGCCGACCGGCACCTCGCGGTAGCCGAAATGGGTGGTGCCGCTGTCGTCGGGTGCGCTCATGGGGTCATTATCGCACCGACGCGTGGACCGGGCATCACGCGGCGCTACTTGAGCCGCCGCGCACCCTCGCCGCCCGTGACGCGGCCGCGCTGGCCCACCACCACGGTGAATCCGTTGGCGGTCGCGGCCTCGACGTAGAGCGTGAACAGGCCGTCGGGCGAGATCCAGGCCTCGCCGGGCCTGAACATCGAGCCCTCGTTGTTGGCGACGTCCGCGGGCGGGCGGTCGGCGTCCTGGCTCTCGGCCTCGTAGCGGTATCCGCTGCCGACGCGGTGGATGATCACCGCGTCGCCCGCCAGGGCGCTCTCGTAAGCTCCCGCGCGACGGCGGGCCTCGACGACGTAGAAGGTGCCGCTGTACGGATCGGGCGTTGCCGGCGACTGCAGGACGATCATCTGCGTGGCGGACGAGTCGGGGCGATCCGCGTAGTCCAGCTGCAGGCGCGTGCGCGCGGCGCCGACTTCGAAGCTGCGCTTGCGGGCGGCGGCCACCCAGCCGAGGCGGTCGCGCTGGAGCATGTTGATGTGCTTGGGCAGCGAGCCGTAGGTCGGGTCGGCGACGGCATTGCTCCAGCCATCGCTCATCACGTCCCACGGGTTGTCGTAGGTATCGTCGTCGCCGTCGGAGTTGTCCGAATGCGGCAGGCCGTAGCCGTGGCCCATTTCATGGGCGAGCGGAGCGAGGTTGTTGAACGACCAGGGCGGATTCCATGTGCTCGACCAGCAGCGGTTCGCCCCGTCGAGCGTTGCGCAGCGGCCACCACCCCAAGCGTAGCCGTCGAGATCGCCGTTGAACATCATGTTGATGCCGACGACGCCGCTGAAATCGACGTCGGCGTCGGCAGCGGTGGTGCAGTCGTCGAACAGGGCATTGAGATCGGCCTTGTCCTTGCCGTCCTCGCTGGTCACGTAGTGCGAGCGCGGATGCGGCAGCGCGTACCAGCCCGCCGCGTCGCTCCCGGCCAGGTTGATCCTGTCGTAGGACACCTCGCGCCAGTAGTGGCCCAGCTGCCCGGCCTGTTCGCCGTACTGGCCGCGGAAAAAGTCCACGGGCTTCTGCTCCTGTGCGATGTCGCTGAAGCGGCAGGCCACCGTGATCCAGCGAGTCGCCCCCAGCGTCGCCTTGGCCACGCCGTCGGCCTGGCCGCTGCGGATGTGCGGCGTGCCGTGCGCCGGCTCGTCCACCGCGACGATCGCCTCGACCGCCCGACGCCCGCCCGACTTGGCCGGGCCGAAAGCCACGGCGACGCGCCGGTTGGCCAGCGCGTACAGGTCGCCCGCGCCGCGGCGCGCCTGGTCCGGATCGAGCGCGATGCGGCCGCCGCCGTCGAGCGCCACGGCCGCCTCGAACCGGGGCGCCAGGCGTGCGGCGGCCTCCGGGGCCGCGTCACCCCAGCGCAGCTCGAGGCCGCCCTGGACCACCTGTCCATGGGCGATGCCGGCCAGCAGGCAGCCGAGCACGAGGGTTCCGATCCGCATCCTGTCCATCCGTTGTCCCCTGCTTCCGGGTGCGCGCGCCTCTGTTCCGCACATGGTAACGGCAGGGGCGGGCGCAGCTTGATTCGGCTATCGTGCCACGCAGGCCCGACCTCCACCCGCCATCCATGCCCCGACCCGACTACCGCGCCCTGCTCGCCACCGCCGTCGAGGAGGCCCGCCTGGGCCTGGCCGAGGGCGGCATTCCGATCGGAGCGGCCCTGTTCGCCAGCGACGGCACCCTGCTCGGCCGCGGCCGCAACCGGCGGGTACAGGAAGGCGATCCGTCCGTGCACGGCGAGACCGACGCCTTTCGCAAGGCCGGCCGCCAGCGCTCGTACCGCGACACCATCATGGTCACCACGCTGTCGCCCTGCTGGTATTGCAGCGGGCTGGTGAAACAGTTCGGCATCGGCACCGTGGTGATGGGCGAGTCGGTCAACTTCCAGGGCGGACACGGGTGGCTGCGCGAGCAGGGGGTGGACATCGTCGATCTCGAGGACCCCGAGTGCATCGCCCTGCTCCGCGACTGGATCGCCGCCAATCCCTCGATCTGGAACGAGGACATCGGCGAGGACGACTGCCCCCACGGCTGAATCCGGCCGGCGAGCAAGGGTCCGACGCGGGTGCCAGGTTGCCGTCGGGCTGCCGGCGCGTCCTTCCCATCCGCTACAAGCCGCAGCGCCCGTCGCGACCGCCGGGCGCCCCTTCCTGCAACCGAACCCCCCGCATGTCCCTGATCCACCAGACCACCCGGCTGCACGACCTGCCCTGCATCCAGCTGCGCAACGGGGATGCGCGCGCCATCGTCGCCCTGCGCGGCGCGCAGCTGCTGTCCTGGACACCGGCCGGCGGGAACGAGCGCCTGTTCCTGTCCAGTCGCGCGGATTTCTCTGCCGGCGCGGCCATCCGCGGCGGCATGCCGGTGATCTTTCCCCAGTTCGGCGAACGCGGACTGCTGCGCAGGCACGGCTTCGCCCGTCTGCTCGACTGGTCCTTCGCCGGGATCGAAGACGGCGCCGCCATCTTCGAACTGCGCGACGGGCCGGGCACGGCGGACTGGCCGCACGCCTTCGCCTGCAGACTGTCGGTCGAACTGGGCATCGACACGCTGTGCGTCGGCCTGGAGGTGGAGAACCGGGGCGAACAGGCCTTCGCGTTCACCGCCGCGCTGCATGGCTACCTGCGCATCGGCGACATCGAAGCGGTCGCACTCGAGGGCCTGCAGGGCTGCGACTACGAGGACAGCGCCAACGGCGGCACCCTGCATCGCCAGGACGCGCATGCGGTCGGTTTCGACGGCGAGGTCGACCGCATCTATGGGGATATCGTCGCGCCGCTGCGCCTGGGCGACGGCGAGCGTACGCTCGGAATCGAGCAGGACGGATTCGGCGACTGCGTCGTGTGGAACCCCGGCCCGGGGCTGGCCGCGCGCCTGCCCGACCTCGCCGCCGACGAATGGCGACGGTTCGTCTGCGTGGAGGCTGCCCAGGTGCTGCAGCCGATGGTGCTGGCGCCCGGCGCGCGATGGCGGGGCCGGCAGCGGCTGGGCTGAATTCAGCGCGCCTCGATGGTGAAGGCGCCGAAGGCCACGCCCAGGTCCCAGCCCTTGCCGGTGCCGGCCAGGGCCAGCGAGACGTCGCCCTTGGTCATGGCCTGCGCCTTGCTGGACTTCACGGCGCCGGCATGGGCTTCCGCGGCGACGTAGGTGCCCAGCAGCTCGCGGATGTCGTCGACCGCGGAGAAGTCGCCGCGGCCATCGCGGATCTCGGACTTGCCCACGCTCAGGCCGCCGCCCCGCGCCTCGATCCGCACCGCCATCGACTGGCCGTTGTCGCAGCTCACGCGCCCGGTTCCCGAGGCGGTCTTGTAGAAGGCCGACCAACCGCTCATGTCGAAGGCCAGGCGGCAGGACACGTCGCCGGCGCTGGCGGGCGCCGCACCAGCGAGGCCGGCCAGGAGGGCGGCGATCAGGACGGGACGCAGGGGCATGGATCGTCTCCTCGGGGTTCGGCGGGTGCCGCGGTTCACGGGGCGACAGGATGTCGCCTGGCGGGTGAATCGCCCATGCACGCCGCGCGGCGGCCGGACACGGTCAAAGGATGTAGCGGCTCAGGTCGGGATCCTGCACCAGCTCGCCCAGGTGCGCATCGACGTAGGCGCGGTCGATGACCACCGCGCTGCCGTCCTTGTCCGGCGCCTCGTAGCTGAGCGTGTCGAGCAGGCGCTCGAGCACGGTGTGGAGGCGGCGGGCACCGATGTTTTCCTGGCGCTCGTTCACCTGCGCCGCGATCTCGGCCAGGCGCTCGACCGCCTCGTCGGCGAACGACAGCTGCACGCCCTCGGTCCGGAGCAGCTCGACGTATTGCCGGGTCAGCGCGGCACGCGGCTCGGTCAGGATGCGCACGAAATCGTCCTTGCTCAGCGCGGAAAGTTCGACGCGGATCGGAAACCGGCCCTGCATCTCCGGAATCAGGTCGCTGGGCTTGGCCAGGTGGAATGCGCCCGAAGCGATGAACAGGATGTGGTCGGTCTTGACCGCGCCGTACTTGGTGCTGACCGTGCTGCCTTCCACCAGCGGCAGCAGGTCGCGCTGCACGCCTTCGCGGCTGACGTCGGCGCCCACGCCCTCGCTGCGCTTGGCCACCTTGTCGATCTCGTCGATGAACACGATGCCGTGCTGCTCGCAGGCCTCGATCGCCGCCTCGCGCACTTCTTCCTCGTTGACCAGCTTGGCCGCCTCCTCCTCGATCAGCTGCGGGCGTGCCGCCTTGATCGAGAGCTTGCGCGCATGCGTCTTCGCGCCGCCGAGGTTGGCGAACATTTGCCGCAGCTGCTGGCCCATTTCCTCCATGCCGGGCGGGGTCATGATGTCGACGCCGACGTTGGCCGACAGCTCGAGTTCGATCTCGCGCTCGTCCAACTCGCCGGCGCGCAGCTGGCGGCGCAGCTTCTGGCGCGTCTCCGATTCCTTCGACGACGGTTCGGCGCCGATATCGACGGTGGTCTGGCCGGCGAAGCCGAAGCCCGGCTGCGAGGCCTCGCGCCGCGGCAGCAGCGCGTCGAGGATGCGATCCTCGGCGCGCTCCTCGGCCTGGGTGCGCACCTTCTTCTTGGCCTGCTCGCGATACAGCTTGACCGCAGTGTCGGCCAGGTCTCGGATGATCTGTTCCACGTCTTTGCCGACGTAGCCGACCTCGGTGAAGCGCGTGGCCTCCACCTTCACGAACGGGGCGTTGGCCAGCGTGGCCAGGCGCCGCGCGATCTCGGTCTTGCCCACGCCGGTGGGGCCGATCATCAGGATGTTCTTGGGCATCACCTCGTTGCGCAGCTCGTCGGGCAGCTGCGCGCGGCGCCAGCGGTTGCGCAGCGCAATGGCGACCGCGCGCTTGGCGGCCTGCTGGCCGACGATGTGGCGGTCGAGCTCCTGCACGATCTCGCGCGGGGTCATGGTGGAGGAAGAGCCGTGATTGGTCATTGGTGATTCTTGATTTGTGAGCGCGGGATGGGTGATCCGGAGCAGGAGCGGGGGGGCGACGGAGTGATCGGCTTTGCGAATCACCAATCACGAATCACCAATCACAGCTCCTCAACCACCACGTTGCGGTTGGTGTAGATGCAGATGTCGCCGGCGATCGCCAGCGCCTCGGTCGCGATGCTGCGCGCGTCGAGCTGCGTATGCGCCAGCAGCGCACGCGCCGCCGACAGGGCGTAGGAGCCGCCCGACCCGATGGCGATAATGCCGTCCTCCGGTTCGATCACGTCGCCGGTGCCGCTGATGATCAGCGACGTGTCCTTGTCGGCCACCGCGAGCAGCGCCTCGAGCTTGCCGAAGCGACGTTCGGTGCGCCAGTCCTTGGCCATCTCGACCGCGGCGCGCTGCAGCTGGCCGTGCTTCTCCAGCTTGGACTCGAACAGTTCGAACAGGGTGAACGCGTCGGCCGCGGCGCCGGCGAAACCGGCCAGCACCTGGCCATCCTTGCCGAGCCGGCGCACCTTGCGCGCATTGCCCTTCATCGCGGTGTGGCCGAGCGTCACCTGGCCGTCGCCGGCCACGGCGACCTTGCCGTCGCGGCGCACCGACAGGATCGTGGTGGCGTGGAATACGTTCGGGTTCTGGCTGGGATCCATGCGACCTCCGGGGGTGTCCGACGAAGGTGGGGACGCCCGGGGCGGGTTCAAGCGCGGGCCGGAGTCCGGACTCGCCGCCTCGCGGCGATCCTCCCGGACCTAGGGCGATCCGCGTCCGAGCCCGAGGCCGCGGCAAGCCACCCGTACGGGACATCGCCGACTGCCCCGCGCCGGCGGGCTGCGGCGTGGATCAGGCCCGGTTCGCGACGCAGGAAAAACAGCCGCGTCGCGCGTTGTGCAGGTGGATGAAGGCGATCTGCGGATCTTCGAACATCCGGTCCAGGCACCCGGCGACCTGTGGCCCGTCGACGACCTCGGCCTCGCGCATCAGGCCTTCCGCGTCATAGGCACGCAGCGACATCAGCCGCAGCGCAACGTAATCCGGCACGACGCCTTCGGGCACCACCACCCGGCCGACGCCCTGGCCGACGAAAATCGGGCCGCACGCGCGGTATGGCGACGGTTGCGGCAGGTGTTCGTAGGGCAACAGCAGCACCTCGTCGCGGCGTGCATCCTGCAAGGAGACGCGGCAGGGATACCCGCTGTCGCTGTCGGCGACCACGCGCCGCATGCCGCGTCGACGCAGCGCCGGATCGTCCAGCGCGAACAGGGGCTCGAAACGGGCGGGGTCGAGCCCGGAAAGCTGGAAAGCCATCGAAGTGCAGCCGTCAGGAACAGGCGGAAAGCTTCAGGCCGGCGAGCCGCACGTGCTCGCCGGTTCCGGACGTGTAATCCGGCGCCTGGCCTGCCGTCAGCCCTTCCGGCGGCGCGCCCGCGGGTGCGCGGCATCGTACACCCTGGCCAGGTGGCCGAAGTCCAGGTGCGTGTAGATCTGCGTGGTGGAGATGTCGGCGTGGCCGAGCAGTTCCTGCACGCCGCGCAGGTCGCCGGAGGACTCGAGCACGTGGCTGGCGAACGAGTGGCGCAGCAGGTGCGGGTGCACGCGCTTGAACAGTCCCTGGCGCTGGGCCAGCTGCCGCATCCGGATCTGGATCGCACGTGGGCTGATCGGCCCGCCGCCGCGCCCCGGGAACACCGGCGCCTCGTCGGCGCCACGGTTGTCGGCGCGCCATTCGCGCAGCGCCTGCCGCGCGAACGATCCCACCGGCACGATCCGTTCCCTGCCGCCCTTTCCGCGTACCGCGACTAGGCCCTCGTCCAGCTGCAGGTCGCGCCAGCGCAGCGCGCACAGCTCGCTCAGGCGCAAGCCCGAGGAATAGAACAGTTCCAGCATGGCGCGATCGCGCAGGCCCAGCGGCACGTCCGTGGGCACCTCCACCAGCGCCTTGGCCTCGTCGGCGTCGAGCACCTGCGGCAGCTTGCGCGGCGCCTTGGGCGCGCGGACACCGCCGGCGGGATTGGCCGCGATGCGTCCATGCTTGAGCTGCCACTGGTAGAAGCTGCGCACCGCCGACAGCCGCCGCTGCAGGCTCTTGGGCGACAGGCCGCGCCGGTGTTCGGCGGCGATGAAGGCGCGGATGTCGGCCTCCCCCAGGCCGAGGACGCCGCCATGGGCCCGCGCCCAGGCCGACAGCGCCTCGAGGTCGCGGCGATAACCGTCCAGCGTATGCGGCGAGACGCGGCGCTCGACCTGCAGGTACGCGAGGAAGGCCTGGACGTCAGTCACCGCGGCCGGGCTCCGGCCGCGCACGAACGCCAGCGGATGACAGCAGGCTCAGCCATCGAACCTGCGCAGCGCGACCTCGAAGGCTTCGCCCATCATGCGCAGGAACAGCGTGCCCATGCCCGGGTAGAACCGGTTGGGATCGGCGCTGCCGACCGCGACCAGGCCGGTGCCCTCAAGGGCCAGCAGTGCGCTCGACTGCACTTCGTCGATGCGCGCGCCGTACAGCAGCGCCTGCTTGTCCGGGTGCAGTCGGCCGCACAGCGGCTCGCCTCCCTTGAGCGCATCGGCGAAGGGCGCGAGCACCGCCGCGTCGCGATCGATCACCTGCAGCCACGGTTGCTCTCCGAGCCCTTCGACCGGCTTGAACAGCACGACGCGCACCAGGTCCCCGGCGAAATCCTCCTCCAGCGTCGCCACCATCGCGCTCACCACGCCCGCGCGATCGGGCTGGCGCATCAGCGCCAGGGTGAGCTGGTGCGTGCGCACGGCCAGCCGTTCGTTCTCCTGCGAGATCGCGTACAGGTCGTGCAGCCGGCGCGAAAGCTCGCGATTCTTGTCGCGCAACACCTCGAGCTGGTAGCTGGCCAGCGACGCGGCCGGCCCATCCTCGCGCGGCACCACCAGGCTCAGCGCGAGGTCCGGGAACTGCTGCAGGAACTTCGGCTGCCGTCGCAGCCACGCGGCGACTTCGTGCGCGCCGAGCTTGTCGGTATTGCTCATCCGGTCCATTCCCCTTCGAAAACAAATGCGGTGGGTCCGGCCATCTCGACCTGCGCATGGTCGTCGGGCCAGGCGATGTGCAGTTCCCCGCCCGGCAGCGACACCGCCACCTCGCGATCCACGCGCCCGGCGCGGACCAGCACCGCCGCCGCGGCGCAGGCGCCGCTGCCGCAGGCCAGGGTCTCGCCGACGCCGCGTTCGTACACGCGCAGGCGGATACGCCCGCGGTCGATCACCTGGGCGAATCCGACGTTGGCCGACGCCGGGAACAGCGCCGAGCCCTGCAATGCCGAGCCGATACGTGCCACCTCCGCACCGGCCACGTCGTCGACCTCGACCACCGCATGCGGGTTGCCCATCGACACCGCGCCGAAGCGCAGCAGGCCGATCCCGGGCAGCGCGATCTCGTAGGCCGGTTGCGCCTGGGCGATGCCCGACAGCGGCACCTGCGCGGGTTCGAAGCGCGGCACGCCCATCGCGATGCGGAAGCGCCCGTCGCCCAGCGCGTCGACCATGTGGGTGCCGGCCGGGCTGTCGAGGACGAAGCGCGACGTGTCGCCAGCCGCGCCCTCGCGCACCAGCCAGGCCGCCACGCAACGCGCTCCGTTGCCGCACTGCACGGCAGACGAACCATCCGAGTTCCAGATGCCGTAGCTCGCCAGCGCCCCCGCGCTCGCGGGCGGGCCGATGGTCAGGATCTGGTCGCAGCCGACGCCGGTCCGGCGATCGGCCAGGGCACGGCACAGGTCCGGGTCAGGCGGCGGCGCGCCATCGCGCAGGTCGAGCACGACGAAATCGTTGCCAGCGCCGTGCATCTTGCTGAAACGCAACGTCGGCGCCGGCAGGTCCTTGCGGTGCGGGTGCGGGGCGGTCGCGGCCACGGATCAACCGTTGCCGGGATCCGCCGGCGGCTGCGGCACTTCGGCCGGATCCTCGTCCCCGTCGGTGTCATCGGCATCGTCGGCGTCGGCGTCCGCGCCCCCGCCTTCGTCATCGGCCGCATCCCAGGCCGCGTCTTCCGGCTCCTCGCCGGCTTCCTCTTCCACCGCATCGACGTCATCGTCCGCCACGTCTTCCACGTCCTCGATGTCGCTCGGCCGCACCAGCGGCCCCTTGTTGCCGCAGGCGGCGAGGTTGAGGGCGAACAGCAGCGCCAGGGGCGCGAGGAGGATCGGGAATCGGCGCATGGCCGCAGTGTAGCCCGCGCGCGGGGACGCGACGAGTCCCGGACGGCGACGCCGCCCCGCCCTTCAGCCGCCGTCGTGCCCGGCCGGTGGCGGCTCGGGCCGCAGCCAGAGCCAGGTGGCGACCACGGCCATGCAGCCCACCGGCAGCGCGAAGGCCCACCATCGCCTTCCGTCTCCGTTCGCGGCCACGAGGAGCAGGACCAGGGCCGAGGCCAGCATCGTCCAGGTCGCCATCCATTTCGCGCGTCGCGCGACCGTGCGGCCCGCCTGCCAGTCGCGGATCATCGGCCCGAAGCGCGGATCGGCCAGCAACCGGCGGTGCAGCCGCTCCGAGCCGCGCGCGGCGGCGAAGGCCGACAGCAGGATGAAAGGTACGGTCGGCAGCCCCGGCAGGAACATGCCCAGCAGGCCGAGGCCCAGGCTGGCGTAGGCCAGCAGCCACCAGGCCCACCGGAAGCGAGGCGCAGAACGCATGCCGGCATCATATCGGGATGCCGTCGCGGGCGGCGGCCGGGTTCACGCCATGCGGTGGCGGACCGGACGCCCGCGGAAGGCCGCCCGAAAGCGACCTTTCCGGGGTCTCTGGCGCCTACTTCACGCCCAGCTGGTCGAGCATGAAGGCATACATCTCGGCCTGCTCGCGGAAGCGACGGAAGCGCCCGGACTTGCCGCCGTGGCCGGCCTCCATGTTGGTGCGGAACACGATCGGCCCGTTCCCCGTATCCAGGTCGCGCAGACGCGCAACGTACTTCGCCGGCTCCCAGTACTGCACCTGCGAATCCCACAGCCCCGTGCCGACGAACATCGCCGGGTAGGCCTGCGCCTTGAGGTTGTCGTAGGGCGAGTAGGTGACCATGTAGTCGTAGAACCGCTTCTCCTCGGGGTTGCCCCACTCGTCGTATTCGTTGGTGGTCAGCGGGATGCTCGGATCGAGCATCGTGGTGACCACGTCGACGAAGGGCACCTGCGAAAGGATCACGCGGTAACGGTCCGGCGCCATGTTCGATACCGCGCCCATCAGCAGGCCGCCCGCGCTGCCGCCGAAGGCCGCGACGCGATCCGGCGCCGCATAGCCTTCCTGCACCAGGAAATCGGTGACGTCGATGAAATCGGTGAAGGTGTTGATCTTCTTCAGCAGCTTGCCATCGTCGTACCAGCGGCGCCCCATCTCCTGGCCGCCGCGGATGTGGGCCAGCGCGTACACCATGCCGCGGTCCAGCAGGCTCACGGTGGTGACGCTGAAGCCGGGATCCATCGACATGCCGTAGCTGCCGTAGGCGTATTGCAGCATCGCCGCGGTACCGTCCTTCCTGAACCCCTTGCGGTACACCAGCGACACCGGAATCTTCTCGCCGTCGCGCGCGGTCGCCCAGACGCGCTCGGTGACGTACTGCGACGGGTCGTATCCGAGCACCGGCTGCTGCTTGAGCAGGGTTCGCTCCCCCGTGGCCGTGTCGAGTTCGTAGGTGGTCGCCGGCGTGGTCAGCGAGGTGTAGGTGTAGCGCAGCTTCGTGGTGTCGGGCTCGGTATTGGCCGACAGCCCCATCGAATACGCCGGCTCGTCCGCCTTCACGTAGTCCGAGCCGCCGTCCTCGCGCAGGATGCGCACGCGCTCCAGCGCATCGGAGCGCTCGCCCAGCGCGATGAAGCCGTCGAACAGCTCGAAGGTCTCCAGGAACACCGACTCGTCGTGCGCGACCAGGTCCTTCCATTCCCCACGGCTCGCCGAGGCGGTCGGCGCCTCGACCAGCTTGAAGTTCTTCGCGCCGTCGGCATTGGTCAGGATCACCCAGCGATCGCCCAGATGGTCGGCGCTGTATTCCAGGTCGCGCTCGCGCGCCGCCAGCACGGTGAACGCCGCCGGATCGGCGGCCGGCGCGTAGCGCAGCTCGTCCGAGACGGTGCTGCTCACGCCGATCACGATGTACTTGTCGTCGCGGGTGCGGTCCAGGCCCATGTAGAAGCTGTCGTCGCCTTCCTCGTAGACGACGGCGTCATCCTTCGGGTCGGTGCCGATCACGTGCCGCTTCACCCGCTTGGTGAGCAGGGTTTCCGGATCGTTCTCGATGTAGAAGACGGTGCGGTTGTCGTCGGCGAAGACCAGGTCGCCGGAGGTGCCACGGATCTGTTCCGGGTAGTCCTCGCCGGTGGCGAGGTTGCGGAAGCGGAAGGTGTACTGGCGACGGCCGTTGGTGTCGTCGGCCCAGGCCATGACGGTGTTGTCCTGGCTGATCTCGTACGCGCCGACGGCGTAGTAGTCCTTGCCCTCGGCCAGGACATTGACGTCGAGCAGGATCTCCTCGCCCGCGAAATCGCCGGCTTCGTTCGCCCGCTGGATCGACACGGCGTCGACGCCCGGGCCGTCCTTGCGGCGGGCATGGATCGGATAGTCCTTGCCGGTCTCGTAGCGGGCGTAGTACCACCAGCCGCGCTCGCGTGCGGGGATGGAACTGTCGTCCTGCTTGATGCGGCCCACGATTTCGTCGTAGAGCCGGTCCTGGACCGCCTTCAGCGGCGCCAGCACCTGGTCGGCATAGGCGTTCTCCGCCTCGAGGTAGGCCAGCATGGCCCGGTCCTCGCGCTTGTCGTCGCGCAGCCAGTAGTACTCGTCCTTTCGCTCGGCGCCATGCGGCGCCTTGACGACATGGGGGCGCTTCTCGGCGTCGGGTGGCGTGGCGTCGGCGGCGCTGGCGGGATTGTGCGAAAGGGTCATCAGGATCGTGGTCGCAAGCAGGAGGGTGGTTCGCATCGGCAAGGTGCCTGGAAGTGGAGGATGCGGCGCCCGGGCCGGAGCCCGGGCGCCAGGCGGGTCACTCGCGACCCAGCTGCTGCCAGAGGAAGGTCAGGTACAGCGCATCCATGTGCGCGGCCTGGCGGTTGTCCGCCGCGCCGCCGTGCCCGCCCTCGATGTTCTCGTAATAGCGCACGTTCTTGCCGGCCTCCGACATCTTCGCGTACATCTTGCGCGCGTGGCCGGGATGCACGCGGTCGTCGCGGGTCGAGGTCAGCAGGATGGTCGCCGGATAGTCCTTGGCAGGATCGAACAGGTGGTAGGGCGAGAACGTGCGGATGAATTCCCACTCCTCGGGCTTGTCCGGATCGCCGTACTCGGCCATCCACGAGGCGCCGGCCAGCAGCTTGTTGTAGCGCTGCATGTCCAGCAGCGGGACCTGGATCACCACCGCGCCGAACAGCTCGGGATACTGCGTCAGCATGTTGCCGGTGAGCAGGCCGCCGTTGCTGCCGCCGCGGATACCAAGGTGCTGTGGCGAGGTGATCTTGCGGTCGATCATGTCCTGCGCGACCGCTGCGAAATCCTCGTAGGCCTTGTGCCGGTTCTGCTTCAGCGCCGCCTGGTGCCAGCGCGGGCCGTATTCGCCGCCGCCGCGGATGTTGGCGACCGCGTAGACGCCGCCCTTCTCCAGCCAGCCCTTGCCCACGCCGCCCGAATAGCCGGGCGTCAGCGAAATCTCGAACCCGCCGTAGCCGTAAAGCAGGGTCGGATTGCGGCCGTCATGGGCCATGTCCTTCGGCCGCACCAGGAAGTAAGGCACGCGGGTGCCGTCCTTCGAGGTCGCGAAATGCTGCTCGACCGTGTGCTTCGACGCGTCGAAGAAGGTCGGCATGGTCTTGAGCGCTTCGGGCTCCGCAGCCGAGGGGCCGGCATCGGCCAGCATCAGCGTGGTCGGAGTCAGGTAGTCGGTAACCGTCAGCCACAGCGCATCCGACTCGTCCGCGTCGACCGCGCTGACGCTGATGGTGCCGAAGGCCGGCACGCCCGACAGCGGCCGCCGCTCCCATCCATTCGCGCCCGGCGTCAGGACCGTCAGCCGGTTCTTGACGTCGTCCAACACGTTCAGCACGAGGTGGTTCTTGGTGAACGTGGCGCCCGCGAGCGAAGTGGTTTCGGTCGGCTCGAACAGCACGTCGAACTCGCGCTTGCCGGCCATGAAGTCGTCGAACTTCGCCGCCAGCATGGAACCGGCCTGGTAGGTCCTGCCGCCGACCGTCCAGGGCTCGCGCAGCTCCAGCCCGATCCACTCGCGCTGCACCGACTTCTGCGCCGAGTTCGGCGCATCGACCTTGGTCAGCGTGCCATCCGCGTTACGCAGGTACAGCTCGTCGTTGTAGAAGGCGATCGTGCGGACCACGAAGTCGCGCTCGTAGCCCGGCGTGTGGTCCCGCCCTGCGGAGATGTACATGTCGCCGGCCTGGCCTTCGTAGACCACCTTGGCATCGGCGATCGGAGTGCCGCGCTTCCATTCCTTGACGATGCGCGGGTAGCCCGAGCTCGTCAGCGAGCCGTCGCCGAAGTCGGTGAAGACGTACACGGTGTCCCGGTCGATCCACTGCAGCGCGCCCTTGGCCTCGTCGCGGAAGAAGCCGCCATCGACCCAGCGCTTGGCGTGCAGATCGAACTCGCGAGTCACGTCGGCGTCCGCACCGCCGCGCGACAGCGCGACCAGGCAGCGGCTGTAATCGGGCCGCAGGCAGTCGGCGCCATGCCAGACCCAGTTCTCGCCCTCGGCCTTGTTCAGCGCGTCGAGGTCGATCAGCACCTCCCACTGGGGCCTGGGCTTGCGGTATTCCTCCAGCGTCGTGCGTCGCCAGAGGCCGCGGGGGTTCTGCTTGTCGCGCCAGAAGTTGTAGTACCACTCGCCCTGCTTGTAGACGCCGGGGATCTTGTCGTCGGAATCGTAGATGGCGAGCAGGTCCGCCTCGAGCTGCTTGAACTCCGGCGTGCTCGCCAGTTCGGCCTCGGCCTGTGCGTTCTGCTTCCTGACCCACTCCAGCGCCTTGGGATCCTCCACGCCTTCCAGCCACTGGTAGGGATCGGACACCTTCGCCTCCTCGTCCGCGTGCACGGCGCCGGCCGCAAGGCCCATCGCCAGCGCGAGGGTCGCCACAGGAATGAAATTCGCCATCGCTGGTTCCATCTGGAAATGATGGCGAACGCTACCACGGACCGCTCGCGGGCCGCAGTGTCGAAAGTCGGGCGCGGCGCGCAGGCAGTCAATCGCCGTCCGCCCATTTCGCGTCCAATAAAAAACCCCCAGCCGTGTGGGCTGGGGGTTCGGGGTAAAGACCCTGGCGATGACCTACTCTCGCATGCGGCTGCACACTACCATCGGCGCGTTTGCGTTTCACTTCCGAGTTCGG
>NZ_JBHTKU010000005.1:0-423896 GCF_042678665.1 Luteimonas composti
GTTGCGTCGGCTGTCGATCCGGCTGGCAGGCAGCCAAGAATGGAGCGATCAATGCAAACCTGAGGCTTGCGGGAATCTTCATTGCGCCCCCTAACGCCTGAATTAAGCCGCGCCGCGAAGTGGCGTCGGCTTGAATGAATTGTTAGCCACGAGCCAGCATAGCTACACTTGCTATCACTATTGCAGTGTGAACGAGCAGGAAAAATAGTGAGCTCTTCGCCCCATAGGCTGGCGGCGAGTGCAGGTATTTCGGTACGAAGCTTTCCCCCCAATGTGCCCACTTATCGCAGTAGCACCCAGAGAACGATGCCATCTGCTCATCAGGAACATGCATCCAAAAATATCGCTCGTACGCGACGATGCGGCAGATGGCGCGCCTGTACTCCTTGCTCAGGTAGTTTGTAGTTACGAGACCTAGGATGCCAATGCAGAGTGCGAGCCCGTATAGCAGCAGGTTGTTTTTGCCATCCATGTTGTACTTACCGCCGAAAAGCGCTGCGCACACGGTAAGGAGAACTGTATTTGACCCGATTATCAAAGTCTCGTTGTGGCGGGCCCAGCTTTGAGTTTCCGCGTAGATTGTACGGATGAACTCCGCGCGTACAGGCGGTGATGCGAGAGCCAGACGCAGTTCCCGCGCTTTAGGCTCAACATGCATAGTCAATTCCCTCGTGGCTAACGCCTATTAGCCCCCGGATCAGGGGTGTAGCAAGGAGGATGTGGCTTCTTCTGCGTGCCGTCAATCTCGGAGTTCCTGCATAGAATCAGATACTTGGTTGGCGAGCCGGGGGCCCATGGGCTGGGGAAAAGCGTCTGTTTTGAGGCGATAACTGATATCAGCCAGGAAGTGAGGTGATATCCGGCGCTAGAAGTCGCCGCAGAGACAGCCTTCGTCCTGGCCCAACGACCGCTTTGGTCGAGATCCGCTCCTCACCTCACCCGGTAAACCCCACCACTCAAGTGGTTGACGAACCACAGCTCGTTCTCCTCGTCCTCACCGAACGACGCAATCGTCCCGTACCCAGGCGCCACCCCGCTGGTCAGCGAGGCCACTTCCAGCCTGCCGGTGCTCGACATCCGCCCCACCAGCAGCTCGCTGGAACACGAATCGGAAAACACGTACGCACCCTTGAGCGCGACGTTGCCGCCGCGATAGACGATGCCGCCGGTCACCGCGCAGCGGCCCTTTTCGCGGCCGGCGTACTCGAACACGGGACCGGCGGTGCCGGTGCGGGCCGGGCAGTCGGTGGCGCCGGTGGAGGGATAGTCGTGGCTGCCCTGGCAGCGTGGGTAGCCCAGGTCGCGCGGCATGCCGTCGCGCCACACGCTGACCTCCTCGCGGTCCTTGCCCACGTCGCCGATCCACACCGCGCCGTCGGCATCGACGCTGAAGCGCCAGGGGTTGCGCAGGCCGTGCAGCCAGATCTCGCCGCACTGGCCGCGCTGGCCGGCGAAGGGGTTGCCGTCCGGGATGGCATAGGCGGCGCGGCCGGTCTCGCCGCAGCGGTTCTTCGCGCCCCTGGCGCCGTCGCGCACGTCGATACGCAGGATCTTGCCGAGCAGGTTGTCGGTCGCCGTGGCGTGGGGATGGTCCTGCGGCTCGCCGGTGCCGGCGCCGATGCTCCAGTACAGCATGCCGTCCGGGCCGAAGCGGATGTCCCCGCCGTTGTGGTTGGCGACCAGGCCCTTCACCCGCATCAGCAGCTCGTCCTTGCCGCCGAAGCGGTTGGCGGACGGGTCACTGGCCTGCAGGCGGCGCAGCACCAGGCCATGGCGCTCGCCTTCGGCCGCGCCGCTGTAGGCGATGTACAGCCGGCCGTTCTCGCGGAACGCCGGGTCGAAGGCCAAGCCCAGCAGGCCCTGCTCGGTGTCGGCGGTGGTGACGTCGCGGCTGTAGTACGGCTCGGGCAGCAGCTTGCCGTCGCGGTCGAGCACGCGGATGCGGCCTTCGCGCTCGATCACGAACATGCGGCCGCTGCCGTCGCGCGGGCTGGCGATGGCAGTGGGCGAGGTCAGCCCGTCCTGCACCACCTGTTCGACATGGATGCCGGGCGCGCGCGCGGCGCTGCCCTGCCCCGCCAGCGCGACGGTTTCGCCCGCTTCGGGCGATGCCGCCGCCACGCCATCAGACGCCAGCAGCCAGGCCAGCGCCAGCGCACTCCACTTCCTGTCCATGCAGCCTCCTTCGCGGCCATGGAAGGGGCCGCCCCCGCCTCGCGCGCGCGGAAGGCGCGTGCGCTATTCGTCCTCGTCCGCGGCGGTGAGCCAGAGGTCGGCGGGCGCCACCGCCTCCAGGGTCTCGCCGCAGGGATGCCAGAACACCGGGCGCGGCTCGCGCGGCACGAAGCCGTTGCCCAGCAGCCCCTCGCCCGCCGCCGCCGCGCCCAGTTCGATCGAGACCGCGGTGTGGCCGCCATCGCGCGCGCAGCGCAGCAGGGTGGCCACTTCCGCCCGGGAGGGGCCGGCCACGCCGCGCGCAGCCCAGAAATCGTGCACGTACAGCACGCCCTCGCGCGACTCGCAGGCGAACCAGGCCAGCGGCGTGCCGTCGCGCCCGCGCACCAGCAGGTAGCGCACGTCCACCAGCGGCGACTGGTCGAAGCGCCAGCGCAGGAAGGTCAGGTCGCGGATCGACACCGGCCCGTCGCCGGCGCGATCGGGTGACCACAGCGACGACAGCGTCTCGTCGGCGTGCTCCAGCCACTCGCCGCGCGTGCCTGCGCTGCGCCCCGCCAGTCGCACCTGGTCGACCGCGTCGAGCAGCAGGCCTGCCGGCCAGGCCAGTGGCGCGGGCAGGCGTCGACGCACGTAGCCCACGTGCCGCACCACGCGCGCGTGGCGCACCAGCTTGCACAGCGGCACGTAGCCGACGCGCTTGAACACCGCGGCGGCCTTGGGATTGGGGAAGCCGTACATCAGCTCGAAGCGCTTCGCTCCGGCCTCCATCAGCGCCATCTGCAGCGACAGCGCCGGGAACAGCGAACGGTGCGCGGGCAGCACCGCCAGGTCCACCAGCACGCCGGCCTGCACCAGCTTGCCACCCAGCATCATCTGCCGCGGGCCGGCGGTGGCCACGCCCACCCAGGCGCCGCTTTCCTCGTGTCGCAGCAGCAGGGTGAGCGGCGCGCCGTAGGGGCATTCGCGGTAGAACCAGTCGTACTTGCGCGCCATGCGCGACTCGTCGCCGAGGTTGCCGCGCCACAGGCCGAGGATCAGCTCGCGATCGCGCTCCACGTCGGCGACATGGACGGTATAGGCCGGATTGGCAGCCATCGGCTCAGTGCCCGGGCAGTTCGGTCACCGGCTCGACCAGCACCGGCGGGCGATGCAGGTAGGCCGTGGTGCGGCGCTTGGCCTGGATGTCGTCGTACACCGCCTGCGCCTGCGCCTCGGATACGCCCAGCGCACCCGCAAGTTCGGACGCGGGCAGGCCGTGGTTGAGCGCCCACAGCGCCAGGTCCATCTGCGCGTACGGCAGCGCGAAGTAGAACTCGTCCTGGCCCTGCGCCAGCGAATAGGTGTCGGTGGTGGGCGTGGCCGAGGTCACGCGCTCGGGCACGCCGAGATGGCGCGCCATCGCATAGACCTGGCTCTTGTACAGGTGCGCGATCGGCTTGACGTCGGCCGAGCCGTCGCCGTTCTTGACGAAGAAACCCTGGTCGTACTCCAGCCGGTTGGGCGTGCCGGTCACCGCGTAGTTGAGGCGGTCGGCGTGGAAGTATTCCAGCGTCTTGCGGATGCGCTGCTTGAAGTTGGTGGCCGCGACGATGGTGAGGTAGGCCTCGAGCGGCAGGTCCTTCTCGTGGCGTTCGCCCGCCGGATCCTCGGCGACGATGCGGAAGCGGTTGATCAGCCCCTGCGCGCCGCCGGCGATGACGATCTTGAACTTCCAGCCCTCTCCATAGCCCGGCAGCACGGTGCGCACGGCGTTGTCGCGCGCCTCGTAGCAGCCGATGGCGGCCAGCGCCGGGGCGATGTCGTGGGTGTGCACGCGCACGCCCAGGTGCTCGGCCAGGATGTTGGCGCGCACCGCGCTGTCGTCGCTGGAATCGCGCTCGGGCAGGATCAGGCAGAACACGCGCTCCGGGCCCAGCGCGCGCACGGCCAGCGCGGCGCAGGTGGTGGAATCGATGCCGCCGGAGATCGCGACCACGAGGCCGCGGCGGTGCAGGTCGCGGGCGACGATCTGCCGCAGGCGCGCGGCGATCCGGTCGGCTTCGGCGGCGTAGTCGAGGTCAAGCACGGACGGATCGAGACGGCTCATGGGTTCCCCTGGGTCAATGCGGCGCGGCGGATCTTGCCCGACGCGGTCTTGGGCAGTTCGCTCACGAAGGCGACCTGCTTTGGAATCTTGTACGTTGCCAGGCGCTGGCGGCAATGCGCCTTGACCGCCATCTCGGTCGGCGCATCGTCGCCGGGCACGAGGAAGGCGGCCACGACCTGCCCGAGCAGGCCGTCATCGAGGCCGGCCACGGCCACCTCGCGCACGCCGGGCAGCTCGGCGATCACCTCTTCCACGTCCTGCGGATGCACGCGGTGGGCGCCGGTTTTGATCATGTCGCTGCGGCGCCCGGACAGCCACAGGAAGCCGTCGGCATCCAGCTGGCCCTCGTCGCCGGTGCGCAGCCAGCCGTCGACCAGGGTGGCGGCGGTGGCCTCGGGCGCCTGCCAGTAGCCGGCCATGACGTTGGGGCCGCGCGCCCAGACCTCGCCAGGTTTGCCGGTTGCCGCCGGGCTGCCGTCCTCGCGGCGCACCTGGATCTCGACATTGGCGATCGGCAGGCCGACCGAGCCGGCCTTGTCCTCGAACCGCTCGGGCGGCAGGCAGGTCAGGCGGGCGCTGGCCTCGGTCTGGCCGTACATCACGAACAGCCGCGCCTGCGGGAAGGCGGCGCGCACGCGCCGCGCCATCGCCGGCGCCATCGCGCCGCCGGCCTGGGTGAGGTAGCGCAGCGCCGACAGGTCGTGGCGGTCGAGCTGGCCGCGATCGAGCAACAGGGCGAAGGTGGACGGCACGCCCGAGAATCCCGTCGCACGCTCGCGAGCCAGCGCCTCGGTGATCAGGTGCGGGAAGACCAGGTTCTCCTCGAGCACGATGCGCGCGCCCACGGCCAGGTGGGTGTGCAGCACCGAGGCACCGTAGGCGTAGTAGAACGGCAGGGTGCTGACCGTGCTGTCGTCGGCGCGCAGGCCCAGCGAATCGAGGATCGAGGCGGTGTTGGCGGCCAGGTTGCGATGGCGCAGCGCCACGCCCTTGGGCGCGCCGGTGGTGCCGGAGGTGTAGAGGATGGCGGCCAAGGCGTCGGGATCGGGCTGCGACAGGTCCGCCGCCGCATCGCGCAGGCCATGGCCCTCGCCCGCGAGGCACTGCTGCGCCGCCAGCACCGGCACATCGGCCGCGGCTGCGGCACGCGCGGCGTCCTCGTTGCCGTCATGCACCAGCAGGCGGGCGCCGCTGTGCTGCAGCCAGGGCAGGAAGTCTCGTTCGCGCGCCTGGGCGTTGAGCGGCACCACCACGGCGCCGGCGCGCCAGCAGCCGTACCAGGCCACCACGGCCTCGATGCAGTTGGGCAGGATGAGGGCGACCCGGTCGCCGGGTGCGATGCCGCGCGCGCGCAGGCCGCGCGCGAAGTCCAGCGCCGCCGCGTGCAGGCCCCGGTAGTCCAGGCGGCGCCCCTCCTGCTGCAGCGCGGTGCGCTCGGGCATCGCCGCGGCGGTGCGTTCCAGCCGCGCGACCAGGGTCTCCATCGTGCAGGGTCCGTCAGGCCGCGAGCCGGACGTCGAGGTAGCGGTCGATCGATTCGAGGCTGTCGAAGTTGGCCGGGGTCATGTCCTCGGGCGGGACGTTGACCGGCCAGGTTTCCTCGATGAAGCCGATCAGTTCCAGGATCCCCGTGGAGTCGACGATGCCCTGCTTGATCAGCGACGTATCATCGGCGATGGCGGACTCGTCGTCGGTAAACAGGAAATTGCCGAGGATGAACTGCCTGATCTGCTGACGCCGGCTCATGTCGCTCCGATGCTCCCACGGTGGAAAATGATGGTGACCGATGACGCGCGCGCCCCGTGGCGCCCATTGAATCCGAGGACCGCGCTGTTCGCGGCGGGATGCCTCTCCATTGCCGCTGCGTTGTCGGCCTGTGGGTTAGAACGCGATCCGGACAGCGGGCAGGACATCGTGTCCACGCCGCGCAGCCTCGAAGGCGCGCAGCCGGAGGTGCTGGAAACCGAGTACGGCCGCCTGGCCGTGCGGGTTCTGGCCGAGGGTTTCGTCCATCCCTGGTCGCTGGCGTTCCTGCCCGACGGCACGATGCTGGTGACCGAACGGCCGGGACGGCTGCGCCGCATCGCGGCGGATGGCGCGATCTCGGAGCCGCTGGACGGCGTGCCGGACGTGTTCGTGCAGGGACAGAGCGGATTGCTGGACGTGGCGCCCTCGCCCACCTTCATCGAGGACCGCCTGGTCTACATCGCCTATGGCGAGCCGAACTGGCGCGGCAACAAGGCCGGCACCGCGGTGGCGCGCGGGCGGCTGGGCGCGCGCGGGCTGGAGCACGTGGAGGTGGTGTTCCGCCAGGAGCCGAAGCTGTCCAGCGGCACCCACGTCGGCGCGCGCATCGTGTTCGACGATGCCGGCATGCTGTACGTGGGCACCGGCGACAACCGCGACGCCGGCAAGGCGCAGCTGCTCGACCACCTGCAGGGCAAGCTGGTGCGCCTGCGTCCGGATGGCCGCGTGCCCGAGGACAATCCCTTCGTCGGCCAGGAAGGCGCGCGCCCGGAAATCTGGAGCTACGGCCACCGCAATATCCAGGGCATGGCCCTGCATCCGCTCACGCGCGTGCCGTGGACTCACGAGCATGGGCCGATGGGCGGCGACGAGATCAACCTGCCGCAGGCCGGGCGCAACTACGGCTGGCCGCTGGTCACGCACGGGCTGGACTACTCGGGGCAGCCGGTGCCCGGCGCGGTCGGCGACAGCGCCGAAGGCATGGAAGCGCCGCTCCACTACTGGCCGAAATCTCCGGCGGTGAGCGGCATGGCCTTCTACGACGGCGACGCCATCGCGCCGTGGCGCGGCAACCTGCTGGTCGGCGCGCTTGCGGGGCAGGCGCTGATCCGGCTGGAACTGGACGGGACGCGCGTGGTGCACGAGGAGCGGCTGCTGCAGGGACGCGATCGCATCCGCGACGTACGCGTCGGGCCGGATGGACTGGTCTACCTGCTGACCGACGGGAAGGACGGGAAGCTGTTGCGGCTGGAGCCGGCAGGAGGACATGGAAGGCAGTCGGAGACGGAGGCAACAACGGAGCCAGCATCGACGTCCGCAGCGCAGCCGACAACAGAGCAGCCACCGGCAGCGGCACCGGGGCCGGTAACAGAGCAGCCACCGGCAGCGGCAGCGGGGCCGGTAACAGAGCAGGCAACAACTCCAGCATCGGGGCCGGCAAGGGAGCCTGCCGGGACGCCCGTGGGAGAGCAGGCGCGGTAGAGGTTTATCGTCGCGGCTGCGTGTGGGGTGCGTGGCGCCGGAGCCGCCCCCCATCCCGGCCTTCCCCCGCAAGCGGGGGAAGGAGAAGAGCGACCGCCGGCCGGCGGGTGTCGATTCCTGCACGCTCGCAGAGAAGCAGAAGAGCGGCCGCCAGCGACCTTTCCCCCTCCCCCGCTCGCGGGGGAGGGCTGGGGTGGGGGCCACCGAAGCGACGCCCGAGACGCGCGACCGCCGCCCGCCCAAAGCAGCCCCACCTCACCCCGCTCCCGTCCCGTCCGCTCGCGATGGAAGCAGACAAGCGGCCGCCAGCAGCCTTCAGCCCCCCTCCCCCGCTCGCGGGGGAGGGCCGGGGTGGGGGCCACCGGAGCGACGCCCGAGACGACCGACTGCGTAACCGAAGCAGCCCCACTCACCCACCGACCGCCGCCCCCGCAGCGGCCCCACCTCACCCCGCCAGCGGCCGCTCCCGCAGCAGCAGCAGCGTCGACAGCAGCCCGACGAATGCCTGGTTGTCGGCGAAGCCGATCACCTTCCCCGCCCTGGCCTTGGCGAACAGCCGCGAGGCCGCGTCCACGTCGAACACGCCGCCGGCGCGCAGGTTCTCCGGCGAGAACAGCTCGGCCACGTAGTCCAGCGGCTTGCCGTCGACGAAGAAACTGGCGCTGTCCGGCGCGCGGTAGGGCTGCTTGGTGCGGTGCGCGATATCCGGCGGCAGCAGGTCCGCCAGCGCCATGCGCAGGATGTGCTTCTCGGTGAGGCCTCGGATCTTCCACGACGGCGGCAGCCGGTTGGCGAACTCGACCAGGGTGTGGTCCAGGTAGGGATAGCGGCCCTCGATCGAGGCGGCCATCGCCACCCGGTCGCCCTGCGCGGCCAGCAGGTAGCCCGCCAGCAGGGTCTTGGCCTCCACGTACTGGTCGCGCGCCAGTGGCGACCAGTCGCCGATGCCGGTGGGCAGGCCCGCCTCGACATGGGCCAGCGCGTCCCAGCGCGCGGCGTCGGCGCGCATTTCCGGTGCAAGGAAGGCGAACGCCCGCTGCGAGGTGGTCCAGCGCGGCACATGCGCGAACACCGCGCGGTCGAGGTGCTCGCGGCCCTGGCCGAAGAACGAGGCCGCGAACGCGGGATTGGCCGCCGGCGAATTCTCCAGGTAGCCGTACAGCCGCGACAGCAGCTTCGGGCGCAGGGTCGAATCCGGCTGCCTCGCCCAGAAGCGCCGCACCTTGGCTTCCTTGAACAGGTCGTAGCCACCGAACACTTCGTCGGCGCCCTCGCCCGTGAGCACCACGGTGTAGCCGTGCGCGCGCACCGAATCGGCCAGCAGCATCATCGGCACCGCCGCGGTGCGCAGCACCGGGGTCTCGGTGTGCGCGACCAGCCGGGGGAACGCCGCGCCGATGTCGGCCGGCGCGATGCGCAGGGTCGAATGGTCGGTGCCCAGGTGCCGCACCATCGCCATCTGGTGCGCGCTCTCGTCGAACTCGGCCTGGTCGAAGGCCACCGAGAACGTCCGCACCGGCGTGTCGGTGAAGCCGCGGATCAGCGCCACGATGCCGGACGAATCCAGCCCGCCGCTGAGGTAGGCGCCGACCGGCACGTCGGCGCGCAGCTGCAGGCGCACCGCGTCGATCAGGCGCTCGCGCAGTTCGCCGGCGGCCTGGTCGATGCTGCCGAAGCGCGTCGTGCGCGTCAGCGCCGCTTCGGGGAACGTCCAGTCCCAGTACTGCGTGAGCGCCTGCCGGCCATCGGCTTCGATGCTGAGCAGGTGCCCCGGCGGCAGGCTGTGCACGCCCTCGTACACGGTATCCGGATCCAGCGGGGCCCAGTAGCTGAAGGTCTGCAGCAGGCCGGGCAGCGCCAGCCGCGCACGCTCGGGCACCGCCGCGAACAAGGCCTTGGGTTCGGAGGCGAACCACAGCGCGTCGCGCGCCTGCGTCCAGTACAGCGGGCGGATCCCTGCGCGGTCGCGGGCCAGCACCAGCCGCCGGCGCGCGCCGTCCCACAGCGCGATCGCGAACTGGCCGTTGAGGCGCTCGACGAAGCGGTCGCCGTAGCGGTCGTACAGGTGCACGATCACTTCGGTATCCGAGCGCGTGTAGAACACGTGCCCCTGCGCCTCGAGTTCGGCGCGCAACTCGACGAAGTTGAAGATTTCGCCGTTGAACACCGTCCACACGCTGCGCGATGGATTGTGGATCGGCTGGTCGCCGGTGCTCAGGTCGATGATCGACAGGCGTGCATGCGCCAGGCCCACGCCCGGTTCGACATGGAAGCCATAGCCGTCCGGGCCGCGGTGCGCGAGCGCCCCGATCATCCGCTCCAGCAGCGGGCGCGCACCCGCCTGTTCGACGGGGTGGCCGAGGTAGCCGGCGAGTCCGCACATCGTTCAGGCCCGCCCGGATGCGGACGCGGCGTGCGCTGCGCCGCTCATTCCGGGTTGCGCCACCAGCACACCAGCCATGTTTCCCCCTGGTGCTGCATCCAGTCCTTCTGCAGGCCCTCGATCCGCTCCAGGTGCGGCCCCACCCGCACCAGCGCGGGCGCGAAGAAGGTCACCATGCAGGCGCGGCCGAGATGGCGCATGCGCTCGATCGTGGCCGGAATGTCCTTGATGTAGTAGAGCACCTCGCAGGCCAGCACCAGGTCGAAGCGGCCGCGCTGTTCGCCCCAGGGCTGCTGGTGGATGTCGGTGGCGGCGAACTGCGCGTCGGGCACGCGCACCCGCGCGCGCTCGATCGCGGTCGGGCTGACGTCGATGCCGTAGACCTCGTCGGCCAGCCTGCGCAGGGCCTGCGTCTGGTGGCCCTCGCCGCAGCCGACCTCCAGCAGCGAGCCGACATGGCCGAAGTGGCGTTCCACCAGCGCATTGGTGGCGGCGAAGCGCGCCTGCTCCAGGCCCGATTCCATGTTCCAGGGATCGCCCAGCTTGTAGGCCAGGTCGAGGCGTTCGTAGTTGTCCGCGCCGCCGACCCCGCGCATGGCGTACTTCATCCACGTGCGACGGATGGCCTTCCTGAGCTTGGCGTTGATGCGCTGCATGGATGGTCTGGTCTCTCAGTACTTCGAGGTCGTCGGCGGGCACGGGCGGGCGTCGGCGCGCGCGAGCACGGCGGCGGACTCTCCGGCCGGACGCGGGGGCGATGCGCGCAGGGGTTGCAGCGGCGAACTGTACCAGTCGATCACCTTCGAGCATTCGAAGCGCACCCACGATGGCCCGTACACCCAGTGGGTGCCGCCCAGCTCGCGGCTGCCCGGTTCGCCAAGCATCGCCACCACGTCGCGCGCCTCCATGCCCTGGCGCAGCGCAATGGCCGCAGCGCGCGCCGTTCCACGTTTGTTACCGGCAATCCCACTACCGAATCCGGCCGAGCCGTCGGTGCGCGACAGCCACCACACCAGCAGCGCCGCGAGCAGCAACATGCCATACACGACCATTCGCGACGACCGGCGCGGAGATGCTGCCTCCACCTCCTCCACGATCGGCAAAGCCGCGTCCATGCGCGGCGCGGCCGCGGCCGCTGGTTGCGCGCGGCGCTGCGACGTGGCGGGCGCGCCGGGCAGCCGGCCGTAATGGCGATGGAATTCCAGCGCCGCCGCGTAGCGCAGGTTCAGGGCCTTGAGCTCGTCCTCGCCCGAATCCCCGACGCGGTCCGGATGCAGGTCCGCCACCCGGCGCCGGTACGCCATGCGCAGTCCGTCGAGCGAGCAGTCAGGTTCGATGCCGAGCTCGCTGTACAGGGCGACGAAGTCGGTCTGGGCGGACATGGAGTCTTCGGGCAGGCGGTCGATTCGAGACAGCGTACGCGAAACGGCGCCTGTCCCGGCCAAGCGCGCCACGCCGCTCCGGGCGCGATGGCGGGTCGGCCGTCGACACCCTATGCTTGCGCGCAGGGGATGCAGAACGCCCGCGGGGATACCGGCGCACGCGCGCCCACGAAGGGCGCCGCCGGCGTCGCCTGCGCCACCAGGGGGAATCAGATGCACCGTTCGAGCCGGAAACGTCCGTCCGTGCGCGCCGTGCGGAGCCTGTCGACCGATGTCGCGTGATTCCGTTGTCGTCTACGGCCATCGATCGGCCGCCGGCAGCCGCCGGCACCGCCTGGCCCAGCGCGCCCATGCCTGGGGGATGCTGCCGATCATGCGCACCGTGCGCGGGCTGCTGCGCCGCGACCTGCGGGTGCTCGCCTACCACCGGGTGCGCGAGATCCCGGCGGATTTCGCTTTCGACTCCGCGCTTGTCAGCGCGACCCCGGAAGGCTTCCGCGCGCAGATGCGGCACGTGGGCGAACGCTTCCACCCGGTGACCTGTCGCGAGGTGGTGGACGCGCTCGACGGGGGCGCGGCGCTGCCGCGCAACGCGGTCCTGGTCACCTTCGACGACGGCTACGACGACAACCACGCCGTCGCCTTCCCGATCCTGCGCGACCTCGGCGTGCCCGCGACGTTCTTCGTGTCCACCGGCCACATCGACAGCGGCATGCCCTACGCCTACGACTGGCTGGCCCACCTGATCGTCACCATGGCCGGAACGCGCCTGCACATTCCCGAACTGGAGATCGACCTGCCCTTGCCCGCGGACCACGCGGCGCGCCAGGCGATCACCGGCATGGTGCTCGACCGGCTCAAGTACCTCGACGATGCGGGCCAGCAGGCGGTGATCGACGCGCTGCAGTCGCGCTGCGGCCGGCCGCGCAGGGCGGCGCATGCGGACTGCCGGCCCATGACCTGGGCGCAGCTGCGCGAAATGCGCGACGGCGGCATGGAAATCGGTGGCCATGGCGTGCACCACCGCATGCTCGCCAAGCTGCCCGACGAGGCGCTGGCCGCCGAGGTCGCCGAGTGCCAGGCGCGGTTGACCGCCGAACTGGGGACGCCGGCCATCGCCCTGTCCTATCCGGTCGGCGGACCCGACGCCTACGACGCGCGGGTGATCGAGGCGGTGCGCGCGCAGGGCTTCCGGGTGGCCTTCAGCTATGTCAGCGGGGTCAGCACGCCCGACCAGGACAACCGCTACCACCTGCTGCGGGTGCCGGTGGAAGCGGACGTGGACGAACGCTGGTTCCAGGGCATCGTCGCCGCGCCGGAAGTGTTCTCGCACGCCTCGACACTGCGGGTGTATCCATCGTGATGTTGTTCCTGCTTGTCTGGCTGGCGCTCGTACTGATCCGTCCCCAGGAATACCCCGCCCTCGCCGACATGGGCATCCCGATCCTGCCGATCGCGCTGCTGGGCGCGCTGGGCGCGTGGACGATCAGCCCGCAACGCAGGCCGTTCCGCCAGCCGACCTACCTGCTGCTGGTGGTGTTCATCGCGATCGGCATGTTCACCATGGTGGTCAACGGCTGGGCCGGCGGCGCGATCTCGCGCTTCATGCACTTCCTGCCCGCGCTGATCGCGCTGGTGCTCATCGCCCAGGCGGGTCACTCGCCGAAGAACCTGCTGCGGATGATGTGGGTGATCGCGCTGTGCGCGCTGGTGCTCACCATCCACGGCATCGAACAGGTGAAGCTGGGCCAGGGCTGGACCGGCATGCCGACCGTGCAGGACGGCCGTATCCAGTACGTGGGCATCTTCAGCGATCCCAACGACCTGGCGATGCTGTTCATCATGGCGATCCCGATGACCCTGCTGATGGGCCATCGCGGCGGCGCGATGGGCTTGCGCCGCCTGTTCTGGTGGTCGGTGGCGCTGGCGCTGCTGTATGGCGTGTACCTCACCGACTCGCGCGGTTCGTTCCTGGCGGTGATGACGATGGCCGGCATGTGGCTGTGGCTGCGCCGCGGCCTGGTCGTGGCCGGCACCCTCGGCGCGGCGGGCCTGGCGGTGCTGATGGCGCTGCCCACGCGCATGCAGGAACTCGACGCCGGCGAGGCGTCCGCCTACGGCCGCATCGAAACCTGGTACGACGGCATCCAGATGTTCCTGGCCAATCCCCTGTTCGGCGTGGGCGTGGGCAACTTCACCGAGCACACCTGGCTGACCGCGCACAACTCCTTCGTGCTGGTGCTGGCCGAGACCGGCATCGTCGGCTACACGGTCTGGCTGGCGATGGTCGGCTACTGCGCGCTGATGCCGGTGATGGTGCTGCGGCTGCCCAAACAGGTGGAGGACCCGGACCACCAGCCCGCATGGGACGAGGAGCGCCGGATGGCAATGACCCTGCTGATCGCGATGGTGGGATTCTTCTCCTGCGCGTTCTTCCTCAGCCGCAGTTACGTGATCCTGCTCTACATCCTGCTCGGCCTGGTGACCGGCTGGTACGGCGGCGCGCAGGAGCGCTGGGGCGGCCTGCCCGTGTTCAGCGTGCAGCGCGACTGGTTCAAGTGGTGCGTGGCGGCGGTCGCCAGCGCGATCGGGCTGTGGATCGTGGTCAAGGTCCTGTTCGTGATGGCCGGCTGATGAGTACCCGCGGCCAGGTCATCCGCAACACCCTGTTCTCCTCGGTGGGCATCTACACCGAGTACTTCCTGGGCATGCTGACCTCGATCATCATCGCGCGGCACCTGGGGCCCTCGCATTTCGGCGCCTACGGCCTGGTGATCTGGCTGGTGGCCACGGGCGTGGTGATCACCAACTCGGGCGTCGCCAGCGCGGTGATCAAGTTCATCGCCGAGCTGCGCGGCTCCGGCCGCGACGCGCAGATCCGCTCGCTGCTGGCCTGGGCGTGGCGGGTGCAGGCCGGTTTCCTGGCGGCGGTGCTGCTGGCCGGCACGATCCTGTTCGTGACCCACGGCCAGCGGCTGATGCCGGGGTTCAACCACACCCTGCTGCTGGTGATCCTGTTGGCCACGACCGCGCTGCGCGCCTCGTACATGCTCAACATCGGCATCGCCAAGGGCTACGAGAACTTCCGCGCCACCGCCGCGATCGCGGTGATCGTCTCGCCGCTCAACCTCGCGATGATCCTGGTGGTGTGGTGGCTGGACGGGCCGATGGAATGGTTCCTGGGCACGTTCACCGTGTCGAGCTTCATCTTCTGGTGGATCTCGCGCCGGCAGGTGGCGCCGCTGCTGCCGCCGGCCGAGGGACGCCAGCCGCTCGATGACGACATCCGCCGCCGCCTGCGCAGCTACACCGCGCTGGTGGCGGTCACGGTGGCGGTGAACTTCTTCACCGCCAGCGAGGTGGAGGTGCTGTTCCTGACCCTGTTCGACACCTCCGCCTCGGCCGGCTTCTTCAAGGTCGCCTACCAGCTCTCCAGCGGCGCCCTGCTGCTGGTGCCGGGCGTGTTCGGCGCGCTGCTGTTGCCGATGATGGCCAATGCCCTGGCGCAGGGACGCGAGGTGGCCAGCCGGCGGCTGGCGATGTCGACCACCTACCTGACCGCGCTGGCCGCGCCGCTGGTGGCCTTCGGCGTGCTGTTCGCCCCGGACATCATCGGCGTGCTGTACGGCGCGGAGTTCGCGCCGGCGGCTCTCGTGTTCGCGGGATGCCTGGCCGCGGGCGCGATCGCCACCATCTGCCAGGGCGCCTCGAGCTACCTGCTGGGCGCGGACCGGCAGCGCACCCTGCTGGTCGTGATCCTGGGCTGCGCCGTGGTCAAGCTGGCGCTGGATGTCGTGCTGATCAAGCGCATGGGCCTGGCCGGCGCGGTCGCCGCCTACGCCGCGGCCAGCTTCCTGACCAGCGCGCTGCTGATCGGCCTGGCACTGCACCACAGCGGCGCACGCCTGCAGTGGGGCCGCATCGCACGGGTGGCGCTGGCCGCGGGCCTGGCCGCGGCGGCGGCATGGCTCGCGCGCAGCCACCTGCCCGCGATCCCGCTGCTGGCCTTGGTCCTCGGCGGCATGCTGCTGTCCGCGGTCTACGCGGCGGGCACCCTGCTGCTGGGCTTCTGGAGCGCGGCCGACCTGCAGCATTTCCAGCAACTGCACGCGCGCATCGCGGGCGGGCGGCCGGCCGCCGTCGGCCGCCTCCTCGACTGGGCCGCGCGCCGCGCCGGAGCCGCCGCATGAGCCTGTACGAGACCGCCTTCCGGAATGCGCTCTACCCCGCCTACGAGCGCCTGCGTGGACGCGGCATGCTGCGGTACCTGGCCGAGTACGAGGCCAACCAGTGGCGCTCGCCCGAGGAGATCGCCGCGATCCAGTGGGCCAAGCTGCAGGCGCTGGTGGCGCACTGCTGGGAGCAGGTGCCGTTCTACCGCAGCCGCTGGGAGGCGATCGGCTTCGCGCCCGGCGACCTGAAGTCGATGGACGACTACGCACGGCTGCCGGTGCTGACCAAGGCGGATATCCGCGGCCGCTTCGAGGACCTCAAGGCGCGCTCGCTGCGCGACGGCCTGCTGTACAAGGCCACCGGCGGCTCCACCGGCGAGCCGCTGCGCTTCGGCTACACCCGCGAGAGCAACGACCGCCGCTCGGCCGTGATGTGGCGCGGCTACGGCTGGACCGGCGCGCGCATGGGCCGGCGCACCCTGTTCCTGTGGGGCGGCGCGGTGGGCGAACCGGGCCGGGTGGCGCAGACCAAGGAGCGGCTGTACCACGCGGCCTTCCACCGCCGCATGCTCAACAGCTTCCTGATGCGCGACGACAACATGGCCGCCTATGCCGACGCCATCGAGGCGTACCGGCCCGAGGTGGTCGTGGCCTATGTCGACCCGATTGTGCGTCTATCGGAATGGTTGCTCGCGCGGGGTCGCAGCATCCCGGGGGTGGTGTCGGTGCTGGGCGCCGCGGAGGCGCTGCACGACTTCCAGCGGCCGATCATCGAGGCCGCCTTCCCGGGCGCCAAGGCCTACAACACCTACGGGTGCCGCGAGTTCATGCTGATCGCCTGCGAAGCGGAGGACCGCGACGGGCTGCTGGTCAACGCCGACCATCTGGTGGTCGAGCTGGCCAATGCCACCCAGGCCGGAGACGGCAACGAGACCGGGGAACTCGCCATTACCGACCTGCACAACCTGGGCATGCCCTTCATCCGCTACGTCAACGGCGACGTCGCCAGCCGCAAGTCTCCCTGGCATGCCACGGGACGCCGCGGGCTGCCGCGCCTGAGCCGCATCGACGGCCGCCGCCTCGACGCCATCCGCACGCCCGACGGCCGCGTGCTGCCGGGCGAGTTCTTCCCGCACATGCTCAAGGACGTGCCGGGCGTGCGCCGCTTCCAGGTGGTGCAGGACAGCCTCGAGCGTTTCACCCTGAAGGTGGTGCCGGGCCCCGAGTTCGGCGCCGACCAGGAAGCCTACGTGCGCCGCGAACTGGCCAAGGTGCTGGGCAGCGACGCCAACCTGGACCTGCAGCGCGTCGACGACATCCCGCTGACCGCGAGCGGCAAGTTCCGCGTGACCGTGTCGAGGCTGCCGTGAGGATCAGCCACGTTGTCGAAAACCTCAATCGCGGCGGGCTGGAGCGGGTGGTCATCGACCTGGCCAAGGCCCAGGCCGCCGCGGGCCACGACTGCCAGGTGGTGTGCCTGTTCGAGGCCGGCGCGCTGGCGCACGAACTGACCTCGGCGGGAATCCCGGTGATCGCCTGCGAAAAGCGCCCCGGCGCCGACGTGCGGGCCCTGCTGCGCATGCGCCGCGCGCTGTCCGCGCAGCGCACCGAGGTGCTGCACAGCCACAACGGCATCCCGCACTACTACGCGACCGCCGCGGCGCTCGGCCTGGGCGTGCGCCGCGTGGTCAACACGCGCCACGGCATGGGCGACGTCACCCCGTCGAGCCGCCGCGAGTGGCTGTTCCGCGAATCGATGCGGCTGGCCGACCTGTCGGTGGCGGTGTCGGAGGCGGCCGGCCGGCGGCTGGCCGAGGCGGGACTGGTACCCGCGCACAAGCTGCGCGTGCTGCCCAACGGCATCCATCCCGAACCGTTCCGCGCACGCGACCCGCAGGCGCGCGCGCAGCTGGCGGCCAGCCTCGGCCTGCCGCCGGAGACGCAGCTGGTCGGCTTCGTCGGCCGACTGAACTGGGCCAAGGACCTGCCGACCATGGTCGCGGCGTTCGCGAAGGTCTGCGCGAAGCGCGACGACGCCGCCCTCGTGATCGCCGGCGAAGGCTCGGAGCGCGGCGCGATCGAATCGGCCATCGCCGGGGCGGGTCTCGGCGGGCGCGTGTACCTGCTCGGCGACCGCAGCGACGTGCCGCAGCTGCTGCCGGCGTTCTCGATCTTCGCCATGTCCTCGATCTCCGAGGGCTATTCGATCGCCCTGCTCGAGGCCTGCGCCAGCGCGCTGCCGATCGTGGCCACCGACGTGGGCGGCAACGCCGAGATCGTGCGCGACGGCGTCAACGGCCTGGTCGTGCCGGCCAGCGATCCGGATGCCTTCGCCGACGCGCTGGAGCGCCTGCTCGCCGACCCCGCGCGCGCGGCGTCCATGGGCCAGGCCGGCCGCGACTGGCTGCTGGGCCACGCGACCTTCGAAGTGATGTCCTCCCGCTACCTCGAGGCGTACGCGGGCACCACGGCATGAAGGTGCTGGCGCTGACCAACCTGTTCCCGACCGCCTGGGACCCGCTGCGCGCGAGCTTCAACCGCCAGCAGTTCGACCGGCTGGGCGCATACCACGACCTGGACGTGATGGTCGCGGTGGATTTCCGCGACCGCCGGCGCGGCCCGCGCGGCGACGCCCCGGCGCTGGCCCACGCGCGCGCCTCCGACTTCACCTTCTGGTATCCGCCGCGCATCGGCCGCAGCCTGCACGGCCTGGCCTGGTACGCCTCGCTGATGGCCCAGCGCGGCGCGCAGCTGCGGCGCGCCCGCTACGACCTGCTGCTCGCCAGCTGGGGCTATCCCGACGCCGTGGGCACCGCCCGCCTGGCGCGCCGCCTCGGCCTGCCCTACGTGGTCAAGGTGCACGGCAGCGACCTCAACGTTCAGGCCGAACAGCCGCTGCACCGGCCCCAGATCGCCGCCGCCCTGCGCGGCGCGCGCGCCGTGATCGCGGTCAGCGACGCGCTGGCCGGCAAGGCGCGCGCGCTCGGCGTGGCACCCGGCCGCGTGCACCTGCTCTACAACGGCGTGGACGGCGAACGCTTCCGCCCCGGCGACCGCGCCGCCGCGCGCCACGCGCTGGAGATCGCGGACGACGACCCGCTGGTGCTCTACGTCGGCAACCTCAAGCCGGCCAAGGGCTGCGTCGACCTGCTCGAAGCCTTTCCCGCCGTGCTCGCCCACCACCCGCGCGCGCGCCTGGCCTTCGTCGGCAGCGGCGCGGCCGGCGCCACCATCGCCCGTCGCGCGCAGCAGCTGGGCATCGCGGAGCGCGTGCTGCTGGCCGGCGCGCGCCCGCACGAGCAGCTGCCGCTGTGGATGCAGGCCGCCGACCTGCTCAGCCTGCCCAGCCACAACGAGGGCGTGCCCAACGTGGTGCTCGAGGCCATGGCCTGCGGCCTGCCGGTCGTGGCCACGCGGGTCGGCGGCATCCCCGAGGTCCTGCCGGAGCAGGCCGGCCTCCTGGTGCCGGCGCACGACCACGACGCCCTCGGCCACGCGCTGTCGGACGCGCTGCAGCGCGGCTGGTCGCGCGAGGCGATCCTCGCCCATGCGGCCGGCTTCCGCTGGGAGGACAATGTGCGCCACCTCGACCGCATCCTGCGCGACGCCGCGACCCCGTCCCCATGACCCGGCCCATCCAACCCCGTTCCCGCAAGGGCCGCCTGCTGGGCCTGCTGCCCGCGCGCTGGGTGACCACCCGCGTGCGCACCCGCGAGAAGGTCCTGTACCTGAGCTTCGACGACGGCCCGCATCCGGAATTCACCCCGCCGGTGCTCGACCTGCTCGCCGCCCATGGCGCGACCGCCACCTTCTTCCTGATCGGCGCGCGCATCGGCGAATACCCCGAACTCACGCGCCGGATCGTGGCCGAGGGCCATGCGCTGGGCAACCATTCCTGGAGCCATCCGCGCATGGTCGACCTGCCGCTGGAGGCGCAGCTGGAAGAGATCGCGCGCACCGACCAGGCACTGTCGGCCTACAGCGGACGCGGGCGCCATCCGTTCCGGCCGCCCTGCGGCGCGCTGCCGGCGAACCTGCTGCTGCACTTCGCCCGCACCGGTCGCACCATCGCCTTCTGGTCCTATGACAGCCACGACTACGAACTGCTGCTCGTGCCCGAACTGCTTCCGCAGATCGAGGCGGATCCGCCGCGCGCCGGGGACACGATCCTGATGCACGACGACACCGCCGCCACCGTCGAACTGCTGTCCCGGCTGCTGCCGCAATGGCGCGCGCAGGGATACGAGGTCCGCGCCATGCCGGAGGGCCTTGGATGAAGGTGCTCTACCACCACCGCACCCAGGGCAAGCGGGTCGAAGGGGTGCATATCCGCGGCGTGGCCAATGCGCTGCGCGAACTGGGCTGCGAGGTCCGCGTGGTCTCGTTCCCGGGCGCGGATCCGGAGCGGGAGCCGGTCGCCGCCACCACAGGCGAGGGCAAGGGCCGCCTGGCCACGCTGGTAAGCCGCCTGCCGGGCGTGCTGTTCGAGTTCGCCGAGCTCGGCTACAACCTGGTCACCTGGTGGCGCATCCGCGCGGAGATCCGCCGCAACCGGCCGGACTTCATCTATGAACGCTATTCGCTGTTCCTGTTCATGACGATCTGGATCGCCCGCAGCGAGGGCATCCCGATCATCCTGGAGATCAACGATTCGGCCGTGGTGCAGCGCCTGCGCCCGCTGTGGCTGAAGTCGCTGGCGCGGCGCATCGAAGCCTGGTGCATGACGCATGCGACCGGGATCGTGTTCATCTCGACCTACTTCCGCAACCTGCTGGCCGACCACTACGGCCGGCTGCCGCCGTCGGTGGTCTCGCCCAACGCGGTGGACGCGCGCTTCGACCCGACCCGCTGCGACCGCGACGCGCTGCGCCGCGCGCAGGGGCTGGAAGGTCGCGTGGTCTGCGGGCACATGGGCGTGTTCGCGCGCTGGCATGGCGTGCCGGGCTTCGTCGAGTCGATCATCGACCGCCTCGACGAGGCGCCCGGGCTCACGTTGCTCATCGTTGGCGACGGCGAGGACCTGCCGGCCGTGCGCCGCGAGGTCGAGGCACGGGGCCTCGGCGACCGCATCCGCCTGCCCGGCCGCGTGCCGCACCACGAGATCCCGCAGTGGGTGGCGTGCATGGACTATGCCTTCCTTCCCGATTCCAACGAATACGGCTCGCCGATGAAGCTGTTCGAGCTGATGGCCATGGGCGTGGCCGTCGTCGCCCCCGACTACGACCCGGTGGCCGAGGTGATCGAGTCCGGCCGCACCGGCTGGCTGTTCCCGCGCAAGGACGTGCGCGCCTGCGTGGACCAGGTGCTCGCCCTGTGCGGGCGCGAGGACGAACGCGAGCGCGTTGGCGCCGCAGCCCGCGCGTATATCGAGCGCGAGCGCCGCTGGCGCAACAACGCGCAGCAGCTGCTCTCGCTGCTGCCCGGCGCCCAGGGAGCCACGGCATGAGCGCGCTCGCCTGGCTCGGCGTGCTGCTGCTGGCGGGCGTGGCGGGCGCCGCGCTGGTGGTGTGGCGCTTCGTCCGCGCGCGCAATATGCAGATCTGGCTGCCGGCCTGGCTGCGCCGTGGCGCGCGACCGGCGCATGGCGGACCGACCCACGTGATGTTCTGCTTCGTCGACCACTACGAGCCGATGCACGGGCGCCCGGACCTGGAAACGCAGCGCGCGCGCGTGGACCGCTGGTGCCGCGACTACCGCGCGCTGGCCGACCGGCACCGCGATGCCGACGGCCGCAAGCCGCAGCACGGCTTCTTCTACCCCGAGGAGGAGTACCTCGAGGAGCACCTGGCCAAGCTCGAGGCCCTGTGCCGCGACGGCTACGGCGAACTCGAAGTGCACCTGCACCACGACAACGACACCGAGGCCAACTTCCGCGCGTCCATCAGCGGCTTCAAGCAACTGCTGCACGAACGCCACGGCGCCCTGCCCCGCCATCCCGGAACCGGCGAGGTGATGTTCGGCTTCATCCATGGCAACTGGTGCCTGGACAACTCGCGTCCGGACGGGCGCTGGTGCGGCCTGGACAACGAGCTGATCCTGCTGCGCGAGCTGGGCTGCTACGCCGACTTCACCATGCCCTCGGCGCCGAGCGACACCCAGACCAGCACGGTCAACTCGATCTACTACGCCACCGACGATCCGCTCAGGCCCAAGTCGCATGACCGCGGCGTCCCGGTGCGCGTGGGCGGCACGCCCAGCGGCGACCTGCTGCTGGTGCAGGGCCCGGTGGGCCTGAACTGGCGCGACCGCCGCCACGGCTTCGTGCCGCGCGTGGAGAACGCCGACATCCGCGCCAACTACCCGCCCACGCCGGGCCGCGTCGACGGCTGGGTCGAGGCCGGCATCCATGTCGAAGGCCGCCCCGAATGGATCTTCATCAAGATCCATACCCACGGCGCGCCGGAGAAGGAGGCCGACGTGGTGCTCGGCCCCGATGTGGACGCGATGTTCAGCCACCTCGAACGCAAGTACAACGACGGCGAACGCTACGTGCTGCACTACGTCAACGCGCGCGAGGTCTACAACATCGTCAAGGCGGCCGAAGCCGGCCACGGCGGCGATCCCAACGATTATCGCGACTTCATCCTGCCGCCGCCGCCGAATCGCGTCGCGCCCGCGGCCCCCGCGGCATGAACGTGGCCAGTCTGATGTACCACGATGTCGTGGACGTGGGCGCCGACGATGCGAGTGGCTTCCCGGGACCGTCCGCAGCCTCGTACAAGCTGCACTGGCCGGAGTACGAGGCGCAGCTGGCACGGTTATCGGCCACGGGACTGCGCTTTCCGCGCGTGGACGCGGCCGATGCCTTCGCCGCCGACGCCTGCCTGCTCACCTTCGACGACGGCGGCGCCAGCGCCGTGGCCGCCGCCCGCGCGCTCGACACCCTGGGCATGCGCGGGCATTTCCTGGTGACCGGCGCGCGCGTGGACAGTCCCGGCTTCTGCAGCGCCGCCGACCTGCGCGCGCTCGCCGCGGCGGGGCACGTCGTCGGCAGCCATTCGCAGACCCATCCGGCCGACATCTCGCGCCTGCCCGCCGCGCAGCTGGCCGCGGAATGGCGCGACAGCGTGGCGCGCCTGTCCGGCGTGCTCGGCACGCAGGTCGACGTCGCGTCGATCCCCGGCGGCTTCTATTCGCCGGCGGTGGCGGCGTCCGCCTTCGACAGCGGTATCCGTTACCTGTTCACGTCGGAGCCCACCACCCGCGTGGTCCGCCGCGGGGAGGCCTGGCTGATCGGGCGCTACGCGCTGCAGCGCGGAATGGGCCCGGACGCGGCGGCCGCCTTCGCGCAGGGCACCGGCATCGCGCGACAGCGGCAATGGCTGCTGTGGAACCTGAAGAAACCGGCCAAGCGCTGGGCCGGCCCCGCATACCGATGGCTCAGGCGACGCAGCTTCGGCGGCAGCTGAGCCGATCGCCACACCAGGAAGCACGATGGATCCGGTTGTCACGATCATCATCACGCCCCGCGACCGCTACACGGGGCTCGACGAATGCGTCGAGGCGGTCTACCGCCATACGCCGCAGCCGTTCCGGCTGTGGATCATGGACCTGGACTATCCCGAAGCGGTGATCGCGCCGGTGCGTCGCCAGCTCGAGGGACGTGCCGAAGTGCGCTTCTTCGAGCTGGGCCTGCGCACGCCGATGGATGCGCTGCGCGAGGCGCAGCCGCTGGTCGACACCCCGGCCGTGGTGCTGCTGGACAACGACTCGCGCGTCACCGAGGGCTGGCTGGCGCCGCTGCTCTCGGCGCTGGGCGACGGACACGCCGTGGTCACGCCGCTGATCCTCGAGCGCGAGGGCGTGGACCGCGGCGCGCCGCTGCGCAACCACCTGTACACCGGCGAGATCCGCGTGGTCGACGTGGAGGGCACGCCCTACCTGATCGAGCACAAGCACCTGCGCCGCACCGAAGTACCCGACATCCCGACCGAACGCGCCCTCACCGGCACCTTCGAGCTGCACTGCGTGCTGTTCGACGGCGAGCTGTTCAAGCGTATCGAACTGCCTTCGATGGTGATCCGCGAGCACCTGGACATCTCGCTGCAGGTCGCCGCGATGGGCCGCACCATGGTGGTCGAGCCGCGGTCGGTGATCCATTTCGACAACCTCGGCACGCGCATGGCGCTGTCGGACATGCGCTTCTTCTTCTTCCGCTGGGGTCCGAAGCTGACCGGTCCGTCCTCGCGGCTGTTCGAGCGGCGCTGGGGCTACCGGTTCTATTCCGAGCAGTCGATGTACAACTGGGTGGTGCGGCGCAAGGCCTTCCTGGTGTCGCGCTGGCTCGGCGCGCCGATCGGCATCGCCAACCGCGCCACCCAGGTGGCGAAGAAGCTGTTCTGCCGCGACTGGGATCCGCTGCCGGATCCGGATGGCGCATCGCGTCCGTTGCTGGCCGGCGGCGTGCCGCCCCAGCTCAGCCACGAGCTGCGCTGATTCCCCGCGCCGGTCGAAGCCCGGCGCGTCCGCTCACCACAGGTGCAGGCGGCGGTTGCCGAGCCAGGTGAACAGCGCCTGCGCGGCGAACAGGTTCATGTGCGCGAACGCCGCGGCGATGCGTACCGGCAACAGCCGCGCCAGCGGCGGTGCCGCCGCGGCCAGCGCCACCAGCAGCACGAACGCGGCCAGTCCCGCCGCCGCCAGCAGGTAGAACCAGTGCTGCCACGCCAGCGCCAGGCTGGCGCCGGCAAGCAGCAGCAGCAGCCACGGCGACAGCAGCCTCAGCAGCTTGTGGCTGACGAAGCGCAGCCACGCCGGATTGAGCCCGGGCACCAGCAGCCACGGCGCCAGCGCCACCAGCTGGAAGTTGCCGGCCAGCGTGCGCAGCTTGCGTCCGCGCTCCTGGGCGCTGCTGCTCGAAGGCCGGTCCCAGGCCACCGCGCCGGATTCCAGCACCACGCGATGGCCCGCGCGCAGGACCTGCATCGGCACGTACACGTCGTCGAGCACGGTGCCCGCGGGCACCTCCGGGAACAGCGCGCGACGCACTGCGTACAGCGCACCGCTCACGCCGATCGCCGACCCGCTGGCGCTTTCGGCCAGGCGGATCGCCTTCTCGTAGCGCCAGTAGGCGTCGACGCTGGCGGCGAAGCCGGTATCCGGATCCTCGAAGCGCAGTTCGCCGGCCGCCACGCCCACGGCGGGATCGTCCAGGCAGGCGACGAGGCGACGCAGCGCGTCGGGTTCGAGGCGTTGGCGCACGTCCATCATCAGCAGCAGCTCGCCGCGGGCCGCGGCGACGCCGTCGTTGAGGCACGAAGCCTTGCCGCGGCGCTGCGTATGCGCGATCACCGTGACCGGCCGCCCGCGATGCGCGCGCGCGATCTCTTCAGAGGCGTCGCCGCAGCCGTCGCAGACCACGACGATGTCGAGCAGGTGCGGCGGGTAGTCGAGCGCGGCCAGGTTGTCGAGCTTGGACGCGAGCTCGACTGCGCCGTTGTAGACCGCCATCACCGCGGTCACCGTCGGCAGGCCCTCGCCGCGCCGGACCGGCCGGGGACGGATACGCGCCTGCGCCATCACCAGCAGTGGATAGCCCGCATAGGTGTAGGCCAGCAAGCCTGCGGCCACCCAGAACACGACGATGGCGAACATGGACCTCCGCGGCGACGCCGCACCGGATTGACGGGAATACCGCACGCGGCGGGCTGCAGGCCGATGCACCGCGCGTCGGCGGTGCCCGGGCGGCCGGTCAGCAAGCCCGGCGGATCGGCGGACGCGAAATCCCGGCCCCCTGCCCCAGTGCTAACGCAGGCCTGCGGGGTTTCCGGCCACGCCCCTGGATTGCGCGTGGGCGCCTGGCAACGGTGTGCAGCTGCGAGACAGGCCGTGTCGACCAGCTGGACACCAGCGCCGTGGGGTGCGTCGCTATGCACGTGAGTCCCGGGCACGCATCGCCGGGACCGAAGGGTCGGGCCGGTGCGCGGCTGGACGGCGTCCGTTCGTGGCCGTGCGTTACCTCAGTTCGGCGAACGTGGTGCGCAACCAGCCCTGGAAGCGGCGCCACAGCACCAGCGCCGCCGGGGTGATCCGCAACTGCCGCGGCTGCGACGAGGTGGCGATGGGGGCCGGCGCAGCCGCGGAAGCAGCCGGCTGCGGGCCTGCGGACACGACGCGCGCCGGTGCCGGCGCGGTCGCCGCCTGTCCGGACGCGCTGGCGGGCGTCGCGGCCAGCGGCGCTGCGCCGTTGCGACGCAGCGTCGCGCCACCGCCACCGGAGGATGAGCAGTTCGAAGGCGCAGTCAGCGGCCAGCCGCTGCCCGGGCGCCAGTTGTCGATCTTGCAGCCGTTGCGGTAGACGATGATCTCCTGGTTGCTGGCGACGTTGGCGAAGCGATGCGTCGGCCCGCCGTTGGGGAAGCGCACCTCCAGGTCCACGGTCGCGTTGTTGCCCAGGCCGGTATGCAGGTGGGTCTGCGGATGCTGCTCGCCGACCAGCACCGGCATGTGCGCGATCAGCTGGCTGGTGCCGGGGCGGTACCAGCGCACGCTCGCGCCCACGCCGTCGCTGTTGCCCGAGGTGCCGCGCACGCGCACCTTCATCCAGCGGTTGCCGTCGGTGTTGGTGGTGTTGCGCCACAGGCCGAGGTTGGTCTGGAACTGGGTCTTGACGATGTCCAGCCGGCCGTCGTTGTCGAAATCGGCCACGTCCGCGCGGGGCTTGCCGCCCTGCCACCCGCCTGCCCCGGTGCCCGAGGCCGGGCCGAAGTTGGTGGAGGTGGACGCGGTGAACGTCATGTTGCCGTTGTTGCGGTAGATCCGCACCGAATCGCCCACGCCGGCGGCCATCAGGTCCTGCCAGCCGTCGTTGTCGAAGTCGGCGGCGATGATGTTGCCGTAGTCGCTGACGGGGATGTTCGCTAGTCCCGACGCAGCCGAAACATCGGCGAAACCGCCCGAACCATTATTGCGGTAAAGCGAGCCGCGGCTGCTGGAGCTGAACTGCTCGCCATCCAAATAGAACAGGTCGAGATCGCCGTCGTTGTCGAAGTCTGCCAGCAGCATCTGCATGTTCCGGCCGGGAGCGAAAGCAGCCACTGCCACCCAAGTCAGCGTGCCACGATCGTTGCGCCAGTAGCCGCCACGCCCGGGCTGGACGATGTCCGGCCAGCCATCCCCTGTCACGTCCCCCACCACCTGGTAGGCGCTTGCGCCCGAGGCCGGACGCAGTTGCTGCCCGGACATGCTCGACACCTGCCGGGTATCGGTCACCAGTTCCAGGTTGCCGCTGCCGGTGATGTCGCCGAAGGCGCAGTAGCCCTCGCAGCCGTTCTCCTTGGCCGCGAAGCGCGGGATGCGCGCGCCATTGCTCGACCCGTTGCGGTAGCGCCCGCTCATCTGGCCGCCATGCCGGCCCCAGAAATCCTGCTTGCCGTCGCCGTTGAAATCCAGTCGCGTGACCCAGCCCGAGATGTAGGGCGAGCCGCTGATGAAGTGGTTGGTCTGGCTGCTCGGCACGTGCTGGAAGGTGCCGCTGCCGTCGCAGCGGTTGTTCCACAGGCGCGAGGTCGCGCCCAGGTCGCTGTGCGAGACCACGAAGGCATCGGGACAGCCGTCGCTGTTGAAGTCCACGAACAGCGCGTCGAAGCGGTACTGCGAGTCGGGGATGGAATCCACGCGCTGCGAGGCTTCGTTGACGAAGCTCAGCGGGCCCGCCGCCTTCACGGTCGCGGCCGCGGCGGACATGCGCGGCGCGCTCGCTGCGCCCTGGTCAGCGAAGCAGGCGCCTGCACAGGCGCACATGAGGGCCAGCGCCAGGGCGCGGGGACGGGTCATTGCGCGAGAAGCCATGTGAACTCCGGGTTCCGGTTTTGCCAGTTGAATGCGCGCGGTGTGTGCGAAACCGCCGCGCATTCGCGATTGAGGTATTTGGCGAGCCGCTCGGCGCGCCGCGAGAAGGTCTCCCGCCATTCCGGATCCGTGTCGAAGTGGCGCGCGGCGGCGACCACCATCAGCAGTTCCGGGTTGTGGGCGTCCGAGCCCCAGCCTTCGCTGTCCTGGATTCCGACGATCCGCTCGCGCGGCGCCAGGCCCGATGAGAAGTACCAGCCGATCGTGCCGCCTGCGTTGCAGGTCGATCGCCAGTTGCCGGCGAGATCGTCGGGCACGAAGCCGTGCTGTTCGATGTAGCGGCCGAAGTCGCGCAGCATCACCGGGATGCGTTCATCGCCGGTGACCAGCCAGGCGCGCCACAGTCCGCCCACCAGGTTGGCGCTCATCCACGGCGAGGCGCCGCGCACGTCGGTGGCCGCGTCGTAGTCGGCACCTTCGTGCGCCTGCCACGAGTGGGTCCAGGCACCGGTCGCCGCCTCGCCGCCGGGCGGCGACTGCTGGTGGTCGTGCAGCCAGCCCACGATGTCGAGGATCCGCCTGCGCGTCTGCGACGAGCCTGTGAGCTCGAAGGACGAGACCAGGTGCTCGAGTCCCAACCCCACCTGGCGCTCGGTCCAGGCCTGGCCGCCGCCGGTGTAGGGACCCATCGGCGTGCTCCAGCCACCCTTGAACTGGTTGTCCGCCATGTGCGCGACGGTGGTCGCGTCCAGGCGGGTGTCGTCGCCGGCCAGCGCCGTGAGCAGCAGGTGCGGGGTCACGTAGCTGTACTTGGGATCACAGGCGTTGACCCCGTCGAACTCCCATCCGCCGGTGCAGTCCGGCCAGCCGCCGCCGTTGCCGCCGCGCTTGATCTTCGACAGGTAGAAGGTGGCGGAGTTGTAGAACTCGGCGAAGCGGTCCGGACGGCCGCTGCGCACGTACTGCAGGCCGATCACCGAGGCGCGATCGAACAGGAAGGCGTGCGCGCCGACGTACGGGGCATCCTCGGCCCAGGCCCACTGCGCGTCGATATAGCGGTCGTAGGCGCGGCTGCGGTCGTGCACCAGCTGCGGGCCGGCGATGCCCGAGCGCACCAGCCACGCCGGATCCAGCGTGGCCAGCACGCGCGGCACTGGCGCGTCGAGCTTGCCGGGGCGCGTGCCCTCGTCGACCGGACGCTCGTCCATCGACCGGGTGCGCGGCCGGGAAATGTCGAAGCGGTAGCTGGCGCGCGGATCGGCTTCGAACTGGACCTTGACCGCGCGGATGCTGTCGTCCTTCCAGTGCCAGCGCAGCGTGGGCCGGACGAAGGCCGGCACCTCGTTGCCATCGCCGTCGAGCACGCGCACCAGACCGGCGTCGCCCAGCTCCCCTTCGGGAAACGGGACGCCCAGCGTGACCAGTTCGCGTGACTCGACCTTTCCGTTGGGCGTCAGGGTGATGGCGGTGGGCGCCGGCGCCGGCACGTCGACGGCGGGAAGATCCCGGGTGTCCGCGGCGGCGGCGTTGGCGGCAGCCACCCCGGCGGCGGGGACGGTATCCGAACAACTGGCGAGTGCCGGCACGACGCAAAGCGTCAGCGACTGCAGCAAAGGCAGTACTCGGCGGCGAACGGCGTCAATCGCAGGCATCGAAGGGGTCTCCGGCGGGGCGTGGTCAGCACCCTGTCGTCCAGCCACGGGCCGAGGCCCGTTTTGGCCGGCTGGAGTATAGGGTTGCGTTTCCGGCCCCCTGTGGCGGCTGACAACTCTGGGCAGCGCGTCACAAGCTGTGGTCGGCGAACCAGACAGCGTGCCGCACGCCGGCGGCGGCCTGGCCACTCCGGAATCGGCGTATCCTATTGCAAATCAATAGCTTGTTGAAGACATGACGGAAGCGGACCTGCAGGCGCCAAAAACGGCAAAAAGTGACGCAGGTCCGGCGGCGCGCTGGCCACGCTCGGGCGGCGGGGAACTGCTGGTCTCCGGCAGGCCGCTGTCGCAGGTGGTCGACGAGGTGGGCGGCACGCCCTGCTACCTCTACGACCGCACGCGCCTGGCCGAGCGCGCACAGGCGCTGCGGCAGGCATTTCCGCGCGAGGTGCTGCTGCACTACGCGATCAAGGCCAATCCGATGCCGGCGCTGGTCGGGTGCATGCGCGCCCATGTCGACGGGTTCGACGTCGCGTCCGCGGGCGAACTGCGGGTCGCGCTCGATGCGGGCATGGCGCGCGAACACGTGAGCTTCGCCGGGCCAGGCAAGCGCGAGGCCGAGCTCGGGCAGGCGCAGGCCGCGGGCATCCTGGTCAACCTCGAATCGTTCCGCGAGATCGACATCCTCGCGCGCGCGTCCGACCGCAATGGCGTGGCCGCGCGCGTCGCGATCCGGGTCAACCTGCCGTTCGAGCTCAAGGCGTCGGGCATGAAGATGAGCGGCGGGGCCAAGCAGTTCGGCGTCGATGCCGACCAGGTGCCCGACATGCTCGAGCGCATCGCGGCGGCGGGGCTGGCGTTCGAGGGCTTCCACTGCTTCGCCGGCTCGCAGAACCTGCGCGCCGACGCCATCGTCGAAGCGCAGCAGCAGAGCTACGAACTGGCCAGGACCTGGCTGGACCGGTTCCCTGCGCCGCTGCGCTGGCTCAACCTCGGCGGCGGCTTCGGCATTCCCTACAGCGATCGCGACCAGCCGCTGGATCTCGCACCCATTGCCGACTCGCTGCACGGCCTTGCCGCGCGCGCCGCGTCGGACTTCGGCCCGCAGGCGCGCCTGGTGGTGGAACTGGGACGCTACCTCGTCGGCGAGGCCGGCCTGTACGTGTGCCGCGTGCTCGACCGCAAGCTGTCGCGCGGCAAGGTGTTCCTGGTCACCGACGGCGGCATGCACCAGCACCTGGCCGCGTCCGGCAATTTCGGCCAGGTGATGCGACGCAACTACCCGATCGCGGTCAACGGCAGGGGCGCCGGGACCGAAAAGGCGACGGTTGTCGGGCCGCTGTGCACGCCGCTGGACCTGCTGGGCGACGACGTCGAACTCGCCCACGCCGCGCCGGACGACCTGGTGGTGGTGTTCCAGTCGGGCGCCTATGGGCGGACGGCCAGTCCGCGCGATTTCCTCGGCCACCCCGACGTGGCCGAGGCCCTCGTCTGAGCCGGGCGCGGCCTAGCCGAGCAGGCGGCGGTAGACCGCGAGGTACTCGCCGGCGTAACGCTGGCGGCTGAACTGGTGGCGCGCGTGCTCGATCGCCTGGCGCGCCAGTTCGCCGCGGTAGGCGTTGCTCGCGCTGAGCTGCTGCAGCGCGTCGGCGAGCGCGTCGACCTCGGGCACGGGCGCCAGGCGCCCGGTCTGGCGGTCGAGCACGACTTCGGGAATTCCGCCGACGCGCGCGGCCACCACCGGCACGCCGCAGGCCTGCGCCTCGGCGAGCACCAGGCCGAAGGCTTCTTCGCGCGCACCGTGCAGCAGCACGTCGAAACCGGGAAACCAGTGTTCGGGGTCTGGCTGGAAGCCGACGAAGTGGATCCGGTCGCCCAGTTCGCCGTTGGCCAGCGCGCGCATCTTCGCTTCCTGCGCCGCATCGCCCCGCCCCAGGACCAGCAACCGCGCATCGCGCGCCGGGTGGCGGCGCAGGAAATCCTGGAATGCGCTGATCGCCAGGTCCACGCCTTTTTCCGGGCCGAAGTGGCCGACGGTACCGACCACGAGGGTGTCGTCGGCCGCGCCGATCAGCGCGCGGGTCCTGGCGCGCATCGCGGGGTCGGGCCGGAAGCGCTCCAGGTCGATGCCGAGCGGTATGCACGACACCTTCGCGCCGGGCACATAGTTGTGCTCGACGTAGTGTCGCAGCCGCTCCCGCGAGGCGGTCACCACCGCGCCGACACGCAGCCCCACCACCGCGTTGCGCAGCCGGTCGCGGAAACGCGCCGTTTCCAGGTCGCGCGTGCGATGGAAGCTCATCAGGATCGCAGGCCCGCCGCGCGGCATCGCCAGCGCGGCCATCGCCTCGCTGGCGGCGTCGTGCGCATGCACCACGTCGATCGCGTGCTCGCGGCAGTACTCGCGCAGCCGACGCAGCGCCAAGCGGTCGAACAGGCCATGCCGGCCGAGGTTGATCGTGCCCTGGAACAGGGCGTGGTCGCTGGCGTCGGAACCGAAGTCGTCCAGGCAGCCCAGGTGGCTGACCACGCCCAGCTCGCGCAGGCCCTGCGCCAACGCGCCGATCGCCTCGCGACGGCCGCCGTGGCTGTAGGAGAGGGTCAGGTGCAGCACCTTCATCGGTGCGCCGCCTTCGCCGGGCAGGCGTGCCGCCCCCGACCGCGCGCGGCCTGCGCGGGTGCCCGCGCGGCGCAGGCCCGGGCGCCATGCCACCCGGGCAAGCGGAGGGCCAGCGCCTGCCGCCGAAGCCACCGGCCCGGCCGCCTGCGCCACCGACCAGGCCTCACGCCCGGTCGAGCCCATCGACGATCGTCCTTGCTTGACCCGGGAGCGGGCCATGGGTGGTGGAGGCAGCAACGCTCATTCGGAATCCGGTTCAGTGGAATGACGCCGTAAGCGTGCGGCCGAAGACAGCGACAGGCTGGCGAACAGAAACTGAAACGGCGGATGGCAGCACGATCGGCCATGCGCGCCTGAATGCCGCAGCGATCCGGTTCCGACGCGGCGCGTGCGATGAGCGCTCGGCGACCACGACGGACTGGCCGAATCTGGCTGCTTAAGCCGTATCAGCACGCAGACTCCAGCCCTGCCGGCGCGGTCCTTCGCCGCGCACTCGCCACAACGAATCGAACCCGATGGATGCAGTGATCGAACCCGTCCGCGCCAGCAGCGACATTCCCAGCCACTTCTACCGGGACGCGCCGCAGGACGCCCACCAGCGCCGGCGGCATCGCGCCGTGCTCGCGCTGTTGCGCGATCTCCCTCCCGGGCGCGTGCTCGACTACGGTTTCGGCTGGGGCGACATCGCCTGGGCGGCCTCGAAGACGCATCCCGACATCCACGCCGTGGACGTCGAACAGCGCCGCGTCGACTTCGCGCGCCAGCAGTACGCGCCGATCCCATTCGACCGCTGCCGGCCCGACGGCGTCGACTTCGAGGACGCCAGCTTCGACATCGTGCTCTCGATCGTGGTCCTGCCCTTCGTGCCGGACGACGAGGCCTACGTGGCCGAACTGCGGCGCGTGCTGCGCCCGGGCGGCCATCTGGTCGTGGCCACCAAGACCTCCCAGTTCCTGCCGCGCATGTGGCGGCGGCTGAGCGGCCAGCGCGAGCGCGACCGCCATCCGACGCCCGGCATCCGCCACCACGATGCGTCCGACGCCGCGGCGCTGCTGCAGCGCCACGGCTTCAGCATCCTGCGGCGCGAAGCCTTTTACGACCCGCCGTTCGAGGCGCGTCGCAACATCGTCGACATGGTCAATGGGGTGTTCGAGGTCGCGGGCAGCGCGCTGGGCCTGGTCGAGACCGCGCCCTACCCGCTGTTCCTTGCGCGTCGCGAGGGCTGACGCGCGCAGACCGCCTTACTGGCGCGACGTCGCCGTTCCGAACGGATCGCTGGACAGCCAGCGCATCCAGCGCTGCCATAGCGCCACCACCGGCGGAGTGATCCGCACGTGGCGCAGCTCGCTGGCGGATCGCTGTGGGGAAGTGGGCGTGGGTGCGGCGGCCTGCTGGTCCCGTGTCGAACTCCGCGGCGCGGCGGCCGGCTGACGTTGCTGAGGCGCCGGTGCCGGTGCGCTGGACGCACCCGACGCACCTGCCGGCGCCAGCGGCTGCGCACCATTGCGACGACGGGTGGCGCCGCCAGCCCCGCCGGGGGCTTCCAGCGCACCGATATCGATCCGCGCGCCCGGCACGCGCGCGACCTGGCCGCCGATCGCCAGCTTGGCCCGCAGCGGCGGGTCGAACTGCGGCAGCGCCAGCGGCGACGGGAACGGGAAGGCGGACGGCGACGGCGGCTGCGGATTGCCCGCGGACACCAGCGGGCTGTTCGCCGTCGGACGCAGCTGCAGCTGGCCGACGTTGGCGAAGCCCGGATCGCTGCCGCGCACGGTGCCGGTCAGCTCGCCCGGCACCAGCGCCGCGGAGGACTGTATCCAGTTGTTGGAACCGGCCACCTTGCGCCCGCTGGTCCACGGCTCGCGGCTGGTCGGCGCGCAGTAGGGCGTCTCGACCTCATTGGCCTCATGGACGCGCAGCACGTTCAGTTCCGACGGAGCGCTGGTCTTGTAGATGACGTTGTTGTGCATCTCGATCGACTCCTGGCCCAGCTGCACCAGGACGGCATTGGCGATGCCCGCACGATTGAAGATGATGGTGTTGTTGACCATGCGCAGGCGGCCCTGGTTGCGCCCGTTGAGGTCGCCGCCGGTCCGGATCGCGTTGCGCCACGAAGAGGTGTGCACGATGACGTTGCCGACCAGGTCGACGTCTTCGCGCCGCAGGTTCGGCGTCCAGCCCGACTGCTGGGTCTCGCAGTCCGGCCCGATCAGCTCGAGTTCCTGGTAGGCCGAGTTCTCGAACCAGTTGTAGTAGATCAGCGCGCGCTCGTGGCGGTTCTTCAGCAGGCTGCCGCCGTTGCCGTCGTGCACGTAGTTGTAGCGCATCAGGAACACCGATCCCGGGTACGCCACCTGGTCGGACTGCATGTAGATCGGATGGCGGTGGGTGCCGGCGCCCGCGTTGTAGATCTCGCTGTACTCGAGCGTGAACGATCCGGAATTGTTGTCCGCGCCGAGGATGCCGTGCGAGGGGCAGTCACGCACGATGGTGTCGCGCACGGTCACGTCGTGCGCTTCGCTGAAGATGCACGACGAGGTTCCGCCGCGCACGTCGAAGCCCTCGAAGACCACATGGTTGGACTGCTGGAACTTGATCGTGTGCGAGCCGCCGCTCAGCACCGGGCGGGTGGAGCCGGTGGAGCGGTTCCAGCGGAAGGTCACCGGGTTGCCGGGGGCGCCACGGTCGGCGCTGCGCACGACGATGTTGCCGTTGTAGGTGGTCCCGCCATCGACCAGCACCACGTCGCCCGGCTCCAGGTCGACGTTGTCGACCAGGGCGGAGAGCTGGGTGTACTGGCGACCGGAGGGGCCGACGGTATAGGTCGCGGCGAACGCGAACGAGGGCAGTGCCAGCACGGCACAGGCGAGGGCGGCGCGACACAGGGGACGAGGCATGCGGCAAGACTCCGAGTGGAACGGGACCCCCTGTCCCGGGCCACGGCTGCGGCCCACGGTCGCGCATCTTACCCCCCGCCCATGGGCGCCTTCCCTTCCCGCCCATGAATGCACGGCGCACCAGGGTGAACCGGGAAGTGCCGCACGGCGGCGGCGGAACGGCGTCCCGCGGAAAACGTGGCGTCGGGGTCGAGACTCCGATATCCGACGCGGAGGCACAAAAAAACCGGCCATTGGCCGGTTGATTTGGCGCGCCCGGAAGGATTCGAACCTCCGACCCCCAAGTTCGTAGCCTGGTGCTCTATCCAGCTGAGCTACGGGCGCGTCGTGCAGAAGCGGAATTATGAAGAGATGAACGACGCGCGTCAATCATCCCGTTGCAACTGGCGGAGACTGAGGGATTCGAACCCTCGATGGAGCTTTTGACCCCATACTCCCTTAGCAGGGGAGCCCCTTCGGCCTCTCGGGCAAGTCTCCGGGTGTACCGCGTGCGACAGCGCGCTGCGCACGACAGGCCGGGAAGGATACCGGAGTCGCGGCCGCCGCGGCAAATCAATTGCCGTCGGTTTCGGACTCGCGTGCGGATTCGGGCTCGTCGCCGCGACGGATGCGCTGGTAGATCTCTTCGCGATGGACGGCCACGTCCTTCGGCGCGGTGATGCCGATGCGCACCTGGTTGCCCTTCACCCCGAGCACGGTGACGGTGACCGAGTCGCCGATCATCAGGGTCTCGCCGACGCGGCGGGTCAGAATCAACATCTTGGAAATCTCCGTAGGCCGGTGGCCTGTGCTGCCGAAACGCCCCCGGCCCCGGCGCGCGCGCCTGCTGCCAACACACGTTTCAAACTGAAATAAACGAGAAGCATGTCCGGACCGGGACGCCCGGTCAACCGACAGAGGTCATGGAGCAAATACTCGGTATCAGCCGGCACTCAGCTTCGCCGCGACCCAGCCGGGAACGTCGGTCAGCGCCGCGACCAGGTCCGGGCCATCGGCACCTCCGCCCTGCGCCATGTCCGGGCGACCGCCGCCCTTGCCTCCGGTACGACCGGCAACGAAGCCGACGAGTTCCCCGGCCTTGATCCGGCCGGCCGCCGCGCCGGACACGCCGGCGACCAGCGCCGCCCTGCCTTCGCTCGCGCCGGCCAGCACGATCGCGGCATCGCCGAGTTGCTGGCGCAGCCGGTCCAGGGCATCGCGCAGTGCCTTCGCGTCCAGGCCGTCGACGCGCGCGGCCAGCACCCTGATGCCGTGCACCTCGACCGCCTGCGCGCCGAGGTCGGCGGTCGCGCCGCTGGCGGCCTTGGCCTTGTAGGCCTCGACCTCGCGCTCGAGCTTCTTCTGGCGGTCGAGCAGGCCACGCAGCTTGTCGGCGACCTCTGCGGTGGTACCGCCGAGCAGGCCGGCGGCCTCGCGCAGGCGGCCCTCCTCGCCCAGCACGTGGTCGAGCGCGGCCTGGCCGGTCAGTGCCTCGACCCGGCGCACGCCGGCGGACACGCCACCCTCGGACACCAGCTTGAACAGGCCGATCTCGCCGGTGCGGCCGACATGGGTGCCACCGCACAGTTCGATCGAATCGCCCATCTTCACCACGCGCACGCGCTCGCCGTACTTCTCGCCGAACAGCGCGATGGCGCCGGCGTCGATCGCCTCCTGCATGCCCATCTCGTCGACGACCACGGCATGGTTGGCGCGGACCTCGACGTTGACCCGGCGCTCGATTTCCGCCAGTTCCTCGCCGCCGATCGGCTGGAAGTGCGAGAAGTCGAAGCGCAGGCGGTCGGGCGCGACCAGCGAACCCTTCTGCGCCACGTGCGTGCCCAGCAGCCCGCGCAGCGCGCCGTGCAGCAGGTGGGTGGCGCTGTGGTTGAGCACGATGCTGCCGCGGCGCTGCCCGTCAACCGTGCCGGCCAGGGTGTCGCCGACGCGCAGGATCCCCGACTGCAGCCGTCCGGTGTGCCCGAAAAACTGCCCGGCGAGCTTCTGCGTGTCGGACACGGCGAAACGCGTCTCGACGCCGTGCAGCTCGCCGGTATCGCCGACCTGGCCGCCGGACTCGCCGTAGAACGGCGTCGCATCGAGGATGACGATGGCCTCGTCGCCGGCCTCGACGGCGTCGACCGGGCGCCCGTCCTTGAGCAGGGCCAGCACCGCCAGGCCGTCGGCCTCGAGACGGTCGTAGCCCACGAACCGGGTCGGCTGCAGCTGCGCGACCAGGTCGGCCGGAAGCTGCACGCCACCGCCGAACTTGCCGGCCGCACGCGCGGTCTCGCGCTGCCGCTCCATCGCCGCGTCGAAGCCGGCGATGTCCACGGTCAGGCCGCGCTCGCGCGCGATGTCCTGGGTGAGGTCGAGCGGGAAGCCATAGGTGTCGTACAGGCGGAACGCATCGGCGCCCGGGATGCAGCCGTCCGACTTCGCCGCCACCTCGTCGAAGATCTTCATGCCCGCGTCGAGCGTCTCGGCGAAACGCTCTTCCTCGGCCAGCAGCGCCTTCTCCACCAGTTCGCGCTTGGCGGGCAGCTCCGGATACGCCTCGCCCATCAGCGTGGCGAGCGTGCCGACGAGACGGTGGAAGAACGGGCCGCGCGTGCCCAGCATCCAGCCATGGCGCAGCGCGCGGCGGATGATCCGGCGCAGCACGTAGCCGCGGCCCTCGTTGGACGGCAGCACGCCGTCGACGATCAGGAAGGAACAGGCGCGGATGTGGTCGGCGATCACGCGCAGCGACTTGTTCTCCAGGTCCGGCGTGCCGGTGAGTTCGGCCGCCTTGCGGATCAGCGCCTGGAACAGGTCGATCTCGTAATTGCTGTGCACGTGCTGCAGCACGGCAGCGAGGCGCTCCAGGCCCATGCCGGTGTCGACGCAGGGCGCGGGCAGCGGCACGAGCGTGCCGTCGGCCTGCTTGTCGAACTGCATGAACACCAGGTTCCAGATCTCGATGTAGCGGTCGCCGTCCTCGTCGGGCGAGCCCGGCGGGCCGCCGAAGTGCTCCGGACCATGGTCGTAGAAGATCTCGGTGCACGGGCCGCAGGGGCCGGTATCGGCCATCTGCCAGAAATTGTCCGAGGCGTAGGGCGCGCCCTTGTTGTCGCCGATGCGGACGATGCGCTCGGCCGGCACGCCGATCATCTCGTGCCACAGCGCGTAGGCCTCGTCGTCGGTGTGGTAGACGGTGACCAGCAGCCGCTCGGCCGGCAGCTTCCACACCTGGGTCAACAGCTCCCAGGCCCAGGCGATCGCTTCCTTCTTGAAGTAGTCGCCAAACGACCAGTTGCCCAGCATCTCGAAGAAGGTGTGGTGGCGCGCCGTGTAGCCCACCGAATCCAGGTCGTTGTGCTTGCCGCCGGCGCGCAGGCAGCGTTGCACGTCGGCCGCGCGCGGGTTGGCGCGCTTCTCCGCGCCCAGGAACACGTCCTTGAACTGGACCATGCCCGAGTTGGTGAACAGCAGGGTCGGGTCGTTGGCGGGCACCAGCGGCGCCGAGGGCACGATTTCGTGGCCCTTGCCGCGGAAGAAGTCGAGGAAGTCGCTGCGGATGCGCGCGGTCGTATAGGGGCTGGACGTGGTCATGGCGTACTTGGGGACGGGCGGGCGGCCTGGCCCGTCCGCGACACCCCGAGAGAGGCACATGGCCAGAGCAGACACACCCAGCGAAGCCGCCAGATTAGCAAACCGGCCGGTTCAAGTCGCCGCTGCACGGGCCTCGCGCCCGGCAATGCCCGCCCTCCCCTTCCCGCCGGCAGGCGCTCCGATGCCCTCCGCGGCCTGTGGGTCAGCCGTCCGGATCGTCCGGGTCGAAGCGGGTGGCCGCCCGGATGCGGCCGCCGTCGAAACCGCGCCGCATCAGCAGCTCTGCGGCCTTGCGACGCTGGTTCGGATCGCGCGGGCCGGACTCGCCGAACCGCCTGCGCACCAGGTCGCGGGCGACCTCGTCCCAGTCGCCCTCGAAGCCGGCCATGGCGGCCTCCACCGCCTCGCGGTCGAGCCCGTGCATGCCGAGTTCGGCGCGGATGTGGAGCGGCCCGTAACCGCTGCCCGCGCGGCTGCGCACCAGCGATTCGGCGAAGCGGGCGTCGTCCTGCCAGCCCGCCTCGGCCAGGCGCTCGACGGCGGCGCGGGCGTCCTCGGCTTCGACGCCGCGCGCGGTGAGCTTGCGGGTGAGCTCGCGGCGCGAATGCTCGCGCCGGGTCAGCAGGCCCAGGGCGCGCTGGGTGGCGGTCGGCGGCTGCCGTGGTCGGCGCGGACGCGGCGCGTCGCTCATGCCGGTCGTGCCCCGGGGCATCGCCCGCACGCCACCGGGACGGCGCCCCGCAGCTTCCGGCTGCGAAGGGGCGCCCCGATCGCGCCGGACCCGCCCGTCTCGTCCGCCATGCCCATGCGCCCTCCTCTGCCAGGCCGCCCAACAGGATCAGCCCTCCCGTCGCCGGAGAGGGCTGGATGGAGAAGGCCGTCCCTGGCCGCGAAGATCATCCGGGAGGTCAGGCGTCCGCGCCGGCCTTGTCGTCTTCCTCGTCGCGCTTGGCATCGGCGGGCTGGAACTTCTCGCGCAGCTCGGCCTCGAGCTTCTTCGCCACCTCGGGATTCTCCTTGAGGTAGTTGCGCGCGTTCTCCTTGCCCTGGCCGATGCGCTCGCTGCCGTAGCTGTACCAGGCGCCGGCCTTGTCGACCAGCTTGGCGTCCACGCCCATGTCGATCAGTTCGCCCTCGCGGCTGATGCCCTCGCCGTACAGGATCTCGGTGATGACCTGCTTGAACGGAGGCGCCATCTTGTTCTTGACCACCTTGATGCGGGTCTGGTTGCCGATGATCTCGTCGCCCTTCTTGATCGCGCCGATGCGGCGGATGTCCAGGCGCACCGACGCGTAGAACTTGAGCGCGTTGCCGCCGGTGGTGGTTTCCGGGCTCTGGCCCGGCATCATCACGCCGATCTTCATGCGCAGCTGGTTGATGAAGATCACCATGCAGTTGCTGCGCTTGATGTTGCCGGTCAGCTTGCGCAGCGCCTGGCTCATCAGGCGCGCCTGCAGGCCCGGCAGCTGGTCGCCCATCTCGCCCTCGATCTCGGCCTTGGGCGTCAGCGCGGCGACCGAGTCGACCACCACCACGTCGACCGCGTTGGAGCGCACCAGCATGTCGGCGATCTCCAGCGCCTGCTCGCCGGTGTCGGGCTGCGAGACCAGCAGGTCGTCGATGTTCACCCCCAGCTTCTGCGCGTAGGTCGGGTCGAGCGCATGCTCGGCGTCGATGAACGCGGCGGTGCCGCCGGCCTTCTGGCATTCGGCGATGGTCTGCAGGGTGAGCGTGGTCTTGCCCGAGGACTCGGGGCCGTAGATCTCGACCACCCGCCCCTTGGGCAGGCCACCGATGCCCAGCGCCATGTCCAGCATCAGCGAACCGGTCCCGACCACCTCGGCCGGCTCGACGCTGCCATCGCCCATCCGCATCACCGAGCCCTTGCCGAACTGCTTCTCGATCTGGCTCAGGGCCGCGGAAAGGGCGCGCTTCTTGTTCTCGTCCATCGTGGTGGTCCTTGTCATGTTGAATTCGTGTTGGGTGCATCCTTGCAGGCGCCCATCGCAAAAGCTGCGACGCCGGCGCCGGGATCGACGCTAGCCGCGCGACCGGTGCAGCGGATGCCGGGATTCGCCCCTGGCGGATGTGGGAAAACTCCCCGCCCGGATCACCGGTTCGGCCTCACCAGCCCGCAGTAGAGGCCCTCGATGGCGAAGTCCTGGCCGGGCTGCACCTCGATCGGCGCGTAGTCGGGGTTGCGCGGCAGCAGGCGGATGCGGTCCTTGCCGATCTTCAGCAGCTTGACCGTGATCGCATCGTCCACCCGCGCCACCACGATCTGCCCGCTGCGCGCATCGCGGGTGCGGTGCACGCCGATCAGGTCGCCCTCGAAGATGCCCTCGTCGATCATCGAATCGCCCTTGACCTTGAGCAGGTAGTCAGGCGCCGGCGAGAACAGGGCGCGATCCATCAGCACCATCTGCTCGCTGCCGATGTCGGCACCGATCGGCAGGCCCGCCGCGACCTGGCCCAGGACCGGCAGGTGCAGGGCATCGTCGCTGGCGACCGGCGGCGCATCGGCCTGCCCGGACTGCGACGCCGGGACCAGCACCCGGATGCCGCGGGCGCGGCCGGGCACGCGGCCGATGGCGCCGGCCGCCTCCAGCGCCTCGAGGTGGTACTGCGCCGCGCGCACGCTGCTGAAACCGAAGGCGCGGGCGATCTCGGTCTGCGACGGCGGCACGCCCTCGGCCTCGATCCGCTCCGCGATCATCGCGAGGATGCCCTGCTGGGTGTCGGTGAGCTTCATGGTTAGTAGTAATACTACTAAACCCAGGGCCAGGCAATTACCCGAGCCACGTCCTAGCGGCCGCCACGCCAGGTCGAGAACAGGATGTAGAGGCCGCCCAGCGCCGCCCCCACGAAACCCACGACCCCAAGCACCCGCAGCCCGGTGCTCGACACCCCGCCCGCGCTGTTGAGCACGATCGAGGAGCCCACGATCAGGGCGGCGGTCACGACGCCGAAGGTCAGGCGGCTCACCGCGCGGTCGATCTGGTCGCCGAATCCCTTGAGCGAATCGACGTCGACATGAACGCGCAGCTTGCCGCGGCGGGCGGCGCGCAGCAGCCTGTGCAGGTCCTGCGGCATGTCGCGCGCCAGGTCGAGCAGGCCGGACAGCGCGCGTCGCCCGCGCCGGGCCAGCACCGAAGGCGCGTAGCGCCGCAGCATCGCCCGCTCCAGGAAGGGGCGCGCGGCGCTGGCCATGTCGAAGTCCGGATCGAGCTGGCGACCCATGCCCTCCAGGGTGAGGAAGGTCTTGACCATCAGCGCCAGGTCCGGCGGCAGGGTCAGTCCGTGGCCGCGCAGGATCGCCGCCACGTCGCCCAGCATCCGGCCCATGCGCAGGTCCTTGAGCGGCACCCCGCGGTACTGGTCGACGAACCGGTCCACCGATTCCTGCAGGCCGCCCTCGTCGATGTCGGGGTTGTCGCCGGTCCAGTCCACCAGCACTTCGGACACGGCGGACGCATCCTGCGCGACCAGCCCGTGCAGCAGCCGCACGATCTCGAAGCGGCGCTGTTCGGACACGTGGCCGACCATGCCGAAGTCGATCACCCCGATCGCCCCGCCCGGCATGTAGAAGATGTTGCCCGGGTGCGGATCGGCGTGGAAGAAGCCATCCTCGAGCACCATCTTCAGCACCAGCCCGGCGCCGGTGCGGGCCAGCGCGCGGCGGTCGAGACCGAGGGCATCCACCGCGGCCAGGTCGCGCCCCGGCACGCCCTCCAGCATTTCCTGCACGTTGAGGCGCTCGCAGGTCCACTGCCAGTAGACCTTGGGCACCACGATGTCGTCGCGGCCTTCGAAGTTGCGCGCGATGCGCTCGGCGCTGCGGCACTCGGCCGCGAAATCGAGCTCGCGCCGCAGCGAAGCGGCGAACTCGCGCAGGGTGGCGGCCGGATGGAAGCGGCGCAGCTCGGGCATCTGCTTCTCGACGATCGTGGCCAGGTGCGCGAGCAGGCGCAGGTCGGCCTCGACCAGGTCGCGGATCCCCGGGCGCCGCACCTTGAGCACCACCGGCGTGCCGTCGGCCAGGGTCGCGCGATGCGCCTGCGCCAGCGAGGCGGCCGCCATCGGCGCGTGTTCGAGGCTGGCGAACACGTGGTCGGGGTCGGCGCCCAGGTCCTCGGCCAGCTGCGGGCGGATGCGTTCGAAGTCGACCGGCGGCACCGCGTTCTGCAGTTCCGACAGTTCCTCGACCCAGCGCGGCGGCAGCATGTCCACGCGCGTGGCCAGCACCTGGCCGAGCTTGACGAAGGTCGGCCCCAGGTCCTGCAGCGCGGCGCGCACGCGTTCGGGGACTTCGAGCTGCAGCAGGCCCTCCTCCACCGCCTGCCAGTGCACCAGCCGCCCCGCGCGTTCGAGCGCGCCGGCCAGGCCGAAGCGGCGCACCAGGTCGCCGAAGCCGTAGCGCACCAGCACGCGGGCGATGTCCTGCAGGCGCCCGAGGTCACGGACGGTGCCGAGCGTCTCCCACATCACCGGCCCCGCAGCGGACGCATGGTCCTGCTCACGCCAGCGCGCCATCAATGCCGCGCAACGCGGCTGCAACCGTCTGCCTGCGCACCGCGTCGCGATCGCCGTCGAACTGGAACAGCTCCGCCCGCGCATATCCGCCGCGCCGCTTCCAGGCGATCCACACCGTGCCGACCGGCTTGTCGGCGCTGCCGCCGCCGGGACCGGCGATGCCGGTCACGGCCACCGCGACCGAGGCGCCCGAATGCACCAGCGCGCCCGACACCATCTCGATGGCGGTCTCGCGGCTGACGGCGCCGTGCACTTCCAGCGTCTGCGGCGACACGCCCAGCAGCGCCTGCTTGGCCTCGTAGCTGTACGCGGCCATGCCGCAGTCGAACCACTCCGAGGAGCCGGCGATATCGGTCATCACCTTGGCGATCCAGCCGCCGGTACAACTCTCGGCAGTCACCAGCATGTGGTGGCCTTCGCGCAAGCGCGCACCGACACTGGTGGCGAGCTGGCGCAGGTCGTCGTCGGATACGGCGGAATCGGGCATCGGCGGGCGCGGTGGTCGTCGGCCTGTCTTTTTACTCCAAACCGCGGATGGCCGCAGGCCGGACGGGGCGGTCGCGGTCACCCGCCGCATGGCAAAGGCCCCGCTTGCGCGGGGCCTTTGCGTCCAGGCCGACCCGGCTCAGGCCTTGAGGTCGAAGCGGTCGAGCTCCATCACCTTGACCCAGGCGGCGACGAAGTCCTTGACGAACTTCTCCCCGCCGTCGGCCTGCGCATACACCTCGGCCAGCGCGCGCAGCACCGAGTTCGACGCGAACACCAGGTCGACACGGCTGCCGCTGTACTTCTTCGCGCCGGTCTTGCGGTCGCGGCCCTCGAACAGGTTCTCGCCCGCCGGCTTCCATTCGGTCGCCATGTCCAGCAGGTTGGCGAAGAAGTCGGTCGTCAGCGAGCCCGGCCTGTCGGTGAGCACGCCCAGGTCGCTGCCGTCCCAGTTGGCGCCCAGCACGCGCAGGCCGCCGACCAGTGCGGTCATCTCCGGGGCGGTCAGGGTCAGCAGCTGGGCCTTGTCGACCAGCAGGTGCTCGGCCGGCACCGCCGAACGCGACTTGACGTAATTGCGGAAGCCGTCGGCGAAGGGTTCGAGATCGGCGAAGGACTCGACATCGGTCTGGTCCTGCTCCGCGTCGACGCGGCCCGGGGTGAACGGCACTTCGATGGCGAAGCCCGCGGCGGTCGCGGCCTGCTCGATGCCCACGCCGCCGGCGAGCACGACAAGGTCGGCGAGCGACAGCCGGCAGTCGCGCTGGATCTCCTCCAGCTTCGGCAGCACCTGCACCGCGCGCTGGTTGACCTGCCAGCCGCGCTGCGGATCCAGGCGCAGGCGCGCGCCGTTTGCGCCGCCGCGCTTGTCCCCGCCGCGGAAGGTCGAGGCCGAAGCCCAGGCCGCCGAGACCAGGTCGCCGACGGTGAGGCCCGAGGCCGCGATCTTGGCCTTGGCCTCGGCAATGTCGGCCGGGGTGGGCTTGTGCAGCGGACGCGGCAGCGGATCCTGCCAGATCAGATCCTCGTTCGGTACTTCCGGGCCGATGTAGCGTGCCTTCGGCCCCATGTCGCGGTGGGTGAGCTTGAACCAGGCGCGCGCATAGGCGGTGGCGAACGCCTGCGGATCGTCGCGGAAGCGGCGCGAGATCTCCCCGTAGATCGGATCGAAGCGCAGCGACAGGTCGGTGGTGAGCATCGTCGGCCGGCGCTTGGGCGCATCCGGCGTCGGGCCCGGGATGAAGGGCTCGGTGTCCTTCGCCACCCACTGGTGGGCACCGGCCGGCGACTTCGTCAGCTCCCACTCGAAGTCGAACAGGAACTTGAAGAAGTCGTTGCCCCACTGCGCGGGCGTGCTGGTCCAGGTGACTTCCAGGCCCGAGGTGATGGTGTCGGCGCCCTTGCCGCTGCCGAAGCTGTTCGCCCAGCCCAGGCCGCCCAGCTCCAGGTCGGCCGCTTCCGGATCTGCCCCGACGTGGTCGGAAGGGGCTGCGCCGTGGGTCTTGCCGATGGTGTGGCCGCCGGCGATGAGCGCGACGGTCTCCTCGTCGTCCATCGCCATGCGCTTGAAGGTCTCGCGGATGTCGTGCGCGGCGAGCAACGGGTCGGGGTTGCCGTCCGGGCCTTCCGGGTTCACGTAGATCAGGCCCATCTGCACCGCGGCCAGCGGGTTCTCGAGGTCGCGGGTGTGGACCTTGCCGTCGGCATCGTCCTCCGACACCAGCACGCTGTCCTCGCGCGGCTTGGGCACGCCTTCGGATCCGCGCGAGTAGCGTTCGTCGCCGCCAAGCCAGGTGGTCTCGCGACCCCAGTACACGTCCTGGTCGGGTTCCCACACGTCCTCGCGGCCGCCGGAGAAGCCGTAGGTGCGAAAGCCCGTGGATTCCAGCGCCACGTTGCCGGCCAGGATCATCAGGTCGGCCCAGGAAATCTTCTGGCCGTACTTCTGCTTGATCGGCCACAGCAGGCGGCGCGCCTTGTCGAGGTTGACGTTGTCCGGCCAGGAATTGAGCGGCGCGAAGCGCTGCTGGCCGCGTCCGGCGCCGCCGCGCCCGTCGCCGCTGCGGTAGGTGCCGGCGCTATGCCAGGCCATGCGGATCATCAGGCCGGCGTAGTTGCCGAAATCGGCCGGCCACCAGTCCTGCGAGGTGGTCATCAGCTGCAGCAGGTCCTTCTTCAGCGCCGCGTAGTCGAGCTTCTTGAACTCTTCGCGGTAATTGAACGACTTGCCCAGCGGATTGGACCGCTCGGAATGCTGGCTGAGCAGGTCCAGGCGCAGCTGGTTGGGCCACCAGTCGCGGTTGGTGGTGCCGCCGCCGGCGGCGGAATGGAACGGGCACTTGGATTCGGACGACATCGCTGGTTTCTCCCCGGCAGTTGGTGGCGAGCGCCCAAGGTAGCGACCCGCCAGCGGTTGAGGAAATCGAATGATGCGAACAGCGCGATAGGGCCTACCTATCGATTTCCGGATGGATGCCTTGCGTCAATCGCAGCGATCAGCACGCGCCGCCGGCCGCCCGCCCGGAGGCCCAGGCCCACTGGAAGTTGTAGCCGCCCAGCCAGCCGGTCACGTCCACCACCTCGCCGATGAAGAACAGGCCGGGCACCTGGCGCGACATCATCGTGCTCGACGACAGGCCGTCGGTATCCACCCCGCCCAGCGTCACCTCGGCCGTACGATACCCCTCGGTGCCGCTGGCGGTGATCCGCCAGTCGGCCAGCTGGGTCGCAACCTGCTGCAGCTGCGACGGGCCGTACTGCTTCATCGGCCGGCTCGGCAGCCAGACCTCGCACAGGCGCTGGGCGAAGCGGCGCGGCAGCACGTCGGCCAGCACGTTGCGCAGTTCGGTGCCGGCGCGCTCGCGCTGCTGCGCCTGCAGCCAGGCCAGGGCGTCCCGCCCGGGCAGCAGGTCGAGCCGCAGCGCATCGCCGGGCTGCCAGTAGGACGAGATCTGCAGGATGGCCGGGCCGCTGAGGCCGCGATGGGTGACCAGCAGGCGGTTGCGGAAGCTGGCGCCGTTGCAGCTCGCTTCCACCTCGAACGACAGCCCGGACAGGTCCTGCAGCCGCTCCAGCGGCTTGCCGCTCAGCGTCAGCGGTACCAGGCCCGCGCGCGTGGCCAGCACGGCATGGCCGAACTGGCGCGCGATCTCGTAACCGAAGCCGGTGGCGCCCATGCTGGGAATGGACAGGCCGCCGGTGGCGACCACCAGCGATTCGCATTCCACCGTGCCCAGCGTGGTGCGCAGGCGGAAGTGGCGCTCGCCGGGGCGTTCGATGCGCTCGACCGTGCAGTGCGTGCGCACCTGCGCGTCCACCGCTGCGGCCTCGTCGAGCAGCATGCGCACGATCAGCTTCGATGACTCGTCGCAGAACAGCTGGCCCAGTTCCTTCTCGTGCCATGCGATGCGGTGCGCATCGACCATGGCGATGAAGTCCGACGGCGTGTAGCGCGCCAGCGCCGACTTGCAGAAATGCGGATTGGCGCTGATGTAGTTGGCTGGCGAGGTGCCGGTATTGGTGAAGTTGCAGCGGCCGCCGCCGGACATCAGGATCTTCTTGCCGACCTTGTTGGCGTGGTCGAGCACCAGCACGCGGCGGCCGCGCGCACCGGCGGCAATGGCGCACATCAGCCCGGCCGCGCCGGCGCCGATCACGACGACGTCGGTCTCGATCCTCTCGCGGCGAACGTCCGAACTCATGCGCCGCGCGCCGTCCGGGCCCGCCTGCGCGGCGCCATAACGGAAACGGCGGGCAGAGCCCGCCGCGTCTTCCGGCCGGTCACGGATCGCGGTTCAGCGCTTGCCGCCAAGCAGGCCGCCGCCGATCTTCAGCAGGTCGCCCACCCCGAACTGGCCATCGCCATCCTGGTCGAGCACCGCGCCGAGCAGTCCGCCGCCGATGCCACCCTGCTGGCGCACCTGGCGCTGCTCCTCGCCCAGGATCGCGCCGAGCTGCTGCGCGCTCGCGTCGCCCTGCGCCAGCTGGCCCTCGCCCTTGTCCTGGAACAGCTGCCGCGCCAGGAAGGCGAGCACGATGGGGGCGAGAATCTTCATCAGCTGGCCCGCCTTGCCGCTGTCCAGGCCGGTGGCCTGGGCCAGTCCGGCCTCGGCGCGCGGCAGCTGGCCACCGAGCACGTGTCCGAGGATGCCGGCGCCGTTGGTCTGGCGCGACTGCGCGCCGCCCAGCACCGCGCCTAGCAGGCCGCCCAGGTCGCCGGCGCCGGCGAAGTCCTGCTGCAACGCGCCGAACAGCGCCTGCGCGCCCTGCGGCTGGCTGGCGTTGCGGCCCAGCGCGCCGAGCAGCAGCGGCAGCGCCGCACTCACCGCGCCCGCCGTCTGCGCCTGGCCGGCGCCGAGTTGCTGCGCGATCCGCTGAAGCGGCGCGCCCTGCAGCTGCTGGAACAACTGGTCGGTGAGGGAACTGGACATGGCAGGCTCCAAGGCGCGTCGCGCGGGAAAAACTACTGTAGCGCCTTGAGCCGGTATAGCGCCTCCAGCGCCTGCTTCGGGGTCAGTTCGTCCGGGTCGATCGAGGCCAGCGCCTCCAGCGCCGCGGAGGAAGGCGCGAACAGGCCGAACTGCTGCGGCTGGTCGATCCGCTCGGCCGACATCGGCGCATTCCCGGCCGCGTCGTGGCCGCGCTGCTCGAGTTCGGCCAGGCGCACGCGCGCGTCGCGGATCACCGCCTTCGGCAGGCCGGCCAGCGCCGCCACCTGCAGCCCGAAACTGCGGTTGGCCGGGCCGTCCTTGACCGCGTGCATGAACACCAGGGTCTCGTTGCCGCGGCCGTCGTGGTGCTCCACCGCGTCCAGGTGCACGTTGGCGATGCCGCTGCCGGGCGTCGCCAGCGCGGTCAGTTCGAAATAGTGGGTGGCGAACAGCGTGTAGCTTCGGTTGACCGCCGCCAGGTGGCGCGCGCAGGCCTCGGCCAGGGCGAGGCCGTCGTAGGTCGAGGTGCCGCGGCCGATCTCATCCATCAGCACCAGCGACTGCGCCGTGGCGTGGTGCAGGATGTAGCTGGTCTCGGCCATCTCGACCATGAAGGTCGACTGGCCGCGGGCCAGGTCGTCGCCGGCGCCGATCCGGGTGAGGATGCGGTCGATCGGCCCGATCTCCGCGCGTGCGGCCGGCACGAAGCTGCCGATATGGGCCAGAAGCACGATCAGTGCGTTCTGCCGCATGTAGGTGCTCTTGCCGCCCATGTTGGGGCCGGTGATCACCAGCATGCGGCGGCCGTTGCCGTCGTCGTCGCACTCGAGCATCAGGTCGTTGGGCTCGAACGGATCGTCGCGCACCGCCTCCACCACCGGATGGCGGCCGCGCTCGATGCACAGTCCGGGCTCGGACCGCAGCAGCGGGCGCGACCAGTCCAGCGCCTGCGCGCGTTCGGCGAACGCGGCCAGCACGTCCAGCTCGCTGAGCGCCGCGGCGCAAGCGCGCAGCGGCTCCAGCCGGGCGTCGAGCGCGTCGAGCAGCTGCTCGTACAGCAGGCGCTCCCGCGCCAACGCGCGCTCGCGCGCCGACAGCACCTTGTCCTCGAAGGCCTTGAGCTCCTCGGTGATGTAGCGCTCGGCGTTGGTCAGGGTCTGGCGACGGCTGTAGTGCGGCGGCGCCCTGCCCGCCTGCGCCTTGCTGACCTCGATGTAATAGCCGTGCACGCGGTTGTAACCCACCTTGAGGGTGGGAATGCCGGTGGCCTCCTTCTCGCGCGCCTCCAGGTCGACCAGGAACTGGTCGGCGTTCTGGCTCAGCATGCGCAGCTCGTCGAGTTCGGCGTCGTAGCCTTCTGCGAACACGCCGCCGTCGCGCGCCAGCACCGGCGGCTGTTCGACCAGCGCCTGCTGCAGCAGGCTCGCCTCGGCCGCGTGCTCGCCGAGCTGCTTCGACAGTTCCTGCAGGCGGGGCGCGTCGAGCGGCGCCAGCAGTTCGCGCAGCGCTGGCAGCATGGCCAGGCCGTCGCGCAGGGTGGACAGGTCGCGCGGACGCGCCGAGCGCAGCGCGATGCGCGAGAGGATGCGTTCGAGGTCGCCCATCGCGCGGAAGCGCTCGCGCAGCGCGTCCTCGCAGCGGTGGTCGATCAGGGTCGCGACCGCGTCGTGGCGCAGGCGCACCGTGTCCTGCCCGCGCAGCGGGCGGTGCAGCCAGCGGCGCAGCAGGCGACCGCCCATCGGCGAGACGGTGCTGTCGAGCACGCCCAGCAGGGTGTGGCGCGTATCGCCATCGACGCGGGTGTCGAGTTCGAGGTGGCGGCGCGTGGCGGCGTTCATCGCGATCGCGCCGTCGCCGCTCTCGACCGCGATCGAGGTCAGGTGCGGCAGGCGCTGCTTCTGGGTTTCCTCCACGTAGCCCAGCAGCGCGCCTGCCGCGGCGATCGCCAGTGGCCGGTCCTCGATGCCGAAACCGGTGAGGTCGTGCAGGCCGAAGAAGCGCAGCAGCTGGCGGCGGCCGGAGTCGGCGTCGAACAGCCACGGCGGCCGGCGCCGCAATCCCGTGCGCTCATGCAGCGCGGCCGGCCAGCCCTCCTCGTCCGGCAGCAGCAGCTCGGCCGGGTCCAGCCGCGCCAGTTCGGCCTCGAGCTGGTCCTCGTTCGCCACCTCGTTGACCAGGAAGCGGCCGGCCGACAGGTCCGCCCAGGCCAGGCCGAAGCCGCCCTTGCCGCGCACCAGGGCCAGCAGCAGCGTGTCGCGGCGCTCGTTGAGCAGGGCCTCGTCGGTGACGGTGCCGGGGGTGACGATGCGCACCACCTTGCGCTCGACCAGGCCCTTGCTGGCCGCCGGATCGCCGATCTGCTCGCAGATCGCCACCGATTCGCCCAGCGCCACCAGCCGCGCCAGGTAGCCTTCGGCCGAATGGTGCGGCACGCCGGCCATCGGGATCGGCGCGCCGCCGGAGCTGCCGCGCTGGGTCAGGGTGATGTCCAGCAGCCGCGCGGCCTTGCGCGCGTCGTCGTGGAACAGTTCGTAGAAATCCCCCATCCGGAAGAACAGCAGCACGTCCGGATGCTCCGCCTTCGCGGCGAAGTACTGCTTCATCAGGGGGGTGTGTTCGGGGGACTTGTCCAGCTTCATTCGATCCGGAACGGGACGCGCGACGGCGCGCCGGCCCCGGATTGTAGCCGCCGCGCGCCGGCCTCAGTAGCGCAGCACGCGCGCGCCGGGCGGATCGGGCATGTCGCTGCCGGCCAGGACCACGCGGTCGCGCCCGCCGCGCTTGGCCTGGTACATCGCGGCGTCGGCGCGCGCCAGCACCCGCTCGTAGTCCGGATGCCCGTCCTGCATGGCCACGCCCAGGCTGGCGGTGACCGGCAGGCGCAGGCTGTCGCCCAGCGCCACCGGCGAGGCGGCGATCGCGCGACGCAGTCCTTCGGCGATGCCCAGCGCCTCGACTTCGTCGACCGACCCCAGGACCACCACGAACTCCTCGCCGCCGTAGCGGAACAGGTAGTCGCTGCCGCGGGTGTTCTCCATCAGCAGGCTGGCCACGTGCTGCAGCGCGCGGTCGCCGGCGGCATGGCCGTGGGTGTCGTTGATCGACTTGAAGTGGTCGAGGTCGATCATCAACACCGCGAACTGGCGTCCGGTATTGGCCTGCAGCGAGATCTCGCGGCGCAGGATGGTCGGCAGGAAGCGGCGGTTGAGCAGCCGGGTCAGCGCGTCGCGCCCCGATTCCAGGTCGCCGATGCCGTCGAACATGATCGAGACCAGGCTGCGGATCTGGTCGGCCAGCGCGCGCAGCTGGTCGAGCAGCAGGCGGCGCTCGCCCGCGTTGGCGGCGGTGGGCAGGCGCTCGCGCAGGGCGGCATCGATGCGCTCTGAGATGGCGCTGACCTCGCGCGTCTCGGCGGTATCGCCGAAGCTCGCCATGCCCTTGTGCAGGAACCACAGGCCGAACTCCGAACGCGAGATCAGCAGCGGCTGCGGCGGACCGGGCTGTTCGGCGGTCAGCGCATAGAGCAGCGAATTCTCCCAGGCCAGCAGCAGGGCACGCTGGCGTTCGCGCTCGGTGCCGATGTTCTGGATCAGGGAAAACAGGCGGAACGAACCGTCCAGCGCCCCCACCACCTCGCGCGAGCGGGCGTAGGCCCGGGTCATGGTTTCCATCGCGATATCGACCAGGCCGTCGACCGCCAGCACGACCTCCAGCGCGGCCGCGTCGTCGCCGGCGCGGGCGCGGATGCCCGCGTGCAGATCGTCCTTGAGCATGCGTGCGCCGCGGCCGACCAGGTCGACGGGGATGCCGATGCGGGCGTGGACGTGGCCCACGTGCTCCTGCAGCGCATACAGGTTGGCGATCTCGCCGGTGGTCGCAGCCAGCAGCGCCTTGAGCCAGCGCTGCAGCGAGGGCTTGAGCCGTTCGCGCACCTGGTTGACGTCGAGGAACCGCGCCGCGCGCGGGTCCTCCAGCATGGCGCCGTAGAAGTGGTCCGCCACCGCCGGGCCGCCCTGCTCGCAGACCTCGGCCAGCATCGCCCGCATCGGGTCGGTCAGCGCTCCGACCCGGCGCCGCCAGTCCGCCATCAGGCGGGTGTCGGCCGGCGGCGCCTTGTCGGCGCTCGTGCCGGTCTGGGGGGCAGGCCTGTTCACCGGTCCATTGTATCGGGTGCCCTGCAGCGCGGCCGGGGCCAGCGGGGGCTTGTGCCGCCGGACTGGCGTGACCGTACCCGCGCTCCGGCAGGCGGCGGGGGCCCGGACCGGATGGCCCGGGGGAATCCGTACGCGAGGGCATGGCGGGCTTCCCAATTTCGGAACTTATGTTAGGTTTTCGTTCGCTCCAGGTTCTCCGGGCGCCGGTCAGTCCCCCACGCGGGCCGGTCGCCCGAGGTCCGTCCCCGGGCTTCCCGGGCGGACGTGCATCGTTGTCGCAGCACTGCTTCGCGTCACCGCATTGCCATTCAACCAATTTGGGGGAGTCTCATGGCATCTGGCCATCCGCAGCGCAATCCACTCGCCATCGCCCTGTTTGCGGCGATCGTCTCCATGGCCGTTCCGGCAGCGGCGCAGGACCCCGCGCCCAGCGACGAGACCCGGACGCTGTCCACGCTCGTCGTGACGGCGCAGAAGCGCGAGGAAGCGCTGCAGGACGTGCCGATCTCGGTCACCGCGCTGGACGAGCAGTTGCTGCAGGACGCCAGCGTGCGCGACATCAAGGACATGCAGATCCTGGTGCCCGGGCTGACCGTCACCAGCACCCAGAACGAGGCCATCACCACCGCCCGCATCCGCGGGATCGGCACGGTCGGCGACAACGTGGGCCTTGAATCCTCGGTGGGCGTGGTGATCGACGGCGTCTACCGGCCGCGCAACAGCGTCGGCTTCGGCGACCTCGGCCAGCTCGAGCGCATCGAGGTGCTCAAGGGCCCGCAGGGCACCGTGTTCGGCAAGAACACCTCGGCCGGCGTGATCAACGTGGTTACCCGCCGCCCGAGCTACACGCAGGGCGCCGAGGCGGAGATCACCGCGGGCAACTACGGCGCACTGGGCGTGTCGGGCAGCTACAACGACAGCTTCAGCGACCAGGCCGCCTTCAGCATCTATGCCGCCAAGCGCAAGCGCGACGGCTGGATGGACGTGGTCACGGGCAACGGCCCGCGCACCGAGGACGAGGACTACGACCAGAATTTCCATACCGTCCGCGCCAAACTTCTGTTCGAACCATCCGAGAGCCTAGACATCCTGCTCTCGGGCGACTTCACCAGCCGGGAGGAGAACTGCTGCACGGCGGTGCAGACCACGGTCGGCGGCACCGCCGCGATCCTCAACGCGCTCGCCGGCGGCCAGGCCGTGGCCCGGCCCGGCGACGATCCCTTCGACCGAGTCGCCTACAGCAACCGTCCCACCAGCCAGGACATCAAGGACAAGGGCGTTTCGGCCGAGGTGAACTGGGACCTGGGCGGCTTCGGCGGCGCCACCCTGACCTCGATCACCGCTTCGCGAGAGTGGCAGGCCATCAACGGCCTGGATTACGACTTCAGCACCGCGGACCTGATCTACCGGAACGGCGACGAGGACGAATCGTTTACCGGGTTCAAGACCTTCAGCCAGGAACTGCGCCTGACCGGCGCCACCGACCGCGTCGACTGGATGGTCGGCCTGTTCTATTCGGACGAGGATCTGGACCGCAACGAGAGCTACCGCATCGGCCAGCACTACGAACCCTATGTCTCGACGCTGGTGTACCAGCTGGTCGGCCAGAGCCTGGCCGCGGCCGGGGTTCCGCTCGACAACCCGCTGAACCTGCCGGCCGCCGCGTTCCTGTCGCAGGTCGGCGGTACGCCGTACGGCACCGGCTTCACCGGGCTGGGCGCGCTCGACCGCTACCAGCAGAACGCGAAGAGCCTGGCGCTGTTCACCAACAACACCTGGCACGCCACCGACGCGCTCGATGTCACCCTGGGCCTGCGCTACACCCGCGAGGACAAGGAACTCACTTCCAACTACAGCAATCCCAACGGCAGCCTGGCCTGTACCGGTGCGCTCACCGACCTCAACCCGCTCAACCCGGCGCGCTACGCGCGCCTTCGCGCGGCGCTGTCCTCGCGCAGTTCCGCCTTTGCCGGCCTGCCCGGCCCGGTGCAGGATGCGATCATGGGCTCGGCGGGGCCGCAGATCGCGGGCTACATGTGCCTGCCCTGGGCCAACGCGCTGCACAACGCGCCCAGCCGCGACACGTTCCAGGAGAGCGAGGAGAAGGAGTGGTCGGGCACGCTCAAGGCGGCCTACCGCTGGAACGAGAACCTGATGACCTACGCCTCGGCCGCGCGCGGCTACAAGGGCGGCGGCTTCAACCTCGACCGCGTGCAGTCGGCGGACGGCAACTCGGCCAGCGGCGCGGGCATCACCCCGGTGCTGGACACCTCGTTCCCGGCCGAGTTCGTCGACAGCTACGAGCTGGGCGCCAAGACCACCTGGGCCGGCGGCTCGCTGCTGCTCAACGCCACGGCGTTCCACCAGGAGTACGAGGACTTCCAGCTCAACAGCTTCCTCGGCACCAGCTTCGTGGTGCGCTCGATCCCGAAGGTGACCTCCAAGGGCGTGGATGCCGAGGTGCTTTGGCAGCCGCAGTCGGTGCCGGGGCTGATGCTGCAGGGCGGCCTGATGTATGCCGACACCAAGTTCGGCGACGACATCCCCGGCGTCGATTTCGAACAGCGCACGCCGCTTAGCACGTCGGGTGCGCTGTACAAGCTCCCGGGCTCCACCATGCCGTTCGCACCGGAGTGGTCGGGCTCGATGGCGGTGACCTACGAGTGGGATTTCGGCAGCTCGCTGCTCGGCCGCTTCAACATCGGCGCCAAGTACATGGGCGACTACAACACCGGTTCGGACCTGGACGTCGAGAAGCACCAGTCTTCGTACACGGTGGTGAATGCCCGCCTCGGCATCGGCCGCAGCGACAACCGCTGGATGGTCGAGCTGTGGAGCACCAACCTCACCGACACCGAGTACGTGCAGGTGGGCTTCGACGCACCGCTGCAGGGCCTGTTCCCCGACCCGGGCAATCCGCTCAACACCTTCAACGCCTTCCCGGCCGCGCCGCGGATGTACGGCGTGACGCTGCGCGTGCGCTACTGACCTCGGAGGCTGGCCCTGGGGCCCGCGCATCGCACGATGCGCGGGCTTCTCTTTACCCGCCGGACCGCTTCCGCGCGCTCGCGGCTCAGCTCGCGTCGATATCGCCCAGCGCGCGGATCAGGCGGCGTGCGCGCTTGTCCGGGCGCGTTTCCGGCGCGCGATAGCCGGTGCGCTCGGCACGGGCCAGTTCGCGCGCCGCCTCGCGCCGCGCGCGCGATGCATCCGACTCGGCATACAGCGCCTGCGCGACCGGTGCCGGACCACGGCTGTCGGACAGGCCGCGCACCTCGACCTCGAACACCTCGCCGCTGCGCTCGATCCGCAGCGCATCGCCCATTCGCACGGCCCGCGCGGGCTTGGCGCGCTGGCCGCCGACCTCGACCTTGCCGGTCTCGACCGCCTGCTTGGCCAGCGCGCGCGTGCGGAAGAAGCGCGCGGCCCACAGCCAGAGGTCCAGGCGGACGGGCTGGGCGGCGACGGGTTGATCGTGCATGGGCAATCGGGCGCGACGGGAACGGCCGCGGATTCTAGTGCGCATCCCGTCGGCGCGATGTGGGGCCAGCCGGGCCGCGGGCGGCACGGGGGCGGGTCCCGGCGCGGGCGTGGGGTCCTCCGCCGGCCCGATCCCCGGGCCAATGCAGGTCAGGCCGGAAACGCGAACGGCCGCCCCGGGGGCGGCCGCTGCGGTGTCGCGCGGGAAGCCTGCCTTACTCGGCGGCAGCGGCCGCCGCGGCCTTGGCCTTGGCGTGCGCGGACAGGTCTTCCTTGATGCGCGCCTTCTTGCCTTCCAGGCCACGCAGGTAGTACAGCTTGCCGGCGCGGACCTTGCCGCGGCGCTTCACTTCAACCGAGTCGATGGTGGCGCTGTGGGTCTGGAACACGCGCTCCACGCCGTAGCCGTGGGAGATCTTGCGCACGGTGAACGAGGAGTTGAGGCCGGCGTTCTTCTTGCCGATGACCACGCCTTCGTAGGCCTGGACGCGCTCGCGGTTGCCTTCCTTCACCTTCACGTTGACGACGACGGTGTCGCCGGGGCCGAAGTCGGGCAGCTGGCGCTGCGCCTGTTCGGACTCGAACTGCTGCAGCAGGGTGTTCAGGGACGGCTTGGTGGTCATGGCGGGATCTCGATGGAGCCTGTTGGAGTCGTTGTAGGCGTGGTGCACGTGGACGCACGCTCTTGGCTTGGCAGCCCGCTCTGGCGGGTCAGCCGCGCATTATAGCGGCATTGGCGGGCGCGGGGCCAGCCCGGTCAATCATCCGGCTGGGCGTCCAGCCAGCGGCGCTCCTCGGGGCCCAGGCCGGCCGCCGCCAGCAGGTCCGGCCGGCGCTCGCGGGTGCGGAGCAGCGACTGGCGCCGGCGCCAGCGCGCGATTTCGGCGTGGTTGCCCGACAGCAGCACCTCGGGCACGGCCCCGAGCGCGTGCTCGACCGGCCGGGTGTAGTGCGGGCAGTCGAGCAGGCCGTCGGCCTCGAAGCTGTCCTGGGCGGCCGAATCGGCGTCGTTCAGCACCCCGTCCTGGAGCCGGGCCACCGCGTCGATGACCACGGCCGCGGCCAGTTCGCCGCCGGACAGGACGTAGTCGCCGATCGACAGTTCCTCGTCGACCTCGCCCGCCACCAGCCGCTCGTCGACGCCCTCGTAGCGCCCGCACAGCAGCAGCAGGCGCTCGCGCCCGGCCAGTTCGCGCACGATCGACTGGGTCAGCGGCCGGCCCTGCGGACTGAGGTAGATCAGCCGGGCCGGTGCCGGATCGGCCGCGCGCGCGGCGCGGATCGCCGCGCGCAGCGGGTCGATCATCATCACCATGCCCGGGCCGCCGCCGAAGGGGCGATCGTCGACCCGGCGGTAGTTGCCCTCGGCGTAGTCGCGCGGATTCCAGCCGTGGATCGACAGCAGGCCCCGCTCCTGCGCGCGCCCGACCACGCCGAAGCCGGCGCACTGGGCGACGAATTCGGGGAACAGGCTGATCAGGTCGATGCGCATGGGGCGGTCCGTGATCCGTGATTGGTGATCCGTGATTGGAGAAGCGGGCGCTTTCGGTCTTTCGAATCACCAATCACCAATCACCAATCACCAATCACTAAATCACACCTCAGAACTCCGCATCCCAGTCCACCGTCACGACGCCCGCATCGAAATCCACCGAGACGATGTAGTCGGGCTGGACGAAGGGGATCATGCGCTCGCGCTCGCCGCGCGCCACCAGCACGTCGTTGGCGCCGGTGGAGAACAGGTGCGAGACCACGCCGAAATCGACGCCGTCGGTGTTCACCACGCGCAGGCCTTCCAGGTCGACCCAGTAGTACTCGCCCGGCGCCGGCGGCGGCAGGGCTTCGCGCGGCACGTACAGCTCCGCCCCGCGCAGCGCTTCGGCCGCGTCGCGGTCCTCGACGCCGGGCAGGCGCATGACGATGCCCTTGCCGGTGGCGCGACCGCGCGCGCCCTCGACCTCGCGCTCGACGCCCTGCGTGGTACGCAGGGTGAGCGGGAGGTAGCGGAAGATCGCCTCGGGCGGATTGCTGAAGGACTCGAGCTTCAGTTCGCCACGCACGCCGAACGCGCCGTGGATCCTGCCCATGAGGATGCGGCGCGCCAGCGTATTCATTTCCGGGGATGGGCCGCGCGGTGCGCGGCCCGCGCCATCAGGCGGCCGGGGCGGCCTTGGCGGCTTCGCGGTACAGGTTGCGGACCTTGTCGGTCAGCTGCGCACCCTGCTTCACCCAGTGGTCGACACGGGCGGTGTCCAGCACCACGCGCTGCTCGGCGCCCTGCGCCACGGGGTTGTAATAGCCCACGCGCTCGATGTTGCGGCCGTCGCGCGCGCTGCGCGAGTCGGTGACGATGATGTGGTAGAAGGGGCGCTTCTTCGCGCCGCCGCGGGTGAGGCGGATCTTGACCATGGTGCGTTCTCGGTGTTGCCCAGTCGCCAGGATGGCGAGGTAAGCCGGCAATTCTAGCCCATGGGGCCGCGCCACGGAACCCCGGACCCCACTCAGCCGGCCAGCGGCCGCCAGGGCTGGCTGCGCAGGGCCGCGTCGAGCGCCTCCATCAGCGCCGGATCCGGTCGCAGCGTGATGTCGTCGATGCCGCCGATCGGCCAGATTCCCGTGGCGTTGGCCGCGAACGCGGCGCGCAGCCCCGCCAGCGCGCGCGCCTCGACCGGCGCATGGCGCTGCCCCACCCCGGCTTCGGACAGTCCCGCCTGCAGCAGCCGCTCGGCGGTGCCGCGCAGGGCGTCGGCCTGCGGCCAGACCACCTGGCGGCCGTCCCAGAAGCCGATGTTCCAGACCGAACCCTCGCTGATCCGGCCGCGCGCATCGACGAACAGCGCGTCGTCCGCGCCTTCCCGGCGCGCCTGGCGCCGGTGCTGGAACAGCGGGAAGGTGCCGACGTGCTTGATGTGCGGCAGCGGCCGCTGGAAGGCGTAGGTCTTCACCCACACCGGACTGGGATCGGCCTGGCGCGGCGGATTGACCGATACCAGCAGGTCCACGGGCAGGATGCGGTCGGGCTGCGCGTAGTCGAACTCGCGGGCGAACACGGTCACCCGCACGCTGGCGTCGTCCACGCCGGCGCCGTCGAGCGCCGCCAGGATCGCGCCGCGGATGCGCGCATCGTCAATCTTCGTGTCGAACAGCTCGCGCGTCGCGGACCTGAGCCGGTGCAGGTGCAGTTCCAGCCCCTGCACGGCGCGTCCGCGCACCTGCATCGAGCTGAAGTGGCCGTAGTTGACCAGCGCAAGCGCGCGCAGGTCGTCGGCGCTGGCCGGCCGGCCGTCGAGGAAGGCGAGCGTCATCGATCAGCGGAAGGGCATCCGCCCCATCCCGCCCATCATGCCCTGCAGGCCCCGCATCATGCCCTTCATGCCGCCGCGGGCCATCTTGCCCATCATCTTTTCCATCTGCTGGTACTGCTTCATCAGCTTGTTGACGTCCGACGGATGCGTGCCCGAACCGGCGGCGATCCGCGCGCGTCGCGAGCCGTTGAGCAGGGCCGGGTTGCGGCGCTCTTTCTTCGTCATCGAGTTGATGATGGCGATCATGCGCGGCACTTCCCGGCTCTGCTGCACCTGCTGCTTGAGATGCTCCGGGATCTGGCCCATGCCCGGCAGCTTCTCCATCAGGCTGCCGATGCCGCCCATGTTCTGCATCTGCTCGAGCTGGTCGCGCATGTCGTTGAGGTCGAACTTCTTGCCCTTGGCGACCTTCTCGGCCAGCTTCGCCGCCTTGTCCTTGTCGACCTGCTGCTCGACCTGCTCGACCAGCGACAGCACGTCGCCCATGTCGAGGATGCGGCTGGCGACGCGCTCGGGATGGAACACGTCCAGGCCGTCGGTCTTCTCGCTGGTGCCGATGAACTTGACCGGCTTGCCGGTGATGTAGCGCACGGAGAGCGCCGCACCGCCGCGGGCATCGCCGTCGGTCTTGGTCAGCACCACGCCGGTGAGCGGCAGCGCCTCGCCGAAGGCCTTCGCGGTATTGGCCGCGTCCTGGCCGGTCATCGCGTCGACCACGAACAGCGTCTCGACCGGATTGACCGCCGCGTGCAGCGCCTTGATCTCGGCCATCATCGCCTCGTCGATGGCGAGGCGGCCGGCGGTGTCGACCAGCAGCACGTCGACGAAGGACTTCTTCGCGTCGGCGATCGCCGCGCGCACGATGTCCTCGGGCTTCTGCCCGGCGTCGGACGGGAAGAACAGCACACCGGTCTGCTCGGCCAGCGTCTTGAGCTGCTCGATGGCGGCCGGGCGGTACACGTCCGCGCTGACCACCATCACCTTCTTCCTGCGCTTGTCCTTGAGCAGGCGCGCCAGCTTGCCGACCGTGGTGGTCTTGCCCGCGCCCTGCAGGCCGGCCATCAGCACGACCGCCGGGGCCGGCACGTTCAGGTTGAGCTCGCTGGCCTGGGCGCCCATGACCGCGGTGAGTTCGTCGCGCACCACCTTGATCAGGGCCTGGCCGGGGGTCAGCGACTTGAGCACCTCCTGGCCGACCGCGCGCACCTTGATGCGCTCGATCAGCGCCTGCACCACCGGCAGGGCGACGTCGGCTTCCAGCAGTGCGATGCGCACCTCGCGGGTGGCCTCGCGGATGTTCTCCTCGGTCAGCCGGCCGCGGCCGCGCAGGCGGTCGATGGTGCCGGACAGGCGCTGGGTGAGCGATTCGAACATGGCGGAAACGTCGCGGAAAAACGGGGCCGCCGATTATAGCGGGCGGGCGCGCACTGCCCGTTCCCGACCGCGTCCCGGCTGCCCCGCGCCACGGGTTCGTGCGACACTTTCCCGATGCCAATCATTCTCATTGCCGCCGCGTTCTACCTGCTGGCCGCCTGGCTGGTCGCACGCCGGCTGCAGGTGGACCGCGGGGCCGGTGCCGGCTTCTGGCAGCTGACCGCGGTGAGCGCGGTGGTGCTGCACGGCCTGTTCCATGTCCTGGCCTGGCGCGCCACGGCGGCGGTGGACCTGCATTTCTTCTCGGCGCTGTCGCTGGTCGGGCTGGGAATGGCGGCGCTGACCACGCTGTACGCAGCCACGGGCCGGATGGGGGCGCTGGGCGTGGTGGTATTCCCGGTCGCCGCGGCCTGCCTGGTCGGCTATGGCGTGTCGGGGGGTTCGGCGCCCCGCGACCTCGGCTGGCGACTGGAGCTGCACGCCTGGCTGGCGCTGCTGGCCTACGCCGCCCTGGCGATCGCGGCGGTGCTGGCGATCATGCTCCGGCTGCAGGAACGCGCCCTGCGGCAGCGCCAGTTCAGCGGCTGGCTGCGGGTGCTGCCGCCGCTGACCGAACTTGAGTCGCTGCTGTTCCGCACGATCTGGGTCGGCTTCGTGCTGCTCACGGCCACCCTGCTCACCGGCATCCTGTTCGTGCACGATTTCTTCGCCCAGCACCTGATCCACAAGTCGGTGCTGAGCATCCTGTCGTGGCTGGTGTTCGGCGCGCTGCTGCTGGGTCGGTGGCGCCACGGCTGGCGCGGTGCCAAGGCCGTGCGCCTGACCCTGGTGGCGATGGCGCTGCTGGTGCTCGCCTTCTTCGGCAGCAAGTTCGTGCTGGAACTGGTGCTGCAGCGCGCGTGAATCGCGCTCACGGCGAGGGCAGCGCGATGCGCGGCATCTCCAGCTGCGCCAGTTCCAGGATCCAGGCCGGCCGCCGCGGCTTCACCTCGTTGATGAGAAACCTGCGCGCGCCCTCCTCGCCATAGCCGCGACGGCTGTTTCCGAGCATCACCGCGCCGCCCGGCAGCGCCTCGTAGCGGTAGGCGTTCCATTCGACGATGGCCTGGGCGCCGGCGGTATGCCCGGAGACCAGGAAGTCGAGCACGTAGCTCGACCCGTCCTCCTGCACCATCCATTCGTAGTTGGCACGGGATCGGTGGCCTTGCGCGCCTCCAGCTCCGCCAGCTTGATCTGCAGCAGTTCGCGCGGACCGGCGTCGCCGAGCAGCACGTCGAGCATCAGCATCTGGTCGTAGCCGGCCAGCGTCTGGCCGTCGGGCAGGTATTCCTGCTTGTAGAAGTGCGGAAAAGGATGGCTGCCCCAGACCAGGTGGAAGGCCTGGCCATCGAGCAGCAGCGGGCCCGGCACCCCGAGTCGCTCGACCGGAGCTTCGGCGCAAACGGGTGCCGCGCCGAGCAACAGGACCAGGGTGAACAGCCAGGCGCGCGCCAGGCGGATTCCATTCGACATGCGTGCATCTCCGTATGCGGTCGCAGCCAGTCTGGGGGCGTCGCGGACGCGGCGCAAACCGCGCCCTGCGGGTCGCCGTCGGCCGGATCGGCGAGAATGACGGCCCCGACCGGCTTCCCTGCACGACATGCCCCTCCTCGACGATTCGAGCCACCTCGCCTGCCGCGGCCACCATGCATGGACCAGCGCGGCGATCCGCAGGATCGAGGCCGATTTCAACCGCTCGGCCGATACCCACCTGATTCCGCTGGCCCTGCCCGGCTTCCCCGGCATCGACGTCTACTTCAAGGACGAGTCCAGCCACCCCACCGGCAGCCTCAAGCACCGGCTGGCGCGCTCGCTGTTCCTGTACGCCCTGGCCAACGGCTGGCTGCACGCGGGCAGCACGGTGATCGAGGCGTCCAGCGGCTCGACCGCGGTGTCCGAGGCGTACTTCGCGCGGCTGCTGGGCCTGCCCTTCGTCGCGGTGATCCCGGCTTCGACCTCGCCGGAGAAGATCGCCGCGATCGAATTCCACGGTGGCCGCTGCCATCTCGTCGCCAGGGCGTCGGACATCGGCACCGAATCGGTCCGCCTGGCGCGCGAGAGCGGGGGGCATTTCATGGACCAGTTCACCTATGCCGAACGCGCCACGGACTGGCGCGCCAACAACAACATCGCCGAATCGATCTTCCGGCAGATGGAGCAGGAACCGCATCCGGTGCCGGCATGGGTGGTGTGCAGCGCGGGCACCGGCGGCACCAGCGCGACCATCGGGCGCTACGCCAGCTATCGCGGCTTCCCGACCCAGGTCCTGTGCGCCGATCCGGAGCACTCGGCCTTCCACGCCCATTACGCCCGCGTCGCCTGCGGCGGCACGGCCGAGGCGCCGCCCGCACCGGCCTCGCGCATCGAAGGCATCGGCCGGCCGACCGCGGAACCGAGCTTCATCGCCGGCTGCGTCGATGCCATGGTGAAGGTGCCCGATTCGCTGAGCCTGGCGGCGATGCGCTACGTCAACCGGCGCCTGGGCCGGCGCGTGGGCGGATCGACCGGCACCAACTTCGTCGGCGTGCTGCGGGTGGCGCAGGCGATGCGCGCGCGCGGCGAGGCCGGGTCGATCGTGACCATCCTCTGCGATGGCGGCGAGCGCTACGCCCACAGCTACTACAACCCGGACTGGTACGCCGCCGAAGGCATCGGGATCGAAGCCGCCGACGCAGTCATCGCCGCGGCTGCCGATGGCGAAGATGCCCTGCCCGACCTGCAGCCGCTGTCGCGCCACGCCCTCCGCGGCCGCTAGGCCGGCAGTCCCGGCAAGGCGCCACAGGCCAGGCCCAGCGCCGTTCCCGCCAGCACTTCGGCCGGAGTATGACGGCCCATCCTCAACCGCGACCAGCCCAGCAGCGGCAGCAGGAGCAGCACCACCAGCGCGCGCGGGCCGAGCAGCGCGGACAGCGCGACCGCGGCGAACGCCAGGCTCGCCATGTGCAGCGAAAGCTTGATCCAGCGGTTGGCGATCGCCGCCACGCACAGCATCGCCACCGCCGCCAGAACGCCGCGCGAGGACGCCGATGCGCCGCCCCCCATCCACCACCAGTAGCCGCCGGCGACAAGCAGCACGAGCAGGTAGAGCAGTGGCCGCTCCTGCCGGCGCGAAGCGTCCACGGTCTGCCAATGGCCGGCGCGGCGACGCTGCAGCACGAACACCCAGACAATCGCCACGGCCACGCCGATGCCGGCCGCGGTCCGCCCGAGGCTTGCTGGATCCAGCCGCCAGGCCGCGACCAGCGCGAGCGCCCCGAACACCGCGAACGGGTGCAGCACCACCGACACCCATCGCGCCACGCGCGGCGCGGTGTCCGCCCGGACCGTGCTCACGCCTGCTCGAGTGCGTCGGCCAGCCGGTCCACCGCGATCACCTGCATGCCCTTGTAGCTGCCGGCCTTGGGCGCATTCGCCCTGGGCACGATGGCGCGCAGGAAGCCGTGCGTCGCCGCCTCCTTCAGCCGCTCCTCGCCATTGGGCACCGGGCGGATCTCGCCCGACAGGCCGACCTCGCCGAAGGCGATGGTCTTGTCCGGCAGGGGCGCATCGCGCAGCGAGGACAGCACCGACAGCAGCACCGGCAGGTCGGCCGCGGTTTCCTGCACGCGGATGCCGCCGACCACGTTGACGAACACGTCCTGGTCGCCCGTGGCCACGCCGCCGTGGCGATGCAGCACCGCCAGCAGCATCGCCATGCGGTTGCCTTCCAGGCCCACGGCGACGCGCCGCGGGTTGGACAGCGGCGAGGAGTCCACCAGCGCCTGCACCTCCACCAGCAGCGGCCGCGTGCCCTCGCGGGTGACCATCACGCAGCTGCCCGGCTGCCGCGCACTGCCCGAGAGGAAGATCGCCGAGGGGTTGGGCACTTCCTTGAGCCCCCTGTCCCCCATCGCGAACACGCCCAGCTCGTTGACCGCGCCGAAGCGGTTCTTGAACGCGCGCAGCACGCGGAAGCGGCTGCCCGAGTCGCCCTCGAAGTACAGCACCGCATCGACCATGTGCTCGAGCACGCGCGGGCCGGCGATGCCGCCTTCCTTGGTCACGTGGCCCACCAGGAACACTGCGGTTCCGGTCTCCTTGGCATAGCGCACCAGCCGCGCGGCGCTCTCGCGCACCTGGCTCACCGAGCCGGGGGCGGCGGTGAGCGACTCGGTCCACAGCGTCTGCACCGAGTCCGCAACGATGATCCGCGGCCGCAGCTGCGCGGCCTGTTCGAGGATGCGTTCGATGCCGGTCTCGGCCAGCGCATTGAGGCCCTCCAGCGGCAGCCCCAGCCGCGAGGCGCGACCCGCGACCTGGGCCAGCGATTCCTCGCCGGTCACGTACAGGCCCGGCAGCGAGGCCGCCATCGAGGCCACCGCCTGCAGCAGCAGGGTGGACTTGCCGATGCCCGGATCACCGCCGACCAGCACCACCGCCCCGGCGACCAGGCCACCGCCGAGCACGCGGTCGAATTCGCCGATGCCGGTGGATACGCGCGCCTCGGCGCCCTGCTCGACGTCCTTGAGCGCGGTAACCCTGGGCGGATCGACCTTGCCGGCCCAGCCGCTGCGGCGCGCGGCCGGCGATTTCACGGAGGCCGCGGACTCGACCACGATCTCCGACAGCGTGTCCCAGGCGCCGCATGCGCCGCACTGCCCCTGCCACTTGCTGAAATCGGCGCCGCATTCATTGCATACGTAAGCTGTCCGCGCCTTGGCCATATCCGCGTTCGCACAATAGATCCGGCCGCCAGCGTACCGGAGCATGGTCCCGGGAGCTGAGACGCTCCCCCGTTTGCGGAAGCGTACGGGCAAGCATGGAATGATCTCGGATTTCCGCTCCACCGCCTGCCCCGAGGCCATCGACGCGGACCTGTGCATCATCGGGGCCGGACCCGCCGGCCTGACCCTCGTCCGCGAGCTGGCCGGGAGCCCCTGGCGGATCTGCCTGCTCGAGGGCGGGGGCTGCGCGAGCGAGCCGGAAAGCCAGGAGCTCAATGCCGGACTCTCGGTCGGCCCACACGAGCTCGATCCGCGCACCAGTCGCCTGCGCGCGCTCGGCGGCGCCACGCGCATCTGGGGCGGCGGCTGCATCCCGATGAGTTCCCTGGAGCTGGCCCGCCGCGAATGGGTGCCCGACAGCGGCTGGCCCATCGGCTGGAGCGAACTGGAACCCTACTACGCCCGCGCCAATGCGACCTGGGGCGTGGAACCGGGCGATTTCCATGACGGCAGCTACCATCCGCCGCGCAGCAGCGGCGAGCAGCCTTCGCCCTGCCTGGAAAGCCGCGTGTGCCGCATGCGTCCGGTTGACTTCGGCCAGGCCAGCCTGCCGTTCCTGCAGGCCGTGCCCAACCTGCACCTGGTGCTGCACGCCAACCTGTTGAAGCTCGAGGCCACGTCCGACGCCCGGCGCGTGCGCCGGGCGCTGATCGGCACCGTGGACGGACGCCGCGGACACGTGAACGCCCGCTGCTTCGTGCTGGCCGCGGGCGGCATCGAGAACGCCCGCATCCTGCTGCTGTCCGACGACGTGGCGGCGCCGGGCCTGGGCAATGCCCACGATATGGTGGGGCGCTGCTTCATGGACCATCCGCGCTGCAGCGTCGGCAGCCTGCACGGCAAGCGGGTCGACCGGCTGGCGGCCTGGTGCCGCGGTCCGATCGACCGCGCGCCGGCGCCGGCCACCCACCAGCTCAGCCTGGCCGGCGAGGCGCAGCGCGAACACCGGCTGCTGCATGCGCGCTTCTGGCCATTCGCGATCGAGCGATCCGCACCGGGCCTGCAGGCGCTGCGCCAGCTGCGCGCCTCGCTGCGCGGCGCCAGCAGCGATCCGGCCGTCGCCGTCGAGGAAGATCTGCTGGTCGCGCTGGCCAGGGACCTGCCAGGACGCACCGGGCAGCCCCCGGCGCCGCCGAGGACGCGGCTCGCGCTCGATACGGCGCTGCACGCCCATGACGTGGTCCGTGCCGGGCTTCGCAAGCTGGCCCGGCGTCCCACGGTCGCGACCGAGCGCGTGGAGATGGTGGGCTATTTCGAACAGACCCCGCATCGCGACAGTCGCGTCGGCCTGTCCGACCAGCGCGACGCGCTGGGCCTGCGCAAGGTGCAGGTGGACTGGCGGCTGGGCCAAGGAGACCTGGACAACATCCGCACCACCGCCGGCCTGGTGGGCAAGGACCTGGCGCGACAGTACGAATGCCGGTTCGAGCCCGCGCCCTGGCTGCGCGATCCAGGGCGCCCGCCGCCCGTGCTGGGGACTGCCCACCACATGGGCACCACCCGCATGTCCGATTCGCCGCGCACCGGAGTGGTCGACCGCAGCTGCAGGTTGCACGAGGTGGAGAACGTCTACGTCGCCGGGAGTTCGGTGTTCCCGACCGGGGGCTGGTCGTTCCCCACCCTCACCATCGCCGCCCTGGCCATCCGGCTGGCCGACGAGCTGCGGCTGCGGATGGCCGAGCTGTCGATGCTGGCGATGCTGTAGCTGCGCCTCGCGCGGGCGCCGCGCCCTTTGACCGCGGCGCCCCCAAGCGCCTAGAATCTGCGGCCCTCGCCGGAATAGCTCAGTTGGTAGAGCGGCGCATTCGTAATGCGTAGGTCGTAGGTTCGATTCCTATTTCCGGCACCAGCTGCATCGAAAAGCCCCGCTTCGCGGGGCTTTTTCGTTGGCGGGACCGGCCCTAGTCGATCAGCTGCAGGCGCAGCTCCTTGGGCAGGGCGAAGACCATGTCCTCGGGCTCGCCGTGCAGTTCGCGCACGCCGCTGGCGCCGAGTTCGCGCAGCCGCGCCAGCACGCCCTGCACCAGCACATCCGGCGCGGAGGCACCGGCGGTCACGCCGACATGGCGCCGGCCCAGCAGCCACTCGGGATCGATCTCGGCGGCGCCGTCGATCAGGTAGGACTCCACGCCGTCGCGCTCGGCCAGTTCGCGCAGCCGGTTGGAATTGGAGCTGTTGGGCGAACCCACCACCAGCACCAAGTCGCACTGCTGCGCGAGTTCGCGGACCGCGTCCTGGCGGTTCTGGGTGGCATAGCAGATGTCGTCGTTCTTCGGCCCCTGGATCAGGGGGAAGCGCGCGCGCAGCGCGGCGATGATGTCGCGGGTGTCGTCGACCGACAGCGTGGTCTGGGTGGTGTAGGCGATGTTGTCCGGCTGCGAGGGATCCAGCCAGGCCACGTCCTCCAGATCCTCGACCAGGTAGATGCGGCCGCTGCCGGCTTCGGCCTTCCACTGCCCCATGGTGCCCTCGACCTCCGGATGCCCTGCGTGGCCGATCAGCACCACGTCGCGCCCGGCGCGACACTGGCGCGCCACTTCCAGGTGCACCTTGGTCACCAGCGGGCAGGTCGCGTCGAACACCTTGAGGCCGCGCCGCGCCGCTTCCTCGCGCACCGCCTGCGAGACGCCGTGGGCGCTGAAGATCACCGTGTTGCAGTCCGGCACCTCGTCGAGTTCCTCGACGAAGATCGCCCCGCGCCGGCGCAGGTCCTCGACCACGAAGCGGTTGTGGACCACCTCGTGGCGCACGTAGATCGGCGCGCCCAGCGTCTCGATGGCGCGCTTGACGATCTCGATCGCGCGATCGACGCCGGCGCAGAAGCCGCGGGGGTTGGCGAGTACGACATCCATGGCGTGCAAGTGTAGCGCTCCGGCGGGCAACCGCGCCGGAACAGGGCGTGCCATGGAGGGCCTGTCGGGGCTAGCGCGACGCGCGGCCGTGGCGCGACCTTGCCGTCTCCGGGGCCATGATCGCCCGCAGCAGGGCCACCGCCAGCGCGCCGAGCATCAGCGCGGCGGCCCAGAACACGGGTCCCTGCTCGACGCCGATCGTGGCGACGAAGCCGGCCAGGCTGAGCAGCAGCGCACCCGCGGCGGCAGCGCGCAGACGGCGCGCGCGCGCGGTGGCGCAGGGCGGCATGGCCATGGCCAGCAGCCACCAGGCTGCGAGGATGAGGATCGAACCTAGCGCGACCATTCAGGCTCCTCCCCGGCTGGCCGCTGCCTGCGGAGCCGATACAACGGCGGGCGCCTCGCCCAGGCAGGCGCGGCTGCGATGGGCCTGGCGCGCCAGCGCGCCGAAGGCGAGGGCGAAGGCCAGCGCCACCAGGTCGACCGCAGCCAGCGCCCATTCGCCGCGCGCCAGCGCCGCAGGCAGGTCGCTGTAGGGGGTGGTGAGCAGGTTGGCGACGGGGATCGCGACCATGGCCACGGCCGTTGCGGCGAACAGGTCGCGCCAGCCGCGTCCCTGGCGGTCGCGCAGCACGCCCCAGAGCGCGGCCGCGATCCAGGCCGCGCAGAACACCGCCACCTCGGCCCCGGCCCGGTCCGGCAGCCCCGCCGGCAGCAGTCGGTTGGCCACCAGCATCGCCGCGCAGGCCAGCGGCATCCCCGCCACCACGCCCACGTTCAGCGCGCGCACCAGGCCATGGCCCGAGAACAGGCCGGCCGCGGCCGCGCGCTGCTCGCGCTTCCGGATCCAGACCTGCATGCCGGTGGCCAGCATCACGCAGCCGGCCAGGCCGAGCAGGAAGTACAGCCAGCGCAGCGGCGCACCACCGAACTGGGCCATGTGCAGGCCGCCGAGGAAGGCGTAGGTGTCGTAGCCGGCGGTGGCGGGGGTGGACTGGTGGACGAAGGCGCCGGTGGCGGCGTCGTAGTGCACCTGCTGCATGTCCCAGGCCACGCGCCGGGAATGGTCCGTGCCGAACGAGATCATGGCGCTGGCGTCGGCGGGATGATGGATCGAAGCCCATTCCACCGGGACATCCATGCGCTGGCGCGCGTCGGAAACCAGCGCGTCGACCGAGTGCAGCGCGGCCAGCGGCCGCCCGACCTCGGGACGCTCGTAGAAGCCGCCCGCCTCCTCGTAGAACTTCTCCACGTCGCCGCCGTACGCGGCCTGGGTGCCGCCGAAGATGTAGCTGGCCGCGAAGATGGCCACGCCGGTGTAGGCGATCATCAGGTGGAACGGCAGGCCCAGCACCCCGGCCAGGTTGTGGCCGTCGAGCCAGGCGCGCTGCCCGCCGCCGCGCCAGCGCAGCATGAAGAAGTCGCGGAAGATCTTCTTGTGCGTGATCACGCCGGCGACCAGCGCCACGCACATCATCATGCCGATGAAGCCGACCAGGTACATGCCGGGGAAGCCCGCATGCAGGTCGTAGTGCAGCTGGAAGAAGAACTGGCCTCCGGCGGTGGCAGGCACTTCATCGCCGGTGCGCGGATCGAGCAGCACCTGGCCTTGGCTGCCGTCGTCGTTGAACCAGAACGCCTCCACGCCGCGCTTGCGCTCGCCCGACACGTGCGCCCACCAGACGTGGGCATCGGGCGCGCGCTCGCGCACGCGGGCGAAGGCGGCGTCGAACTGCGTGGGCTGCGGGCCGGACACGGCATGCAGCGAAGGCCGCATCCAGTCGTCGAGCTCGCTGTCGAAGCAGGCGATCGTGCCGCCGACGAAGATCACGAACAGCAGCCAGCCGGCGAGCAGGCCGGACCAGGTGTGCAGCCATGCCATCGACTGGCGCAGGGAATTCTTCATCTCGCGCTCCTCGAAGGGGTCAGGGTCGCAGCGCCTGCGGCGCCAGCAGGGCCGCCAGGCCCAGCATCGCCAGCGCCAGCAGCAGCGGCAGCCCGACCGCGCGCTTCCAGTCGCGCGCGGCGAAGGCGTACACCGCCGCGGCGCACCACACCGGAAAGGCCAGCAGCGCGCCGGCCACCACCCGGTCGGGGCGCGCGAACGGCAGCACCGAGGCCGACAGCGCCGAGAACGCATGCGCCAGCAGGTAGCCGCCGGCCACCGCCGACAGCGTCCGCAGCGTCACCTCGACCCCATGGCGCCAGCCGCCGCGCGGCGTGGACGCGCGCGGCATCGCGCGGCTCATCGCCCGCCTCCCCGCCCGGTGGGCGTCGGCGGGTGGGCGTCAGCCCGGCTTGCACGCCGGGCCGGGCGCGCCGATGCGACGGAACAGGATGGTTGCGCCATGCGGTCTGGAGTCCGGGGAGGTGCCCGGGTGCGGGCCCCGGCTGTCGCACAGCGTAATGAGAGTCATTAGCAGATGCAAATGGGACTCGCGTCCCAGGTTCGGCCCCCTGGGCCCACCGCCCGGCAAGCGGTCAGCCTTTGGCCGGCTTGCCGCCCAGCATGCCGAACAGCACGATGCCGATCGCCCCGCCCACCACCGCGCAGTCGGCGATGTTGAACGCCGGCCAGTAGTAGCCCCTCCAGTACCACTGGATGAAATCCACCACGTGCCCGTGGACCTGGCGGTCGATGATGTTGCCGATCGCGCCGCCGATGACCAGGGCGTACGGCAGCGCGGTGCGCCAGTCGCCGCGCGGCGTGCGCGAGAGCCAGAACGCCAGCAGCCCGCTGATGCCCACGCCGAGCACGGTGAAGAACCATTTCTGCCAGCCGCCGGCGTTGGCCAGGAAGCTGAAGGCCGCCCCGGTGTTGTAGGTGCGGTACCAGTTCCAGAAGCCCTCGATCACCGGGATCGCGGTGTATTCCGGCAGGCTGGCCAGCACCCAGGCCTTGCTCCACTGGTCGAGCACGATGACCACCACCGACAGCAGCAGCCAGGCCAGCGCGTTGGGCTTTGGACGGGCCATCAGAACCACTTCCTGTCTTCGCCGGCGCCGTCGACGTTGCTCACGCAGCGGCCGCACAGCTGGGGATGGTCCGGCGCGGCGCCCACGTCGGCGCGGTGGTGCCAGCAGCGCACGCACTTTGGCTTGGCCGTGCGGGTGGCGACGAGGCGCGATTCCTCGCCGTCGAACGGCACCACCTTCACGTCGCCGCTGATCAGGAAGAAGCGCAGCTCGTCGACCAGGGGCGTGAGCCGGATCTGGTCGGCGGTGCCCGCGTGCAGTTCGATCTCCGCCTCCAGCGCCGCGCCGATCTCGCCGCTGGCGCGCATCGGTTCGAGCACCTTGGCCACGCGCTCGCGCAGCTCGAGCAGGCGGTCGAAATCATGCGCCGACAGCGCGGCATCGGCCGGCAGCGGCGCCAGGCCGCCGTACCAGGTGGTCAACAGCACGTTGCCCTCGCGCTGGCCGGGGAGGTAGCCCCACAGCTCGTCGGCGGTGAAGCTCAGCACGGGCGCGATCCAGCGCACGAAGGCCTCGCTGATGCGGTACATCGCGCTCTGCGCGCTGCGGCGGCCGCGCGAATCCTCCTGCATCGTGTACAGGCGGTCCTTGGTCACGTCGAGGTAGAGCGACCCGAGATCGACCGAACAGAAGTTGAGCAGCGCCTGCACGATGGCGGCGAAGTCGTAGCGCTCGTAGGCGGCCTTGACCTGCTCCTGCACCTCGAAGGCGCGATGCACGATCCAGCGGTCGAGCGCGACCATGTCCTCGAGCGGTCGCAGGTCGCGCGCCGGGTCGAAGCCATGGAGGTTGCCCAGCAGGAAGCGCGCGGTGTTGCGGATGCGGCGGTAGGCGTCGGCGTTGCGCTTGAGGATCTCCTGCGACAGCGACATCTCGTTGCTGTAGTCGGCGCTGGCGATCCACAGGCGCAGGATGTCCGCGCCCAGCGTCTTCATGATGTCCTGCGGCTCGATGCCGTTGCCCAGCGACTTGGACATCTTTCGGCCGTGCTCGTCCACGGTGAAACCGTGGGTGAGGCACTGGCGGTAGGGCGCGGCCCTGTCGATCGCGACGCCGGTGAGCAGGGACGACTGGAACCAGCCGCGGTGCTGGTCGGAGCCTTCCAGGTACAGGTCGGCGGGCTTGCCGAAGCCCCGCTCGAGCAGTACGCCCTCGTGGGTGACGCCCGAGTCGAACCAGACATCGAGGATGTCGGTGATCTTCTCGTACTGCGTGGCCTCGTCGCCCAGCAGTTCGGCGGCATCCAGCGAGTACCACACGTCCACGCCCTCGCGCTCGACGCGGTCAGCGACCGCGCGCATCAGTTCGCTGCTGCGCGGATGCGGCTCGCCGCTCTCGCGGTGCACGAACAGTGCGATCGGCACGCCCCAGGTGCGCTGGCGCGAGATCGTCCAGTCCGGACGGCCCTCGACCATGCCGGCGATGCGCGCCTCGCCCCAGGCCGGGAACCAGCCCACGCCCTTGATCGCCTCCAGCGCGTCGCGGCGCAGGCCGGCCTGCTCCATCGAGATGAACCACTGCGGCGTGGCGCGGAACGCGATCGGGGTCTTGTGCCGCCAGCAGTGCGGATAGCTGTGCTCGAGCTTGCGGAAGGCCAGCAGCGCCCCGCTCGCGCGCAGCACCTCGACGATCGCGTCGTTGGCCTTCCAGATGTGCTGGCCAGCAAGCTCGACCCCATGCGCGGCGGGCGTCGACGGCAGGTACACGCCGCGGCCGTCGACCGGGTTGAGCTCGGCCGCGCCGTACTTCTCCACCAGGCCGTACTGCTTGCTGACCGCGTAGTCCTCCTGGCCGTGGCCGGGCGCGGTATGCACCGCGCCGGTACCGTCTTCCGCCGAGACGTGGTCGCCCAGCAGCACCGGGATGTCGCGCTGGTCGTAGAAGGGATGCGCGAACAGCAGGCCTTCGAGCTTCTCGCCCGTCGCGCGACCGAGCACCGTCGTCTCTTCGACGCCGTAGCGCCTGAGGGCGCTCTCGGCCAGCGCGTCGGCCAACACCAGCCAGCGACGCTTTCCGTCATGTGCCGGGCCTTCGACCAGCGCGTACTCCAGCCCCGCGCCCATCGAGATCGCCAGCGAGGCCGGCAGCGTCCATGGCGTGGTGGTCCAGATCACCGCGGCGACCTCGACGTCCTCCGGCACCTCGACGCCGAACGCTCGCGACACCGCCTGCGGGCTGCGCGCGGCATAGGCCACGTCGACGGCCGGCGAGACCTTGTCGGCGTACTCGATCTCGGCCTCGGCCAGCGCCGAGCCGCAATCGAAGCACCAGTGCACCGGCTTCACGCCGCGGGTGAGGTGGCCGTTGTCGACGATCCTGGCCAGCGCGCGGATCTCGTTGGCCTCGAAGCGGAAATCGAGCGTCCTGTAGGGGTTGTCCCAGTCGCCGATCACGCCCAGGCGCTTGAAGTCGCGGCGCTGCAGTTCGATCTGCGACTCGGCGTACTCGCGGCACTTCTGCCGGAACTCGACCGCGTCGAGCTTCACCCCGACCTTGCCATGCTTCTTCTCGATCGCGATCTCGATCGGCAGGCCGTGGCAATCCCAGCCCGGCACGTAGGGCGCGTCGAAGCCGGCCAGGTACTTCGACTTGACGATGATGTCCTTGAGGATCTTGTTGACCGCGTGGCCGAGGTGGATCTGGCCGTTCGCGTAAGGCGGGCCGTCGTGCAGCACGAACAGCGGGCGGCCCCTGGCGTTCTCGCGCAGGCGCGCGTACAGGCCCTCGCGCTCCCAGCGCTCGAGCGTCGCCGGCTCGCGCTTGGGCAGGTCGCCGCGCATCGGGAACTCCGTCGCGGGCAACAGGATGGTGGACTTGTAGCGCTGGCTGTCGTTGTCGTCGGTCACGCGGTGGCCCGCCATGGGGAATGCTGCTGGAGGATGCGACGGGCGTCGTCGGCATCGCGATTCATCTGCGCGACGAGCGCCGGCAGGTCGGGGAACTTCTCTTCGTCGCGCAGGCGCGCGACGAACTCGACCTCGATGCGGCGCCCGTACAGGTCGCCATCGAAGTCGAACAGGTGCGCCTCGAGCAGCGGCTCGACGCCGCCCACGGTCGGGCGCGTGCCGAAGCTCGAGACCGAAGGCCATGGCTGGTCGGCAACGCCGTGCACGCGCGTGGCGTAGATGCCGCGCAGCGCCGGCACCTTGCCGCCGAAGCGCAGGTTGGCGGTGGGATAGCCCAGCGTGCGGCCGAGCCGCTGGCCGCGCACCACGCGGCCGGACACCGCATAGGGCCTGCCGAGCAGATGCGTGGCGCGGGCGAAATCGCCCTCCACCAGCGCCTGGCGGATGCGCGTGCTCGATACGCGCTCGCCGTCGAGCAGCAGCGGCGCGATCTCGTCGGCGGTGAAGCCGTGGTGCAGCCCTTCCCGGCGCAGCAGCTCCAGGTCGCCGCCGCGGCGGTGGCCGAAACGGAAGCCCGGGCCGACCCAGACTTCCCGGGCCGACAACCGCCCCGCCAGCACGCGCTCGACGAAAGCCTCGGCCGGCATTGCCGACAGCCCGGCATCGAACCGCAGCAGGCCGACGCGGTCCACGTCCAGGGCCAGCAGGCCCGCCAGCTTGGCGCGCGGCGGCGACAGCCGCGGCGGCGGCGCATACGGCGCGAAGAACTCGCGCGGCAGCGGCTCGAAGCTCAGCGCGACCGCGGCGGCGTCCAGCGCGCGCGCGCGTTCCACCGCGTGGCGCACCAGCGCGCGATGGCCGAGGTGGAGGCCGTCGAACGCGCCGATGCAGACCACACTGCCGTTGGGGCACAGCGGCCCGCCGTCGACGTCGCGAAACAGCCTGCTCATGGGAACCGCGGAGTATAGCGGGCGCGCCGGCCGCCCGGCCCGGCGACGCTCAATGGCGCAGGTGACGCGGGCGGATGCCCTGCAGCCACAGTGCCGCCGTGTACACCAGCCCGCCGCTGCCCACCACGACCGCCAGCTTCCAGGCCCGCTCGCTCCAGTGCCAGGCGGTCCAGCCATCCCAGGCCAGCAGCAGCGCGCCCACCACCGCGGCCATGGCCAGGCTGGCCACGCCCAGCTGGCGCGCGAACCGGGCCCACCCCGGCTGCGCGCGGAACACGCGCGCCCGGCGCAGGTACCACCACAGCTGCAGGGCATTGGTCCAGCCGGCCACTGCGGTGGCCAGCGCCAGGCAGGCATGCGCGCCCGGCAGGGCCTTCAGCGCGGCGCGCAGGTCGCCGCCCCCCGCGGCCCAGGCCTCGCGCCCGATGCCCGTCAGCCACAGCAGCGCCGCGATGAACAGCACGGTCGCCGCCACGTTGGCCGCCACCGCCACCAGCCCGGCCTTCACCGGCGTGCGCGTGTCCTGGCGCGAATAGAAGGCCGGCGCCAGCACCTTCACCAGCAGGAAGGCGGGCAGCGCGGTCGCCAGCGCCAGCACCGTCAGACGCGCCATCCGGGTGTCGTGGGCGGTGAAGCGGCCGTGCTGGAACAGCGTGGCCACCACCGCCTCCGCGCACAGCATCAGGCCGACGCAGGCCGGCACCGCGATCATCAGGCAGAGCCGGAAACCCCAGTCCAGCGCCTTCGAATAGCCGTCCGGGTCGGCGACCGCATGGCGGCTGGACAGGTGCGGCAGGATCACCGCGCCGATCGCAACGCCGAACATGCCCAGCGGGAACTCCAGCAGGCGGTCGCCCAGGTACAGCCAAGTCACGCTGCCGCCGACCAGCATCGACGCGACGATGGTGTTGAGCAGCAGGTTGAGCTGGGCCACCGAGGAGCCGAACAGGGTCGGCACCATCAGTTTCATGACCCGCCGCACGCCCTCGTGGGCCGCGCCCCAGCGCGGCCGCGGCAGCAGCCCCAGCCGCGCCAGCGACGGCAGGTGGAAGGCCAGCTGCAGCACGCCTGCCGCGAGCACGCCCCAGGCCAGCGCCATCACCGGCTGGTCCATGCGCGGCGCCAGGGCCAGCGCGGCGGTGATCATGGCGATGTTGAGCAGCACCGGCGAGAGCGCCGGAACGGCGAAGCGCTGGTAACTGTTGAGCACCCCGCCGGCCAGCGAGGCCAGCGAGATGAACAGCAGGTAGGGGAAGGTGATGCGCAGCATCCGGCTGGCCAGCTCGCCCTGCCCGCCGCCCGCCTCGAAGCCGGGAGCGAAGACCCGGATCACCCAGGGCGCGGCGAGCACCGCCAGCGCGGTCACCACCAGCAGCACCGCCAGCAGGGTGCCGGCGACCCGGTCCACCAGTTCCTTCACCGCCGCATGGTCGCGGCGCTCGCGGTACTCGCTCAACACCGGCACGAAGGCCATCGAAAACGAGCCCTCGGCCGAGAGGCGGCGCAGGAAGTTGGGGATGCGGAACGCGACCAGGAACGCGTCCATGGCCGGGTTGGCGCCGAATACGCCGGCATAGACCTGGTCACGGACGAGGCCGGAGATGCGCGAAATGAAGGTCATCGCGCTGAACACGGCGGTCGAGCGCAGCAGCCCGGCGCGGCGCGGGGCCGGCGCGGACCCGCCGGGCGGGAGGGCGGGATCGGGCTGGCTCACGCCCTGCTCCCCGGGCATCCACCCCTGTTGACCCAAGTCACTGAATCCCCCATAATTTCCGGCTCCGTCTTTCCGAAACCCGGCCACTGCCGGTTTTCGCCGTTCAATTCCATACCCGTTTCCAGGATCCCATCGTGGCCAACATCAAGTCCGCCAAGAAGCGCGCCAAGCAGACCGTCGTGCGCAACGCGCGCAACACGGCCCAGCGTTCGCAGCTGCGCACCGCCGTCAAGAAGGTCGTCAAGGCCCTCGACGCCAACGACGCCGCCGGCGCCGAAGCCGCTTTCGCCGTGGCCCAGCCGCTGCTCGACCGCTTCAGCTCGCGCGGCCTGATCCACAAGAACAAGGCCGCCCGCCACAAGAGCCGCCTGACCGCCCGCATCAAGGCGCTCAAGGCCGCCTGATTCCTGGCGCGCCGCGGTTCGCAGAAGCCCGGCTCCGGCCGGGCTTTTCGTTTGGGCGCATGCCTTGCCCATCGCCGAGGCTTCCCCAGCCCGGGCACGACCATGCGGCGCCGCACCGGGCACGCGATCGAACCGGCCCAGGCGCAGCCGCGCCGGCCCATTCCCGGAACAGTCGCCCGATGCGCGCACGCGGGCCTCAGCCGTCGCTGCCCGCCGCCGCCTCGCGCTCGTCGCGCGCATGCTCGTCGAGGTAGGCCTGCACCTTCAGCATCACCTCGCGCGTGCCCTCGCGGGCCAGTCCCGAGACGATGAACCAGGGTGCGGTCCAGCCCAGCTCCGAGACGATCCGGTCGGCCAGTTCGCGCGCATCCTCGGCCGGGATCAGGTCGGCCTTGTTGAGCAACAGCCACCGCGGCTTGTCCAGCAGGCCCGCGTCGAAACGCTCGAGCTCGCGCTCGATGGTGCGGATCTGCTCGACCGCGTCGCCGCCGTCCAGCGGCTCGATCTCCACCAGGTGCAGCAGCAGCCGCGTGCGCTGGATATGGCGCAGGAACAGCGCGCCCAGCCCCGCGCCTTCGGCCGCGCCCTCGATCAGGCCCGGGATGTCGGCGATCACGAAGCTGCGCGCCGGCTCCACGCTGACCACGCCCAGGTTGGGATACAGGGTGGTGAACGGATAGTCCGCCACCTTCGGCGTCGCCGCCGAGACCGCGCGGATCAGGGTGCTCTTGCCCGCGTTGGGGAAGCCCAGCAGGCCGACGTCGGCCAGCAGCTTGAGCTCCAGCCGCAGGCTGCGCTCCTCGCCCGGCGTACCCGGGGTGGACTGGCGCGGCGTGCGGTTGGTCGAACTCTTGAAATGCATGTTGCCCAGGCCGCCCTTGCCGCCCTGGGCCACCAGCAGGCGCTCGCCATGGCGGGTCAGGTCGCCGATCACCTCGTCGGTATCGACGTTGTGCACCACGGTGCCCGTGGGCACGGCGATCAGCACGTCCTCGCCGCCCTTGCCGTACATCTGCCGGCCCATGCCGTTCTCGCCGCGCTGCGCGCGGAAGACCTTCTGGTGGCGGAAATCGACCAGGGTGTTGAGGTTCTCGTCGGCCACCAGGTACACGCTGCCGCCATCTCCGCCGTCGCCACCGTCCGGTCCGCCGAGCGGGATGAACTTCTCGCGGCGGAAGCCCACGCAGCCGTTGCCGCCGTTGCCGGCGATGACGGTGATTTCAGCTTCGTCGACTAGTTTCATTGGGGCCGTGATTCGTGATGGGTGATTCGTGACGGGTAAAAGCGGTGCGGCGGCAAACGAGTTTAGCGGGCGAAGGGCGGAGAGCGGCATTCCGCTCTTTCGAATCGCCAACCACGAATCACACCGTTGCGGCGGGCCGCAAGGTCCCCGCAACGAAAAAGCCCCGCACGCGGCGGGGCCTTCGCTCGGCTTGGGGGCGAGGCTTACGCCTGCGCCACCACGCTCACGGTGCGCCGCTTCTTCGGACCCTTGGTCGAGAACTCGACCTGGCCATCGACCAGCGCGAACAGCGTGTGGTCGCGACCCAGGCCCACGCCCGGACCCGGATGGAACTGGGTGCCGCGCTGGCGGACGATGATGTTGCCGGCCTCGATGGCCTGGCCGCCGTAGATCTTGACGCCGAGGTACTTCGGGTTGGAGTCGCGGCCGTTGCGCGAGGAACCTACGCCCTTTTTATGTGCCATGACTGCTTCTCCTTACTTCTTGTCGCCACCGGCGATGCCGGTGATCTCGATTTCGGTGTAGTGCTGGCGATGGCCCTGCCGCTTCATGTGGTGCTTGCGGCGGCGGAACTTGATGATGCGCACCTTGTCGGCGCGGCCGTGGCCGACGACCTTGGCGGTGACGCTGGCGCCCTTGAGCGCGTCGCCGATCTTGATGCCGTCGCTGTCGCCGAGCATCAGGATGTTGTCGAACGTGATCTCGTTGCCGGCTTCGGCCTCGAGCTTTTCGACGCGGAGCGTTTCGCCCTGCGCCACGCGGTATTGCTTACCGCCGGTGACCAGTACTGCGTACATGATGGAGCCTCTGTGGTATTCGGTTCTGTAGTTATTCTGCGCACTGCCCGCCTTCGAGGGCGGACAGAAGCGGAATTATAGGGGTTTCAGCGACTTGCGTGCAAGTCGCCGCCAGCATCGCCGCGAATGGCCCGCCAGGGGCCCGCCCAAGGCGGCGCCGCGAAGTAGTCGGCGAGCTGGTCGACGAAGGCCCGCACCCGCGCCGGCACCAGGGTCCGGCCCGGCATGACCGCGTGGATACCCGTGGCCGCGACCGGGTGCCGCGGCAGGACGACCCGCAGCCGCCCGTCGGCCAGGTCGCGGGACCTGCCAGACCGAATGCAGGGCGATCCCCAGCCCGCCCACCGCTGCCTCGCGGAGCGCCTCACCGTAATTGCTCTCGAAGCGCCCGCCCACCCGGACCGCCAACGGCTCGCCATCCGTGCCGGTCAGTGGCCAGCGCTCATGGCGCCCGTCGCGACCGCCCAGGAGCAGGCAGTCGTGGTGGGTCAGCTCGGCAGGCGTCTGTGGCTCCCCGCGCCGGCGCAGGTAGTCGGGCGAGGCGCACAGCACGCGCTCGTTGTGGGCCAGCCGGCGCGAGACCAGCTGGGCGCCTCGCGGCAGCGCCTGCTGCGCGCGGTCGACGCCTCGCTCGCGCGCCTGCGCACCGACTACATCGACCTGCTGCAGCTGCACGCCTTCGACGCAGGCACGCCGCTGGAGGAAACGCTCGACGCGCTCGATGGCCTGGTGCGCGCCGGCAAGCTGCGCTACTACGGGGTCTCGAACTTTTCCGGCTGGCAGCTGATGAAGGCGCTGGCCATCGCGGACCGGCGCGGGCTCGCGCGCCCGGTCGCGCACCAGGCCTATTACTCGCTGGTCGGCCGCGATTACGAATGGGAGCTGATGCCGCTGGCGCTCGACCAGGGCGTGGGCACGGTGGTGTGGAGCCCGCTGGGCTGGGGACGGCTGACCGGCAGGATCCGGCGTGGCGAGCCCCTGCCCGAACGCAGCCGCCTGCACGACACCGCGGCCTTCGCGCCACCGGTCGACGACGAACGCCTGTACCGCGTGGTCGATGCGCTGGACGCGGTCGCCGCTCGGCTCGATGCCAGCGTGCCGGAGGTCGCGCTGGCCTGGCTGCTGCGGCGGCCGACGGTGTCGACGGTCCTGCTCGGCGCGCGCAACGAGGCGCAGCTGCGGCAGAACCTCGGCGCCGCCGCGCTGGACTTGTCGCAGGAGCACATCACCCTGCACGACACGGCCAGCCACGTCACGCCGCCCTACCCCTACTATCCGTACTGGAATGGCATGTTCACCGAACTCGCGCCGCCCGCGGTACCTGTTCGCAACGTCGTCTGAGCCGCCCACGTGGTATCCGCAATGACCTCTCAACTGCTGCGCTACACCGCGTTCTCCCGCGATCCCGCCGGCGGCAACCCGGCCGGCGTCTGGCTGGGCGCGCGCCTGCCCGACGCGGACGAGATGCAGCGCATCGCCGCGCGCGTCGGATATTCGGAAACCGCCTTCGTCGCCGCACCCGGCGCGGACGGTCGGCGCCCCATGCGCTATTTCAGTCCCGAGGCCGAAGTCCCGTTCTGCGGACATGCGACCATCGCGGCCGCCGTGGCATTGGGCGATCGCGAAGGCGACGGCGCCTACGTCTTCGCCACCGCCGCCGGCGACGTTCCGGTGCAGGTCTCCAGCCATGCCGGCGGCCGCTCGGCCAGCCTGGTGTCCGTGCCGCCGCGACACGCGCCCGTGCCGCCGACGCTGCTGCGCGAAGTGCTGGACACGCTGGGCTGGCGCGAGGAGGAACTCGATCCGGCGATCCCGCCCGCGCGCGCCTATGCTGGCGCCTGGCACCTCGTGCTGGCCGCCGCGGACGCGACTCGCCTGGCGACGCTCGACTACGATTTCGCGCGCCTCAAGGCGCTGATGCTGGCCGACGGCCTCACCACCCTGCAGCTGGTCCGGCGCGAAACGCCCACGCGCTGGCATGCGCGCAATCCTTTCCCGGTCGGCGGCGTGGTCGAAGATCCGGCCACCGGCGCCGCAGCGGCTGCGCTCGGTGGCTACCTGCGCGATGCCGGCATCGTCACCGCGCCCGCACGCCTCGAGATCCACCAGGGCGCGGCGATGGGCCGCCCCGGCCTGCTGCTGGTCGACATCCCGGCTGCCGGCGGCATCACGGTATCCGGCGACGCCGTCGCCATTTCCTCCACTACCACGGACATTTCCCCATGAGCACCATGCAAGCGGTCGGCCTGCGCCGCTACCTGCCCATCGACGATCCGGAGTCCCTGCTCGACCTCGAACTCCCGCGCCCCGAGCCCGGCGGGCGCGACCTGCTGGTCCGCGTCGAAGCGGTTTCGGTCAACCCGGTCGACACCAAGGTGCGCGCACCCAAGCCGCAGCAGGAAGATCCGCCGCGCGTGCTGGGTTACGACGCCGCGGGCGTGGTCGAAGCGGTGGGCCCGGGCGTCACCGGTTTTCGCGCGGGCGACGCGGTCTACTACGCCGGGGACATCACCCGCCCCGGCAGCAATGCGCAGTTCCAGCTGGTCGACGAGCGCATCGTCGCGCGCAAGCCCGCCACGCTCGACTTCGCCCAGACCGCCGCCCTGCCGCTGACCGCGCTGACGGCGTGGGAACTGCTGTTCGAGCGCATGGGCTACGCCGTCGAAGGTGGCGGCGATGGAAAGGCCCTGCTGGTCATCGGTGGCGCGGGCGGCGTCGGTTCGATCGCGATCCAGCTGGGCAAGCTTGCCGGCTTCCGTGTCGTCGCCACCGCCTCGCGCGAGGAGAGCACGCACTGGTGCCGCGGCCTGGGCGCCGACCACGTGGTCGACCACCGACAGCCACTGGCGCCGCAGCTGCAGGCGCTCGGGCTGGACGCGGTCGACGCCGCGCTCAACCTCGCCGACACCGACCGCTACTGGACCGAACTCGGCGAACTGCTGGCGCCGCTGGGCCGCGTGGGACTGATCGTCGAGCCGGCCGGCGCGCTGCGCATCGGCGATCCCTACAAGGCCAAGTGCATCGGCATCCACTGGGAATTCATGTTCGCGCGTCCGCGCTTCGGCACCGCCGACATGGACCGGCAGGGACAGATCCTCGCGCAGGTCGCGGCGATGGTGGACGACGGACGCCTGCGCGGCACGCTGCGCGAGACGCTCTCGCCGATCACTGCGGCCAACCTGCGCGAGGCGCACCGTCGCCTGGAGGCTGGACGCAGCATCGGCAAGCTCGTGCTGTCGGGTTGGTAGCGCGGTCCGGCTGCAACACTGCAGGGCGCGGCGCGCAACGCCGCGCCCCGTCGATTGCCACCACAATCCCCCCATGACCCTGCCTCCCCTGCTCGCCCTGCGCCTGTCCAAGCTGCTGTCCGGCGTGTTCCTCTACGGCATCGCGATGAGCCTGATGGTGCGCGCCGGACTGGGCGTCGCCCCCTGGGACGTGCTGAGCCTGGGCCTGGTGCGCCAGACCGGACTGCCCTTCGGCCTGCTGACCATCCTGATCGGCGTGGCGGTGCTGCTGCTGTGGTGGCCGCTGCGCCAGCGCGCCGGCCTGGGCACCGTGCTCAACGCGTTGCTGGTAGGACCGAGCGCGCAGCTCGGGCTATGGCTGCTGCCAGAGTTCCAGCTGCTCTGGCAGCAGTTGCTGGTGTTCGCCGCCGGCCTGCTGCTGCTGGCCCTGGCCACCGGGCTGTACATCGGTGCGCGCTTCGGTCCTGGTCCGCGCGATGGACTGATGACCGGGCTGCACGCCCGCACCGGTTGGCCGGTCTGGGCGGTCCGCACCGGCATCGAGGGTTCGGTGCTGCTGGCAGGCTGGTGGATGGGGGGCGCGGTGGGCGTGGGCACCCTCGCTTTCGCCCTGCTGATCGGGCCGCTGGTCGGCCTCACCCTGCCCTGGTGCGAGACGCGCCTGCCACCGCGACCCGCGCTGGCCTGAGCGGCCGGCGGCGACTTGCCGCCGCCCCGGATTCGCGGCATGGTGCGCGATCCATACGGCAGCGTATTCCACCATGATCGCCGACCGCCGCGACGCCCTCCCCTACCCGCACCTGTTCGCGCCGCTGGACCTGGGCTTCACCACCCTGCGCAACCGCGTGCTGATGGGATCGATGCACACCGGCCTGGAGGATCGCAAGCGCGATTTCCCCAAGCTGGCCGCGTACTTCGCCGAGCGCGCCGCCGGCGGCGTGGCGCTGATCGTCACCGGCGGGTTCTCGCCCAACTTCGAAGGCTGGCTCACGCCCTTCGCCAGTCGCCTGGCCTGGCCGTGGGAAGCGCGCAAGCACCGCCAGGTGACCGATGCCGTGCATGGCCACGGCGCGAAGATCTGCCTGCAGTTGCTGCACGCCGGGCGCTATGCCTACCACCCGCTGTCGGTCGCGCCGTCGAAGGTCAAATCGCCGATCACGCCGTTCACCCCGCGCGCGCTCACCGCACGGGGTGTCGAGCGCACGATCGACGCTTACGCCACCGCGGCCAGGCTCGCGCGCGAAGGCGGCTACGACGGCGTCGAGGTGATGGGCTCCGAGGGATACCTGATCAACCAGTTCCTCAGCGCGCGCACCAATCGCCGCGACGACCGCTGGGGCGGCGACGTGGCCGCACGCATGCGCTTCGCTACCGAGATCGTGCGTCGCGTGCGCGAGGCCTGCGGCGCGGACTTCATCATCATCTACCGGCTGTCGATGCTGGAGCTGGTGCCGGACGGCTCGGACTGGAGCGAGATCGTGCAACAGGCGCGCGCGATCGAAGCCGCCGGCGCGACCCTGATCAACACCGGCATCGGCTGGCACGAGGCGCGCGTGCCGACCATCGCCACCTCGGTGCCGCGCGCCGCATTCGCCGGGGTGACCGCGAAGCTGCGCCCGCACGTGTCGCTGCCGCTGGTGGCGACCAACCGCATCAACATGCCCGACGTCGCGGAAGCGGTGCTGGCGTCCGGCGGCGCCGACATGGTGTCGATGGCGCGGCCCCTGCTCGCCGATCCGGAATGGGTGAACAAGGCGCGCGCCGGCGCGCCGCAGGCGATCAACACCTGCATCGCCTGCAACCAGGCCTGCCTGGACCATGTGTTCCAGCGCAAGACCGCCAGCTGCCTGGTCAATCCGCGCGCCTGCCACGAGACCGAACTCAACTACCTGCCGGCCACCACGCGCAAGCGCGTCGCGGTGGTCGGCGCCGGTCCCGCCGGACTGGCCTGTGCCACGGTGGCCGCGCAGCGCGGACACGAGGTGGTGCTGTTCGACCGCGCCGACCGCATCGGCGGCCAGTTCAACCTCGCATGGAAGATTCCCGGCAAGGAAGAGTTCGGCGAGACGCTGCGCTGGTTCGACCATCGCATCCGCGAAACCGGCGTGTCGCTGCGCCTGTCCACCGAGGCCACGCCGGGGATGCTGGCCGGCTTCGACGAGATCGTGCTGGCGACAGGCGTGACGCCGCGCCGCGTCGACTTCGAGGGCCATGACCATCCGAAGGTAGTCGGCTACGTCGAGGTGCTGCGTGGCGAGGTGGTGCCCGGTCGCCGTGTGGCGATCGTCGGCGCCGGCGGCATCGGCTTCGACGTCGGCGAGTTCCTGGTCCAGGAGACCCCCTCGCCCAGCCTGGACCCGGCCCTCTGGATGCGCGAATGGGGCGTGGACCCGAGCTTCGAAAGCGCCGGTGGGCTGCGCCCGCCGCGGGTGGACCCGCCAGCGCGCGAGGTCTGGCTGCTGCAGCGCAGCCCTGGCCGCCCCGGCGCGCGCCTGGGCAAGACCACCGGCTGGATCCACCGCAGCACGCTCAAGCACAAGGGCGTGCGCATGGTCGGCGGCGTGGAGTACGTGGCCGTCGACGACGAGGGCTTCCACCTGCGCGTGGACGGGCAGCCACAGCTGCTGCCGGTGGACCACGTATTGGTCTGCGCCGGCCAGGAGCCCGAGCGCAGCCTTGCCGCACCGCTCCAGGCGGCCGGGCACCGTATCCACCTGATCGGCGGCGCCGATGTGGCCGCCGAACTCGACGCCAGGCGGGCAATCGCCCAGGCCTCCCGGTTGGCAGCGGGGCTCTGAGGTGCGCCGGGCCTCGGGCGCCGTGGCGGGATGTCCGTGGAGTCCGGGATTGCCCTTGGTGCCGACCCGCATCCAACCTCTTGATTCTTATAGACAGGAGCCGTAAGCCCGCCACAAAAAGCGCCAGTCGGGTCACATTTTTCCGACCCCTGTTCAGGAAGGATTCGGTTCCCGGCTCTTACCGTTCGCGCACTTTTCCCGCCGCCCACACTGGCGGGAGCCGGCCCGAGCCGCCCTCTGCGGCCTTCGGAGCCCGGGCAAAAGCGCCATAGAGTCGCTGCCCTCCCCAATACGCCATGTCCGCCCATCGCCGCCCACGGCGTCGTTCCTCCAGGGGAGCGCACGCACGGCTGCGACCGGACGCAACGCAGCAAGGAGTTCCGATGAAACTGGCCTGGATCCTGTGGTTGGCCTCGCTGATGTCGCCACAAGCCGCCGATTCGCTGTGCCTGAGCACGACGCTCTACCTTGAGGCGCGCAACCAGTCCCCCCTCGGCCAGCAGGCCGTCGCGGAGGTCGCCCTTCGCCGCGAGGAAAGCGGCCTGTGGGGCGATTCGATGTGCGAGGTGGTGACCGCGCGCAAGCAGTTCGCGCCGACCATCGTGTCGCCGCGCACCCGCATGCACAACACCGAGGCCTGGGCACAGGCGGTGAGCATTGCGATCGAGTCCGAACGCAACTGGGCGCTGCCGCCCGGCGAGCGGACCGAGGTGGTGCCGGGAGCCAGCCACTTCATGGCCCACGCCATCGCCGCGCCCAGCTGGCGCAACGCCTACCAGGTGGCCACCATCGGCGACCACACCTTCGTCAAGGTGCAGAAGCTCAAGCCGAAGGGCTGAGCCGCCCGGCGTCAGGCGGCGTCCGCGGCCTCTGCGGCGGTGCGGATCCGGGCGATGGCCGAAGCCGCGCCCTGCATGCTGGTCTTCTTCGCCAGCGCCGACTGCAGTTCCGGCAGCAGCGCCTCGAGTGCGGCGTCGTCCTGGGCGCGTTCGAGCTTGAGCTGGAAGAAATAGCCGCGTACGCCCAGCTGCTCGCGCACCAGGTCGGTCATCAGCGCGTAGAGGATGCCGAAGCGGTTGCTCCCGCCGTCGCGCGGCGCGATCGGTTCGTTGGCCGGCTCCCCGATCGACGGCGGCGAAGCCGCTGCCGCGCCCTCGCCGGAAATCAGTTCCAGCGAGAGCAGTTGCTGGAGTGCATCCTCCGGCGCGTTCAGCCGCTTGGCCAACTCCTGCAGTTCCGCCACCGTGCGCCGGCCGTCGACCAGCAGCAGCAGCGAACGCAGTCCCCCCGGCAGCTTGCGGCTGCGGCTTTCGATCTCGGCCCGGCCCTGTTCGGTTTTCGCCGGCATCAGCTGAAGCTGCATACGTCCTCCCCGATCATCCGCTTGCCCCTGTGGAGAGGGGTTTCGCAGGATCCATACCAGCGACGGGCGTCATCGGCGGATTCACCGGGGGCGAAGATCGCATTCGTGACGATGATCACGAAAATCAGCCTGAACAGCTCTTTCCATCGGCAGCGCGGTGTGCGCTGACAGTGCAAGCCAAGCGCGAAGATCTCCCTGGGCGGGACATGGGGCGGCGCCGCGGCCCTGCCAGCTTCTGACCCGATGCGTCAGCTTCTGGCAAGACGCGGGCGCGCGGTGGCCGACGCCGCGCCGCTCAGCTGCCGGCCTCGGGGCCCCGCTCCAGCGCGCGCCTGACCTCGTCCAGTGCGCCCGGGTCGTCGAGCGTGGACAGGTCGCCCGGATCGCGGGACTCCGCCAGCGCCTGCAGCGATCGCCGCAACAGCTTGCCCGAGCGCGTCTTCGGCAGCGCGTTGACCACGTACACGCGCGCGGGACGGGCGACGCCGCCCAGCTGCTCGACCACCACTTTCTGCATCTGCGCGGCGGTCTCGCTGGCTTCCTCGTCCGAATGCGCGCGCTTGAGCGTGGCGAACACGATCGGCACCTGCCCCTTCACCGCATCCTGTACTCCGATTACCGCGGCCTCGGCCACATCCGGGTGGCTCGACACCGACTCCTCGATCTCACGCGTGCCCAGGCGGTGCCCCGCGACGTTGATCACGTCGTCGGTGCGCCCGAGGATGAAGGTGTAGCCGTCCTCGTCGCGGATCGCCCAGTCCAGCGAGCTGTACAGCAGTTCCTTGAAGTGGCCGAAATAGCTGTCGACGAAGCGCTGGTCGTTGCGCCAGACCGTACTCATGCAGCCGGGCGGCAGCGGCGGCTGGATCACCAGCACGCCCTTCTGCCCCGCCGGCGCATCCTCGCCGGTCGCTTCGTCGATCACCCGCAGGCGGAAGCCCAGGTTGGGCAGGCCGGGCGAGCCGAAGCGCACCGGCTTCATCTCCACGCCGGGCATCAGGGTCAGCACCGGCCAGCCGGTCTCGGTCTGCCAGTAGTTGTCGATCACCGGCGTGCCGAGCACCTCGGAGATCCAGCGCGCGGTCGGCTCGTCCAGCGGCTCGCCGGCCAGGAACAGGTGCTGCAGCGAGGACAGGTCGCGGTCGGTGATGAAGGACGGGTCGTGCTTCTTCAGCACGCGCAGCGCCGTGGGCGAGGAGAACATGGTGCGCACGCCGTAGCGCTCGACGATGCGCCACCAGATGCCCGCGTCGGGCGAGGTGGGCAGCCCTTCGTAGATGATCGAGGTCGCGCCCGCGATCAGCGGCCCGTACACGTTGTAGGAATGCCCGACCACCCAGCCGATGTCGGAGGTGGAGAACATCACCTGCCCGGGCCGGATGTCGTACACCGCCCACATCGACAGCGCCAGCGCCACCGCGTAGCCGCCGACGTCGCGCTGCACGCCCTTGGGTTTGCCGGTGGTACCGGAGGTATAAAGAATGTAGCTCGGCTCGTTGGACTCGAGCCAGGCCACCGGCACGTCCGCGTCCTCGTGCGCGCGGCGCAGCGTCGCGTAGTCCACGTCGCGACCTTCGCGCAGCGCCAAAGGTCCGGCGAGGCCGCGGTCGACCACCAGCACCTTCTCGGGCGGATGCCCGGCGCGCGACAGCGCCTCGTTGACCAGCGGCAGGAACGGGATCACCTTCCCGCCGCGGATGCCGGCATCCGCGGTGACCAGCACGCGCGGCTGCGCGTCGTCGATGCGCAGCGCCAGGTTGTGCGCGGCGAAGCCGCCAAACACCACCGAGTGGATCGCGCCGATGCGCGCGCAGGCCAGCATCGCCACCACCGCGTCCACGGTATGCGGCATGTAGATCACCACGCGGTCGCCGCGCCCGACGCCGAGCGACTGCAGGCTCGCCGCAAACACGTTCACCTCGCGGTGCAGCTCGCGGTAGCTGAGTTCGCGGATGCTGTCGGTCTCGGTCGACCAGCCGACCAGCGCCAGCTGCTCGCCGCGCTCGTCCAGGTGGCGGTCGACCGCGTTGAAGCACAGGTTGGTCTCGCCGCCGACGAACCAGCGGCGGAACGGCGGATTGGAGTAGTCGAGGATGGCGTCCGGCGCGCGATGCCAGTGGATGGCCCGCGCCTGTTCCGCCCAGAATGCTTCCGGTGCCTCGACCGACTGCCGGTACAGATCTTCGTAGCGCATGGCCGTCTCCGCGATGTCCCGGCCAGAGGCTAGGCCCGCGTTCGCCGGAATGCGTTAAGACCTTCGTATGAGCACGCCCTTGTGCGCGGAAAAGCCGGGAAAACGGCTGGAAAATGAACTTTCCCGCCGATGTTGACCGAATCGATCAATGGAGTTGATCGAACCGATCAATCCGCGAACCGCGCGGGCCAGGGACTCCGCCGACACCCGCCCTCGGTCCCGGGGTGCAGGCAGTGTCCGCCCTTGGCGCCGTCCTGCCCGGGGCCGGAGGTGATGTTCCGCCCGGGCGACCCGGGGCGCTGAGGTCCCAGGTGCCCGGGTCGCGCTCGAGAGCAAGTGCGCTCCATGGCGGCCATGCTTTCTCCCCTTCGTATAATGCCGCGCCAGACCGGCAGCCAGGGACGCGCCTCGGACGATGCAACGCCTCCATTACAGGCCCGAGGTGGACGGGCTGCGCGCGATCGCGGTGATCGCGGTGCTGCTGTTCCATTTCGATCCGCGCCTCGCGCCCGGCGGCTTCACCGGGGTCGATATCTTCTTCGTCATCTCGGGCTTCCTGATCAGCTCGATCATCATCCGCTCGCAGGCTGGCGACGGCTTCTCCTTCCGCGACTTCTACGCCAGCCGCGTGCGGCGCATCGTTCCCGCCTATGCGGCGGTGGTGTTCGGGACGCTGGTGGCCGGGTGCCTGCTGATGCAGTCGGCCGACCTGGTGCGGCTGGGGACCGCGGCCACCTGGAGCCTGCTGGCGGCGCCCAACATCTTCTTCTGGCTGCACCTGGATACCGGCTACTTCGCCACCGACAGCCGCCAGCTGCCGCTGCTGCACTTGTGGTCGCTGGGCGTGGAAGAGCAGTTCTACCTGCTGTGGCCGATCCTCCTGCTGCTCGGCCTGAAGCTCCGCCGGCAACGGCTGCTGTCCGGGCTGGTGGCGCTGCTGTGCCTCGTCTCCTTCGCCTATGCGCACCACCAGGCGGCCATCGATCCGTCGCTCGCCTACTACATGCTGCCCGCCCGCGCGGGTGAACTCGGGATCGGGGCCATCCTCGCCCTGGTGCCAGCGGTCAGGAACCCGTCGCGCGACGGAGGAATCATCTACGAAGCCGTCGCGGTGGCCGGCCTGTGCCTGATGGCCTGGAGCCTCTACGCGCTGGATGGAAGTTCCCGCTTCCCGGGCTGGAACGCCCTGCCCGCCTGCCTGGGCGCAGCGCTGGTAATCTGGTCCGACAGCCGGCGGCGCTGTGCCGCCCTGGCGCCCCTGCGCTGGCGCCCGATGGTCGCGGTCGGGCTGATCTCCTACTCCCTGTATCTCTGGCACTGGCCCGTGCTGGCCTTCGCGCGCTACCTCGGCGTGCAGCCGGACACGCGCGCGGGCTGGGGACTGCTGGCGCTGATCCTGGTGCTGTCGATTTCGAGCTACTGGCTCGTCGAACGCAGGGCACGGTCGCTCCGGCTCCCGGGCGCGCGAGTGGCAGCCCTCCTGTTCTTCGTTCCGGTGACGATCCTGCTGGTCATGTCGATCGTCGTGACGACGCAGGCCGGCCGCATCTCGGCGCTCGCCGGAAACGGCGTCGACGCCGCCGAGCGCAGGCTGCTCGCCGACACCGCGCCCGCCTACGAATTCCCGTACAACTGCCAGCTCGAACAGTTCGATCCCGGGGTGCTGGAGCAGCCGCGGTGCGTGCACGGGACCGCTGCTTCCGGCAACCCGGATGTCCTGCTGTGGGGAGACTCCCACGCCGCGCACTATATCGGCGTCCTGGCCTCGGTCGCGGACCGGAACGGCTTGTCGGTGCGGAACGCATCGCTGTCGACCTGCCCGCCCGTACTGGGCAAGCGGGAGAGCTATGGCATGCCGGTCTATCGACGGGCATGCGCGCAGTTCCGCGGGCTCATCCGCGACAGGATCGCCGCCTATCCCGTGGTCGCGATCGGTGCGCAATGGAGCGTGCACGGACACAACCGCCATTTCTGGAAAGATTTCGGGAAAACTCTGGACAGCTTGGTTGCCGAAGGCAAACGTGTCGTCCTCTTGGCCGAAGTGCCCCTTTTCCCGAACTACGACCGGCACTGCGAGATCCGCAACCTTCGCTACGAGTTCGTCGACTGCGTCGCAGCCGTGACCCGCGTGGACGAGGGAACCGGCGGCGCGAACGCGCGGCTGGCTGCACTCGCCGCCGATCGGCCCGGTGTAGAAGTGCTGGACATGCACGATCTTGTCTGCCGCGACGGGTCCTGCACGCCATACATCGACGGACAGCCGGTCTATTTCGATTCCTCGCACTTGAGCATGGCCGGATCCTGGATCCTGGGCGAACGCCTGCCCGGCTCAGGTATCCCGATCCCCACCGCGCTCCGCGGCGTTCGAGAACGGAAACCGTCGGCCGACTGAGGGGTGCCCGGGCAGGCAAGCAGCGGCACGCCCTAGCCTGGACGCAACAGGAGTCGCTCCCCGCACGGGGCGGGGGCGGCGGCGCCCTGGCCTGCGGCAACCGCCCGGCCCCGGGCGCCACAGAACAAAGGCCGGGTTTCCCCGGCCTGTGCTGCATTCAAGGTGGGCGATCAACCCAGCAGGTGCGCCACGCCGCTGCGCTCTTCCTCGAGCTCGGCCAGGGTCTTGTCGATCGCCTTCTGGCTGAAGTCGTCGACCGGGAGGTCGCGGACCATCGTGTACTCGCCGTTCTCGGTCGTCACGGCGAAGCCGAAGATCACGCCCTCCGGGATGCCGTAGGAGCCGTCGGACGGGATGCCCATCGTCACCCACTTGCCGTTGCTGCCCAGCGCCCAGTCGCGGATGTGGTCGATCGCGGCGTTGGCCGCCGAGGCCGCCGAGGACAGGCCGCGCGCTTCGATGATCGCCGCACCGCGCTTGCCCACCTTCGGGATGAACTCGTTGGCGTTCCAGTCGGCGTCGCCGATCCGATCCTTCAGCGATTCGCCCTTGACCGTGGCGAAGCGGTAATCGGGATACATGGTCGGACTGTGGTTGCCCCACACCACCAGCTTCTCGATGTCGCCCACGGCCACATTGGCCTTGGCGGCGAGCTGGCTCAGCGCGCGGTTGTGGTCCAGGCGCAGCATGGCGGTGAAGTTCTTCGCCGGCAGGTCGGGTGCGGACTTCATCGCGATATAGGCGTTGGTATTGGCCGGGTTGCCGACCACCAGCACCTTGACGTTGCGCGAGGCGACCTTGTTCAGCGCGGCGCCCTGGGCGGTGAAGATCTTGGCGTTCTCCAGCAGCAGGTCCTTGCGCTCCATGCCCGGACCGCGCGGGCGCGCGCCGACCAGCAGCGCGTAGTCGGCGTCCTTGAACGCGACTTCGGGGTCATCGGTGCCGACCATGCCGGCCAGCAGCGGGAACGCGCAGTCCTCCAGCTCCATCATCACGCCCTTGAGCGCGGCCTGGGCCTTGTCCATCGGCAGCTCGAGCAGCTGCAGGATCACCGGCTGGTCCTTGCCCAGCATCTCGCCCGAGGCGATGCGGAACAGCAGGGCGTAACCGATCTGGCCGGCGGCGCCGGTCACTGCGACACGAACGGGAGCTTTCATCGGGAGTTCCTCTTGCGAAGTTGAATGCAGGCCAGCGCGTCGCGCACCGACCCGACGGGGAGAATGGGGTGGGCCGGCGCGCGCATCGCGTCGCTCAGGCCAGTTCCGCGAAGAACTCGCGGAAGCGCTGCAGGCCCGGCGCGAGCTGCGCCTCCGGGCAGGTGTAGCTGATGCGCAATGCGCGCGGTTCGCCGAAGGCCGACCCCGGCACGCAGGCCACGCCCTTGGCTTCCAGCAGCGCGTTGCACAGCTCGACGTCGCTGCCGATGCGCAGGCCCGTCGGCGCGTGCGTGCGGCCGAAGGCCACGCTGATGTCGGGGAACACGTAGAACGCGCCCTGCGGCCGCGGACAGACCACGCCGGGGATCTGCGCCAGCATCTCGAGCACCTGGTCGCGGCGACGCGCGAAGCCTTCGCATTGCGCCTGGGGCACGTCCTGCGGCCCGGACAGCGCCGCCACGGCGGCGGCGGTCACCACTTCGGGCACGTTGGTGATGTGGGTCGAGTTGAGCGCGGTCAGCGCCTTGGCCACGACCTCCGGTCCGGCCATGAAGCCGGTGCGCCAACCCGGCATGCCGTAGGTCTTGGACAGCGAGTCGACGAAGATGACCCGGTCGCGCAGGTCCGGCCGCAGGTGCAGGAAGTTGTGGTAGCCCACGCCGTCGAACACCATGCGGTGGTAGATGTCGTCGGTGATCACCCAGGTATCCGGATGGCGCGCGACCACCTCGGCCAGCGCGGCGATCTCTTCGCGCGTGTAGACCATCCCGGTCGGGTTGGAGGGATTGTTGAACAGGAACACCCTGGGCTTACGCGCCAGGGCCGCATCGAGCTGCGCGGGGACCAGCTTGTAGTCCTGCTCCGGCGGACACGGCAGCAGCTGGATGTCGGCACCCAGCAGCTCGCCGATGTCCAGGTAGCTGGTCCAGTACGGCGTGGCGAAGGCGAAGCCGTCGCCCGGGTCGAGCAGCGCCTCGCACAGGTTGAACAGCACGTGCTTGGCGCCGATGCCGGTGGCGCAGTTGGCGCGCGTGTAGCCGGTCAGGCCGGCCGCCTCGAGGTGGCCCAGGAAGGCGTCGAGCAGCGCGTCGGCACCGCGGTTGCTGCCGTACTGGCCGGAGTCGCGCTCGAGCGCCTCGCGCGCGGCCGCGTACACGTGCGGCCCCGGCAGGAAGTTGGGCACGCCGATCGAGAAGCTGATGATGTCGCGCCCCTGCGCCTTGAGCTGCCGCGCCCGTTCTGCGACGAGCATGATCGCGCTCTGCTTGGCGCGACCCATGCGGCGGGCGAGTTGCGGCATTGCGAGGGTTCCGGAAGGGGGATCGGGGCCGGCGGCGGCGGCGGCGGAAGCCGGGCTGCGGCCGCGGATTCTAGCACGCACGGCCGCGGCGGACCCGGCTGGAGCGTACGCAAGCCCCTGTTTCCATTGCATCGAACGGTCGAGCGCGAGGCCGCGACCACGGCGCTCCCCAGCGCCCGCCCCCCCGCCTTCGAAGTGGAAAGCGGCGCCACGCCGGCAGCCGCCCGACCCGTGCGGACGGGCGGCGCCGTTGCCGGGCTCAGGCGGCCAGGATGCGATCCCACTCGGCGACGCGGTCGGCCTTCGCCGCCAGTGCCGCGTCGGCGTCGCCCTCGATCTTCACCGACTTGATTCCGTCGCCCTGCTTCACCGAGTCCACCACGTCCAGGCCCTGGGTGACCTTGCCGAACACGGTGTGCTTGCCGTCCAGCCAGTCGGTCTTGATGTGGGTGATGAAGAACTGGCTGCCGTTGGTGTTCGGGCCGGCGTTGGCCATCGACAGGACGCCGCGCTCGTGCTTCACGCCGTTGCCGGTCTCGTCCTCGAAGCGGTAGCCCGGCCCGCCGGTGCCGGTGCCCTTGGGGCAGCCGCCCTGGATCATGAAGTCCGGGATCACCCGGTGGAAGTTGAGCCCGTCGTAGAAGCCGCGCCGGGCCAGGTTGACGAAGTTGGCGACGGTCAGCGGCGCCTTGTCGGCGAACAGCTCGACCCTGATCTCGCCCCGGTCGGTATCGAAAACGGCGAAAAGGCTCATGTATTCAGCTCCAGTGGCCCGGATGGGGCGGTTGACCCGATATAATAGCCCGCTTCCCCTCCACCCTCCCCGCGCCCTGCCCCCTCCCAGGCAGCGTGTGCGGATGACCCGACCTCCGAATCCATGTCCATCGAACGCCTGCGCAACATCGCCATCGTCGCCCACGTCGACCACGGCAAGACCACCCTCGTCGACCAGTTGCTCAAGCAGTCGGGCACCCTCAGCGAACGCACCGTCCTCGCCGAACGCGTGATGGACAGCAACGACCAGGAAAAGGAACGCGGCATCACCATCCTGGCCAAGAACACCGCCATCACCTGGCAGGGCAACCGCATCAACATCGTCGACACCCCCGGCCACGCCGATTTCGGCGGCGAAGTCGAGCGCGTGCTGTCGATGGTCGATTCGGTGCTGCTGCTGGTCGACGCGATGGACGGTCCGATGCCGCAGACGCGCTTCGTCACCCAGAAGGCGTTCGCGATGGGCTTCAAGCCGATCGTGGTGATCAACAAGGTCGACCGTCCGGGCGCGCGTCCGGAGTGGGTCGTCGAGCAGGTCTGGGACCTGTTCGACCGCCTCGGCGCCACGCCCGAGCAGATGGACTTCCCGATCATCTACGCCTCGGGCCTGAACGGCTACGCCGGCCTGACCGACGACGTGCGCGAGGGCGACATGACCCCGCTGTACGAGGCGATCATGCAGCACGTACCCGCGCCGCCGGTGGACCTGGACGGCCCGTTCCAGATGCGCATCAGCCAGCTGGACTACAACAACTTCGTCGGCGTGATCGGCATCGGCCGCGTGCAGCGCGGCACCGTGCGCAAGAACATGCCGGTGGCGGTGATCGACCGCAACGGCAACAGGCGCCAGGGCAAGGTGCTGCAGGTGCTGGGCTTCATGGGCCTGGAGCGCATCGAGCAGGAGACCGCGCAGGCCGGTGACATCGTCGCGATTTCCGGCATCGCCGAGCTGACCATCTCCGACACCGTCTGCGCGCTGGAGGCCCCCGAAGCGCTGCCGGCGCTGACGGTCGACGAGCCGACCATCTCGATGACCTTCCAGGTCAACAACTCGCCCTTCGCCGGCAACAAGGACCTGTCGGGCGGCAAGTTCCTCACCAGCCGCCAGATCAAGGACCGGCTCGAGCGCGAAGCGGTGCACAACGTCGCCCTGCGCGTCGAGCAGCTCGAGGACGCCGACAAGTTCCTGGTCTCCGGCCGCGGCGAGCTGCACCTGTCGGTACTGATCGAGAACATGCGCCGCGAGGGTTTCGAGCTCGCCGTGTCGCGTCCTGAAGTGATCATCAAGGAGATCGACGGCCAGCTGATGGAGCCGATCGAACAGCTGGTGGTCGACGTGGAAGAGACCCACCAGGGCGCGGTGATGGAGAAGCTGGGCATGCGCAAGGCGCAGCTCAAGAACATGGAGCCCGACGGCAAGGGCCGCGTGCGCCTGGACTACGAGATCCCGGCGCGCGGCCTGATCGGCTTCCAGAACGAGTTCAAGACGCTCACCTCGGGCAGCGGCCTGCTGTTCCACGTGTTCGACCACTACGGCCCCAAGGAGCAGGGCGCGATCGCCAAGCGCCAGAACGGCGTGATGATCGCCAATGCGCCGGGCACCACGCCGGCCTATTCGCTTGGGCCGCTGCAGGACCGCGGCAAGCTGTTCGCGGCCGAAGGCGACAACGTCTACGAAGGCCAGCTGGTCGGCATCCACTCCAAGGACAACGACCTGACGGTCAACGTGATCAAGGCCAAGCCGCTGACCAACATGCGCGCTTCGGGCAAGGACGACGCGATCCAGCTGTCGCCGGCGATCAAGTTTTCGCTCGAGCAGGCGCTGGACTTCATCGACGACGACGAGCTGGTCGAGATCACGCCGAAGGAAATCCGCCTGCGCAAGAAGCTGCTGACCGAAAGCGACCGCAAGCGGGCCAGCCGCGCGGCGTGAGCCGAACGCTGTTTACCGGCTGGAGGCCGGGCGTCACCGCACAGGCGACGCTGGCCGCGCTGCGCGACCGCATCGTCGCCGCGCGGCCCACCGACGCGCCGCGGCTGTCGCTGCGCCGTCCCGACCAGTGGCACGTCACCCTGTGCTTCGTCGCACGCGAGTTCGACGACGCCCTGGTGGCCGCGACAGGGGACGCGCTCGCGTCCGCAGCGGCGCTGGTACCGCCGCACGGGTTCAGCATCGAACGCCTGGCGGTCTGGCGCCACGCCGGCGCCCTGGTCGCCCTGCCGCGGCCCGGCTCGCTGCTGCAGGTCCTGTGCGACGCCCACCGGGATGCGCTGCGCGAGTCCGGTATCCGCCCGCAGGAGGCGACCACCCAGCCGCATGTGACGCTGGCCTATCTGGAGCGCGGCGCGCCGCCGCAGCCCTGGGTGGAGCAGGTCGACTGCAGCGGCGAAGCGCTGCGGGTCGAGGCGTTCGAACTGCTGTTCAACGCTGGCGGCCGCTACCAGGCGCTTGGCGAATGGGCACTGCACGGCACCTCGCCGCCCACGCAGCGCCAGCCTGGACTGTTCTGACCGCCATGCACGCCCCCGCCGACCTTGCCGCCCTGCCGGCACCGGGCAACACCGACCCTGCGCTGCGCGCGGTGGCGCTCTTCGAAGCGGCCAAAGGCGTCGTGTCGCTGGTCGGCGCCGGCGCGCTGGCCTTTGCCGGCGCGGCGCGGCTGCAGCTGTGGGCCGGGATGCTGCTCGCCCGCATCCAGGGCCACGCGCCCGGCACAGGCTGGCTGCAGCGGATGATCAGCGCCGACTCGGTCCGGCTGGTCGCGCTCGCCATCGCCGCCTACGGCCTGTTGCGCCTGGTCGAGGCCTGGGGCCTGTGGCGCGCACGCGCCTGGGCGTCGTGGCTGGGCTGCGTGTCCGCCGCGCTCTACCTGCCGTTCGAGGTGCACGCGCTGGTCCGCCATCCGGGCTGGATCGCGGCGACGGTGCTGGCGATCAACCTCGTGATCGTCGCGATCCTGGGTCGCGACCTGCTGCGCCGGCGCTGAGGCCGGCGTCGCGTCCGCCTCCGGTCAGGCGCTGACCGGCGGATTGAGCTGGGCGTGCTTGCGCACGATCAGCATTGCCGTTTCCAGCGCCTGCTCGTAGTTCAGGCGCGGATCGACCGTCGAGCGGTAGGCGCGCTCCAGGTCCCCTTCGGTGAGCGCGCGCGCACCGCCAGTGCACTCGGTGACATCTTCGCCGGTCAGCTCCAGGTGCACGCCACCCAGGCGCGTGCCGGCGGCGGCATGGATGTCGAACGACTGCTCGATCTCGCTGCGGATGTTGTCGAAGCGGCGCGTCTTGTAGCCGTTGCTGGTGGACTCGGTGTTGCCGTGCATCGCATCGCAGATCCACAGCACGCGGCGCCCTTCGCGCTTCACCGCCTCGAGCAGCGGCGGCAGCTTGCTGGCGACCTCGGCCGCGCCCATGCGATGGATCAGGCCGAGTCGGCCCGGTTCGTCGTCCGGGTTGAGCACGTCGATCAGGCGCAGCAGCTGGTCGACCGTCGCGCTGGGGCCGACCTTGACCGCGATCGGGTTGCGGATGCCGCGGAAGTATTCGGTGTGCGCGCCGTCCAGCGCGGCCGTGCGCATTCCGACCCACGGGAAATGCGTGCTGAGGTTGAACCAGCCCCACTGGCGCGGCACCTGGCGCGTCTGCGTTTCCTCGTAGGGCAGCAGCAGCGCCTCGTGCGAGGTGTAGAAATCGACGCGGTTGAGGCTGTGGATCTGCCGCCCGGCCAGCGTTTCCATGAAGCGCACGGCATCGCCGATGCCGGCCACCATCTTCTGGTATTCGCCCGCCAGCGGCGCTTGCGACACCCAGCCCAGGCCCCAGTACTCGGGATGGTGCAGGTCGGCGAAGCCGCCGTCGATCAGGGAACGCACGAAGTTCATCGTCATCGCCGAACGCGCGTGCGCCTTGACCATGCGCCGCGGGTCCGGCACGCGGGCCTCGGCGGTGAACGCCGGGCCGTTGACGATGTCGCCGCGGTAGCTCGGCAGTTCCACGCCGTCGCGCAGTTCGGTACCGGCCGAGCGCGGCTTGGCGTACTGGCCCGCGAAGCGGCCCACGCGCACCACCGGCAGCTTCATGCCGTGCACCAGGACCAGGCTCATCTGCAGCAGCACCTTGAGCCGGTTGGAGATGATCTCCGAGCTGCATTCGGCGAAGTTCTCGGCGCAGTCGCCGCCCTGCAGCAGGAAGCGCTTGCCTTCCTGCGCCTCGGCCAGCTGCTGCTTGAGCGCCAGGATCTCGCGCGAGGTCACCAGCGGCGGCAGCTGGCGCAGTTCGTCCTGCACCTCGCCCAGCGCCGCCTCGTCCGGATACGCCGGCATCTGCAGCGCCGGGCGCGAACGCCAGCTGCCTGGATGCCAATCTTCGGGGAGGTTCACGGCCTGGAGGTTGCGATCTGCGCTTTGCATGGGAGTGCCCGGTACGAACACGCATGGTGCGCCGCTTGCTGCGGCGCGTCAATTTCAGCTGCAACAGCCGACTAGGCGCGACGACGCAGGCCTGCGTGCAGCCCCCAGAAGCCCAGCAGGACGAACCAGATCAGGCTCCACCACGGCATCGACAGGCCGAGGAAGGTCCAGTCGACCGCGCCGCAGTCGCCCGTGCCGGTGAGCACCTGGCGGACCAGGCTGGGCGTGTCCATCGTCTCGCGCATGAAGGCGAACGGGGCGCCGCAGGCCGGGATCTCCGGCGGGAACAGCTGCAGCCACACGTGGCGTCCCGCAATGCCGATGCCCACCGCCGCAGCGGCAAGCGCGAGCAGCGCCCACAGCTGTTGGCCGCCCCGCGCACGCGGCGCGAACACGCCGGCCAGCAGCATCACCAGCCCCAGTGCCGCGAACGCGATGCGCTGGAAGATGCACAGCGGACAGGGCTGGAGGCCCCAGGCCAACTGGCTGTAGATCGCGAAACCGATGAGCGCGAAACAGACGGCCGCACCGGCCAGCATCTGCGAACGGAACGACCAGCGGAGAGGATTCATGGGCGCCTTGGGCTTGGACACAGGCCGCATTATCGCCGCTGCCGGGCACCGGGCGCACGCGACTGGACGTGTCGGCGGCACGGCTCGCCGGAGACCCCAGGCGTGCCCGCCCGCAGACGATATGGACCGGGCTGCCGCGCGCGACGAAAGCGGGGACATCGCGCCTGCGGCGTTCCGGCGCCCGAAAAGCAGAAACCCCGGCCGGGCCGGGGTTTCGCATCACATCCTGCGGAGGCTGCTTACTCGGCCGCCGCCTGCGGGCGATCCACCAGCTCCACGTACGCCATCGGCGCGTTGTCGCCGGCGCGGAAGCCGCACTTGAGGATGCGCAGGTAGCCACCCGGACGCGCGGCGTAGCGCGGACCCAGCGTGGTGAACAGGTTGCCGACCGCTTCCTTGTCGCGCAGGCGCGAGAAGGCCAGGCGGCGGTTGGCGACGCTGTCGACCTTGCCAAGGGTGATCAGCGGCTCGGCGACGCGGCGCAGTTCCTTGGCCTTGGGCAGGGTGGTCTTGATCAGTTCGTGCTTGAACAGCGAGGCGGCCATGTTGGTGAACATCGCCTGGCGGTGGGCGCTGGTGCGGTTGAACTTGCGACCGGCTTTCTGGTGACGCATGGTCTGGATTCCTTAGGAAAGAAGTGTGGAGCCTTGGACGTCTGTGTCGCCTTCCTGGCGCTGTATGCGGACTGCGGGTGGTCCTTGCCGGCGTCCCTTGCCGGTCGTGCCGCGGGCTTGTGCCCGTCGGGCGGGTGTTGCAATGACTACGGTGAAACCGGGGCTGCCATCCATGGCGCAACTGCGCGGAATTCGGAACGCCCGGCCCGGCCATCCGTGGCCGGGCGTTCGGCAGCGCGCGAGCCAGCGGCTCGCAAGCGCGCTACCTCACCCAAGCATCCCGTGGGCCGAGACGCCGGCCGGCGGCCAGTTCTCGAGCTTCATGCCGAGCGACAGGCCACGCTGGGCCAGCACTTCCTTGATCTCGGTGAGCGACTTCTTGCCCAGGTTCGGGGTCTTGAGCAGCTCGACCTCGGTCTTCTGGATCAGGTCGCCGATGTAGTAGATGCTCTCGGCCTTGAGGCAGTTGGCCGAACGCACGGTCAGCTCGAGGTCGTCGATCGGACGCAGCAGGATCGGGTCGACGCCCGGGGTCTGCGCCTTCTGGCCGCCGCGGTCGCGGTGGGTGAAGTCGCCGAACACGCTCAGCTGGTCGGTGAGGATGTCGGCGGCGGTGCGCACGGCTTCTTCGGCGTCGATCGTGCCGTTGGTCTCGATGTCCAGGACCAGCTTGTCCAGGTCGGTGCGCTGTTCGACGCGGGCGGCCTCGACTTCATAGGCCACGCGGCGGACCGGCGAGAACGACGCGTCCAGCATCAGGCGACCGATGGCGCGGGTCTCTTCGTCCGGACGACGACGGGCGGCGGCCGGCTGGTAGCCGAAACCGCGCTCGATCTTCAGGCGGATGTTGAGCTGGGTGTCCTTGGTGAGGTGCGCGATCACGTGGTCGGGATTGAGGATCTCGACGTTGTGGTCGGTCTTGATGTCGGCGGCGGTGACGACGCCGGGGCCCGACTTGCTCAGCGTGAGCGTCGAGCTCTCGCCCGTGCCCATGCGGATCGCGACGTCCTTGAGGTTGAGCAGCACCTCGAGCACGTCTTCCTGCAGGCCTTCGATCGTGCTGTACTCGTGCAGCACGCCGTCGATCTCGACTTCGGTGATCGCGAAGCCGGGGATCGACGAGAGGAGCACGCGGCGAAGCGCGTTGCCCAGGGTATGGCCATAGCCGCGCTCCAGCGGCTCGATCACGACCTTCGCGCGATTGCCGGCGAGGCGTTCGATCTGGGGACCACGGGGGCGCAGGACCTGGTTGGCGGTAACAGTCATATTCGTAGCGTCTCCTGCAGTGCCACCGCATCCGTCGACGCGTGGCCCTGGACGTTTGGAGCCCCTTGCTGGCAAGGGGTGGCCCGTGCGCAGGCACGGGCCGGGGGAGTTGTTGCTGGTGCCGCGGGACGACCCGCCGCCAGTCCTTACTTCGAGTACAGCTCGACGATCAGCGCTTCGTTGATGTCGGCGGGCAGGTCGCCGCGGTCCGGGACCGCCTTGAACACGCCGCTGAACTTCTTCTGGTCGACTTCGACCCACGAAGGCGACAGGTCCATGCTGGACGAGACGGTCAGCGCTTCCTGGACGCGCATCTGCTTCTGCGCCTTCTCCGACAGCGCGATCGCGTCGCCGGCCTTGACCTGGTAGGACGGCAGGTTGACCGGCTTGCCGTTGACCGTGACGCCGCGGTGCGAGACCAGCTGGCGGGCGGCCGGACGGGTCACCGCGAAGCCCATGCGGTAGACGACGTTGTCCAGGCGGGTCTCGAGGAGCTGCAGCAGGTTCTCACCCGTGTTGCCCTTCTTGTTCGAGGCCTTCTTGTAGTAGTTGCGGAACTGGCGCTCCAGCAGGCCATAGATACGCTTGACCTTCTGCTTCTCGCGAAGCTGCAGGGCGTAGTCGGACAGCTTGCTGCGACGCGCGCCGGTGCCGGCGCCGTGCTGGCCGGGCTTCTGCTCCAGCTTGCACTTGGAGTCGAGCGCACGGGTCGGGGACTTGAGCGAGAGGTCGGCGCCTTCGCGGCGCGCGAGCTTGCAGGTGGGACCGATATAACGAGCCATTTCTTATCGCTCCCTTAGACGCGACGCTTCTTCGGCGGACGGCACCCGTTGTGCGGGATCGGCGTCACGTCGATGATGTTGGTGATCTTGTAGCCCACGTTGTTCAACGAACGCACGGCCGACTCACGACCCGGGCCGGGGCCCTTGATGCGGACTTCCAGCGACTTCACGCCGTAGTCCAGCGCATCCTTGCCCGCCTTCTCGGCGGCCACCTGCGCGGCGAACGGGGTCGACTTGCGCGAACCGCGGAAACCCGCGCCGCCCGAGGTCGCCCACGACAGCGCGTTGCCCTGGCGGTCGGTGATCGTGATGATGGTGTTGTTGAACGAAGCGTGCACGTGCGCGATGCCGTCGGTGACGACGCGCTTGATCTTCTTCTTCTGCTTGGCAGCCGGCTTGGCCATGGTCTGGGCTCCTTACTTCTTGATGGCCTTGCGCGGACCCTTGCGGGTGCGTGCATTGGTCCGGGTGCGCTGGCCACGCAGGGGCAGGCCGCGGCGGTGGCGCAGGCCGCGGTAGCAGGCCAGGTCCATCAGGCGCTTGATCGCCATGCCGATTTCGCGGCGCAGGTCGCCCTCGACCACGTACTTGCCGACTTCGGCGCGCAGGCGCTCGACTTCCGGCTCCGACAGGTCGCGGATCTTGGTGTTCGAGGCCACGCCTGCGGCATCGCAGACCTGCTTCGAACGGGTACGGCCGATGCCGTAGATGCTTTGCAGCCCGACCCAGACGTGCTTCTGGGCAGGCAGGTTGACACCTGCAATACGCGCCATGCGCGGATCTCCAACTGGTTGGTCGGCCAGGAACGGTGGTCCCCGGCGGAGTGAACACGAAATTCTAACAGGGTCCCGGGTTGCTTGGAAGCCGGAGACGCCACGGCGCCCCGACCCGGCATGGGGAGTGTGCCCATGCTCCGGCGACGGACCCCGGCTGGCAGTACGGGGTCTCCCCCGCCCTGCCCCGCGCACTACTCTGGTGCGCGAAAGGCCTGGATCCACCCCCGCGCGGGACCGCCGCGGGAGTCGCCCATCGTGCCGGGGGAGGCTGTGCTCCGCGCCGGCTTGAATTCCTGCGGCCATCCGGGCCGCGTCCGTCCGGACGTCCCGTCCGGGTCCTGCTCGCGCGGGCCTGGGCCCGCGCCACATATTCTACCGTCTTACCGCGTCCTGGCGCCGCCCCGGAGGTTGGCCTTCTTGAGCAGGCTTTCGTACTGGTGCGACATCAGGTGGGCCTGGATCTGGGCGATGAAGTCCATCACCACCACCACCACGATCAGCAGCGAGGTGCCGCCGAAGTAGAACGAGACGTTAAGCTCGGCCCGCATGAACTCCGGCAACAGGCAGACCAGCACCAGGTAGCCGGCGCCGGCGGCAGTGAGCCGGGTCAGCACCCCGTCGATGTACTCGGCCGTGGCCTTGCCGGGGCGGATGCCCGGTACCAGCGCGCCCGACTTCTTGAGGTTGTCGGCGGTTTCCTGCGAGTTGAACACCAGCGCGGTGTAGAAGAACGCGAAACCGGCGATCAGGCCCGCGTACAGCAGGATGTACAGCGGCTCGCCGGGCGAGAGCGCCTGCGCCACCCGCTGCAGCCACTGCGCCGAACCCGCCTGGCCGAACCAGGTGGTGGCGGTGGCCGGGAACATGATGATCGACGAGGCGAAGATCGCCGGGATCACGCCCGCCATGTTGAGCTTGAGCGGCAGGAACGAGGTCTGGTTCATGTACGCGTTGCGGCCACCCTGGCGGCGCGCGTAGTTGACCGTGATCCGGCGCTGGCCGCGCTCGACGAACACCACGAAGTAGGTGAACACCGCCACGATCACCGCGATCATGATCACCGCGATCGGGCTGACGTCGCCGTTGCGGGCCGCCTCGATGGTACCGATCACCGCCGAGGGCAGTCCGGCGACGATACCGGCGAAGATGATCAGCGACACGCCGTTGCCGATGCCGCGCTCGGTCACCTGCTCGCCCAGCCACACCAGGAACATGGTGCCGGCGGTGAGGGCGACGATCGCGGTCAGCACGAAGCCTGGACCCGGCGCGTACACCACCGGGATGCCGGTGCCGGCGCCCTGGCTCTGCAGCGCGATCGCGATGCCGGCCGACTGGAAGATCGCCAGCGGGATCGCGCCGATGCGCGACCACTGGGTGATCCGGCGGCGGCCGGACTCGCCTTCCTTCTGGATCGCCTTCAGGCTCGGCACGATCTGCACCATGAGCTGCATGACGATCGAGGCCGAGATGTAGGGAATCACGTTGAGCGCGAACAGGCTGAAGCGCTCAAGGGCACCACCGGAGAACATGTTGAACATGTCCACGATGGTGCCTTCCTGGCGTTCCATCAGCTGCAGCATCGCGTCCGGGTTCACGCCCGGCACCGGGATGTAGCAGCCGATGCGGTAGACGATCAGCGCACCGAGCACGAACAGCAGGCGCTGGCGCAGTTCGGTGAACTTGCCCGCGCCGGCCAGACCCGACATCGCTCCCGCGCTTCGCGCCATGCCGTGCTTACTCCTCGATCTTGCCGCCGGCGGCCTCGATCACCGCGCGCGCACCGGCCGTCACCAGCAGGCCCTTGAGCACGAGCTTCTTCGAGATCTCGCCGTTCTTGACGACCTTGGCCTTCTTCGCGGTGCTCGGCACCAGCTTGGCGGCGCGCAGGGCGGCGAAGTCGACGTCGCCGTCCAGCTTCTCGAGCTGGTACAGGAACACTTCGGCGGTGTCGGCCTTCAGCTTCGAGCGGAAGCCGATCTTCGGCAGGCGCATGTGCATGGGCATCTGGCCGCCTTCGAAGCCGGCCTTGATCTTGCCCTTGCCGGCGCGCGCGAACGAACCCTTGTGGCCGCGGCCGGCGGTCTTGCCGAGGCCGGAACCGATGCCGCGACCGACGCGGGTGCGCTCCTTGCGGGCGCCGTCGGCAGGCTTGAGCGTATTGAGCTTCATGATTATTCCTCCACCTTCACCAGGTAGTGGACCTTGTTGATCAGGCCACGAACCTGCGGGCTGTCCTTCAGTTCGCGGACGTCGTTGAGCTTGTTCAGGCCAAGCGCGCGCACCGACAGGCGGTGCTTCGCCTGCGAGCCGCGCAGGCCCTTGACCAGGCGCACCTTGACGGTGCCGCCGGCGGCTTCGTTCTTAGCCATTGAGGATCTCCTCCACCTTCTTGCCGCGCTTGGCCGCGATGCGGGCCGGCGACTGCATCTCGGTCAGGCCCTTGACGGTGGCGCGCACCAGGTTGATCGGGTTGCGCGAACCGGTGGCCTTGGCCAGCACGTCCTTCACGCCCACCGCTTCGAGCACGGCGCGCATCGCGCCGCCGGCGATCACGCCGGTACCCTCGGAAGCCGGCTGCATGAACACGCGGGCGGCGCCGTGGCCGGACTTCACCGTGTGGAACAGCGTGCCGCCGTTGAGGTCGACCGTGTTCATGTTCTTGCGCGCGTATTCCATCGACTTCTGGATCGCGACCGGCACTTCGCGCGCCTTGCCGTAGCCGAAGCCGACCTTGCCGTTGCCGTCGCCCACCACCGTCAGCGCGGTGAAGGTGAACTGGCGACCGCCCTTGACGGTCTTGCTGACGCGGTTGACCGCGACCAGCTTCTCGATCATGCCGTCGTCGATTTCTTCCCGGTCGCGATTGCGGTCGCGCCCGCGGGATTCACGTTGTTCTGCCATTGCCATGTCTCTGTTGGAGGGAATTTGCGGCTTGGCCGCTTATGGTTGTGGTCTGGAGCGGTGGATCGCGTCCGTCGGACAGAAGCCGCGGCGCGCCCGGTGCACCCTGCACCGGCAGGTCGGCATGAAAAGCGACATGGCGCCGGCCATGCCGCTTTCAAGCATCAGAACTGCAGGCCACCCTCGCGGGCGGCGTCGGCCAGCGCCTTGACGCGGCCGTGGTAGCGATAGCCCGAGCGGTCGAAGGCAACCGTCTCGATGCCGGCGGCCTTGGCCTTCTCGGCGATGGCGCGGCCGACCTTGGCGGCGGCTTCGGCGTTCTTGCCATTCTTCAGGCCGTCGCGGACGTCGGCCTGGGTGGTGCTGGCCGCGGCCAGGACCTTGGAGCCGTCGGCGCTGAACACCTGGGCGTAGACGTGCTGGCCGGTGCGCAGCACCGACAGGCGCGGCACGCCGAGTTCGCGGATGTGCGCACGCGTGGACTTGGCGCGGCGCAGGCGGGCGATTTTCTTGTCCATGGATATGCTCTGTGGCGGGAAGCGGATCGGCTGGCGGGGCCGGCGCAGGGCCGGCGGTCCGCATTACGCCTTCTTGGCTTCCTTGCGGATGATGACTTCGTCGGAGTACTTCACGCCCTTGCCCTTGTAGGGCTCCGGCGGACGGAATCCGCGGATCTTGGCGGCAACCTCGCCCACCAGCTGCTTGTCCGCGCCGGCGACCACGATCTCGGTCTGGGTCGGCGTGGTGATGGTGATGCCTTCGGGGGCCTTGAACACGACCGGGTGCGAGAAGCCCAGCGACAGGTTCAGGTCCTTGCCCTGGGCCGCGGCACGGTAACCGACGCCGACCAGCTCGAGCTTGCGCTCGAAGCCCTGCGAGACGCCTTGGACCATGTTCGCGACGATGGCGCGCAGGGTGCCGGTGAGGGCGATCTGCGAGGGGTCGTTGGCCGAGAGCAGCGCGTTGCCGTCCTCGATGTTGACCTGGATGTCGGCCGGCTTGACCACCGACAGGGTGCCCTTCGGGCCCTTGACGCTGATCGAGCCCGGCTGGGAGCTGACTTCGACGCCCTTCGGGAGGGCGATCGGCTTCTTGGCGATGCGGGACATCTGCGTTACTCCCTTAGGCCACGAAGCACAGGACCTCGCCGCCGACGCCCTGCTGGCGCGCCTGCGCATCGGTCATGATGCCCTTCGAGGTGGAGATGATGGCGACGCCCAGGCCACCGAGGACCTTGGGCAGCGCGTCCTTGCCGCGGTACTGGCGCAGGCCCGAGCGCGACACGCGCTTGAGCTGCTCGATCACCGGACGGCCTTCGAAATACTTGAGAACGATCTCGAGTTCGGCCTTGGCGCCGTTCTCGGTCACGCGCAGGTCGCCGATATAGCCTTCGGCCTTCAGCACGTTGGCGATGGCGACCTTGGTCTTGGAGGACGGCATCTTCACCGTCGGCTTGCCGACCGCGGCCGCATTCCTGATGCGGACCAGCATGTCGGCGATGGGATCAGTCATGCTCATGGGAGTTCCTTATGAGTGCACCGATATCCGCTTTCGCGAAAATCTGCTTGGGTTGTCCACGGCCGGTGGGCCGGGCCGTCGCTCGCCCGCTGGCGCGGGCAAGCCGGCGATTATATACGACTGGCGCGCCCGTGTGGGGCGCGGCCGTCGCATCCATCCGCGGCGCGACCGCCGCGGTGGCGCCTGCCCGCCGTGGCGGGCAAGGTCGGGCTTACCAGCTGGCCTTGCGCAGGCCCGGCACGTCGCCGCGCATCGTGGCCTGGCGCAGCATGTTGCGGCCGAGGCCGAACTTGCTGTAGACGCCACGGGGACGGCCGCTCATCGCGCAGCGGGTCGTCTGGCGCGAAGCCGACGAATCGCGCGGCAGCTTCTGCAGCCTGGTCGCGGCCTCGATCTTCTCCTCGTAGCTCGCCGTCTGGCTGGAGACGATCTTCTTCAGCTCGGCGCGCTTGGCGGCGTGCTTCTTCACCAGCTTGGCACGCTTGGCCTCGCGGTTGACCATGGAGGTCTTCGCCATATCTGTTTCCTCAGTTGCGGAACGGGAAGCGGAAGGCCTCGAGCAGGGCCTTGGCTTCGGCGTTGGTCTTGGCCGTGGTGGTGATGGCGATGTCCATGCCGCGCACCGCGTCCACCTGGTCGAAATCGATCTCCGGGAAGATGATCTGTTCCTTGACGCCCATGTTGTAGTTGCCGCGGCCGTCGAACGACCGCGCCGACACGCCGCGGAAGTCGCGCACGCGCGGCAGCGAGACGTTGACCAGGCGGTCGAGGAACTCGTACATCTTCGCGCGGCGCAGGGTGACCTTGCAGCCGATCGGCCAGCCGTCGCGGATCTTGAACGAGGCCACCGAGATGCGCGACTTGGTCACCAGCGGCTTCTGGCCGCTGATCTTCGCCATGTCGGCGGTCGCGTTCTCGAGGATCTTCTTGTTGGCCGCGGCCTCGCCCACGCCCATGTTGAGCGTGATCTTGGTCAGGCGCGGGACCTGCATGATGTTGTCGTAGCCGAATTGCTGCATCAGCTTCGGAACAACTTCATCCTTGTAGAACTTTTCCAGACGGGTCGTCATTGTCTTCTTTCCTGGGGATCAGGCGGGTCTTGTCAGACCGCCTCGCCACTCGAGCGGAACACGCGCAGCCGCCGTCCATCCTCGAGCACCTTGGTACCGACGCGCTCGCCCTTGCCGGTGGCAGGGTTGAACAGCATCACGTTCGACACGTGGATCGGCGACTCGCGCTCGATCACGCCGCCGGGCTGGCCGGCCTGGGGGTTGGGCTTGGTGTGGCGCTTGACGATGTTGATGTTCGACACGACGACCTTGTCGCCGAGCACGCGCACCACGTCGCCGGTCTTGCCCTTGTCGCGGCCCGCGATGACGACCACCTGGTCGCCCTTCTTGATTCGATTAGCCATGGTCTTTGTCCTCTCCGCTCACAGCACTTCGGGAGCGAGCGAGACGATCTTCATGAACTTCTCGGTACGCAGCTCGCGGGTCACAGGCCCGAAGATGCGGGTGCCGATCGGCTCCTGCTTGTTGTTGAGCAACACCGCGGCGTTGCCGTCGAAGCGGATCAGCGAACCGTCGGGACGGCGCACGCCCTTGCGGGTGCGCACCACGACGGCGTCGTAGACCTCGCCCTTCTTGACCTTGCCGCGCGGGATCGCGTCCTTGACCGAAACCTTGATGATGTCGCCGATCGCGGCGTAACGGCGCTTGGAGCCGCCGAGCACCTTGATGCACATCACTTCCTTGGCGCCGGAGTTGTCGGCCACGTCGAGGTGGCTCTGCATCTGGATCATGGGAAGCGTCCTCCGTTATTCGGCCGCGCGGGCGACGATCTCGACCACGCGCCAGTTCTTGGTCTTCGAGATCGGGGCCACTTCCACGAGGCGGACGATGTCGCCTTCCTTCGCGGTGTTGTCGGCGTCGTGGGCGTGCAGCTTGGTCGAGCGACGGATGTACTTGCCGTACAGCGCGTGCTTGACGTTGCGCTCGACCAGGACGGTGACCGTCTTGTCCATCTTGTCGCTGACCACGCGGCCCTGGACCGTGTTCTGCTTCTTTTCGCTGTTGTTCATGGTCGTATGCCTTACTTCTTCGCCGACAGCAGCGTGTTGACGCGCGCGATCTCACGACGCACGCGACGCGCCTCGTGGGTCTTGGTCAGCTGGCCGGTCGCCTTCTGCATGCGCAGGGCGAACCGCTCCTTCTGCAGCTCCACCAGGTGGCTCTGCAGCTCGTCCGCGGACTTGCCGCGCAGTTCCTTCGTCGTCGCCATCAGCGCACCGTCCGGGTCACGAAAGTGGTGGTCACCGAGAGCTTGGCCGCGGCCAGGCGGAACGCCTCGCGCGCCACGTCCTCGCTCACGCCCTCGATCTCGTAGATCATGCGGCCGGGCTGGATCTGCGCGACCCAGTACTCCACCGAGCCCTTGCCCGAGCCCATTCGCACTTCGATCGGCTTCTTGGTGATCGGCTTGTCGGGGAACACGCGGATCCACATCTTGCCGCCGCGCTTGACGTGGCGGCTGATCGAGCGGCGGCCGGCCTCGATCTGGCGCGCGGTCAGCTGGCCGGTCGCGGTGGCCTTGAGGCCGTACTCGCCGAAGCTGACGGCGTTGCCGCTCCACGCCAGGCCGTCGTTGCGGCCCTTGTGCATCTTGCGGTATTTGGTTCGCTTGGGTTGCAACATGACTTAGTCCCTCGCCTCGCGGTCGCCACGGTCGCGGCGCGGTCCGCGCGGACGCTCACGGTCGCCGCGGTCGCCACGCTCGCCACGCGGCGAGTCGTCCTGCTTCTCCTGGCCCACCTGGCTGAAATCGAAGATTTCGCCCTTGTAGATCCAGGTCTTGATGCCGATGATCCCGTAGGTCGTCTTGGCCTCGGCGAAGCCGTAGTCGACGTCGGCGCGCAGCGTGTGCAGCGGCACGCGACCCTCGCGGTACCACTCCGAACGCGCGATCTCGGCGCCGTTGAGGCGGCCGGCGACGTTGACCTTGATGCCCAGCGCGCCCAGGCGCATCGCGTTGCCGACCGCGCGCTTCATCGCGCGGCGGAACATGATGCGGCGCTCCAGCTGCTGCGCGATCGACTCGGCGACCAGCTGCGCGTCGAGTTCGGGCTTGCGCACCTCGGTCACGTTGATGTGGGCGGGAACGCCCATCATCTCGCTGACGTCCTTGCGCAGCTTCTCGATGTCCTCGCCGCGCTTGCCGATCACCACGCCCGGGCGGGCGGTGTGGATCGTCACGCGCGCCGTCTTGGCAGGACGCTCGATCAGGATCTTGCTGATGCCGGCCGCGGCGAGCCGCTTGCGCAGCATGTCGCGGACCTTGAGGTCGGCGGCCAGGTAGCCGGCGTATTCCTTCTTGCCGGCGTACCACTTGGAGTTCCAGTCCTTGGCGATGCCGAGGCGGATGCCGGTGGGATGAACTTTGTGACCCATATTACTTGCCCTCTCCCACGACGACGGTGATGTGGCTGGTGCGCTTGAGGATGCGCGTGCCGCGGCCCTTGGCGCGCGCCATGAAGCGCTTCAGCAGCGGACCTTCGTCGACGGTGATCGTGGCGATCTTCAGCTCGTCGATGTCGGCGCCTGCGTTGTTCTCCGCGTTGGCGATCGCCGACTCGACCAGCTTTTTGATCAGGTGCGCCGCCTTCTTGTCCGAGAACTTGAGCAGGCTGACCGCACGCTCGGCCGGCAGGCCGCGGACCTGGTCGGCGACCAGGCGCGCCTTCTGCGGCGAGATGCGGGCCGTGCGCAGCACGGCGGTCCGCTTGTTGATCTCGGAGCGCGCGCGCTTGGCTTCTTCGTGCTTGGCTCGTGTTGCCTTGTCCATCGTGCGCTCCTTACCTGCCCGACTTCTTGTCGCCGCCGTGACCCTTGAAGGTCCGGGTGAGCGCGAATTCGCCGAGCTTGTGGCCGACCATGTTCTCGTTGACCAGCACCGGGACATGGTTCTTGCCGTTGTGGACGGCGATCGTGAAGCCCACCATTTCCGGCAGGATCATCGAACGGCGCGACCAGGTCTTGATCGGCTTCTTGGTGTTGCCCGCCGCTTCCACCTTCTTGATCAGATGGTGGTCCACGAACGGACCCTTCTTCAGTGAACGTGCCATGGCCGATTAACTCCTGCGATCGCGCACGATGAATTGCTGGGTGCGCTTGTTCTTGCGCGTCTTGTAGCCCTTGGTCGGCACGCCCCACGGAGTGACCGGGTGCGGGTTGCCCTGGCCGGCCTTGGCCTCGCCACCGCCGTGCGGATGGTCGACCGGGTTCATCGCCGCGCCGCGGACGGTCGGCTTGACGCCGCGCCAGCGCTTGGCACCGGCCTTGCCCAGCTTCTCGAGGTTGTGCTCGACGTTGCCGACCTCGCCGATCGTGGCGCGGCACTCGGCCGGCACGCGGCGCATCTCGCCCGAACGCAGGCGGATCAGCGCGTACACGCCTTCGCGGGCCACCAGCTGCACGCCGGCGCCGGCGGCGCGGGCGATCTGCGCGCCCTTGCCCGGCTTCATCTCGATGCAGTGCACCGTGGAGCCGACCGGGATGTTGCGCAGCGGCAGGGTGTTGCCGGCCTTGATCGGGGCGTCGTTGCCCGCGATCACCTGGTCGCCGGCCTTCAGGCCCTTCGGCGCGATGATGTAGCGGCGCTCGCCGTCGACATAGCACAGCAGCGCGATGTGCGCGGTGCGGTTGGGGTCGTACTCGATCCGCTCGACGCGCGCCGGGATGCCTTCCTTGTCGCGCTTGAAGTCGATGATGCGGTAATGCTGCTTGTGGCCACCGCCCATGTGACGGGTGGTGATGCGGCCGTGGTGGTTACGGCCACCGGTCTTGCCCTGCTTCTCGACGAGCGCCGCGTGCGGGGCTCCCTTGTGCAGGTCGGGCGTCACCACGCGGACCGCGCTGCGGCGGCCGGGGGACGTGGGCTTGAACTTCATCAATGGCATGGGAGCTTCCTCAGGCCGTCGCGTTGATCACGTCGATCGACTGGCCTTCGGCCAGCGTCACGTACGCCTTGCGCCAGCTGCCACGGCTGCCCTGGCGCTGACGGAAGGACTTGCTCTTGCCCTTCACGTTCACCACGTTGACAGCCTGCACCTTGACGTCGAAGAGCTTCTCGACCGCGGCCTTGATGTCGGCCTTGGTCGCATCCTTCGCCACTTCGAAAGCGTACTGGTTGGATACTTCCTGCAGGCGCGCGGTCTTTTCGGACACGCGCGGCGCACGGATCACTTCATAGAGCTTGGCGTCGTTCATGCCAGCCACTCCTCGATCTTCTTCACCGCTTCGGTGGTGACCAGCACGCTGTCCGCGCCGACCAGTGCGACCGGGTCCAGGCCCTGGACGTCGCGCACCTGGACGTACGGCAGGTTGCGCGCCGACAGGTACAGGTTCTCCGAGGCGTCCTCGGTGACGATCAGCGGGCGCTTGCCCAGGTCGAAATCCTTGAGCTTGGCGACCAGGCCCGAGGTCTTCGGCGCGTCGATGTCGAACGACTCGACGACCGTGATGCGGCCCTGGCGGTTGAGCTCGGACAGGATCACCGCGATCGCGGCGCGATACTGCTTGCGGTTGACCTTCTGCGCGAAGCTGCGCGGCTTGGCCGCGAAGGTCACGCCGCCGCCGACGAAGATCGGGGCCGTCAGGGCGCCATGCCGCGCGCCGCCGCCCTTCTGCTTCTTGGACTTCTTGGTGGTGCCGTTGACTTCGGCGCGGGTCTTCTGCGCCTTGGTGCCGGCGCGACCGGCGTTGCGGTAGGCAACGACGACCTGGTGGACCAGGTCCTCGCTGAACTCGCGGCCGAAGATCGCGTCGGAGACGGACAGTTTGCTGTTGCTACCGTTGATGGCGAGTTCCATCGTCATCTCTCCTTATGCCTTGCTCGAGGGACGCACGATGACGTCGCCGCCCGGCGCACCCGGGACCGCGCCCTTGACGGCGATCAGGCCGCGCTCGGCGTCGACCTTGACCACCTGCAGGCGCTGCGTGGTCTGGGTCTCGGCGCCCATGTGGCCCGACATCTTCTTGCCCGGGAACACGCGACCCGGGGTCTGGCGCTGGCCGATCGAGCCGGGGGCGCGGTGCGACAGCGAGTTGCCGTGCGTCGCGTCGCCCATCTTGAAGTTCCAGCGCTTGATGGTGCCCTGGAAGCCCTTGCCCTTGGTGACGCCCTGGACGTCGACGATCTGGCCGACTTCGAAGATGTCGGCCTTGATCTCGCCGCCGACCTGGAAGTCGGCGACCTTGTCGTCGGCCACGCGCAGCTCCCACAGGCCGCGACCGGCCTCGACCTTGGCCTTGGCCAGGTGGCCGGCTTCGGGCTTGGTGAGCAGCGAAGCGCGCTTGACGCCCACGGTGACCTGCACGGCGCTGTAGCCGTCGGTCTCGACCGTCTTCACCTGGGTGATGCGGTTCGGGGTGGCTTCGATCAGGGTGACGGGGACGGACTTGCCGTCCTCGGTGAATACGCGGCTCATGCCGGCCTTGCGGCCGACGATGCCCAACGAATGGATCTTCGCGGTCATGGTTCGGGGCCTCAGGTCAGCTTGATCTGGACGTCGACGCCAGCCGCGAGCTCGAGCTTCATCAGCGCGTCCACGGTCTTGTCGTTGGGGTCGACGATGTCGAGCACGCGCTTGTGCGTGCGGGTTTCGTACTGGTCGCGCGCGTCCTTGTCGACGTGCGGCGAGGTCAGCACGGTGTAGCGTTCGATCTTGGTGGGCAGCGGGATCGGGCCGCGCACCTGCGCGCCGGTCCGCTTGGCCGTTTCGACGATCTCGCTGGCCGAACGGTCGATCAGCCTGTGATCGAACGCCTTGAGCCGGATCCGGATTTTCTGGTCCGCCATGACGGAATTCCTTCGTTGAAAGAGCGACAGGCCCGACGGCTGTGTGCGCCGGACCCCGTATCGGGGCCCCGACTCCCGGACCAACCACGCCCGGACGCCTGGGAAGAACAAAAAAGCAGGGCAGACCGGTTGCCCGATCCGCCCAGACCTGGATCACAAGCGTGCCGAAACGCCCCGCCTATGTGTCCCGGAAACCTCCGGAACGGGCGGAGCACCTGCCACGCGACAAGATCCCTGTCTGGCGAAAACGAGGCGCTTCCTGCCCCTCATTTCGCGGTTCCGCGGCCGCCCTGACAGACTCGGCTGCGGTGAGTCGAACATTATGAAAGCTTCACGCGGCAGATGCAAGCGCTTTTCCGCATCTTTGCCGCGAGCCGGGGACTCGGCGTCGCCGCCCTGCCCCTTCGCACCCCGGAAAGGGCCTGCCCACCGGGGGCTTGCGGCACGGCGGGGCCCTGCCCCACCGCGCCTGGCGGATCCGCCGCAGCGGACCCCGGACCGCCGCGTGCCGGAGCGCGCGGCGACCTGGACTTACTTGATGATCTTGGCCACCACGCCGGCGCCGACGGTACGGCCGCCTTCGCGGATCGCGAAGCGCAGGCCCTCGTCCATCGCCACCGGGTTGATCAGCGCCACCACCATCTTCACGTTGTCGCCCGGCATCACCATCTCGGTGCCCTCCGGCAGCGTCACCGCGCCGGTGATGTCGGTCGTGCGGAAGTAGAACTGCGGGCGGTAGCCCTTGAAGAACGGGGTGTGACGGCCGCCCTCGTCCTTCGACAGCACGTACACCTCGGCCTCGAACTCGGTGTGCGGGGTGATCGAACCCGGCTTGGCCAGCACCTGGCCGCGCTCCACGTCGTCGCGCTTGGTGCCGCGCAGCAGCAGGCCCGCGTTGTCGCCCGCCTGGCCCTGGTCGAGCAGCTTGCGGAACATCTCAACGCCCGTGACCGTGGTCTTCTGGGTCGGACGGATGCCGACGATCTCGATTTCGTCGCCCACCTTGATGATGCCGCGCTCGATACGGCCGGTCACCACGGTGCCGCGGCCCGAGATCGAGAACACGTCTTCCACCGGCATCAGGAACGGCTTGTCGATGTCGCGCTCCGGCTCCGGAATCCAGGTGTCCAGCGCCTCGACCAGCTTGATGATCGCCGGCACGCCGATGTCGCTCTGGTCGCCTTCCAGCGCCTTCAGCGCCGAACCGTGGATGATCGGGGTGTCGTCGCCCGGGAACTCGTACTTCGACAGAAGCTCGCGCACTTCCATCTCCACCAGCTCCAGCAGCTCGGCGTCGTCCACCATGTCCGCCTTGTTCAGGAAGACCACGATGTACGGCACGCCCACCTGGCGCGCCAGCAGGATGTGCTCGCGCGTCTGCGGCATCGGGCCGTCCGCGGCCGAGCACACCAGGATCGCGCCGTCCATCTGCGCCGCGCCGGTGATCATGTTCTTCACGTAGTCGGCGTGGCCCGGGCAGTCCACGTGCGCGTAGTGACGGGTCGGGGATTCGTACTCGACGTGCGCGGTCGAGATCGTGATGCCGCGCGCCTTCTCTTCCGGCGCCGCGTCGATCGCGTCGTAGGCCTTGAACTCGCCGCCGAAACGCTCCGCACCGATCTTCGTCAGCGCCGCCGTCAGCGTCGTCTTGCCGTGGTCAACGTGACCAATCGTGCCCACGTTCACGTGGGGCTTGGTGCGCTCGAACTTGCCCTTTGCCATGGTTCTGTACCTCTGGATTCAATGAATGTGGGTGCCTGGCGCGCGGACGGCGCGCCAGGAGGCCGGGATCAGCCCTTCTTGATGACCGCATCGGCGATGTTCGCCGGCGCTTCCTCGTAGTGGTCGAACTCCATCGTGAAGGTCGCGCGGCCCTGCGACATCGAACGCAGCGAGGTCGCGTAGCCGAACATCTCGCCCAGGGGAATCATCGCGTTGATGATCTTGCCCGACGGGCTGTCGTCCTGGCCCTGCAGCACGCCGCGACGGCGGCTCACGTCGCCCATCACGTCGCCAAGGTAGTCCTCGGGGCTGACGATCTCGACCTTCATGATCGGCTCGAGCAGCGCCGGCGAGGCCTTGGCGAAGCCCTGCTTGAACGCCATCGAGGCGGCCAGCTTGAACGCCATTTCCGACGAGTCGACGTCGTGGTACGAACCGAACACGAGCTTGACCTTCACGCCCACCACCGGGAAGCCGGCCAGCGGACCGCTGGTGATGGTCTCGCGCATGCCCTTCTCGACCGAGGGGATGAACTCCTTCGGGATCACGCCACCGGTGATCTCGTTGATGAACAGGAAGTCGTCCTTGATGTCGGCCGCGTACTTCTCGCGGTCCTCGGCGGTGATCGGCGACATCTCGATCACGACATGGCCGTACTGGCCCTTACCACCGGACTGCTTGGCGTGCTTGTAGTCCGACTTCACGTCCTTCGAGCGGATGGTCTCGCGGTAGGCCACCTGCGGCTTGCCGACGTTGGCCTCCACGTTGAACTCGCGCTTCATGCGGTCGACGATGATGTCGAGGTGCAGCTCGCCCATGCCCGAGATGATGGTCTGGCCCGACTCCTCGTCGGTCTTGACGCGGAACGAGGGGTCTTCCTGCGCCAGGCGACCCAGCGCCAGGCCCATCTTCTCCTGGTCGGACTTGGTCTTGGGCTCGACCGCCATCGAGATCACCGGCTCCGGGAAGCTCATGCGCTCGAGCACGATCGGGGCGTCCTGGGCGCACAGCGTGTCACCGGTGGTGACGTCCTTCAGGCCCACCGCCGCGGCGATGTCGCCGGCCAGCACTTCCTTGATCTCGTCGCGGTTGTTGGAGTGCATCTGCAGCAGGCGGCCGATGCGCTCCTTCTTGCCCTTGACCGAGTTCAGCACCGCGTCACCGGCGTTGAGCGTGCCGGAATAGACGCGGAAGAAGGTCAGCGAGCCCACGAACGGGTCGGTCATGATCTTGAACGCCAGCGCCGAGAACGGGGCCTTGTCGCTGGACTCGCGGGTCAGCTCCTTGGTCTCGTCATCGACGTCCACGCCCTTCACCGCCGGCACGTCCACCGGCGACGGCAGCAGCTTCACCACGCCGTCGAGCATGGCCTGCACGCCCTTGTTCTTGAACGCGGTGCCGCAGAACATCGGCACGATCTCGGTCGCCAGCGTGCGGGCACGCAGCGCACCGTAGATCTCGTCCTCGGTCAGCTCCTCGCCGCCCAGGTACTTGTCCATCAGCTCTTCGTTGGCCTCGGCGGCCGACTCGACCATGAAGGCGCGCGCCTCCTCGGCCTGGGCCTGCAGCTCGGCCGGGATGTCGCGGTACTCGAAGCTCAGGCCCTGCGAAGCGCTGTCCCAGTGGATCGCCTTCATCTTGACCAGGTCGACCACGCCCTCGAAGCCGTCCTCGGCGCCGATCGGCACCTGCATCGGCACCGGCACGGCGCCCAGGCGCGACTTCAGCTGGTCGCGGACCTTGAAGAAGTTGGCGCCGGTGCGGTCCATCTTGTTGACGAACGCGATGCGCGGCACGTGGTACTTGTTGGCCTGGCGCCACACGGTTTCGGACTGCGGCTGCACGCCGCCGACCGCGCACAGCACGAACACCGCGCCGTCGAGCACGCGCAGGCTGCGCTCGACCTCGATGGTGAAGTCGACGTGCCCGGGGGTATCGATGATGTTGAAGCGGTGCTCCGGCATGGACTTGTCCATGCCCTTCCAGAACGCCGTGGTCGCGGCCGACTGGATCGTGATGCCGCGTTCCTGCTCCTGCTCCATCCAGTCCATCGTCGCGGCGCCGTCGTGCACCTCGCCGATCTTGTGGCTCTTGCCGGTGTAGAACAGGATGCGCTCCGACGTCGTCGTCTTGCCGGCGTCGATGTGCGCCATGATGCCGAAGTTGCGGTAGCGTTCGATGGGGGTCGTGCGGGCCACGGGTATGCCTCAGATTCGATGCTGTGGAAGTCCGCGCAGCTGGGCGGGGACCGTCGCGAAGGACTCGCTTCTTCAATGGCCGAATGCCGCCTGTCGGCGGCATCGGACCATCGCATGCGGCAGGGCCGCAGGAAGTGGCGCCAGGGGCGCCGTCGGGGGCCGAAGCACGGCCCCACTCGGGGATTACCAGCGGTAGTGCGCGAACGCCTTGTTCGCATCCGCCATGCGGTGCGTTTCCTCGCGCTTCTTGATCGCGCCGCCGCGGCTCTCGGACGCGTCGATCAGTTCGGCGGCCAGCTTGCGCGGCATCGAGTTCTCGCCGCGCTTGCGCGCCGACTCGATCAGCCAGCGCATGGCCAGCGCCATGCGGCGCGACTGGCGCACCTCGACCGGCACCTGGTAGGTGGCGCCACCGACGCGACGGGACTTCACCTCGACCGCCGGGGACACGTTGCTCAGGGCCTTTTCGACCACTTCGACGGCATTGCCGTTCTTCTCGCCGATGACGTCCATGGCGCCGTACACGATCTTCTCGGCGACCGACTTCTTGCCGCTCTGCATGACCATGTTGATGAAACGCGCGATGATCTCGCTGCCGTGCTTGGGATCGGGCAGGACCGAGCGCTGGGGAGTATTGCCTTTACGCGACATGATTCAGTTTCCTCAGGCCTTCGGGCGCTTGGCGCCGTACTTGGAACGCGCCTGCTTGCGCTTGGCGACGCCGGCGGCGTCGAGCGAGCCGCGCACGGTGTGGTAACGCACGCCCGGCAGGTCCTTGACGCGACCGCCGCGGATCAGCACCACGCTGTGCTCCTGCAGGTTGTGGCCTTCGCCGCCGATGTACGAGATGACCTCGTACCCGTTGGTCAGGCGCACCTTGGCGACCTTGCGAAGGGCCGAGTTCGGCTTCTTCGGGGTGGTGGTGTACACGCGCGTGCACACGCCACGCCGCTGCGGGCAGTTGGCCAGCGCGGGCGACGTGCTCTTGTAGATTTCAGGGCTGCGCGGCTTGCGCACCAGCTGATTGATCGTTGCCATCGGTCAGGGGTTTCTTGGGTTTCGGGGCGGATGCCCTCGTGAAAACGACGGCAGGCGGGAATCCCCACCTGCCGAGACGAAAAAGTATAGCCCGCGCTGACGGAGACCGTCAACGCAAGCCATGCTCCATGGTCCCGTCGCGGCGGTTTCCCGCTGCCGGACCAACTGCCTCCGCCCGTCCTGGGCCGAAAACGAGGCGCTCCCTGCGCCTCATTTCGAGATCTGGGCCCCCTGCCGGGGGCCGGGTGTCGCGTCTCAGCTCGCGCTGGACTCCTGCTCGCCTTCGCCCGCCGGCGCGTCCTCGATCATGACCGTGGACGGATCGGCCGCGGCCGGGGCCTGGACCGGGGCGCCGGACAGCGCCTCCAGCTCGGACTCGGTCAGGCCGGTGGCCTTGTTGCGACGGCGGGTATGGTACGCCAGACCGGTGCCGGCCGGAATCAGGCGGCCGACGATCACGTTCTCCTTCAGGCCGCGCAGGCTGTCGCGGGTGCCGCGGACGGCCGCCTCGGTCAGCACGCGGGTGGTTTCCTGGAAGGACGCCGCCGACAGGAACGACTCGGTCGCCAGCGAGGCCTTGGTGATGCCCAGCAGGACCGGCTCGACCTTGACCGGAAGCTCGTTGCGCGCCTCCAGCTTCTGGTTCTCCTCGATCACGCGCTGGCGCTCGGCCTGCTCGCCGGCCAGGTAGCGGCTGTCGCCCGGGTCGGTGATCTCGACCTTGCGCAGCATCTGGCGAATGATCACCTCGATGTGCTTGTCGTTGATCTTCACGCCCTGCAGCCGGTAGACGTCCTGGATCTCCTTGGTCAAGTACGAGGCCAGCGGTTCGACGCCCAGCAGGCGCAGGATGTCCTGCGGGCTCGGCTCGCCGTCCACCACGGTCTCGCCCTTCTCCACGTGCTCGCCTTCGAACACGATGATCTGGCGGTACTTGGGGATCAGCTCCTCATGGTCCTCGCCGTCCGCGCCCTTGATGATCAGGCGCTGCTTGCCCTTGGTGTCCTTGCCGAAGCTGACCACGCCCGACTTCTCGGCCAGGATCGCCGGATCCTTGGGCTTGCGCGCCTCGAACAGGTCGGCCACGCGCGGCAGGCCGCCGGTGATGTCGCGGGTCTTGGACGCTTCCTGCGGGATCTTGGCGACCACGTCGCCCACGCCCACCGGGGCGCCGTCCTGCAGGTTGACGATCGAGCGCGGCGGCAGCAGGTACTGCGCCGGCAGGTCGGTGCCCGGGATGCTGAGGTCGTTGCCGGCCTTGTCGACGATGCGCACGATCGGACGCAGGTCCTTGCCCTGCGAACCGCGGCGCTTGGGATCGGTGATCTCGCGCGAGGCCAGGCCGGTCAGCTCGTCGGTCTTCTCGATGACGGTGACGCCGTCGACGAAGTCCACGAAGCGGATGAAGCCCGCCACTTCCGAGACGATCGGGTGGTTGTGCGGATCCCAGTTGGCGACGGTCTGGCCGGCCTTGATCTCGGCCGCGTCCTTGACGGTGATGGTCGCGCCGTAGGGCAGCTTGTAGCGCTCGCGCTCGCGGCCGTGGCCGTCCAGCACCGAGAGCTCGCCCGAGCGCGACACCACGGTCAGGTTGCCGCTGGCGTGCTGCACCGTCTTGAGGTTGTTGAACTTGATCGAGCCGGTGGTCTTGACCGTCACGTTGTCGATGGCGGCCGCACGCGACGCCGCGCCACCGATGTGGAACGTACGCATCGTGAGCTGCGTGCCGGGCTCGCCGATCGACTGCGCGGCCACCACGCCCACGGCCTCGCCGAGGTTGACGATATGGCCACGGCCCAGGTCGCGGCCATAGCAGTGCGCGCAGACGCCGAAGCTGCTTTCGCAGGTGATGGTCGAGCGCACCTTGAACGACTGCACGCCCGCATCTTCCAGCTTCTGCACCCAGGCTTCGTCGAGCAGGGTGTTGCGGGTGACGATCGGATCCTCGTCGTTGCCCGGCAGGAACACGTCCTCGGCCACGACGCGCCCCAGCACGCGGTCGCGCAGCGGCTCGACCACGTCGCCGCCTTCCACGATCGGGGTCATGGTCAGGCCGTTCATGGTGCCGCAGTCGCTCTCGGTGATCACCACGTCCTGCGCCACGTCGACCAGGCGGCGGGTCAGGTAACCGGAGTTCGCGGTCTTCAGCGCGGTGTCCGCCAGGCCCTTTCGGGCACCGTGGGTCGAGATGAAGTACTGCTGGACGTTCAGGCCCTCGCGGAAGTTCGAGGTGATCGGCGTCTCGATGATCGAGCCATCGGGCTTGGCCATCAGGCCGCGCATGCCGGCCAGCTGGCGGATCTGCGCCTGCGAACCACGCGCGCCGGAGTCGGCCATGATGTAGATCGAGTTCATCGACTTCTGGTCGATCGTCTCGCCCTTGGCGTTGGTCACCTTCTCGGTGCCGATCGTGTCCATCATCGCCTTGGCCACGCGCTCGTTGGTGCGCGACCAGATGTCGACCACCTTGTTGTAGCGCTCGCCCGCGGTGACCAGGCCCGACTGGTACTGCTGCTGGATCTCAAGCACCTCGGCCTCGGCCTCGGCGAGGATGCCCTTCTTCTCGTCGGGGATGGTCATGTCGTCGATGCCGATCGACACGCCCGCGCGGGTGGCGAAGCCGAAGCCGGTGTACATCAGCTTGTCGGCGAACACCACCGTGTCCTTCAGGCCCAGCTGACGATAGCAGCTGTTGATCAGGCGCGAGATGTTCTTCTTGGTCAGCTCGGTGTTGGCCAGCGCGAACGGCAGGCCCTCCGGCAGGATCTCGGCCAGCAGCGAACGACCCACCGTGGTGTCCACGATCGAGGTCTTCTTCTCGCGGTTGCCTTCCTCGTCGATCACCGTCTCGGTGATGCGCACCTTCACCTTGGCGTGCAGGCCGGCGACCTTGTTGTCGTAGGCGCGGCGCGCCTCGGCGACGTTGGCGAACACCATGCCCTCGCCCGGGGTGTTTTCCAGCGCGCGGGTCATGTAGTACAGGCCGAGCACCACGTCCTGCGACGGCACGATGATCGGCTCGCCGTTGGCGGGCGAGAGGATATTGTTGGTCGACATCATCAGCGCGCGCGCTTCCAGCTGGGCCTCGAGGCTCAGCGGGACGTGCACGGCCATCTGGTCGCCGTCGAAGTCGGCGTTGAACGCGGTGCAGACCAGCGGGTGCAGCTGGATCGCCTTGCCTTCGATCAGCACCGGCTCGAACGCCTGGATGCCCAGGCGGTGCAGGGTCGGCGCGCGGTTGAGCAGCACCGGGTGCTCGCGGATCACCTCTTCGAGGATGTCCCACACCTCGGCCTCTTCGCGCTCGACCAGCTTCTTGGCGGCCTTGATCGTCGTGGCCAGGCCACGGCGCTGCAGCTTGGCGAAGATGAAGGGCTTGAACAGCTCCAGCGCCATCTTCTTCGGCAGGCCGCACTCGTGCAGGCGCAGGGTCGGGCCGACCACGATGACCGAACGGCCCGAGTAGTCGACGCGCTTGCCGAGCAGGTTCTGGCGGAAGCGGCCCTGCTTGCCCTTGATCATGTCGGCCAGCGACTTGAGCGGGCGCTTGTTGGTGCCGGTGATGGCGCGGCCACGGCGGCCGTTGTCCATCAGTGCGTCGACCGACTCCTGCAGCATGCGCTTCTCGTTGCGCACGATGATGTCGGGCGCGTTGAGCTCGAGCAGGCGACGCAGGCGGTTGTTGCGGTTGATGACGCGGCGGTACAGGTCGTTGAGGTCGGAGGTCGCGAAGCGGCCGCCGTCCAGCGGCACCAGCGGGCGCAGGTCCGGCGGCAGCACCGGCAGCACGGTCATGACCATCCACTCGGGGCGGTTGCCCGACTCGAGGAAGGCCTCGACCAGCTTGATGCGCTTGGTGAGGCGCTTGAGCTTGGTCTCAGAACCGGTCGCGGCGATCTCTTCCTTGAGCTTCACCACCTCGGCCTGCAGGTCGATCGTGCGCAGCAGGTCGTAAACGGCCTCGGCGCCCATCGCGGCGTCGAAGTCGTCGCCGTGCTCCTGGCGCATCTGCATGAACTGCTCTTCGTTGAGCAGCTGGCCGCGCTCGAGCGGGGTCAGGCCCGGCTCGGTGACCACGAACGCCTCGAAGTACAGGATGCGCTCGATGTCGCGCAGGGTCATGTCCAGCATCAGGCCGATGCGCGAGGGCAGCGACTTGAGGAACCAGATGTGCGCGACCGGCGAGGCCAGGTCGATATGGCCCATGCGCTCGCGGCGCACCTTGGCCAGGGTGACCTCGGTGCCGCACTTCTCGCAGACCACGCCGCGGTGCTTCATGCGCTTGTACTTGCCGCACAGGCACTCGTAGTCCTTGATCGGCCCGAAGATGGCGGCGCAGAACAGGCCGTCGCGCTCGGGCTTGAAGGTACGGTAGTTGATGGTCTCGGGCTTCTTCACCTCGCCGTAGGACCACGAACGGATCAGGTCCGGCGAAGCCAGCGCGATCTTGATCGCGTCGAAGTCGGGCGTCGGACGCTGCTGGTTGAAGAGGTTGAGCAGATCTTTCATTTCTTTCTCCAGGAATGAGGATGTCGAGGTGGTTCCGTTGCCCGCGCGGGAAGGGCGCTGCCCTGCCCGCGCGCGGTGCCTCAGTGCTCCTCAAGCTCCATGTTGATCGCCAGCGAGCGGATTTCCTTCACCAGCACGTTGAAGGACTCCGGCATGCCGGCGACCATCTCGTACTCGCCATCGACGATGTTCTTGTACATCTGGTTGCGGCCCTGCACGTCGTCGGACTTCACCGTCAGCATCTCCTGCATGGTGTAGGCCGCGCCATAGGCTTCCAGCGCCCACATTTCCATTTCGCCGAAGCGCTGGCCGCCGAACTGCGCCTTGCCGCCCAGCGGCTGCTGGGTGACGAGCGAGTACGGGCCGGTCGAACGCGCGTGCATCTTGTCGTCGACCAGGTGGTTGAGCTTCAGCATGTGCATGTAGCCCACGGTCACCTTGCGCTCGAACGCCTCGCCGGTACGGCCGTCGAACAGCTGCGCCTGGCCGCTGGTGGGCAGGTCGGCCAGCTCGAGCATGCGCTTGATCTCGGCCTCGCTGGCACCGTCGAACACCGGGGTGGCCATCGGCACGCCGTCGGTCAGGTTCCTGGCCAGGGTCAGCAGCTCCTCGTCGCTGAACTGCTTGAGGTCCACGCGCTGCGCGACCAGTTCCTTGTCGTGGTTGTAGATCTCGTCGAGGAACTTGCGCAGCTCGGCGACCTTGGCCTGCGCCTGCAGCATCTGGTCGATCTTGCGGCCCAGCCCCTTGGCGGCCCACCCCAGGTGGGTCTCGAGGATCTGGCCGATGTTCATACGGCTCGGCACGCCCAGCGGGTTGAGCACGATGTCGACCGTCTCGCCGTTGGCCATGTGCGGCATGTCCTCGACCGGGACGATGGTGGACACCACGCCCTTGTTGCCGTGGCGGCCGGCCATCTTGTCGCCCGGCTGGATGCGGCGCTTCACGGCCAGGTAGACCTTGACCATCTTGAGCACGCCCGGGGCGAGGTCGTCGCCCTGCATGATCTTGCCGCGCTTGTCGGCGAAGCGCTTCTCGAACTCCTTCTCGTGGACCTCGATCTGCTTCTGCGCACGCTCGATCGCCTCGGCGGCATCGTCGTCCTTCATCCGCAGCTGGAACCAGTCGGACTTCTTCAGGCCGTCGAGCACCAGCGAGGTGACGGTGTCGCCCTTCTTCAGGCCCGGGCCGCCGTTGGCGACCTTGCCCAGCAGCTGCGAACGCAGGCGGTCGTAGATCGCCGCCTCGAGGATGCGGAACTGGTCGTCGAAGTCCTTCTTGACGCGCTTGACCTCGGATTCCTCGATCTGGCGCGCGCGCTTGTCCTTCTCGATGCCGTCGCGGGTGAAGACCTGCACGTCGATGACGGTGCCGTCCATGCCCGGCGGCACGCGCAGCGAGCTGTCCTTCACGTCGGAGGCCTTCTCGCCGAAGATCGCGCGCAGCAGCTTCTCTTCCGGCGTCAGCTGGCTCTCGCCCTTGGGCGTGACCTTGCCGACCAGGATGTCGCCGGCGCGGACCTCGGCACCGATGTACACCACGCCCGACTCGTCGAGGCGGTTGAGCGCCTGCTCGGAGACGTTCGGGATGTCGGCCGAGATCTCCTCCGGCCCGAGCTTGGTGTCGCGGGCGACCGCGGTCAGCTCCTCGATGTGGATCGTGGTGTAGCGGTCTTCCTGGACCACGCGCTCGGACAGCAGGATCGAGTCTTCGAAGTTGTAGCCGTTCCAGGGCATGAACGCGACCAGCATGTTCTGGCCCAGGGCCAGCTCGCCGATGTCGGTCGAGGGGCCGTCGGCCAGCACGTCGCCGCGCGCGACCACGTCGCCCACGTTCACCAGCGGGGTCTGGTTGATGCAGGTGTTCTGGTTGGAGCGCGTGTACTTGATCAGGTTGTAGATGTCGACGCCGGCGTCGGTCTCGCCGGAGATCTCGTCCTCGTTGACCTTGACCACGATGCGGCCGGCGTCGATCTGCTCGATCACGCCGCCGCGGCGCGCGTTCACCGTCACGCCCGAGTCGCGCGCCACGGCGCGCTCGATGCCGGTGCCGACCAGCGGCTTCTGCGCACGCAGCGTGGGCACGGCCTGGCGCTGCATGTTCGCGCCCATCAGCGCGCGGTTGGCGTCGTCGTGCTCCAGGAACGGCACCAGCGCCGCGGCGACCGACACGGTCTGCATCGGCGAGACGTCCATGTAGTGGATCTCGGCCGGCGGCTTGAGCAGGTTCTCGCCCTGGAAGCGGCAGGACACGAACTGGGCGTCGAGGTTGCCCTTGGCGTCCTGCGGCGAGTCGGCCTGCGCGATGACGAACTCGTTCTCCTCGATCGCCGACAGGTACTCGATCTCGTCGGTGACGCGTCCGTCCACGACCTTGCGGTACGGCGTCTCGAGGAAGCCGTAGCGGTTGGTGCGGGCGAATACGGCCAGCGAGTTGATCAGCCCGATGTTCGGGCCTTCAGGCGTCTCGATGGTGCAGACGCGGCCGTAATGGGTCGGGTGCACGTCGCGCACTTCGAAGCCGGCGCGCTCGCGGGTCAGGCCGCCCGGGCCCAGCGCCGAGACGCGGCGCTTGTGGGTGACCTCCGACAGCGGGTTGTTCTGGTCCATGAACTGCGACAGCTGCGAGGAGCCGAAGAACTCCTTGACCGCGGCGGCGACCGGCTTGGCGTTGATCAGCTCCTGCGGGGTCAGGCCATCGGCCTCGGCCATGGTCAGGCGCTCGCGCACGGCGCGCTCGACGCGGACCAGGCCCACGCGGAACACGTTCTCCGCCATCTCACCGACCGAACGCACGCGGCGGTTGCCGAGGTGGTCGATGTCGTCGACCACGCCGCGGCCGTTGCGGATCTCGGTCAGCACCTTGATCACGTCGAGGATGTCGGAGGTGTCGCCGCAGGCTTCGCGCAGGCGCACGGATTCCTCGTCCTTGCGCTCGGCGAAGTACTTGGCGTCGTACAGCACCGGGGCGCCGGTCACCTCGCGGCGGCCCAGGCGGCGGTTGAACTTCATCCGGCCCACGGCCGACAGGTCGTAGCGCTCGAAGGCGAAGAACAGGTTGTGGAACAGGTTCTGCGCGGCGTCCTTGGTCGGCGGCTCGCCGGGACGCATCATGCGGTAGATCTCGACCAGCGCGTCGAGCTGGGTCTTGGTCGCGTCCACGCGCAGCGTGTTGGACAGGTACGGGCCGCGGTCCAGGTCGTTGGTCCAGATCGTGCCGACGGCCTCGATGCCGGCCTTGCGCAGCGCCGCCAGCGTGTCGTCGTTGATCTCGTCGTTGGCCGAGGTGATCAGCTCTCCGGTCGAGGCATCGACCACGTCGTGCGAGAGCACGCGGCCGACCAGGTACTCGTCCGGCACGGCCAGCGCGGCGACGCCGGCGGCCTCGAGCTGCTTGACGTGGCGCGCGGTGATGCGCTTGCCGGCCTCGACGATCACCTTGTCGCCATCGGCCAGGTCGAAGTTGAGCGTCTCGCCACGCAGGCGCTCGGGCACCAGCTCCAGCTGCACGCCCTCGCCTTCGGGCAGGATGTGGAAGGTGTTGATCTCGAAGAACTCGTTGAGCATCTCCTCGTTGGAGTAGCCCAGCGCGCGCAGCAGCACGCTGACCGGCAGCTTGCGGCGGCGGTCGATGCGGGTGTACAGCGCGTCCTTCGGGTCGAACTCGAAGTCCAGCCACGAGCCGCGGTAGGGGATCACGCGCGCGGAGAACAGCAGCTTGCCCGAGCTGTGGGTCTTGCCGCGGTCGTGGTCGAAGAACACGCCCGGCGAACGGTGCAGCTGCGAGACGATGACGCGCTCGGTGCCGTTGACGATAAAGGTGCCGTTGTCGGTCATGAGCGGGATCTCGCCCATGTAGACCTCCTGCTCCTTCACGTACTTGATCGCCTTGCTCGACGACTCGCGGTCGTAGATCACCAGGCGCACGGTCACGCGCAGCGGCGCGCCGTAGCTCATACCGCGCTGGCGGCACTCGCGCTCGTCGAACACGGGCTCGCCGAGCTTGTAGCCGACGTACTCGAGGGCGGCATAGCCGTTGTAGCTGACGATCGGGAACACCGACTTGAGCGCGGCGTGCAGGCCCTTGTCGTCGCGCTTGTTCGGGTCCTTGTCGGCCTGCAGGAACTCGCGGTAGGAGTCGACCTGGATGGCGAGCAGGAACGGCACTTCGAGGATCGAGCGGCGCTTTCCGAAATTCTTCCGGATGCGCTTCTTCTCGGTGAACGAGTAGTTCGACTGGAGTTGGGTCGTCATGGGGAGCTGATGCCTCGGTCGGGGGCCCGCGCGGACGCGGGTCCTTGAAAACGAAAAGTTGTCACTGGACAGTCGCTGGTATTGCCGGCACCAGCACGCCTTCTCCCGCTACTGACCACTGACCACTGTGTGAAGCGTGATTGGCGATTCGCAATTGACGTTCGATCAAAGCCGGGAAACGGGCCTGTTCGAACCACGGATCGCCGATCACCAATCCTGGCCTTACAACGGCCGAAGGCCGGGGACGTCCGTCCCCAGCCTCGGCTGCCGCCATCAGCCCCGCGTGGGCGGGACTGCGGCGGTTGCTGCTTCGATTTGCACTCGCTTGAGGGCCAATCTCTACCTCGGTTGGCATCCGCCGGAGCGGACACCGTGGACCCCTGCCTGGCAGGGAGGACGCGTCGGCCGACGCACGCCCTCAGGCGCGCGCGGGCCGTTGCATCACTTGACCTCGACGGTGGCGCCGGCCGCCTCGAGATCCTTCTTGCACTTCTCGGCTTCTTCCTTCGACACGCCTTCCTTCAGGACGCCGCCGGCCTCGGTGAGGTCCTTGGCTTCCTTCAGGCCCAGGCCGGTGATCGCGCGGACGGCCTTGATCACTTCGACCTTCTTGTCGCCGGCCGACTTCAGGGTGACGGTGAACTCGGTCTGCTCCTCGGCGGCGGCGGCCGGGCCAGCGGCGGCAGCCACGGCGACCGGGGCGGCGGCGGAGACGCCGAACTTCTCTTCGATGGCCTTGACCAGCTCCACCACTTCCATCAGGGACTTTTCGGCGATCGCGTCGACGATCTGTTCGTTGGTAAGGGACATTGTGTTTACCTTTGGAAATTATCTGGGGTTGGGTTCACACGAACCGGATGACGTCGAACTCAGGCTTCGGCCGGGGCTTCGGCGGCGGCTTCCGCCGGCGCTTCGCCACCACCCTGCTTGTCGGCCACGGCCTGGACGGCACGGGCGAACATCGCAACCGGCTCGAGCAGGACGCGGGCCAGCATGGACAGCGCCTGGTCGCGGGTCGGCAGGGCAGCCAGCACGTCGACGTGGCTGGCGGGATACAGCTCGCCCCCCACGGCCACGACCTTCGGCTGCAGCTTGTCGTTGCCCTTGGCGAATTCCTTGATCAGGCGACCGGCGGCGCCGGGCTCCTCGGTCGAAAACGCGTACAGCAGCGGGCCGACGAGCTTGTCCTTGACAACCTCGTAGTCCGTGCCTTCGACGGCGCGCGCGGCCAGGGTGTTCTTGACAACCTTCAAGAACACGCCTTCCTCGCGGGCCTTCTTGCGCATGGCGGTCATTTGCGCGACCGTCGTGCCTGCGTATTCGGCGGCGACCAGGGAGTGGGCCTTGGCGGCAACTTCTGCCAGTTCGGCGACAACTTCTTGCTTCTGGGACAGATTGAGAGCCATACACTCCTCACTTGGTGACTCCGCCCGCGGCTCCTGCCGCTGGCGGTCCTGGACGGCATCCGGTCCGTGGACGCCGGGGACGCGAGGTCCCGGGTTGGTGGCCTGTCCGGCTGGCGGTTCGCGAACGCACCAGAACAACTTCCATCGAGGCGGCACCATCTACGCAGGCGGACCCCTGGGGGTTCGATTAAGCGGTCCCGCTAGCCACGACGGCGATTCCCTGCCAGCACGAGCTCCCTGCCCGTCGTCGTTGCGCGCTGACCGCACCTGCGGTCTTTGACGGCTGTCGCCGACGTTGCCGGCGGCGACTGCCCTCAAGCGCCCCGTCCGTATCCGGGCGGGGCGGTAACACGATTACTTCAGGCTCAGCGTCGACGCATCGACGATGACGCCCGGACCCATGGTCGAGCTGACCGAGATCTTCTGCAGGTACTGGCCCTTGGAGGTGGCCGGCTTGGCCTTCACCAAGTCGACCAGCAGCGCCTGCAGGTTCTCCTTCAGGCGCTCGGACTCGAAATCCGCCTTGCCGATGGTGCAGTGGATGATGCCGGCCTTGTCGGTGCGGTAGCGCACCTGGCCGCCCTTGGCGTTCTTCACCGCTTCGCCCGGGTTCGGGGAGACGGTGCCGACCTTCGGGTTCGGCATCAGGCCGCGCGGGCCCAGCAGGGTGCCGAGCTTGCCGACCACGCGCATCGCGTCCGGCGTGGCGATGACCACGTCGTAGTTCAGGTCGCCGCCCTGCATCTTCTCGGCCAGGTCGTCCATGCCGACCGCGTCGGCGCCGGCGGCCAGGGCCTCGTCGGCCTTCGCGCCGGCCGGGGCGAACACCGCCACGCGCACGGTCTTGCCGGTGCCCTGCGGCAGCACGGTCGAGCCGCGCACCTGCTGGTCCGACTTCTTGGCGTCCACGCCCAGGCGCACGGCCACGTCGACGGCCTCGACGAACTTGGCCTTGCTGTGGTCCTTGACGATCTTCAGGGCTTCATCGATCGCGTAGGCCTTGCCCGGCTGGACGGCGGCCTTGATCGCCTTCTGTCGCTTGTTCAGTGCCATGTCCTCAGCCCTCCACCGTCAGGCCCATCGAACGGGCGGAGCCCGCGATGGTGCGTACCGCCGCGTCCAGGTCGGCCGCGGTCAAGTCGGGTTCCTTCGCCTTGGCGATGTCCTCGAGCTGGGCGCGGGTGACCTTGCCCACCTTCTCGGTGTTCGGGCGCTTGGAGCCGGAGGTGACGCCGGCGGCCTTCTTCAGCAGCACCGTGGCCGGCGTGCTCTTGGTGACGAAGGTGAAGGTACGGTCCGAGTAGGCCGTGATGATGACCGGGGTCGGCAGACCCGGCTCGAGCTTGGAGGTCGCCGCGTTGAACGCCTTGCAGAACTCCATGATGTTCAGGCCGCGCTGACCCAGCGCGGGACCGACCGGCGGCGAGGGGTTGGCCTGACCGGCCTTCACCTGCAGCTTGATGTAACCGACTACTTTCTTTGCCATTTTTCTGGTCTCTCCGGGTGCAAGCGCCGTCAGGCTCCCCATCGGGCCGGGAACATTCCATCCAGAGCAGCGCGCGTCCCGGCGTCGCGGCGCTCCTTCCACGCGAAAGACCGCCTGTGCGGCGGCCTGCGGTTCTGCCCGGCTTCCCGGGCGGGGAGCCGGCTAGTATAGCGGGTTTGCCGGGCCATTGCAGCCCGGGGCGGCTCAGGCCTTTTCGACCTGCCCGAACTCGAGCTCGACCGGGGTCGACCGGCCGAAAATCAGCACCGCCACGCGCAGGCGGCTCTTCTCGTAATTGACTTCCTCGACCACGCCATTGAAGTCGTTGAAGGGGCCGTCGACCACCCGGACCATCTGGCCCGGCTCGAACAGCACCTTGGGACGCGGCTTCTCGACGCCTTCCTGGACACGGTCGAGGATGGCGGCCGCCTCCTCGTCGCGGATCGGCAGCGGACGGTCGGCGGTGCCGCCGATGAAGCCCATCACCTTCGGGGTCTCCTTCACCAGATGCCAGCTCTCGCTGTCCATCCGGGGGATGCCGCCCTCGTCGCGGGTCGCGATCTGGACCAGCACGTAGCCCGGGAAGAACTTGCGCTCGGAACGGCGCTTCTGGCCGGAGCGCATCTCCACCACTTCCTCGGTCGGGACCAGGACGTCGCCGAAGCGGTCCTGCATTTCCGCGCGCGCGATGCGGTCACGCAGCGCCTGCGCCACCGACTTCTCGAAGCCGGAATAGGCGTGCACCACATACCAACGCTTGACGCTTTCGGCTTCCATCAAACCCGACTCTCCACTTATTGCCCGAGGAACAGCTTCACCAGCCACTGGATGACCGTGTCGAAACCCGCCAGCAGCAGCGCGATGATGACCACCACGATCATCACCACCCAGGTCATGCGCGTGGCCTCCTGGCGCGTCGGCCAGACCACCTTGCGCAGCTCGAAGCGCGACTCGGACAGGAACTCGCGCGTCTGGCGGCCCTTGAGGCTGGTCATGAAGACCGCCAGGCCCGCCACCACGCCCACGGCCACCGCGCCGACCCGCAGCGGCGACGGCCACTGCTGCTCGAACCAGTAGAACGCGAACACCCCGGCCGCCACCAGCAGCAGCGCCAGCGCGTACTTGACCATGTCGCCCGCGGACGCGGCCCCGGGTTGCTCGACTCTGCTGTTCACTCGACTCGGTACTCTGGATGGCACGCCAGGAGGGACTCGAACCCCCAACCTGCGGTTTTGGAGACCGCTGCTCTGCCAATTGAGCTACTGGCGTATCTTTGAATTATGCCGCTTCCGAAAATGGCAATGGCGGCTTGCGCCGCCTTGCCCTGTTCCGGCCGTCTCCGAGGAGCGGGGAAGCGGAAACCCCTCGCGGGGATCTTCCACCTGCCGCGCGCGCCGGGGCGCGCGCGGAGGCGGTCGGCTTACTTGATGATCTTGGCCACCACGCCGGCGCCGACGGTACGGCCGCCTTCGCGGATCGCGAAGCGCAGGCCCTCGTCCATCGCCACCGGGTTGATCAGCGCCACCACCATCTTCACGTTGTCGCCCGGCATCACCATCTCGGTGCCCTCCGGCAGCGTCACCGCGCCGGTGATGTCGGTCGTGCGGAAGTAGAACTGCGGGCGGTAGCCCTTGAAGAACGGGGTGTGACGGCCGCCCTCGTCCTTCGACAGCACGTACACCTCGGCCTCGAACTCGGTGTGCGGGGTGATCGAACCCGGCTTGGCCAGCACCTGGCCGCGCTCCACGTCATCGCGCTTGGTGCCGCGCAGCAGCAGGCCCGCGTTGTCGCCCGCCTGGCCCTGGTCGAGCAGCTTGCGGAACATCTCAACGCCCGTGACCGTGGTCTTCTGGGTCGGACGGATGCCGACGATCTCGATTTCGTCGCCCACCTTGATGATGCCGCGCTCGATACGGCCGGTCACCACGGTGCCGCGGCCCGAGATCGAGAACACGTCTTCCACCGGCATCAGGAACGGCTTGTCGATGTCGCGCTCCGGCTCCGGAATCCAGGTGTCCAGCGCCTCGACCAGCTTGATGATCGCCGGCACGCCGATGTCGCTCTGGTCGCCTTCCAGCGCCTTCAGCGCCGAACCGTGGATGATCGGGGTGTCGTCGCCCGGGAACTCGTACTTCGACAGAAGCTCGCGCACTTCCATCTCCACCAGCTCCAGCAGCTCGGCGTCGTCCACCATGTCCGCCTTGTTCAGGAAGACCACGATGTACGGCACGCCCACCTGGCGGGCCAGCAGGATGTGCTCGCGGGTCTGCGGCATCGGGCCGTCCGCGGCCGAGCACACCAGGATCGCGCCGTCCATCTGCGCCGCGCCGGTGATCATGTTCTTCACGTAGTCGGCGTGGCCCGGGCAGTCCACGTGCGCGTAGTGGCGGGTCGGGGATTCGTACTCGACGTGCGCGGTCGAGATCGTGATGCCGCGCGCCTTCTCTTCCGGCGCCGCGTCGATCGCGTCGTAGGCCTTGAACTCGCCGCCGAAACGCTCCGCACCGATCTTCGTCAGCGCCGCCGTCAGCGTCGTCTTGCCGTGGTCAACGTGACCAATCGTGCCCACGTTCACGTGGGGCTTGGTGCGCTCGAACTTACCCTTTGCCATGACTGTGACTCTCGCTGACGGTTGTGACTGCTGGTGGTGGGTGGCCCGGCCGATGGAACCGGACGCTTGCGGGGACGCCCGCCTGGGTGGTGCTCACGAATGGAATCGAACCATCGACCTCCTCCTTACCAAGGAGGTGCTCTACCGACTGAGCTACGTGAGCGTGAAACTGTTGCGTGTCGCAGGGTGCAATGGAGCGGGAGACGGGAATCGAACCCGCACCATCAGCTTGGAAGGCTGAGGTTCTACCATTGAACTACTCCCGCGCCGCGCGGTTGACTCGTTGTTCCCGGTTGTGACTGGTGGAGGGAGGTGGATTCGAACCACCGAAGGCGTAAGCCAGCAGATTTACAGTCTGCCCCCGTTGGCCGCTTGGGTATCCCTCCGGTCGTCGAAGAGCCGGTGAAACAGCCCGTTATTTTGGGGGTGCCGCACGGGCCTGTCAACGCATTCCTTGCGCCAATTGCGTCGTCGGGCGTACACAGGGCCTCGCGGACGCCCTGCCCCGCTCAGACGTTGAAGCGGAAATGCAGGACGTCGCCCTCCTGGACCCGGTATTCCTTGCCCTCCAGGCGCAGCCGCCCGGCCTCGCGGGCGCCCGCCTCGCCGCGGTAGCGGATGAAGTCCTCGTAGGCGATGGTCTCGGCGCGGATGAAGCCCTTCTCGAAATCGGTATGGATCACCGCCGCCGCCTGCGGGGCGGTGGCGCCGGCCTTCACGGTCCAGGCGCGGACCTCCTTCACCCCGGCGGTGAAATAGGTCTGCAGGCCGAGCAGCCGGTAGGCGGCGCGGATGACCCGGTTCAGGCCCGGCTCGTCGAGGCCGTAGCTGGCCAGCATCTCGTCCCGGTCGGCGTCGTCGAGCTGGCTCAGCTCCTCCTCGATCGCGGCCGAGACCGGCACGACCTCGGCGCCCTCGGCCGCGGCGCGGGCGCGCACCGCGTCCAGGTGCGGATTGCCCTCGAAGCCGTCCTCGAGCACGTTGGCGATGTAGAGCACCGGCTTCATGGTCAGCAGGAACAGCTCGCGCAGCAGCGCGCGCTCCTCGTCGGTCAACGCCACCGAGCGCGCCGGCCTGCCCTCGTCCAGCGCCGCGCGCAGCTTGCCCAGCACCTCGATGCGGGCCTTGGCGTCCTTGTCGCCGCTCTTGGCCACGCGCTCGTAGCGCGCGATCGCCTTGTCCACCGAATCCAGGTCGGCCAGGGCCAGCTCGGTGTCGATGGTGTCGATGTCGGCGATCGGGTCGACCTTGTTGGCGACGTGGATCACGTCCGGGTGCTCGAAGCAGCGCACCACGTGGGCGATCGCGTCGACCTCGCGGATGTGCGCCAGGAACTTGTTGCCCAGGCCCTCGCCGCTGGCCGCGCCGGCGACCAGGCCGGCGATGTCGACGAACTCGACCGCGGTCGGCACGACCTTCTCGGGCTTGACGATCCCGGCCAGGGCGCCGAGCCGCGGATCGGGCACCGGCACCACGCCGACGTTCGGCTCGATCGTGCAGAAGGGGAAGTTGGCCGCGGCGATGCCCGCCTTGGTTAGCGCGTTGAAGAGGGTCGACTTGCCGACGTTCGGCAGGCCGACGATGCCGCATTGGATGCCCATGGAAACCCGGATGTCTGGGGATTAGGGGCTGGGGACTGGGGACGTCGCGCGTCGCCCAATCGCCAGCCCCTAGCCTCCAGCGCCCCTGGCCGTGTGCAGGCGCTTCATCGCCTCGGCGAAGTCGCCGCGCACCGCCAGCGGCAGCACGTCGAGCGCGTCGTCGATGGCGCGGTTGATGAGGATGTCGTCGTCGGCGCCGGGGCGCCCCAGCACCCAGGACACCACGCGGTCCTTGTGGCCGGGATGGCCGATGCCGATGCGCAGGCGGTGGAACCGCCCGTGCCCCAGCAGCTTGATGGTGTCGCGCAGGCCGTTCTGGCCGCCGTGGCCGCCGTCGAACTTGAGCCGCGCGACGCCGGGGGGCAGGTCGAGTTCGTCGTGGGCCAGCAGCGCCTGCTCGGGCTCGATCTTCCAGTAGCGCAGGGCCGCGGCGACCGATTTGCCGCTGAGGTTCATGAAGGTGGCCGGCCGCAGCAGCCAGACCGGGCGTCCCGCGATCTCGATCTTCGCGGTCTCGCCGAACAGCTTGGACTCGATCCCGAAGCGCCCGCCCGCCTGGGCGACGAGCGCGTCGACGAAGCGGAACCCGGCGTTGTGCCGGGTCCGTGCGTGCTCCGGCCCCGGATTGCCGAGGCCGACGATGAGTCGCAGTCCTTCCATCGTGGCGTTCCCCGGGCGCAGCGGCCGGGCCGGGCGACGGACGCGCCTGGGCGCGCCGCCGCCGGCTCACCGTGGCCGGGGAGGACCTCCGCTAGGCGGGGGTCACTTCTCCTCGCCAGCCGCCTCGCCGCCATCGGCCGCCTCGTCGGCAGCCTCCTCGCGACCGGCCTTGGCGATCACCACGGCATCGTCGTGGTCCTTGCCCAGCTTCAGCTGCGGGATCTCGACGCCCTTGGGCAGCTTGAGGTTCGACAGATAGATGATGTCGCCGAGCTTGAGCTCCGACAGGTCGACCTCGATGGTCTCCGGCAGGTCGGTCGGCAGGCACTCCACGGTCACTTCCTTCAGTTCGTGGGTCACCACGACCTCGGACGACTTGCCGGCCGGCGAGACGTCCTCGTTGATGAAGTGCAGCGGCACCGAGGTACGCAGCGTCTCCTTGTCGTTCACGCGCTGGAAGTCCAGGTGCATGATCAGCTGCTTGTACGGGTGGCGCTGGATGTCGCGCAGCAGCACCTTCTGGATGTCGCCGCCCAGGCTCAGGTCCAGGATCGACGAGTAGAACCAGTCGTTCTGGCTGGCCAGCCACACCGGCTCGTGGTCGAGCTGGATGTTGACCGGGTCGAGCTCGCCACCGTAGACGATGGCCGGGATCTTGCCCGCGCGGCGAAGGCGGCGGCTCGCACCCTTCCCTTCGTCCGAGCGGCGCTCGACCTTGATTTCGTGAGTCGTTGCCATGTTTGCTTCTCTTCTTTGCTTGGTAGTGCCGCCTCGCGGCGGTCTGGAACGCTCACCCGCGACCAGGTGAGCGGCGTTGTCAGTCCAGGTAGAGCGAACTGACGGATTCTCCGAAGGCGATCCGGCGGATCGTCTCGGCCAGCATCTCGGCGACGCTGAGCTGGCGGATGCGGCCGCAGGCGCGGGCCGCGTCCGACAGCGGGATGGTGTCGGTGACCACCAGTTCGTCGAGCTGCGAACGGGTGATGTTGTCGATCGCCGCGCCCGACAGCACCGGGTGGGTGCAGTAGGCGACGACCTTCTGCGCGCCGTTGGCCTTGAGCGCGCCGGCGGCGGCGCACAGGGTGCCGGCGGTGTCGACGATGTCGTCGACCAGCACGCAGGTCTTGCCCTCGACGTCGCCGATGATGTTCATCACCGTGGCCACGTTGGCCTTCGGCCGGCGCTTGTCGATGATCGCCAGGTCCGCGTCGTCCAGGCGCTTGGCGATCGCGCGGGCGCGGACCACGCCGCCCACGTCGGGCGAGACCACGACCATGTTGTCGGTGCCGTGCGCGCGCCAGATATCGGCCAGGAGCAGCGGCGAGGCGTAGACGTTGTCGACCGGGATGTCGAAGAAGCCCTGGATCTGGTCGGCGTGCAGGTCGACCGTCAGCACGGCATCCGCGCGGGCGGCCGAGAACATCCTGGCCACCAGCTTGGCGGTGATCGGCACGCGCGAGGAGCGCATGCGGCGATCCTGGCGGGCGTAGCCGAAGTACGGCACCACCGCGGTGACCGAGGCCGCCGATGCGCGCTTGAGCGCGTCGATCAGCGCCAGCAGCTCCATCAGGTGCTCGGCCGAGGGCGCGCAGGTCGGCTGGATCACGAATACGTCCTGCCGGCGCACGTTCTCCTCGATCTCGACCTGCGCCTCGCCGTCGGAGAACGTCGAGACCAGGGCCTTGCCCGGCCGCACCCCGAGCTCGCGACAGACCGACTGCGCCAGCGGCCGGTTCGCATTGCCCGAGAAGATCAGCAGGTTTCGATCTTCTTTCATGTTGACTGCTCCGCTCCGCTCTGACCGTGCGGTGGTGAGATGGTGATTCGTGATTGGGGATTGGTGATTCGTAGAAGCAGGAACAGATGGTACGGCGTCGCCGCTTCTTCCAATCACGAATCACCAATCACGAATCACGGCTCGAGTGGCAGGGGCGGAAGGATTCGAACCTACGCATGCCGGGATCAAAACCCGGTGCCTTAACCACTTGGCGACGCCCCTGTGAAAGCCGTGATTCGTGATTCGTGATTCGTGATTGGGGATTCGGAAACAGCAGGCGCCTTCGCCCCGTCGAATCGCCAATCGCCAATCACCAATCACCAATCACCAGTCACGCTTCTTCGAGCGCATCCAGCAGCGGCGATCGCGCGGCGCCGGCCGCCACCCACGCCCTGAGCGAGGATGGCAGCGCCGCCAGCGCGGCCTCGGCGGATTCGCGCGTGGCGAATTCGACGAAGCAGCCGCTGCCCGACCCGGTCAACCGTGGCGTGCCGATCCGCGCCAGCGCTTCGAACACCGCCTCGACGGCGGGTTCGCGGCGGCGCAGCACCGGCTCGAACGCATTGCCGAGCCCAGCTCCCGAAACGAAGTCGGCTATTGTCGCGGGTGCGGCATTCCTCGTCAATTCAGGGGCTTGGAAAAGCGCCGCGGTCGCCACGTGTACCGCCGGATCGGCCAGCACGTACCAGGCCGGCGGCAGTTGCACGGGGGTGAGCAGCTCCCCGACCCCTTCTGCCCAGGCGTTGCGGCCGCGCACGAACACCGGCACGTCGGCCCCCAGGCGCAGCCCCAGTGCGGCCAGCCGGTCCTCCCCGAGGTCCAGCCCCCACAGCCGGTCCAGCGCTCGCAGCACGGTCGCCGCGTCCGAGGAGCCACCGCCCATCCCGGCGCCCGCCGGTATCCGCTTTTGAACGCGGATGTCGACACCTTTACCGACATTCGCCTCCATTTTCAGCATGTTCGCGGCCCGGACCATCAGATCGTCCGCTTCGGCAACCCCCGCCACCGAGTCGCCCTCACGGCGGACCGCGCCATCGTCGCGGAGCCGCAGGTGCACGGTGTCGCCCCAGTCCAGGATCCGGAACAGGGTCTGCAGTTCGTGGTAGCCGTCGGCCCGGCGCCGGGGAATGCGCAGGAACAGGTTGAGTTTGGCCGGTGCCGGCCAGGACGACCAGGCCGGATCGGGGAACGGGCGCGCCACCTCAGTCCGCCAGGTCGTCGCCGGCGACGTCGGGATGGGCCTGGCGCCAGGCCCGCAGCGCGCGGTTGTAGGCCTCGGCATAGGCATGGGCCTGGTGCTTGAGCGCAAGGTGCGCGCCGCCCATGACCACGTCGCCGGTGCCGTCCAGGATCCGCATGTCCTGTATCCGGCCCACCGCGGCATCGCGGTCCGCGCCGTAGCCCGGCGCCAGGCAGGCGAAGCCGCAGACCGCCACGGGGCGCAGATCGCCGTCGGCCACGCGTTCGCGCATGTCGGCCGCCGGATCGCCCAGGCGCAGTTCCCCCAGCGCCCGTGCCAGCACGCGGTCGGGCGCCTCGTGGCCGTCTTCGGACACGGTCGGCCCGCCCGGCACCACGGTCCAGCCATCGACCAGCAGGCGCACCCGGGCATCGCCGCGGCTGGCCTCGATCCGGCGCGGCAGCGCGGGCTGGCCGATACCGGCCTCGTACCAGTCGCGGTAGGCGATCTCCCAGCCGCCCTGCGCGATCGAGGCCGGCAGCCCGCCCTCGCCCGCGCGGACCTGGGCCGGCCCGTAGACCGCCTCGGGCGCGGCGACCGCCCGCACCCAGTCCACCATCGCCCGCACCGGCACGCTCCAGCCGGTGGCCGCGAACAGCAGGTCCTCGACGTCCGCGCTCTCGCGCGGCCCGCCCTCGACGCCCTCCAGACGCGCCGAGCCGGCGTCGCCGCTCAGCCGCCAGCCCTGACGGGTGACCGGCGCGGCCAGGGTGATGTCGTAGCGCTCGCCGCGCTGCGTCCAGTCGATGCGGCCGCTGCCGCCCTGGCGGCCGCCGGAGATGGCGACCCGGCCCGACAGGCTCCAGTCGGCCAGCGAGGCCCGCTGCAGGTCGGCCAGGCGCACCTGCGCCGGATCCACCGGTGCCGGCGCACGGGCGGGCTGCGAGACGCAGGCCGACAGCGACAGCGCCGCGACCACCGCCAGCGCGCAGGTATGCAGGCCTCTCATGCTCCGGTCTTCTCCAGCGCACGCTGCAGCGACCGGTTCTCGGGATCGAGCCGGCGCGCATCGTCGAAATAGCGGCGGGCCTCGTCGCGCCGGCCCAGCATCCACAGCACCTCGGCGATATGGGCGGCGATCTCGGCGTCCTTCTGCAGGGTGTAGGCGCGGCGCAGTTCCACCAGCGCTTCGTCGAGGCGGCCCAGGCGGTAGAGGACCCAGCCGTAGCTGTCGATGATCGCCGCGTTCCCCGGCTCGGCCACGCGCGCGCGGTCGATCAGCTCCAGCGCCTCGCCATAGCGTTCGGTGCGGTCGGCCAGGGTGTAGCCGAGGGCGTTGAGCGCGGCGACGTTCTCGGGCTCGGCCACCAGGATACGGCGCAGGTCCGCCTCGGCGCGCGCGATATCGTCGCGGCGCTCCCACATCAGCGCGCGCGCATAGAGCAGCGAGGGCTCGTCGGGCCAGTCGGCCAGGCCGCGCGCATAGGCGTCGTTCTCGGCGTCGAAGTCCTTGTCCTTCGCGCGCAGCTCGCCCTCGAGCAGATAGGCGGCGCGGCGCGCCTCCTCGTCGATCGAGCCGTCCACCTGCAGCCGCTGCAGCGCGGCGAACGCCTCTTCCCGCCGGTCCAGCTCGTGCAGCACGTTGGCTGCGCGCAGGCGGGCCTGCAGGCGCGGCTCGCCGCCCGGGACGCTGCCGTACCACTCCAGCGCCTCGGCGTGGCGGTCGAGGAATTCGGCCACCTGCCCCAGCAGCAGGCGCTGCTGCGGCTCGGGATCGGCCGCGTCGCGACGCAGTTCGTCGTACAGCGCGGCCAGCGTTTCCTTGTCGTCGGCGCGCGCCAGCAGCGAGGCGCGCAACGCGTAGCTGCGCCGGTCCTGCGGCCCGCGCGCCAGTACCTGCTCGGCCGCGGCGAAGTCGCCGAGCGCGTCGTATTCGGCCGCCATCGCCAGGCGCAGTTCGGGGACGATGCGGCCAGCGTCGCCGACCTCCTCGAGCGCGGCGCGTGCGCCGTCGAGATCGCCCGATTCGCGCAGCAGCGAAGCACGCAGCAGCGCGATGCGCGGCTCGCCCGGGAACCGCGCCACGATCTGCTCGACCACCTGCCGGGCCAGTTCGCCCTGCTCCAGCCGCTGGGCCAGGTCGCCGAAGGCCAGCCAGGCCTGCAGATCGTCCGGCACCGCGCCGGCGTCGAGCAGGCGACGCATGATCCGGCCCGACGTCTCGGGGTCGCGCGGGCCGGTGGCGATCACCGACAGCGCATGCCGCCAGCCGGCCGGATCGGGGTCGGCGATCAAGGTCCGCAGCCGGCGCAGGGCCGCCCGCTCGCGCCCCTGGCGCAGGGCCAGGGTGGCCTCCGCGGCACGCATCGCTAGCGAACCGGGCGCGCGCGCGCTCCACAACGACAGGGCGCGAGCGGCCAGGGCGTCGTCATTGCCGAGCAGGGCGATGCGGGTGGCGCGCTCGGCCAGGCCCGCCTCGTCGTCCCCGGCTGCCCGGGCGGCGTCGAGGTACCAGGCGGCGGCCTCGTCCAGGCGTCCGGCCTGCAGCGCGAACTCGCCAGCCATGGTGGCGCCGAGCACGTCCTCGCGCAGGGGATCGGCGCCGGCGAGCACCGGTCCGGCGGACAGGGTCAGCAGCAGGCAGGACAGCGCGATCCGGCGGACTGGGTTCGGAAAAACGGGCATCGACGTCGGCCGGGCCTTAAAATGGTGTCCTGACGACCGGAAGCTTATCGCAAGCGCCTGAACGGCAATCGCCGCGGGCAGCCAGCCAACGCGCATGACCCTGTACGCCCTCGGCATCAACCACCAGACCGCTCCGGTCGCCCTGCGCGAACGCGTGGCCTTCGGCGACAGCGCGATTCCGGCGGCGCTGGCCGAGCTGCGCTCGCTGCCGGGGGTGCGGGAGGTGGCGCTGCTGTCGACCTGCAACCGGACCGAGCTGTACGCCGCGGCGCAGGACGATGCGGTGCTGGCCGACTGGCTGGCCGCGCATCCCGGGGCGGAGGACGCCGCGGCCGATGCCCAGGGCCTGCACGCCTACCTGTACCGCCACGCCGGCGACGAGGCCGCGCGCCATCTGTTCCGGGTGGCCTGCGGGCTGGACTCGATGGTGCTGGGCGAGCCGCAGATCCTGGGCCAGGTGAAGCAGGCCTGGGCGATGGCGCGCGAGTCCGGGGCGCTGGGCGGCGAGCTCGACCGGCTGTTCCAGCACGCCTTCGTGACCGCCAAGCGCGCCCGCACCGAAACCCGCATCGGCTCGAGCCCGGTGTCGGTCGCATCGCTCGCCGTGCGCCTGGCGCAGGAATCCTTCGCCCGTCCCGACGATTCGGTGGTGCTGCTGATCGGCGCCGGCGAGACCATCGAGCTCACCGCGCGCCACCTCGCCCAGGCGCGGGTGAAGCGCCTGCTGATCGCCAACCGCACCTACCGCCACGCGCAGGAGCTGGCCGAGCGCCACGGCGCGGTCGCCCTGCCGTTGGACGAGCTGGAGCGCCACCTGTTCCTGGCCGACGTGGTGTTCAGCGCCACCGCGAGCCAGGTGCCGGTCCTGACCCGGCGACAGATCGAGCAGGCGCTGGCGCTGCGCAAGCGCCGGCCGATGCTGCTGATGGACCTGGCCGTGCCGCGCGACATCGAACCGGAAGTGGCCGGGCTCGAGGACGCGTTCCTCTACACCGTGGACGACCTCGACCGCGTGGTCGAGCAGAACCGGCGCAGCCGCGGCGACGCCGCGCAGCAGGCCGAAACCATCGTCGACCTGCAGGTCGGGCGCTACGCCCAGGCACTGGCCCTGGGCGCGCGCAACGAACCGCTCAAGCGCCTGCGCGCGCACGGCGGCGCGGCGCGCGCCGAACTGGCGGCGCGCGCGCAGCAGCAGCTGGCCGCGGGCCAGGATCCGGCCGTCGTGGTCGAACAGCTCGCGCACGCCCTGACCAACCGGCTGCTGCACGTGCCCACCGCGGTGCTGCGCGACGCCGCCGCGCGCGGCAACCTCGAGCTGCTGCGCGCGTTCGAACCCCTGCTGCCCCCCGCAACGCCCGACGACGACGACGATGCTGCCGACCCTGCGCCGTAAGCTGGAGGCGCTGGCCGAACGCCGCGACGAACTCGAACGCCTGCTCGCCGATCCCGCGGTGGCCGGCGACCAGGCGCGTTTCCGCGCGCTCTCGCGCGAATTTTCCCGGCTCGAACCGCTGGCCGTCGCCCTGGCCGACGAGCGCCGCGCGCGCGAGGACCTGGGCGCGGCCGAGGCGATGCGCGCCGATCCGGAACTGCGCGACCTGGCCGATGAGGAGATCGCCGCCGCGCAGGCGCGCCTGGCCGAACTGGACGAGGCGCTGATGGCCCTGCTGGTGCCGCGCGACGCGCGCGACGACGGCGGCCTGTACCTGGAGATCCGCGCCGGCACCGGCGGCGACGAGGCCGCGATCTTCGCCGGCGACCTGCTGCGCATGTACACCCGTTACGCCGAGCGGCAGGGCTGGCGGGTTGAAGTGGAATCGGCCAACCCGGGCGAACACGGCGGCTTCCGCGAAGTCATCGCGCGCGTCGATGGCGAAGGCGCCTATGCACGCCTGAAGTTCGAATCGGGCACCCATCGCGTGCAGCGCGTGCCCGAGACCGAGTCGCAGGGCCGCATCCACACCTCGGCCGCGACCGTGGCGATCATCCCGGTGGAGGAGGAAGGCGAGCCGGTCGAGATCAATCCGGCCGACCTCAAGGTCGACACCTTCCGCTCCTCCGGCGCGGGCGGCCAGCACGTCAACAAGACCGACTCGGCGATCCGCATCACCCACCTGCCATCCGGCATCGTGGTCGAGTCGCAGACCGAGCGCAGCCAGCACGCCAACCGCGACAAGGCGATGAAGCGCCTGCGCGCGACCCTGGCCGAGGCCGAGGCCGAGCGCCGCGCCGCCGCCACCGCCGCCAGCCGCAAGCTGCAGGTGGGCAGCGGCGACCGCAGCCAGCGCATCCGCACCTACAACTATCCGCAGGGCCGCATCACCGACCACCGCGTCGAGGGGCTGACCCTGTACGACCTGCCCAACGTGCTGGAAGGCAATATCGACGCCCTGGTCGATCGCCTCTCGCGCGAACACCAGGCCGACGAACTGTCCCGGTTGACCGAGGGAACCTGACCGATGCACACCACCGTGGCCCACGTCCAGCCGGCCGACCTCGATGCGCTCGCGCCGCTGTTCGACGCCTACCGCCAGTTCTACGGCCAGAGTTCGGACGTGCCGGCGGCGCGCGACTGGCTGCGCACCCGCCTGCGCTTCGGCGAGTCGCGGGTGCTGCTGGCGCGCCGCAACCGCGAGGCGGTCGGCTTCGCCCAGCTCTATCCGATGTTCTCGTCGGTGCGCATGGCGCGCATCTGGATCCTCAACGACCTGTTCGTGCTGCCGGCCACGCGCCGCCAGGGCATCGCCCGCCAGCTGCTGGACGCGGCCGCGGAGTTCGCCCGCGAGGACGGCGCCGCCGCGATCCAGCTCGAGACCACGCGCGACAACGTCGCCGCCCGCGCCACCTACCGCGCCGCCGGCTGGCACGAGGACGCAACCCAGTGGTACTCGCTGGCGCTGAAGTGAGCGGCCGGCCCCTTCGCCGCGCGCGGGGCGGCCGATGAACGCCATGCAGCCCGGCGACCCGCGCGCCATGGCGCGGCAGGGGGTGCGCCGCGAGCCTGGCAACGCCTTCGCCTGGATCCTGCTGGCCGATGCCGAGGTCGAGGCCGGTGCGGCGCAGGCCTGCATCGACGCCGCACAGCGGGCACTGCAGCTCGCGCCCGGCCACCCCGAGGCGCTGGCGCGGCTGGGCCGCGCGCAATGGATGCTCGGCCGCCACCAGGATGCCGTCGCCAGCCTGCGCGGGGCCGCGCGCAACGCGCCCTCGCACCCGGGCATCGCGGTGTGGCTGGCGCACGTGCTCGAGGACGCCGGCGACGCCGAAGGCGCCAACGCCACCTACGCCCACGCGCACGGACTTGCGCCCGACTCGCCCGAGATCGCCGCCTACCTCCTGGCCTGGCGCCGGCGCCTGTGCGACTGGCGCGGGATCGATGCGCTGTCGACGCAGGTGCGCGCCGCGATCGCCGCCGGCCGTGCGGCGGTCGAGCCCTTCGCCTTCCTCAGCGAGGACGCCAGCGCCGCCGAGCAGCTGCGCTGCGCGCGCCTGCGCGCGGCCCCCATCGCCGCAGCCGTGCGGCCGCTGCCGCCACCGCCGCCGCGTACGCCGTCGGCGCCGCTTCGGCTCGGCTTCCTGTCCAACGGCTTTGGCGCGCATCCCACCGGCCTGCTGACCGTGGCGTTCTTCGAGGCACTGCGCACGCAGGCGGAGATCGAACCGCACCTGTTCGCGCTCGCGCCGCATGACGGCAGCCCGATCGCGCAGCGCCTGGCCGCCGCCGCGCGCTGGCACGACGTCTCGCGCCTGCGCCATGTCGAGGCGGCCATGCGGATCCGCGCGGCCGGCATCGACGTGCTGTTCGACCTGCGCGGCTGGGGTGGCGGCGGGCGGCCGGAGATCCTGGCGCTGCGCCCGGCACGGGTGCAGGCCGGCTGGCTCGCCTATCCCGGCACCAGCGGCGCGCCCTGGCTCGATCATGTCGTCGCCGACCGCTACGTCCTGCCCGACACGCTGGCGCCGCACTTCTCGGAACGGGTCGCCTGGCTGCCGCGCTGCTTCCAACCCTCCGACACCCGCCGCGCACTGCCCGCGCCGCCTGCCCGCGCCGACTGCGGCCTGCCCGGGGACGCGGTGGTGCTGTGCTGCTTCAACAACAGCTACAAGCTCAATCCCGCCAGCTTCGGGCGGCTGCTGGCGGTGCTGCGCGGGGCCCCTGGCAGCGTGCTGTGGCTGCTGTCGGGACCGGGCGAAGCCGACCGCCGCCTGCGCGAGGCTGCCGCGGCGCAGGGCGTGGATCCGGCGCGGCTGGTGTTCATGGCCAAGCAGCCGCACCAGGCCTACCTGGCGCGGCTGCAGCTGGCCGACCTGTTCCTCGACACCAACCCGTACAACGCGCACACCACCGCATCCGATGCACTGTGGGCCGGCTGCCCCGTACTGACGACCCCCGGCCAGACCTTCGCCGCGCGCGTGGCCGGCAGCCTCAACCACCACCTCGGCCTCGACGGGATGAACATGGGCAGCGACGAGGACTTCATCGCCACGGCCATCCGCCTGGCGCGCGACCCGGACGAACGCACCGCCCTGCGCGCGCGCCTGGTCCGCGCGCGGGACGAGTCCGGCCTGTTCGACATGGCCGGCTTCGCCCGCGATTTCGCCGCGCTGGCACGGCGCCTGGCCGATGGCCCGCCGCCGGGCTGATCCTCTCCGCGCGCTTGCGGTAGGCTGCGGCCATGACCGCCATCGACGACAAGATTCCGCTGGGCCTGTGCCTGCTGACGGTGTCCGATACGCGCACCCTCGCTGAGGATGCGTCGGGCGACTACCTCGCCGGGGCGCTGCAGGCCGAAGGCCATCGCCTGGTCGAACGCGCCCTGCTCCCCGACGACCGCTATGCGCTGCGCGCGCTGGTGTCGAAGTGGATCGCCGATCCCGCGGTGGATGGCATCCTGGTCAGCGGCGGCACCGGCTTCACCGGTCGCGATTCCACGCCCGAAGCGCTGCTGCCGCTGCTGGACAAGCAGATGCCCGGCTTCGGCGAGCTGTTCCGGGCGATCTCCTTCGAGGAGATCGGCACCTCCTCGCTGCAGTCGCGTGCGTTCGCGGGGTTGGCCAACGCCACCTTCCTGTTTGCCCTGCCCGGCTCGACCTCGGCCTGCCGCACCGCTTGGGAGCGGATCATCCGCGCGCAGCTCGACGCGCGCACCCGCCCCTGCAACCTGGCCACGCTCAGGCCACGGCTGTCGGAACCGGCGTGAGCCTGCGGAGCCGGATCGCCGCGGCTCCTCCACCGACCGGGGCGGCAGCGACCCGAGGATCGGTCGCGTGAGCCGGATCCAGCGCACGACGGACTGCGGCGCGCCGCCGCAGACCGGGCTGCCGGGCGAAGCGCCGATCGGCCGCTGCGGCGTCGCGCGGCCGCTGCGGCGGCCCTCGCCCTGAACCATGCGGATCCTGCTGCTCGCCGCATGCCTGCTGCCGGCCCCGGCAACCCTGGCGCAGGACGCCGCACCCGCACCGCCTGCGCCGCCGGCGAGCGCAGCCGACGCGACGGACCTGGAGCCGGTGCGCGTGATCGGCCGGCGCCCCGACCCGTTCGGCTTCCGCAACCCGGTCGAGGCCGAAGGCACGGCCTTCAGCCGCGACTGGGACGAGCCGCCAAGCATCGAGGAGATCGGCCTGCGCGGCGGCATCGTGCAGATCGGGATCAACAAGGGGCTGGAGCTGGCCGCGAAAGGCATCCGCAGCCTGCCCTACTGGCAGGACCAGGTCATCGGCGCGCAGGCGCGTCCGCCGCCGCTGGACGAGGCCCAGCTTGCGCGCGCCGCGCGCCTGCGCGGGGCCGACGCGAGGCCAGGCGGGGAAGGTGCGAACCCGCGGGAAATCACGCCGCCGCACTGACGCCGGCAGGCGCGCCCTGCGAACGGCACGCGCCTGCCGTTCGTGCCGGCATGCGATACGCGCGCGTGGCCGCGCCAACGCTCCGCTAGAGAATGTCGAACCCCTGCACGGCCTCGTCGGCCTCGTGCGCGAACCGTTCCACACCGGAGACCCGCGCCGCGGGCGGCCCGTCCTCGAGCCACCGGGCCAGCGCAACGATGGCCTGCGCTTCGCCGACCGCCACCACTTCCACGCGACCGTCGTCGAGGTTGCGGGCGTGGCCGCGGAGTCCCAGGCGCAGGGCCTGCTCGCGCGTGGAGGCTCGGAAGAACACGCCCTGCACGTGCCCGCCGACCAGGAAGCGCGCCGCGCTGTTCATGCCTTGGCGGCTTCGGCAGGCTGGGCCTCGAGCCTGGGCCCGCCGCTGGCCTCGATCGCGGTCTCGATTTCCCTGGCGGTGACGGGGCCCAGGAACTGCCGCGCCACCTTGCCGTCGGGGGCGATCAGGTAGGTCATCGGCAGGCCGCGCGGCGTGTCGAAGTCCGCCGGCGGTGCGTAGACGTCGATGATCGCGATCGGATAGGCCACCGGATGCTCGGCCAGGAACGACTGCATGGACGCGACGTCGATCTCCTCGTAGGCCAGGCCCACCACGCTGATGTGTTCGCGCATGGTGTGCAGCGCCGAGAGTTCGGGCATCTCCTTCAGGCAGGGCGAACACCAGGTTGCCCAGAAGTTGACCACCACCCACTGTCCGCGCTGCTCGGCCAGGTCGTAGCGGCCGCCGTCGATGGTGTCCACCTGGAGGCCCGGCTGGTCCGGGCGCTCGGGCTCCAGCGGTTCGGTCGCCACCGTGTCGGCCGGCGCGTCCGTGGCGGCGGCGGCGTCGCGGGCGGGCGCAGGATCGGTCGTGTCGGGGGCGTCGCTGGCCTGGCGGCAGCCTGCCAGCAGCAGTGCGAGGAGAACGGCGGCACAGACGACACGGTTCATGCGGGACTTCCTGCGGAGGGATAGAGGTGGGCCACGTTGCGCTTGAGCAGGTCGCGCATCGGCAGGCGGAGATCGTCGAGCGCCGCGATCGCGGCCGCGCCGAGCGCATCGTCGCGGCAGGGCAGCCAGGCCTCGGTGACGGGCACGCGCAGCTGGCAGGCTTCGTAGAGGTCGGCCAGGGTCAGGGTGTCGAGGTCGCGCGCGAGCAGCCATTCGCCGCTCTCGGCGCGCTTGAGCAGGTCGATGTCGGCCAGCTGTTCGAGGAACTGCTGCAGCTGGCTGTCGGTGAGCATCGGCTCGATTTCCAGCATCTGCGCGGTGTGCAGGCCGCGGCCGGACCGCCGCGCCTCGGCGAAACGGCCCAGCAGGCGCAGCAGGCCGTAGATCTCGTAGCCCTCCGGCAGCCGCATCGCGGCGGGCTGGTAGCGGAAGGCCGACACCGCCGATGCGAAGGACGCGCCCAGCAGCACCGCCACCCAGCCCAGGTAGATCCAGATCATCAGCACCGGCAGCGCGGCCAGCGTGCCATACAGGCGCTGGTACGTATTGAACATGCCCAGGTACAGGCCCAGTCCCCACTTCACCAGTTCCAGCAGGACCGCCGCCAGCAGCGCCCCGGCGAAGGCATGGCGCAGGGCGACCGAGCGGTGCGGCACCACCCGGTACAGGGCGGTCACCAGCAGCAGTTCGATCGTGAACGGGCCCAGGCGCAACGCCAGGCCCGACAGGGCCTGCCCCTCCGTGGTGCTGAACACGGGCAGCGCCAGCAGCCATGCCGACATTGCCAGCGATGCCGCGGCGAGCAGCGCGCCCAGCGTCAGCACGGTCCAGTACACCAGGAAGCGCCCCAACTGCGGCCGCGACGAGGGCACCCGCCAGATCTGGTTGAAGGTGGCCTCGACGCTGTTCAGGGTGATCAGCAGCGACACGATCAGGCCCACGGCGCCGGCCACGGTGAGCGTGGTCGCGTTCTCCACCAGCTTCAGCAGTTCCACCTTCAGCGTGCTGGCAGCGCCGGGAACGAAGTTGGAAAAAATGTAGTCGGTGAGATCCTGGCGCCACTCGGCGAACATCGGGAAGGCTGACAGCACCCCCAGCACCACGATCGCCAGCGGCACCAGCGCGAAGATCGTGGTGTAGGCCAGCGCCGCCGCGGCCTGGAACAGGCGGTCGTCGAGGAAGCGGCGGGCGAGGAAGCGCGCGAACGTGCCCACGCGCTCCCGGTCGCGCACCCGGTCCATCCATTGTTCGAGCGTCGCCAGCGGCTGCATCGTCGCAGCGTAGCAAAGCCGCGGCCCACGCCGTGAGCCGCGCGGCAAAGCCTGTCAGAATTGCGCTCCTTGCCCGCGGAGCCGCGCATGCCCGACATCCTGGTGCTCTACTACAGCCGCAACGGTTCGGTCGCGCAGCTGGCCCGGCAGGTCGCGCGCGGGATCGGCGAAGTGCCGGGCATGCAGGCGCGGCTGCGCACCGTTCCGCCGGTGGCGGTGGTGACCCGCACCGCGGAGCCGCCGGTGCCCGACAGCGGCGCGCCCTACGTGGAGGCAGCGGACCTGGACGAATGCGCCGGCCTGCTGCTCGGCAGTCCCACGCGCTTCGGCAACATGGCCGCGCCGCTCAAGCACTTCCTCGACGGGCTCGGCGCGCAGTGGGCCAGCGGCACCCTGGTCGGCAAGCCTGCCGGGGTGTTCACGTCCACGGCCTCGATGCATGGCGGCCAGGAGTCGACCCTGCTGTCGATGATGCTGCCGTTGCTGCACCACGGCTGCGTGATCGCCGGCATTCCCTTCACCGAGCCGCTGTTGAGCACCACCCGCGGCGGCGGCACGCCCTATGGCGCCAGCCACGTCGCCGGGCAGGCGGACGAGCCCACGCCGACCGACGAGGAAGCCACGCTTGCGCGTGCGCTGGGCCGCCGGATCGCGACCCTGGCCGGGAAGCTGGCCTGATGTCCGCGCGCCCGCCCAGGCGCCTGCTCGCCGCGCTGCTGCTGATGCAGGCGGCGCTGTACGCGCTCTGGTTCCGCGACGACCGCCACCTGGTCGCCGCGCTGCTCGTGTTCGTGCTGCCGCCGGTGCTGCTGGCCATCGGCGCGCTGGCCGGCAGCGCGCGCGCCGCGTTCTGGGCCGGCGTGCTGGCGCTGCTGCTGTTCTGCCACGGGGTGATGACCGCATGGGCCGACCCGGCGCAGCGCGGCCTGGCCCTGGCCGCAACCGCACTGTCGGTGCTGGTGGTGTTCGCATCGAGCTGGAGCGGCCTGCGCGCGCGTTTCGGACGGCGCGGCTGAACGCCGCCATGCGCCCTTGTTCCACTTGAAGAGCCTGCGCCAGCCGCAGGCAGGAGTACCCGCAATGGAAGAACTGCTGATCGTCACCACCGGTGGCACGATCGACAAGATCTACTTCGACGACAAGTCCGACTACCAGGTCGGCGACCCGCAGATCGGGCGCATCCTCGAGGAACTCGGGGTGGCGTTCCGCTTCCGCGTGATCCCGATCCTGCGCAAGGACTCGCTGCACATCAGCGACGCGGACCGTGAGCTGGTGCGCGCCACCATTGCCGCGCAGCCGGCGCGCCACGTACTGGTGACCCACGGCACCGATTCGATGGTCGAGACCGCGCGCGTGCTGTCCTCGATCCCCGGCAAGACCATCGTGCTCACAGGCGCGCTCAACCCGGCGCGCTTCCGTGGATCGGATGCGGAGTTCAACATCGGCACGGCGGTCGGCGCGGTGCAGAGCCTGCCGCCTGGCGTCTACATCGCCATGAACGGGCGGATCTGGGATCCGGCCAAGGTGCGCAAGAACGTCGACGCCAACCGCTTCGAAGCGGCGGGCTGAAGCGGACCGACCTCAGTCGCCGTCGCGCATGGGCATCGTTGGCTGCGGCCCGATGCCCATCATCCGGTCCACCTCGACATACTCGACGTCCGGATCGCGGGCCAACGCCTGCATCAACGCTTCGGCCGCCCTTCGGTCCAGCGGCGGGTCCACCGTGAACACGTCGGCGCCCACGGCCAGCCGCCGCTGCCACCGCGGCACGGGCGCCGGCGACGACCGGACCTGGGCAGCCGCCCTGGCCAGGCGGCCGGGCACGCTGTCGCGGTCGCGCGCGGGTACGCTGCCGTCGCGGTAGCGCACGATGAAGCGCTGGAACGGACCTTCGCCCTGCAGCCGGTGACCTGCCATCGTGTCCTCTCCCGTTGCCGTCGCGCACGCCGCCAACAGCAGGGCGGGCAGCACGAGCGGCATGAGCGGCCGTCGCAGCGGGTGGGTCATCGTGGCCATCCTCGTCGGCAGTATGCGCGCCATCATGTGCCGGCAGGGGTTTGCGCCGGATGAATCGCGACCGGCCAGGCGGCCGCCGGACAGACAGGAACCCCGGCCTGCGCCGGGGTTCCTGGTCGCGCCGCAAGGGGCTCCGCGACGCGGAGCCCCCGGTTGCCTCAGAAGGTGATGCTCCAGCGGTTGAGCGTGCCGGTGTCGGCGCCCGCATTGTCGGACACGTGCAGGCGCCACGTGCCGTTCTTCGGCTCGCTGGACAGGTCGACGGTGTAGGTCGCCTCGATGTTGTCGGTGCTGCCGCCGGTGCGGTTGTGCAGCACGTAGGACGAGCCATCGGGCGCACGCAGGGTGACGATGAGGTCGCCGATCCAGGTGTGGGTGATGTTGACGTACACCTCGGTCGTCGACGACGCGTTGCCGCTGGCGCCGGACACCGTGATCGGGCTCTCCACGCCCGTCGCGCTGTTGTCCGGGATCGGATACGCGGTGTTGTTGCCGTACGTCTCGCTCAAGCCGTGCGTGGCCACCAGGCGCACGCCCGAGTACGCGGTCTCGCCGCGGACCAGCACGTAGTACACGCCCGGCTCCGGATCGGCGATGACGATGGTCTCGTTGTTGCCCGGGCGGGTAGAGCGCCAGTCGTACTCGGTGGCGGTCGGCACGTCATCGTGGCTCACGTACAGCGAGACGTTGCCGGTGCCGCTGTAGGTGCGGAAGCTCAGCGGGCCGGTGCCGTTCTCCGGCACCTCCAGGCGGTACAGGGTGTCGCTGCCGGCGGCACCGGAGATCACGCCGACCTCGCCGTTGACCAGCTCGATCGCGTCGGGCGTCGCCTCCACTGCCACCGTGGCGGTGTGCGTGTCGGTGTTGCCGTCGGCGTCGGTCACCGTGAGTGTCACGGTGTAGCTGCCGTCCGCCGCGTAGCTGTGGACCGGGTTCTCGTCGGTCGAGCTGTTGCCGTCGCCGAAGTCCCAGGCATGGTCCAGCGTCGCGCCGTCGTCGGTCGAGGTGCTGGTGAAGCTCACCGTCAGTTCGTCGGCGGCCCAGGTGAACCCGGCCACGGGGAGGGTGGGGTCGGTCGGGGTGGAATCCAGGCCGTCGATGAACTCGGCCCCGGTGCCCAGCGGGTCGAGCCAGTTGCTCAGGCGGGTGCCGTCGCTGCCGCCGCCGCTCCAGGAGGTGTACACGCGGCCGTACCAGTCCACGTGCTGCTCGGGACCACTGGTCGAGCACGAGGCGTAGCCGCCGTGCAGCTGGCCGATCACCCGGCCATCGGGGCTGTACAGCGGCGAACCCGACGAGCCGCCCTCGGTGGTGCCGGGCTGGTTCCAGTACACGTACAGGTGGTTGGTGCCGGAGGCGCCGAGGTAGCCCTCGATGCGCAGCGGGTTGCTCGAATGGGTGATGCGCTTTTCGGCCACGCGCGGATGGTGGATGCCGGTGGCGCCCGGGAAGGTCACGTCGCGGCGGTCCCAGCCCGACCAGTAGAGGTTGAATTCCTCATTGGCGGGCGTGTCGAGCTCGAGCAGGGTGAAGTCCGAACCCGACCAGGTGGCGACGGGGGTCGCGCCGGTCTGGTTCTGGGCCAGGCTGCCGTCGCCGTTCTGGCCGCTCTCCGCGCTGCCCGGGGTGCGGCAGTAGGAGTTCTGGTAGTTCCAGTACACCACGATGCTGGCCGCGGCGTCGGGGGTACCCATGCTGCAGTGGTGCGCGGTGAGGAAGTACATGCGCTGGTCGTTGGCGGTGTTGTTCACCAGCGAACCGGAGCAGTAGAAGGTGCCGAAGCGCGAGTACGCACCGACCGAACGGATCTGGTCGCGCCAGCCGTCGCCTTCCGGGCAGGCCACGTCGATATTGCAGCTGCCCGAGATGCCCTGCGGCTGCACCAGCCCGCGAGCCAGCCGGTCGAAGCCGACGTAGTCGTGGTTCACGCTGGTCAGCCGCAGCCGCAGCTCACCCGCGCGCGCCTTGGGCACTGCGACCTCGATCACCGCGTGGTCGCCCGGCACCACCGGCGTCCACAGCCGGCCATGGGCCTTGTTGTCGGCGCTGGTGAAGGTCCGGATCAGGTCCTGGCTGGCATTGCTGCGCAGGCCGGCCGGATAGACCAGCATGTGCCCGCCTTCGGGCATGTGGTACTCGCTGAAGCCGAAGTTGAGGGTCAGCGCGTCCTTCGACTGCACGCGCAGCCGCCAGACCAGCATGTCGCCCGCCTCGTCCCAGTCGCCTGCCGTGGCGGGCGTGATGTCGACCGCAAGCGGAGCCGCGAACCTCACGGGGGCATTGGCGAGCTTGGCGGAGCGACGGGCATCCTCCGCCCGCAGCCGCGCAACGTCGACGCCGGGCAGGCTCTTCACCTCGACGGTGTGTTCCGCGGGCAGCCTGTGATTGAACGCTGCTGGCCGCGCATCGCCGGCAGCGGCCTGCGCCGCCCCCGCCGCCAGTAGTCCCGCGATGATCCAACCGGTGAACCGTTTCATTCCTTCGACTCCTCTTGCGGTGGGCTTCGCCCCGATAAGGAAAGACGGCACGCCGGTCGTCCGGCGTGCCGTCCTGTCACCCTGCCTTGCGGTGGTGCATGCGCTGGTGCATCAGAACGTGATGCTCCAGCTGTTGATGTAGCCGGTGTCGCTGCCGGCGCGGTCGCTTGCGCGCAATCTCCAGGTGCCGTTGAGTGGCTCGCTCGAGAGGTTGAGCGTGTACGTGGCGTTGATGTTGTCGGCGCTGCCGCCGCTGCGGTTGCTGAGGCTGTAGGCCGACCCGTCCGGTGCCACCAGGTCGACGACCAGGTCGCCGCGATAGGTGTGCACGATGTTCACCGCGACGGGCACGCTGCTGCCGGCGTTGCCGCTGCGTCCGGACACGGTGATCGGGCTGCTGACGCCCGTGGCGTTGTTGTCCGGGATGCTGTAGTCGGCGCCATTGCTGTAGGTCTGGCTGCCCCCGCCTCCGCCCGCGCCGTAGCTGCCCACCAGGCTCACGCCGGAGAACGTGCTGTAGGCCCGCAGCGAGACGTGGTAGGTGCCTGCCTGCGGTGTGGCGAAGCTGCAGGTTTCGGCGTTCCCGGAGCGGTACGGCCGGCAGTCGTAGGCGCTGGTGGTGGGCTGGCTGCCGAAACGCACGTACAGGTCGGCGTCGCCACTGCCGCCGGAGCTGGCGATGCTGAGGTTCGACGCGCCGGCCGGCACGTTGATCGTGTAGTGCAGCCAGTTGCCGCTGCTGGCCGACAGGCCGGTCGCCGGCACGCCGTTCTGCAGCACGTTGCCACTGCCGCCCCCGCTGCTGACCGTCACGGACTGGGTGCGGGTATTGCTGGCGCCGTCGTCGTCGGTCACGGTCAGCGAGACGCTGTAGGTGCCGGCCGCGGCATAGGTCTTCGATGGATTGGCCGCCGTCGAGCTGGTGCCGTCGCCGAAGTTCCAGCTGCGCGAGGCGATCGAGCCGTCGCTGTCGGTCGAGGTGTCGGTGAACTGCACGCTCAGGCCGTTGATCGACGAGGTGAAGCCCGCGCTCGGAGGCGCGTTTCCACCGCCGCCGACCGCGTCGACCGCGGCGCGCGCATTCACGATGCCGGCGCCGATCGGCTGCGACGGCGTCGACGGGAATGCGCGAGCACTGCTCTTCAACACGGCCTCGACCTGCGCGGGTGTCAACGGCGTGGACGCCGCCGACTGCATCAGTGCGACCACGCCCGCCACGTGGGGAGCGGCCATCGACGTACCGTTGTAGCTGGCATAGCTGGGCGACCCCGGCCCCTGGGTGCCGGTATTGAGCGTGGACAGGATCGACGAACCGGGTGCCGAGACGTCGATCAGCGCGCCGTAGTTGGAAAAGCTCGAGCGCGCCCCGGTGCTGGTGTTGGACGCGACCGCGACCACGTTGCTGCAGTTGGCCGGCGAAAAACCGGAGACGTTGGCGTTGCTGTTTCCCGCCGCGATCACCACCGTGGTGCCGCGGCCGACCGCACCGTTGATCGCGCTCTGCATCGCACTACCGCAACTGCCGCTGCCGCCCAGGCTGAGATTGATCACCTCCGCAGGGTTGGCGTTGGCAGGCACGCCGCTGACGCTGCCGCCGGATGCCCAGATGACGGCATCGGCGATGTCCGAATCGTAGCCTCCCCCGCGGCCCAGCACGCGCACCGGCACCACCTTGGCGTTGTACGCGGTGCCCGCGACGCCGACGCCGTTGTTGGTCACCGCCGCGACCGTGCCCGCCACGTGCGTACCGTGCCAGCTGGAGGGATCTCCGCCGTAGAAGTCGCCCGGGTCGCTGGGGTCGGAGTCGCGCCCGTTGCCGTCGCCGCCCACCGTGGCGTTGGACACGAAGTCGTATCCCGGCAGGATGTTGGCGTTGAGGTCGGGGTGGCTGGTGATGCCGGTATCGAGGACCGCGACGACCGTTCCCGCGCCACTGGTGATGTCCCAGGCCTCGGTGGCGCGGATGCCGCCCGCGCCGGTCCCGAAGCCGTACTGCTGTCCGAACTGCGGATCGTTGGGGGTCAACGCGATGCGGTTGATCTTGTCGACCTCGACGTACTCGACATTGGGATCGGCCGCGAGCTGGCGCATCAGGGTCTCGGCATCGATGCGGTCGAGCTTGCGGCTGGCCCGGACCACGTCGGCACCGATCGCCATGCGACGATGGTGGACCAGGTCCAGGCGAGCGCCGCGCGGATCGCCGCGCAGCGCCTGCGCGCCGCTGACGACGGACGCCGCAGCCAGGTCAAGCCCGCGGCCAATCGCAGCCGGGTTGGCCGCCTCGGGCGTCCCTGTCCTGTACTTGACGATGAACTGGTCGAACGCGGTGTCGGACTGCAGTCCGCTCAGCTCGACGCGGCCTGCGAAGGCCGGAGCCGCGGCGACGGCGGACAGGGCGAGCGCGGTCGCGGCCGCGAGCGCATGCAGGCGCATCTGGCGCCTGGAGTAATGCTTCATCTGGATGACCCCCGCAAAAGGAGCAAGCCGCCTCGGCGGCGAAATGCCGGCAGGCACGGGGGCACACAAATGGACGAGCCGTGGAACATCCCTGTGTCCTCGCGTCAGTCGGACCTGATGCGAACTGACAAAATCCGTCCGCAAACTGACGCTACACGACAGCTGAACGCTACCGCAACGGGATGACGAGAATCAGTTGCATGTGAAATAGTGACTTTCGTCACATATCCCACATGTCGAGCGCTGTCTCGGCGCTACAGCATCCCGGTCTCGAGGCGCGCGGCCTCGGACATCATGGTCTGGTTCCACGGCGGATCGAACACCAGTTCGACGTCCGCCTCCTCCACCGTGGGGATCAGCTCGAGCTTGCTGCGCACGTCCTCGACCAGGATGTCGCCCATGCCGCAGCCGGGCGCGGTCAGGGTCATCTTCACGTCGACCGCGCGCCTGCCCTCGCCCAGCGCGCGCACGTCGGCCTCGTAGACCAGGCCCAGGTCGACGACGTTGATCGGAATCTCCGGGTCGAAGCAGGTGCGCAGCTGCTTCCACACGAGCTGCTCGACCGCCGAATCGTCGGCCCCCTCGGGCAGCTCCAGCGGCTCCGGCGGCTCCTTGCCGATGGCGTCGGCGTCCTTGCCCGCGATGCGGAACAGGTTGCCTTCGACGAACACCGTCCAGCTGCCGCCGAGCGCCTGGGTGATGTAGCCGACGCTGCCGGCGGGCAGGGTCACCTGCTCGCCCTGCGGCACCAGGACGGCATCGCTGTCGCGCTCGAAGCGCACCGGTTCACTGCTGCGGGAATACATGCGGGGAAGATGGGGCCGGCGGCCCGGAGTGCAATGCGCCATTGTACCGGCGCCGGACCGGTATCCTGTGCGGCCGCCCGCAACGCAGCCTTCCGATGCCGCCATCGCGCCGCCCCGTGCAGCCCGCCCTCGCCGTCGCACTGCTGGCCCTGGCCAGCCTCGGCGTGGCCGCGATCTGGGTGCTGCTGGCGATGCGGCTGGACCGCCAGTGCAGCTGGATGGCCGTGGTCGCGGCGCTGGATGCCGCCCTGGTGCTGCGCCTGCTGCGGGTACGTCCTGGCCCGATGCGCGCGGCCTGGGGCGTGCTGGCGACCGCGGTCGCGATCCTCGCCGCCAACTGGGCGATCGTGGCCAGCTGGCTCGGGCGTTACCTGGGCCTGCTGCCCTGGGAGTCGATGCTGAGGCTGGGCCCCGAACTGGGCACGCTGCTGGTCCGGCTGTCCAACAGCCCGGGCGACCTGGCCTGGCTGGCGGCGGCGCTGCTGGCCGCCGCCGTGGCATCGCGCTGACCGGGCTCAGTGCCCGCCGTCGAGCGCCTTGAGTTCGCTCACCAGCGCATTGGCCATCTCGGCCCCGTCGCCATAGAGCATGCGCGTGTTGTCGGCATAGAACAGCGCGTTCTCGATGCCGGCGAAGCCGGTGCCCCTGCCGCGCTTGATCACGATGGTGTGCCTGGATTCCACCACGTCGAGGATCGGCATGCCGTAGATCGGCGAGGCCGGATCGGTCTTCGCCACCGGGTTGACCACGTCGTTGGCGCCGATCACCAGCGACACGTCGGTGTTGGCGAACTCCGGGTTGATGTCGTCCATGTCCGCGATCAGGTCGTAGGGCACGCCGGCCTCGGCCAGGAGCACGTTCATGTGGCCGGGCATGCGGCCCGCGACCGGATGGATGGCGAACTTCACCTTGACCCCGCGCTCGATCAGCCGCTGGGTCAGCTCCCAGATCTTGTGCTGCGCCTGCGCCACGGCCATGCCATAGCCCGGCACGATCACCACCCGCTCGGCGAAGGCCATCATCGCCGCCACGTCGGCAGCCTCGATCGGCTTCTGGCTGCCGGCGATCTCCGCGGCTTCGCCGCTCGCGCCACCGAAGTTGGAGAACAGCACGCTGCCGATCGAGCGGTTCATGGCCTTGGCCATCAGCCGGGTCAGCAGGATGCCGGCCGCGCCGACCATCATGCCGGCGATGATCAGCGCCTCGTTGCCCAGCACGTAACCCTCGAACGCCACCGCCAGGCCGGTCAGCGCGTTGTACAGGGAGATCACCACCGGCATGTCGGCGCCACCGATGGGCAGCGTCATCAGCACCCCCAGCGCCAGCGCGGCGACGAAGAACGCGATGATCCAGTGCACGCCCAGCGACCACACGACCAGCCCGCCCAGCACCACCGTGACCAGCGCCACCAGTGCATTGAACGCCTGCATGCCCGGGAAGGCGTAGCGCTTGTCCATGCGTCCGTCGAGCTTGGCCCAGGCGATGATCGAACCCGACAGCGCGACCGACCCGATCAGCGCGCCCAGCACCGCGAGCCCGAGCGGGACGGGGGCGGAGGCCTGCCCGGCCTGCGCCCAGCGCAGCAGTTCCACCGCGCCAATCGCCGCCGCCGAACCTCCGCCCAGGCCGTTGTACAGCGCGACCATTTGCGGCATGTCGGTGATCGCCACCTTCTTGCCGGAAATCCACGCCAGTGCGGTGCCGATGGCGACCGCGGCCAGGATCAGCGGGACGTTGTGCAGGTCGGGCAGGAAGAAGGTGGCGACCGTGGCGATCACCATGCCCACGCCCGCCCAGCGGATGCCGCTGCGCGCGGTCATCGGCGAGGCCATGCGCTGCAGGCCGAGCAGGAACAGGGTGGCGGCAACCAGGTAGCTGGCCTTGACCACGAGGTCGACGATGTCCGCCCCGCTCATGCGCCGGTCCCCGGCTTCTTCGAGGACTTGAACATCTCCAGCATGCGCTCGGTCACCACGTAACCGCCGGCCGCGTTGCCCGCGCCCATCAGCACCGCCAGGAAACCGATCGCCTTCTCCAGCGTGGTGTCGGCATGCCCGAGCACCACCATCGCCCCGATCAGCACGATGCCGTGGATGAAGTTGCTGCCCGACATCAGCGGCGTGTGCAGGATCACCGGGACCCGCGAGATGATCACGTGGCCGGCGATGGCCGCCAGCATGAAGATGTACAAGGCCACGAACCCGTCGATCATCCCGTCCCCCGGACCGCTGCGTGAGTCCGCATCATAACCGCGGCTGAACCCGCCTGGCGGCGGTCAACCGGGCCGCTCCCGGCGCGTTCCCCTGCCTGCACCCGCAGCGAGCGCAGCACCGGACGATGGATGGCGGATACCCCGTGAGGCGAGATTCCCCGGCCCCCGAGGCGCCCGAAGGCGGGGCAGCGGTTAGGCTGGCCGTCGTGGACAGTCCCGCCCCATCCCCTGCCCCGCCCGCCGCGACGCTGGAACAGTTCCTGGCGTCGGTGTCGACCCGCGCCTTCCGTTTCGCCGAACTCGGCCTGCGCCATCGCGAGGACGCGCTGGACGCGGTGCAGGACGCGATGGCCAGGATGCTCGGCTATCGCGACCGCGCGCCGGAGGAATGGACGCCGTTGTTCTGGTCGGTCCTGCGCAGCCGGATCATCGACCTGCAGCGCCGGCGCACGTTCCGGCTCAAGTGGATGAGCGATGCGCGCGATCCCGACGGCGAGGAGATCGACTGGGCGGACGAGTCCACCCCCGACCCCTCGCGCACGCACGACGGGCGCGAGGCCTGGAGCCGGCTGGCCACCGCGCTGCGCGGCCTGCCGGCGCGGCAACGCGAAGCCTTCAGCCTGCGGGTGCTGGAGGAACTGGATGTCGAGGCGACCGCACGCGTGATGGGCTGCAGCGAGGGATCGGTGAAAACCCACCTGTTCCGCGCCCGCGAGGCCCTGCAGAAACAACTGGAGGAATTCCGATGACCACCCCCGATCCCGGCCACGACCGGCTGGACCAGGTCGCGCGCGCCGCACATGCGGACGCGCTGGCGCACGTGTCCGCCGCCACCATGGCCCGGCTGCACCGCCGGCGGCATGCCGCGCTCGAGGTGCCGGGCAGGCGCTGGCGCTGGCGAATGCCCGCGGCGGCGTTCGCCTCGCTGCTGGTAGTCGCGGCGGGGCTGGGCGTCGGCCTGCGCACCGCGGGCGACCCGCCGGTCGCGCCCGAGGCGCCGATGGTCGCCGCCGCCAGCCCGGAGACCGGCATCGAAACCGTGCTGGACGAACTCGACCAGACCCCCGACTTCTACGTCTGGCTCGCCTCCGGCGAAGCCGACCTGATCGCGATGGAGTGAACCATGTCGCCGCGTAACCGCCTGCTTGCCCTCGTCCTCGCCCTGGCGCCGCTGGTCGCCATCGCGCAGCCGCAGACCACCCCCCTGCCCGCCTGGGACCAGCTCACCGCCGAGCAGCGCGAACTGCTGCTGGCGCCCGTACGCGAGCGCTGGAACCGCAGCGAACCCGAGCGCCGTGCGCACATGCTCGAGCATGCGCGTCGCTGGCAGTCGATGACTCCCGAACAGCGCGAGCACGCCCGCCACGGCATGAAGCGCTGGCGCAGCCTGCCGCCGGAACAGCGCCAGAACGCGCGCGCGCTGTTCGAGCACACCCGCGGCATGCCCGAGGGCGAGCGCAAGGCGCTGCTCGAGCGCTGGAAGGCGATGACGCCCGAACAGCGCAAGGCCTGGGTCGAGGCGCATCCGCCGCCGCGGGAGGATCGCCCGCGCTGAGCGGACGCGGCCGCCTCAGGCGGCGCCGCGCTCCGGCCAGACGGTCCTGGCCAGCAGCTCGTCGTCCCAGTCGAACGCCAGCGCGCCGTCCCTAAGCAGCAGGGACACGAAGTTGTAGACGTTGCGGGCGTACATCTCGCTGGCGTGCAGTGCGCCCTGGCTGGCGAGATCGAGCGGGCCGGCGATGGTCACGCCGCCGCTGTCGATGGTTTCGCCGCGACGGGTCAGCTCGCAGTTGCCGCCGGTCTCGGCGGCGAGATCGACGATCACGCTGCCGGGCTTCATGCCGGCCACCATCTGCGCGCTGACGATCTTCGGCGCCGGCCGCCCGGGCACGGCCGCGGTGCAGACGATCACGTCGATGCCGCGCAGGTGCTCGCCCAGGCGCTGCTGCTGCAGCGCGCGCTCCTCGTCGGTGAGCTGCCGTGCGTAGCCGCCCTCTCCCGCCGCGCTGACGCCGAGGTCGAGGAAGCGGCCGCCCAGCGATTCGATCTGCTCGCGCGTCTCCGGACGCACGTCGAAGCATTCGACCTGCGCGCCCAGGCGCCTGGCCGTTGCGACGGCCTGGAGACCCGCCACGCCGGCGCCGACCACCAGCACCTTGGACGGCCGGATCGTACCGGCGGCCGTGGTCAGCATCGGGAAATAGCGCGGCGCCAGCTGAGCGGCGATCAGCACCGCCTTGTAGCCGGCGATGCCGGCCTGCGAACTGAGGATGTCCATGGCCTGGGCGCGCGTGGTCCGCGGCAGGCGCTCGAGCGGGAAGGCGACCACCCCCGCATCGCGGATCGCCGCGCCTCGCGCCTCGTCCGCCTGCGGCTGCAGCGCGCCGACCAGGACCGCGCCCGGCTTCAGCCGCGCGATCGCGTCCGACGGAGGCGGCTGCACGCACAGCACCACGTCCGCGCCCTCGACGACATCGCCGTCGAGCACCGCGGCCCCGGCATCGGCATAGGCCTGGTCGGGGAAGTGCGCCAGCGCGCCCAGCCCCCGCTCCACTCGCACCGTGGCGCCCGCGGCCACCAGCTTTTTCGCGGTCTCCGGCGTCAACGCCACCCGCCGCTCGCCCGGCGCGCTCTCGCGCGCGACCGCAATGATCACCGTCATGCATCCATCCCCGCGGAAGTCGCAGCCATCCTAGCGAATCGCCCCGGCAGGCGCGATGCGATGGCGGGGCGGGGAAAACCGGTTGCCGGCCCGGACGCCGGCAGCGCCGCTCAGCCGTGGCGGCGCTGCAGCGGCGGCTGGGTCGCGGCCTCTTCGGCCGCCGCGTTGATCCGCTGCCACAGCTGCTTCATCGCCTCGTCGAACGGCGAGTCGACGGATCGGACCTGCGCCGTGCCCTGCGCCACCATCGCCGCGAGTTCCTCGGGCGAGACCACGGTCTTGCGCAGGCCGCGCCGGTTGACGATCAGGAAGCGGCCGGTGAGCGGGCTGATCCAGGCGATGCGGCCGGCGCTTTCCTGCCCGTCCTCGTCCACCAGGCGCAGGCCCTGGCCGACGCGCAGGCGGCGCATGCGTGCGGCGATCGCCGGATCGAACTCGAGCTGGGCGCTGCCGCCGGCCACGCGCAGCACGCCGTCGCCCTCGGCCGGCTCGCCATCGTCGAGTTGCGGCTGGTGGACGGTGCGCGGCGTATCGGGCAGCGCCAGCGCGGAGATGATGCGCGCCATCGCGTCGCGCGCGCTGCCGGCTTCCATGCCGCAGTTGGCGTAGCACTCGCCCAGCGGCACCTGCAGCGCCAGCAGCTGGCGTGCGACGACCGCGCCACGCACCTCGGCGGCATCGACATCGACCTGCACCATGGCATCGCCGAGGTTGATGGCGGCAAGGTGGCGCTCGGACTCGGCACCGTCGCGCAGCCAGGTCTGGGTGAGGTGGTGGCGCCAGTGGCGGTCGAGGAAATGGGCGACCGCGGCGGTCAGCGGCCGCCCGGCCAGGCGCGAGGCCACCAGGTCGGCGGCGCTGCGCCGGGCCTGCTGCAGGCGCTCGCGGCCGTGGATGGCCTCGGCGGCGCGCTTCTCCGTCAGCTCGGCCCGGCGGCGCTGCTGGTCGAGATGGTCACGCAGTTCCGCGGCGGCCAGCTCGAAGATCGCCTGGTCGTCCTGGTACTCCTCGACCACGCGGTCGACCGCGTGCCCGGCCTGGTTGAGCGTTTCCTGGTCCTGCGGGGTCTTGCCCTCGTTGCCGTCGCAGGCTTCGGTCACCGCGTCCAGCAGCCGGCGCGCGGGATGGCTGCGCCGGTTGAACAACGAGTCGTCGGTCAGCGCCACCTTCAGGTACGGCACCACCAGCTTGCCGTACAGCTGGCGCGCGTCGCCGACCAGGTCGTTGGCGTCGAACAGCGACTGGAACAGGATCCCGATCAGGTCGATCGCGTCCTCTTCGTCGCCGCTGAAATGGGTATGCGCCGGGTCGAACCCGATCTGGCGCACGCCATCGAGCAGCGAATGCCGGATCACGTCGGCCAGCGGGCGCGAATCCTCGCCGGCCAGCACCTTCTCGAACGGCGCCGGGTCGTCGCCCTGCAGCAGCGAGGCGAGGCTGACCAGTTCCTGGGTGTCCAGCACGTGCCCGCCGGAGGGCGCGGACTGGGTGGGCACGGCCGGAATCGCGGACCGACCCAGCCCCTGCGCGGGCGCGGCATCGACAAGGTCCGCGGCACGCGCACGCCAGGCGCGCAGCTGGTCGCGCACCAGGTCGCGGTAGCGCAACGGCCGTCCGCTGGCCAGCGCGTCGGCCACGACCTGTTCGCGCACGCGGCTGGTCGCGGCGCTTTCGCCGCCGTAGGCGTTCGCGGACGTCCCGGCCGGCGCGTCGCCACCGATCGCGCCGCCGGAGGGGGCGCCCCAGCCACCGCTGGCGCCGTCCTGGCCGGCAAAGCCGCCCTGGCCGCCGGGCGCCGCGGCACCGCCAGCGGGACCCGAATGCGGCACCACGCCGCCGTCCGGGACCCACTCTCCCGAGGCTTCCTGTGCTGGCGCGCGCGGCGCCGGACGCTGCGCGGGGGGCGCCTGCCGCGCCTGCGCGGCAGCGCTGAACGCCGCCGCGTCCAGGGTGGCGTTAGCCTTGTCGTACAGCTCGCCCAGCACCTTGGGCAGGCGCTTGTCGAACTGCTGGAACACCATCGAGCGCAGGCCGGTGGTGAGGTCGTCCTCGTCGAACAGCGCGACGAAGGCGGTCACCGCCACTTCGGGGCGCAGCGGGTTGGGCCGCCGCCGGCTGATGCCCAGCGCCTCCGACAGCTGGCGCAGGCGCTCGTCGAGCTGGGCCAGCGGGTGCAGGAACTGGTGGTCGAGCAGCTCGACGATCTGCTGCCCGGCCAGGTGGATCTCCAGTTCGGACTCCGACATCAGGGTCAGCGAGCGCTCGCTTTGCGGCGACTCGTCGGGGTCCAGCCAGCGCGCGAATTCCTTCTCTATCGACTCGCGGAAGCGGGTGGCCAGCTCCAGCGCGCGATGGCTGAGCGCCATCACCGCGACGCGGTCCTCCTGCGCGGCGACATAGTCGTGTCCGGCCAGGGCCGCCAGCCGCACCTGCTCCTCGATCGCGCTCCAGAAGCCGGACAGGATGCCGCCCAGCTCGGTCATGGCCTCGTGCTTCAGCGTCTCCAGGACCCGGGCAGGCGCCCGCGCGGGATCTGCCCGGCCGGCTGGCTGACCTGTCGGAACGGAACGAGGCATCATTCTGGGGGACAATGCGCTGGATTTAGACGCCCCGCCATCATTCAGTTTTCACCCTGCACAGTCTGTGACTGCATCCGCAAATAACTCCGACACCGCCCTGGCCGCGCTCGACCAGCGCCGCTCCGTCCCCGCCAGGCAACTCGCCCCGCCCGGGCCGGACGAGGCCACCCTGCTGCGCATGCTGCAATCCGCGGTGCGGGTGCCGGACCACGGCAAGCGGGTTCCGTTCCGCTTCATCCGCGTGGCCGGCGAGAGCGCGGTGCGCCTGGGCGAGGCGCTGGCCGCGCTGACCCTGGCGCGCGACCCGGATGCCCCGCCTGCCGCCCTGGACAAGGACCGGCAGCGGTTCACCCATGCCCCCCTGGTCGTCGTGGTGGTGGCGGTGATGGACCCGGCGGACGCGCAGATCCCGGAGGTCGAGCGCCTGCTCAGCGCCGGCAGCGTCTGCTTCGCCCTGCTGCAGGCGGCCCAGGCGCTGGGGTTCGGCGCCTGCTGGCTGACCGGCTGGCCGGCGCACGACACGCAGGCCCAGCGGCTGATGGGGCTGGCCGAGCACGAGCAGGTGGCCGGCTTCATCCACATCGGCACGCCGCTGCAGGACGCGCCCGAGCGCAACCGCCCCGACCCGCGATCGCTCCTGCAGGACCTGGTGCTCGGCGAATGACCCGGCAACCGCGGAGGCCGGCGCCTACAATGCCGGCATGACCCGCCCCACCCTGTACCTGGTCGACGCCAGCCTCTACGTCTTCCGCGCCTGGCATTCGATGCCCGACCAGTTCCGCGATGCCGATGGCTGGCCCAGCAACGCGGTGCACGGGTTTGCCCGCTTCCTGCTGGAGCTGGTCGAGCGCGAACGGCCGCGCCACATCGCCGTGGCCTTCGACGAGGCGCTGGACAGCTGTTTCCGCAACGCCCTGTACCCGGCCTACAAGGCCAACCGCCCGCCCGCTCCGGAGGAGCTGCGCCGCCAGTTCGCGCACTGCAAGGCGCTGGCCGGCGCGCTCGGCCTGAACGTGCTGGCCCACGGCGAATACGAGGCCGACGACCTGATCGGCAGCGCACTGCGCGGCGCGCGCGCGCTCGGCCACCGCGGCCTGATCGTCTCGGCCGACAAGGACCTCTCGCAGCTGCTCGAGGCGGACGACGAGCAGTGGGACTTCGCCCGCGGCCAGCGCTGGGGCGCGGCCGGGGTGAAGGCCCGCCACGGCGTGGACGCGCGGCAGATCGCCGACTACCTGGCCCTGTGCGGCGATGCGGTGGACAACATTCCCGGCGTGCCCGGCATCGGCGCCAAGACCGCCGCGGTGCTGCTGGCGCACTTCGGTTCGCTGGATGCCCTGCTGGCCCGCGTCGATGAAGTCCCGTTCCTGCGCCTGCGCGGCGCTGCCCAGGCCGCGGCGCGCCTGCGCCAGCATCGCGAGCAGGCGCTGCTGTGCCGGCAGCTGACCACGATCTCCTGCGATGCGCCGCTGGGCGATGCCGCTCCGTCGTTCGCGCGCGCGGCCGCCGATGCCGACGCCGTCGCCGGGCTCTGCGAGCAACTGCGTTTCGGCCCGCTGACCCGGCGCCGGCTGTACGCGGCCGCCGGCCTCGATTACACGCCACCGGCGGCCGATGCCGCCTGGGAAGAAGGAGCCCTTCCTGCATGAACGCGCCTCCCGCAGACGCCGAGCTGCTGTACGAGGGCCAGTGGCTGCGCCTGGTCCGGCGCGGCCGCTGGGAGTCCTGCGAACGCACCCACGGCCGCGACGGCATGGCGGTGCTGGTGATCGCGGTCACCCCGGACGACGAGGTGCTGTTCGTCGACCAGTACCGGGTGCCGCTCGGCGCCCGCACGATCGAGATGCCCGCCGGCCTGGTCGGCGACAGCCACGACGTGGACACGCTGGAGTCGGCCGCGCGCCGGGAGCTGGTGGAGGAAACCGGCTGGGACGCCGGCCGCGTGGACGTGCTGCTGGTCGGGCCGACCTCCTCGGGCATGAGCAACGAGCGCATCGCTTTCGCGCGCGCGCTCGACCTGCGCAAGGTCGGCGACGGCGGCGGCGTGGACGACGAGGACATCGTGGTCCACGCGGTGCCGCGCAGGGACGCACCGGCCTGGCTCATGCGCAAGCACGCCGAAGGCTACGAGCTCGATCTCAAGCTCTGGGCCGGCCTGTGGATGATCGACCATGAGCCCGATGGCTCGCCGCGTCGCTGATCCGGGGGCCGCCGGGCTGCTCGGCCCGGGCGACCCCGCGCCGGTCGAGGTGCTGCACGCCGGCGGCGCGTCGCCCTGGCTGCTGATCGCCGACCACGCCGGCCAGGCCGTGCCCGCGTCGCTCTCCATGCTCGGCCTGCCTCGGCGCGAACTCGACCGCCACATCGGCTGGGACATCGGCATTGCCGGCGTGACCGCGCGACTGGCCGAACGCCTGGACGCGTGCGCGATCCTGCAGGCCTATTCGCGGCTGGTGATCGACTGCAACCGCCCGCTCGACGCGCCCGGCTCGATCGTCGAGCGCAGCGATGGCACCGATGTCCCCGGCAACGCCGGCATCGACACCGGCGCGCGCCAGCGCCGCATCGACGGGATCTTCCGCCCCTACCACGCACGCATCGAAGCCGAACTGGAGGAGCGCGCAGCCGCGTCGCGCCCCACGCTGCTGGTGGCGATGCACAGTTTCACGCCGGAGATGGGCGGACAGCGCCGGCCCTGGCACGCCGGCGTGCTGTACCAGCGCGACGCGCGGCTGGCGCATGCCCTGCTGGAGCTGCTGCGCGCCGAGGGCGACCTCGTGGTCGGCGACAACCAGCCCTACTCGGTCAGCGACGCCACCGACTACGCGATCCCGGTGCACGCCGAGCGGCGCGGGCTGCCGCACGTCGAGCTGGAAATCCGCCAGGACCTGATCGCCGATGCCCGCGGGCAGCAGGCCTGGGCCGAGCGCCTGGCGCGCCTGTTCGCGCGCCTGCAGTCGCGCTTCGCTCCGGCCTGAGCCGGCGCCTCAGGCGCCGGCGAACGCGTCGGTCGCGCGCACCAGCGCGTCGACGTTCTCGGCCTCGAATGCCGAATGGCCGGAGGTCGGCGTGATCACCAGCTCCGCCTTGGGCCAGACCTTGTGCAGGTCCCAGGCGTTCTGCACCGGGCAGACCACGTCGTATCGGCCGTGCACGATCACCCCCGGGATGCCGGCAATGCGATAGGCGTCGCGCAGCAGCTGGTCGTCGACCTCGAAGAAACCCTTGTGGGTGAAGTAGTGGTTCTCGATGCGCGCGAACGCGAGCGCGAACTGCGCGTCCTCGTGCCCGGTGACGAAGTCCTGGTCGACGTGCAGGAACGAGGTGGCGCCCTCCCAGACGCTCCAGGCGCGCGCGGCGGCCAGGCGGGTGCCCTCGTCGTCCGAGGTCAGGCGGCGGTGGAACGCGGCGATCAGGTCGTCGCGCTCGCCCTCGGGAATCGCCGCGATGTACTGCTCCCAGGCCTCGGGGAACAGGCGCGACGCGCCTTCCTGGTAGAACCACTGCAGTTCCCAGTGGCGCAGCATGAAGATGCCGCGCAGCACCAGTTCGGTCACGCGCAGGCTGTGGGCCTGCGCGTAGGCCAGCGCGAGCGTCGAACCCCAGGAACCGCCGAACACCTGCCAGCGCTCGATGCCCAGGTGCTCGCGCAGCGCCTCGATGTCGGACACCAGGTGCCAGGTGGTGTTGTCGACCAGGTCGGCGTGCGGCGTGGACCGCCCCGAGCCGCGCTGGTCGAACAGCACGATGCGGTACTTCGCCGGATCGTGGAAACGGCGCATCTTGGCGTTGCAGCCGCCGCCGGGCCCGCCATGCAGCAGCACCACGGGCTTGCCCTTCGGGTTGCCGCACTGCTCGTAGTACAGCGCGTGGCGGTCGTCGACCTGCAGACTGCCCGTGTCGTAGGGCGCGATCTCGGGGTACAGCGTGCGCATGCGGCGCCTCCAATCATCGTTCGCGCCAGTCTAGTGGCAGCGCCGCAACCGCGCGACCGCGTACCGCGAGCCGCTATGCAGGCAGGCGCCCGAGGCTGATCCGGTCCCGTTGCTCGAGGTCGGCATGGGTGGCGACCTCGGACAGGCCCGCCGCCAGCAGCAGCGCGCGCACCGCGGCGCCCTGGTCCCAGCCGTGTTCGAGCAGCAGCCAGCCGCCCGGCACGAGATGGGCCGGGGCGGCCGCGGTGATCGCGCGGATCGCGTCGAGCCCGTCCGGACCGGAGGACAGCGCGGCAGGCGGCTCATGGCGCAGGTCGCCCATGTGCAGATGCGGATCGTCGTCGGCGATATACGGCGGATTGCTGGCCACCAGGTCGAAGCGACGGCCCGCCACGGCGTCGAACCAGTCGCCCTGCCGGAACTCGACGTTGCCCAGGCCCAGTCGGGCTGCGTTGTCCCGTGCCACGTCCAGCGCGGCGGCGCTCGCGTCGGTCGCCGTCACCCGCGCGTGCGGACGCTCGCTCGCCAGGGCCAGTGCGATCGCGCCGCTGCCGGTGCCGAGGTCGGCGATGTCGGCGGCGCCCCCGGCGGGCAGGCGTTGCAGCGCCAGTTCCACCAGCAGCTCGGTTTCCGGGCGCGGGATCAGGGTGTCGGGAGTGACGGCCAGTTCAAGCGTCCAGAAGCCGCGCCGGCCACACAGGTAGGCGACCGGTTCGCCCCGGGCGCGCCGCGCCAGCAGCGATGCGAAGGCTTCCTCGTCCGCGTCCGCCACCGGATCGTCGGCGTGCGCGAACAGCCAGCCGCGCGGGCGGCCGAGGACGTGGCACAGCAGCAGCGCGGCATCCTCGGGGTCCACGCGGGGGCGCGCTTCCTCGAGCAGGCGGCGAACGGTCGTGGGACGGGTCATGGCAGGCATCGTAGCGGCGCCCCGCCTGGCGCCCGGACAAAGTGAAGGCGGCCGAAGCCGCCTTCAAAGATTCCGTACGCGTGTGGGAGGGAGGAACGAATACGGAACTCGGCGGGATCGGCGTGCGGGCACGCCGGATCCGATGCCCTGCACTGCCCCGGAGGCTCCGAACCTGCGTCACCCCGGACTGCAGTGCGTGGACGAAATATGCTGCACTGCAAAAACGGATGCAAGCACTTCGGTGGACCCATGACTTGAAATTTGCGGCAAATCTGATAGATTTTATCTATTGAAAGAATAAATACATTTGATTTCACTAATTGATAGTCGATGTCTATCATTCCTCCGTCGATCGCACTCCCGGTCGAAGCACGTCCATCCGCAACCACAGAGGTGCCCATGTCCCTGATCAACACCGAAATCAAGCCGTTCAAGGCCTCCGCCTACCAGAACGGCGAGTTCATCGAAGTCTCCGACGCCAGCCTCAAGGGCAAGTGGTCGGTCCTGATCTTCATGCCGGCGGCCTTCACCTTCAACTGCCCGACCGAGGTCGAGGACGCGGCGAACAACTACGCCGAGTTCCAGAAGGCGGGCGCCGAGGTCTACATCGTCACCACCGACACCCACTTCTCGCACAAGGTGTGGCACGAAACCTCCCCGGCGGTGGGCAAGGCCCAGTTCCCGCTGGTCGGCGACCCGACCCACCAGCTGACCCGCGCCTTCGGCGTGCACATCGAGGAGGAAGGCCTGGCCCTGCGCGGCACCTTCATCATCAACCCGGAAGGCGTGATCAAGACCGTCGAGATCCACGACAACGCCATCGCCCGCGACGTCAGCGAGACCCTGCGCAAGCTCAAGGCCGCCCAGTTCGTCGCCGCCAACCCGAACGAGGTCTGCCCGGCCAAGTGGAAGGAAGGCGAGAAGACCCTGAAGCCGTCGCTGGACCTGGTCGGCAAGATCTGATCCGGCTTCACGCCTGATCCATCGCGACACCCCGCCCCGTGCCGCATTCGCGGCGCGGGAGCGGATCGGAGCCGATGCCGGCCCAGCCCGCGGCTGGAAACCCCTCCCCTCGTCCGGCGGCAAGCCAAGCCGGCGTCGGTTCCGATCCGCTTCCGCAGCGTCCTCCCCCAGGAGTCCCACGTGCTCGACAACGATCTCAAGGGCCAGCTCAAGGCCTACCTCGAACGCCTGCAGCGACCGGTCGCGATCGTCGCCTCGGTCGACGATGGCGACAGCTCGAAGGAGATGCTCGAACTGCTCGAGGACATCCGCGCGCAGTCGTCGCTGATCAGCGTCGAGGTGCGCCGCGACGACGCCGAGCGCAAGCCTTCGTTCGCGCTGACCTCGCCCGGCCAGGATATCCAGCTTCGCTTCGCCGGCCTGCCGATGGGCCACGAGTTCACCTCGCTGGTGCTGGCGCTGCTCCAGGTGGGCGGACATCCGTCCAAGGCCGCACCCGAGCTGCTCGAGCAGGTGCGCGGGCTGGATGGCGAATTCCGCTTCGAGACCTATTACTCGCTCAGCTGCCAGAACTGCCCGGACGTGGTCCAGGCGCTGAACCTGGCCGCGGTGCTGAACCCGAACATCTCGCACGTCGCCATCGACGGCGCCCTGTTCCAGGACGAGGTCGAGGCGCGCCAGGTGATGTCGGTGCCCTCGATCTTCCTCAACGGCGAGCTGTTCGACCAGGGCCGCATGAGCCTGGAGCAGATCGTCGCCAAGCTCGACACCGGCGCGGCCCAACGCGAGGCCGCGAAGATCGCGACCAAGGACGCGTTCGACGTGCTCGTGGTCGGCGGCGGCCCTGCCGGCGCGGCCGCCGCGGTCTATGCCGCGCGCAAGGGCATCCGCACCGGCGTGGCGGCCGAGCGTTTCGGCGGCCAGGTGCTCGACACCATGGCGATCGAGAACTTCATCTCGGTACCGCATACCGAAGGTCCGAAGCTCGCCGCGCAGCTCGAACAGCACGTGCGCGAGTACGACGTGGACGTGATGAACCTGCAGAAGGCCACCGCCCTGGTGCCGGCCGGTGCCGATGGCCTGGTCGAGGTGAAGCTTGAAAGCGGCGCCTCGCTGAAGTCGAAGACGGTGGTGCTCTCCACCGGTGCGCGCTGGCGCCAGATGGGCGTGCCCGGCGAGGACCAGTACCGCAACAAGGGCGTGGCCTACTGCCCGCACTGCGACGGCCCGCTGTTCAAGGGCAAGCGCGTGGCGGTGATCGGCGGCGGCAACTCCGGCGTCGAGGCGGCCATCGACCTGGCCGGCATCGTCTCGCACGTCACCCTGTTCGAGTTCGATTCGAAGCTGCGCGCCGACGAAGTGCTGCAGCGCAAGCTGCGCAGCCTGGCCAATGTCCGCATCATCACCAGCGCGCAGACCACCGAGGTGCTGGGCGACGGCCAGAAGGTCACCGGCCTGGTCTACCGGGACCGCGTCGGCGGCGACAGCCACCGTGTCGAACTGGAGGGCATCTTCGTGCAGATCGGCCTGCTGCCGAACACCGAGTGGCTCAAGGGCACGGTGGAACTGAGCCCGCGCGGCGAGATCGTCGTCGACGACCGCGGCCAGACCAGCGTGCCGGGCGTGTTCGCCGCGGGCGACTGCACCACGGTGCCGTACAAGCAGATCGTGATCGCGATGGGCGAAGGCTCCAAGGCGGCGCTGGCCGCGTTCGACCACCTGATCCGGACCTCGGCGCCCGCGCCGACCCCGGTCGAAGCCCACGCGGCCTGAGCGCCACCGGAGCCGGACGGTGAACCTGCGCGACCTCAAGTACCTGATTGCGGTCGCCGACCACCGCCACTTCGGCCGCGCGGCCGCGGCCAGCTTCGTCAGCCAGCCGACCCTGTCGACCCAGATCCGCAAGCTCGAGGACGAACTGGGCGTGGCGCTGATCGAGCGCGCGCCGCGCAAGGTGATGCTGACCCCCATCGGCGCGGAGATCGTCGAGCGCGCGCGCCGGGTGGTCTCCGAAGTCGAGCAGATGAAGGAGGCCGCGCGGCGCAGCCAGCGGCCGGAAGCGGGCGCGGTCCGCCTGGGTATCTTCCCGACCCTAGGTCCCTACCTGCTGCCGCATGTCATCCCGACCATCCGCGCGCGCTATCCCGACCTGCAGCTGCTGCTGGTCGAGGAGAAGAGCGACGAACTGCTCGCGCGGTTGCGCGACGGGCGGCTGGACGCGGCGATCCTGGCCCTGCCGGTGCACGACGACCAGCTGCACCAGGAATACCTGTTCGAGGAGCCGTTCCTGCTGGCGGTCCCCGAACAGCATCGCCTCGCCCGCCAGCCCGGATTGAGCGTGGACGACCTGGCCAGCGAGAACCTGCTGCTGCTCGAGGACGGCCACTGCCTGCGCCGGCAGACGCTCGAGGTCTGCCAGCTGGCCGGCGCGCACGAGAAGAGCGAGTTCCGCGCCACCAGCCTGGAGACGCTGCGGCAGATGGTGGCGGCCAACGTCGGGATCACCCTGCTGCCCGCGCTGGCGGTGCAGCCGCCGGTGAGCCAGCCGCCGCATATCCGGGTGCTGCCGTTCAGCGGCACCCAGCCCAGCCGCGAGATCGCGATGCTCTGGCGCCGCAGCTCGGCCATGTCCGGCTTCCTCGCCGGGCTGGCGGGCGTGTTCCGGACCCTCCCCCCGGCCCTGCTGGCCGCGCCGGGCACCGTGCCGGAACGCAGCGTCGCGCCACCACCACCCCCCGACATGCTCTGACCCGCCGGACCACTTGAAGCGCGCCGCCGGGAGCGCTACGTTAGAGGCACCACGAAGCGGGCGACGCGCCAGACGCGCCGTCCGTTTTTCTTTGGGTTGGCCCCCGCCCGCCCGGACCTGTCACGGAGCAAGACCACATGACTTCCCAATCCAGCGGCGGCCTGCCGCCCCCGATCGTCGTCTCCCGCCGCGACGCGGCGCGGCTGGATGCCCTGCTCGACTCGCCGCGCTGGCAGAACGACGCCACCGCCGAAGCGCTGCTCGGCGAGCTGACCCGCGCGGAGGTGGTCGACGACGCCGACATGCCGGCCGACGTGGTCGGCATCCAGTCGCGCGTCGAATGCGTGGACGAGAACAGCGGGGAGCAGCACACCCTGACCCTGGTGCTGCCGCACGAGGCCGACGCGGGCGCGGGCCGGATCTCGGTGCTGGCGCCGGTCGGCAGCGCCCTGCTCGGCCTGTCGGTCGGGCAGTCGATCGACTGGAACACCCCGCAGGGCCGCGTGCTGCGCCTGCGCGTCACCGCCGTGCACCCGGCCGCGACCTGAGGAATGCCCGCGCCGGCCCGGCCGGCGCGCATCCTCCACGCGCCGTCCGCGCCCGTCCCGCGGGCGCGGACCGGCTAGCCGGCGAGTCCTACGGGGCAGCTCACGCCGGTGCCGCCCAGGCCGCAATAGCCGGCCGGATTCTTCGACAGATACTGCTGGTGCTCGTCCTCGGCGTAATAGAAGGGCGGCGCCGGGAACGCGATCTCGGTCGTGATCGCACCGTATCCCGCCTCCCGCAGGCGCTGCCCGAAGGCCTCGCGGCTGCGCAGCGCCTGCGCATGCTGCGCGGCCGTGGTGCAGTAGATCGCCGAGCGATACTGGGTGCCCACGTCGTTGCCCTGGCGCATGCCCTGGGTGGGATCGTGGTTTTCCCAGAACGCCTGCAGCAGCGTCTCGAACGCCAGTGTCGCCGGATCGAAGGTCACCAGCACCACCTCGGCATGCCCGGTCTGGCCCGAACACACTTCGCGATAGGTCGGGTTGGGCGTCTGCCCGCCCGCGTAACCGGCGGCGGTCGACACCACGCCGGGCAGCGACCAGAACTTGCGCTCGGCGCCCCAGAAGCAGCCCATGCCGAACTGCACCTGCTGCAGGCCCTCGAAACGATCCTGCAGCGGCGCATCGAGCACGTGGTGCCGGTTGACCCGCAGCGCCAACGGCGTGTCCCGTCCCGGCAGGGCGTCTCCGGGCTGCGGCAGGCGTTGTTTCCAGGCTCCGATTCCCAGCATCGCGCGACTCCAGGTGGGTGGAGGGACTGACATGCGGCCGGGCACCGGCGCTTCAAGCCGGCGCGCGCCTCAGCTGAATACGGCAGGCGCCACCTGCACGCAGTTGCGGCCGTGCGACTTGGCCGAGTACAGCGCGCGATCCGCGCGCGCCAGGGCGCCTTCCGGCGTGTCCTCGCTGGGCAGGCGGGTGGCCACGCCGACGCTGACCGTCAGCCGCAGCGGCTGGCCATTCCAGACCGGCCGCAGGTTCTCGACCGCCATGCGCAGGTTCTCGGCGGCCATGCGCGCGGCCGCGCCGTTGCGCCCGGGCAGGATGGCGATGAACTCCTCGCCGCCGTAGCGCCCGAACAGGTCGCCCTCCTCCAGTGCGCCACGCAGCGCGACGGCCACGTGGCGCAGGCAGAAGTCGCCACCGGCGTGGCCATGGCGGTCGTTCACCGCCTTGAAGTGGTCGAGGTCGATGAACAGCACCGAGACCGGCTGGCTGTCTCGCGCCGCCTCGCCGAAGCAGCGCGCCAGCCACTGGTCGATGGTGCGGCGGTTGAGGCTGCCGGTCAGCGCGTCGAGCTCGGCCGAACGGCGCAGGTTGTTGGCGGCCACGGCCTGGTCGATCTGTTGCACCGCCAGCTGCAGGAACTCGCCGGCGAGCGAAAGCTCGTCCGTGCTGAAGCCGTCGCCGCCGGCGCGGCGCAGCAGCAGCACGCCCCAGGCGGGCGCGCGGATCTGCATCGGCACCACCGCCTCCATCGCCACGATCGCGGGCTGCGCCGGATCGGTGACCGGCTGCTGCTGCGGCACCCCCTGGGCCGCCAGGCGGCGGAGCGCCAGCTGCCGCCTGGCCAGTTCCGGGTGCACGGACAGCAGCAGGCGCGAGGGTTCGGCCAGCACCAGGTCCACGCCGTGGTAACCCTGCACCGCGACCACGCACGACTGCACCGGCAGCAGCGGCAGCAGCCGGTCGACCAGCAGGCGGAAGGCCGTGGTCTGCATCTCGGCCGGGGGCAGGGATCGCAGCTGGGACTGCAGTTCCGTGGCCAGGCCCGAGCGCGCGGTCTCGCGGGCCATCCGGCGCTCGGTATCGGCGCGTGCGAGCAGTTCGCGGTCGCGCTGGTGCCGGTACTCGCTGATCCTGCCCAGCAGGCCCACCGCCAGGATCGCCACGCACAGGGCCACCGACAGCTGCGAGCCGTAGCGCACCACCAGGGTGTCGACCACGTGGCCACGGCTGGCCAGTTCGCCCAGCACCACGCCCGCGAGGGTGAACAGGGCCAACGTGGCCAGCGGCCAGGCCATCGCGATGCGCCGGCGTCCGCCATCGACCAGCATGGCCACGCCCAGCAGCAGCGACAGCGCATAGGGCACGACCTGGAACTTCAGCATCGGCTGCGCCAGCGCGGGCAGGTTGAGCAGGCACACGCCCGCGAGGGTGGCGACCGCCAGCGACATGCCGTCGACCCACCGTTTCCACGCCACCCGTCCCTGCCGCATCTCGACGAAGCGGAGCAGCATCTGCAGGCAGGCCGCGCACAGCAGCAACGTGAGCGCGACCGCGCCCTGGCCGCCCCAGTGCGCGAACAGGCGCAGTCCGGGCATCTGGTAGAGATGGCCGTTGACCGCCGACAGCGCCAGCAGGGCGGCAAGGGTCAGGCCGAACAGCCCCAGGAACAGCAGGTCGCGCGCGGCCGAATACAGCGCCAGCGCGAGCAGGCCGATGGTGAACAGGCAGGCATAGATGGTGGCGCTGGCGGCGACGCCGTACTGCTCCAGCTCCATCGCCCGGGCCTGTTCCATCACCTGGGGGCGCAGGGGACGGCGGCCACCGCCGACGGCGTGGAGTTCGAGTTCCACCGCCCCGTGCCAGTGCGCCGGCAGCGCAAACAGGAAACTGCTCGGCAGCACGCCCGCGTCCTCGCCCGGCTCGAAGAAGCCCTGGGGCGGGCTGCGCCAGTCGCCGCGTTCGACCCAGACCTGTTCGAGCGCGCTGCGCTCCAGGCGCACCGCCCAGCCCGGCCCGCCCGACTGCGCCGGCAGTTCGAAGCGCAGCAGCAGCGCATGGCGCCGCGACCCGTCCGGATCCAGCGCCACGGCCGCACCCGGCAGGGGAGTGACCCTCACGGGCAGGCCCTGACCCTCGGGCACGCTGCCGGCCACCGCCGCGGCGAACAGCCACAGCAGCAGGGCCAGGCAGACCGCGACCAGGCCGTCGTGCCGCGCTCCGGTGTCCTGCGTCCCGGTCAGGAGCTACCTCCCCCGGCGGCCGGGCAGCGGCGCACGCGCCATGGCGAAGCCGGGAGATCCCCGATCGGTCGGACAGCGGACATGCGTTCCCCCTCCTTCGCCCATGCGCATGGGGATGGTAAGCAAGCATCATGCCGACCCTGCCTGCCCGCTGCACTCCGCCACCGACGGACGTTCCCGGGGAAGCGGCGGGGGCGCTCGGCTACACTGGCGTTTTTCCCCCAAAGCGCGTCATGACTTCTCCCGACCCGGCCGCCGCGGCAGCGGCGCCGTCCGATGCGGCCACCCCGGCCCGCCACGACTTCATCCGCCAGATCGTCCGCGAGGACCTGGCCAGCGGCAAGCACGACGCGATCCGCACCCGCTTCCCGCCCGAGCCCAACGGCTACCTGCATATCGGCCACGCCAAGGCGATCTGCCTGGACTTCGGCATCGCCGAGGAATTCGGCGGGCGCTGCAACCTGCGCTTCGACGACACCAACCCGGCCAAGGAGGACCCCGCCTTCGTCCGCGCGATCCAGGAGGACGTGCGCTGGCTGGGCTTCGACTGGGCCGAGCTGCGCCACGCCTCGGACTATTTCGAGGTCTATTACCTGGCCGCCGAGAAGCTGGTCGCGCAGGGCGACGCCTTCGTCTGCGACCTCACGCCCGAGCAGGTGCGCGAGTACCGCGGCAGCCTGACCGAGCCGGGCCGCAACTCGCCGTTCCGCGACCGCTCCGTTGAGGAAAACCTGGACCTGTTCCGGCGCATGCGCGCGGGCGAGTTCGCCGACGGCACGCGCACGCTGCGCGCGAAGATCGACATGGCCAGCGGCAACATCAACCTGCGCGACCCGGCCCTGTACCGGATCAAGCACATGCCCCACCCGATCGCGGGCGAGGGCTGGTGCATCTACCCCATGTACGACTTCGCGCATGCGCTGGGCGACGCGATCGAGGGCATCACCCACTCGCTGTGCACGCTGGAATTCGAGGACCACCGCCCGCTGTACGACTGGTGCGTGGAGCGGGTGGACCTGGCCGGACACCCGGCCCTGCTTGCGCCGCTGGTCGAGAAGGGCCTGCCCAACGTCGCCGCGCGGCCTCGACAGATCGAGTTCTCGCGCCTCAACATCAACTACACGGTGATGAGCAAGCGCAAGCTCACCCAGCTGGTCGCCGAGGGCCTGGTCGACGGCTGGGACGATCCGCGCATGTACACCCTGCAGGGCCTGCGCCGTCGCGGCTACACGCCGTCGGCCCTGCGCCTGTTCGTGGACCGGGTGGGCATCAGCAAGCAGAACTCGGTGATCGATTTCTCGGTGCTCGAGGGCGCGCTGCGCGAGGACCTGGACGCGCATGCGCCGCGACGCATGGCCGTGGTCGAGCCGCTGAAGCTGGTGCTGGCCAACCTGCCCGAGGGCCACGAGGAAACGCTGTCGTTCGCCAACCATCCCAAGGACGAATCGTTGGGGATGCGCGAGGTGCCGTTCTCGCGCGAGGTCTGGATCGAGCGCGAGGACTTCGCCGAGGTGCCGCCCAAGGGCTGGAAGCGGCTGGTGCCCGGCGGCGAAGTGCGCCTGCGCGGCGCCGGCATCGCGCGCGTCGACGAGGTGGTCAAGGACGACGAGGGCAACGTCGTCGAGCTGCGCGGCTGGCTCGATCCCGAGTCCCGTCCCGGCATGGAAGGCGCCAACCGCAAGGTCAAGGGCACCATCCACTGGGTGAGCGCGCAGCACGCCGTGCAGGCCGAGATCCGCCTGTACGACCGGCTGTTCTCCGCCGCCGACCCGGACGACGAAAGCGAGGGCCGGAGCTATCGCGACCATCTCAACCCGGACTCGCGGCGCAGCGTGCGCGGCTGGGTGGAACCGGCGGCCGCGGCCGCGGCGCCCGAACAGTCCTTCCAGTTCGAACGCCTGGGCTATTTCGTTGCCGACCGCGTCGACCATCGCAACGATGCACCCGTGTTCAACCGCAGCGTGTCGCTGCGCGATACCTGGGCGGCCAAGGCGTGAGCATGGCGATGTGGGCGCGCCATCTGTGCATGTTCTGCCTGGCGCTGGTGCTTGGGGCCTGCACGCCAGGCGCGGAACGGCCCGCGTCGGCGGAACCGCCGCCGGTGGCAGGGCCGGCACAACCTGCTGCGCCGGCGCTGGCGCCCGACCGCTCCTGCCGGCTTGCCAGCGACTGCACGGTGCGCAACGTCGGCAACTGCTGCGGCTACGCACCGGCCTGCGTCAACAAGGACGCGCAGGTCGACCCGGAGGCCGTGCGCGCGCAGTGCGCGCGCGAGGGCCTGTCCTCAGTCTGCGGCTGGCAGGACATCCAGGCCTGCGACTGCGTGCAGGGCCAGTGCAGCGCAGTGGACACGCTGTCGCCGGCGGCGCGCTGATGCTGTACGCACAGGTCCACCTCACCCTGCCGGCCTGGGTGCACGAACGCATCGACCTCGCGCGCGCGTATCCGGGCGACGAGGCCAAGGTCGCGCTCGCGATCGAGCTGTCGCGCCTGAACACCGAGGCCTGCAGCGGAGGCCCCTTCGGCGCGGCGGTGTTCGACGCCGGCAGCGACCGCGTCGTCTCGGTCGGCGTCAACCGCGTACTGCCGCAGAGCTGTTCGGTCGCGCATGCCGAGACGATGGCCTACATGCTCGCGCAGCAGCGGCTGCAGCGCGCGCGCCTCAACCGCGACATGGACGGCAACGTGGTCGGCCGCTACGTGCTCGCGACCTCGGCGCAGCCGTGCTGCCAGTGCTATGGCGCCACCGTCTGGGCAGGCATCGACCGGCTGCTGATCGGGGCGCGCTCGGAGGACGTCGAGTCGCTGGCCGCGTTCGACGAAGGGCCGCTGCCGGCCGACTGGGTCGGCGAACTGCAGCGGCGCGGCATCGAGGTGGTGCGCGACATCCATCGCAACGCCGCGTGCGAGGTACTGCGCGCCTACGGCGCATCCGCTCCCGGCCGCTACTGAACGGCGGATCGGGCGCAGGCCCGCACTACACTGGACCACGATGACCACGGGTCTGCTCTGCTACTGCCGTGCCGGTTTCGAACCGGACCTCGCCGCCGAACTCGGCGACCGTGCCGCGCAGGCCGGCGTCGCCGGCTATGCGCGCGCCAATCGGGGCGACGGCTATGTGGTGTTCCCGGGCGACGATCCGGCCATGGCCGCGCGCCTGCCCTGGCGCTCGCTGGTGTTCGCGCGCCAGTCGCTGGCGCTGTTCGCCGAATTGCGCGGCCTGGATCCGCGCGACCGCATCACGCCGATGCTCGGGGCGATCGAAGCGGCGTGCACCGGCGTGCGCTATGGCGACCTGTGGGTCGAACATCCGGATTCCGACGCGGGCAAGCCGCTGTCGGGGCTCGCGCGCAGCTTCGGCAACGCGCTCCGGCCCGCGCTGCGCAAGCGCGGCCTGCTCACGCCCAGCGCGGATACCGCATTGCCGCGCCTGCACGTGTGCTTCGTCGAGGGCGACCACGTCCTGCTCGCGCACGCCGAGCCCGCCGCCACCGCGCCGTGGCCGCTGGGCGTGCCGCGGCTGAAGCTGCATGCCGACGCGCCCTCTCGTTCGGCGCTGAAGCTCGAGGAGGCGCTGCTTGCCCTGCTCGACGACGCGCAGCGCGCGCGCTGGTTGCAGCCGGGCATGACCGCGGCCGACCTGGGCGCCGCGCCCGGCGGCTGGACCTGGGTGCTGGCGCGCCATGGCCTGCGCGTGACCGCGATCGACAACGGCCCGCTGCGCCAGCACGTGCTCGACACGGGCCTGGTCGAGCACCTGCGCGCCGACGGCTTCCGCTGGCACCCGTCGACCCCACTGGACTGGATGGTCTGCGACATGGTCGAGCAGCCCTCGCGCGTGGCGCGGCGCATGGGCGAGTGGTTCCGCGAAGGCTGGTGCCGGCAGGCGATCTTCAACCTCAAGCTGCCGATGAAAAAGCGCTGGCTGGAAACGCAGCGCAGCCTGGAGGCGTTCGTGGAGTCGGCCGGCGGCGCGGTCGAGGTGCGTGCGCGCCAGCTCTACCACGACCGCGAGGAAATCACGGTCCTCGCCAGGCGCGTGGCCGGCGCCTGAACGCGAGGCGGCGGGCGGGTCGCGCTTGACGCCTGTTTCATTGGGTGCTGCCGAGCATTGGGCCTCCCAACGTCCGGGAGTCCTCCCATGAACAACAGGAATCTCCAGTCCGGCATGCTCGCCGCCGCGATCGCCCTGGCCTGCGGGGTCGCTTCGGCGCAGCAGGCCGGCATGTCCCAGGTCCGCCACGCCGCCGACAGCGCGGCTGATGCGGCACGCCTCGAGGCGGAGGCCGCGCGCCTCGTCGCGCGTGACGCGCAGCAAGCCGCGGCCGTCGCCGAGGCCGCCGCCGATGCGCCCGCGCTGACCGCGCGGGGCGAGGCCAGCGCCGCCTACCATGCCCGGGTCGCGCGCGACGCGGCGCTACGTGCGCAGGAATCCGCGCAGTCGGCTGCCGATGCGGCCAATCGGAGCGGCGCGGCCAGCGGGGTCGGCCACGCCGGCACCGCCCAGCCGCTCGACGCGCTGGCCAAGGCCCACGGCGGCAGCCACGAGGCGGGGGTCGCCAGCCTGGTCGCGCAGCAGGCTGCGGCAGAGGCGGTGGTCTCGTCGCGCGCGGCGATCGAAGCCGTGAACGCGCCTCCTCCGCAGCCGCCCGTCGCGCCTGCCATGGCCCAGCCCGAGCCGCAGGTCACGGTGACCTCGCATGTTTCGGACCCGGCCATGGTGGCCGCCAGTCGCGCCTTCGACCAGCTGGATGCGGACCGCGACGGCGCCGTGTCGCGCACGGAAGCGGCCGCCGAAGCCGCACTTGCCACCGGCTTCGACGCGGTCGATACCAGCGGCGACGGCCGGATCGACCGCGACGAGTACACCGCGCGGATCCGCTGAAGCCGGGACCAGGCGCGGTAGGGCCTTGCCGCCGCCTCCGGGCGGCGGCTTCGCGTCGGGTCCTCCCCCCGGCTCACGCCGGCCCGGCCCTACAATCGCCTCCTTCCCACACGGCGTCCCTCCATGGCCTCCAGCCTGCTAGTCCTGCTCGACGACATCGCGACGATCCTCGACGACGTCTCGGTGATGACCAAGGTGGCGGCGAAGAAGACGGCGGGCGTGCTGGGCGACGACCTCGCGCTCAATGCCGAGCAGGTCAGCGGCGTACGCGCCGACCGCGAGTTGCCGGTCGTCTGGGCGGTGGCCAAGGGTTCGGTCCGCAACAAGCTGGTCCTCGTCCCGGCGGCGCTGGCCATCAGCTCGTTCCTGCCCTGGCTGGTGACCCCGCTGCTGATGGCCGGCGGCCTGTTCCTCTGCTACGAGGGCGCGGAGAAGCTGCTGCATCGCTTCCTGCACGGTCGCGACGAGCGGCAGCGACACCACGCCGCCCACGCCGCCGCACTGGCGGCCTCGAACGAAGAACTGCTGCAGCGCGAAAAGGACAAGATCAAGGGTGCCGTGCGCACCGACTTCATCCTCTCGGCGGAGATCATCGTCATCTCGCTGGGCACGGTCACCGACAAGCCGTTCCCGGTGCAGCTGGGCGTGCTGGTCGGGATCGCGGCGCTGATGACGGTCGGCGTCTACGGCCTCGTGGCGGGCATCGTGAAGCTGGACGACTTCGGGCTGTACCTGAGCCGCGGCATCAGCGGTTTCGCGCGCGCGGTCGGGACCGGCATCCTGCGCATGGCGCCCTGGCTGATGAAGGGGCTGGCCGTGGCCGGCACCGCGGCCATGTTCCTGGTCGGCGGCGGCATCCTGACCCACGGCTTCCACGCGGTGAGCGAATGGATCGGCGACGCGGCCGTGGATGCCTCGCACGTCCCCGGGATCGGCGTCGTGCTCGGGGCGCTGACCCCGATGCTGATCAACGCCGCGGTCGGGATTGCCGCCGGCGCGGTGGTGGTCGGGGCGATCGCGCTGGTGCGACGCCTGCGAGGCGCGTCTCCGGAAGCCGCGCACTGACCCCGCCCGGTCAGAGGCCTGCCGCGCGCCGCCAGAACATCCCCAGCAGCGGCGGCATCCTTCCGGCGATGCCGAGCAGGTGTCCCCGCAGCAGCGTGGGCACGACCGCGTCGTTGGAGAACAGCCGGTTGATGCCTTCGAAACTGTAGGCCGCGATCGTGTTGTCGCTGCGCCGGCTCCGCGCCCAGCGCGCGAGGCGCTGCGGGGAGTCCCAGCGCGCGCGCAGCCGCAGTGCATCGCGCACCGAGCGCTGGAGGGCGGCCACGTCGCGCAGCCCGAGGTTCACCCCCTGCCCGGCCAGCGGATGCACCGCATGCGCCGCATCGCCCGCCACGAGGATGCGTCCGCGCTGCTGCCGCGCCGCCAGCTGGCGCCGCAGCGGGAAGGCGACCCGGGGGCTCACGGGGAGGATCTCGCCCAGCCGCGCCTCGAAGGCACTGGTCAGCGCCTGGGCGAATGCGCCGTCCTCGAGCGCCAGCACGCGCGCCCCTTCGTCGGTCGGCAGGGTCCACACGATCGAACAGGTGCCGTCGGCGCAGGGCAGCAGCGCCAGCGGTCCGGTTGGCAGGAAGCGCTGCCAGGCCGTGTCCTGGTGCGGGAGTTCCGTGCGCACGTAGCCAACCACGCCCTGCTGCGCGTAATCGTGCGCATCGACCTCGATGCCGGCGAGCGAACGCAGGCGCGAGGCCGCGCCATCGGCCGCCATGGCGATGCGGGCCGACACCCGGCTGCCGTCGTCCAGCCGCAGGCGCAGGCCGTCGTCATCCTCGTCCAGCGCCTCGATCGTCGCCGGGCAGCGCAGGCGCACGCCGGACTGCTCCAGGCGCCGCCACAGCGCGTCGACCAGCAGGCCATGCTCGACGATGAAGCCCAGTTCCGTCCGCGCCAGCGCATCGGCGTCGAATACCACCGGTCCGCCACCCGCCGCATCCCAGACGTGCATGCGGCGGTAGGGGTGGGCGCGCGCGTTGCGCACATCGCGCCATGCGCCCAGCGCCTCGAGCAGGGCGACGTTGTCGGGCGCCAGTGCGTACACGCGCAGGTCGGGGGCCTCGCGCGACCAGGCCGGCGGCCGCCGGGCCTCGACCAGGCAGACATCCAGGCCGACCTCGGCCAGCGCCAGCGCGCAGGCCGCGCCGACCACCCCGCCGCCCACCACCACCACGTCGTGCGGATCGCGGCGACTCATGCCCCGGCTCCCCGGCACAGCGCCGGCACGTCGCCGCGATACCCCATCGCGCCGCCCGCCAGCATCGACTGCAGCGCAGGCACGGCGCCCAGCGCGGTCAGTCCGAAACTGCGCAACGGGCGGAGCAGTGGCGCAGGATTGGCGGTGATCCGCGCGAGTCCGTCCGAAAAGGCCAGCGTGCGCCGGCGATCCTCCTGCCTGCGCCGCACATAGGCATCGAGCAGCGCCGCAGCCCCGGGATCGTCCGCGCCGCCCAGCAGTTCGGCGAGCGTCAGCGCGTCGCGAAGCCCGAGGTTGAAGCCCTGCGCGCCGATCGGATGCAGGGCCTGGGCGGCATTCCCGACCAGGACCACGCGCCGCGCGGTGGTACGGGCGGCGACCACCCGCTGCGCCGGATAGGCGCTGCGCTCGCCCACCTCGAGGAAACGGCCGGCGCGCCAGCCGAAAGTATCCTGCACGCGCGCCAGGAAATCGCGCGCGCCGAGTGCCGCCACCCTGTCGGCCTCGTCCGTGGCGACCCCGTGGACCAGGCCGTAGCTGCCATCGCCACGCGGCAGCAGCGCGGTCGGGCCGGCGTCGCCCAGGCGCTCGTAGGCCGTGCCGTCCGGCGCCTGCTGCGTACGCAGCTTCGCCACGAACAGCCGCTGTCCGTAATCATGGGTGTCCGCCCCGATGCCGGCCGCGCGGCGCACCTGGCTGTCGGCGCCGTCGGCGGCCACGACCAGGCGCGCGGCCAGCACCCGCTCCCCTTCCGCGCCGGCCACGCGCACGTGCTGCAGGCCTGCGTCGCGACCTTCGTCGAAGCCGAGGAAGCGCAGCGGGCGCAGGCGCGTGATCGTGCCGGCCTCGGCCAGGCCAGCCTCCAGCGCTTCGCCCAGGTCGCGCGCCACCACCACCCGACCGAACGCCGTACGCCCGAAGTCCGACGCCCGCAGGCAGGCCTGGCCGAAATCGCCCGCGCGGCTGATGTGGATGCGGCGGATCTCGCCGGGTGCCCGCCGCAGTCGCGCCATCACCCCGAGCGCGCCGAGCGCGTTGACCGTGGCCTCGGCAAAACTGAGGTTGCGCTGGTCGAACACCTCGGGCATCGCCGCGGGCGGCGTCGCCTCGAGCAGGGTGGCGGCCACGCCGGCGCGATCGAGCGCCAGCGCCAGGCTGGCGCCGACCAGGCCGCCGCCGATGATCAACACGTCGTGGATCTGCAGGTCTGCCATGCGGCGCCATGATACCGGCAGCGGTCCTGCGGCCGGCGCGAAGGCGGCGACGGCCCGGATCGGCGCGAACGGGTAGAATGCCCCGGTTTCCTACGTCCGCGACCGCCCGCCATGACCCGATCCGCCCCAGACTCCCCGTTCGCACCCGGCCCGATGGTCCTGACGGCGATGATCCTGCTGGCCGCGTTCTCGCGGCTGCTGCCGCTGCCGCCGAACTTCGCGCCGATCGAGGCGATCGCCCTGTTCGGCGGGGCCTACTTCGCCCGCCGCGGCCTGGCCTTCGTGGTGCCGGTGCTGGCCATGCTGCTTGCCGACCTGGCCCTGGGCCTGCTGCGCGGCGATACCTACCTGGCCTACTTCACCACCGCCGGCTACCTGCCGAGCCTGCTGGCCAACTACCTGAGCATCCTCGCCACCGTGGTGCTGGCGTTCGGGCTGCGCGGCCGGGTCAATGGCGCGCGCGTGCTGGGCTATTCGCTGGCCGGTTCGGTGCTGTTCTTCCTGGTCAGCAATTTCGCGGTCTGGCTGACCGCGTTCATGGTGCCGGGCTATCCGGCGTGCAGCACCGGCCTGCTGCCGTGCTACGTGGCCGCCCTGCCCTTCTTCAAGACCACCCTGCTGAGCACGCTGGCCTATTCGGCCCTGCTGTTCGGCGGATTCGCCCTGCTGCGCAGCCGCCTGCCGGCGCTGCGCGCGCAGACCGCCTGACGCACGCAGGCCCGCCGTGGGCAACCGTCTCTCGAAGATCTACACGCGCACCGGCGACGACGGCACCACCGGCCTGGGCGACGGCAGCCGCATCGCCAAGGACGCGCCGCGCGTCGCCGCGTACGGCACCGTCGACGAGGCCAACTCGGCGATCGGCCTGCTGCTGGCGACGACGCTGCCGGAGGACGTGCGCGACCTGCTGGTCTCGGTCCAGCACCAGCTGTTCGACCTGGGCGGCGAACTGTGCATCCCCGGCCATGCCGCGATCTCGGACGCCGATGTCGCGCGCCTGGAGGAACGGCTCGACCACTACAACGCCGACCTGCCGCCGCTGAAGGATTTCATCCTGCCAGGCGGCGGCGAGGCTGCGGCGCGCTGCCACGTGGCGCGTACCGTCGTGCGCCGCGCGGAACGCGAGACGGTGACCCTGTCGCGCCACGAAGCGGTGCGGCCGCAGGCCATCGGCTACCTCAACCGGCTGTCCGACCTGCTGTTCGTGCTCGCGCGGGTGCTGGCGCGCGCCGGCGGGCACGGCGAAGTCGTCTGGCGGCACGAACGCCGCTAGGACAGCCCATGGCGCGCCTGCTCGGCTACACCCATCCGGCGTGCCTGGAGCACGACACCGGGCCGGGCCATCCCGAATGCGCCGACCGCCTGGGCGCCGTGCTCGAAGCGCTGCACGAGGCCTTTCCCTGGATCGAGTGGCGCGAAGCCCCGCGCGCGACCCGCGGCCAGCTGCTGCGCGTGCACGACCCGCGCCTGCTCGCCACCGTGCTCGCACCGCATCCGTCTGGCCGGGTCCGCCTCGATCCGGATACCGTGGTTTCGCCCGGCTCGCCCGAAGCGGCGCTGCGCGCAGTGGGCGCCGGTGTCGCCGCCACCGAGGCGGTGATGCACGGCGAGGCCGACGTGGCCTTCTGCGCGGTGCGTCCGCCGGGCCACCACGCCACCATCGACGCGGCGATGGGCTTCTGCCTGTTCGACAACATCGCCGTGGCCGCGGCGCACGCGCTCGACCGCTTCGGCCTGGCGCGGGTCGCCATCGTCGACTTCGACGTCCACCACGGCAACGGCACCCAGGCGATCTTCGAGCAGGAGCCGCGGGTGCTCTACCTCAGCTCCCACCAGGCGCCGCTGTATCCCTGGACCGGAGCCGGCAACGAGCGCGGCGCCGGCAACATCGTCAACGCCCTGCTCCACGCCGGCGACGGCGGCGAGGCGTTCCGCCGCTGCTGGGAGACCCAGCTGCTGCCCACGCTCGACGGGTTCTCGCCCCAGCTGGTGCTGATCTCGGCCGGTTTCGACGGCGACCGCCGCGACCCGATGGCGCAGCTTGAACTGGCCCCCGCCGATTTCGCCTGGCTGACCGGCGAGCTGCGGCGGCTGGCCGCGCACCACGCCGACGGCCGCATCGTGTCCATGCTCGAGGGCGGATACCACCTGCAGGCGCTGGGGGAATGTGCGGTCGCCCACGTCGGCGCGCTGGCCGGGAACCCGCCAGAAGCTGGATGAACCGGCGCTGGCGGCCTGCATTGCCGCTGCACATGGCTTCCGGCAAGCTAGCGACCTTTCCGCCCCCGGGATCCCGTCGCGTGCGACCTGCGTTCCGCCTGCTGCCCCTGCCGCTCTGCATCGCCCTGTCGCTGGCGGCCCGCGCGGACGACGACATCCCGGTCGACTGGTCGATGTGCCCGATCGAGGACGCGGTTCCGCTGTTCCCCGATGCCCAGCCACCGGTGGGCAACGTCGCCGACCGCGAGAACCTGCCGACCGACATCCAGGGCGACCAGACCATGGGCATGGACGGCGGCATCTACAACGTCACCGGCAACGTGACCCTGCGCCGCGGCGACCAGTTCCTCGGCACCGACAACATCGAGTTCGCCCAGGACACCGGCACCTACACCGCCACCGGCAACGTGCGCTACCAGGACTCGGGCATGCGGGTGGTGGCCGAGCGGCTGGAGGGCGACCAGAACACCGATTCGCACCGCATCGACAACGTGCGCTACCAGCTCACCGAGCGGCGCGGCAACGGCGGCGCCGAGCGCATCGAGATGCAGGAGTCGAAGGGCCGGATGTTCGAGTCCACCTATTCCAGCTGCCCGCCCAGCCAGCGCTGGTGGGAACTGCGTGCGCAGCGCATCGACGTCGACACCGAGGAAGGCACGGGCGTGGCGCGCAACGCGACGCTGCGCATCGGCAAGGTGCCGGTGCTGTACGTGCCCTGGCTGGCGTTTCCGATCGACGACCGCCGCCGCACCGGCCTGCTCTACCCGAGCATCGGGCTGTCCAGCCGCAACGGTTTCGACTGGCGCCAGCCGGTGTACTTCAACCTCGCGCCCAACTACGACCTCACCCTCACCCCGCGCTGGATGAGCAAGCGCGGGCTGCAGCTGGGCACGGAGTTCCGCTACCTGACCGATCGCGGCCGCGGCACGTTCGAGCTGCAGGCGCTGCCCTCGGACGACCTCACCTGGCGCGAGCGTCCGGAAGAGATCGCCGATTCGCGGATCCCGCCCGAGAACTACCGCGAAGAGGATCGCGGCATGTTCCGGTACACCGGCTCGCAAAACGTCAACCGGACCTGGCAGGCGAGGGCCAACATCTACTGGCTCAGCGATCCGCGCTGGATCGAGGACGACAGCAGCACCGCCGAGGGCATGGCGATCTCCTCCCTGCGCAGTACCGCCGGCATCTACGGACGCGGCCGCTACTGGAACGCCGCGGTTCTGGGCGAGTACCGACACCTCACCGACTACACGATCGACGAGTCGCGCCTGCCCTACAACCGGCTGCCCCGCACCTACCTGCGCTGGGAACAGCCCTTCGGGCGATTCGTCGCAGGTACCGACGCCGAGGCGGTGCGGTTCACGCACATCGACGGCGAGGCCAAGCCCGGCGGCAGCCGCCTCGACCTCAAACCGTTCGTGAGCCTGCCGCTTGAGGGTCCCAGCTGGTACGTGACCCCCACCCTGGCCTGGCGCTACACCGGCTACCAGCTCGACGACGAGTACGCCGAGCGGTCGCCGTCGCGCAGCCAGCCGATCGGCAGCGTCGATGCCGGGCTGTTCTTCGACCGCGACACGCGTTTCCGCGGAGAGAGCTTCCTGCACACGCTCGAGCCGCGCCTGTTCTACCTGAACTCGCCCTACCGCGACCAGGACGACATGCCGCTGTTCGATACCCGGCCGATGACCTTCAGCTGGGGCCAGCTGTTCCGCGACAACCGCTATTCGGGTGCCGACCGCCAGGGCGACGCCAACCAGCTGACCATGGCCCTCACCACCCGCCTGATCCGCGAGTCCGACGGGCGCGAGAAGCTGTCGGCCAGCATCGGCCAGATCCGCTACTTCGAAGACGCCAGGGTCACCCTTGGCAGCGAGGTGCCGGTCGAGAAGGGCAGCTCGTCCTGGGTCGCGGACGCCAACTACGCCATCAACGACCGCTGGACGGTGGGCGCTTCCTACCAGTGGAATCCGGCCACCCGCCGCGAGGACCTGGCGACGTTCCGGACGCGCTACCTGATCGGCGACGACGGCATCGTCAACCTCTCCTATCGCTACCGGCGCAACGTGCTGCGCCAGACCGACCTGCTCGAGCAGGTGGACCTGTCGTTCCTGTACCCGATCACCCCCGCCTGGAGCCTGGTCGGCCGCTACTACTACTCGCTGCAGGACCGCCAGGTGCTCGAAGGCATCGCCGGCGTGCAGTGGGAAAGCTGCTGCATCGCCGCGCGCCTGGTGGGCCGGCGCTACGTGCGCAACACCCGCGGCGAGATGAACGATTCGATCCAGCTCGAGATCGAACTCAAGGGCCTGGGCTCGGCCGGACCGGACAATCGGGGCCGGCTGCGCCGTGCTATCCTCGGCTATCACCGCGACGACCTCTACCTCGTCCCGCCGTCGGAGCTGCGCAGCGGCCTGGACGACGACGAGTATCCCGCAGAACTCTCCCCATGAAGATCCGCATCGCATCCGTGTGCGTCGCCCTGCTGTTGGCGGGCACCCTCCACGCGCAGTCCGTCGAGCCGCTCGAGCGCATCGCCGCCGTGGTCGACGAGGACGTCATCCTGCAGAGCGAACTCGACCGCGCCGTCCGCAACATCGTCGCGCAGTATGCGGGCCGCCAGAACCAGCTGCCGCCGCGCGCGGTGCTCGAACGCCAGGTGCTCGAGCGCCTGGTGCTGGTCAAGCTGCAGACCGCGCGCGCGGCGGAGACCGGCGTACGCGTGAGCGACCCCGAGCTCGACATGGCGATCGGCAACATCGCCCAGCAGAACAACCTGTCCCCCGACCAGCTGCGCCAGCAGCTGGCGCGGGACGGCATGTCGTTCGACGACTTCCGCAGCTCGCTGCGCGACGAGATGCTGATCCAGCGCCTGCGCCAGCGCTTCGCCCAGAGCCGCATCAGCGTCAGCGATGCGGAGGTCGACGCCGCCATGTCGGCGCAGGCCGGCGGCGCCCAGTACCAGCTGGCCCACATCCTGGTCGCCCTCCCCGAAGGCGCGACCCCGGAACAGATCGCGACCGGCCAGCAGAAGATCGACGGCATCAAGAGCCTGCTCGACCGTGGCGAGATGGAGTTCGGCGCCGCGGCCGTGCGCTATTCGGACAGCCCGAACGCGCTCGAGGGCGGAAGCCTAGGCTGGCGCAGCCTGGACGAGATCCCGGTGGCGTTCGCCAACGCGATCCGCACCATGTCGCCCGGCGACGTGATCGGCCCGATCCGCGGCCCCAGCGGCTTCCAGCTGCTGCAGCTGGTGGACACGCGCGAAGGCGCGCCGGCCGGTGCCGGCGGCACCGTGACCCAGTACAGCGCGCGCCACATCCTGGTGCGTCCGGCCGAGGGCCCGGGCGGCGACGGCGAGGCCAAGGCCCGGATCGACACCCTGCGCGCGCGCATCGCCGGCGGCGCCGACTTCCAGGAAGTCGCCCGCGAGCATTCCGACGACACCGTCAGCAAGGCCGAGGGCGGCGACCTCGGATGGTTCACCCAGGACGAGTTCGGCCCCGAGTTCGGCGGCCAGGTCTCGGTGCTGGAGGACGGCCAGGTGTCCGCGCCCTTCAAGACCCAGGCCGGCTGGCACATCGTCCAGCGCGTCGCCACCCGCCAGACCAGCGCCGGCGACGAGAACCGCCGCGCCCAGGTCCGCGAAGCCATCGGCCAGCGCAAGCTGGAAGACGAGTGGGACCGCTACGTGCGCGAAATGCGCGGCGAAGCCTACGTCGACCTCCGCGTCGGCAACGAGCAGGCCGCCGGCGACGGCGGCTGAGATGCCGCCGCCGCGGCTGGCGCTGGTGCCGGGCGAGCCGGCCGGCGTTGGACCGGAGCTGTGCGCGCGCGCGGCCCAGCGCTCCTGGGACGCGGACCTGGTGGCTTTCGGCGATCCGGCATCGCTGCTCGACGCGGCGGGCCGACTCGGCCTGCCGCTGACCCTGCTCCCGCCCGACGCGGACTCCGCCGGCCCTGGCGAGCTGCGCCTGCGGCCCGTACCGGCCCCGGTGCGCTGCCAGCCCGGGCAGCCCGCGGCCGGCAACGCCGGCGCGGTGGTCGCCGCCCTGACCGCAGCCGCCGACGCCTGCGCCCGGGGCGCGTGCGCAGGGATGGTCACCGGTCCCGTGCACAAGGCCACGATCAACCTCGGCGGGATCCCGTACACCGGCACCACCGAGCTGCTGGCCACCCAGGCTGGTTGCGACGTGGTGATGATGCTCGCCAACGACGTGGTCCGGGTCGCCCTGGCCACCACCCACCTGCCCCTGCGCGACGTGCCCGGCGCGATCACGCCGTCTGCGCTGGAACGGGTGCTGCGCATCCTGCACCGCGCCATGCACCGCGACTTCGGCATCGCCGCGCCGCGCATCGCCGTGCTCGGCCTGAATCCGCACGCGGGCGAATCCGGACACCTTGGCCGCGAGGAGATCGAGGTGATCGCCCCGCTGCTGGCGCGCCTGCAGGCCGAGGGCATGGCACTGCAGGGGCCGCTGCCCGCCGACACCGCGTTCCTCCCCGCCCGCCTGCGCGAAGTGGACGCCGTGCTGGCGATGTACCACGACCAGGGACTGCCCGTGCTCAAGTACAGCGGCTTCCAGCGCGCGGTGAACCTGACCCTGGGACTGCCATGGCCACGCGTGGCCGTCGATCACGGAACGGCCTTCGACCTGGCCGGCACCGGCCGCGCCGATCCGACCAGTCTTTTCGCCGCCATCGAGACCTGCGCGCGACTGGCAAGGCGCGAGGCAGGCTGAGTTTCCGCGCGGCGCCCTGTTTCCGCCGCCCCATCGTCTACCCTTTGCAGCGACGCCGCGGACCGGGTCCGCCGCAGGATTTCCCGCCATGCCCCCGACAGCACAAGACGCCACCATTCCCCGTCCCGCCACGCAGGACATCGACTGGAACGACTTCCTCAAGGTCGAGCTGCGCGTCGGTCGCGTGCTCTCGGCCCGCGCGTTCCCGGAAGCGCGCAAGCCGGCCTATGTGCTCGAGGTGGATTTCGGCCCGGACATCGGCGTGCGCAAGTCCAGCGCGCAGATCACCGCCCTGTACGAGGCGGATGCGCTGGTCGGGCGCCTGGTGGTCGGCGTGGTCAACTTCCCGCCCAAACAGGTCGGGCCGCTGATGTCGCAATGCCTGGTCACCGGTTTTCACGACGCCGAAGGGCGGGTCGCGCTGTGCGTGCCCGATCGCGATGTCCCGCTCGGGACGCGCCTCCTGTGAGCGGCTTCAGCCAACCGGCCAAGAAGTCGCTCGGCCAGCACTTCCTGCACGAGCGCGGCGTGGTCGACAAGATCATCCTGGCGGTGGACCCTAAACCGGGCGACCGCCTGGTCGAGATCGGGCCCGGCCAGGGGGCGATGACCTTCCCACTGCTGCAGCGCCACGGCAGCCTGACCGCGATCGAATTCGACCGCGACCTGCTCGCCCCGCTGGCCGAAGCCGCACGCGCCCACGGCGCACTGGACCTGGTGCACGCCAACGTCCTGGACGTGGACTTCACCGCACTGGCCGGAGGCAGCCCGATCCGCCTGGTCGGCAACCTGCCCTACAACCTGTCTTCGCCGATCCTGTTCCATGCCCTGGAGCACGCCGCGGCCATCCGCGACATGCACTTCATGCTGCAGAAGGAGGTGGTCGACCGCATGGCGGCCGCTCCCGGCAGCAAGGTTTACGGCCGACTGAGCGTCATGCTCCAGGCCTGGTGCAAGGTGACGGCGCTGTTCACGGTCGGTCCGGGCGCGTTCCGCCCGCCGCCGAAGGTGGATTCGGCCGTCGTGCGGCTGGTGCCGAGGCCGCCTGGCACGATCGGTATCGACGATCCGTCGCGCTTCGCGGCCATCGTCCGCGACGCCTTCGGCCAGCGTCGCAAGACCCTGCGCAATGCCCTGTCCGCGCAGTGCGACGAGGCGAGCATCCGCGGCGCCGGGATCGACCCGCAGGCGCGGGCCGAGCAGCTGGCCGTGGCCGATTTCGTGCGCCTGGCAAACCACGCCGGAGCCGCCGCCCGGGCGGAGACGTAGTCGAACCGTTCACGGCAAGCGCATACACTGGACACATGAGCCGCAACGCCGACTACAGCCTGGAGATCCAGATCGCGACCCAGTTCCTCGACGAGGAATCGGAGCCCGAGGACGACCGCTACGTCTTCGCCTACACGATCCGGATCCGCAACCTCGGCCGGCTGCCGGCGCAGCTGGTGGCCCGCCACTGGATCATCACCGACGCCAACGGCCGCACCGAGGAAGTCCGCGGCGACGGCGTGGTGGGCGAGCAGCCGCGGCTGGAGCCCGGCGAGCAGTTCGTCTATACCTCCGGCGCCACCCTGCCCACCGCGGTCGGCACCATGGAAGGCAGCTACGACATGGTCGGCGACGACGGCACCCGCTTCGACGCGCCGATCCCGCCCTTCACCCTGGCCGTGCCGCGCACGCTGCACTGAGCGCGCATGGCCGTCTGGGCGATCGGAGACCTGCAGGGCTGCTATGGCCCGACCCAGCGCCTGCTGGAGAAGATCCGCTTCGACCCGGCCCGCGACCGGCTGTGGTTCTGCGGCGACCTGGTCAACCGCGGCGGCGAGTCGCTGCAGACGCTGCGGCTGGTGCACTCGCTGCGCGAGAACGTGGTCAGCGTGCTCGGCAACCACGACCTGTCGCTGCTGGCCATCGCCGAGCGCAGCCGGCCCGAGCAGCGCAAGGTCAAGCCGGACCTGCAGTCGGTGCTGTTCGCCGACGACCGCGACGTCCTGCTCGACTGGTTGCGCCAGCAGCCGCTGGTCCACGTCGACCGCGACCTGGGCTGGCTGATGGTGCATGCGGGGCTCGCCCCCAAGTGGACCACCGCGATCGCCGAGCAGCACGCCCGCGAAGTCGAACGCAAGCTGCGCGGGCCCGAGGCGCGCAAGATGCTGCGCAACATGTATGGCGACCAGCCGGTCTGGTCGCCGCGCCTGCGCGGCACCGACCGAGACCGCGCGATCATCAACGTGTTCACGCGCATGCGCTACTGCTCGCCGCGAGGGCGCATCGCGTTCGAGGAGAAGGGCGCGCCGGGCACGCAGCAGCCTGGCCTGTACCCATGGTACGAAGTGCCCGGGCGGGTCGAGCGCGACCTCAGGATCGTCTGCGGACACTGGTCGGCGCTGGGCCTGTTCATCGGCCACGGCGTGCACGCGCTCGACACCGGCGCGGTCTGGGGCGGCACGCTCACCGCGCTGCAGCTCGATGCGGAAGGACTGAACATCGTGCAGGTGCCGGGCCGCGACGCACCGGCGAACGCCCGCCACGGCGACTGACGCTTCAGGCGGCGGACACGAGCGGACCGGCCGGGCCGACCCGCTGGTAGTCGACGAATTCGAATGCGAATGCGTGTCGCGCGTCGGCCTCATGCCGCTCGCGCGCGATCGGCTGCCAGTGCGCGGGGTCGAATCGCGGGAACCAGGCGTCGGCACCCGCCACTGCCGTGTCGACATGCGTGACATGCAGCCGGACGGCCCGCGGCAGCGCGAGGGCATACACCTCGCCACCGCCGATCACGCACAGCTCCTGCGCCCCCTGGGCGGCGGCCTGCCGCAAGGCCTCGTCCAGCGACGGCACCGCCCGCATGCCGTCGTACGGCACCCGCCCCTGTCGCGTCAGCACCATGTTCAGTCGCCCCGGCAGGGCACGCCCCAGCGATTCGGCGGTGCGGCGCCCCATCAGGATCGGCTTGCCGAGGGTGAGCGACTTGAAGCGCTTGAGATCGTCGGGCAGGTGCCAGGGCAGCGCATTGCCCTTGCCGATCGCGTACGCCCGATCGAGCGCCACGACCAGGACGACGCGCGGCCCCGCGTGGACGCCCGCCTGCGCCGCGCTCACACCGCCACCGGCGCCTTGATGGCCGGATGCGGGTCGTAGCCTTCGATCGCGATGTCGTCGTAGCCGAAGGCGAACAGGTCGGTGACCTCGGGGTTGAGCCGCAGCCTCGGCAGCGGCCGCGGCTCGCGCGCCAGCTGCTGCCGCGCCTGCTCGAAGTGGTTCGAGTACAGGTGGGCATCGCCGAGCGTGTGCACGAAATCGCCGACCCCCAGTCCCGTGGCCTGCGCCACCATGTGGGTCAGCAGCGCGTAGCTGGCGATGTTGAACGGCACGCCGAGGAAGATGTCGCCGCTGCGCTGGTAAAGCTGGCAGCTCAACCTGCCGTCGACCACGTAGAACTGGAACAGCGAATGGCAGGGCATCAGCGCCATCTGCGGCAGTTCGGCCACGTTCCACGCGCTCACCACCAGCCGGCGCGAGTCGGGGTTGCGGCGGATCTCGTCGACCAGCCACTGCATCTGGTCGATGTGCCCGCCCTTGCCGTCCGGCCAGGCGCGCCACTGGCGGCCGTATACCGGACCGAGTTCGCCCGACGCGTCGGCCCATTCGTCCCAGATGCCGACGCCATGGGCCTTGAGGTAGGCGATGTTGGTCTCGCCCTTCAGGAACCACAGCAGTTCGTGGATGATCGAGCGCAGGTGCAGCTTCTTGGTGGTGACCAGCGGGAAACCTTCGCCAAGGTCGAAGCGCATCTGCCAGCCGAACACACTGCGCGTGCCGGTGCCGGTGCGGTCGGACTTTTCGGCGCCATGTTCGAGCACGTGGCGCAGCAGGTCGAGGTACTGCCTCACCGGCCAGCCTCCAGCGGAACGGCCGGCTGCAGCGTGGGCGCGGTATGCGATTTCCACAGCAGGAACAGGCCCAGCAGCACCAGCGGCAGCGACAGCAGCTGGCCCATGGTCAGCCAGCCGAACGCGATGTAGCCGATGTCGGCATCGGGCACGCGCACGAACTCGACCGCGAACCGGAACACGCCGTACAGCAGCGCGAACAGGCCGCTGACGGCATATCTCGGCCTCGGCCGCGACGAATACCACCACAGCGCCACGAACATCGCCACGCCCTCGAGGAAGGCCTGGTAGAGCTGCGAGGGATGGCGTGCGAAGGCATCGAGCGCACCGCTGGCGAACTGCGCCTGCAGTTGCTCGGCGCTCCAGCCGGCGAAGCGCGGATCGGTCGGGAACACCACGCCCCAGCCGGCCTGGGTGTACTTGCCCCAGAGCTCGGCGCCGATGTAGTTGCCGATCCGCCCGAAGCCGAGGCCGGCGGGCACCAGCGGCGCCACGAAATCCATCGTGTCGAAAAAGTGCAGCCGGTACTTGCGCGACCAGATCCAGGCCGCCGCCAGCACGCCGAGCAGGCCGCCATGGAAGCTCATTCCGCCTTCCCAGAGCTTGAACATGCGCAACGGCTCGGCCAGGTAGCCGTCCAGGTCGTAGAACAGGATCGAGCCGATCCGCCCGCCCAGCACCACGCCGATCATCCCGTAGAACAGCAGGTCGCTGAACGCATTGGCGTCCACCGGCAGGCGGCCTGCGCGGATGCGCCGGCTGCCCAGCCACCAGGCGGTAACGAAGGCCAGCGCGTACATCAGCCCGTACCAGTGCACGCGCACCGGCCCGAACGCGAAGGCGACCGGGTCGATCTGGTGGAGATGGATCATGGGACGGACGGCACTCCGGTCGGACTGCCGTCATTGTGCCCGAGCGGGCGCCGCCGCGGCAGCGCCGGCCGCGGCATCGTTCAGAGCGGCACGTCCACGCCCGTCGTGGGCTTCTCCCCGCGACGGCGCGCATTGCGCTTGACCCACAGGTTCAGGCACTCGACCAGGGCAGAGAAGCCCATCGCGCCATAGATGTAGCCGCGCGGAATGTGCGCGTCCAGGCCCTCGGCGATCAGGTAGGCGCCGATCAGCAGGATGAAGGCCAGGGCCAGCATCTTGATCGTCGGGTTGTTGTCGATGAACTGCCCCAGCGGTCGCGCCGCCAGCAGCATCACCGCCACCGCGATCAGGATCGCCGCCACCATCACCGGGATGTAGTCCCCGGCCATGCCCACCGCCGCGATCACCGAGTCGAGCGAGAACACGATGTCGATGATCGCGATCTGCGCGATCACGCCGGCGAAGGACACCTTGGGCTTGGCGTCGACGTCCTCGGATTCGGGCTCGCCGACGATCAGGTCGCGGATCTCCATGCCGCCCTTCACCAGCAGGAACAGTCCGCCCAGGATCAGCACCAGGTCGCGCACCGAAATACCGTGGCCCAGCACGGTGAACAGGTCGCTGGTCAGGCTGGCCAGCCAGGCCAGGGTCAGCAGCAGGCCGATGCGGGTGATGCAGGCCACGGCGATGCCGAACTTGCGCGCGAACTCGCGCCGCTCCGGCGGCAGCTTGCTGACCGCGATCGAGATGAACACCAGGTTGTCGATGCCCAGCACGATCTCGATCGTGGACAGGGTGGCCAGCAGGATCCACACCTGCGGATCGCTCAACATCTCCAGCATCGAACACTTCCTCTAAAGTTTCAGAACCAGCGCGGGCCCAGCACCAGGCCCCACACCAGCACGACATTGACCATGCAGACGAACACCGCCGCGGACCCCATGTCCTTGGCGCGTCCCGCCAGTTCGTGATGCTCGGCGCCGTAGCGCTCGATCACCGCCTCGATCGCCGAATTCAGCAGCTCCACCGCCAGCACCAGCAGGCAGCTGCCCAGCAGCAGCGCCCGCTCCACGCCATCCTGGCCCAGCCACAGCGCCAGCGGCGCGAGCACCACCAGCAGGTACACCTCGAGCCGGAACGAGGACTCGTGCAGCCAGGCCGCCCGCAGGCCCTGCAGCGACCATACGGTCGCCTTCAGGATCCGGGCGGGACGTCGCGGCAGGTGCCCGGTTTCGTCGGCCATCAGGCGGCACCCTGGCCCGGCCCGCGGGCGGGTGCCCCGACCCGGCCGGGGCCGGAGCGGAACTGCGACGGGGTCGACAGCATGCGGCGTTCAGCGACGCGGCCGTAGCCGCAACCCGCCGATTTTGCCACAGACAGCCGTGATCCCGGCGTCCGGGACCTGCGGCGTCCCGTTCCGTGACGGCGGGCGGCCCACGCCTGGGGGTTCCGAACGCGCCCTGCCGCCGCCCCGCCTACTGTTGTCGCAACGCTTCGATCGGATCGAGCTGGCTGGCCTTGCGCGCCGGGTAGTAGCCGAAGAACAGGCCGGTGGCGATCGAGAAGCCGGCAGCCAGTGCGATCACCTTGCCGTTCAGTTCCACCGGCAACTCGGTGTTGATCTGCCCGACCAGCAGGGCTCCGGCCACGCCGATCAGGATCCCCAGCAGGCCGCCGCCCAGCGACAGCAGCATCGCCTCGGCCAGGAACTGGCGGCGGATGTCCGACGGCCCGGCGCCGACCGCCATGCGCAGGCCGATCTCGCGGATCCGCTCGGTCACCGAGACCAGCATGATGTTCATGATGCCGATGCCGCCGACGATCAGCGAGATCGTCGCCACCGCACCCAGCAGCCAGGACATCAGCCGCGTGGTCGCGGTGCGCGTGGCCACGATCTCGGACATGTTGCGCACGCGGAAATCGTCCTCGCCGCCGGGCGGAATGCGATGGCGCTGGCGCAGCAGCGATTCGATCTCGCCCTGCACGTAGCCCAGGTCGTCGGGGTTGGCGACCGCCAGCGAGATCTCCATCACCGCGCCGGGTGGCATGCCCATCGATCCCATCAGGCGGCGGCGCGCGGTCTCCAGCGGCACCATCACGATCTCGTCCTGGTCTCGGCCCCAGCTGCTCTGGCCCTTGGGCGCCAACGTGCCGACCACGGTCAGCGGCACGCGGCCGATGCGGATGGTCTCGCCGATACCGCTGTCCTCGCCGAACAGCTCGCGGCGCACGGTCTCCCCGATCAGGACCGACTTGTCGTCGCCGGCCTCGTCGAAGCCCGCGCCCTCGCGCACCACCCAGCCATTGATCACCAGGTAGTCGGCATCCACGCCCTGCCAGCTGCTGTTCCAGTTGCGCTCGGCGTAAACCACCTGGCTGCTGCCGCGCAGCGATCCGGAGATGTACTGGACCTCGGGAATCTCGCTGCGGATCGCCTCCACGTCGCCTTGGCTGAGGGTGAAGAAGCTGCTGGCGCTCATGCGCACGCCGCCGCTGGCGCGCGCGACGTTGGGCGAGATGTCGAGCCGCTGCGAGCCCAGCCCGGCCACCATCTTGTCGATCTCGGCCTGCGTGCCCTGCCCCACCGACACCATCACGATCACCGAGGCGATGCCGATGATCACGCCCAGCGAGGTCAGCGCCGAACGCATCCAGTTGCCGCGCAGGGCGAACAGCGCGGTGCGCAACACGTCGCTGAACTTCACGGGCGTTCCTCCTCGTGCAACTCGCCGTCGCGCATCACGCAGGTGCGGTCGGCATGCGCCGCGACCTCCGCATCGTGCGTGATCAGGACCACGGTGTGGTCCTCGTCGCGCAGCCGCTTGAACAGGGCCAGGATCTCCTCGCCGGTCTTCGAATCCAGCGCGCCGGTGGGCTCGTCGGCCAGCAGGATCGGCGGGCGGTTGATCAGCGCCCGCGCGATCGCCACGCGCTGCTGCTGGCCTCCCGACAGTTCGCTGGGCCGGTGGTGGGTGCGACCGCCGAGGCCCACCGCCGCGAGCGCCTCCTGGGCCATGCGCCGGCGTTCGGCCGGCGGCACCTGGGCGTAGCCCAGCGGCATGGCGACGTTGTCCTCGGCCGACATGCGTGGCAGCAGGTTGAAGCCCTGGAACACGAAGCCGATCTTGTCGCGGCGCAGCGCCGCCAGTTCCTCCCGGTCCAGCGTGGCGACGTCGATGCCGTCGCACAGGTACTGGCCGGACGTCGGCGTGTCCAGGCACCCGATCAGGTTCATCAGGGTCGACTTGCCCGATCCCGATGGCCCCATGATGGCGATGAACTCGCCGCGCGCGATGCGCAGGTCCACGCCATGCAGGGCCACCACCTCGGCCTCGGTGCCCTCGGCGTAGACCTTGCGCAGCGCGCGGGTCTCGATCACCGGCGTGTCGGCGCCGCTCATCGGCGTGCGCGCTCGCCGGTGATGATCACGTCGCCGGCCTCCACGCCGCCGCGGACCTCGGTACTGGTGCCGTCGCTGGCGCCCACGCGCACCTGCACCGGCTGCGGCGCGCCGTCGACCAGCTTGTAAAGGGTGACGCGCGTGGCGCCCAGGGCCGAGACCAGGGCCGCGTCCCAGCGCGCGCGCTGTTCGGGATTGAGCGTGCGGGTGAAGCCGGCGAACGACTCCTGCATGCGCTCGAGCATGCGCTGGCGCATCTGCGCCTGCATGCCGGCATCGCCGCCACCCTGGCCCATCCGGATCATCATGCCCGGCGGCGGGCCACCCTGGCCCCCGCCCGGTCCACGCTGGCCACCCGACTGGCGCGCGGCTTCCGCGCGCTGGCGCTGCGCGGCAAGCGCCGCGTCGAAGGCGGCGCGCTGCGCCTGGTCGAGGTCGAGTTCGCCCGCCACGCGCTCCAGTTCGCCCAGCATCGCGGCGCCGCCGCGGCCACCGCCCGCCTGCGGCGCGGCGGTATCGCCCACCGGCTTGTAGCGCAGCGCGGCGTTGCTGACCTTGAGCACGTCGCTGCGGTTGCTGACCTCGATCTCGGCATTGACCGTCAGGCCCGGCAGCAGGGTGTTGTCCGAGTTGTCGACGCTCACCACGACCGGGTAGGTGACCACGTTGTTGGTGGTGGTCGCGGCCAGGCGCACCTGGTCGACCACGCCGCGGAACTGGCGGTCCGGGAACGCGTCGGCGGTGAACGACACCGGCTGGCCCGGCTTGACCTGGCCGATGTCGGCCTCGTCCACCGCCAGCTCGATCTTCATCTTCGACAGGTCTTCGGCGATGGTGAACAGCTCCGGCGCCTGCAGGCTGGCCGCCACGGTCTGGCCTGGTTCGATGGTGCGGGTGAGCACCACGCCGTCGACCGGCGAGGTGATCACGGTGCGTTCGAAGTTGACCCGGGCGGTTTCGGTGGAGGCGTTCTGCTGGCGGATCTGGGCCTGGGTCGCGGCGACCTGGGCGCGCGCCTGGTCGAGTGCGGCGCGGGCGAGGTCGACATCGGCGCGGGAGACCAGCTGGCGCCCGCCCAGGTCGGCCTTGCGCCGGTAGTCCAGCTCGGCATTGCGCAGCGTGGCCTGGGCCTGCGCCAGCGAGGCGCGGGCGCTGGCGATCTGTGCGGCGCCCTGCTCGATCTGCGCCTCGTAGGTGCGCGGGTCGATGCGCGCCAGCACGTCGCCCTGGCGGACCTGACTGTTGAAATCGACCAGCACCTCGGTGACCTGCCCCGAGATCTGGCTGCCGACGGTGACCGTGGAGATCGCGCTGAGCGTGCCGGTGGCCGAGATCGCCACGCGGATATCGCCACGCTCGACCTGGACGGTGCGCCATGGCGATTCGTCGCCGCGTTCGGCCGCGCCCCGCCACCATACCCAGGCAGCGGCAGCCAGCGCGACGGCGACGACTGCGGCCACGAGATAACGGGGGGACAAGCGCCGGCGGCGGCTTGGGGGTCGGCTCATGCTTTGGTCCAGAGACAGTTCTGCGTCAGGCAGGCCAACGCACCGGCACGCGCCCGGTTGACAGGCGATGCGCGTGGCCCGGCATGCGGGTCAGGCCGGGGAGGCCGGCGTGAAGCGGAGGGTGGCGACCGTGCCCTGGTGCTCGACGCTTTCGAGCTGCAGCTGCCAGCCGAAACGGCGCACCAGGCGGTTGGCGATGGTGAGCCCGAAGCCCTTGCCGAGCGGACTGAAGGCGTCGGCGCGGAAGAACGGGTCGTAGACATGGCGCAGGGTGTCGGCGGACATGCCGATGCCGCTGTCGCGCACCACCACCCGGTCCTGGCCGACCGACACATCGACGCTGCCGCGCTCGGTGAAGTGGCAGGCGTTCTGCAGCAGGTTGCGCACCACCACGCCCAGCACGCTGGGCGGCACGAACAGCGCGGGTTCGGCCTCGACCGCCAGCCGCAGCTCGACCGGCTTGCCGGCCAGCAGCGGCCGCGCCTTCTCGACTTCCTCGCGCACGACCTCGGCCACGTCGACGTGCTCGCTCACCGGCGCCACGCCGCTCTCGCGCGCCAGCACCAGGAACGCGTCGACCACCGCCTCCATGTCGCGCGAAGCGCGCTGGATGCGTTCGAGCGGGCGCCGGCCGTGCGCCGGCAGCGCCGGGTCGGCCAGGAGCATGTCGCTGGCCACGCGGATCACCGTCAGCGGGGTGCGCAGTTCGTGGCTGGCGTCGCGGGTGAAGTCGCGTTCGCGCTGCACGAACTCGCCGATGCGCCCGGCCAGGCCCTGCAGCGCATGCGACAGCGCCTGCACCTCGCGGCTGGGCTCGTCGGCGAACTCGGACAGCACCAGCGGTGCGGTGAGATCGCCCTGCGAAGGGTCCCAGCGCTCGACCTCCTCCGCCAGCCGGTTGACCGGCAGCACCATGCGGCGCGACTTCCGGTAGGTGATGCCGGTGATCGCCATCGCGGCCAGCAACCCGAGGACGATCATCACTCCGGCCGATGTCCACATCAGGCCGTCGATGCCACTGGTATGCAGCACCAGGTACAGCATGCCGGCCGGCCGCTGCTGCACCAGCACCGCCTTGTGCCCGCGGTAGTCGAAGTTGACGCCCTGCGGGAGCGAAGCCACGTCGGGCGGCACCGCGCCGCCCGCATCCGCCGGCCGGAAGTAGCCTCGCAGGGTGGCCGTCTCGGGCAGCCACTCGCCGGTGCCGGCGTCCCGACGGTCCCAGAACGCCTGTGCTTCGACTGTCAGGCGCTGCTTGATCAGCGCGTCGCGGGTGAGCAGGGTGAGCAGGCTCACCCCGAACACCACCGCGAGGATCAGCAGCAGCCCCTGGGTGACGAACGCATAGCGGATCTTGCGGGGTAACCCCTGCGGCATTGCACGGTTCCGCTGGATCAGGCGGGCGACTGGTCGATGTCGGCGATACGGTAGCCCGCGCTCTGCACGGTGTGCAGCAGCGGCTTGTCGAACGGCTTGTCGATGATCTTGCGCAGGTTGTACAGGTGGCTGCGCAGGGTGTCGGAGTCGGGCAGGCCGTTGCCCCAGATCTCACGCTCGATTTCCTGGCGGTTGACCACCCGCGGCGACTCGCGCATCAGGATGGTCAGCAGCTTCATGCCGATCGGCGAGAGCTGCAGCTCGGTTCCGCCGCGGGTGGCGCGCATGCTGGCCGGGTCGAGCACCAGGTCGGCCACCTTGAGTACCTCCGAGCCGACCTGGCGGCGCTCGCGCCGGATCAGCGCCCGCAGCCGGGCCTCCAGTTCCTGGATGGCGAACGGCTTGGTGAGATAGTCGTCCGCGCCCGACGACAGGCCGGTCAGCTTCTCGTCCAGCGTGTCGCGCGCGGTCAGCATCAGCACCGGAGTCGACTTGCGCGCCTCGGCCCGCAGCCGCTTGCACACTTCCACGCCGTCCAGCCGGGGCAGCATCAGGTCCAGCACGATCACGTCGTAGCTGTTCTCCACCGCCAGCCGGTAGCCGTCGAGGCCGTCCGAGGCGTAATCGACCTCGAAACCGCGGCCTTCCAGGTACTCGCCCACCATTTCCGAAATGTTGCGGTTGTCCTCGACGATCAGGACCAGACCGCCGGTTTCCTGCCCTGCACGCATGTTTGCTTCCTCAGAGGGGGTCTTCAGCTTTGTGAAAGGTGCCAGCCGGACTGTACAAGCACCGTGAAGATCGCGGATCTTTTCCGCGCCCACCCCGGACCCGCCCCCATGCCCGTCGACCGCGTGCTCCCGATCCTGCTGCTGCTCGGCTCCAACATCTTCATGACGTTCGCCTGGTACGGGCACCTGAAGTACAAGTCCTCGGCCCTGCTGCCGGTGATCCTGGTCAGCTGGGGCATCGCCTTCTTCGAGTACTGCCTGATGGTGCCGGCCAACCGCATCGGTTCGGCCGTCTATTCCGCACCCCAGCTCAAGGGCATGCAGGAGGTGATCACCCTGCTGGTGTTCGCGGGCTTCTCGGCCTGGTACCTGGGCCAGCCGCTGAAGTGGAACCACTGGGCCGGCTTCGGCCTGATCGTGGTGGCGGCCTGGCTGATCTTCCTGGACTAGCCTCGACCCCGCTCCGGATCGGGCGCGGCGGAAGGACGGTCGGCGCGCGCAGCCGACCCGCTGCGCGGCAGCTCGTCAGCCGGCAACGGATCCGCGACCGCGCGGATCGACTCCGACCGCGTCGTGGACCCCATGGCGGCCTGCTCCGTTTCGTGAAACCCCTGCCTTCGCCAGCGCCGCCTCGATTTCACCCAGGCAGTGCGCCATTCCGCGCGGCGGTCGAGCATCGTGTCGAGGTCGAACTGCCCGATCCATCTGCGGCGGCGTTTGACCCGCCCGCAGGCCCGCTGGCAGTCCGACAGCGCTTCAGCGGCTCCTGGAATCCCGATCCGATTCCAGGCAGGCCCAGCGTCCAGCCTGGAGAATGTGAGATTCCCGAGCGCGACGTGTTTTATCTGGCCTGGGGAGGATCGGCCAGGTTCGACACCGTCGCCTGCACGTCCACCAGCATCGGGTCCTGGATCACGCCACGACATAGGCCATCGGCACCATCGGGCGCATCGACACGCTCTGCGCTGGTTCCGTACGACTCGGGGTGACTATCCAGCGCGCATGCATCCCCTGCATCCGCCCCGTCCGGAGGCATCCACCAGGGTGTCGCCGATGCGAACAGGTTCGCGTGGCGGCGTCAGAAGCGGATCCTGCCGGTCAGGATGTCCTTGAACATCACCCAGTCGCCGGCGAAGGAATAGAACGGGTGGCGGAAGGTGGCCGGACGGTTCTTCTCGAAGAAGAAGTGCCCTACCCAGGCGAAGGCGTAGCCGCAGACCAGCGCAGCCAGCAGCCACCAGGCATTGCGCGTGGCGATCGCGACGGCCACCAGCGCCAGCGCGCCGCAGCTGCCGATGAAGTGCAGCCGCCGCGACGTGCGGTTGGCGTGCTCGTCCAGGTAGAACGGATAGAACTCGCGGAAGCTGGCGAAGCGGCGCATGGGCGTCCTCCGGTCAGGCGGGCCTGGGCGAGAACATGATGACCGCCATGCCCAGCAGGCACAACGCGGCGCCGAGCAGGTCCCAGCGGGTCGGCCGCACCGCGTCCACCCACCACAGCCAGGCCAGTGCGACGCTGACGTAGACCCCGCCGTAGGCCGCATACACGCGCCCGGACGCGGTGGGATGCAGGCTCAGCAGCCACACGAACAGTGCCAGGCTGGCGGCCGCCGGCAACAGCAGCCAGGCGTTGCCGCCCTTGCGCAGCCACAGCCAGGGCAGATAGCAGCCGACGATCTCGGCGATGGCGGTGGCGACGAACAGCAGCAGGGTTTTCATGGCGTTGCGCGTCCCCCTCCGGCGCGGGCGCTGGCCCGCTGCTCCCCATCGCCCGGGACTCAGCCGCCTTCGGCCTTGACCCGGTTCCAGTAGGCTTCCTGGCGCTCGAGCGGCAGTCCGGCCAGCGTCGTGCCATCGGCCGCGGCGAGGGCCTCCATCGCCCGGAAGCGGCGCTCGAACTTGTGGTTGGCCCCGCGCAAGGCGGCGCCCACGTCGACTTTGGCATGCCGCGCCAGGTTGGCGGCCACGAACAGCAGGTCGCCGATCTCCTCCTGCAGCCGCGCCTGCGCCCGCGCATCATCCGGCGCCGCCGCCACGGCGGCGAACTCGGCGCGGACCTCGTCGATCTCCTCGTGCAGCTTGTCGATCACCGGCTGCGGGCCCGGCCAGTCGAAGCCGGTCCGCGCCGCGCGCGCCTGCAGCTTCACCGCGCGCTGCCACTCCGGCAGTCCGCGCGAGATGCCGGCCAGGGCCGAGGTGTCGGCATCGCCCGCGGCTTCCCGCTCGGCGCGCTTGATCGCTTCCCAGCTGGCGGTCTGCGCCTGCGCATCAGGCACGCGCCGGTCGCCGAACACATGCGGGTGGCGCCGCACCATCTTGTCGCAGATCGCCGCGACCACGTCGCCGAAATCGAACGCGCCCTGCTCCTGCGCCATCCGCGCATGGAACACGACCTGCAGCAGCAGGTCGCCCAGTTCGTCCTTGAGCGCGGGCAGGTCGCCGCGGTCGATCGCGTCGGCGACTTCGTAGGCTTCCTCGATCGTGTAGGGCGCGATCGTCGAGAAGTCCTGCTCGAGGTCCCAGGGACAGCCGCCGTCGGGATCGCGCAGGCGCGCCATGATCGCAAGCAGTTCGCGCACGTCGCGGCCGCCGCTCACTGCAGGCTCCCGCAGGCGCGGTGCGCGCCGATGCCGCGCGCCGCCGCAACCATCAGTCCGCCAGCCATGTGCGCCAGGGCAGGCCGGGATCGCCCAGCGCGATGAATTCGCCGTTAAGCAGGGTGTCGCGCTGGTTGTAGCGGAACGCGCGCCCCCGCGGATCGAGCAGCAGCCCGCCCGCGCCTTCCAGGATCGCCTGGCCGGCAGCCGTGTCCCACTCGCTGGTCGGGCCGAAGCGCGGGTACACATCCATCCCGCCTTCGGCGATGCGGCAGAACTTGAGCGACGACCCGAGCCCGACCGGCTCCACTTCGCCCATGCGCGCCATCACCGCCTCGGTGCGCGAGTCGCGGTGCGAGCGGCTGGCGGCCACGCTCAGCGGCGAGGCCGCCGGTGCGCGCGTGCGCAGGGGCCGCTCGCCACGCACGTCGCGCAGCCACGCGCCCTGCCCCGGCGCGCCGTGCCAGAGGGTGCCGGTGACTGGCGCCTGGATCACGCCGAAGGTCGCCACGCCGTCCTCGATCAGCGCGATGTTGACGGTGAACTCGCCATTGCGCTTGACGAACTCGCGGGTGCCGTCGAGCGGATCGACCAGCCACAGCCGGCGCCAGCCGCGGCGGGTGGCGGTGTCGACCAGGTCCGCCGATTCCTCGGACAGCACCGGGATCTCGGGGGTGAGCGCGGCCAGGCGGTCGACGATGCAGTGGTGCGCGGCGAGGTCGGCCTGGGTGAGCGGGCTCGCGTCGGCCTTGTGCTCGACCTCGAAACCGGCCTCGTACACCCGCAGGATCGCCTCGGATGCGGCCCCGGCGATGGCGATCACGCCCTCGCGCAGGTCGGCGGCGATCGGTGCGCGTGCCTCAGCCATTCGTTTCGCGCCGCAGGTATTCGCGCGCGGCGACCAGCGCGGCGATCGAACGGCCTTCGGAGAAGTCCTCGCGCAGGGCCAGTTCGTCCAGCGCATCGAAGCGCCAGGGCACCACTTCGAGCTCTTCGGGCTCGTCTCCCGGCAGCCGCTCCGGATAGAGGTCGCGGGCCAGCACCACCGTGGTCTCGTGGCTCATGTACACCGGCGCAAGGGTCAGCGTGCGCACCACGTCCAGCCGGCGCGCGCCGTAACCGGCTTCTTCCTTGAGCTCGCGGTCGGCCGCCTGCAGCGGCGTCTCGCCGGCGTCGATACGTCCCTTGACCAGGCCGAGCTCGTAGCGGTGCAGGCCGGCGGCGTATTCGCGTACCAGCAGCACGGTGTCCTCGTCGAGCAGCGGCACCACCGCCACCGCGCCGTGGCCGCGGCCGCGCAGGCGTTCGAACTGGCGGCGCTCGCCGTTGCTGAACTCCAGGTCCAGCCGCTCGAGCCGGTACGGGCCGGCGTCGTGCTCGGTGACGCCATGGATCGTCGGCAGGCGGCGACTCATGGCGCCGCCCCGGACGGGCCACGGGCGATAATGGAGGCATGTCGAATCACGATGGCTCCATTCTAGACGAGGCCGGTCGCTGGCGGTCGCGCGACCTGGCGGTGCTCTGGCACCCCTGCACGCAGATGCGCGAACACCCGGACGTGATGCCGCTGCTGCCGGTCGCGCGCGGCAACGGAGCCTGGCTGGTGGGCCACGACGGCAGCCGCACGCTGGACGCGGTGAGCAGCTGGTGGGTGAACCTGCACGGCCATGCCGAACCGCGCATCGCCGCGGCGATCGCCCGCCAGGCGACGACCCTGGAGCAGGTGATCCTGGCCGGCTGTTCGCATCCGCCCGCGGTGGAGCTGGCCGAACGCCTGCTGGCCATCGCCCCGCGCCAGGCCGGTCGCGCCCGCCTGTCGCGGGTGTTCTATGCCGACAACGGCTCGGCCGGGATCGAGGTCGCGCTGAAGATGGCGTTCCACTGGTTCCGCAACCGCGGCGACGAACCGCGCCGAACAAAGTTCGTGGCGCTGCAGAACGGCTACCACGGCGAGACCATCGGCGCGCTGTCGGTCGGCGACATCCCGCTGTACCGGCGCATCTACGCGCCGCTGCTGATGGAAGCGGTGTTCGCGCCCTCGCCCGACGCCTTCCTGGCGCGCGAGGGCCAGAGCGCCGAAGCCTGCGCCGAGGATGCGGCCGACGCATTGGCGCACCTGCTGGACGAGCATGCCGGCGAGATCTGCGCGCTGGTGCTCGAGCCGCTGGTGCAGTGTGCGGGCGGCATGCGCATGCACCATCCCGCCTACCTGCGCCGCGTGCGCGAACTGTGCGACGTGCACGGCATCTTCCTGATCGCCGACGAGATCGCGGTCGGCTTCGGCCGCACCGGTACGATGTTCGCCTGCGAGCAGGCCGGCATCCAGCCCGACCTGCTGTGCCTGTCCAAGGGCCTGACCGGCGGCTTCCTGCCGCTGGCCGCGGTGCTGGCGACGGACGCGATCTACGAAGGCTTCCTCGACGACTCGCGCGAGCGCGCCTTCCTGCATTCGCACAGCTACACGGGCAATCCGCTGGCCTGCGCGGCGGCGCTGGCCTCGCTCGACATCTTCGCGGCCGACGACGTGCTCGCGCGCAACCGCCGCACGGCCGAGCGCATGGCGACGCTCGCCGCGCCGCTGGCCGCGCTGCCGCACGTGGCCGACGTGCGCCAGACCGGGATGATCCTGGCGATCGAACTGTGCGAAGGCGGCCGCAGGGCCACGCCGTTCGAGCCGTCGCGGCGGATCGGCCTGCACGCCTACCGGCACGCGCTTGAGCGCGGCGTGCTGCTGCGCCCGCTCGGCGACGTGCTCTACTGGATGCCGCCCTACTGCATCGACGATGCGCAGCTGGAGCTGCTGGCTGCGGTCACCGGTTCGGCGATCGAAGCGGCGACGGCATGAGCCGGAAGCCTTTCGCCCCGCAGCGCCGCATCCACCTTTCCCTTCCCGACGGCTCCAGCCCATGCGCGTGACCCGCAGCTACGTCGACCTGCCGCTTGCTCCGGGCGTCCACCTGGCCTTGCCGGAAGAGGCGTCCAGCCACCTGCTGCGCGTGCTGCGGCTGCGCGTAGGCGACCGCTGCGTGCTGTTCAACGGCGATGGCCACGACTACGAGGTCGTCCTGACCAAGGCCGACAAGCGCGGGGGCGTCGTGGAGGTGATGGAGCGCCGGGTGGTGGAGACCGAATCGCCGCTGCGCATCACCCTGGTCCAGGGCATCGCGCGCGGCGAGAAGATGGACCTGATCCTGCAGAAGGCCACCGAACTGGGGGTCGCGGCGATCGTGCCGGTCGACGCCGAGCGCACCGAGGTGCGGCTGGACGGTGCGCGCCTGGCCAAGCGCCTGGCGCACTGGCGCGGCGTGGTCGCCTCGGCCTGCGGCCAGTGTGGCCGCGCGCGCCTGCCCGCGCTGGCCGAACCGCTCGACATCGCACGGATCGCCGACGCGGTGCCGGAAGCCGGCCTGCGGCTCACCCTCGACCCGCAGGGGGACCATGCGCTGACCACGCTGTCGGATGCCGCGCACGCGGCCGGCGGTCACGTCGCGCTGGCGATCGGGCCGGAGGGCGGCTGGGCGCCTCGCGATCGCGAACACCTGCGCGCCGCGGGCTTCGAAGGCTTGCGCCTGGGCCCGCGCATCCTGCGCACCGAGACCGCCGGGCTGGCGGCGGTCGCCGCGCTGCAGGCGCTGTACGGCGACCTGCGCGCCTGAGAATCAGGCGGCCAGGGCGCCGCGCAGGGCCAGTTCGATGCCGTCGATGTCGGGCACCAGGGCCGGCTCGTCGTTGAAGCGCACCTGGGCGCGTACGCCGGGAGCCAGCGCCTGCCCTTCCGCATCGTCGAGCATGCGATCGCGCGAGACGGTCACCAGGCGCGGGAAGCCGCGGCTGAGCAGGGCGAAGTACGGCATGGTCGCCTGTCCGCCGAGCGTCTTGAGGACCACCACCTTGTGGCCGAGGCTGCCCTGCTCGGGACCCTGCCCGCTGAAAGGCGCGAACGCCACCAGCGGCAGGCGCCAGCCGCGCCAGCGGATGGTGCCCAGCAGCCAGTCCGGCGCGTTGTCGATCGGGTCGGGCTCGGCGTAGGACAAGACCTCGGAAATCGTGGCGTTGGGCAGGAGCAGGCGCGCGGCTTCGGTCTGGATCAGCACGGCGCGGATGTCGGAGGTGGCGGTAGTCATCACGGCGTTCCGTCCGGATCGGTGTGGGGGTTCCCGCCCGTCGCCGGCCAGCGCGCCAGCAGCTGCCCGGCCAGTTCGCCGGGGCTGCCCGGGGAAGCGCCGGCCTCGATCGCCGCGCGCGCGGCCGCGGGGTCGTAGCAGCCGTCGTCCGGCGTCTGCCCGAGCACCAGGCCGGCCCACTGCCCGCCGGCGACCGGCGGCACCAGCGCGACATCGGCGCCGCTGAGGAAGACCACTGCGCTGTCGTCGGCGGGCAGCGACGCGGGATCCAGCGTCTCGCCGGCCTCGAACGCCCAGCCGGCGCCGGCGGGGCGGATGCCCAGGCCCGGCGGAACGAAATAGATGCTGCCCTCGGCGGCGCGGGCGCCGGACTCGGCCACCTCGACCGGGGCCGTGGTCGCACGGGTCATCTGCTTGACCAGGCGGTCGTAGCGCCCGCCTTCCAGCGCGAGACGGATCAGGATCGGCTTGGAGAAGCCGGCAGGCAGCGCGGCCAGCATCTGACGCACCGCATCGGGGCCGCCCAGGCCGGCCTCGATCAGCACCAGGCCGGGCCGCTTGCCGTGGCCGTAGCTGTCCGGGTCGACCAGCGACAGGCCCGCGCCCAGCGATTCCAGGTCGAACGTGGGTGCCGACTTCGCCGGCGCAGCCCGCGCGGCGGGCACGTGGTCGTCCTCGACCAGGCTGAGGCTGGAGAAATCCACCCGCGGGCCGGTCACCGCCGGCGCGGGATCGGCATCGACTGCGGCGCCGGCCTGCTGCGCTTCGACCGCCGCGTCGGCCTGGACCGCGTCGGGCGTCCGGGCGATCTGGGCGGCCAGGAATTCCTCGATCCCGCCGGCTTCCCCTTCCGCCTGGCCGGCGCGGCTGAAGCGTTCCGGATCGAACGCCAGCGCATCCAGTCCGTCGCCTGCGTCGTCGAGCGACAGGGTCGGCATGTCGGAGTCCGACTCCACCGGGATATCGGAGACGGCCGTGGCCTCCAGCGCGCCGTCGGCGCCGTCCGGCACCAGGTCCAGCGGCGTACCGCCCCACTCGATCGCGGCGTTGTCGTCCAACGCCGGCTCCAGCACCAGGGCGACCGGGGCCTCCCCTGCCGCGGCAGTTGCGTCGGCCGCGGGCGCGGACAGCTCCGGCGCGGCCAGCGGCTCGAGTTCCAGATCCGTCGGCAGGCCCTGCGGGGCCGCCCCGTGCAGGCCTTCCAGCCCGTCGGGCGGCACGTCGTCGGCACGGTCCTGGGCTTCGTCGGTCAGCGCCACGATCGCATCGTCGAAATCGACGCGGGGCGACTGCGCCGGCATCGGTTCGGCGGTGAGTTGCACCTCGTCGGGCGGCTCGGCGCCGGCCGGGAGCACGTCGTCGTGGCGGTGCAGCTTGGCCGAGAGGTGGCGCAGCCAGCGCGCGGCATCCCAGCCGCTGCGCTGCGCGGCCTGCTCGGCCTCCTCGAAGATCACCATGTAGGCCGGATCGGCGAGCACGTCCTCGTAGCGTTCGATCGCGTCCTCGATCGCCGGCTCCAGCGCCACCAGCACCGCCTGCGGCTGTGCCCGGCGGACCTCGTCGCTGCCGGCCTGCATCGGGTCGGCCACCAGCACCAGTTCGGCGCCCGCGTCGCGCAGCGCCTGGGCGATGCGCTCGCAGGCTTCTCCGGCGCGGGCGAGCAGCGCGACGCGGGGCGTGGCCTCACTCGCGGCCATGCGAAACCTTCAGCAGTTCGTGCACGTTGCGCATGAGTTCCGGCTCCTGGTAAGGCTTGCCCAGGTAGCGGTCCACGCCCAGGTCGAAGGCGCGCTGGCGGTGCTTCTCGCCGGTACGCGAGGTGATCATCATGATCAGCACGTCGCGCAGGCGCGGGTCGGCCTTCATCTGCCGGGCCAGCTCGTAGCCGTCCATGCGCGGCATCTCGATGTCGAGCAGCATCAGGTCGGGCACGCGTTCTTCCATCCGCTCGAGCGCGTCGATGCCGTCCTTCGCCGTGAGCACCTCGAGGTTGTGGCGTTCCAGCACGCGGCCGGTGACCTTGCGCATCGTCACCGAGTCGTCGACCACCATCACCAGCGGCACGCGGCGGCGTTCGGCCTGCGGCTCGGGCGCCGTATCGCGCGGCAACACGGCGTGGCGGCGGGCCAGCGGGGCGACGTCGAGGATCACCACGACGCTGCCGTCGCCCATGATGGTGGCGCCGAAGATGCCCGGGATCGAAGCGACCTGCGGACCGACCGGCTTCACCACGATTTCGCGGCTGCCGATGATCTCGTCCACCGCGACCGCGGCGCGCAGTTCGCCGGAGCGGACCAGCAGCAGCGGCATCTGCAGGTGGCCGTCGGCACGCGCCGGCGCATGTCCGACCAGCAGTCCGAGGTCGTGCAGCGCGTACTCCTCGCCGCCGTAGCTGTAGCTCGCATCGCCGGAGGCCAGGCGATCGCGTTCGATGCGGCCCACGCCGCGGACCGAGGCGATCGGCACCGCGAACTGGGTCTCGCCGATGCGGACGAACACCGCCTGGGTGACCGCGAGCGTCTGCGGCAGCCGCAGGGTGAAGCTGGTGCCCTGGCCGCGCCGGGTGGAGATGTCGAGCGAGCCGCCGAGCTGGCGCACTTCGCTGGCGACCACGTCCATGCCCACGCCGCGGCCGGCCAGGCGGCTGACCTCGTCGGCGGTGGAGAAGCCGGGTTCGAAGATCAGCGCGTCCAGATCGCCGTCGCTGAGCACGGCGTCGGTGCGCACCAGGCCACGTTCCTCGGCGCGGCGGCGGATCGCGCCGCGGTCGAGGCCGGACCCGTCGTCGCCGATCTCCAGCACGACTTCCGAACCCTCGCGGCGCACCGCGATGCGGACCGTGCCCTCCTCGCCCTTGCCCGCCTCGCGGCGGCGCTCGGGGGATTCGATGCCGTGCGCGACCGCGTTGCGCAGCATGTGCTCCAGCGGCGCGGTCATGCGTTCGAGCACGTTGCGGTCGAGCTCGCCCTGGGAGCCGTCGAGCTTGAGCTGCACCTGCTTGCCGGTATCCGACGCGGCCTGGCGCAGCACGCGGCGCAGGCGCGGCACCAGCGCGTCGAACGGCACCATGCGCGTGCGCATGAGCCCTTCCTGCAGGTCCGAACTCACCCGCGACTGCTGCAGCAGCAGGGTTTCGTACTGGCGCGTCAGGTCGTCCAGCGTCTGCTGCAGGCTGGTCATGTCGGCCGCCGACTCGCCCAGCGCGCGCGAAAGCTGCTGCAGGGTCGAGAAGCGGTCGAGCTCCAGCGGGTCGAAGCTGGCGTCGCCGGCGTCGCCCTCGCGCTGGTAGCGCGCGATGATCTGGGCCTCGGTTTCGATTTCAAGGCGGCGCAGCTGGTCGCGCAGACGCGTATTGGTCTGCTCCATCTCGTTCATCGCCGAGCGGAACGCGCCGAGCTGCTGTTCCAGGCGGGCGCGGTAGATCGCCACCTCGCCCGCGTAGTTGACCAGGCGGTCGAGCAGGTCGGCGCGGATGCGCACCTGCTCCTGCGGCGCGCGGATCGCCGTGTCGTCGTCGGCACCGAGGTCGTTGATGGGCGTGGACAGCGGCGCCAGCTCGGGCTTCTGCGCAGCGGCCGGCTCTGGCGTCGCCTCCGCGGCCAGCAGCGGGCGGCCGCGGGCCAGCGCGTTGAACGCGTCGATCAGCGCCTGCGGCATGTCGATCGCACGCCGCTCGGCAACCCGCGTGACCATGGCATGCAGGCGGTCGAAACCGCCTTCGAGCAGGCCGATCCCGGTCCGGTCGAGTTCGCAGCGTTGTTCGACCACCGCTTCGAGCATCGACTCCATCGCGTGGCCGAGTTCGCCGATGGTGAAGACGCCGGCCATGCGTGCACCGCCCTTGAGCGTGTGCAGGTCGCGCTGCAGCGCGATCAGCGGTTCGCGCGAATCCGGGGACTCGCGCAGCTGCGTCAGTGCCGTGTCGGCATGGTCGAGCAGATCGCCGCTCTCCTCCAGGAAGATGTCGAGCAGCTCGATGTCCAGGCGCGAGGTGTCGAAAGGCTCGTCGGGATCGTCGCTGGCCAGCACGCGGGCCAGCAGTGCGGCCACGGCCGCGTCGATGCCGGCGGGCACGGACGGCTGGAGTTCCGCCGCCGGCTCGGCCGCCGACTCGGCAACGGGCGCTTCGTCGTGGGCGACCGCGTCGTCGGCGTCGGCGACTTCGACCTCCGGCTCCGGTTCCACGGCTTCGGCTTCGGCTTCGTGCTGCTCGGCTTCGAGGCGCTCGGCTTCCAGTCGCTCTGCTTCGACGCGCTCCGCTTCGACGCGATCCGCTTCGAGGCGCTCTGCCTCGAGGCGCTCTGCTTCGAGGCGCTCCGCTTCGAGGCGCTCCGCTTCGAGGCGCTCCGCTTCGAGGCGCTCCGCTTCGAGGCGCTCCGCTTCGAGGCGCTCCGCTTCGAGACGCTCTGCCTCGAGACGCTCTGCTTCGAGGCGCTCTGCTTCGAGGCGCTCAGCTTCGAACCGCTCTGCTTCGAACCGCTCTGCTTCGAACCGCTCTGCTTCGAACCGCTCTGCTTCGAACCGCTCTGCTTCGAACCGCTCTGCTTCGAGACGCTCTGCTTCGAGGCGCTCGGCTTCGAGGCGCTCTGCTTCGAGACGCTCTGTTTCGACGCGCTCGGCCTCGAGGCGCTCGGCTTCGAGGCGCTCTGCTTCGAGGCGCTCTGCTTCGAGGCGCTCTGCTTCGAGGCGCTCTGCTTCGAGGCGCTCTGCTTCGAGGCGCTCTGCTTCGACGCGCTCCGCTTCGAGGCGCTCCGCTTCGAGACGTTCTGCTTCGAGACGTTCTGCTTCGAGACGTTCTGCTTCGAGGCGCTCTGCTTCGAGGCGCTCGGCTTCGAGACGCTCCGCTTCAAGACGCTCGGCTTCGAGGCGCTCGGCTTCCAGTCGCTCTGCTTCGACGCGCTCGGCTTCGACGCGCTCGGCCTCGAGGCGCTCGGCTTCGAGGCGCCCCGCTTCGAGGCGCTCTGCTTCGAGGCGCTCTGCTTCGAGACGCACGGAATCCAGGTTCGCTACCTCGAGGCCCTCCACGGGAACACCGGCATCGACGCCTGCGGTTGCCGCGATCCCCAGGCCCCCGGTTTCGGGAATTCCAGCATCGACCGTCTGCGCGCCGTCCTGCAACGCATCGGCCGGCAGATCGGTTCCGGACGCACCGGAGACCTCCCCGCCAGGCGCATCGTCCTGGACAGCGGACTCCACGGTCCGCTCGATCGCGATATCGTCCGCAAGATCCAGGTAGGCGCTGAGATCGTCGGTGGTCAGCGCCGGCGCTTCGGCGCCGGCCGCTTCCTCCAGTCCCTGCGCGTCCACCAGCGACGCCAGGCCGCTGGCGGCTTCGGGCAGGCTGTCGCGCAGCGCGACCAGCCGCGCCGCCAGCGCGTCCTGCGGCGCCAGCGCAGGCGCCGGCCCCTTCAGGATCTCCACCGTCTCACGCACCGCCACCGACAGTTCGGCGACGGCGTCGATGCCCTCCGGCGCTGCCATGGCCTGCGAAGCCAGCAGGCGCCGCGCGTAGTGCTCGGCCGGACCCAGCACGCTGTTGATGACCGGCACTTCGGTCATCGCGAAGGCGCCGTTCATCGTGTGCAGCGCCCGCAGCAGCGCATCGCTGCCGTGGCTGTCTCCGACGCGGGCCTGCGCGACCCAGGCATCGACGGTCTGCAGGTGCCCTTGCACCTCGGCGTCGAGGATCTCCAGCAGCAGCGCGTCGATGCTGGCCGGCACGCGCTCGGGCTGCGGCTCGGGCTCGGGCTCGGGCTCGGGCTCGGGCTGCGGCTCGACCGCATCCGGCGCAGGCTGGGCCATCTCGTCCACCAGCGGCGCATGCACGACGGCCGGCGCGGCCTCGGGCGGCATCGTCTCGTCGCCGGACGCGATGCGATCGGCGGCGTCCTGCAGCGCCTCGAGGTCGGTGGACACGCCGCGTTCGCCGCGCAAGGCCGCCTGCAGCTCGGGCAGCGTGTAGAACGCACGGTCGACCATCGCGATCACCGCCGGACTCGGCGGACGCGAGCGGTCGAGCACGCGGTTGAGCATGTTCTCGATCTTCCAGCTGAACTCGCCCAGCGCGCGGGCGCCGACCAGCCGTCCGCTGCCCTTGAGGGTGTGGAACACGCGCCGGATCGGGCGCAGGCGCTCCATGTCCTCGGGCACCGAGCGCCACTGCGGCAGCAGCGCGTCGAGGTTGTCGATCTCCTCGGCGAACTCCTCGAGGAAGACCTCGCGGATCTCCTCGTCGATCTCCTCGCCGACGGTTTCGAAGCCGCCCGCTACCGGCCCCACCGGCAGGTCCGCTGTCCGGACCGGGGCGGCCACCTCGATCTCGACCGGGGTCGATACCGGGAGCGCCACCGGCTCGGCGACGGCAGCCGCTTCGACCGGCTCGGCCAGGGCCGCGGAAACGTCGGTGGACGCCGCCGCGGTTTCCTCGTCATGCCCGGGCTCCGGCTGCGCCGCCGGCGGCGCCACCGGTTCGGGCAGCGGCCAGTAGCCGAGTGCCTCCAGGCTGCCGCGCGCGATGTCCAGGATCTCGTCGCGGTTGCCGCGCTGCTCGCGCAGCGCTTCCAGGTAGTACTCCAGGCTGGCCAGCGCGTCGGCCAGCGTGTCCAGCTGGCGACCATTGGGCACGCGCTGGCGTGCGATCAGTTCGTTCTGGGTATAGCGGCTGACGGCGACCAGATAATCGGCCGGCTGCGCCAGCTCCATCATCCGCAGCGCGCCCGCGACCTCGTCGAGCAGGCGCGGCACGTCGCTGAGCTGCTCGTGCTGCCAGCTCGTTTCGACGAAGGCCACCAGGGCCTGGCGGGCCTGCACGAAATTGGCGATCGCCTCGCGCACGATGGTATCGACCACCTGGCGCGCTTCGCCGGCGAACGGTTCGCCGTCGGCGCCGGCCGACTCGGCCGCCCCCAGTCGCGCCACCTGGTCGTCCAGCGTGGCGTCGACGTAAAGCAATGCCCCGGCGACATCCAGCAGCGCGTCCTCGTTCGCCGCGACCGCGCCGTCGAGGATCGCCTGCAGGCCGTCGCGCTGCTGCTGCACCACCTTGCGCGCCGCGCCGAGCCCGAGCATGCCCAGCGTGTCGGCCACGCGGCCCAGGGTCTCGGCATGGGGCTGCAGCGCGGCCAGGTCGTCCGAGCCGGTGCGCAGGTGCAGGTCGAGCGCGTCCTTGACGTGGAGCAGGTCGTCCTTCACCGCCGCGGAGACGGTATCGAGCAGCGCGCGGTTGCGTCCGCTGATGCTGCCCTGGGCGTGTTCGAGTTCGGACTGGGTCGGCAGCGCCGCCTCGAGTTCGAAGACCTGGCGGAGCTCGCGCAGCGCCGGATGGCCGTCGTCGGGCTGGTGGGCGACGTGGTAGAGCAGCTGCCGCGTCGGTTCCTGCGCGCCTTCGCCGCTGGCCTCGGCATAGCCGTCGTTGTCGAGCAGGGCGCGGCGCGCCTCGCGCTCGACGCCCGCGAATACCTTGCGCAGCGCCGGCGAGGCCGGCAGCGCGCCATCGGCCACGGCGCGCGCGACGCCGGTGGCGACCCACAGCATGCGCTGCACCGGCACCTGGCGGACGTGGCCCAGCAGGCCCTCCAGCGCAGGGGCCAGGCTGGACAGCGCCGTCGCCGGCGTGTGTTCCTGCCACTGCCCGATCTCGCGCCGCAGCGCTTCGAGCAGGGGCGGCATGTCGTCGTTGGAGGCCGCGCCGGCGGCCGCGATCGCGCCCGGGAGCGGGCGCTCCAGGTCGGGCGAGAACAACACGCTCTCGCTGAGCAGGCTCTCGCCGCGCGCGGCGCGCAGCTCGTTGAGCAGCGGCAGCAGCACGATCGGGATGTCGCGATGCCCACCCTGCAGCCGTTCGAGGTAGTCGGGCAGCAGCACGATGCCGCGCAGCAGCGCGGCGCAGGCGCCATCGCGGTCGGCGACGGTGCCGCCGTGCAGGCCCAGCGCGACCTGCTCCATCTCCTCGGCCACCATCGCCGGCGCGTACAGCTCGACCATGCGCAGCGTGCCCTGCACCTGGTGCAGGTAGCCGGCGCACAGCCGCATGCGACCGACGTCGGCCGGGTCCTCGACATAGTCCTCCAGCTCGGCCTTGGCCAGCCGCAGGGTTTCGTCGAGCTCCGGCTTGATCCAGCCCAGCGCGGTGTGTTCGAGGGCCTCGCGCAGCGCAGTCATCGCTTCACCCCGCGCGTGTCGGCGTGCGTCGGCCTGCGACCGGTGGTCGTCGCGTTCATCCCGAGTCCTGGCTCCGTGCTCAGGCCGGCAGCTTGAAGTCGGCGACCGAACGACGCAGGTTGGCGGCCAGCTGCGCGAGGTTGCCGATCGACTGCGCCGTCTGGTTCGCGCCCTGCGAGGTCTGCGCGGTGATCGACTGGATCGTGTTCATGGTCTCGGTGATGTTGGTCGCCGCCGCCGACTGCTGCTTGGCCGCGGTGGAGATCCCGAGAATCAGGCCGGCGAGGTTGCTCGACACGCTTTCGATCTCGCCCAGCGCGGTACCCGCGTCCTCCGCCAGTCGCGCACCGGCGACCACTTCCGAGGTGGTCTGCTCCATCGAACTGACCGCCTCGTTGGTGTCGGACTGGATCGTCTGCACCAGCGCCTCGATCCGCTTGGTCGCGTTCGAGGCGCGTTCGGCGAGTCGCTGCACTTCGTCGGCCACCACCGCGAATCCGCGACCCGCCTCGCCGGCCGACGCCGCCTGGATGGCCGCGTTGAGCGCGAGGATGTTGGTCTGCTCGGAGATGTCGTTGATCAGTTCCACGATCGAGCCGATTTCCTGGGAGCTCTCGCCCAGGCGCTTGATGCGCTTGGAGGTCTCCTGGATCTGGTCTCGGATCGAGTCCATGCCGGCGATCGTCTCGCGCACCACGCCGGCGCCCTTGGTCGCGATCTGCACCGAGCGCTGCGCCACGTCCGCCGATTCGGCCGAGTTGCGCGAGACCTGGTCGATGCTCGAGGCGATCTCGTTGATGCGGTTGGACGCGGAGTTGATCTCCTGCGCCTGGTGCTCGGCGGCCTCTGCCAGGTGCATGGCGGTGGCCTGCGTCTCCTGCGCGCTCGATGCCACCTGCGCCGAGGTGTCGTTGATGGTGCCCACCAGGTCGCGCAGGTTCTCGACCGCGAAGTTGATCGAGTCGGCGATGGCGCCGGTCATGTCTTCGGTGACGGTCGCCTTCACCGTCAGGTCGTTTTCCGCGAGCGCACCGATTTCGTCCAGCAGGCGCATGATCGCCTCCTGGTTGCGGTTGTTCAGCTCCATCGTGTCTTCGTAGCGCTTGCGCTGCGCGCGGTTCAGCGACCAGAGCAGGCCGCCCAGCGCGACGATGGCGAGCAGGCCGGAGATGATGCTGATCCAGACGTTGCCGAACAGGCTCTTGTCGTTGAGCGAGCCGAACGCGGTGAACGCCGAGAACAGGTCCTGCGCATCGGACAGCAGCTTGTCCGAGCCGGTGGTGAGCGCGGCCGACGCGGCCTGGGCCTGGAACAGCGCCGGGGCGCTGGCGATGATCGCGTCCAGGTCCTGCTTCATCGCCGTCCAGCGTTCGGCCGCCTGGTTGAGCGCGGCGACCGCGCCGCTGTTGTTCAGCGCCTGCACGTTCATCGCCTGGTCGCCCGAACGCAGGCCCTCGAGCACCTGCTCGAACACGCCCACGTCGCGCGCCAGCGCGTCGCCCGCCATCGAGGCGCCGCTGCCGCCGGCCTGGATCTCGGCGACGCGTCGCGCCATGTTGCCGGCCAGCACGTTCTGGCGAAGCGCGATGTAGACCTGGGAGGCGGGCGAGCCGCTCGAGGACATCGCGCGCACCAGTTCGTCGAGCTGGGCCTGCAGCTGCGGCACCGCCTGCGTGAAGCGCTGGGCGTTGGTCGCGAAACCGCTCACCGCCTGTTCGCTCGCCGCCACCTGCTCGGCGCTGGCGGCCAGCGGCGTCCAGGTCGCGGTCACGGTCTGGATCGGCCCGGCGACGCCGGTGGTGCTGCCGAAGTTGGCGTTGAGCTGCTCGACGTCGCTGTCGATGCGGCCCTTGGTGTCCTTGAACGCGGTGAAGGAGGCGGCATTGCCAGCGACCGCTTCCCGCGCCTGGTTGGCCAGCCGCTGCGAGTTCACCTGCAGGCTCGAGGCCGCGGTGCTGGCGCCGCCCAGGCGTGCCGCCTTCCAGCCGGCGTAGCCGGTGTTGGCGCCGAAGATCACGAGCGTCGTGACCAGCGCCGCGATCCAGAAGTTGCTCCCCAGCCCGCGCCCCTTGCCGGCGACCGTGTCGACTACTGTGCTCATGGTCCCTTACCCCTGCCCCTGCTTCTGTGCTGCTGGACGCGACCGTCAGGCCGCGGCTTGTCTGAATTCCGGCGTGCGGGCCAGCCTGGCCAGGCTGAAGACGCCCCAGTCCTGGTCCGCGTGCCGGTAGGCGCGCTCGATGAAGTGCGCGTAGCGGCCCTGCGCCACCGACCCGGCGTCGACCTGCTGGTCGTCGTGGAAGCCGCGCTGGCCGTACAGCTCGTCGATCGTGACCGCGACGTTGCCGTCGGGCTGGCGCACGATCAGCACCCGCTGCGTTTCGTGCAGCACGGTGCGCTCGCCTTCGAGGAACTGCCTGAGGTCGACGATGGGCAGCAGGTTGCCGCGCACGTTGCCGACGCCCAGCATCCACGCCTGCGCGCCTGGCACGGGCGTGATCTGCGGCAGCGGCAGGATCTCCAGCACTTCGTCGAAGGCCGACGCGAGCCTGCGTTCGCCGATCCGGTAGCCGACGCCGCGCCACAGGCCCGGTGCGTCGAACTGCTCGGGCAGGCCCGCGACGTGCGCGAGGCTGCGCTGCTCGAAGTCGAGCAGCATCGCGAACGGGTCGCGATGCTCGGTCATCCCGCTGCCCCCAGCAGGCGGTTGACCTCGTTGATCAGCACGTCTTCCTTCACCGGCTTGACCAGGTAGCCCTTGGCGCCCTGGCGCATGCCCCAGGCCTGGTCGGTCTCCATGCCCTTGGTGCTCACGATCAGGACCGGGATCTCCTTGGTGCCGCCATCGCGACCCAGCGCGCGCGTGGCCTGGAAGCCGTTCATGCCGGGCAGCACCACGTCCATCAGCACCAGGTCGGGCTGTTCCCGCTTGCAGGTCTCGATGCCGTCCTCGGCGCTGGACGCGGCCAGCACCTCGTGGCCGTTGCGCTCAAGCAGCTGGGTGAGCACCGCGGTATCGGTCGGCGAGTCTTCGATCAACAGGATTCGGGCCACGGCGGTTCCCCCTTTCACGCCTTGACATGGGTGCGGATCGCGTCGAGGAGTTCCTCGCGCGTGAATGGCTTGGTCACGTACTGCTCGGAGCCGACGATGCGGCCGCGCGCCTTGTCGAACAGGCCGTCCTTGGAGGACAGCATGATCACCGGCGTGTTCTTGAACAGCTGGTTGTTCTTGATCAGCGCGCAGGTCTGGTAGCCGTCCAGCCTCGGCATCATGATGTCGACGAAGATGATCTGCGGCTTCTGGTCGGCGATCTTGGCGAGCGCCTCGAAGCCGTCCACCGCCGTCACCACGTCCGCGCCCTCGCGCTTGAGCAGCGTCTCGGCGGTACGCCGGATCGTCTTCGAATCGTCGATGACCATCACCCGCAGGCCTTCAAGGCTGCCGGCGCGGCTTTCGTGTTCCGTCATGCGTCCTTCCCCCGGCGCGCAGTGGCGGGCCACTGCCCGCACTGCCGCGATCGCCGTATATTCCAGCCTGCCGCCGGACTGTCAAGCGCCGTTGAAGAAGATTGCGCAAGTCGGTGCAAGCACGGGCGAAACCGGCGCGCGCGGCGACTGCTAACATTTGTCAGAAACTGCCACTGGTGGGTCATATGCAGCTGAACGTGGTGGTGGTGATGGACCCGATCGGGTCGATCAACATCGCAAAGGATTCGACCTTCGCCATGCTGCTGGAAGCGCAGCGCCGCGGCCATTCGCTGCTGTATGTGCAGCCGGGCAGCCTTGGCACGGTTCATGGGCAGGCGCATGCGCGGTTGGCGCCGTTGACCGTGCGCGACGATCGCAATGGCTGGTATGAACTGGGATCGGCGTCACATCGTGCGCTGGGCGCCGGCGACCTGGTCCTGATGCGCAAGGATCCGCCGGTGGACGCGGACTTCGTCCACGACACCCAGATCCTGTCGATGGCCCAGCGCCAGGGCGCGCGCGTGGTCAACGACCCGCAGGGCCTGCGCGACATGAACGAGAAGCTGGCCGCGCTGGAATTCCCGCAGTGCTGCCCGCCAACGGTGGTCAGCCGGGAGGCCGCGACCCTGAAGGCCTTCGTCGCCGAGCACCGCGACGCGGTGCTCAAGCCACTGGACGGCATGGGCGGGCGCTCGATCTTCCGGGCCAGTGCCGGCGACGCCAACCTCAACGTGATCCTGGAAACCCTGACCCAGGGCGGCCGCCACCTGGCGATGGCGCAGCGCTACCTGCCCGAGATCGTGGACGGCGACAAGCGCATCCTGCTGATCGACGGCGTGCCGGTGGACTACTGCCTGGCACGGATCCCGCAGGGCGACGAGTTCCGCGGCAACCTGGCCGCCGGCGGCCGCGGCGAGGGCCGCCCGCTGAGCGAGCGCGACCGCTGGATCGCTGCCCAGGTCGGTCCGGAGGTGAAGCGGCGCGGCATGCGCTTCGTCGGCCTGGACGTGATCGGCGACTGGCTGACCGAGGTCAACGTCACCAGCCCGACCTGCATCCGCGAGCTCGACAAGCAGTTCGGGCTGAACATCGCCGGCCTGCTGTTCGACGCGATCGAGCGGGAATAGCCGCGCGCCCATGTCTTCGCTGGCCCTGCCCCCGCCTCCCGTCATCGGCGAGCGCGAACGCCTGAGCGCAACGATGGTGCTGTCCCTGCTGCTGCACGGGATGCTGGTGCTGGGCCTGGGCTTCGCGCTGGACGAGGCGGCCCCGGTGCTGCCGACGCTGGACGTGATCATCACCGAGACCACCAGTCCCCTGACCCAGGCCCAGGCGGACTTCCTCGCCCAGGCCAGCAACCAGGGCGGCGGCGAGGACGAGCGCAGCACCCGTCCGCGCGACGACCAGGCCGGCCTCGTCGCCCAGGCCGAATCCGGCGTGGCGCCGATCGAGATGCGCGCGCAGTCCCCATCCGCGCAGCCGCCGCCGCAGGCGCGGGTAGTGGCCAGCCAGCGCGGCGCGGAGACCCTGCCCGATGCGGACGCGCGTCCCGAGGCCGACGACAGCGCGCTGCCGCGCGGTCGCGAGCGGATCGAGCGCGACCTGCAGATGGCGCGGCTGGCGGCAGAGATCCACCTGCGCTCGGAGCGCTACGCCAAACGGCCCAAGCGCAAGTTCGTCTCCGCCAGCACCCGGGAGTGGGCGTACGCCGGCTACCTGCGCGACTGGGTGGACCGGGTCGAGCGCGTGGGCAACCTCAACTATCCCGACGAAGCGCGCCGGCGCCAGCTGTCGGGCGAACTGGTGATCAGCGTGGCGATCCGCCGCGACGGCTCGGTCGAGCGCGCCGACATCCTGCGCTCCAGTGGCACGAAGCTGCTCGACGACGCTGCGCTGCGCATCGCGCGCTTGGCCGAGCCCTACCCGCCACTGCCGCGCACCGAGGAGGAGATCGACATCCTCCATGTCACCCGCACCTGGCAGTTCCTGCCCGGCGGCACCCTGGTCGACGACTGAGCGCGTCCGGTCCGGCGACTACAGCCGCTTCCAGACCGGTCCTTCGCCGCGCCGCCAGTACACGCCCAGGGCGCGGCCGTAGAACGCCTGCTCCGGCACCAGGCCGAACCAGCGACCATCGGCGCTGGCGCCGCGATGGTCGCCCAGCACCAGCACCATGCCTTCCGGCACCAGGGAGGGCGCGATGTCCGGCCCGCCGCCGTGGGCCAGGTCCAGCCTGAAAACGCGCTCGCCGAGGCGCTCGAGCGGTGCGCCGGGATCTGCGGCCAGCGGCTGCCCGTCGACCAGCAGGCGCCCGTCCACCAGCGCCACCGTCTGCCCGCCCACGGCAACCACGCGCTTGATCAGGCGGGTGCCGTCGGCCGGCGACTTGAACACCACCACTTCGCCCGGCGCCGGACGGCCGCGGTCGAGCAGTTCGATCGCGGTGAACGGCACGCGCAGTCCGTAGGCGCTCATGTCCACGACCACCCGGTCGCCCGGCAGCAGGGTCGGCATCATCGAGCCGCTGGGCACCTGGTAGTGGTTGGCGAACGAGGCGCGCGCGACCACCAGCAGGGCGATGGTCAGGGCGAGCGGCGGCAGCTCGCGGCGCAGCCAGCGCTGCAGCCGGCCGCGGCGTGGGTCGGAAGAATCGGCGTGGTCCATGGCGGGGTCCTGTCGGGTCCACCGTGGCAGACCACGCGACGCACGCCGGGTTCCCCGCTCAGCGGCGGGCGTCGCGCAACGCCTGCTGCTCGCGGCTGGTCAGGGCGACGTTGTCGCGCAGGTATGCCGGCTCCAGCCGCTCCGGCGCCAGCCCTTCGCCCCGTCCCAGGGCCAGCGCGCCCAGGCGCGCCACATCGCCGGCGCGCGGCAGCGCCGCGGCATCGGCACCGGCCAGCGCCGCGCCCATCCGCGTGCGCAGCGCACCCTCGCCCGCGTCGAAGCCGGTGCCCACGCCCCACCAGCCCGTGCCTTCGGGCAAGGCCGCATCCACCGGACCGACCACCCGTTCGGGCATGAGCGCCCGCGGCTCGCCGCCGCCGCGGTCGAACGCCCCCAGGTAGACCTCGCCCATCCGCGCGTCGATGGCCGCCACGATCCGGTCGCCGGCCGCTGCGGGGGCGCCCGCGGCCAGTACCGCCAGGGTGGAGACCGGCAGCACCGGCCGGTCGAGCGCCAGGGCGATGCCCTGCGCCAGCGCCACCGCCAGGCGCACGCCGGTGAAGGCGCCCGGGCCCCGCCCGACCGCGATGGCGTCGAGCTGAGCCTTCGCCAGTCCCGCCTCGGCCAGCAGCGTCTCGGCCCAGGGCAGGGCCAGTTCGGCATGGCGCCGCGGCGCAAGCTCGTGGCGTTCGAGCACGCGGCCGTCCACGTATACGGCGACGGAACAGGCTTCGGTGGCGGTTTCGAACGCGAGCAGTTTCATCGCGCCATGGTAGCGGCGCGGCGGCGCCCACCGAAGCGTGGCGTGCCGATCAGCCTGGCGACAGCGCGCCGAAGGCCACCGTGCCCTCGGGCGAATGGAAGCAGGGCGTGTTGAAGAACGCGGCCAGGTAGGCGTCCGGCGCCGGCTTGAATCCCGAGTCCAGCGTGTAGGTGTTGCCGCTGGCCGGATCGACGGCGGTGAGGTTGATGCCGCCGCTGTCGAGATGGCGAAAGCGGGTGATCTCCCAGCCCTGCCCCTGCCAGCGCGCGTGCGCGGCCTCGATCTGCCTGGCGATGTCGCGGCCCGGCGCCAGCCCGCGCAGCCCCACCCAGATGTAGAACAGGTCGTCGCGCGTCTCGCCGCCCTGGCCTTCGCAGCGGTTGGCGCGCACTTCCAGCGATTCGCGCTCGATCGACAGTTCGGCCAGGACCTGTTCCACCTGCGGCAGGAATCCGGCGGCGGCCTGTTGCGGGGTCATGGACTGCATGCGGTCGGTGTCCTTGGCGCCGGCGCAGCCGGCGAGCAGCAGGCACGCAAGCGCGCCGGCGAGGGGAAGGGGCCGCGTACCACGCCGGGGACCGGTCTCCATGCGCCCCAGCATAGCGCCCGCGCCCGATCAGCCGAAGCGGCGGCCGACCGTGTCCACCTGCTCGTAGTTGCCGGTGACGATGTAGGCCTGGTTGCGCAGCGACTCGGTGCCGGGGTTCCAGTAGTCGCTGTGCCCCGAGGCGCCTTCGGTGGTGATCCGCTGGCCGCCGAAGCTCCAGTCGACCGGGCTGTTGCCGTGCACCTCGGTGTAGCTGACCACGTCGTCGCTGGCGGCGCCGGCCCAGAAGTGGTCGGCGCCGATGTGCATGTCACTCACGTCGTCGACCAGCGCGCTGTCGAACCAGCCCTGGCGCTCGGCGGACTCGTAGCCCATGCCGGGGCTGCCCATGGCGATGATGTCGTCCACCGCCAGCCCCTGCCCTGCCAGCGCGTCGGCGGTGCCGACCACGGTCGAGCCGTAGGAATGGCCGATGACGGTCACCCGCGCGTCGGGACCCTGGTGCGATTCGCGCAGGCCCAGGGTGAAATCGCGCAGGTCCCCGGCGCCGTCCTTCGCGTAGCCGGCCCCCAGCGCGTCGGGGAAGATCGCGTCGGGCGCGTCATAGCCCAGCCAGACGATGGTCGAGGTGTCGCCCGAACCCGGGATCGTGCGGGCCTGGGCCTGCAGGTCGGCCATGCGGTCGATGTTGCCGCCGATGCCGGCGACGTCCGAGCTGGTGCCCGGGACGAACACCGCCACGTTGTCGGCCGCGTCCGGATTGCCGATCGCCACGATGGCCTGCGCGTCGGCGCCGTCCGCGGCCGGCTGGAAGCCCAGCAGCAGCAGGCGCTCCCCGGCCGGGGCGGCCTGCGAGGCCTCGATCCGGTCCAGCAGCGCCTGCGAGGCCTGGCGGTCGGTGCCGCCGGCGGCATCCTGGCGCAGCGCGGCCAGGTTGGCCTCGTGGCGTACCTCGGACGGCAGTCCATCGAGGTTGCCGATCAGCGCGCCCTGGGTGGACAGGTGGTTGGCCTGTTCCTGCGGCGACAGGTCGGCCCACCACTGCGCGTTCTCGCGCGCGCTGCCCGACGGCGGCAGGCCGGCCGGACAGGCGTTGGGCGGCGGCAGGTCGAGCCGGGTGGAGACCGGGTCCAGGGTCGGGCTCATGCGGCGCTCCGTGCAGGAAGGCGGGATCCTGCGCCAAGCCTCGCCCATGCGGCGCCACCGCGACAGCTAGGGCTGACCCTTGGCGTCGCCAGCCGCGAAGAACGCTTCGACGTCGGCCGCGCTGCGGGTGGTCGCGAACGGCGGCAGCGAGTCGAGGAAGGTTTCGCCATAGGACTTCTGCGTCAGCCGCGGATCGCAGAGCACCAGCACTCCGCGGTCGCGCTCGGTGCGGATCAGGCGGCCCACGCCCTGCTTGAGCGCGATCACCGCCTGCGGCAGCTGTTCGTCGCGGAACGGGTTGCCGCCGGCGCGGCGGATCGCCTGCAGCCGCGCCTCGAACACCGGATCGTCCGGCGCGGCGAAGGGCAGCTTGTCGATCACGACCACGCTCAGCGCCTCGCCGGCCACGTCCACGCCTTCGCGGAAGCTGGCCGCGCCCAGCAGCACCCCGTTGCCCGACTCGCGGAAACGCTGCAGCAGCACGTGGCGCGGCGCCTCGCCCTGCACGAACAGCGGCCAGTCGCCCTCCTCGCGCAGCAGTTCGGCCGCCTCGCGCAGCGCGCGGTGCGAGGCGAACAGCACGAACGCGCGTCCCGCCGAGGCCTGCAGCACGGGGCGGATCGCGTCGACCACCGCCCAGGTGTAGTCGCGGTCGGCCGGCTGCGGCATGCGCGTGGGCAGGTAGCACAGCGCCTGCGCCGGCCAGTCGAAGGGGCTGGGCACCAGCAGGGTCTCGGGATCCTGCAGGCCCAGGCGCGTGGACAGGTGGTCGAAGCTGCCCTCCACCGCCAGCGTGGCCGAAGTGAACACCCAGGCCGCGCGCGACTGTTCGCGATGCGTGCGCAGCGGACCGGAGACGTCCAGCGGCGTGCGCTGCAGGCGGAAGCCGCGCGGCGACAGTTCGTACCAGCGCACGTCGTCCTCGCGCGCGGCGGCGGCCGCCTCCCCGACCCCGCCCGCGCCGGTCCAGCGGGCCAGTCGCGACACGTTGTCCAGCGCGCGCGCGTGGCAGGCATCGAACCCGGGCGAGGACTCGCGCAACGGCGCGAGCGCATCGCGCAGCGCGGCCAGCGCGCGCGAGACCGCATCGAGGCCGCTGTCGAAGGCGGGCCAGTGCAGCGCGCGGTCGCGGGTGCCGCGGGTGGGCAGGCCTTCCATGGTGGCGCGCAGCGCGCGGGTGGCGTGCTCGAGTTCGCGCACCGGCTGCTGCAGCACCGCCATGGCGCCGGGCTGGTCCTTGCATTCGGACAGCGCGTCGCGCGCCAGTTCCACCAGCGGCCGCGCAGACAGGCTTTCTCCGAAGAACTGCGCGGCCAGTTCCGGCAGCTGGTGCGCCTCGTCGACCACGAAGGCCTGCGCGCCGGGCAGGATCTCGCCGAAGCCTTCCTGCTTGAGCGCCAGGTCGGCCAGCAGCAGGTGGTGGTTGACCACCACCAGGTCGGCCGACTGCGCCCGCTGGCGCGCCTGGACCACGAAGCACTCGGTCCACATCGGGCACTCGCTGCCCAGGCAGTTGTCCGCGGTGGAGGTGACCATCGGCAGCAGCGGCGAGTCCTCCGGCAGGGCCTCGAGTTCGGCCAGGTCGCCCATGCGCGTGCGCCCGCTCCAGGCCACGATGCGCTGGAACTGGCCGATCTGCTCGCGCGTGCTGAAGCGTGGTTCGCCCTTGGCGCGGTCCAGCCGGTAGCGGCACAGGTAGTTGGCGCGGCCCTTGAGCAGGGCGGTCTTCAGGCCGGTGCCGAGCGCGTCGCGCACGCGCGGCAGGTCGCGGTGGTAGAGCTGGTCCTGCAGCGCGCGGGTGCCGGTGGACACGATCGCCTTGAGTCCGGAGAGCAGCAGCGGCACCAGGTAGGCGAAGGTCTTGCCGGTGCCGGTGCCGGCTTCGGCCAGCAGGGTCGTGCGGTCGTCCAGCGCATGCGCGACCGCGCCGGCCAGGCGCTGCTGCGCCTCGCGCGGGGCGAAGGCCGGGATCTGCCGCGCCAGCAGTCCGCCCTCGGCCAGCGCCTCTGTGCTGCGCCTGGCCAGGGCGCTGCTGCGCGCCGCACCTGCCGTCGCGGAGATCTCAGAAACGGTTGGGACCCTCGACCTTGCAGCCTTCGACCTGGGCCTTGGCCGAGGCCGCCCCCTCGGCGTCGCCCTCGACCAGGCGCACCTGCTCGATGGTCGCCCAGTGGCGCCGGCACAGCGGGCCGACCTGGGCGCCGAGCGTGAAGGCGCGCCCGGCCAGTTCGCCGGCGCGGGCGAAGTCGCGCAGCAGCAGCGCCGCTTCCGCGCGCTCCTGCAGCAGCGCCGGGTCGCCGGGCACCAGCTCCAGCGCGCGGTCGAGCGCCTCGGCGGCCTGCTCGTGGCGCCCCGCATCGTGGGCCTGGCGGGCCTGCGCGCGCAGGTCGTCGACCATCGGATCGCGCAGCGGCTGCACCGCGAGCTCGCCGTCGCCGTCGCCGGCCGCCGCGTCGATCAGCGCGACCATCTCCTCCGGCGTGGCGCTGGTCAGGGCGGCAGGCGCGGGCTCGGGCGGGGTACTGGCGCAGGCGGCCACCAGGACGGCGGCCAGCGCGGCGAAGACAGGGCGGAACTTCATGGAAATCACTCGCTGGGCGGGGGAGTCGATGGCGCGGGCGCCGGCTCGGGCGCGGGCGGCGGCTGCGGGTCGCGGCGACCGAAGCCGAACCACTCGCGCCAGCCGCGGCGCTCGCCGCCTTCGCTGCCGTCCTGCGACGGATCGGCAAAAGGATCGGTCGGCAGCAGCACGTCGCAGGGCTGGTACGGCGGCGCGAAGCCGGCCACGAACGCGAAGCGGCGCGCGCCGGGGCATTCGGCGTCGGTGGCGTTGGACTGCAGCACCCACTGCCAGTCCAGGCCGTCGTTGCCCACCCGCAGCGCGGCACTGGGGAGGTGCTTGAACAGGCCCGACCAGATCCGCATCGCACCGGTGGCGCCATACAGCCCGGTCTGCTCGTTCTGGTCGTTGCCGACCCAGGCCACGGCCAGGTGGTCGCCCGTCCAGCCGGCGAACCAGCTGTCGCGGCCGTCGTTGCTGGTGCCGGTCTTGCCGGCGGCGTTGAGCCGGCCGAGCCCGTCGTTGACCAGCTGGCGGCCGGTGCCCGAGGTCACCGCATGCTGCAGGGCCAGCGTGACCAGGCGGGCGGCGATGGCGTCGCCCTCGGTGGCGGGCGCGGGATCCTTGTCGTAGCGCTTGACCACCTCGCCCTCGGCATTGATCACCCCGCGCACCGCATGCAGCGGCTGGATCTCCCCGCCCGAGGCGAGGAACTGGTACAGCTGCGCCATCGCGTACGGACTCTGGTCCACCGAACCAAGGATCAGCGACGGATTGGCTTCGGCCTCGATCCCGGCCAGCGTGCGCACCAGGTCGGCCAGGCGGCGCGGATCGACCTGCATGCCGATCCGCACCGTGGCCTGGTTGTACGAACGCGCCAGCGCGTCGATCGTGCGCACGGTGCCATGGCTGCGCCCGTCGGAATTGCCCGGCGACCAGCGCTTGCCGTTGTCGAGCGTGACCGTGACCGGGGAATCGTCCACCCAGGTCGCCAGCGACCAGTTGCGCGGGCTGGCCAGCGCCAGCAGGTAGACGAAGGGCTTGAGCAGCGAACCGACCGGCCGGCGCGCCTCGACCGCGCGGTTGAAGCCGTGCACGGTCGGCGTGCCGCTGCCGACCACGGCCACCACCTCGCCGCCGTGCACGTCGGTCAGCACCAGGCCCGCCTCCAGCGGCGGACGCTTGCCGGTCTGCAGCGACTTGAGCGTGCGCGTCACCGAGGCTTCGGCGTAGGCCTGGGCGGAAGGCGACATCCCGGTCATGACCGACAGGCCGGCACCCTGCAGCGCATCGGCCGGGTAGTCGCGGGCCAGCTGTCGGCGCACCAGGTCGACATAGGCCGGGAAGCGGTTGGCGGCGACGCTGCCGGGACCCGCGGTGATGCCCAGCGGCGCGGCCACTGCGCGGTCGTGGGCGGCCTGGTCGATCAGCCCGGTCTCGAGCATGTTGGCCAGCACGAAGTCACGGCGTTCACGGGCACGCTCGGGATGGCGGCGCGGATCGTAGTGCGAGGGTCCGCGCACCATGCCGACCAGCAGCGCGATGTGCTCGGTGTCGAGGTCCTCGAGCCGGCGCCCGAACCAGAACTCCGCGCCCGCGGCCATGCCGTGGATGGCCTGCGCGCCGCGCTGGCCAAGATAGACCTGGTTGAGGTAGGCCTCGAGGATCGTGCCCTTGTCGTAGCGCGCCTCCATCAGCAGCGCGTACAGGATCTCGTTGAACTTGCGGCTCCAGGTCTGCTCGCGGCCGATGCCGAGCAGGCCGCTGCGCGCCAGCTGCTGGGTCAGCGTGCTGGCGCCCTGGCGCTTCTCGCCCGAGCGCAGGTTGACCCAGGCCGCGCGCGCCATGCCGCTGAAGTCGATGCCGATGTGGTGGGCGAAGTCGCGGTCCTCGACCGCCTGCAGGGTATCGGTGACCAGCGCGGGCACGTCCTCGACCCGCACCAGGCGGCGCTCTTCCTGCTTCTGCCCGTACAGCGTGGCGATGCGCGCCGCGTCCAGGCGCGCGGACTTGATCGCGCGGTCGCCGGACAGGTCCTTGAGCGCGCCCACCCGACCGCCCGAGACCACGGCCTCGATGCGGCTGGGACCGACCGCGCCGTCCACGTCGCGGAAGCCGCGGCTCGAGATCCGCCAGCGGCTGCCCTCGCGGGCGTAGGTGCCCGGGCGCACGCCGTCGCCCTCGCGGTAGGAGGCGGCGTCGAGCTCGGTCTTGAGCGTCTGCGCGTCCATCGCCAGGCCCGGCGCCAGCCGCAGCGGGCGCGCGTACACGCGGGTGGGCAGCTGCCAGCGCAGCTCGCCGAAGCGCTCGCTGATCTGGTGGTTGAGGTACAGGGTGTAGGGCAGCAGGAAACCGATGCCCAGCCCGATCGCCGCCAGCGTCCAGGTCGCGATCCGGCGGCGCCAGTCGACCGGGTTCGCGCGATTGGCTGGTTGTTCGTCTTCGTCGTATTCGATGCGGGCCATGGGCGCCTCGGGCCTGCCCCCTGCAGGCGCCGGGGATGCGAGAATGGGGCCGTCGAGTCTAGCGCAGCGCCCCGGATGGACCGCGTCGCCACCGACTCTCCATTCAGCCTGCCAGGAAGCGATCCCCCGACGTGCGCCCCACCCTGTCGTACCAGCTGCGCCGCCTCCGGTCGCGCCTGCACCGGATGCGGATCGCGCTGGCGGTGCGTGGTTGGCGCGGGCTGCTGGCGCGGGTCTTCGGCCCGGGTCCCACCGACGCGACGGAGTCCGGCGCAGCGCCGGCCCTCCCCGCGGCGATGCCGCCCCAGCCGCAGGCGGCGGCAACGCGGCGCTGGCTGCTGGTCGACGTGACCACGCCGAGACCGGACCGGGACTCGGGTTCGCTGCGCAGCTGGAACCTGATGCGCCTGCTGCGCGCGCAGGGGCACCAGGTCGATTTCCTGCCCGACGACGGCGCCGACGCCGGCCACTACACGGCTGCGCTGCGTGCGCTGGGCGTGACCGTGCACGCGGGCGCCGGCTCGCTGGCGCGCTGGTTCGGCCGGCACCTGGCCGACTACGACGTGCTGGTGGTGAGCCGCTACCACCTTGCCGAATCCCTGCTGCCGCTGGCGCGCGCGACCGCACCCGGCGTGCGCGTGGTGCTGGACACGGTCGACCTGCACCACCTGCGCGAGCAGCGGGAAGCCGAACTGCGCGCGCATCCCGGCCTGCTGCGCCTGGCGCGTACCACGCGCCAGCGCGAACTCGCCATGGTCGCGGCGGCGGACATGGCCTGGGTGGTCAGCCCGGTGGAGGCGGCGCTGTTGCGCGAAGCGATCCCCGGCGCGTGCGTGGCGCTGCTGCCCAACATCCTCGAGCCGCTGGCGTCTCCGCGCGGATACGCCGGCCGCAGCGGGCTGCTGTTCGTCGGCGGCGCGCGCCATCCGCCCAATGTCGATGCGGTGGAGTGGCTGGTGCGCGAAATCTTTCCCCTGGTGCGCGCACGGCTCCCCGACTGCGAGCTGCACCTGGCGGGCGATGGCCTGGCGGCGCTGGCGGTCGCGCGGGAGGGCGCGCCCGGCGTCGTGGTCCACGACCATGTGCCCGACCTGGCGCCGCTGCTCGGCCGCTGCCGGTTCGGGCTGGCGCCGCTGCGCTACGGTGCCGGGGTCAAGGGCAAGGTGAACATGTACATGGCCCACGGCCTTCCGGTGGTGGCCACGCCCAGCGCCGCCGAGGGCACGTTCCTGGAGCACGGCCGCGACGTGTTGCTGGCCGCGGACGCCGCCGGCCTGGCCGATGCCGTGGTCGAGGCCAGCCGCGATCCGGCGCTGTGGCAGCGCCTGGCCGCCAATGGCCTGGCCAATGTCCACGAGCACTTTTCCTTCGATACCGCGCGACGCGCCGTCGACGGGATCCTGGAGACCCTGCGCTGATGCGCCTGCTGCTGATCGCCTACGAGTTCCCGCCCAGTCCGTCGCCGCAGTCGCTGCGCTGGACCTACCTGGCGCGCGAACTGGCGCGGCAGGGCCACGAGGTGCACGTGCTCACCGCCGACCTGGGCGGCACCACGCCGGGCCTGCCGGACCTGCCCGACAGCGTGCGCGTCCATCGCACCTGGCCGGGGTTGCTGCGCGGCGCGCTCGCCTGGCATCGCGAGTACCGCCAGCGCAATCCGCGCGCGCCGGCGCCTGCACCCACGCCCGCCGCGGACGGGGACGGCGTCGCGCCGGTCGCCGCGCTGCGGCCGCCGCGCAACTGGAAACAGCGCATTTCCGAGGCAGTGCAGGCAATCGCGGCCTGGGTGCACTATCCCGACATCCGCGGTGAATGGCGGGGGCATGGACGGCGCGCCCTGCGCCGCCTGCTGGCCGAGCTTCGCCCGGACCTGCTGATCAGCTCCCATGAGCCGCCCACCACCCTCGAACTGGGACTGGCGGTACGCGGTGCCGGGCTGCCCTGGGTGGTCGACCTGGGCGATCCGGTGCTTGCGCCCTACACGCCGCCCCGCTGGCGCGCGCGTTCGCTGCGCCTGGAGCAGGCGGTGTTCCGCCACGCCGCCCATGTGATCGTCACCAACCCGCGCGCACTGGCGCAGATGCAGGAGCGGCACGGGACCGCCACGCCGATCAGCGTGCTGACCCAGGGCTTCGACCTGGCGCCGGCATTGCCCCAGGTCGGCGAAGGGCTGTTCGAGCCCGACCGTCTGGAGCTGCTCTATACCGGCAGCCTGTACGCGTTCCGCCGCATCGACGTGCTGCTGGCCGCGTTGCGCTGCGATCCGCGCGTCCGGCTCAGCATCGCCGCGGTGACCGTGCCCGAGAGCATTCTCGCCGCCGCGCGCGAGATGCCCGGCCAGCTGCGCCTGCTCGGCTTCCTGCCGCACCGCCACGCCCTGGCGCTGCAGCGCCGCGCCGACGTGCTGGTGAACATCGCCAACGACGAACCCGCGCAGATTCCCGGCAAGTTCTACGAATACCTCGGCTCGGGACGCCCGATCCTTCACCTGAGCGATACGCAGGACCTGGTCGCAGAGCGTATCGCGTCGCTGCGGCGCGGCTGGGTCTGCGCCAACGACGAGGCCGATATCGCAGCGCGCCTGCTGCAACTCGCTGGCGCCAGGGCGCGGGGCATGCTCGACGACGGCCTGTCGCTGGATGCCGGCCCGGTACGCGAACATTCCTGGCAGTCGTTGGGCGCGCAGCTGTCGGGCCTGCTGGCACAGGTGGCGGCGCGGCGCCGGCCCTGACGCCCGGCTACTCGCGCGCGGCAACCCGCAGCCGCTGCTGGAATTCGTCCAGGCCCGGTACCTGCGGATCGATCGCACGTGCCGCCGCCAGCGCCGCCGAGGCCGGCTGCAGCTGCCCCGCCGCGAGCCGCTCGTCGCCGATCGCCAGCCAGCGCAGGGCCAGCCGGCGCCGCGCTTCGGACAGCGTGCGGGGCGCGTCGCCCAGCGCGTCGCGCGCTTCCAGGCAACGCCGCGCCAGGGCCAGGTTGTTGGCGCTGAGCGCACGCTCGAAGCATTCGCGCGCCGACGGCAGCAGCCGCGCGATGGCCCGCCGCACCTCGGCATCGCGCGGGGCCAGCGCCTGCGCCGCGCGCAGGCGGTCGTAGGCACTGTCGCCGGGCGGTGTCAGCAGGTCGCCGCGGGCTTCGGCTTCGGCCGCCTGGCGCAGCAGCTGCGGCACTCGCGCGCGCTGCGCCGGCGCCGCGGCGGGAACCCGCACATGACTGCGCCGCGCGCGTTCCAGCGCCGCCTGCGCCATGGACACGCCTGCGGCGTCCGGCGCCAGCGCGCGCGCCCTGTCCAGCGCCCGGGCCGCTTCGTCGAAGCGGAAGTCCGCGGCCAGCCGGCTCGCACGCGCCGCATGCGCGTCGGCGGCACGGCGCAGGCCGTCGGCAGCGCCCGCATCGCCAGGTGCCAGCGCCTCCACGCGTTGCCATGCCGCGACCGCCGCATCGATGCGGCCGCGGCGCAGGTCGGCATCGGCGCGGGCGCGCAAGGTGTCCAGCTCCTCGCTGAAACGCGCCTCGGTGTCGGGCAGGTCGACGTGGCCGGGATCGTAGCGGCGCGCCGCCCCGATCGCGCCCGCCGCGGCGGCCAGATCGCCGCCGCGCAGGTCTTCGCGCGCCTGGTCGAGCAGGTCGCCCAGCGCCTCGTCGCGGCCGCGCAGGGCTTCCGGATGCCCGGGCTGCAGTTCCAGCACGCGCGCGTACAGCGACAGCGCCGCGTCCTCGCCGCCGTCCAGGCGACCGGCGACGTGCGCGGCGGCGGCACGTGCGACCAGGTTCTCGACACCGGCCAGCGCCGCCTCGCGATCGCGCAGCCGCGTGGCCAGCGCATCGGCCTGCTCGCGCGGCACCGACAGCTCGCGCGCCAGCCGCAGGTGGGCACGGGCATCGGCGAGGCGGCCGGCGGCCAGGTCTTCGCGCGCCCGCGCGAGCGCGGCCTCGGCCACGCGGGCGAGGCCTTCGCGGGGCTCGATGCGGTCGGGATCCATGGCCAGCGCCGCCTCGTAGAGCTGGCGGGCGCCGCTGCCGTCGGCGGCGCTCAGGTGGCCGCGCGCCAGGGCCTGGTCGCCCTGCGCGTCGAGTTCATGCACGCGCGGGCGCGGCCACAGGCGGTCGCCGACCGGCCCCTGCGCCACCGCCAGCGCCAGCAGCACCAAGGCGCCAACCACGGCCCCGCCCACAAGCCAGCGGCGGCCCGCTCCGGGCGGCGGGCCGCCTGCGCGCGGGCGGGCGGGCGCGTCCAGGCGCAGGCCGCGCAGGTCGCCGACCACGGGTTCCCGGCGTGCGCCCGTCGCGTCGGAAGAAGGTTCGCTGGCCACGGGCGCCAGAGTACGCGCCGCGACTGAACGCGTGCGTGACCGCGCGCTATTCGCGCCGCGCCTGCTCCACGCCGGGCAGGCCGTCGAGCTTGGCCAGCACCCGCGAGAGTTGCTCGTAGCCGTCCACCCGCAGGCGCAGGCGCAGCCGCACCCGGCCGTGCCGCCCCGCCTCTCCGCGGATCGACACCACGTGCGCTTCCTCCTGCGCGATCACGTTGCTGACGTCCTTGAGCAGGTGCTTGCGGTCGACCGCGTCGACCACCGCTGCCGCTTCGTGCACGCCGCCCTGCCGGCCCCAGTCGACCGGCAGCACGCGCTGCGGCTGCGCGGCCGCCAGGCGCAGGAAGGCGGCACAGTCGGCGCGGTGCACGGTCAGGCCGCGGGCGCGGGTGAGGTAGCCGGCAATCGCCTCGCCCGGCAGCGGCTGGCAGCAGCGCGCGACCTGCACCAGCAGGTTGCCCACGCCGACCACGGTGAAGCCGGAGGTCGTGGCCTGGGGCACGCGCCGGCGCGGCTGCGGCTGCGCGGGCGCGGCTTCCGCCTCGCTGCGCGCGCTGGCGCGTTCGTGCTCCTGCAGCGCGCGCCCGACCTGGTGCGGACCGATGTCGCCCAGCGCCACCAGCACCAGCAGTTCGTCCACGGCGGCGACGTTGAAGCGACCCAGGACCGGCTGCAGGTCGGACTGCAGCAGGCCCATGCGCCGCAGTTCGCGATCGAGCATCTCGCGGCCGGCCTGGAGGTTGCGCTCGCGGTCGAGGCGGTGGAACCAGGTGCGCACCTTCTCCCGTGCGCGCGGACTGGCGAGGAAGCCGTTGGCCGCCACCAGCCAGTCGCGGCGCGGTTCCGGCTCCTTGGCCGTCAGGATCTCGACCCGGTCGCCGCTGCGCAGCTTGTGGTCGAGCGGCACGATGCGCCCGTCCACCTTCGCGCCACGGCACCGGTGCCCGACCATGGTGTGCACGTGGTAGGCGAAGTCGAGCGGGGTCGCCCCGCTGGGCAGGTCGATCACCTCGCCGGCCGGGGTGAGCACGTAGATGCGGTCCTCCACCAGTTCGGTGTCGAAGGAGCCGGCCAGGCCCGCGCCCTCCTCGCCTTCGGCATGCGCCTCGAGCAGGCGCCGCATCCATTCGATCTTGCGCTCCAGCGCGGCATTGCCCGCGGCCGAGCGCTGCGAACCGCCGGTCTCCTTGTAGCGCCAGTGCGCGGCCACGCCCAGTTCGGCCTGCTCGTGCATCTCCCGGGTGCGGATCTGCACCTCCAGGGTCTTGCCCTCGGGCCCGAGCACGGCCGTGTGCAGCGAGCGGTAGTCGTTGTTCTTCGGGCGCGCGATGTAGTCGTCGAACTCGCCCGGCACCGGCGCCCATAGCGCATGCACCACGCCCAGCGCGGCATAGCAGGCGGGAATATCGTCGACCAGCACGCGCACCGCGCGCAGGTCGTAGAGCTCGCCGATCGGCACGTCCTTCTTCCGCATCTTCTTCCAGATGCTGTAGATGTGCTTGGCACGGCCGGCGATGTCGGCCTCGATGCCCTGCGCGCGCAGGGCGCGGTCGAGTTCGGCGCTGACCCCGGCGATGTAGCGCTCGCGGTCGGTGCGCTTCTCGTCCAGCAGCGCGGCGATGCTGCGGTAGGTCTCGGGCTCGAGGTGGCGGAAGGCCAGGTCCTCGAGTTCCCACTTGAGCTGCCAGATGCCCAGGCGGTTGGCCAGCGGCGCGAGGATGTCGCGGGTCAGCCGGGCCAGTGCCTGGCGTTCCTCCTCGGGCAGCGCGGCGGCATGGCGCATCCGCGCCAGCTGGCGCGCCAGCAGGATGGGCACCACCCGCAGGTCGCGCACGATGGCCAGCAGCAGGCGGCGCAGGCCCTCGGTGTTGCCCTTGCCGGTGCTCTCGGCGTGCAGCGTCCACACCTGGCTGGCCGCGCGCTGGCCGTCGAGCAGGGCGGCGACGGCGGCGTGGCGCGGCGGCAGCGCGGCTTCCACGCGTGCGGCCAGCTGCGGCAGTTCGAACAGGATCGCCGCGGCAACCGAATCGCCGTCGGCGCCAAGCAGGACCAGGGACGCCAACGTGTCCTCGAGCACCGGCGCGGAGGCCGGATCCGCGTCGAGGTCGCGGCCGGCCGCCCGCATGGCCTCGCGCAGCGCCGGGGCGATCGCGGCGCCGGCGGGCGAGGCAAGCCAGGTTTCGAGGCCGGAGGTCACGGCGGCGATGCATTCGACGGCGGGGGACGTCCTACACTATCGGTCTCCCGCCGAGAGGAACAGCCATGCGACCGATCCCCGCCCTGCTGCTCGCTACCCTGCTCGCCCTGCCCGCGCTCGCCGGCGCGCAGGACGCACCGCCGCTGCAGCAGGCAATGAGCGCCGAGGAATTCAAGGCCGCCGGCCTGGACAAGCTCAGCGCCGAAGAACTGGCCCGGCTCAACGCCTGGCTCGATCGTCGCGTCGAACAGCAGACCTCGGCAGCGGTCGCCGCCGCAGTCGAGGAGGCCCGCGAGGAAGGCCGCCAGGAAGTGGTGGAGAAGAACCGCGGATTCTTCCACTTCGGCTCCCAGGAGCCGATCGAGGCCAGCATCGCAGGCGAGTTCACCGGGTTCGGCAGCCGCAAGCGCTACACGCTCGACAACGGCCAGGTCTGGGTGCAGACCGATGCGACCTCGCTCAATGGTGTGCGCAAGACCAGGCCCAAGGTGTACATCAAGCCCGGGGTGATGGGCGTGTGGTACATGCGCATCGACGGCTACAACACCCAGGCCAAGGTGCAGCGGGTCGAGTAACCCACCTCACGGGATCCGGCAACCCGCCGCCGACGCCGGTCGGCGAGCGCGCCACCGGATCCGGTAACCAGGCCGTGCCGCGCATGCGCCGTTCCGAAGGGATCAGTCCAGCGCCGCGATCCGCGCCGCCAACTTCTTCGCCGTCGCCCCGCCGCGCGCGGCGAGTTCCTGGGCGTAGGTCGCCACCCGCACCTCTTCCAGGTCCCAGCGCAGCGCGTCGTGCTCGGCCTCGGTGCCGCGCCCGGCCGCCCGGGCCTCGGCCAGCGCGTCCATCAAGGGCTTGAGGTCGAGCATGCGCTGCTGGTCGCGTAGTGGATCGCGCTGCGCGCGCTCGGCCCGCGCCGACAGCGCCTTGAGGTAACGCGGATACGCGGCCAGCGCGCTGGCGGGCACCTCGCGCAGGAAGCCCGGATACGCGAGCGCGGCCAGGTGCGCCTGCATGTCGTCGAGATTGGCCCGGGCCCAGCCGACCAGCTTCGACTCGAGCCGCGCGCGGACCTCGGCGACCAGGGCCAGGATCGCCTCGGCCTGCTGCAGCCGCGCCATCGCCTCGCCGAACAGCGCGCGCCCGGCCGCATCGCGACGCGCGGCGAACGCTTCCGGATCGCGGATCCCGCCCAGCCCCTCGGCCAGCAGCGCAGCCAGCGCACCGTCGACCAGGTCCTCGCGCAGGCGATCGCCGCCGCGGGTGCCGCGCTGCAGTTCGCCGGACGATTCGATCGCCGCATACAGCAGCGCGGTCTTCGGTTGCACCGGCAGCTGCTTGCGCGCCTGCTTCACCCGGTCCTGCAGGGCGATGGCCAGCAGCCGGCGCACGCCCTGCGGATGCAGGCGCGCGGCCAGCGCGGGATCGGCGTGGACCGCCAGCGAGGCGCTGTCGCCGTCGTCTTCCAGCGCCGGCCAGGCCGGCACGCCGCCGGCACCCGGCACCGACAGCGGGATCGGCTCGGCCGGAAACTCGCGCAGTCCGCTGCGCGCCAGGCCTTCGGCGGCATGCGCCGAGAATGCTTCGGCCGCGCGTGCGCCGAAGCGCGCACGCAGATCGTCCAGGTCGCGCGATTCGGCCAGCACCTGGCCACCGCCGCGCCCGCGCACGTCGACCAGGCGCAGGTTGGCGCGCAGGTGCGGCTCCAGCGCCGATTCGTCGAAGTCGCCTGGCTGCAGCGACACGCCGGTCATGCGCGACAGAAAGCGCGCCAGCGCGCCGGTGAAGGCATCGGGCTCGCGCGCGCCATGCGCCTGGGCGAAGGCGCGCGCGAAATCCGGCGCCGGCACGAAGTTGCGGCGCAGCGCCTTGGGCAGCCCGCGGATCAGGGCGGCGGCCTTGTCGGCGACGAAGCCCGGGGCCAGCCACGACAGCTGCACCGGGTCGATCGCGTTGAGCAGGTGCAGCGGCACCGAGACGGTCATGCCGTCGTCGGGCGCGCCGGGCTCGAAGCGGTAGCGCACCGCCAGCCGCGCCTCGCCCAGCGGCAGCCAGGCGGGGAAGCGCACCGCGTCGGCGCCCTCGCCCATCAGCAGCTCGTCGCGCGACCATTCCAGCGCGCGCCTGCCCTCGCCGGGCAGCTTGCCGTACCAGGCGTCGAGCGAGCGGCTGTCGACGATCTCGACAGGGATGCGGTCGGCATACCACTGCTGCATCCAGTCCTCGTCCACCACCAGCCCGGCGCGGCGCTGCTTGGCTTCCTCCTCGCGCGCCGCCTCGAGCGTCCTGAGGTTGCGCGCGATGAAGGGGCTGCGCAGGTTGACCTCACCCATCACCAGCGCGTCGCGCAGGAACAGCGCGCGCGCCTCGGCCGGGTAGAGGCGGCCATAGTCCACCGGCTTCTTCGGCGCCAGCACCAGGCCGAACAGGCTGATCTGCTCGCTGCCCAGCACCCGCCCCTGCGAGCGCGACCAGCGCGGATCGTGGTGGCGCCGCGCCAGCAGGTGCGGCAGTTCGGCGATCGCCCAGTCAGGTTCGATCGCGGCGTTGGTGATCGCCCAGACCTTCTCGGTATCCAGCAGGGTCGCCGAGAGCACCCACGGCGGCGGCTTGCGCGCCAGGGCCGAGCCCGGGAACAGCTGGAAGCGGCGCCCGCGCGGCCCTTCGTAGACGCCGCGCTCGGTGACGTGGCCGATCTGGGTGGGCAGGCCCGCGATCAGGGCCCGGTGCAGCAGGGCGTAGCGCGTGGCCTCGCTGGCCGGCGCCCCAGGCGCGGCGGCGGCGACGGTGCGTGGCGGATCGCCCGCGGCGGCGGGGCGTTTGCCGCGCCGGCTGCGGGCCGGCGCGCGCTCGGCATCGCGGCCACCCGCTACGGGCGCGTCGCCGCCCGGCCACAGCTCTTCGCACTGCAGCTTGAGCTGGCGGTGCAGCTCGCGCCACTCGCGCAGGCGCAGGAAGCCCAGGAAGTGCTTCTCGCTCCATTTGCGCAGCTGCGACTGGGTCAGTTCTTCGTGCGCTTCGCGGTAAGCCTCCCAGAGCTTGAGGATGCCGGCGAACTCGGATTTGGGATCGGCGAACAGCGCATGCGCGTTGTCGGCCGCGGCGCGCTGGTCGGCCGGGCGTTCGCGCGGGTCCTGGATGCCCAAAAACGAGGCGATCGCCAGCATCTCGTGCAGGCAGCGATGGCGCTGCGCGGCGATGAGCATGCGCGCCAGCTTCACGTCCACCGGCAGCCGCGCCATCTGCCGGCCGATGTCGGTGAGCCGGCGCTGCGCATCGATCGCGCCCAGTTCGGCCAGCTGCTGCCAGCCGTCGGCGACCGCACGCGGGTCCGGCGGCTCGACGAACGGGAAGGCGTCGATGTCGCCCAGGCCCAGCGACAGCATCCGCAGGATCACGCCGGCCAGCGCGGCGCGGCGGATCTCCGGATCGGTGTACTGCGGGCGCGAGAGGAAATCGGCCTCCGAATACAGCCGGATGCAGGTGCCCGGCGCGATGCGGCCGCAGCGGCCCTTGCGCTGGTCGGCGCTGGCCTGCGACACCGGCTCGATGTGCAGGCGGTCGAGCTTCTGCCGCGGGCTGTAGCGCTTGACCCGGGCCAGGCCGGGGTCCACCACGTAGTGGATGCGCGGCACGGTGAGCGAGGTTTCGGCCACGTTGGTGGCCAGCACGATGCGTCGCTGCGGCCCGGGATTGAACACCCGGTCCTGGTCGCGCGCCGACAGCCGCGCGTACAGCGGCACCACCTCGGTATGGCGGTATTTGCGGCGCTCGAGCGCCTGGTGCGCGTCGCGGATCTCGCGCTCCCCGGCCAGGAACACCAGGGTGTCGCCCGTACCGCGCTCGCGCATGATCTCGTCGCAGGCGGCGACGATACCGTCGAGCACCGAGATCCCGCCCTCGGCGTCGGCGCGGCCACGGGCCGTGCCGCCCGGTGCCGCCTCTCCATCTTCGCCGCCCAGGGCCTCGAGCGGCCGCCAGCGCACCTCCACCGGATAGCCGCGCCCTTCCACGCTCACCACCGGCGCGTCGTCGAAGTGCTTCGAGAACCGCTCGGTATCGATCGTCGCCGAGGTGACGATCAGCTTGAGGTCCGGCCGCTTGCGCAGCAGCTGCTTGAGGTAGCCGAGCAGGAAATCGATGTTGAGGCTGCGCTCGTGCGCCTCGTCGACGATGATCGTGTCGTACCGCGACAGCCACCGGTCGGACGCGATCTCGGCCAGCAGGATGCCGTCGGTCATGAACTTGACCGCGGTCTCCTCGGACACGTTGTCGTTGAAGCGCACCTGGTAGCCGACCAGCCCGCCCATCGGCACCTGCAGCTCCTCGGCCACGCGGCGCGCCACCGCGCGCGCGGCGATCCGCCGCGGCTGGGTGCAGCCGATCATGCCGGCCGCGCCACGCCCGGCCTGCAGGCACAGCTTCGGCAACTGGGTGGTCTTGCCCGAGCCGGTCTCACCGGCGATCACCACGACCTGGCGGCCGCGGATCAGGTCCACGATTTCCCCGGCCTTGCCGGCGATGGGCAGTTCCGCGGCCACGCTCGCAGCGGGCAGCCGGGCTGCGCGCGCCTCCCGTGCCTGCACCGACGCCTGCAGGGCGGCGGCGAACGCCGCCTCGGCCCCGGCCTCGCCGGGCCTGGCGTTCCAGCGCGACCACAGCCCCAGCAGCCGCCCACGGTCGCGCGACAGCGCGCCTTCGACGGCCCGCCGCGCCTGCTTTAACGCAGCCGTCGCGGGGCCGCGCCTAGACTCCACCGGCACCCTTGCATCCGCGGCCATCGTTCGCATATCGGTCGTGCATCGGCCTATTGTCGCCAAAAACCACCCGTATCGAGGTCACCATGTCGAAGACGAGTTCGAAGAAGCAGTCCAGCGCCGCCAGCCGCCCGAAGCCGGCCAGGTCCGGCAACGGCGGCAACACCCAGGCCAAGGCTGTCGTGCCGGCGGCCTCCCCCGCCAGCGGCGACGCCGGTCCGGGCATCGACATCGGCATCTCCGCCGGGGACCGCCAGAAGATCGCCACCGAGCTTTCGCGCTTCCTCGCCGATGCCTACACCCTGTACCTGAAAACCCACAACTTCCACTGGAACGTGACCGGGCCGATGTTCAACGCCCTGCACAACATGTTCGAGGAGCAGTACACCGAGCAGTGGAACGCGCTCGACGACGTGGCCGAGCGCATCCGCGCGCTGGGCTACAACGCTCCGGGCTCCTACGCCGAGTTCATCAAGCTCACCTCGATCAAGGAAGAGCCGGGCGCGACCGAGGCGCCGGACTGGCGCGAGATGGTGCGCCAGCTGGTGGTCGGCAACGAGGCGGTCTGCCGCAGCGCCCGCAAGGCCATCGACGTCTGCGACGACGCCGACGACGAGCCCACCGAGGACCTGCTGATCCAGCGCCTGCAGACCCACGAGAAGTACGCCTGGATGCTGCGCTCCCTGCTCCAGTAAATCCCCGCGTGCCCGCGACGGCGGGACGTCAGCCCTCGGAGACGGCGCGGCAACGCGCCGTCTCCGCATTCCGCGGGCGGTTTTCCTACAAGCCGCCCCCGGGCCGGGCCGCTATCCTGTGCACATGCTGTCCCACGCCCACCACCTGCTCGAGACGATCTTCGGCCACCGCGGTTTCCGCGGCGAGCAGGCCGAGATCGTCCGCCATGTCGCCGAGGGCAACGACGCCCTGGTGCTGATGCCGACCGGCGGCGGCAAGTCGCTGTGCTACCAGCTTCCCGCCCTGTTGCGCGACGGCGTGGCGATCGTGGTTTCGCCGCTGATCGCGCTGATGCAGGACCAGGTGGACGCGCTTCGGCAGCTTGGCGTGCGCGCGGCCTGCCTGAACTCCACCCTGGACGCCGCCGCCGCGCAGTCCGTCGAGCGCGACCTGCTCGCCGGCGACCTCGACCTGCTCTACGTCGCGCCCGAGCGCCTGCTCACCGCGCGCTTCCTGTCCCTGCTCGACCGCGCGCCGCTGGCCCTGTTCGCCATCGACGAGGCGCACTGCGTGTCGCAGTGGGGCCACGACTTCCGCCCCGAATACCGCGAGCTCACCATCCTCCACGAGCGCTGGCCGCAGGTACCGCGCATCGCGCTGACCGCCACCGCCGACCCGCCCACCCAGCGCGAGATCGCCGAGCGCCTGCAGCTGGAGGATGCGCGCCGCTTCGTCAGTTCCTTCGACCGGCCCAACATCCGCTACACGGTGGTGCAGAAGGAGAACGCCAGGCGCCAGCTGCTGGATTTCCTCGAGCCGCGTCGCGGCGAGGCCGGCATCGTGTACTGCCTGTCGCGGCGCAAGGTGGAGGAAACGGCGGAGTTCCTCGCCGGCCACGGCATCGACGCGGTCCCCTACCACGCCGGCATGGACCCGGCCCTGCGCCTGGCCAACCAGCACCGCTTCCTGCGCGGCGAGGGCGTGGTGGTCGTCGCGACGATCGCCTTCGGCATGGGCATCGACAAGCCGGACGTGCGCTTCGTGGCCCATATCGACCTGCCCAAGTCGATCGAGGGCTACTACCAGGAAACCGGTCGCGCCGGCCGCGATGGCGAGCCGGCCGAGGCCTGGATGTGCTACGGCCTGGGCGACCTGGTGCTGTTGCGGCAGATGATCGAACAGTCCGAGTCCGGTCCAGAGCGCAAGCGCCTGGAGCACCGCAAGCTCGACGCCCTGGTGGGCTACTGCGAAACCATGCGCTGCCGCCGCCAGGTGCTGCTGGACAACTTCGGCGAGACGCTGCCGAAGGCCTGCGGCAACTGCGACAACTGCCTGTCGCCGCCCGAGTCCTGGGACGGCACCGAGGCCGCGCGCAAGGCGCTGAGCTGCGTCTATCGCACCGGCCAGCGTTTCGGCGCCGCGCACCTGATCGACGTCCTGCGCGGCGCCGATACCGAGCGCATCCACCAGTTCGGCCACGACCAGCTGGCGGTCTACGGCGTGGGCGCCGACCTCGACGCGCGGAGCTGGCGCGGCGTGTTCCGCCAGCTGGTGGCATTGGGCCTGCTCGAGGTCGACGCCGAAGGCCACGGTGGCCTGCGCCTGTCCGAGGCCGCCCGCCCGGTCCTGCGCGGCGAACAACCGGTCCTGCTGCGCAAGGAATCTTTGCGCAAGGGCAGGCGCGAGCGCGGCGACGGCCGCGGTGCGCGCCCTGCCATCGACATTCCCGCGGCCGACCGTCCCCTGTTCGAGGCGCTGCGCGGCCTGCGCACGCGCCTGGCGCGCGACCAGGGCGTGCCGCCCTACGTGATCTTCCACGACGCCACCCTGCGCGAGATCGCCCGCCAGCGCCCCCAGACTCCCGGCGACCTGGCCCTGATCGGCGGCATCGGCGCCGGCAAGATCGAACGCTACGGCGACGAGGTGCTGGACGTGGTGGCGGAGATCGAGGCGGCATAAGGCTTCCCAGTCCATGACCGTCCCCTCCGCCACTTTGCGCAGGGCACCGCTGCCCGCATAAGCTGTGTTCCGCACTGGGGAGAGCGGTCATGTCTAGAGCGTTCTGGCTGGCAGTCTGCCTGTTTTTGTCCGCATGCTCGACGACGAGCACGGTCCACCAGCCCCCGACTGCAGGGACCAGCGGACCATATGGCTACAGCTTCGAGAATTATGGCGGCGACGATCTGGCCGCGATTGCCGAGCTGGACAGAACGATCCAGCGAACCTTGCGCGATGCAGGAGTCTTTGTGCCCGGCACTGACGCGCCACGGATCGAAATCACGGTGACGCATTTCTATGTCCGTTCCAACGGCGCCCGTTTCTGGGCGGGCGTCATGGCCGGACGCGACAAGATCTCGAGCCGGATCCGGATCGTTGATGCAGCTGGCACTCAGCTTGCCGACTTCGAAGTGGAATCCACCAATGCGACAGCCCTGGGCAGCTCAGGTGGGCTGATGGAAAAGCACGCGGCGGAAATCCTGTCTCGGCTCCGCTAGAGCCGGGCTGACAGACTGCAGCCGCGAGCGGCAGTGGACCTGCCGCGTCGCCGGCAATGTGCTGCCGATCGACGGCGAAGGAATCACCTTCAAGCCTGAGGACGATGGCGGCTACGTGCGCGCCTTCGTCGACTGCATCGCGACCACCCGGAACCTGCCTCCTGACCGCCGGGCCCGGTCTCCTGCGACGACGCAGCCGCGCGCAGCCAGCGCACCCCGGGCGCGGCCGGTGTACCGGGCCCCACGACGAAGGTCTGCGGCAGGAGCCTGCGTAACGTCGGCCTGGGGCGTGGCGCGCAGGTCGTGTGCCGGCATGCCGGAATGCGAAGCGCCCCAGGCAGCAGTGGCCGGATGCTGGTGGGCCGTGATGGATTCGAACCATCGACCAGCGGATTAAAAGGCTCCCCGCTACTGCTATCAAATCAAGCGATTGCAGCGCGCTAAATTACGGAATCGGGCACGTGGAACACGCATGCCGCCGTGACCACGGGTCCAATTTTACGGAGCGCGGCGGGGGCGGCTAGCATGCGAGCCAATCAGGAGGACCCCATGTGCTACTCCGCCCAGGTCAACCGCGAGTTCAAGAAGTTCGTCCGGGCCACCGGCGGGCACGGGATGGACATCGACACCTATGTGAAGGTGTTCTGGTGGCAGCAGGGCAAGGACCCGCGGAAGCGCCCGAAGGTGCCGCGGGCGATCGAGCGCGGCCTCCTGGCCAACGGGCCGCCCGAGGTGGCCGAGCTGATCCGCCGCTGGGACGCCTGGGAGGTCGACCAGCTCACCCAGGAGATCTTCGCCCAGCGCCGGCGGGTAGCGGATGCCGAGCGCGCCCTGCAGGCCAAGGCCACGAAGAAGGCGGCCGAGGACGTGCGCATCGGCACCAACAAGGTCGCCGCGGCCCAGCGCCGGCTGGATGCCCTGAAAGGCAAGGAGAGCGACCAGGACTGGCGGATCTACCCGGGCGTCTATGCGCCGGTGATCGTCGCCGAGGGCGGCCAGCGCCAGGTGAAGCTGATGCGCTACCAGTGCCGGCCGGCGGGCAAGCCCGCCTTCTACGACCGCAAGTTCCCGGGCACGTACAACGCCCGGCGGGACAACCTCGAGGGGTTCTGGCAGGGCCAGTTCGGGCGTCACCACGGGTTGCTGGTGGCCGACGTGTTCTTCGAGAACGTGGAGGGGCCGGACGGGAAGAACCGGGTGCTGGCCTTCACCCCGCGCGATCGGGAGCCCATGCTGATCGCCTGCCTCTGGTCCCACTGGACCGATCCGAAGGGCCTCGAGCCGGACCTGCTCTCCTTCGCGGCCATCACCGACGAGCCGGAGCCGGAAGTGGCCGCCGCCGGCCACGACCGCACCATCATCAACATCAAGCCCGAGCACATCGACGCGTGGCTGAACCCGGATCCGGCGAACCTTGCCGCCTTGCACGCCATCTTCGACGACAAGCGCCACCCCTACTACGAGCACCGGGAGGCCGCATGAGCGAGCCCGAGATGTTCGAAATGGTCCAGCGCGTGCGGGCGCTGACCCGCTGGTGCCGCGGCTACCGGGAGGTTCCGGCGAACGCTGGGAAGACGTACAGCCAGTTCTGGGCCGAATACGACGCCCGCGACCCGGAGATCCTCGGGATCATCGAGGCCTACCGAGGACGCACCATCCCCAATCCGCTGAAGGCGGCCTGCGTACGGTTCTGGCTCACGCTCGATGCCGGCGAATGGGACAGCTCGAGCCGCGGCTCCCAGCTCCTGGTGAGCGAGATCTTCGGCTTGGGGCCCACCACCCGCCCGCCGGACCGTGCCTGGCTCGATCGGCATCTGGACGAGCTCGAGCGACGCATATCGCACATGGTCGAGACCATCCCGCCCGAATACGTCATGGAAGAGTTCGCTGGCTACGCCGACGTGATCCGGGACTCTGCGCCGGCCGAACACCTGCCCCATGTCGACGCCCGCATCGACTGCATGCTGCACAAGGCCGGGCTGGTGCCCGGCGACGAGGAGGAACGCTGCGATGACGCCTGAACAGCTGGAGGAGCGTCTGCAGATGCTGCCGCTCTCGGCCTAGCGACGGTGTCTGGCGCGCCGGCGATGTGTCGTCGCAACCGTCCCCGCTGGGGGAACCTGCATGGTGACTCCTCCATACAGGGTGATCGGATTCGGGCCCTCTGCACGGATCTCAGCTTCCCATTTGCACGCCCAGGCTTCGATGTACCGCCTGCCGATGTCATACGTAGGAAAGAAGGCATAGTGCTGGCCTATCCGGTCCGGGCGGGTGTTCACCCGGCAGTTGCCCCCATCGAGCGCAGTCAGCGTCGCCAGCTGCCGAGGCCCAAAGTACAGAGCCTCGCCGCCTAGGCTGGGGCGCCATTGAAAGTCGTCGGGGAGCATGGGCGCAGGGTACTGGCAAGCGTCTCACCGGCGGAGACGCCTACTCCTGTTGCGCGTTGAGCTGGTCGGCCAGCTCCTGCATCTCGCCGCGACTGAAGCCCGTCACGACCGCGCCTTCGGGGCCCTCGTACCGGCGGTCGGCTTCGTCCACCAGCACCCAGCCGACCTTCTGCCAGGTCCCGTCCGGAAGCTCGAACTGCTCGAGGTGCGGCGTCCACATGGGAGCGACCCTGCGCCTGTCGACGTGAAGGGCGTGCCAGCTGCGCCTCACCGGGAGGCGCACGCACGTGGATACCATCGGGCCGGTCGCGTCGGCGAGTGCGCTGCTGGCCGCGGCAGGATAGACGCCAGCGGCCGCCCTAGGAAACGGCCCGCCCCTCGCGCATTGCCCGTCCATCGGTCAGGCGTCACAGCGGCAGGGGGCGTTGCTGGCGGGAAGAAGATACCTGCGCCCAGAGATCCCAGATATACGGGGACGGCGCGGCCGCGTGTAGGGGAAGTCCTCAATCTTGCGCTACCGCACGGAAGGGTGCTCAGTGAACACTTCTACGCCAGCTTGGCGCACCAGTGTGCGGCCGCCGCGCAGGTCCTGCAGACCTCGAATGCCCGGAGAGTAGAAGACAAGATTCTGCGGCCGGATCCGGAACGCCCTGAACCCCATCCCCAAGGCAGCCATCTCAACAGCAGACAGCGCGACGTTCCAGATGGCTCGTTCTGCGATCTCACCCTCGAGCCACTGGCTGCTGGAATCCAGGCCTCCCCCGAAGGTCTGGCTTCCCAGCACATCGGCATACACGTCGTTGCCCGCCGCGCCGGCCATGCCAGGCGTCGTATTCGACACAGCCAGCTCACCGTTCTTCCAACCATGCATCTCCGTCCCGAGGAAGGTGACGCCGAGCGATACCCATTGATCGACCGGTAGGCTGGTAAACTTCAGCGGCCAGTAGCTCCCGGTCACCGAGCGGTGGTGGTATCCCCCAGCGTAATCCGCCGCGCCGTGCTCCCAATACAGGATGTCGTGCGGATTCTGCCCGTTGCCGACAAGCCCCTCCACTCCGCGAAACCTCGTGGCTGAGACTGGCGCGGAACACCGCACAATGCAGTGACGCGTGTGAGCAGCATGAAGCCCGGCCGAAGCCGGGATCGTTGATGCCGGACGGTAGTACGCTCCCCCGGAGCCTGAGATCGACACGGTTACTGCTCCCTCATGTGAACCGCGAGCAACTCGGCATCGCCCGTCGCCGTGTCGTTGGAAACGTCACGGCGCACACGCAACCTGAACAGCTCGCCCGCCTGCAGACCGTCAATCTCGGCTCCGTCGGCCAAATTGACCGTCACAGCCAGGATCTGCCCAGAAGTTCCTGGAACCGTGGCAGGCGCGGCCGCCACCGCTGTCGCGAAGCTGTCGGCGTCGGTGTCGAGCCCAGTTACATTCACCCTTTCGACCGCGACATCCCAGCCGATCGTCCCGCTGGTTGCCGTCGATGCGGCGCAGTAGAGCGTTACCGCGATCCCGTTGCCACCATAGCCGGCGGGCAGCACGCTCGTGAATACGCACGCCTCCTGGGTCGTGGCGTCGAAGTCCAGCACCGGGCGATTGTTCCGCAGGTCGAGCGTGGCGTAATTGCTGCCCGGCGGCTCGTTGTCGTAGGGCTTGAACGTGACAGCCCAGGGCGCGCCGCCCTCGCTGGTCGCTGCCGGCTGCTGCAAGGTAAGTTCCAGAGCCTCGTCCGCTAGGAAGTCGCCTGCAACGGCCACCGGCTCGACGCCTACCGTGCTGTAGTCACCGTCGTCGCTGATGCTGATCACGCGCCACTTCTGCAACGTGCTGCGCCGTGCCGAATCGGCGACGGCTTGTAGGTACACGAAGCCGCCGATCTGGAGATCTGACAGGAAGCTGGAGATGTCCTCCTCCCCAGCATCCTCGTGACTGATGTACAGTTCCGTGGCATCTTTGGGATCGGCGTTGTTCCAGCGCACATTGCCCGCGCCAGGGTCCGATGCCGCCGTGCCCGACAGGTCCGCGGCCATCGGCCTGAACAGACAGACCACGGCCCCTTGGGGCACGTTCCTGTTCAGGAGGGCCGGCATGCGCCGGTTGCCTTCCGCCCCGCCCCCCTGCAGGACGGGCATCAGTTCAAGCCCGGTAAGCGGCAGCGACACCGGCAACATGCTGGAAATTTCAGGCATTTCTGTTACTCCATAACGATCGGCTCGCCGTCCTCAGTGCGGATCGGCTCGCCGTCTTCGGCTAGAAGGATTGTTCCGCTATCAAACTCACGCACCACTCGCTGCCAGCTCTCAAGGCCGTCGCGCACGCTGAACACCTCGAGGCGATTGGTGGAGGCCAGGCTGGAGCTGGGCACGACGTGGGGCCACTCGGTGATGCCGGTCTGAACGTAGGTCTGGACGTTGGTCGCCCGGTCCACGTTCCTCACCGTGTAGGTCGTCCCAGGCTCAGGCCCGATGTCGCCGACGGACTGGTCGACCAGCTGATCGGCCTGTAGAACACGATCGCGGTGAACCGCGGTGATCACCACATCGCCATTTATTCCAAGCGGCGCCGCCTCCCCATTGAGCCGAACGTTGGCGGGCGGGTACGGCCTCGCTTGGCGGCCTGCGAACTCGAGCGGCAGTGCTGGAGCCGAGCTCAGCGGCAGTTCCGCGGTTGGCGTCCTGGTGAGTAGCTTGGCAAGCACTTCCTCACCGTCACTGAATTCTCCGGGGCCGCGAGCCACTTCCACGACGATCCAGATCCGCTCTCCAGCAGCATGCACGTGCGCGACGGTGTCGGCGCATCCACGCGCCAGCGTGATGGTGCCGCTGACCACGTCTAGGTCGTCCAGCCGGCATATCTCGCTCCCCCACAACACAGGAGATCCCACTACCGCGAGCGCGAGGTGCCGCCCGCTGACGAACGTGAACTCCGTCGCTGCGTGATCCGCCGCCTCGACAATGAGCGCCGTGGGGCACCAGCGGGCCGTGCCCCCGGCGTGGTAAGCACCATCAGCGGACGCTACGGCGACGCGATAGTCCAGATGTTGCCCCGGGTCGGCGGCTACTGTCAGCAGGTAACCCACATCGTCGGGGATCGCTGCCAGCTCGGCGCGTGGGACGGACCCTGCAAGGACCACGTAAGGCGCCTCGAACACTTGCCCAAGGGCGACAGCAAGCGGAGTCTCCGGGGGCCGGGTATCGACGCCGGGCTCTACCTCGATATAGCTGGCATCGGGCAGACCATAGACGTCCTGCGTGACTTTGCGCCTCAACGCGCCGCTGCGCAGCGTGCCGGCGTCCTGCTCGCCCATGATGCACACCATGTCCGCGATGCCGCGGCGTGGCGACTGCAGGCGGAAGTACTGGTTGTTGCGTATGGCACGCGTGCGCGGCGTGGTCATCAGTTCGAAGGTGCGCTTCGGCGTTACGTAGGCTCGCAGCTCGCGGTCGGCGACCCGTGTCGCAGTGCGACCGTCGGGGATCTCCGGAAAGTCGAGCGTCTGGTGGATCTCACCGAACATGCGGATCAGGCCCAGAGCGCGCACCGCCGGCGTGATGATCTTCTCTTTGCGCTCCGGGTCGAAGTAGCGCACCGACACGCTGTTGACCGCGCGATCGAGTGTGGTTGGCAGCTCCCGGAACTCTAGGATGTCGTCGTCGCCGATGATCGGCAGGCTGTCGATGTCGTAGTCGCCGCGCGCGAGGTCCAGGTACCACTGCCCGTCGACGAGGCTGCGCGTGAAGCTGCCGCCGATGATCCGGCAAATGTGCTCGCTCCAGCTGTCGGGCGTGTCCTGCTTGGGGTCGTACTGCCAGCAAATGCCGAACCCCTCGGCGTACAGCCGGTCCGCCGCGGCGCGCAGGCTGTCGTCGTTGATGTTGGCGTAGGGTTCGCGCCCCTTTTCGCCATCAGTGCGCACGTAGTACAGCGCGTGCGCCGGATTCATAGCGATGAGATCGCCCTCGTCGTCTAGGCGCCAGTCGAACCAGAACCAGTTGTCGGGCGGTCCCCCGGTGTGCCTGTCCCACCCAACGACCGCGATGGAGTTCTCTCCGACGACGAACGCCGCGGTTGAGATGGGAACGTCGTAGTAGGCGCCGTGATTGGCGCCAACGGTCACAACATGCTGTCCGTTGACGTAAAGGATCGCGTCGTTGTCGAGGAACGCTTGGAAGCGGATTTCTGGAGGCAGTTCCGGAAAGTTCAGTCGCGCCCGCATCCAAACTTTTCGCGCAGCCGGCACAACTGTCGCAGGCTCCCCCGAGAATCCATATTGCTCCGGCAGGAACCACGAGGCGTTGGCAAACGGTGGCCGGCCAGTGGCCCATGCGCTGTCATCGTAGTCCGCCGCCGACCTGTCTGTTGCGTCAGACAAGACCGTGACCAAGTATCGCCAATCTCTGCCGGCAGCGGCCACGCGTCCCATTCGGATCTCGGCCCGTTCCGGGTACCAGCACGGATCCTCGCCCCAGTCGCCGTCCCAACCCTTGAGGATCTTGCGGACCTTGTAGGCCGGCTTCTGCGGCATCGGGTTCATGGCGCCATAGCGCCCGCCGCAGAACGCCACGGTGGCCAGGCCGCGCCAGGCCACCGTCTGGTCACCGAACACTTCCTGCAGGTAGGGGTTGGGCATCTGGTCGGCCTCGCCGAACATGATGTTCATCGGGCCTTCGATGCCGCCCTGGTCCTTGCTGCCACCGAACAGGTTGGGCTTGCCGATGTAGATGCTGCCCGACGCGGTGAGCGGGCCGGTGGCGGGCAGGGTTTCCTCATTGATCGGATAGCCCGAGCCGCGCTTGCGGATCGCCTCGCCGCCCAGGAACCACGTCTGCGCGCTTCCGTCCCATGCAGTCTTGTCCGCCGCGCGAAACTCCAGGAACGCATCGATCGGGCCGCGCCCCAGCCCCGCGTGGTACGCCACGCGGTAGTGATAGCCGATGACCGGCTTGTCGTCCTTACCGCCCACCGGCAGCCTCCTGCTCCGCGCACTCGCGCGCCCACTTCACCAGCGCCAGCGCCAGGCCGTCCCCCGTCTCCTCGAGCTTCGAGGCGGGGATGCCGTTGCGCACGAAATCGGTCCAGTCCAGCCCGTGCCGGCGGAACCACTCGCGCGACTGGCCGCGGCAGAAGCCGTTGCGGGTGGTGAAACCCGGGATGGTGAACAGGTGCTGGCGGGTCACGATCAGCTCGCTCACTTCTTTCCGCCCTCTCCGTAGATCGGGTCCTGGCCGACGACCTTCCACGCCAGCAGGAAGTTGTCGTCGTGCTCGATCCAGACCGTGCCGCCGTAGTCCTTCACCGCGGTGCCGTCCTCGACGGTCGGCGGTTCGGCCTTGCGCTGCTCGGCGCCCTGCGGCTTGGGACGCAGCGCGTACGCCACCACCGCGGCCACCACCAGGATGATCAGCTGCACCACCCACCAGTACACGGCCTGCGCGGGCTCGCCAGCGGGCCGCGGCAGCGTCGCCGTGACGGCCATGCGCACCAGCTGCGCGACCAGCACCAGCACCGCCATGCAGAAGCCCACCACGTGCGCGCGGGCGCCGCTGTCGGTGTCCATCCACCAGTAGCGCAGGCGCCAGCCCCAGACGTAGCGGCGCATGCGGATGCGCTCCATCAGCCCCATGACATCGACACCCCTTGCGTGATCGGATCCTGCACCGGCTTGTAGATGGCGCCGCCGAAGTGCAGCTCCGGGTCGGGCCGGCGTGCCGCGCAGGCAGCCCATGTGTTGGGGCAGTTGGGCAGCGCCGAGACGGCAAGCCCCTCCTCCAGGCCATCGCCGCCCCAGAGCAGCGTGACCGCGCCCGTGGCCTGGTTGTGGCCCATCACCGGGCGCTCCTCGCGCAGGCCGTCCGGGCGCACCCAGTACAGCGTGCCGCCCAGCAGGCTGAACTCGGTGCCGATGAAGTCGGGCACCGTCAGCACCAGGCCGTCGATCGCGTCGACCTCGCCGTGCACCCAGAAGCCGCGCGTGTACAGCGTCACCTCGGCGTCGGCCGGCATGTCATCGATCGCACCGGCGATGGTGACCGTGGTGCCAGCGTGCGCGGTGATGGCACGCTCGTGCAGCGCCTCGTCCTCGTCCAGCCAGGTGATGCGGCCGCCCACCAGCGTGCGCTTGTGCGGCCCGGCGAACGCCGCAGCGGTGAGCGTCGTACCGCTCGCGCCGGACAGCGTCACGGTCGACGCGTAGCCGTGCTCCGGCAGGTTGCAGCCGCGGATGCCGGTGCTGTACACGGTCTTCCAGCAGGCGCGCTGCCACTTCGGGCCCTGGTTCTGGTTGTTGCCGTGCGGCGGGTTGGGGTCGCAAGTGAGCTCGAGCTGGGTGTCGGTGTAGCTCGGGCCCACCGCCCAGCCCGTCCACTCCACCCGCGGCGGGTCGATCGCGCCGTACTCGGTGGCCAGGCAGACCACGGTGATCGGGTCGTTGGGGATGTGCGGGCGCCACCAGTCGCCGATCGCCTGGGTGATCGGGTACTCGTCCGCGGCCGGGTCGGTGAGGTAGGCCATGCGGATCTTGAGGCGGTCCTTCGCCCGCTCCGCGGTCTGGCGGATGGCGTCGCGTTCGATCTGCGCGGCGTAGTACGTGTGCTCGCCCACCACCACGTCGCGCGTGCCCGACGCCAGGCGGTGCGTGATGTGCTGCCGCCGGATGATGAACAGATGGACGGGGTTGCCCAGCCAGGGCGCCGCCGCGCCGGTGTCAAAGGCCATGCTGGCACCCCACGAACGTCAGCTGCGACTGCACCACGCCCTGCCCCCACAGCCGCAGGGCGTTCACGTCCGCGTCCTGCCGGCACAGCGCCATGAAGCTGATGCAGGCCACCTGGTCGACGCTGAAGCCGCCGGGCAGCGCGGCGTCCAGCACCAGGCGCTCGCCGTCGGTCACCGGGTTCACCGCGGTGATGCGCCGGTACAGCGGCGCGGCGCCGTGGCGCTCGATGCGGATGTCGCGCCGGTTGGCCTGCAGCGGCCAATCGCCGAAGCCGAACCACTCGACGTCCAGCGTGGTGGACGAGGGCGCGGCCAGCAGCCGGAAGTCCTGCGCGAACGATGGCACCCACACCGGGTGGTGGCGGCCGGACAGCGCGGCCAGCAGCGAGCGATGCGCGCCGATCTCCGCGGCCCCCACCGCCGTCACCTCCACGGTGATGCGCGGCAGCACCATGCCGGCCTGGTCGTGCAGCAGGATCGGGCCGATCCCATCGTCCAGCGTGGCCACGCGCCGCGCCGGCGTGTATCCCGGGTCCTGCGTCCAGTACACCGGCTGCTCGAACACCGGCAGGTCGCGGTAGCTGGGCACGCTCTCCGGCGCGCCCAGCGGCATCGTCTCGCCGGCGCGGAAGGCGACCGAGTACGGCGCGTCGTCGCCGGTGAAACGGCTGAACTGGGGCGCGCCATCCAGCCAGCAGCCCAGCGTCGGCATCAGCAGGCTGCCGGCCGGCCAGTCGCGCAGCAGCGGCGTTTCGAGGAACAGCGCGTCGGCCTGCACCTCCTCGATGCGCACCATCTCCGCGAGCCGCGGCTGCCCCGGCATCACCAGCATGGCGTTGCCGCCGGCGACGAAGCGCCGGTGCGCCGTGTCGGCGCCCACCACGGTGGCGTCGGCGGCGGCCGCGGCGGTGGTCTCCACCGCATCGCAGGCAAGCGGCACGTGCCAGCGCCCCGCGCCGTGCATGGCCACCAGGTGCTCCATCCAGCGGCGCGCGCCGGCCTTCTCCAGCCCGTCGAACGTCAGCAGCACTCGCGGGTCCTGGCGCAGGCGGTGCGTGGTCTCCATTCCGTACGCCGGCGGCATGCCGTCGGTGAGCCACTCGTAGCGCTCGGCGATGGCCCCGCCCATGGCGAAGGGCCACGCGATGGCGGCCTCAAGCTCCACTGGACAGGGCCTGCCAGTTGTTGCGCACGTGGGTGAGCACCACGTCCTCGCCGGCGGCGCCGGCCAGGGCGTCGGCGACGGCGCGGTCGCCGATCGCGACCACCGGCGTCTTGACCACCATGCGGCCGCTGCCCGCGTCGAGTTGCGCCTGCAGCGCCTTTTCCTGCTGCTGGGTGCGGATGGTCTCGCCGCGCTCGAGCACGGACACCACCTCGTTGTGCTTCAGGCTGCCGGGCTGCAGACCCGCCATGCCGCCGCCGTGATAGCGCGGTGCGACACCCAGCATGGCCTCGGGCACCCAGCGGCGCACGCCGCCTACCTGGCCCGCCTTGCCGCCGGCGTGGTTCTGCCCGGCGCCCATCATCGCCGCGGTCGTCTTGCCCAGGCCGGGGTAGATGGCATCCAGCATCTGCAGCACCAGGAACGTGGCCAGCGCCCGGGCTGCGATCTGCGCCATGCCGAGGGCGAAGTTGCGCACGAAGTCCCGCAGCGCGTCGCCTGCCGACTTGGTGCCCTCCACCAGGTCCATGAAGAAGCCGGACAGCGCGTCGGTGGCCACGTCCTTGACCTGGTTGCGGTACACGTCCACCGACGCCGCAATGTTCAGATAGCCGGTCTGAAGCTCGTGGAGGCCCTGCAGGGCCGCGGAATGCTCCGGGCTGCCCGGCGACATCATGGTCAGCACTTCGCGCTGCAGGCGGATCTGCTCGGCCAGCTGCTCGAGGGCCACCATGCGCGCCTGACGCAGCCTCTCCTGCCCCTCGACGAAGCCCAACATGCCAGCGTCGACCTGGGCGCTGACCGAACCCTCCTCCGACTGCAGGCGCGACGTGATGTCGCTGGCGCGCGCGCGGATGGCGTCGGTTTGCGCCTTGCGCACCAACTGCTCCACGAGGTTGCGCACCATCTCTTCGCCGGCTTCGTGGCTTTCCTTGCGCAGCTTCTTGAATAGCTCAAGGAACTCCGCCTCTATCCGAATGCGCGCGGCACGTGCAGGGTCTCCTCCTAGCTCGGCCAACCGCGCCTTGACCTCGCCCAACTGGTCAATCAGGTCATTCTCTGCATCCGCCTGGCCGCGGGCAGCTTGCCCGCCCAGCTCGGCGCGGTCCCGCATCAGGATGGCGATCTGCTCCTCGATGTCACGGCGTTTGCCGGCATCCTTGGTGATGGCTAGCTCGGCGCGCGCCTGCTCCACCTGCAGGTCGATCGCTCGTTCCTGCAGCTGCTGGCGAGTGGCGAAGTACTCCCGGATGCCCACATCGTGGGCTTTGTACAGCTGGTCCAGTTCGGCCAGGGCGCGGGCCACGGAATCCCGCAGCAGCGCATTGGAGGCGGCGATGGCCTTGGCCGGGTCGCCGCCGCCACCGGTGCCGGCACCGCTGCCACCGCCACCGGTTGTAGAAACGTTGCGCCAGCGCGGGTGCCGCGTATCGACGTTGCTGAAGTCTGGAGGAGGCGCAGCACCGAACTCCTTGTAGAGCCAAGGGGCGCGCTGCTCGAGGAACGCGCGCACACCCAAGGCATCCTGCGGGTTGCCACCGCGCTGTCGCGCCAATAGCGCGGGCACATTGGCGTTGCGCGCCATGAACCGCTCTGCCTCGGCGAACACATCCCGTAGATTGGAACCGACGCGCGCGAGCTCACCTCCCACGTCGACGGCCAGGCGCGCAACCTGAGTCAAGCCGCTGATCAGGTCAGCAAAGCCTCGCTTCGCATCGTCCGACTCAAGGAATCGAGCCAGATCCGAGATCGCTACCGCCAGATCCTTGCTCGCGCCTTCCGCCTTGTCGGTATCACCGACCAGCTTGGTCAGGGAGTTCCGCAGCTGAGTCGTTGCCCTCGCGACGGTGAGCGGCAGCTGCCCGAACTCCTTGTCCATCTGATCGGCGGCATTTCGGATCGCCCGCAGCAGGATCTCGCTGCTCACCTTGCCGTCGTTGACGTACTGCCGCACCTGCCCCGAATGAATCCCGAGCTCATCGCCGAGAGCCTGTACCAGTCGACCGTTGGTGTCGACGATGGTATTGAACTCTTCTGCGCGCAAAACACCGCCGGCGATTGCCTGGGACAGCTGACGGATTCCGTTGGCAGTCTCCACGGCATCAGCGCCCGAGACGGCGAACGACTGGCTGATCGTCTTGGTGAGCGCCAGAATGTCGTCCTGGGCGAGGTTGGTGGTCTGGCTCAGCCGCGCATACAGCGCAACCACCGACCCCCACTCAGCGGATGTGTCCTGAGCGAGGCGGAAGGTTCCCTGTTGAGCCCGATTGAACTCCTCTTGGGATTTCGTCGCCAGGCGCAGTCGGCCAGCAAGATTCGCCGCCTCGTCCGCGAGACGCACGTACGCACCACCGGCACGGAGAGCCCCGTATGCCGACACGATGCCCACCAACTGCGAGCGGACGGCCGCCAGGCCGCGGGACCACGCGGTATTGTCCGGCAGGGCTCGCTGGGCTTGGCCGCGCACCTTGGCCAGCTCGCCGCGCAGCATGCCGAGGCCCTGCTTGATGTCGGCCAGGTCGGCCGAGATGCGAACGCGGAGGTTGGGGCGGCTATTCATCGAAGGCCTTCAGGTACTTCTGCCAGGAATCCTTGTCGTACTGCGCGGCGCGGGCGTTGATGGCCTGGTCGCGCAGCTGCTCGCGGTACAGCCGCGCCGCGGCCCGGGTGTAGAGCCGCAGCTGCGCGAACGTCATGCCGTACACGTCCGCGCGGGTGTGGCCGTGCGCGATCAGGAAGTGGACGGTGTCGGCCCATCCCCATTGCTTCTTCCCGCCCCCTGCAGGCGCGCCCGCCACCTTTCGAACAGCGGGGCGAGGCGCTGGTCGAAAAAATCGCGGTTCACCTCGTACACGGTGCCGCACAGCTCCAGCGTCTCGGCCAGATCACCGCCCTTGATGAACTCGGCGTCCCGGCCGCTCGCGATGGCCAGCACGCGCGGCACCTGGTCGCCGTGCTTGGCCAGCAGCCCGGAGAAGAACACGATGTCGTCGTTCAGCCCGGACTGCGAGGCATAGGCCACCAGCCCCTCCACCAGCGGCGCGCCGGCGGCGATGATCTCCAGCGCTTGGCCGAACCGGAGCGGCTGGATCTCCAGCCGCTCGCTGCGGAACTCGACCGCCGTGCCGGCGCCTGCGAGCGCCTTGACTTCGGCCATGCCTTCCATCACTTCTCGATCTCGATCGTGAAGTACTGCGACAGGCCCGCGCCCTTGCTGGTGTCGGCCAGCAGCGCGCCGGTGACGGTGCCGGCGCCGTACTGCTCACCCAGCAGCCCCAGCTCCTGCAGGACGCCGCCGCTCACCTTGTGCGCGTGCACGCGCACGCGCTTGCCGCTGCGCGCCTCGTTGAGGCCGGCGAACAGCAGCTGGTACTGCTTGGCCGACTCGACGAACGCCTGGGTGACCTGCACCGCGCCGTGGCTGTAGTCCACCTCGATGTTGGGAGCGCCGGCAGTCGGCGCCGGGATGGACGACGTGAGCGGGACGAAGATGCCGCCGTCCTGCAGCACGTAGTCGTCACCGGCGTCGTAGGCGGTACCGCCGCCCGGCGGTTCCACCGAGGTGATGGCCGACGCGGTGCGCGCCAGCGGGGTGAAGCCGCCCTTGTACGCAACCACCGGCTCCGCGGTGATGTTGCCGGCGGCGACCTCCGCCACCGTGCCGCGCAGGAAGTCGGCGAAGTTGGCGCCCTCGAAATCGTGGAAGGTGAGGCTCATCTCCACGTCGCCGACGCGATCGACGCGGTTGCGCGTCCCGCCGCCGGGCTTGGTGTGGTCCGGCAGGGAGAGCGTGTTGGTCTGCGGGCTGAAGGTGAGCGCCGAGCAGTTGCCGATCTCGCGCATCGGCTCGGCAGCGCCGAACTCGCGGATGTAGATCTTGCCGCTGCCCAGGTAGCTGTAATCGTCCATCGTGGGTTCCTCAGGGTGTTGCCGCGCCGGGCGGCGGGTCAGGTGGTGGCGTGGATGGGGATGAAGCCGGTGACGGTGACCTGCACGCCGATCCAGGCGGCGCCGGCCGGCGGCACCAGCGGCTCGGCGGACTGGTACTGCGGGTACTGGTAGCCGACCGGGAAGCGCACTTCCTGCTTCGCCAGCGCGGTCTCGATGTCCTCGACGATCAGGTCCAGCCGCTCGCGCGCGTCGGTGAGCGTGGCCGGCACACGGGCGATGATGTCGACCGTGGTGGCGCGCGACGTGCGCGTGACCGCCGGTTCCGTGGCCCGGGCCTGGCGCGACCACACCACGGCGATGAACGCCTCGTCGCTCTCCGCCAGCTTCGGCGTGGGTTCCAGCGTCACGGCCAGGCCGGCGTTGGTGTTGTAGCCGCTGGACTGCAGGATCTGCCGCATGCACTGGGCGATGCAGTCCAGGTAGACGGCGCGCGGGCTAGCCATGCTGCACCCACCAGGCGCCGATGCCTTCGTCGTGGCGCGTGCGCTGGGCGAGGGTGAACACCTCGGCCACCAGGCCGTTCGCGTCCAGCAGCGACACCACGCCGCCCTCCTCCGCCGTCACCTCCAGGCGCTGGAAGGTGATGCGGGTGCGGAAGGTGGAGACGGGCGCGACCTCGTCGCCGAAGTCCTCGACCTCACGGTCGACCAGCACGGTGCATGGCGTGGCCGGCGTGCCGGGCATCGCGTGCGGCGGCAGGTACTCGCCCGCGTCGGCGATGCCGGCCGCGGCGAAGGCGGCGAAAGCAGCGGCGTCGAACGCCTGCAGGAAGTCGCGCTGGCTCATCGGCGCCCCCGCAGGGTGGCGTTCTGCACGGCCTTGGCCAGCTCGCGCTCGAAGAAGAACGGCATCAGCTTGTTCCACTGCCGCTGGGCGAGGCCGAAGATGTCGAAGCGCCGGCGGTACACAGGCGCGCGGACGAAGATGAAGATGCTGTCGATGCGGCTGCGGGCGCCGATGGCGCGGCGCGCGGCGTCGCCGGCGGCCATCTCGCGGCGGCGATAGATGCCCGGCAGCAGGTTGCCCTTCTTGCGGCGCAGGACGAAGTAGTCCGAGCCGCCGCGGCGCTTGCGGCGCGTGCGCGACTTCTCGCTCTCGTTCGACACGTAGCCCGCCTCGCGGCCGGCGCCCAGCTGCGAGATGATCTGGCGCACCACGCGCGAGGCCACGTTACCGTAGCCGTCCAGGTCCGCGCCCTTGCCCGGCACGGCGAACATGCCCGCCGGCAGCCACGCCTGGCCGCCACCACCGCTGGAGCGCAGCAGTGCCTCCATGCCCTTCGGCCGGCGGCTGCCGCCTTCCACCTGCGGCAGCAGGTACTTGGCCGGCGGCGTGCCCTTGGCGGCCTCGTCGCGGATGAACACCTCGGCGAACGGCTGCGCCTTCGTGGCCTTGCGGTACAGGATGGCGTTGGTGGTGAACGGCGTGGGCCGGTCGAACACGCGCTGGGCCGTGGTCTTCCAGGTGTTGCGCAGCTCGAACGCCACGGCGTTGCTGGCCTGCATGGCGGCGAACGGCAGCTGGGTGCGCTCCAGCTCGCTGAACTGGCGGGCCAGCACGCCGTCGGCGTCCACTTCGATGCGCAGGGGCACGCTCATGCCGACACCACCTTGGCGCCCGGCGCCAGCCTGGCGACGGTGAGCGCCGCGCGGCGGGCGTCGCGCTCGCGGGTGTGCGCTTCGCCCACGGCGACGACGCGGCCGTTGCCGGCCACCAGGCGCCAGCGCCACGCGCCGGCGCGATCGACGAAGGTCTCGAAGTGGGCTCCCTTCACGGCTCCACCTCGGTGCCCTGCACCGCGGCGCACTGGGCGATCTTGGCGTTCGCGCGCTCGAGGGCGGCGCGGCGCTGGGCTGCGACTTCGAAGCATTGGGCGATTGGCCCCTCTGCGATCGGCTCGGCGGTGAGGTCGCCCGGGATCGGCACGTACACGCGCTTCTCCACCGTCACTACCTCGGGGGCGACGACGGTGCCGGCGCCGGGCAGGTCCGGCTTGACCTCGTCCCGGTGGCGGCAGCAGCCGGCCAGGACGAGGGCCAGGGCGATGGCGAGCAGCAGGCGCATGGTCAGTAGCCTCCGAAGGCCGGGCAGGCCTGCTGCACGGCGTTGAGCGCGGCGGCGCAGTCGCCCACGCGCACTTGCTCGGCGTAGCGGTCCATCCAGCCGGCCAGTGCGCGGTTGGCCTCGGCCTCGCGTGCGCGCGCCGCCGCGAGCGCCTGGCGGCCGGCCTCGTCCAGGCGCCGCGCCTCGCGCTGCGAATCGGCCAGCAGCTGGCGGGCGGTGCCGAAGGCGGTTTCCCAGCGCGTGGTGGCCTCCAGGGCGGATTGCGCGGCGTGCTTCCAGGCATCGCGCTCGGCAACATGCTGGTTGGCGCGCGCGTCGGCCGCGGCGGCGCCGCCGTTCGCAGCATCCACGTCGGCGCCCAGCATGTGCACCCGCACGCCAAGCGCGGCCACGGCCACCAGCAGCAGGCCGCAGGCCCACAGCAGTGGCGTCACCGTCAGCTTGGCGAGCAGGCCGGCCATGGGTCAGGCGCCTGCCTGGTCGGTGGGGTCCGGGATGTCCGGGAATTGGAAGCTCGGCATGCCCTGCCCCTTCAACCGCAGCAGCAGGAAGACGCCACTGGCCACCTGCACGAATGCGCCGAGGGAGGGATGGTTGAACAGCCCGCCGAACTGGGCCTGCAGGAAGTCCACCTGTTGCGTGGCCCAGGCGAACAGGCTCACCACGTACTCGCCGAAGACGGCGCCGATCGCCGCCAGCCACGCGGTGTAGCTGCGGAAGGCGGCCTCCAGCGGCACGGCGCCGCGCTTGGTGAACTTGTCGTAGAACACCCACGCCAGCACGGCGAGGATGAGCATGGCGAGCGAGAGCAGCAGGTTCATGGCGGGCCTCAGTTGTCGGTGGCGGCGTAGCGCAGGTTTGCGGCGATGCGACGCGCCCAGCCCCGGCCGTGGTGCGGCCAGTTGCTCAGGCGGGTCATGAAGTCAAGCCGTTCGGCGTTGAACAGCAGGACGATGTCGTTGGGGTTGGCGGCCTTGATGGCAGCCAGGGTGACCGGGCCGATGGCACCGTCGTCCGACACGCCGACGGCACGCTGCAGCCAGCGGGTGGCCTGGCGGATGCCGCTGTTCACCGCCCCGTCCAGCAGCTGGAACGCGGCGACGGGCGGCAGCTGGTGGCACCGCGCGGCCTGCCAGAAGTCGCGGCGGTAGATCGCGATCGCCTGCGCGCGGGTGAGGCCCTTGATGTCGAGCGTGGGGTAGCTGTTGGCCGCGATGCCGAACTTCGTGCCGCGCAGCTCACCGGCGCCCACGCGGCCGCCGGTCCAGTTGCCGGGGTCGGTGCGGTCGGACGAGTAGCCCCCCTCGTGCGAGAGCAGGCGGTCGATGAAGCTGGGGAAGTGGTCGGTCATGGGGTCTTCTGCGCGGCTTCGACGGTGTTGACGCGGCGTTCGAGTTCGGTGATGCGCCAGATCACGCCGCTGTCGAGCTTGGCGTTGATGACCTGGACATCGCCGGTGACGCCCTGCAGCTTGTTGGTCTGTTCGGTCTGCAGGGTCTTGATGTCGTGGAGCTGCGACGTGATGAACCAGGCGAACCCGGCGAAGACGAACGGTGCCAGCCAGACGAAGATCCGCACGGCGATCTTCGCCAGCTTGGAATCCATCGCATCCTCAGCGTGCATCGCGTTCTCGCTCATCGCCCCTGCCCGAACTGGTGGAAACCTCCTCGCCGCACGCCGCCGCAAAGCGGTTCACGTGCGGCGAGGACTACTGCGCCGATCAGGTCGCGAGCGAGCCCGCGCCGGGGGTGAGCTTCACGACGCAGGTGGTCGTGCCGTTGCCCGCCGCGGCGATGGCCACGCCGAAGTTGTTGAGGTCGCCGGCGGTGGCACTGGCCACGATCACCTGGCCGGCGCTGACGTCCCAGATGACCTTCGCGCCGGCGGCGATGACGGCCGTCGACAGCTTCGGCAGGATGAAGGCGCGTTCGATCTGGACGGCGACGGGCTCGCCTTCGGCCGCGTCGGTGACCGGGATGGCCAGGAGCGTGCCGAGGATGAAGGGAACGCCCGAGGTGGCGCCGCCCGAGGGGGCCGGCACGGTGATCGTGTCGGCGATGCTGTGTGCGTTGAGCATGGGTGCTGTCTCCAGGAGAAGTCGGATCAGTGCGCCGCGACCGGGCCTACACCGGCGCGACCGAGGTCGCGCCGGTGGTCAGGCTCAGGGCGTGCCCGGGAACGGCGACGGGGTGCCGCCGGCGTTCTTGAACAGGCCGCGCCAGTCGATGGCCTTGGCGCCGAACACGTGGCGGCACTTGACCTGCACGCCGTCCACCTCGAAGCCCTGGCGGGTCTCGGTGAACACGCCCTCGTGGCCTTCCAGATAGGCGTACTCGATGGTGTCGACGCGCGACGGGTCCGCAGCGCCGTACCAGGCGGTGGCGCTGCCGTCGTGCAGGCGCGGCTCGGTGATCGGGGTGAGCGTGGGGCCCACCACGTTCACGTCGCTGCCGCGGGCGGCCACGATGGCGGCATTGGTCACCTTCAGCGCGGCCTCTTCCAGACCCGGGGGCACCAGGAGGTACTTCGGGCGGACCGTGATGTAGCGGCCTTCGGCGCCCTTCTGCAGCAGCATCGCCGCGCGCATGGCCGCCAGCGGGTTGCCGACGGTCGGGTCCAGGCTCACTGCGTCGATCAGCGCGGCTGCCGGGTTGCCCAGGTTGCCGTGCGCGGCGCTGAACAGAGCGTTGCCGTCGGCCATGTTCGGGTTGGCGTTGAGGATGCCGTAGACGATGTCGGACTCGAGGTCCGCCGCGCTGGCGCCGAACATCTCCGGGATGCGGGTCAGCGCATCCATGTCGTCGTTGATGATCACCTCCCAGGTGATCGCGACGATGCGACCGTACTTCTGGACCGCGTACTTCTCGGCGCCGTCGCCGATCGTGCCGAACTCGTACTCGGCACCTTCGACCACGCGCTTCAGGCTCGGCGCCCCGGCGAGCTGGGCGCGGCTGACCTGGCGGAAGTCCGGCAGGGTGGCCTGGCGGGTCCACGGCACGAAGGTGCGCTCGCTGGCCTCGTAGGCACGGCGCAGGCTCCTGGTGATGACCGCCTCGAGGATGTGCGGGAAGTCGCTGGTGGACTGCAGCGCCTGCACGGCGATCTCCTGCCGGGACAGGCCGCGGGTCTTGCGCCCGGCGCGCTCCAGGCAGTCGCGGCCGTGGTCGAGCAGGTTCATGCCGCGGAACTGCTGGGACTTCTCGTCGTGCTTGAAGGCCTGCGGATCCTTGCGGTGCAGCAGCGACAGGATCGCGCCGTCGCGATAGGTCGCGGTCTCGTCCTGCGTGCCGGGCTCCGCGCGCGGGCCGCCGGTGGGCGTGGTGTCCTTGCCCAGCATGGCGAGCAGCCTCTGGCCTGCGGCCTCGGGCGTGGTGTCGCTGTCGTCCTCGCACTCGCGCTGCAGGTTCTGCAGAGCGGCCACGTCGAGATCGGTGCGCGCCACGAACGGGGCGAACTGGTTGCGGATGGCCTCGCGGCGCGCCTTGTCGGCGGCGAGCGCGGCCTTGGCCGCGGCCTTCTTCTCTTCTTCGGTCATGGGGATTGCTCCAGAGGGGTCGGAACCGGTATCCACCGGCGGGGTCGCGGCCGGTGCGGCCGGCGGATTCGGTGCGGACGGCGCCGGCCGCGCCCCGGCGGGGTTCACCCCGCCGGGGGTTGGCGTTGTCGTCGTCGAGGTATTCGGGGCCCCGCGCAGCGCGGCGGTGACGACCATGCCGGCGTACTTGGCCGGCGCGCCGCGGGCGCTGATGCGCTCCAGCAGCTGATTGGCGTAGGCGCGCGCGTTCTCGTCGGGGCTGTCGTTGCCGTCGTCGTCGTTGGTGACGGCGTCGGCGAAGCCTTCGGCCACCGCCTCCTCGCCGGTGTAGTAGTGGTCCTCGCCGTCCTTGAGCAGGCTGAGGATGTCGTCCTTCGCCTTGCCGGACTTCTTGACGTAGGCGTCGGCCATGGAGTCGGAGAACTTGTCCAGCACGTCGGCGTACTGGCGCATCTCCTTGGCGTTGCCCCAGCATCCGCCCCAGGGCGCGTGGATCATGAGGATGGACGTGGGCGGCATGGACACCGTGTCGCCCGCCATCGCGATCAGCGACGCGCTGGACATCGCCACGCCGTCGATCGTCACCGCCTTCGTCGCCTTGTGGCGCTTGAGCGCGTTGTAGATCGCCAGGCCATCGGCCACGCTGCCGCCGTAGCTGTTGATGCGCACGTTGATGGTGGCGACGGTGTCGGCCAGGCCGTTGAGTTGCTCCGCCACCGACTGCGCCGTGACCGACTCGCCCCACCAGCTGTCGCCGATGTCGCCGTAGATCAGCAGCTCGTAGGCGCTGTCGTCGGCCGCGCACGGGCGGAGGGTCATCTGCGGCTCGATGTGCGGGCGATCCTGCCGGTCGCGCGGTGCGGCGAGCGGCGCCGTGGCGAGGGCAGCGGCACAGGCCAGGAACAGGGCGTTGCGTTTGGTCACGGGGTGTCTCCGGTGGTGCGCACCAGGCGCATGCGGTGGCCGCGCTGCCGTGGCGCGCGGCGCTGTTCGTCGTCATCCCGGTCGTCGGGCGGTGGCGCGTCCGCGGGCGCGTTCGAGACGGTGTCGAGCGGGAAGCCGAGTTCGGCGGCCAGCTCCCGCTCGCGGGCGATCTCTTCGAACTTGTCCTGCACTCGGCCGCCGCGCTCGGCGATGACGGCAGTGCGGGACTCGACCCGCGCCTCGAACAGGGCCTTGAGGCCGTTCGCTTCCTTCAGCGGGTCGATCCACGGCATCTTCGGGCCGCGGAACACGGCCTGCGCGACCGAGTCGCGGCGGATGTGCGCCGGCACCTTCACCGTGCCATTGGCGATGGCCAGGTCGACGAAGCGCTCCCACACCGGCTGCACGAACGACGCCACGAACTGTTGCGTCATGGTGCGGTAGCCGTCGTAGGCCTCGATCAGTTCCTGGCGCTGGGCGCTGTAGGTGCCGTCGTAGTCGCCCGAAAGGCTGGAGTAGCTGAGGCCGATGCAGCGCGAGACCGCGCGCATCATCGCGGTGCGGAACTGCTCCAGCACCGTGTTCGGCCGGTTCGGGTTGATCATCTCGATCGACTCGCCCGGCATGGTGTCGGTGAAGATCGCGCCGGCTTCCAGCAGGAAGTCACGCTCCACCGGGTCGCCCTGGGCGTCGGTCTCGACCGGCGGCGCCGTCCACTCCATGTCCTTGTCGCGCTTGATGTACGCGGCGATCCGCGCCGCGATCCGCGCCGCGGTGCGCTCGGACTCTTCGTAGTCCTTGATATCGAGCAGGCGGTCGATCGCCGGCGCGAACAGGCTGATGCCGCGCAGGCCGGACAGTCGACGCCGCACCGCCAGGTGCAGCACGCGCTGCGCCGGCACGCGCTTCAGGTCGCCGTGGATGAAACCGCGGCCATTGCCCGGATGGTGCTTGTAGAAGTAGAACGCGACCGGCTGACCCCAGGCGTTGCGCTCGATGCCGGCGTCGACGTTCTCCTTCGGGGCGTGGTCCAGCGGGCAGACGTCGGCCTCGAGCAGTTCGAGCGACAGCGGTACCCGGCTGGCGTGCTGGATGTACGAGCCGGTGCCTTCCACCAGCTGCGTGAACTGGTCGCCGTCGCGCAGCCATGAGCGGCATGCCAGGTCCTGCGCCTGCACCCAGTTCAGCGTGCGGGTGACCTCGGGCCGCTTGCACCACTCACGGAACTCGTTGAGCAGGGTGCGGGCGAAGTCGTCGTCGATGTCGTCGTAATTCTCGCCCGGCGTGCCGACTCGCGGGGTCGGCTCGATGCTGATGCCGGACGGCCCGATGATGTGGCGCACCAAGGTGGACAGCGCGCCGTCGACCAGATCGTAGTTGCGCTCGAGGTCGCGGATGGTGGCGCGAACGGTCGCGGCGTCACGGACGACCAGGCGCTCGCCGCTGCTGTTGTCGCGGCTCTTCTTGCGGCGCTTGGAGCTGCGGCCGCCTTCGTACAGCGACAACACCTGCCGGGCGAACATGCGCCGGGCGGCGACGCGCGGCGCGAGCACGGCGATGCCGCGCTCGATCAGGTTGGGCCTCGCCGGCGCCGGCTTCGTGGCCGCGCGCGTGCTCACCGGTTGAACACCGTGGTGACGTAGCGGAGGCTGCCGCGGCCAGGACGCGGACCCTGCTCGGCGGCCACTTCGCGCTGCAGGGAGGCGATAGCCTTGCGGATCTCGGCGAGTTCGGCTTCCTGCCGGCGGCGCACGTCCAGCTGCACGCTGAAACCCGCAGTGAGGATGCGGGCTTCAGCTGCCAGGTAGAGGTCCAGCCGTTCTTGCGCGGTCGACATGGACAGACAAGCTATACACCGCCCTGTCTCCCGTCATGGCGGCTGGGAGACTTTTTCAGCCCGTCTTCGCGCGACGGGCCTTCTTGTTCGGATGGTGCCTGTACGCAGTCGCCCTGCTGATCTTGTGTGCCTGGCAGACCTCAACGATGGACAGCCCGCGCCGCCATGACTCAGCGATGCCTTCGGCGTCAATGGGCACCGCCTGGCGGTACCGCACCCGAAGACCGGCCAGCAGGTCCAGCTGCACCAGCGCCAACGCATCGGCCAGCTGCAGTGCCTGGTGCGCAGGCAGATCCTTGATCTCCTCGCGCAGCTTCTGATTGAAGCTGTCGCGTAGCTGGTCGACCAGCTCGTCCGCCTTGACGTCTTCTGCCATACCCCCTCCTCAATCCTTCCAGCCGCCGCGGCGGCGCTGTCGTGTTCCACGGGAATCCATCGGGCGCGCCAGGGCCGGCGCCGCCGGCGCGCGTGTTTCACGGGAATCATCGTTCGCCGCCGCCTGCTGGATGGTGGCCAGCACCTGCGCCTCGCGCATGTCCCAGTTCGCCCGGGTCCAGCGGTGCAGCCGCAGCTCGGGGTGCAGGGCGGCGGCGTAGGCGTACACCCAGGTGTCCAGCGGCTCGTTGCGCGGGGTGCCGCGGATCTTCTCGAAGCGGTTCTTCCGCGGGTCGTACGTCTCCGACACCAGGCCGCCGAAGTAGTCGCGGCTGAGTTCGTCGCTGAAGCGCACCTTGCGCTCCTCGGCCAGCTTGTCGGCGTCGGTGCTGAGCATGGCGAACAGGTGGTGCTTGATGGCGACGGTGCCCACCGGGTAGGCGTGCACGCCGCGCTTGTCGACCATGCCGCGGTAGTTGATGTCGTGCAGCTTGGCCTTGCCCAGGGACGGGGCGTTGTTGGCGGTGGCGCCGAAGCCGGCCACCAGGCGGCGCACGCGCTTCTGGCGCACGTAGGCCTTCACCGCTTCGGTGCGGTGGCCCAGCATGTCCTGCAGGGCAGCGTCGACGCGCAGCACGGCGCCGTCGGCGCGCTCGATGGGGGCGTTGAGCAGCGCGGTGAGCGCGGTCCACACCTCGTCCTCGTTCGGGTCGCCCGGCAGCTCCACGTAGTCGATCGGCCAGCAGGTCATGCCGCGGCCCCAGCCGACGATCTGCACCGGCAGGCGGTTGTCCTGGGTGTCGATGCCGGCGGTGACGGCCAGCACCCAGTTGGGCACGGGCTTGAGCGGCAGCGGCTCGGCGCGGTCGGCGATGATGTTGAACTTCACCGCGCGCATGGCCGGGTCTTCCCAAGGCTCGGCCAGGCGGTCGTTGATGAAGGTCTTGAGCTTGGCCGGGTCGCCCTGGGCGTCGCGCCACATGGCCACCAGCTCCACCCAGCGCGGGCCCAGGCCGATGGGGTAGTACAGGGCGTTGGCGTGGTAGCCGCGGCTGCGGGCGCCCGGGTTCTCGGCCACCCAGCGGCCGCGCGCGATCATCGCGGTCTTCTGGTGCTCCTCGATCACCACGCCGCACTCGCGGCAGACGTACCAGGCGTGCAGGCCGTCGGGCGTCCACTGCAGGCCGCTCCACTCCAGCGGCTGCTCGTGGCCGCAGTCCGGGCACGGCACGTAGTAGCGGCGCTGGTCGGACTTGTCGTAGAGCTCGCTGATGCGGCAGCGGCCGGCGATCTCGGGCGTGCCCACCTTCAGCCGCTTGTACTTCGACGGGAAGGCGGAGGTGCGGCCGTCAAGCATCTCGGCCGGGTCGTCGCCGGACTTCAGCAGCGAGGCGAAGCTGCTGAACTCGTCGGCCAGCACCATGCCGGCGCTGGTCGACTTCAGGCGCACGGGGTTGCCCGCGTGCTCCACGTAGAGCTGGCCGCCCTGGAAATCCTTGAAGGTGCGCCGGTTGGACGCCTCGCGGCTGGCCATGCTGGTCATCACGGCCTGGACGGCGGGCGTCTCGTCGATCAGCGGGTTGAGCTTCTGGTCGATCCACTTGTTCATGGAGACCTCGGCCGGGAGCGCCACGATGATCGGCATCGGGTTCTCGCACATGGTGTAGCCGAGGATGTTGGTCTCGATCTCGCTCTTGCCGAACTGGATGGGCAGGCGCGCGACCACGTCGCGCACCGGGCTGCGGGCCGAGAAGCAATCCATGATCTCGACCTGCAGCGGGTTGGTGTCGTTGCGCCACTTCGCCGCGTTCTGGCTGCCTTTGGTCGACAGGATCCGCTTCGCCTCCGCCCACTCGCTGACGCGCATGGGCTTGCGCGGCGCGATGGCCTTCGCGACGGTCTGGAAGATCAGGGGGCGGGCGGCGGCGTAGGTCATCGGCGCGGGGCCTATCACGCCTCGCTCGGCGACACGTAAGGCATCCAGTGGGTCGGCGCCCGACAGCCGTCTAGCTTCTCTTGCGTGACGCTGCCTCGGGTGTACGACCACCAGCCGACGTAATCGTCCACGGTTTCCCCCGGCGACGAGAACACCTGGCCTACGCGCTCCCACTCTTCCTCGCTGTTGAACCAGGCGAGGTGCACGACTTCCACCGACGCCACCTCAACGTAAACCAACACGGTGGTTCCATCGGTCGGCGCTGTCTCGATCGGTTGCCATTTCATGGAGTTCGGCCTCTTGATTGATGGGCAATGGTCAGACATGCCTGCCAATGGCGCTGCACTTCCGGCTGAGCTCCTCGAGCGCATGCTCGATGCCGTTGGCCAGGATCACGCGGCAGCGCTCCTCGGCGCTCTCCGCGGCCAGGGATGCCGACAGGACGGTGGGCAGGTTCTCCAGGCCGGTGCGCAGGGTGGTGATGGCGTCGGCGATCACCGCCACCACCTCGTCGCGCTGCAGCAACTCGCCCAGCTCCTGCTGCTCCTCGCGCAGAGCCTTGCGCAGTGCGGCCTCCTCGCGCTCGGCCTGGGCACGGGCTCGGCGCAGGGCCAGCGGGTCGTCGTAGGCGACGGGCGCGCGGTCCTCGCCGTCCTCGTCGCCGCCGGCGGCGCCCTGCCCCGCCTCCTGGGCGGTGGAGGGGGATGGGCTCACCGCGGCCCGCGCAGCGGCGTGGCGCGCCGCGACGCCGGCCTTGCTGGGGTCGGCCAGGTCGGCCAGCAGCTGGCGGCTCTCGGCGACGCGCACGCGGCGGCCGTCTTCGGTCAGCACCAGGTGGCCCTTGCCCTTGAGCTCGGTGACGTAGCTGGGCCGGAAGCCCATGAGCGACGCGAACTCGCGGAACCCCAGGGTGTCGGGCAGCGGGCGCGGCTCAGCCATCGAGGCGGCCTCCTTCCATTTTCTTTTCGAGGGGCGAAGCGAGAAGGTCGCGCGCGCGCCCGCGACCGGGCCTGTGCGGGGTCGGCGTGGGCGGTGCGGGCAGGTGTGCGGGGAGCGCAGCGCGCAAGTGCCTGATCGCGCAGGCCTGTGCGGCCTGTGCGGCCTGTGCGGCGTGCGCTCCGTGTGCGCGCATGTGCGGGCGCGGGTGGGCGCACTGGCGGAGCGCCCCTCGCGTACGCGGGCGCGCAATCTGCCCGCACAGGCCGCACAGGCGCGCAACAGCGCCATTTCTGCCCGCACAGGTGCCCGCACTGTGCGGGGACGGTGGCCGCACAGGCGCGTGGCCGGTCATCGCGACCCCTTCAGCGCACCCAGGCGCAGCTTGAGCGCGGACACCTGGCGGCCAAGCCAGACCGCTTCGTCGGCGCCTTCGGGCGGTTGGGCGCCGAAGGTGAGCACGCTGTGTGGCCCGACCTTCTCGGGCATCTCGAATTCCGCCTCGACGAGGTAGCGCTTGCGCTCCGCCCGCATGCCACGCTTCTTCTCGATCGCGTTGACGAAGCGTTTCAGCGACGCGGGCTTGACCCCCACCTGTCCGCACCAGTGGCGGTAGACCTCGAACCAGTCCTGCGTCAGCCCGGCCAGCACTGCGCCATCTGAGATGAGCTGCGGGTAGTCCACCCGGAAGACCGCGTCGACGAACTCCACCGGGCTGTCCTGCGCCAGGTCGATCAGCTCGCGCTTGGCTTCGGTGTCCGGCGGCAGGGTGCCGGGGTTGAAGTCTCCGAGGTCCAGGTGTAGCAGGTAGTCGTGCAGGGCCTCGACGCCGCCGGTCTCGATCTCGCGCAGCAGCTCGGCGTAGAACTCCTTCGGCTTCTTCGGCGGCGTCCAGATGATGCAGTGGCGCCGGTCGTCTTCCTCGAGCACCACCGGCATCGATTCGTTCGACAGGAACACCAGGTTGACGTGATTGGCCTCGTCGTATGCGGCGATGTGCTTGGGGTTGATGCGGATCCACGTGCCGGTGATCAGCGTCTTGAGCTTGTTCTTGACCTCGAAGCGGTGCGCCTGGGCGACCACCTCGTCGGCGATCAGGAACAGCTTCCGGCTGGCCCAGTCGTTGTGCTTGTCGGTCAGCGCGTCCTGGTCGAGGATGCGGCCGTACTTGCCATAGATGGCCATCACCGTTTCGAAGAACAGGTTCTTGCCGGTGCCCTGCGGGCCGTGCACCACGATGGTGGACTTGAGCTTGGCGCCGGGGTGCTGGATCGGGTACGCCACCCACTTCAGCACCCAGTCGTACAGGTCGCGGCTGTTGGCCTCGCCGCTGCACATGTAGTGCAGCAGCTCGAGCAGGCGATCGCATTTGCCCTTGCGCGGTGTGGTGGGCCAGCCGCCCCAGAGGTTGCAGGTGATCTTGGAATCGGTCTCGGCCGGGTCGAAACCCACCTCGTCCTGGCGCACGACGTCGCGCTCGGGGTGCTCCATCCATGCCTTGTGCAGGTCGGCGCGGATGCAGAGGTTGCGCATGTCGGTGAGCGGCAGCAGGCAGTGCTCGGCCTTGTCGAAGACCGCGCCGCCGGCGGCGTACACCAGCGCGTAGCGCTCGAGCAGCTCTTCGAGGTGCTGGATCACCCGCAGCTTGCCGCCCCCCTCCCCGGTTGTGGAGGAAGAAACCGCGCGCAATTGCGGGGGGTCCCAGCGCAATTCCAAGAGGCGGGCACGCACCTGCGCGCCGACGGCGGCGATGCCCTCCAGGGCGTGGAGGTCGTTGAAGTCGGTGAGCTTGTGGCCATTGGCGGCGTGCTTGGCCTGGCGCGCCTCCTCGTCGGCGAACGCCGGCGAGATCCACGCGCCGTTGACCGCGAGCGCGGCGGCGCTGGCCGCGGTGACGCCGGGGTTGCCGTCGGTGAAGCAGTCGTCGTCGGCGCACACCAGGATGCGCGCCTTCTTGTAGCGCTTGCGCAGCGCCTCGGCCACGGGCAGCAGGTTGCCGGCGTCGAACGCCACGGCGACCGGGAAGCCGGTGGCCTCGTAGAGCGAGGCCGCGGTGGCATACCCCTCGGCGACCAGCACGATCCAGTGCGGCTGGTGGCCGATCAGGTGGAAGTGGCCCTTCTTGGCCACGCCGACCGGCCAGAACTCCTTCGCCGGCCGCTTGCCCTCCCTCGCCTGGGCGGCGGTACGGAGGAACTGCAGGCCGTGGACCTTGCCTGTGGTATCCACCAGAGGCAGCACGGCGGTGCCGTGCCTGGTGAACTTGAGCCCGTGGGCGCCGACGCCCTTGGCCTTCAGATACGGCGACTCGCCGTCGGGCGCGAGCACGGCCCAGGCTTTGGCGGCCACGCCGGCGGCGCGCGCGGCCTCGCGGGCGCGCTCGCGCTCGACGCGCTTGCGGTCCTCGGCCAGCTTCTTGCGCAGGGCCGCGGCCTGGTCGGGCGTCAGCGGGTCCTTCTTCGACAGCTCGATCTTCTGGCTGTTCGGCTCGTTGCCGCGCCAGATGCCGTAGCTGCCAACGATGATGAAGTCGCCCGGGTTCGCGGTCGACGGCAGCTCGTGCAGGCTGTACCAGCCGCGCTTCTCCCGCCCCCCGCCTTCGACCAGGCAGCGGACCGTGCGCGCGGATCCGATCTCCAGACCGCCCCGCGGGAGGATCAGGCCCGCCGCGGTGAGCTGGCGGACGACGTCGTCGTAGTTCGAGGCTGCCATTTCAGTAACCCTCAGCCCCGCTGACTACCCGGCAAGCGGGGTCCGAATTACCCGCAACGGGGGTCGCCCGGGAGGACCCACGACCGGCGAACCTGAACAGCCCGACCGACCCGCGATCGCGCCCGAAGGCCCGCGCAAACGCGCGCGCGCATCCCCTCACCAAGGGGCGCGGGGATCGCAAGGCCATCATTTCGCGGCCGCCTTGCGCCGCACACGCTTGTCGGCCTGCTGGCCGGCGGCGTATTCGCGCTGCAGTTTGGGGATCATGCGCTTGCGCCAGGCCAGCTCGGCCTTGCGGTCTTCCGGCGTCATGGCCTCGAAGTCCTCGACCAGCCGCTTGAACGTGCGGTCGCTCAGGCGCTGCTGAACTTCAGCTCGCCCTGCCTTCGCCTGGCCGCTTCCACCTCGCGATGCAGCTGGTCGCGCGTGGCGATCGGGTCCGGGTCGTTCGACGGTGGATCCACCTGCAGCGCCAGCAGCGCGCATGCCCTCCACTTCTCCGACGCGTTGGGCGCCGGCTTTCGCGGCAAGTCCACCCAGCGGCGGCCTCGCGGAAGTCCCATGGGTCACCTTCCCCTCCCAGGTGCGTATTGGTGCGCGCGGATGTCTTCCTCGCGCTGGCAGTCGGTGCACAACCGGGCGCCGAGGCGCTGGCGTGCTTCCTCGATCGGTTCGCCGCAGTCCAGCTGCTCGCACGCGGGCAGGCCGGGGCGGCGCGTGGTTGCAGTGGCCTGGTGGCGCTTGAGCGCATCGGCGATGCGCGCGTCCACATCGGCCTGCACGGCATCCATGGCGTCAGGCATCGTTGGCCACCCCTGCCTGCAGAACGCGGCGCAGGGCCGCCACCTCCTCCCGCAGCAGGCGGTTCTGACGCTCCACCTCGGTTTCGCGGTGGCGCAGGCTGTGCAGGTCGTAATTGCGTTGGTGCAGCATCCACAGCAGCGGCGCGTCGTTGCCGCACACGCTCATCAGCCGGTCCAGCTTGGGCCATACCACGCCCTCCCCGCCCGACATCCAGCGCGAGAACTGGGCCTTGTCGACCTCGAGCTCCAACTGCAGGCCCTTGTCCAGGGCATAGCCGCCGGCCTTGGCGCACAGGGCGATCGCATCGCCCAGCGACTTCTCGCGCATGACCTCTTCCGGCCGCAGCGGCAGCGGCATCGCCAGCTGGCTACTCATCGCCGCTCAACCGAGTTGAGTGGAGTTGAGAGACTTCCGCCGGCCAAAATTTTTTCATGGACACAGGCACTTGCAGCGACACGACGCTTTCCCCCCTGTGGGAAATTCAGGACGGCCACCGCACGCGCTTGGCCGCCGTTCTCTTCCGGATGGCGCCCGCCCCCGATGTAGGCTGGCAGGCGCTTGAGCCCCAACCCGACACCGGAGACGGACATGGCACAACCGGACTTGCCGACCAGCCAACTGCTGGCCGCGAAGACCTTGGCGATGGAAGTGGCCCTGCTGGCACTGCTGCGCGAGCAGCGCGACAACCAGCCGTTCTGGGAGAGCTTGGACAAGCTCACGCAGGTCGTCCTGTCCCTGGACGATCTGGGTGCGCACCCCGATCCGGAGATTGCAGCGATGGCCGAGTCCGCTCAGGACTTCCTGGACTCGTGGCGCGCGATCGCTGGTACCAACCCGAACGCGCCAGCGCCTCCCGGAGCTGGTCCTTTCCATCCCGGATCAGGGTGAGTACCGCTAGCTCGCCGGCCTCAGCCATTGCTCGCGCCCTCGCCCTCGGCTGGGGCGGTGTCGTCGTTGGCGGGAAGCGATGCGAATCTCCCGAACAGGTCCGGTCGCTTGAACACGGCCGCTAGCGCCCGGCGCTCAGGGATTGGATCGTCCTCGCCCCACTGGCTCACAGCCGCCTGGGAGATTCCGAAGAAGCGGCTGATCTCCGCGTCGTTGGCGGGGCCGCCCAGTGCGGCTCGAAGCTGCTTTTTGGTGATCGCGAGCATGGGTCGAGACCTTAAGACCTCTTAAGGTGACCTGTCAAGCGGTCTTTAGCCTCAGAAACTTAAGCTATCTTTATGCCTCCACAGTCCCTCGGCCAGCGCCTCGAGTCCCGCATGCGAGAGCGCGATCTACAGCCCGCCGAGGTCGCGCGACGGGCGAAGACCACCGAAGCCACTATCCACAACTGGCTGAAGGACAAGGTCCGCACGGAACACGTGAAGGCCGCCCAGCTGTTCAATATCGCCGAGGCCGTGGGCGCCGACCCACGCGAATTGCTCCTGGGGCATGCCGCCCCCTACCGCGCGCCCCTGCGGATAGCAGACGCCGCGCCCGCCGAGGCGTCTCAGGTTCTGAAACCCGAGGCCCTCACTCTCGCGTTTCAGCTGGCAACCGAGGTCGAGGACGCGCTTCAGCGACAGGCCCGCACGTTGCCACCCGCGAAGCGGGCAGAACTCACGCAACTGGCGTACGAACTGCTCGACGAGGGACTGCCTCGGGCGAAGGTGCTGCGCTTCGTCCTTGCTGCCGCGGCCTAGCCGCTACAGGGGAAATCGATGCACGACGCTGCTTCGCTCCAGGCGAAGGTCTCTCGCCTGCGCCAGATCATCGCGGATTCGATTCCGGCGCCGGCACCGCAGTCGGCGGACGAGGTCGACGCCTGGCGCCGATACCAGCATTTCGCCGCGAACCAGCCGATGCCGGTTGTGGACATGACGCGGACCGCGCGCATGATTCGGGCGATCAACCGCGTCGCCATAAGCTACGGCTGGGTGAGCGAGCTCCAGCGCATGCTCGACATGTACGACGCACCATCCCTGTCCGCCTTAGATGACGACCAGATCGAGGCGGTGCACCAGCGCATGGTCACGCTGGAGGCATGCGTACAGGATGGATGCGACCCGCCAGACGCGCCGCCCGCCCGCTAGTGGTGATCGGCTCAGGGAGTGCCGATGCGCCCGCAGGCATCGCACCGTTTCGCCGGATCCATCTCGCGTGGTGCCTGCGAAGGCTGCGCGTCCGTCGCGGGTGAAACGGGCGCGGCGGCGGCGGGTGTAGCCGTTGCCGACGGCGCCTGCTCGGGCGTCTTGCAGACGATGAACAGGTTGCCGTCGATGTCGCCCAGACCCCAGTAATCCTTCTCGCTGGCCTCGATCGTGTAGCCGTAGGGGCACTGCTGAGCAGCACGCGAGTAGCACTGCGACGGCATCTCGCACCAGATCTTGTAACCCTGCGCACCCGATGGAGCCATCATCGGCCGGGAGGTGGTGCAGGCAGCAAGCAAGACCAGCGCGAGCAGGAAAAGCGCGATTCGCATGTGTGCGTCCCTTCTTCGGTCCGGGTCCCCACCCGGCTCCGCCCAGTTTGCGATGGGCGATCTTAAGAGGGCTTGACAGGAAGACTTAAGGGGTCTTAAGGTTCGCCCGTCCCGGTCATCCCCTCCGGGACGGGCGACCGGCAGGTCGCCAGCCGGTCCCACCCCTGACCGGCTGACTGGGCCTCCCCTCCCAGCGACCTGCCGGCCGCCTTCTTCCACCCGAAGGAGGCGACCATGCTGGCCATGCTCTACGACCCAGGCTTCGTCCTGGGCAACATCACCGGATTCTGCGCGGGCGGCCTGGCCGTCGCCGGGCTGATCCACTCCGGCGCCCGGGCGGCCACCGCACGCCTCAAGGCCGAGACCGACCTGGTCAAGGCACGCGCCACGGCCCATCGCCAGAGCGAGGCATGGACGCGCGCCGGCGCGGCCAACGAGCCGATCGACAGCCACCGCACCGCTCGCGCCGAGATGCGCGGAGGCCCCCGGTGAGCGCGCGCCAGACGCTGAGCGTGCCCACCGTGGCGGGCCTGACGCTCGAACTGGCCTTCGAACCCAACGGCTCGCGGGCCGGCCAGGTGAACGCCACGCTGTACGTGCCGGAAGGCAAGGCCGAGCCGGGGGCCAGCCTCACCGACCGCACCGCCGCGTTCCTTTGCGGTGGGCGCATCTGGTCGGACGTGTACATCGACGCGCGCACCCACCAGCACGCGCCCCCGGTGCTCTGGCTGCGCGGCGCCGCGATCGACATCGACGACGACACCGCCGCCACCGTGGAAGCCTGGCTGGCCAGCCGCCCGCGCGTGGCAGCCGAGGCCGTGCCCTCCACCCTGCCGCGGGACATCGCCGCGCCGGCCGCCCCGGCGGTGCGCGCATGAACGGCCTGGTGGTGGACCTGGGCCGCGTGCGCAACGCCGTGCAGCAGTCGGCGCGCCTGGGCATGCCCGAGACGCAGCAGGACGTCGTGCGCCGCATCGTCGCCGACGCGAAGGAGCGCCACGTAGACGGCGGCAAGCTCGCCGACCTCTACACCGAGCGCCTGCGCCGGCAGGTGTGCGCGTACAGCGAGCCGGGCGGTGCGGCATGAACGCCCTGCTGTGCGAGCTGCTGGTGCTCACCCTCCGTCCCATCGTCGCGGCCTGGGATGCGCTCGACCGCGTCCGCAGCATCGGGGAATACCAATGATCCCGCCCATCACCGCCGAGGACCTCGTCCTCCTGCGCGAAGGCCTGCGCGCGCTCGGCATCGCCGACGGCCACGCCATCAACCTCACCGCGAAGGAAAGCCAGAGCGCCTCGCAGAGCCGGATGCTGGTGAAGTTGGGCAATCGCCAGCGCCACCGCCAGGAGCTGGACTTCCGCCTGCGCGAACGCCTCGCCCAGCTCACCGGCATGCCCGAGATCCTGCACGGCAATGCCGACCTGGCCAGCGAGTCGACGCTCTATCCGCTGACCCACGACCAGCAGGCGCAGGAGGCCAACTTCCGTGGCTGACCGTCGCCGCAACCCCGACCACGCGCACCTGCGCACCTGGCGAGAGATCGCCGAGCGCGTGCTGCGCGCCTTCGTCATCGCCGGCGCCGTCGCCGGCTGGGCATTCGTCGCGTACGCCCTGCGTGCGCAGTTCACCGGAGGCTGACCATGCCCACCCTGCTCGACCACATCCGCACCACCAACGCCCAGGCCGGCCGCGCGCCGCGCATCCGCCGCCGCCACTGGCGCGCCGTGCTCATCGTCGCCGGCGCCCTGCTCACCCTCGCCTCGCTGATCGCCCAGCACGGCAGCTGACCGAATACCCCAACCGCCGGCCCTGGCCGGCAAAGGAACCACCGTGGCCGCGAACTCCGCCGGCACCGCCCCCCGCGTCACCCCTCTCGAGCGCACCGCCCTGCTGGCCGCCTACGGCGCGCCCGGGCACACCCTGCGCCGCTTCGGCGGCGGCTTCGTCGCCGCACCGCCGCGCGCCGCCACCACCGGCACCGTGCAGGCGCCCAACGTCACCAAGCGCATGGCCCTGCGCCTGCAGCGCGCCGACCTGGTGCAGCTGGACGACGAATACTGCCCCAGCTACCTCACCCTCACCGACGAAGGCGTCGCGATCGCGCGCGAGCTGGTCGAGGCCGCGAACGAGGCCGCGCCGTGACGTCCAGCGCCGCTCTCCCTGGCGCCGGCCGTGCTGACCGCCTGCGCGCCTTCCTGCGCGCGAACCCGCGCGCCTACACCGCCCGGGAGCTGGTGGATGCGCTGGAGCCCGGCATCCGCGTCGACAACATGCTCGGCTCGCTCAACACCCTGGTGAAGTCCGGCGAGCTGGTGCGGGTGATGCACGCCGGCCGTCCCCACTTCGCCGATCGCGAGCTGGCCGTCGCCGCAGCAGCTACTCCGCGCGTCGCGCCGATAGCGCCACCCGCACTCTCCCAGCCCGCCCAGGCACCGGCAGCGCCGGAGCCGCGCACCGACGCCAGCAGCCGACCGCCTACCGCCTCCGCCCGCATCCGCGGCTGGCTGCAGCAGGCGGCTGGCCCCGTCACATCGCGTCAGGTGCAGCGGGCCGTCCTGCCCGACACCGACATCCGCGTGGTCTCGGGCCTCATCGCGTCTATGGTCCGCAAGGGCCTGGTGGTGCGCACCGGCACGCAGGGGCTTGAGGGCCTGTACGCGCTGGGCCGTCAGGCGCGCGCATGGGGCTTCCCGCCGAACGCGCGCGCACCCAAGGCACCGAAGGCTGCCAAGCCGCCGGCCGCGCCCAAGCCACCCAATCAGCCGAAGCCGAAGCCCGAGCGCCCGGCCAAGGCTGCGAAAGCGCCGAAGCCGACACCGCGCCTCGTGCACGGCCCCGCGGCGCGCGAGCGCGACGTCCCACGCGGCCTGGCATCGATCGAGCGCCCGGCGCGCCGCAGCGTCGCGGCCTGCGCCCTGGACGGCATTCCCGACGCCGCCCGCGCGGCCAGCGAGCGCCTCAGCGCCGACATCGCCGCATTCGAGGCTGCCGGTGGGCGCATCGAGCGCCTCGGCCCCACCCAGTTCTTCAAGCACATCGGCATGGAAGCCGCGAACACCTTCCCGCCGCGCACCCCGCGCACCGGCACCTACGACCTGGACGACTGACCATGCCCCACGCCCACCGCCAGAGCGGGCCCGACTTCCTCGCCAGCGTCGCCGACCAGAACGCCGCCAGCGGGCTGGACACCAACGCCGCCGAGTTCCGCCAGCGCGCCGCCGACTGGCGCCAGGACCAGCAGCGCATCGAAGAGCTCGAGGCGCAAGTCGCCCGCCTCCAGCGCCAGCTGCGCACCGCCGACGACCAGGCGCGCGTGCTGGACGAGATCAAGCGAACCCTGCAGGCAGCGAACGACCCCCAGGCCGCTGCAGGCGCGGCCTGAGCAACATGCCAATCGCGACAGCCATCACCCCCGCCCTCTGCCAACGCTGCGGCGCCTGCTGCTCCGCGCTGGTCGACGGCGAGCTGATCGCCTGCCGCCACCTCGAAGTTGCGCAGGGCCTGCACCGCTGCCGCATCTACGCCACCCGCCCGCGCGTCTGCCGCGACTACGACTGCATGCGCACCGGTCAGCCGGATCCGGCTGTCGCCGATCGCGTCACCGCAGCCCTGCAGGCCATCGAACCCGCCAACGAACCCACCGCGGCGCCTGCCGCCGCCTGACCCAGGAGGAATCATGATCACAGTGATCTATGGCCCGCAGGCATCCGGCAAGACCCGGAACGCCGAAGCCCTGAAGCGGCACTACGGCTGCCGCCGCATCGTCGACGACGCCTTCCACGTCGTCCGCAACGGGGTCCGCAATGGCGTGGGCGACGTGAAGCTGCGCAGCGGCGACCTCGTCCTCACCAACGACAAAGCCACCGCCGAGAAGCTCGCAGAGCGCGGCGCCGTCGTCGTCGACATCAACACCGCCCTGCGCGCCGCGTGCGGCGCCCGCCACCACTAAGGAACACCGATGGCAGACGGTAGCCGCTCGCCCCAACACGGCTTTCACTTCCCGCAGGTCGTCGCGCGCTCGCGCCTGCGCCCCGGAGAGATCGTGGTCGACCTGTTCGCCGGCGGCGGCGGCGCGAGCCATGCGCTCGAATCCGCACTGGCGCGTGCAGTGGACATCGCGATCAACCACAACCCGTGGGCGATCGGCATGCATGCCGCGAACCACCCGTTCACGCGCCACCTGTGCGAGGACGTCTACGCCGCGGACCCGCGGGCCGAGGTGGGCGGCCGCCTGGTCGGCGTGCTGCACGGCTCGCCGGACTGCACCCACTTCAGCCAGGCGAAAGGCGGCCAGCCGCGTAGCACCGTGATCCGTGGCCTGTCGTGGGTGCTGGTGAAGTGGGCCGGCAGCCTGCGCCGCAGCGGCAACGCGCCGCGCATCATCACACTGGAGAACGTCGAGCAGATCCTCAAGTGGGGTCCGCTGGTCGCGAAGCGGTGCAGGGGGACCGGTCGGGTGATCCGGCTGGACGGCACCGTGGCCGCGCCGGGCGAGCGCGTGCCGCGCCACGAGCAGTTCCTGGTACCGGACAAGCGCCACGCCGGCAGGACCTGGCGCCAGTTCGTCGCCGCGCTGGGCGCGCTCGGCTACGCGGTCGAGTGGCAGAAGTTGAAGGCCTGCGACTTCGGCGCCGGCACTAGCCGCACCCGGCTGTTCATGGTCGCCCGGTGCGACGGCGAGCCGATCCGGTGGCCCGAGCCGACGCACGGCCCCGGCCGCGCGCAACCGTACGTGACGGCGGCCGACTGCATCGACTGGTCGATCCCGTGCCCCTCCATCTTCGACCGTCGCAAGCCGCTGGCCGACGCCACGATGCGGCGCATCGCGCGCGGCGTCCGTCGCTACGTCCTCGACACCGCCGAGCCGTTCATCGTCCAGTGCGCCAACGCCAGCGCCAGCGGCGTGCACCCTGGCGACGAGCCCCTGCCGACGATCACCGGCTGGCCGAAGGGCGGCGCGCACGCGGTGGTGGCGCCCACGCTGGTACCACGCTACGGCGAGCGCGACGGCCAGGCGCCGCGCGCCGCGTCGGTCGCGGAACCGCTGGCCACCGTCGTGCCCACCGGGAATGGCGCGTCGCTGGTCGCTCCGGTGCTGGTGCCGGCAACTCATCACGGTTCCGACCGGGTCAATGACCCTGCCGACCCGCTCCCCACGATCACCGCCGCGCATCGCGGCGAGCTGATGCTGGCCGGCGCAGCCCTGGTCAAGTTCCGCGGCGACAGCGCCGGCAGCGCGATCGACGAGCCGGCCCCCACCATCACCAGCGGCGCCGGCGCTGCCCGGCCCGCGGGGGCGGCCAACGCCTTGGGCGTGATGACCGCCTTCCTCGAGCAGGCCGCCGGCGGCCCGAACAGCAACACCAGCCGGCCGCGCGGCGCCGACGAGCCGGTGTCCACGATCGCTCAGACCGGCAGCCAGCAGCGGCTGGTCGCGGTCCATCTGCAGCACGCGTCGACGTCGAACACGAACGGCGGACGCGGCCGCGCCGACCTCCCGCTGCGCACAGTGCTGGCAGGTGGCCAGCATCACGCCGTGGTCGAGTGCACCCTGAGCCCCGAACACGAGGCCGGCGCGCTGCGCGTCGCCGCGTTCCTGATGCGCTATCACGGCACCGGCGGCCAGGACGCGGATGCGCGGGCGCCGCTGACCACCATCAGCACCCGGGACCGGCTGGCGCTGGTGACGGTGACAATCCGCGGCACTCCGTACGTGATCGTCGACATTGGCCTGCGCATGCTCCAGAAGCACGAGCTGTTCAGGGCGCAGGGCTTTCCGCGCGGCTACATCATCGACCGCACCGCCGACGGCCGCCCGCTGACCGTCAGCCGAAGCGTGGCCATGTGCGGCAACAGCGTGAGCCCGCCGCCCTACGAGGCGCTGCTCGTCGCGAATCTCGACCCCTCTCGCCAGCCCCTCCAGGAGGCCGCATGACGCCCCAGGCACCGTTCGGCACATCTCGCAGCGGAGAAGACGAAGGCAAAGCCCCGCGCCAAGAACCCGACCACGGGCGCGAAGGCGAATGCCGCGTGAGGACCGACGTCGAGCGCACCAGCGCCGCCCGGGGGCATGATCAGCATGCCCAAGCCTTCGGAGAGCCACATGATCCAGCCGGTCACCGACACCCGCCGCCAGCGCCTGCGCGACCTGATCGACGAAGTGGCGCAAGGCAATCAGGCCCGATTTGCAACCATGATCGGCAAATCGCGGGCCTACGTCGGCTTCTGGCTGGCCGACCCGACCAAGCCACACGCCAAGGCGATGAACCACGAATCGGCGCGCGAAATCGAGACGCGCTTCGGCAAGCCGCCTGGGTGGCTGGATACGAAAGGGGCGTAATTCGCGTCATCGACCTGTTCGCCGGAAGTGGCGGCATGGAGACGACGAATGGCTGACGTCACCCGCCTCCCCACCGCCCACGCCCTGGCCAACGTCCCCCACATGCTCCGGCACTGGGCCGACGTGATCGAGCGCGACACAGCGGCGGGCGTCCAGCTCGAGTTCGCCGCGCTCACCATCATCCAGGCCGGCGAGGCCAAGCCCGCGTTCTTCATCGCCGATCGCGCACCAGGCATGCCGCCCCACCCGCTGTTCGCCGCTGGCGTGTTCGACTACTGCCGCCAGCAGCTGATCAACGACGCCGCCCGCGTGGACGACGAAGGCTGACCACCGTGCTGCACCCGTCCATCGTCCCGTTCGAAACCCTGCAGCAGCTGTGCCGCCCCGGCGAGAACCCCCGCCGCGCGACGGTCGAGGCCTGGGCCAAGCGCGAGGGCATCCTCTACCGCTACGACGGGAAGGGTGGCATCTTCACCACCATCGAGGCCGTCAACGTCGCCCTGGGCGTCGCGGCCGCGAACGACGACCGCGCCGCCTACGAACCGGACATCATCTGAGCCATGCCCCCCGCCGGCCGCCCGCGCAAGGTCCCCGCCAACCTGCCGCCGCACATCGACTACGCGCGGGTGCCGAAGGGCGTCTACTGGGACGCCAGCGGCACCGGCCGCTGGTTCGTGTTCGAGCTGGGCGACAGCGGCCGCAAGGTGCGCAAGACCATCGCCGGCCGCGATGCCCGCCTGTCGGAGCTGCACGGCTTCGTCGAGGACAAGGCCGGCACCGGCACCGTCGACTGGCTGGCCGCGGCCTACCACGCCAGCCCCAAGTTCAAGGCGCTGGCCAAGACCACCCGCGCCGACTACGAATACAGCCGCGACGTGATGCTGGCCCAGTCGACGAGCTCCGGCGGCCGCGTTGGCCTGCTGCAGGCCGACCGCCTGCGCACGCACCACCTGCAGCGCCTGGTCGACCGCATCGCCGCCGAGGGCACGCCCACCAAGGCCGCCAAGGTGCTGCGCTACGCGCGCCTGCTCTTCAGCTGGGGCCTGCGGCGCGGCCTGGTCAGCCAGAACCCTGGCAAGGGCCTCGAGGCGCCGGAGGAACGCCGCCGGCAGCGCCTCCCGGCCCAGCAGGCCTATCTGGCCATGCTGTCCTACGCCGTCGACGCCGCGGCGCGCACAGCGCGCACGAAGGGCTCGCACGCGCCCTACCTGCCGCTGGTGATGGAGCTCGGCTACCTGTGCCGCCTGCGCGGCATCGAGACGCTCAACCTCACCGAAGCCCAGGAGACGCCCGACGGGATCCGCACGAACCGCCGCAAGGGCAGCCGCGACAACGTCGTCGCCTGGTCCCCGCGCCTGCGCGCCGTCTGGACGTCCGCCCTCACCTACCGCCGCGACATCATCGCCCGCACCACCAGGCTGCACCCGCTGCGCGCCGAAGACCGCTACCTGATCCTCGCCGAGAACGGCGAACCGCTCACCCGCTCGGGCCTCGACAGCGCATGGCAGCGCCTGGTGCGCGCCGCGATCGAGGAAGGCATCATCGATGCCTCCGACCGCTTCAGCCTGCACGACCTCAAGCGCAAGGGCGGCACCGATACCCCCGGCACCCGCGCCGAAAAGCAGGACGCACTGGGCCTGACCGAGCAGATGATGAAGGTCTACGACAAGAGCGTGCCCACCGTGAAGCCATCGGCCTGATAGGCTCGCGGACGGCGGAGACGCGGCTATGGGGAACTACAGATGAAGATTTCAGACCTTGCCGGCCTGAGCAAGCCCATAACGCGCTTGATCGAAGTGATTTCGAAGGGGACCGGTGCTGTTTCCGCGCCAAGCCTAACCAAGGCGAACGCGAAAGCCACCGCTGAGAAGGTCCACGTGCTCGCGGCGGCGATTGCGCAGGCGAACGAAGAACACGGACTCGCCATTGCCTACAAAGATCAAGAGCTGGAGATTTGGCGACGTCCGGAAGATGACGATTTCCGAGTCGGCCCCTCCACACTTGACGCTCGAGGGGAGCAGCGGCGCGAGTACGTAGCCCGCCTGCGCCAGAACAACGTGGAGTCGATTACGTCGGCGGCGGCAATCGAACTAGCGCCTGAGAGCGAAGTGCCCGATACCGCTCCAGAGCAGGACTGGATCAATAGGTTCTTTCGCGCGGCAGAAGACATCTCCTCCGAGCAGATGCAGTTGCTCTGGGGCAGGATATTGGCCGGAGAGATCAAAAGTCCGGGCAGCTACTCGCTGCGAACCCTAGAGTTCTTTCGGAATCTCACGCGAGAGAACGCTACCCTGCTCGAATTGCTGTGCAGGCAAGCAGTGTGGTACGCGGGGGCGGCCTTCATACCCATGCAAGATCCAGCATGGCTCAAGACTCACCGGCTTGTTTACGAAGGTCATCACTTCGAGGCAGCGGAATTCGGCGCTCTCTACCCGACGGCCCTGACGTATAGGTTACTCACCACTGCAGCATCGATCGAAGTGCTTTCGGCCGGCCGCTGGGCTTTGAAGCTGGAGCGTGGGCAGTCGACAGACCTGTTCTTGCTACCCGTATGGAAGTTCACCAACGTCGGCAAGGAACTCGTCCAGCTGATAGGCCACGACGGCGACCGCGAGCAGCTAGTCCGCATAGGGGCCTGGTTCGCACAGCAAGGCGCATCGGCGGCGATCGGCGAGCTAGTCGCTGCAGACGGCCGTGACTACACAATTCGCGGCTTAACGGATGTTCCGGCGAACGCCTAGCTCACAACAGCACGCGCATTTTACGGAGAATTTTACGGAGGGCGCCGCGCGGCGCGCGTAAGTTGTTGATGCAACTGGTGGGCCGTGATGGATTCGAACCATCGACCAGCGGATTAAAAGTCCGATGCTCTACCGACTGAGCTAACGGCCCGTGCAGGCCGGCGATTATAAGCCATGCCGACGGCGCGCCCCCGGTACTGACCTGGGTCAAGGCCTGTGCAGGCCGCGTGGGCGACAATGTCGCCATGGCCGCTTCCGCCCTCCTGCAGACCCCGTCGCCCGGCGAGGCCCACCTCCCCGACGAAGCCGCGATCCGGCGCCTGGTCCACGCGTTCTACGCGCGGGCCCGCACCGACTGGCTGCTCGGCCCCATCTTCGAAACCACCGTCGATGACTGGCCGGCGCACCTGGACACGCTGGTGCGCTTCTGGAGCTCGGTGCTGCTGCGCGCGGGAAGCTACCGCGGCAACCCGATGGCGGCGCACCGCCCGCTGCGGTTGGACGACCAGCACTTCGCGCGCTGGCTGGCGCTCTGGGACGCCACCGCGCGCTCGGTGCTGACGCCGCTGCAGGCGCGACATGTGTTCGAGACCGCGCAACGCATCGGCCGCTCGCTGCGCATCGGCCTGGAGATCGATCCGCTGCGGCGCGAGCGCCGCGATGCCGGAGGCCCCGGCTGCCCGCACCACCACGCGCCGGATGACCGAATGGATCAGCCCGCGTAGCGGGTCGGATCGTCCACGCCCGCCGCGGCGAAGCCCTCGGCGCGCAGGCGGCAGGCGTCGCAATGGCCACAGGCCCGGCCGGCGTCGTCGGCGCGGTAGCAGGACACGGTGGCGGCGAAGTCCACGCCCAGGCGCAGGCCCTCGCGCACGATGTCGGCCTTGCCCAGGCGCAGCAGCGGCGCATGCACCCGGATGCCCGCGCCTTCCACGCCGGCCTTGGTGGCCACGTTGGCCAGTCGTTCGAAGGCCTCGATGAATTCGGGCCTGCAGTCCGGATAACCCGAATAATCCACCGCGTTGACCCCGCAGAACAGGTCGTTGGCGCCCAGCACCTCGGCCCAGCCCAGCGCCAGCGACAGCATGATCGTGTTGCGGGCCGGCACGTAGGTGACCGGGATCCCGGGGCCGCCGGCGTCCGGCACCTCGATGTCGTCGGTCAGCGCGGAGCCGCCGAAGGCGCGCAGGTCCACCTGCACGGTCTTGTGATCGCGCGCGCCCAGCATGGCGGAAACGCGATCGGCGGCCTCCAGCTCGGAGGTATGGCGCTGGCCGTAGCTCACGCTCAGCGCGTGCACGGCGAAGCCTTGTTCGCGGGCGATGGCCAGCACCACGGCGGAATCCATGCCACCGGAAACGAGGACGACGGCTTTCTTCATGGGGATCGTCGGGCGGAATCAGGAAACAGGGGAGCCGGTTCAGCGGCCCGGCTCGTCGTTCCACAGCAGCTTGTGCAGCTGCATCTGGAACCTGACCGGCAGGCGGTCGGCGACGATCCAGTCGGCCAGGTCGCGCGGCGACAGCTCCGATTTGCTCGGCGAGAACAGCACGTCGCAGCGCGCTTGCAGGGCATGCCGGTGCAGCACTTCGCGCGCCCACTCGTAGTCGGCCCTGCTGCAGATCACGAACTTGACCTGGTCGTGCGGCGTCAGCAGCGGCAGGTTCTCCCAGCGGTTGCGCTCGACCTCGCCCGAGCCGGGGGTCTTGATGTCCAGCACCCGCGAGACGCGCGGATCGACGCAGCCGATATCGAGCGCGCCGGACGTTTCCAGCGACACCACGTAGCCCGCGTCGCACAGCCGCGCCAGCAGCGACAGGCAGCGCTTCTGCGCCAGTGGCTCGCCTCCGGTCACGCAGACGTGGCGCACGCCATGGCGCGCGACCTCGGCCAGGATCGCCTCGATGTCCCACCACTGCCCGCCGTGGAAGGCGTAGGCCGTGTCGCAGTACACGCAGCGCAGCGGACAGCCGGTCAGGCGCACGAACACGGTCGGCCAGCCGGCGTCGCGGGCTTCGCCCTGCAGCGACAGGAAGATCTCGGTGATCTTCAGCCGGTCCGCCGTCGATGCGGCGGCCGCATCGGGCACGACGGCGTTCATGCTCAGCGGCTGACGCGCGCCAGCTGGATCGCGTGCAGCCGATCCTCGGCGGTGCGCGCCGCGTCGGTGCCCGGGAACTGCGAGGCCACCCGGGACAGGGTCGCCTCGGCGCCGTCCAGGTCGCGCAGCCCGTACTGCGACAGGCCGATCTTGAGCAGGGCGCCAGGCGCCTTGTCGTGGGTGGGATAACGGTCCATCAGGACCTGGAACTGCTCGCGCGCCATCTCGTAGTTCTGGGTGACGTAATAACTCTCGCCCAGCCAGTAGCGCGCGTTGGGCGCGTACACCCCTTCCGGGTACACGCGCAGGAAATCCTGGAACAGCTGGGCGGACTGGACGTAGTCGCCGGTCTTGAGCGCGGCGAACGCGGCATCGTAGGCGCCACGCTCGTCGGCGGTATTGGCGATCAGGCCAGCGTCGCCGTGCACACTCGGCCTGGTGTCGGCGGGGGCGGCCGGGGCCGCGCCCACCGGGGTCCCCGCACCGGCCGGATCGGGCAGTGCGGGCGCGCCCGCGCCTTCCAGCCGGTTGAGCCGGCCGTCGAGGTCGAGGTACTGGCTGCGGCTGGTCGACTTGAGCTGTTCGTTCTGCTGCTGCAGCTCCTCCACCTGCGAGCGCAGGGACTGCACCTCGCGGCGCAGCTCGGTCAGCTGGTTGAGCAGGTCGACGTTGCCGCGGTTGTCGGCCGCGCGCTGCTCGAGCACGGCCACGCGGTCGGCCAGGCTCATGCGCTGGCCGGAAGCGGGCGCGGCGGCCACGAGGGCCGCCGCGAACGCGATCGGGACGATCAATGCACGCATCGTCGCTTCTTACTTCGCCGTGTAGACGATCTCGACGCGGCGGTTCTTGGCCCAGCAGTCCTCGCTGGACTCGGTGCAGGTCGGGCGCTCTTCGCCGTAGCTGACCACGGTCAGCTGGCTGCCCGAACCGCCGTTGGCCTGCAGGGCCGACGACACCGCGTTGCCGCGACGCTCGCCCAGGCCGAGGTTGTACTCGCGGCTGCCGCGCTCGTCGGCGTTGCCTTCCAGGGTGATGCGCGAGGACGGACGGTCACGCAGGTACTTGGCATGGCACGACATCGCGGCTTGGAACTCCGGACGCAGCGCGTCCTGGTCCAGGTCGAAGTACACCACGCGCTGGCGCAGGCAGGCGTCGGTGTCCAGGTCCGCCGGGGTGTAGGCGCCCGGAGCAGTGGTTCCACCCGTCTGGGCCGGCGGCGGCGTGGTATCGGCCGGGGGGACATCCTTGACCTTCTTGGAACAGGCGGCCATGGCGACGCACATCATTGCGATGAGCACGGCCTTGCCGAGCACGGCGGACTTGTTGGTGTTCATTCTCGTCGATCCTCAGGCGTTGAAACGGACGTTCAGGTTGATGGAATAGCTGTGCAGGATTTGTCAGCGGGGGGTCCGGTATGGCCCCCACGCTGGTTCGCGTACATCCCCGTCGGCCAGGACCAGGCGCTGTCGCACGCGGCCGTCGGCCGAGACAGCATACAGGACCCCCCGCCGTCCTTCACGCGCCGCGTAGAGGATCATGCTGGCGTTCGGGGCGAAGCTCGGGGACTCGTCCAGCGAGCCGGGGGAGATGGTCGACCAGCGCGGCGAACCGAGGCTGCGGTCCATCACCGCGATCCGGTAGGTGTTGCCGGCCCCCTGGGCCACCGCGATCTTCTGGCCGTCCCAGGAAATGCTCGGATCGGCGTTGTACCTGCCCTCGAAGGTCACCCGGGTGGCGCCACCGCCGGAGGCCGACACCTGGTAGACCTGGGGCTGGCCGCCGCGGTCGGAGGTGAAGTAGAGACTGTTGCCGTCCGGACTCCAGACCGGCGCGGTGTCGATCCCGAACTGGTTGGTGATCTGGGTCAGGGCCTTGCTGCCCAGGTCCATCACGTAGATCTCCGGGTTGCCGCTGCGCGAGAGGGTCAGCGCCAGGCGGCGGCCGTCGGGCGAGAACGCCGGCCCGCTGTTGATGCCGCGGAAGCTGGACACCAGCTCGCGGCTGCCCGTGGTGATGTTCTGGATGTAGATCGAGGAGTTGCCGCGCTCGAAGCTGACGTAGGCCAGGCGGGTGCCGTCGGGGCTCCAGGCCGGGGACAGCAGCGGTTCGTTCGAGCGCACCACCGTCTGCGGGTTGTAGCCGTCGGCGTCCGCGACCATCAGCGCGTAGCGGGTGCCCTGCCCCGCGCCGGTGGCGGTGACGTAGGCGATGCGGGTCCAGAACGCGCCGCGGATGCCGAGGATCTTCTCGTAGATGGCGTCGGCCATCTGGTGGGCCACGTCGCGCATCGCGCTGCCGGGCGCGGTCAGGGCCAGGCCGAGCAGGCGCTCCTGCTTGGCCACGTCGAACAGTTCGTACTCGACCCGGTAGCTGCCCGAGCCGGCGTCGGCCACGCGGCCGACCACCAGGAAGTCCTGGCGCAGCGCGCGCCAAGCCGGATAGTCGACCTCAGAGCCGCGGGTCGGACGGGAGACCATGTCGCGTTCGGGCAGCGCGCGGAACTGGCCCGAGCGCTCGAGGTCGGCACGGACCACCGCGGCCACGTCGGTGGCCGGCGCGGTGCCCCCGCCCTGGTAGGGCATCGGCACGATGGCGATCGGCAGGGCCGAGGCGTTGCCGCCGATGATGTCGATCTCCAGTCCCTGCTGCTGCGCGGCCGCGCCGAGCGGCAACAGCAGAGCGAGCATGGCGAACAGGCAGCGTTTGAAAGTCATCGGGGAAGTCCCTCGAGGGTCGTGAATGAGGCGGCGACAGCTTGGCGGGGAATCGTCGCACGAAGATGAACGGCGATGGACTCCAGCGGTGCGCGCACGGGGGCCGTCGCCCTTGGCCGTGCGAGAGGCGCAGCACGCAACCGCCCGACGTCGCCCGGGCGAACGCTACGCGCGGTGGCGTGAAGGTTTCGCCGTGGCGTCGACCCGCGGCCGACGCCTGCGCGGGCTCAGCGGTCCTGCGCCTGGAAGTTGAGCGTGATCGTGCGCTGGAAGACCGACTCGAAGCCGGCATAAGGCAGCGGCTGCGCCTTGAGCACGGCCGCCTCGACCGAGCGACGACCGAGCTCGTCGTAGGGGCACGAGGGACTGACGCGCGCTTCGACCACCTCGCCGCCCGGAATCTGGCGGATGACGATCTGGCAGCGCTGGCCGGTCGGCACGGTGTCGGGCCGGGTCCAGTTGCGCAGGATCGCCTCCTGCAGCGCGGCCGCATAGCGTGCGGCGAGACCCGTATCGACGCCCTGGTTCCCGGGCGGCGGCGGCGCGGACGAGGACTGGGCCTGGTCGGAGGCCTGCCGCGCCTGCCGGTCGGCGATCTGCTGCAGCCGCTGCTGGGCCTGGCGCTGCTCGCGTTCGAGCTTCTCGCGTTCGGCGCGGATCTTCTCCAGCTGCTGCTGGGCCAGGCGCCGCTTCTGCTCGGCCTCTTCCTGGCGCTTGCGCTCGGTCAGGTCGATCTGCTCCTGGCGGCGCTTCTCTTCCTGTTCCCGATCCACGCGGGCACGCTCGGCCTCGGCATCGCGGCGCACCTCTTCCTGGTTGACCGGCTCCGGATCGGGCACCCGTTCCTGCGGCGTGGGCTGGCGTTCGACCGGCGCCTCCTCGGGGACCGGCTCGGGCAGCGGCTGCGGCGGCGGCGCAACGTCCTCGTCGATCGGCTGTGGCAACGGCTCCACCACGGGCTGCGGCAAAGGTTCGGGATCGAGCGCCAGCGCGCGCTCGACGGCGCGCTGGTCGGCGCTGGAGACATCCAGCACCGCTTCCATCGACGGCGCGCCGGCCACGCTGATGCGGTCCGGGTCCCAGCTCAGCAGGGGCGACAGCAACAGCATTGCCAGCACCAGCACGTGCACGACCACGGCCCAGGCGATCGCCCGGCCCAGGCCTTCTTCCGGCGGCGTCCCGGCGGGACGCTGGAGGGCGTCAGCGTGCATCACCGCCCGCGTTGGTCATCAGGCTGACGTTGCTCACCTTCGCGCGGCGCAGCACGTCCATCGCATCGAGCACGTTCTGGTAGGGCGCATCGCCCTGCGCGGCCACCATGACCCGGAAGTCGTTGCCCTGCTGCTCGCGGATGGGAGCGAGCATGCCTTCCATCTGCGTCGCGTCGATGACGCGCGGGCGCCCATCGCCGGGCAGCTGCAGGCCCAGGCTGCCGTCGGGATAGGCGATGACGATCACCGGATCGGTGCGTTCCTGGGTCGCCCGCGCCTCGGACGAAGGCAGCTTGACGTCGACGCTGAGCGTCAGCAGCGGCGCGGTCACCATGAAGATGATCAACAGCACGAGCATCACGTCGATGTAGGGCACGACGTTGATCTCGGACTTCAGCTTGCGCCGCTTGCGGTGGATGATGCTTCCGGACATCGGAGCCCCCGCCTACTCGATCGAGCTCTGGCGCTGCAGGATGGTGCTGAACTCCTCGGCGAAGCTCTCGTAGCGCACCGACAGGCGCTCGACCCGCGTGGTGAAGCGGTTGTAGGCCCACACCGCCGGGATCGCCACGAACAGGCCGATGGCGGTGGCGAACAGCGCCTCGGAGATGCCCGGCGCCACCGCGGCGATGCCGGTCTGCTCGCCGCTGTTGAGCATGTCGTGCATGGTCACCATGATGCCGAACACCGTGCCTACCAGGCCCACGTAGGGTGCGGTGGAACCGATGTTGGCCAGCAGCTCGAGGTTGCGCTCGAGCTGGTCGACCTCGCGGGTGTAGCTCACCCGCATCGCGCGCTGCGCGCCCTCCAACTGGGCACGGGCGTCGAAGCCGCGCTTCTCGCGCAGGCGCGCGAACTCGCGGAAGCCGGCCTCGAAGATCGCTTCCAGTCCGGTCACGTGGCGGTTGCGGTCGGTCGCGCCCGAATACAGCTTGCCGAGGTCGGCGCCCGACCAGAACCGGTTCTCGAACTCGTCGGCGTCCCGGTTGGCGAGCTTGAAGATGCGCGCCTTGCGGAAAATGATGACCCAGCTGATCAGCGAACCCGCCAGCAGCAGCAGCACGATCAGCTGCACAGGCAGGCTCGCCTTGAGCATCAGGTCGATGTAGTTGATGCCCTCGCTGGCGGCCACGGCCGCGGCAGCAGCCGCGGGGTCGGCCAGCTGGGTCGTCGTCGCGGCGGCCTCTTCGGGCAGCGGCTCGATCTGGGTGGCCTGCAGCAGCATTGCGAGGGGGATCATTCTTCCTGGGCTCCGGGTTCGACGAGTCGGATCAGTTCCTGGTGCAGCGCTTCGGGAATCGCCCGCGGGCGGAACGTCGACGCTTCCAGCGCCGCGCACCGCACTTCCGCGTCCAGCAGCAGCTCGCCATCGCGCAGGATGGACTGCGCGAACACGATGCTCGCGTGCCGGCAGCGGCGCAGCGACACCGTGACCTGCAGCGCATCGTCCAGCCGCGCCGGCTTGCGGAAATCGATCCGCATCGCCCGCACCGCGAACACCAGCCCGTGGGTCAGTCGCAGCGCATCCTGCCCGTACCCCAGCGACCGGACCCACTCGGTACGCGCCCGCTCGAGGAACGCCACGTATTGCGCGTGATAGACCACGCCACCAGCGTCGGTATCTTCCCAGTACACCCTTGTCGGGATGCTGAACGCTGGACGACCGGAATCGGAAAGCGCGGAAGGGCTCAACTGTGGACGCTCCGTGATGAAGGGGGGCGGCGCGTGCGCCATCAGAACAGGCTTTCGGTGTCGCCGATGCCGGTAGCGGCCCCGCGGCGCGGCTCCAGGCCCAGGTGGCGCCAGGCCTTTACCGTGGCCATGCGGCCGCGCGCGGTGCGGACCAGGAAGCCCTGCTGGATCAGGTAGGGCTCGATCACGTCCTCGAGCGTGCCGCGCTCCTCGCTCAGGGCCGCGGCCAGCGAATCCACGCCGACCGGGCCGCCATCGAAATTCTCGATGATCAGGTTGAGCAGGCGCCGGTCGAGTTCGTCGAAGCCTTCCGGGTCGACCTTGAGCATCTTCATCGCCGCGTCGGCCACGGACTGGTCGATGCGCCCCCCGGCCTTGACCTGGGCGTAGTCGCGCACGCGGCGCAGCAGGCGGTTGGCGATGCGCGGGGTGCCGCGCGAGCGCCGGGCGATCTCGGCCGCGCCTTCCTCGGCACAGTCGATGCCGAGGATCTGTGCAGCGCGGCGCACGATCCGGGTCAGCTCGGCGGCGCTGTAGAACTCCAGCCGCTGCACGATGCCGAAGCGGTCGCGCAGCGGCGCGGTCAGCAGGCCGGCGCGGGTGGTCGCGCCGATCAGGGTGAAGGGCGGCAGGTCGATCTTGATCGAGCGCGCGGCCGGGCCCTCGCCGATCATGATGTCGAGCTGGAAATCCTCCATCGCCGGGTACAGCACCTCCTCGACCACGGGCGAGAGGCGGTGGATCTCGTCGATGAACAGCACGTCGTGCGGCTGCAGGTTGGTCAGCAGCGCGGCCAGGTCGCCGGCCTTCTCGATCACTGGGCCGGAGGTCACCCGCAGGCTCACCCCCAGCTCGTTGGCGATGACGTGGCTGAGGGTGGTCTTGCCCAGGCCGGGCGGGCCGAAGATCAGGACGTGGTCCAGCGCCTCGGCGCGGCGCTTGGCCGCCTCGATGTAGATGCCCATCTGCTCGCGCACGGGCTGCTGGCCGAGGTACTCGTCCAGCCGCCGGGGGCGGATGCTGGCCTCGAGGGCGTCGTCTTCGCGGGTGGCGCCGGCGCCGATGATGCGGTCTTCCATCGCGCTATGGTCGCATGCCGCCCGGGGCGCCGCATCGTCCGGTCGCGCCCGCGGGACCCGGCCGGAACGGCCTTCCGTCCCGCGGCCCGGCGGCCGCAGCCGGGATGCCTAGTGCGCGGCCGCCGCCGGCGCCGCCTGCACGCCCTGCGGCACGCCCGCCATATTGGGCAGCCGGTGGGCGATGCCCTTGTGGCAGTCGATGCAGGTCGCGTCGCCGGTGGCCAGGAAGGTGCGGTGGGTGCGGGCGGCGCGGCTCGCCTGCCGGGTCAGGTCCATCGACTCGTAGTCGTGGCAGTTGCGGCACTCCAGCGAATCGTTGGCCTTGAGCCGGGCCCATTCATGGGTGGCCAGCACCAGGCGCTGGTCGAGGAACTTCTCGCGGGTGTTGATGGTGCCGAAGATCTTGCCCCACACCTCCTTGGAAGCCTGCATCTTGCGCGCGATCTTGTCGGTCCAGTCGTGCGGCACGTGGCAGTCCGGGCAGGTGGCGCGGACCCCGGAGCGGTTGCTGTAGTGGATCGTGGTCTTGAGTTCCTCGAACACGTTGTCGCGCATCTCGTGGCAACTGGTGCAGAACACCTCGGTGTTGGTCGCGTCCATCGCCGTGTTGAAGCCTCCCCAGAACAGGATCCCGGCGATGAAGCCGCCCAGGGTGAGGAAGCCCAGGCTCAGGTAGCGTGCCGGCGCGGTGAACTGGCGCCAGAAGCCCCGCAGGGTCGCGATGGCGCGGTGGACCGGGCTCATTGGTGCGCCTGCCCGGCCTGCGCCGCCCGCTCCTCGCGCAGCATCGTGTCGATGTCGCGGAACTGGTTGCCGACCAGCGGCTTGGCGTCGGTCTGCACCACGTGGCACTGCACGCAGAAGTAGCGTCGCGGCGACACCTCGGCCAGGAACTGGTCGTCCCGGTCCATGTAGTGCGTCACGCTCACCGGAATCGCCTGGAACTGCGCGGCGGTGTTGCGCGCATGGCAGAGCATGCAGCGGTTGGAGTTCAGGTCGACCTGGTAGCCCTCGATGCTGTGCGGGATGGTGGGCGGCTGCATCGGGTAGGCGCGTTCGCGGCGCAGGTCGAAGTTCTCCACGCTGGCCATCGGCAGGGGGGTGACCTCGGTGGTGATCGGGATGTTCCGGCGCAGGCCGTCGATGTCCTGCGCCGGGTTGCCGCGGGCGCCGACCTCGGGCGCGGGCGGGGCCACCTGCGGCGGCGGCTCATTCCGGCCGCAGGCCGCCAGCGCCAGCAGCACCAGCGCCAGCAGCGAGTTGGATGCGAGCGCACGCATGTCAGGCCCCTCCCACGGCGGCCACCCGGACCGCGCACTTCTTGAAGTCGGTCTGCTTGGAGATCGGGTCGGTGGCGTCGAGCGTGACCTTGTTGATCAGCTGCGCGGCGTCGAACCAGGGCACGAAGATCACCCCCCGCGGCATCCGGTTGCGACCGCGCGTTTCCACCCGCGTGCGCATCGCCCCGCGCCTGGAGACGACCTCGACCTCGTCGCCGCGCTTGAGCCCGCGCGCGCGCGCGTCGTCGGGATTCATGAAGGCGACCGCCGACGGCACCGCGCGGTAGAGCTCGGGAATGCGCATCGTCATCGACCCCGAATGCCAGTGTTCGAGCACGCGCCCGGTGACCAGCCACAGGTCGTATTCGTCGTCGGGCGATTCGGCGGGCGGTTCGTAGGGCAATGCCCAGATCACGGCGCGCCCGTCGGGCTGCCCGTAGAACTCGAAGCCCTTGCCAGGCTTGACGTAGGGATCGGCGCCCTCGCGGTAGCGCCAGCGCGTTTCCTTGCCGTCGACCACCGGCCAGCGCAGTCCGCGGACCTGGTGGTAGGTGTCGAATGGCGCGAGGTCGTGCGCGTGCCCGCGCCCGAACTCCGCGTACTCCTCGAACAGGCCCTTCTGCACGTAGAAGCCGAACGCCTCCGACTCGTGGTTGGCGTAGCCCTCCTCGATCTGGTCGACGCCGAATGCATCGACCTTGCCGTTGCGGTACAGCACCTCGAACAGGGTCTTGCCGCGGAACTGCGGGTTGGCCGCCAGGATCTCCTCGGGCCAGCACTCGTCGGTGGTGAAGCGCTTGGAGAACTCCATCAGCTGCCACAGGTCCGAGCGCGCCTCACCGGGCGCGTCCACGAGCTGGTGCCAGAAATGGGTGCGGCGCTCGGCATTGCCGTACGCGCCCTCCTTCTCCACCCACATCGCCGAAGGCAGGATCAGGTCCGCGGCCTGGCAGGTCACCGTGGGATAGGCGTCGGACACCACGATGAAGTTGTCCCGGTTGCGATAGCCGGGATAGCCCTCCTCCAGCATGTTGGCCGCGGCCTGCATGTTGTTGTTGACCTGCACCCAGTAGGCATTGAGCTTGCCGTCCTTGAGGGCGCGGTTCTGCTCGACCGCGTGGTAGCCGGGCTTGTCCTTGATGATGCCGTGCGGGATCTTCCAGATCTCCTCGGCGTGGCGGCGGTGCTCGGGATTGGCGACGACCATGTCCGCCGGCAGGCGGTGGCTGAAGGTGCCGACTTCGCGCGCGGTGCCGCAGGCGGAGGGCTGGCCGGTGAGCGAGAACGGGCTGTTGCCGGGGGTGGCGATCTTCCCGGTCAGCAGGTGGATGTTGTAGACCATGTTGTTGGCCCACGTGCCGCGCGTATGCTGGTTGAAGCCCATCGTCCAGAACGACATCACCTTGATGCCGGGATCGGCGTAGAGCTCGGCGAGCTTCTCCAGCCAGCCGCGCTCGATGCCGGTCATCTCGACCGCACGCTCGAGCGTGTATGGCGCCACGAAGCGCGCGAATTCGTCGAAGTCGATGTCGACCCCGCCCTCGGGGTCGTGGCCGTGCGTGGCCGCCACCTGCAGCGGATGTTCGGCGCGCAGGCCGTAGCCGATGTTGTCGTGGCCGCGGCGGAACTTGGTGTGCTTCTCGACGAATTCGCGATTGACCTTGCCGCTGCGGATGATGTGGTTGGCGATGTAGTTCAGGATCACCAGGTCGGTCTGGGGCTTGAACACCATCGGGATGTCGGCGAGGTCGAAGCTGCGGTGCTCGAAGGTCGACAGCACGGCTACCTTGACGTGCGGGTTGGACAGCCTGCGGTCCGTCACCCGGGTCCAGAGGATCGGATGCATCTCGGCCATGTTCGACCCCCACAGCACGAACGCATCGGCGGCCTCGATGTCGTCGTAGCAGCCCATCGGCTCGTCCATGCCGAAGGTCCGCATGAAACCGGTGACCGCCGAGGCCATGCAGTGGCGTGCGTTGGGATCGATGTGGTTGCTGCGGAAGCCGGCCTTCATCAGCTTGTTGGCCGCGTAGCCTTCCCACACCGTCCACTGGCCCGATCCGAACATGCCGATGCCGTCGCCGCCCTTGGCCTTGAGCACGGCGCGGAACTTCTCCGCCATCACGTCGAAAGCCTCGTCCCAGCCCACCGGGGTGAAGTCGCCTTCCTTGTCGTACACGCCGTTCTTCTTGCGCAGCAGCGGCGTGGTGAGCCGGTCGGCGCCGTACATCACCTTGGACAGGAAATAGCCCTTGACGCAGTTGAGGCCGCGGTTGACCTCGGCCAGCACGTCGCCGTGGGTGGCCACCACGCGACCGTTATGGACGGCGACGTTGATGCCGCAGCCGGTGCCGCAGTAGCGGCACGGGGCCTTGCTCCACTTGAGCGCATTGCCGCCCTCGACGACCGGCTCGGCCACCTGGGCCGGAACCGGCAGGCCGGCGGCCGCGGCCGCACTGGCGATGGCGGTATTGCGGATGAACTCGCGGCGACTTGTACTCATCGCAGTGACTCCTGGCGGGCGGGCGCCGATGCGGCTGCGTCGGCCAGCCCCCGCGGTTCGACATGGTGGTAGACGAGGTTGACGGCATAGACGCCGGCCACCGACTCGATCAGCCGGATGTTGTCCATCAGCCCGGCGGTCCCGTCGCTTTCCTGGAGCAGCACGCTGCGGGTGTCGTCCTGCAGGGCGAGTTCGAGTCCCTGCGCGCCTGCGATGGTGGCCGCGAGCGCGGGGATCGCGTCGGGGCGGTGGCGCACCACCAGGCTGGCCAGATGCCATTCGGGCGCAGGTTCAGGCATCGATGGCCTCCTCGTGGAGCGCGGACAGCGACAGGGCGCCGGCCGGGCAGCCGGCGATGCAGGCACCGCAGCCGGTGCACCGGTCGGACAGCACCTCGGGTACCGGCATCGTGCGCGACGGTGCGAAACGGATGGCGGCGGTGGGGCAGGCATCCCGGCAGCTGAAGCAGACCACGCCCTGGGTGGCCAGGCACTCCTGCCCGACCAGCGCACGCAGTGCCCATGGCCGCTGCTCGACCGGTCGGAACAGCTGCGCATCGCACGCACCTGCGCAGTCGCCGCAGAAACTGCATTCGCCGCGCCGCGGGTCGAACATCGGCAGACCACCGGCCGCCTGCACCAGGACAGCCTCTGGACAGGCGCGCACGCAGTCTCCGCAGCCAGTGCAGGCGTCGGAGAATGGCGATTCATCGATCGCCCATGGCGGGCGCAACACCGGTTCGCCACGCAGCCGCCCACGCAGCAGCGTCCTGCGTGACACGCTGGCGCGGTCAGGCGCGATTCCCGCCACGCCCCTCACCCGCCCGCGGGGCCTGGCGGGCCCGCGATCATCTGGTAGATCCACACCGCGAAGCCGTACCCGCCCACGATCATGACCGACAACACCGGAAACAGGACCACGGTGATGAACAGGAACAGCAGGATTTCCCGTCGTTTCCGCGGCTGATCGGGACTGGTCTCCACCTGCATCACTCCTGCTGGCGCCTCGGCTTGCCCGGGAAGCCTACCCTCTGCACGAGTGAAGGCCAAGCAGCGCGTGCCCGCGTCGTGACGCCCGGCGCTGTCGTCAGCTGCATGCTGCAGCGCACAGCGGTCGACGGCCGGGCGCCCTCAGTCCTGCGCGGATCCCGCGCGCGAGAACGCCCTCGCCGCGAGGGCGAACGAATGACAGCGCGCCTGATGGTCGAATACGTTGGCCGTCAGCATCAGTTCGTCGGGACGATGCCGCGCGGCGAATGCGGCGATGCCCTCGCGCACGTCATCGGCATCCCCCACCACCGAACAGGCCAGCGCCTGCTCCACCATCGCCTTTTCCTGCGGCGTCCAGAACGCTTCGATGTCGTCGATCGGCGGCGGGATCAGCCCGGGCGCGCCGCGGCGCAGGCGCACGAAGCTCTGCTGCTGCGTGGTGAACAGGCGCTGCGCATCGGCGCGCGTATCGGCCGCCACCACGTTGAGCGCAAGCATGGCGTACGGTGCGCGCAGGTACTTTGACGGGCGGAAATCCCGGTGATAGAGCGCCACCGCCTCGGTCATGGCCGCGGGCGCGAAGTGCGAGGCGAAGGCATACGGCAGGCCCAGCGAGGCGGCGAGCTGTGCGCCGAACAGGCTCGAGCCGAGGATCCAGACCGGCACGTCGAGACCTGCGCCTGGCACCGCCTGCACCGGCTGGCCCGGCTGCGCGGGCTCGAAATAGCGCAGCAGTTCCATGACATCGGAAGGAAAGGCGTCGGCGCCGGCGTAGTAGCGGCGCAGCGCGCGGGTCGTGGGCTGGTCGGTGCCCGGCGCGCGCCCCAGCCCAAGGTCGATGCGGCCCGGGTACAGCGACGCCAGGGTACCGAACTGCTCGGCCACCTGCAGCGGCGCATGGTTGGGCAGCATCACCCCGCCCGCCCCGACACGGATGGTCGAGGTGCCGCCCGCGATATGGCCGATCAGGACAGCCGTCGCCGCGCTGGCGATGCCGGGCATGTTGTGGTGTTCGGCCAGCCAGAACCGGCGGTAGCCCAGCGCCTCCGCCTGGCGCGCCAGGTCCAGCGAATTGGCGAAGGCCTGGGCCGGTGTACTGCCCTCGCAGACCGGCGCCAGGTCGAGCAGGGAGTACGGGATCGACGGAGCGGGATGGTTGGCCATGGCGCTGAGGTGGGGGCGGTCGGCCGGCTTTCCATGCCGGGACATGGAACGGGAACGCGACAGGGATGGAAAAATGCCGTGGCCCCGCATGATGTGATAGAACAGGGCTTCGCCGCCAGCTCAGGAGGAGCAGGGATGCAAAGGATCGCTACGGCCGCAGGACCCCGTGCCCGCACGGGCGCCGCCTTGTTGACGCTCGTTCTCGGCGTCTGGGCAGTCAACGCCTGCGCGCAGACACACGGCTCACTGCAGGGCAAGGACACTGGCCTGCCCGCCCTCCTTCCCGCTGAAATCCACGGCGTCTGGGATCTGGCTCCTGAACCGTGCTACGTCGACCCGACGGTCGAGAGCGACAGCCGTCTGCAGATCGGTGCGGACTTCGTTCGCGGCTATGAGGAACTGATGGAGATCCGCGAAGTCGCGAGGATTTCGGACATCCCGCTGGCTTTGCGTGTCCTTGCAGTCTCGGACATCGCACCCCCGGATCTGCAGGGCCCAGCCATCTATGTGCTCTCCGGTGACTCGCTGACGATCGCGGACGCCGAACAGGCGCGAAGCTATGTACGCTGCCGGAGCGCATCGAGCGGGCGGGACGGGTCATGAGCCCGGAAGGCGGAAGCGGGCACCGGGTCCTTCAGCTCGGTGCGCCCGATGCGCACGGAAACCAGACCAATATTCCGGTCACCGGCCTGGAGTCGCTGGTCACCCATCATCCGAAAGGCAACCGCCACGCGGCAATGATCGACGGCGTGATCGTGGGCGTGGAGTCCAGGACCAAGCGCTCGTATGCCTACATCGGTGGCGAATTCCAGGAAATCGAGACGCGGCGGACCGACGAATACGGCGCGCTGGCTCCGGACCAGGTGCTGCTGATAAAGGATTTCATCATCGAGTCGCGGGGCGCCGGCGACGCGGGATGGTCCAGACAGCTGGATGTTCCATCCCCGATTTCCGGGACGATCAGCCGGCGCGACGATCGAAACGGACTGGTCGAGATCTCGAACGAATCCGGCGAGGTCATCGCGCGCATGCGTCACCTGAGCGGCATCGAGGTGAATGCAGGGGACGATGTCTCCTACGGGCAGCCGTTGGGAACCCAGGACAACCTGGGACTCGGCCTGCCGCCTGGGCGAGCCGTGCACGTGCACATGGAAATCGACACCCGCCACTACGCCCAGTTCGAACGCTACGTGGCAGACCTGGTCGAAGGGCGACTGCTCCACACCGCCCCGTCCCGAGGCGGGAGCCAAGAGCTGGCTGTCGCGCACGACGGCACCTTCCGCCTCGGCGAATCCCACGCCCGCATCGGCGTCCTGCAGCAGGTCATGCATGGCGAGGGCTATCGCGCGGCGGGCGGCGGGCCGCTCGATCGCGATGGCGTCTACCGGGCGTCGATGCAGGGGGCGCTGCTGGACTTCCAGCGCGCGCATGGCCTTCCGCAGACGGGCGACATCGATCCGGCCACGCTGCGCCTCGCGCCCGCACCGCGCCCGCGCGAGCGCGACCTGGCCGACCACTTCGAGCCCGGGCGGCCGCTGCCGCGCCAGGCGGACCAGGCCACCGCGCCCGGGCATCGCGACCATCCGGACCACCGGCACCGGTTGCCGCCCGAAGCGGAAGCGCCGGTCAACCGCCAAGGGGCGCGCCCGGCGTCGACCGGGCTGCTCGACCGGCTGTTGCCCGCGCTGGACGGAGGCGATCCGGGCGCGGTCGCGCGTGCACTCTCCGATCTCGCCAGGTCCGAAGAGATGCAGGCCTGGCTGCGGCAGGGACACGTGGCACTTGAGCTCCAGCAGCCGCAGGCCGCCGCCGGTCGCGACCACGCCCGCGCGCCTGAGCCCTTGCCCCAAGGCTGAGGATCCGGAGCTCCGCTCGGCAGGATCGGTCGACGGCAACGAGGGGGGCTGCGCGGTGACCGCGAAGCGTTCGCCCCGCCGCCCTACCCTGCCATCACCACGCGGTTGCGGCCCCCGGCCTTGGCCAGGTACAGCCGGCGGTCCGCATCGCCCAGCAGCCGGTGCAGGTCGTCGCCCGGCGTCGCGGTACGCACGCCGATGCTGACGGTCATGCGCAGCGCACCGCCGGGCACGCGTACCCGCAACGCTTCGATCCGCTGCCTCAGCGTCTCGAAATAGGACGCCAGGGCGTCGCCTTCCAGCCCGGGCACGAGCAGGCAGAACTCCTCGCCGCCAAAACGGGCCACGTGGTCCTGCGGGCGGGCGTGTTGCGACAGCTCGCCCGCCATGGCGCGCAGCGCATGGTCGCCGGCGTCGTGGCCCCAGCCGTCGTTGATGTGCTTGAAGTGGTCGATGTCGAGGATGGCCATGGCCAGCGGCTGGTCCTGCGCGCGCAGTTCCGGCACCAGGCGCTCGGCCTGCTCGAGGAAGTGGCGCCGGTTGGGCAGGCCGGTGAGGAAATCGCGGGTGGCCAGGTCCTGCAGGCTGCCGATCAGCTCGAGCTGGTCGACGTTCTGCGACACGCGGCAGAAGAACTCCTCGCGCGAGAACGGCTTGCGCAGGAAGTCGTTGGCGCCGTTCTTGAGGAAGCGCGCGACCAGCCCGGCATCTTCGCGTCCGGACACGCCGATCACCGCGACGCGGTCGCGGGCGCGCACGCCGCGCATGCGGCGGGTCAGCTCGACCCCCTGCATGCCGGGCATTTCCTGGTCGACCAGGGCCAGGCGGATCGTGGGATCGCCCTCCAGCAGCCGCAGCGCCGCGTCGCCGTCCTCGGCCTGGACCACGCGGTAGCCGTAGGTCTCGAGCAGGCTGGCCGTGTGCGCGCGCGCCGACGACGAATCGTCCACCACCAGCGCCGAGATGCGGCGGTTGCGCTCCAGCCGCTTCACCAGCCAGACGATGTAGTCGAGGCTGCCCGGGGTGCTCTTGAGCACGAAGTCGATCACCCGCCGCCGCAGCAGCCGCTCGCGCAGGTCCTCGTCGTAGACGCCGGTGACCACCACCGTCGACAGCCCGCGCTCGAGCAGGCAGTTCACCACCTCGTCGCGGTCGCCGTCGGCCAGCACCAGGCCGGTCAGGGCGAGGAACCAGTCGTCATGGCGGTCCAGCAGCGCCCGTGCCTCCGACAGCGTGGTGGCGACCATCACCGGCAGCTCCAGCTTCTGCTCGATCGCCCCGGCCACCGCCTGGGTATAGGCGCGCGAGTTCTCCAGCAGCAGCACGCGCTGCGGCAGGGTGGTCCTGGCGACGATTGGCTGGAGCAGGGTCATGCGCCCGCACCCGTGCGGTGGCGTCACACCGATAACGGCCGATCCCGGGCCGGCTTGAACAGGCCGCGCCCGGGGCTCCGGCTCAGATCTCGACCTGCGCGCCCAGTTCCACCAGCCGGTTGCCCGGGATCCTGAAGAACTGGTTGGCGGGCGCGGCGTTGCGGTGCATCACCGCGAACAGGCGGTCGCGCCAGACCGGCATGCCGCGGTTGGCGCTGGACACGATGGTTTCGCGGCTGACGAAATAGGTGGTCTCCATCGGGTCGAAGATCAGCGAACCGTGGTCGGCCGCCTGCATCAGCGCCTGGGGCACGTCGGGCGTTTCCATGAAGCCGAAGCGCACCACCACCCGGTGGAAGCCGTCCCCGATCGAATCGATGGACAGGCGCCTGCCCGCCGTGGCGTACGGTACCGTCAGCGTTTCCACGGTGAGGAACACATTGCGCTCGTGCAGCACCTTGTTGTGCTTGAGGTTGTGCAGCAGCGCATGCGGGACCACGCCCTTGTCGCTGGTCATGAACACCGCCGTGCCTTCCACGCGCACCGGCGGCGCCAGCATCAGGCCGGGGATGAACGCATCCAGGCGGATGCCTTCCTTCTGCATCTCCTCGCGCAGGACCTCGCGCCCGCGCCGCCAGGTCCGCAGCAGGGTGAACAGCACGATGCCCAGCACCACCGGGAACCAGGCCCCCTGCAGCACCTTGGCGCCATTGGCCACCAGGAAGGCGATGTCGATGACCAGGAACAGCGCGCACAGCGGCAGCACCCAGCGCCGCTGCCCGGGCCACAGCGTGCGCGCCACCAGGGCCAGCAGCAGGGTGTCGATCAGCATCGTCGCCGATACCGAGATGCCGTAGGCCGCCGCCAGCGACGAGGAGTTGCCGAACGACAGCACCAGCCCGACCACGATCGCCATCATGGTCCAGTTGATCGCGGGGATGTAGATCTGGCCGATGGTCTCGCTGGAGGTGTGCTTGATCCGCATCCGCGGGATGTAGCCCAGCTGCATCGCCTGGCGGGCGATCGAGTAACCGCCGGTGATCACCGCCTGCGAGGCGATCACCGTGGCCAGGGTGGCCAGCACGATCATCGGCCACTGCGCCCAGTCGGGCACGCCCACGTAGAAGGGATTGCGGATCGCGGCCGGGTCCTCGAGCACCAGCGCGCCCTGCCCCAGGTAGTTGAGCATCAGCGCCGGCAGCACGAAGAAGTACCAGCCGTAGCGGATCGGGCGTGGCCCGAAATGGCCCATGTCGGTGTAGATCGCCTCGCCGCCGGTCACCGCCAGCACCACCGCACCGAGGATGAAAATGCCGCCCCAGGTGTGGTCGATGAAGAACCGGGCCGCCCACCACGGGTTGATCGCGTGCAGCACTTCCGGCTCGTGCAGGATGTTCATCAGCCCCAGCGCGGCCAGCGCGGCGAACCACAGCACCGTGATCGGCCCGAACACCCGGCCGACCCCGGCCGTGCCGTAGCGCTGGCTCGCGAACAGGGCCACCAGCACCACCAGGGTGATCGGCACGATCCAGCGGTGCAGGCCCGGCGCCACCACCTCCAGGCCTTCGACCGCCGAGAGCACCGAGATGGCCGGCGTGATGACGCCGTCGCCGAAGAACAGCGAGGCGCCGAGGATGCCGAGGATGCCGACCGTGTAGGCCGAGCGCGAACCCTTGGGGAAGCAGCGCTGCGCCAGGGCCATCAGCGCCATGATGCCGCCCTCTCCGTCGTTGTCGGCGCGCATGATGATCGTGACGTACTTCAGCGTGACCACCAGGCTCAGCGCCCAGAAGATCATCGACAGTACGCCCAGCACGGTGTCGTGGTCGGCCACCAGCCCGTAGTGCGGCGAGAACGCCTCGCGGATGGTGTACAGCGGACTGGTCCCGATGTCGCCGAACACCACGCCGATCGCGCCGATCACCAGGCCGGCCATCCCGACCCGGCCGTTGCCCGGCGCATGCGTTCCGGATCCTGCAGGCGGGTGGGCGGTGTTGGACATGGCGGGCAGCGCGTCCGGTCAGCGAAGCGCGGACTGTAGCGCCTTGCGGATGATGGTTTCGGCAGGGTCGCCTTCCGACGCGGCGGCCTTGGCCATCTTCTGCGCCTCCGCCGGCTTGTAGCCCAGTTGCTGCAGGGCCACGATCGCCTCGGACAGCGGGTCGGCCGGGACCGGCGCGCCCACGCCGGGAACCGTGCCCACGGCCAGGTCGGCGGCGCGGTCGCGCAACTCCACCACGATCCGCTCGGCGGTCTTCTTGCCGATCCCGGGGATGCGGGTGAGTGCGGTGACATCGCCCGTCTGCACGAGCGTCGCGAACTGGTTGACCGTGGCGCCGGACAGGATCGCGAGCGCGATCTTCGCGCCGATGCCGCTGACCTTCTGCACGTCGCGGAACAGCCGCCGCTCGGCCTCCGTGAGGAAGCCGTACAGCGACACGCTGTCCTCCTTCTGCGCGTAGTGGGTGAACAGCGCCACCTCGCGCCCGGCTTCGGGCAGGTCGTAGAAGGTGCTCATCGGCGCCTCCAGTTCGTAGCCCACCCCGTGCACGTCGACGACGAGCCAGGGCGGCTGCTTGTGGACGAGGATGCCCCTGAGGCGACCGATCATGGCGCTGGCCTCCAGCCAATCGATGTGGAATGCGAGAACGCGCGCGCGACGCGCGCGGACCGGGACGCGCCGGCGGGCGCGGACAGGGTGGCGGCCGCCCTCATTTCCTGCTCCAGGCCTGCTGCGTGCTCACGCCCAGGCGGCGCGCGGTCGCGCGCACGTGGGCGTGGGTGATCGCGATGGCCAGCGCGTCGGCGGCGTCGGCCTGCAGCTTGCCCTGCAGGTTGAGCATCAGCCCGACCATGTGCTGGATCTGCCCCTTCTCCGCCCCGCCCTTGCCGACCAGGGCCAGCTTCACTTCCTTGGCCGCGTACTCGTGCACGGGCAGGTCGCGCAGCACCACGGCGCTGATCGCCGCGCCACGCGCCTGGCCGAGCTTGAGCGCCGAGTCGGGATTGCGCGCCAGGAACACGCGCTCGATCGCCACTTCCTGCGGTTGCCAGGTCTCGATGACCTCCGCCAGCCCCAGCAGCAGGCGCCTGAGACGCTGGGCGAAATCGCCTTCGCCCAGCAGGACCAGTGCGGTGTTGTAGACGTGGGTGGCGCGTCCCGCGGCGTCGACATCGATGATGCCCACGCCGGTCCGCTGCGACCCGGGGTCGATGCCGAGGATGCGGGTCATGCCGCGCGTCCGCGGCCCGGAACGATCGGCTCAGCCGAACGCGGCATCGCCCAGCTCGGCGTTGGAGTAGACGCTCTGCACGTCGTCCATGTCCTCGAGCCAGCGCAGCAGCTTGACCACCTGCTGCGCGGTCTCGCCGTCCACGGCGATGTCGTTGTCGGCGCGCATGGTCACCTCGGCGAGGTCGGGCGCAAGGCCGGCGGCGTCCATTGCCTGCTTCACGGCGGAGAAGGATTCCGGGGCAGTGATGACGTCGATCGCCCCGTCTTCGGGGTACACCACCACGTCGTCGGCGCCGCCCTCGATCGCGGCCTCGGTGATTTTCTCCTCGTCCGCGCCCGCTCCGTAGGAGAGCACGCCCATCTTGCGGAACATGAAGGCCACCGAGCCCTCGGTGCCGAGGTTGCCGCCGAACTTGCCGAAGGCGTGGCGCACGTCGGCGACGGTGCGCACGCGGTTGTCGGTGAGGCAGTCCACGATCACGGCGACGCCGCCGGGCGCGTAGCCCTCGTAGCGGATCTCCTCGTACTCGACGCCTTCCAGCTCGCCGGTCGCCTTCTTGATCGCCCGCTCGATGACGTCCTTGGACATGTTGACCGACAGGCCCTTGTCGATCGCGGCGCGCAGCCGCGGGTTGCCCCCGGGGTCGCCCCCGCCGGCGCGGGCGGCGACGCCGATCTCGCGGATGATCTTGGTGAAAATCTTGCCGCGCTGCGCGTCGACGGCGTTCTTGCGTGCTTCGATGGAAGGACCGCGTCCCATGGATCGTAAGGCCGTATGGGGAAGACGCGGCGATTATACGTTTGGCGCGTCGTCCCCATGCTCGAAGCGCCCGCTGCGCAGGAAGCAGGCCGCCTGGCGCGCGGCCTGCGGGGACAGCAGCAGGCCGCTGTGGCTGGCCTGGACGATGCAGTGGTCGCGCAGGCCCGGGACCCGGGTTTCGGCGATCGCCACGGTCCCGTCCGATTCCGGGTCCACCACGGCCAGCAGCCGCCCCAGCCCACGCGGCACGCAGCCGGCCACCACGCCGACCTCCACCGGCGGGGGCGCGTCGCCGAGCCCGCGCTGCAGGAGCCGCGCGCTGCGTCCGAGCAGCGGCGAGGACCAGCGGTGCGCGCCCAGCGAGCGCGCGGTGCAGCTGCCGCACAGCGGCGATCCCAGGCACACCACCCGCCGCACCGGCAGGGCGGGGGCGATGCGCAAGGCCTCCAGCGCCACCAGCCCGCCGAGGCTGTAGCCGACCAGGTCCATCTGCGGGCCACCGCGCAGCCGCTCGGCCAGCGCCCGCGCCGCGTGCGCCGGATCGTCTAACACGCTGCTGTAGCCCCAGATGCGCGCATCGAAACCGGCCGCGCGCAGCTTGCGCGCCAGCGGCAGCAGCCACAGGCGCGCGTTCCAGATGCCGTGGATCAGCAGGACCGGCGGCCGGGCCGGGCTGTCGATGGGCGACACGGGAGAGTCGGACATGCGTGGATTGGGCCGAAGCCGCGCGGGCTGCGCAAGTCTGCACGTTGCGTGGACGACGGCATCCGGCCGGCGCCACCCGCGAGCGATCAGGCAGGCGGCTGCGCGGGCCGCCGCAGGATGTATTCGAGGTCGATCGTATTGCCGACCGGGAAGTCGTACTCCCCCACCCGCTCGAACCCGCGGCGCGCGTAGAAGCGCTGGGCGCCCGGGTTCTCCGACCACACGCCCACCCACAGCGTGCGCGGGCCGTCGCGCAGCAACCAGTCCATCACCGCGTCCATGATGCGCCCGCCGTGGCCGCCGGACTGGTAGTCGCGCAGCACGTACAGCCGCTTGAGCTCGCCATCGCCCGGCGCGACGTCCGGATGCGGCAGCCCGCAGGGACCGGCGGCGGCATGCCCCACGGCCACGCCGTCGTCCTCCAGCAGCCAGACCGCGTAGTCCGGATGCGCCAGGATCGTGCGCTGGCGCTCGACCGCGTAGGACCCGGCGAGAAAGCTGGCGAGGTCCTCCGGCGGATAGAGGTGGCCGAAGGTCTCGGTGAAGGTACGCGCGCACAGCGCCGACAGCGTGGCGGCGTCGGCAAGGCTGGCGCGACGGATTTCAACCGGCATTGGCTGGCCCCCGCCCCGACCCCGTCAACCCTGCGGCCGCACCCGCACGTGCACCTCGGCCAGCTGCTCGTCCGGGATCGGCGAGGGCGCACCGGTCATCAGGCACTGCGCGGAAGTGGTCTTGGGGAAGGCGATCACGTCGCGGATCGACTCGGTGCCGGCCATCAGCGCCGCGATGCGGTCGATGCCGAAGGCGATGCCGCCGTGCGGCGGCGCGCCGTAGCGCAGCGCGTCGAGCAGGAAGCCGAACTTCAGCTCGGCCTCTTCCTGGCCGATGCCCAGCAGCTCGAATACAGCGCTCTGCATGGACGAACGATGGATGCGGATCGAACCGCCGCCGATCTCGTTGCCGTTGAGCACCATGTCGTAGCCGCGCGACACCGCCGTGGCGGCATTGGCGCGCAGGTCGGCCTCGTCGTCCACGGCCGGGGCGGTGAAGGGATGGTGCAGGGCCACGTAGCGCTGCGCCTCCTCGTCCCATTCGAACATCGGGAAGTCGGTGACCCAAAGCGGCTTCCAGCCGTCCTCGACCAGGCCGAAATCGCGGCCGGCCTTGAGCCGTACCGCGCCCATGAAGTCGCTCACGGTCGAGTACCTGCCGGCGCCGAAGAACACGATGTCGCCGTTGCCGGCGCCCACGTGCGCGACCAGCGCGGCGAACGCGGCCTCGTCGAAGAACTTCTGGATCGGCGAGGTCACCTCGCCGCCCTCGCCGATCTTGATGTAGGCCAGGCCCTTGGCGCCGTATTTGCCGGCGTGCGCGGCGTACTCGTCGATCTGCTTGCGCGAGAGCGAGGCGCCTCCGGGAATGCGCAGGGCGGCGACGCGGCCGGCGGGATCAGCGGCCGGGCCGGTGAACACCGCGAAGCCGCTGTCCCTGACCAGGTCTGCCACGTCCACCAGCTCGAGCGCGATGCGCAGGTCCGGCTTGTCCGAACCGTAGCGGCGCATGGCCTCGGCATACGTCATGCGCGGGAATTCGGCGGCCAGTTCGACGCCGGCGACCTCGCGGAACACGTCGCGGATCATCGCCTCGACCGTGTCCTGCACGTCGCGCTCGGACACCCAGGCGAACTCCATGTCGAGCTGGGTGAATTCCAGCTGCCGGTCGGCGCGCAGGGCCTCGTCGCGGAAGCAGCGCGCGATCTGGTAGTAGCGGTCGAAGCCGGCCATCATCAGGATCTGCTTGAACAGCTGCGGCGACTGCGGCAGGGCGTAGAACTCGCCCGGGTGCATGCGCGCCGGGACCAGGAAGTCGCGCGCGCCCTCGGGCGTGGCCTTGGTCAGGATCGGCGTCTCGATGTCCTGGAAGCCGCGCGCGTCCAGCCAGTGGCGCAGCGCGCTGACCAGCTTCGTGCGGGTGCGCATCTTGCGCTGCATCTCGGGGCTGCGCAGGTCGAGGTAGCGGTACTTGAGGCGGATGTCCTCGCCCGGGTTCTCGTGGTGGTGGAACGGCAGCGGATCGGCCTTGTTCAACACCTCGATGCGCTCGGCCACGATTTCCACCTGCCCGGTACGGATCTTCGCGTTGACCGAGTGGCGGCGGCGCACGGTGCCGGTGATGCGCAGGCAGTCCTCGTAGCCCACCTTCTCGGCCATGGCCACCACTTCGGCGTTGCCGGCAGCGTCCGACGGCTCGGCCACGACCTGGACGATGCCCTCGTGGTCGCGCAGGTCGATGAAGCAGACGCCCCCCAGGTTGCGGGCGACGTCGGCCCAGCCGCACAGGGTCACGGTCTGCCCGACCAACGACTCGTCGATCAGGCCGCAGAAATGGGTACGCATGGAACGGGAACTCCGGAAGGTCGTGCCGGCGGTGCCGGCAAACCGCCAAGTTTAAGGGGCCGGCCGCCGCGACGCGACGGAAAGTGAACCGCTCGGGGGGCGATCGGGTTCCCGGGGCTGCCGTCGACGGGAGATTCAGCAATATGACGGCAAGGTGTCAGCCTGGCCCCGTCATGCGGGAGCCGGCCCCGTCCGCCCGAGGAAGCCCATCCGCATGACGCCGATCCTGCTCCTGTCCCTGCTCCTGCTGGCCTACCTCCTGGTCGCCTCGCCGCGCCTGGCGTGGCTCAAGGCGGGCCTGCTGTCGGCCCTGCTGCTGGCGCTCAGCGTCTGGTGGCTGGTCGACCGGATGAGCGGGAACGGGATCGATGCCGCCACCCTCTACCACCTCCAGGCCGGCCTGCAGGGCGCCGGCGTGGGCGACTTCGGCGCGGACATCGCCCGGTTCCTGGGCCTGGCCCTGCTCTCGCTGCTGCCGCTGGCCCTGGTGCCACTGCTGCGCGGACGCCTGCGGGGCTTCCGCCTGCGCCATTCCACGCCCGCCGTGTCCGCGGGCTTCGCAGCCACGCTGGCCCTGGCCTTTCTCGCCAGCCCGCTGTGGTCCGACCTGCAGCGGCTGCGCGGCCACTTCGCCCCGGCCGACGCGGACGGGGTGGCGGCCCAGTACCAGGTCCCCGGCGGCGAGCTGCCGAGGCGTCCCAATATCGTCTGGATCTACGCCGAGAGCCTGGAACGCACCTATCTCGACGAATCGGTCTTCCCGGGCCTGATGCCGCACCTGGCCAGGCTGGTGAAGGAGGGGCTGGATTTCCGCGACATCGCCTCCCCCGAGGGCGGCGGCTGGACCATCGCCGGCCTGGTCACCTCGCAGTGCGGAATCCCGCTGACCGCCGCGCGCGGCGACGAGAACAGCCTGGGGCGGATGAGCGACTTCCTGCCCGGGGCCCACTGCCTGGGCGATTTCCTCAAGGGCCAGGGCTACCGCAACCTGTTCCTCGGCGGGGCCGACGCGAACTTCGCGGCCAAGGGCCGGTTCCTGGAACAGCACGGCTACGACGAGGTCCGCGACCTGGCACATTACCGCGAGGCCGGGATCGAGCCGCGGCACTTCTCCAACTGGGGCCTGCACGACGACGTACTGCTCGAGGATGCCTTCGACACCTTCCTGGCGCTGTCGGCGGCCGGCGCGCCGTTCATGCTCAACGCGCTGACCATGGACACGCACCATCCGGCCGGGCACCTGCCCGAGGCCTGTCGCGACGTGCGCTACGAGAGCCCGCTGGGCGACATCGGCCTGCTGCATGCGATCAAGTGCAGCGACCTGCTGATCTCGCAGCTGGTCGAGCGCATCCGCGCCTCCGACTACGCCGACGACACCCTGATCGTGCTGGCCTCCGACCACCTGGCCATGCCCAACCACCTGAGCCACGTGCTCAAGGACATGCGCCGCGAGAACCTGCTGCTGTTCCTCGGCCCCGGCATCGAGGGCCAGCAGCTGGCGGTGCCCGGCACGACGCTGGATTCGGGCGCCACCCTGCTCTCGCTGATCGACCCGGACCGGACGGCGCTGGGCTTCGGCCGCTCGCTGCTGGCGCCCGATGCCGCGCCGGGCGCCAGCGTGGCGGCGCTGGGCGCGTCCGGCGCGGAGTACGCCCCATACCTGGCCTACGCGCGCAGCCTGTGGACCGGCGGCGATACCCGCACGCTGCAGGTGGACGATGGCCAGATCCGCATCGGACTGCAGCAGGTGCATCCGCCGGTGATGATCGAATACGAGCCGGACTGGACCCTGGGCTCGATCACGATGGAGGACGCACCGCGCCAGTTCGGCATCGACGACCCGGCCAACGTGCGCGCCTACGTGGACCGCTGCACCGCCTTCGACGACGACGCGCTGAGCGGCGAATGGTGCGCCCTGCTGGTGGACGGCCAGAACAACCGCAGGCTCTTTGCCGACGCCGACCTGCAGCGGGGCGTGCGCGTGGATGCGCCGCTGGAGGCCGCCCCGGGCCCGCGCCCGCGTCCGCGCCGCGCGGTCTGGCTGGGCCATGAAACCGAAGTGGTGGCGGGCCAGTACCAGCTGCGCGTGCGCCCGCGCGAATGGCCAACCCACCCGTTCTGGCTCGAGGCGGTGGCCTCGGACGGGCGCGTGGTGGCGCGCGAGTGGGTGCAGCCGGAGGGACGCCGGCCGACCGGGCCGATCCGCCTGCAGATCGGGGTGGACGAGACCATCACCGACCTGGAGTTCCGCGCCTGGCTGGACTGGGCCGAATACATGGAGCTCGACAGCCTGGCGATGGTGCGCACGGCGCCGCGCTCGCGCGGCTGAGCGCGGGCGGCGGACACGGCAACGTTCGCGGGTCCCGGGCGCGCTGCGCGCCCGGACCGGGTTCAGGCTTCGGCGGCCTTCGGCGCCGGGGCGGGCGTGGACGCGGCCGGCTTGGCGGCGTCGGTGGACGACGGTTCGGACTTGGGCGCCTTGGCCTCGTCGCCGCCGGCCAGGTTGCGCTTCTTGTCGCCGTCCTTCTTGAAGTCGGTCTCGTACCAGCCGCCGCCGGCCAGGCGGAACGACGGCGCGGTCAGCGCGCGCTTGACCGAAGCGGCGTTGCAGGACGGACAGGTCTCCGGATCCGGGTCGGAAAGCTTCTGCAGCCGGTCGAAGCTGTGGCCGCACTGCTCGCAGCGGAACGCGTAGATGGGCATGGCGATATCGGGAAGGGGTGGTTCGTCCAGGCGCGCAGGATGGGGGCGCCCGGCGCGGATTCAAGCCCGGGCCGGGCTCAGGGCGCCTCGCTGCCCCAGGGCGGCGGCGGCAGGTCGACCGGGCGGCCCAAGTCGAACGCCACCTTGAACTCGCGGCCACCCGGGCGGGTGAGTTCGTAGACGAAGCGCTCGCCGGGCTCGACCTCCAACGCCCAGGTATTGGCGACCGAGGCGTCCAGGCCTTCGCGCTGGAACATCGCGACCGACTCCTCGTCCACCGGGAACTCCTGGCGCACGGCCGTGCCGGGGCCGGCGGTGTGGCCGCCGTACATGGTCACCGCGTCCTCGCTGCCGTCCTCGTGGCGGTGGTCGTGCTTCAGGCGCAGGCCGGTCCCGGTGCGGGTGAGCACCCAGGTCCGCGAGCGGTCCTCGCCGACATGGAACGGCACCAGCAGTTGCTTCGCCGGCTCATCGCAGCCGCGCACGTGCATCACCAGGCGCTTGCCCTCGAAATCGTCCGGCTCGCTGCTCCTGGGCTCGTTGGCGACGATGCGGCCCTCGAAGGCCTGGCCGCAGTGGCTGGCGAGGGCCGCGAGGAAGGCATCGGCCGGGGCGGTCGCGGCGGTGTCGCCCGCCGCATCGGCGGCTCCGGCCCGCGGGGCGGCGTCGGCGGCGGGAAGATCGACCTCGACGGTCGGGGTGCAGGCGGCGAGCGCCAGCGCGAGGGTCGAGGCGGTGGCGGCGGCGAGGCGTCTGTGGGACATGGCACCAGGGTCGTCGGAGGCAGCCCGCACCGTAGCCGCGGGGTCATCCGATCGCAAGCCGCCGCCCGGCGATCCGCCAGGGCATGGACCGCGCCCGCCAGCGGTGCGGCCGTGCCCGTCCTGCGGGCGATGCCCGCAAGCTGGCAGCGCGCGAACGTGCCGCACGCACGAGCCGCAGCACAGGCAGGCCGCGTGCCGGCACCTAACGGAAATCGCGCGCAGGCGACCGCGCCGGCGGCCTCAGCCGTACAGGGCCAGCAGTTCGCCCTCGGCCTCGTCGAGCTGCGCGCGCAGCGCCGCCTGCCGCTGGCCCAGGGCCGAGACCCGGGCGCCGTCGGCGTAGACCGCCGGATCGGCCAGTTCGGCGTCGATGCCGGCCAGCGCCTGCTCCAGTTCGGCGACCCGCGCCTCGGCCTTGCCGAGCTTGTGCGGATTGACCTTCTGCGCCGGCTTTGCCGGTTCGGCCGTGGGCTCGGCCGCCTTCGGCATCGCCGGGGCGCGGGCCTGCTCGCTGGCCGGCCGCGAACGCAGCCACGCGGCGTATTCGTCGAGGTCGCCGTCGAAGGGCTTCACCACCGCGTCGGACACGCGCCAGAAGGTGTCGCTGACCAGGCCGATCAGGTGCCGGTCGTGCGAGACCAGCACGATCGCGCCGTCGAAATCGCTCAGCGCCTCGGCCAGCGCCTCGCGCATGTCCAGGTCGAGGTGGTTGGTGGGTTCGTCGAGCAGCAGCACGTTGGGCTGCTTCCACGCGATCAGGGCCAGCGCCAGGCGCGCGCGCTCGCCGCCGGAGAAGCCGTCGATGCTCTCGAACGCGCGGTCGCCGGGGAAATACCACTTGCCGAGGAAGTCTCGGAAGGCCTGGGTCGGCGAATCGGGCGACAGCTCGCGCAGGTGGTCGATCGGCGAGGTGCCTGCCTTCAGCGACTCCACCGTGTGCTGGGCGAAGTAGCCGATGCGCAGGTCCGGGTGGGCGTAGCGCTCGCCCGCCACCAGCGGCAGTTCGCCCACCAGCGACTTGACCAGGGTCGACTTGCCGGCGCCGTTGGGGCCGAGCAGGCCGATGCGGTCGCCGGCCTCCAGGCCGAATCCGACGTTGGCCAGGATCCGCGCGTCGGCGCCATAGCCGCAGACGCCGTCGTTGATGCGCAGCAGCGCATGCGGCAGCTTCAATGGCGCCGGGAACTCGATCCGGAACTCGCGCTCGGCGCGCACCGCCTCGGTGCCGGCCAGCTTGGCCAGGCGCTTCATGCGGCTCTGCGCCTGGCGCGCCTTGCTGGCCTTGGCCTTGAAGCGGTCGATGAACTTCTGCAGGTGGGCGCGCTCGGCCTGCTCCTTCTCGTGCGCGATCTGCTGCTGGCGCAGGTGTTCGGCGCGCTGGCGCTCGAAGGCGGTGTAGTCGCCGACGTACAGCTTCGCCTTGCCGTCGTTGAGGTGCAGGGTGTGGGTGGACACGCCGTCGAGGAACTCGCGGTCGTGCGAGATCAGCAGCAGGGTGCCGGGGTACTTGAGCAGCCACTGCTCCAGCCACAGCACCGCGTCGAGGTCGAGGTGGTTGGTGGGTTCGTCGAGCAGCAGCAGGTCGCTGGGCATCATCAGCGCCCGCGCCAGGTTCAGGCGCACGCGCCAGCCCCCCGAGAACGAACTGACCGGGCGGTGGTGGGTCTCGGCCGGGAAGCCCAGGCCGTGCAGCAGGCGGCCGGCGCGGGCCTCGGCGTCGTAGCCGCCCAGTTCGGCCAGCTTCTGGTGGGCCTCGGCCACCGCTTCCCAGTCCTCGCGGGCGTTGGCCTCGGCCTCGGCCTTGATCACGGCGTGGATCACGTCGTCGCCGCCCAGCACGAAGTCGATGGCGGGGTCGGGCAGCGAAGGGGTTTCCTGGGCCACGCTGGCGATGCGGACCCGGTTGGGCACGTCGAGGTCGCCCAGGTCGGGCTCGAGCTCGCCGCGCACCGCGGCGAACAGGGAGGACTTGCCGGTGCCGTTGCGCCCGACCACGCCCACCCGCCAGCCGGCGTGCAGGGCCAGGTCGACGTTGGACAGCAGCAGGCGCTCGCCCCGGCGGAGGGCGAAATTGCGGAAGGCGATCATGGGGCGCGGATTCTACCGGAGCCGGCAGGGGGGCCCGCCCGCGCGGGCCGCACGGGCGACTTATGCAGAATATGCATAAGAAGATGGCTTATTCCGTTTTGTTTGCTTGTTACGCCGGAGTTAATTTCACGTCCATCCCCCGCTGTCGCAAGGAGTTCCGCATGGCCCGCCATCCCCTCGCCGCCGCCCTGCTGCTGGCGCTTGCCGCCCCCGCGGCGCTCGCCCAGTCCGCGGACGCCCCCAGCCCCGGCACCCTGGACACGATCATCGTGACCGGCACGCGCGTGGCCGACCGCACGGTCGCCGAGTCCCAGTCGCCGATCGACATCATCGGCAGCGAGGCCTTGCAGGCCACCGGCACCACCGAGCTGGCCACCGCCCTGGCCCGCGCCCTGCCCTCCCTGAACTTTCCGCGCCCGGCGCTGACCGACGGCACCTCGGCGATCCGCCCTGCCCAGCTGCGCGGACTCGCGCCCGACCAGGTGCTGGTGCTGGTCAACGGCAAGCGCCGCCACACCTCGTCGCTGCTCAACCTCAATGGCACGATCGGCCGCGGCTCGGCCCCGGTGGACCTCAACACCATCCCGGTCTCGGCCATCGACCGCGTCGAAGTGCTGCGCGACGGCGCCTCGGCCCAGTACGGCTCCGACGCCATCGCCGGCGTGGTCAACGTGGTGCTCAAGGGCGCGCGCGAGGGCGGCAGCCTGCTGGTGCAGCACGGGCAGTACTCGGCCGGCGACGGCGCCCAGTCGCAGATCGCCGGCGACGGCGGCCTGGCGCTGGGCGAGGACCGCGGCTTCCTGCACCTGTCCGCACAGATCGGCCGCCAGCACCGCACCAACCGCGCGCGCCCGTTCGCCGGCACGCCCGGGCCCACCCAGCCTGCGCTGGGCCAGAAGGCCTTCGTGATCGGCGAGCCGGACGTGGACTTCGGTGCGGTCGGGCTCAACCTCGACTACGCGCTGACCGACCATCTGTCGGTCTACGCCTTCGGCACCGCCAGCAACCGCGACATCACGTCGTTCGCGTTCTTCCGCGCGCCGGGCAACCCCACCCAGAACATCCCGTCCATCTATCCCGACGGTTTCCTGCCGGAGATCAACAACATCTCCAGGGACCGTTCGCTGGTCGCGGGCCTGAAGGGCTTCACCGACAGCGGCTGGAACTGGGACCTGAGCTACAACCACGGCTACAACCACCTCGAGTTCTATACGCGCAACACGCTCAACGCCAGCCTGGGCGCGTCCTCGCCGACCGAGTTCTACGACGGCGCGCTCGAGACCACCCAGAACATCGTCAACCTCGACGTCAGCCGCCAGTTCGACTGGGGCCTGGCCTATCCGGCGACGCTGTCGTTCGGCGTCGAGGCGCGCAACGAGAAGTGGAACCAGTCGCCGGGCGAGTACGGCTCCTGGGCCGACGCCGGCCAGGGCCCGGTAGGGGCGCCGGGAGGCGCGCAGGGCTTCGGCGGTTTCGCGCCGGCAGTCTCGGGCGCCTACGACCGCGACAGCCATGCCGCCTACGTCGGCCTGGAGGCGGATTTCACCGAGCAGTTCTCCGGCGGCATCGCCGCGCGCTACGAGGACTACGACGATTTCGGCAGCCAGGCCTCGGGCAAGCTCTCGGCGCGCTACGCCTTCAGCGATGCCGTCGCCCTGCGCGGCACCGTGTCCTCGGGTTTCCGCGCGCCCTCGCTGGCGCAGCAGTATTTCCAGACAGTGAGCACGGTGTTCCTGCCGGGCGTGTCCACCCCCTTCGAGATCCGCACCTTCCCGGCCAGCAGCGCGGTGGCCCAGGCCTTCGGCGCCGAGCCGCTGCAGCCGGAAGAGTCGCTATCCTACAGCCTGGGCCTGGTGCTGCAGCCGACCGAAGGGCTGTACGTGACCGTGGACGCCTACCAGATCGACGTCGACGACCGCATCGCACTCTCGTCCAACCTCACCGGCGACGCGGTGCGCACCCTGCTCGAATCGCGCGGCATCTTCGGCGTGAACGGCGGCCGCTACTTCACCAACGCCATCGACACCCGTACCCGCGGCATCGACGTGGTCGGTACCTGGCGCGTGCCGCTGGCGGCCAGCACGCTGGACCTCACCGGCGGCTACAACCACACGAAGACCGAGATCACCCGGATCGCCGCCAACCCGCCGGAACTCGAGCAGAACGGACTGAACCTGGAACGCATCGACCGGGTCGAGGCCGGCCGCATCGAGCAGGGCTTCCCGCGCAACAAGCTGCTGCTGGGCGGCGTGTGGACCGGCCAGCAGTGGTCGTTCTCGGTCAACGCGACCCGCTACGGCAGCGTGCGCACCACGCCCAACAACGCCGCGCTCGACCAGGAGTACGGCGCCAAGTGGCTGCTCGATGTTTCGACCAGCTTCCGGCCCGACGACCGCTGGACCCTGACCCTGGGCGCCGACAACGTGCTCAACGAGTACCCGGACGAGAACAGCTTCGGCAACTCGACCAACGGGCAGTTCCCGTACAGCAACCTGTCGCCGTTCGGGTTCGGTGGTGCGTTCGTGTACGGCAAGGTCGGCTACCGCTGGTAGGCGGCGCCCCGGCTCCCGCGCGTCCCGCAACGCCCCGGTCCCGCCGGGGCGTTGCGCTTTTGGCGTCGCGCCTGCTCCTCGCCTTTGATGTTCGAGCCGTGAGGCTCGCTTGACGGCTCGGTCAGCAACGGCACCGGCCAGCGCGGGAGGCGGAAGCGAGAGCCGCATCCGGCGATGTCCGCAGCGCGGGCGCACGAAACCTGCGCCAGGATTGCTCGAACGTGCCAGCAGGCAATGCAGCGCCTAGTCGGAAAAAAACCCGGAATCCCGCCCGGAATTGATCGATCCGCCCGCATCCGCCAAACTGCAACCCCAGAAGCCACGCTAGACCACGGGCCTCGATGCATCATGACACCGACCTGATCAACATCGTCGCCGTTGGCCTTGCCGTCGCGTTCGTGCTCGGTGCCCTGGCCAACCGGCTGCGCATGTCCCCGCTGGTCGGTTACCTCGCCGCGGGCATCATCGTCGGACCCTTCACCCCCGGATTCGTCGCCGACCAGGAGCTGGCCAACCAGCTCGCCGAGATCGGCGTGATGCTGCTCATGTTCGGGGTCGGCCTGCACTTCTCGCTCAAGGACCTCATGGAGGTCAAGGCGATCGCGATCCCGGGCGCGGTGGCGCAGATCACCGTGGCCACGGTGCTGGGCTGGGGCCTGTCCGCGATCCTGGGCTGGCCCACCCTGCATGGCGTGATCTTCGGCTTCGCGCTGGCGACCGCCAGCACCGTGGTGCTGCTGCGGGCGATGGAGGAGCGACGCCTGCTGGAGACCACGCGCGGCAGGATCGCGGTCGGCTGGCTCATCGTCGAGGATCTCGCCTGCGTGCTCGCGCTGGTGATGATGCCGGTGCTGGCCGACATCTTCGTCGGCACCGAGGGTGCGCCGCCGCCCACGCTGGGTGGCGTGCTCAACACCGTGATGTGGACCATGCTGAAGGTCGCGGCCTTCGTGGCGGTGATGCTCGTGGTCGGGCGACGGGTGATCCCGCTGGTGCTCGAGCGCATCGCCGGCACCGGTTCGCGCGAGCTGTTCACCCTGTCGGTGCTGGCGATCGCGCTCGGCATCGCCTTCGGCTCCGCCCTGCTGTTCGGCGTGTCCTTCGCGCTGGGCGCGTTCTTCGCCGGCATGCTGCTCAACGAGTCCGAGCTCAGCCACAAGGCGGCCAACGATTCGCTGCCGCTGCGCGATGCGTTCGCAGTGCTGTTCTTCGTCTCGGTCGGCATGCTGTTCGACCCGATGATCCTGGTCAACCGCCCGCTCGAGGTGCTGGCCACCGCGTTCATCATCATGTTCGGCAAGTCGGCTGCGGCGTTTTTCATCGTGCGCGCGTTCGGCCATCCGGTCTCGACCGCGCTGACCATCTCCGCCAGCCTGGCCCAGATCGGCGAGTTCGCCTTCATCATCGCGGGCCTGGGCGTGGCGTTGCGCATGCTGTCGGTGGACGAACAGTCGCTGGTACTGGCCGGCGCGCTGATCTCGATCATGCTCAACCCGATGATCTTCCGCCTGCTCGACCGGCGCCTGGCCAGGCGCGCCGCGACCGAAGCCGCCGCGGCCGAAGACGCGGCCAGGAGCGAGGAGGAGCAAGATCCGCTCGCGCATCCGGCGCTGGACGTGGACGACCACACCATCGTGGTCGGGTACGGCCGCGTCGGCCGGCAGCTGGCGCTGCTGCTGCGCGACCGCGGCGTGCCGGTGGTGGTGGTCGAGGAGGACGGCGACCTGGCGCACCGCGCGCGCGAGGACGGCCTGCTGGCGGTACGCGGCAACGTGGCCTCGGTGCCGGTCATGCAGGAGGCCCTGCCGGGTCGGGCCAAGCTGGCGGTGTTCGCGATCCCGCGCGCGCTCGAGGCCGGCGAGACCATCGAGCGCATGAAGACGCTCAACCCGGCGCTGACCGTGCTGGCCCGCGCCCACAGCGAAGCCGAAGTGCGCCACCTGCTGCAGCACGGCGCCGACGGCGCGGTGCTGGCCGAACGCGAGCTGGCGTTCTCGCTGGCGGAGATGGTGATGTCGACGCCGCCCTACCGGCCTGCGCGCAAGCCCGCGAGCGACGACACCGCGCCGCCCAGCGATCCCGCGCCGGCCGCGGCCTGAGCGTGCGCGGCGACCGTCGCCGGGGCCACGGCCGATGCGAATCGCCTTCCTGACCGGTGCCGGCATGTCCGCCGAAAGCGGCGTGCCGACCTTCCGCGACGCGCTGACCGGCCTGTGGGCCCGCTACGATCCCGAACAGTTGGCGACCGAGGCCGCGTTCCGCCGGGACCCGGCACTGTGCTGGGGCTGGTACCGCTGGCGCGCGGCCCTGGTGCGGCGCGCCCTGCCGCATGCGGGACACCTGGGCATCGCCGCGCTGGCGAACTCCGGACACGCGGTGTCGGTGGTCACCCAGAACGTCGACGACCTGCACGAGCGCGCCGGTTCGACCGGCGTGATCCACCTGCACGGCAGCCTGTTCGCCTCGCGCTGCCTGGACTGCGGGCACCGCGTCTCGCCCGATCCCATCCTCGCGGACCTACCGCCCGGCGACGCAGGCGCGCGCGAAACGCCACCGCCCTGCCCCGCCTGCGGCGGCCCCTTCCGCCCGGGCGTGGTCTGGTTCGGCGAGGCGCTGCCCGAGGCCGCCTGGACGGCCGCCGGCGACGTGCTCGACCGCTGCGGGTTGCTGGTGGTGGTCGGCACCTCCGGCCTGGTGCATCCGGCGGCCTCGCTGCCGATGCGCGCACGTCGGCGAGGCGTGCGCGTGGTCGAGATCAACCCGGTCGAAAGCGCGGTCTCGACCTTCGCCGACGAACACCTGCGCATGCCGGCCAGCGCCGGCATCCAGTCCCTGCTCGACCGGCTGCGCTGAGCGGCGCTGCGCTCAGGCCTGCGCCAGCGCCTGGTCGAGGTCGGCGACCAGGTCGTCGACGTGCTCGATGCCCACGCACAGTCGCACCGTCTCCTCGCTGACGCCCGCCAGCGCCAGTTCCTCCGGCGAGAGCTGACGATGCGTGGTCGAGGCCGGATGGGTGGCGAGGGAACGCGTGTCGCCGATGTTCACCAGCCGGGTGAACAGCTGCAGCGCGTCGAGGAAGCGCGCACCGGCCTCGCGGCCGCCGCGCAGGCCAAAGGTGAACAGGCCCGAGGCGCCACCGTCGCGCAGGTATTTCCGGGCCAGCGCGTGGTCGGGATGGTCGGCCAGCCCCGCGTAGTTGACCCACTCCACCTTGGGATGCCCCTGCAGGTGCCGCGCGACCGCCAGCGTGTTGGCGTTGATGCGGTCCATGCGCAGCGGCAGCGTCTCGATGCCCTGCAGGATCAGGAAGGCGTTGAACGGCGACAGCGCCGCGCCGGTATTGCGCAGCGGCACCACGCGCGCGCGACCGATATAGGCCGCCGGCCCCAGCGCCTCGGTATAGACCACGCCGTGGTAGCTCACGTCCGGTTCGTTGAGGCGGCGGAAGCGCGCCTTGTGCTCGGCCCAGGGGAAGCGGCCCGAATCGACGATCGCGCCGCCAATGCTGTTGCCGTGCCCGCCCAGGTACTTGGTCAGCGAATGCACCACGATGTCGGCGCCGAAGTCGATCGGCCGCAGCAGGTACGGCGTGGGCACGGTGTTGTCGACGATCAGCGGCACGCCATGGGCATGGGCCACCTTCGCCACCGCCTCGATGTCGGTGATGTTGCCCAGCGGGTTGCCGATCGATTCGACGAAGACCGCCCTGGTGCGGTCGTCGATCAGCCGGGCGAACGATTGCGGGTCGCGATGGTCGGCGAAGCGCGTCTCGATCCCGAACTGCGGCAGCGTGTGCGCGAACAGGTTGTAGGTGCCGCCATAGAGCGCGGTGGACGAGACGATATTGTCGCCGGCCTCGGAAATGGTCTGGATCGCGTAGGTGATCGCCGCCTGGCCCGAGGCCAGCGCCAGCGCGCCGATGCCGCCCTCCAGCGCCGCGACGCGCTGCTCGAGCACGTCGGTGGTCGGATTCATGATCCGGGTGTAGATGTTGCCCGGCACCTTGAGGTCGAACAGGTCGGCGCCGTGCTGCGCGCTGTCGAAGGCGTAGGCGACGGTCTGGTAGATCGGCACCGCGACCGAACGCGTGGTCGGGTCGGGCGAATAGCCGCCGTGCACGGCGATGGTTTCGGGCTTCCAGCTGTTTTCGGCCATGGCGACGTGGTGTCTGGAGACGGGCTTCCGACCATACGTCAAAGCTGGCGCGCGTGGACGTCAGGTTGCACGGGCAACCTTATGTCGCCGGCGGCCTCGTTCCGCTGCCGGGATCCGTGGGCCTGCCGCTCGGCCTGCCCCCACCCCGGCCCTCCCCCGCAAGCGGGGGAGGGAGATGGCGGGCAAGGCGGGAAGAGTCTTCGACACGCTTGCATCTGCGAGATCCCGCGCTGCCTGCAGCCGCGCGATCAGCACCCTCCCACCGCTGCCTGCGCGATCAGCCCCCTCCCCCGCTTGCGGGGGAGGGTTGGGGTGGGGGCCCGTCCGAAGGCGCGCCAGCCACCCACATCAGCCCTTGCCGAAGACCAGCTTCCCGCCTTCCGCATCCACCCGCACCGTATCGCCGTTGCCGAACGCGCCCGACAGGATCTGCTGCGCCAGCGGGTTCTCCAGCTGCTGCTGGATCGCGCGCTTGAGCGGACGCGCGCCGTACACCGGGTCGAAGCCGACGTTGCCGAGCAGCTCGAAGGCGTTGTCCGACACCTCGATGCGGATGCCGCGCTCGGCCAGCCGCTTCTCCAGTCCGCGCAGCTGGATCCGCGCGATCGCCTTGATCTGCGCCTTGTCCAGCGGGTGGAACACGACGATGTCGTCGAGCCGGTTGATGAACTCGGGACGGAAGTGCGCCTGCACCACGCCCATCACCGAGGCCTTCATCTGCAGGTAGGCCTCGGGCGAATCGTCGCCGGCCATCTCCTGGATCTGGTGCGAGCCGAGGTTGGAGGTCATCACGATCACGGTGTTGCGGAAGTCCACCGTGCGGCCCTGGCCATCGGTCAGGCGGCCGTCGTCGAGCACCTGCAGCAGGATGTTGAACACGTCCGGATGCGCCTTCTCGACCTCGTCGAGCAGGATCACGCTGTAGGGACGGCGCCGCACGGCCTCGGTGAGGTAGCCGCCCTCTTCGTAACCGACGTAGCCCGGGGGCGCGCCGACCAGGCGCGAGACGGCGTGCTTCTCCATGAACTCGCTCATGTCGATGCGCACCATCGCGTCGGCCGAGTCGAACAGGAACTCGGCCAGCGCCTTGCACAGCTCGGTCTTGCCCACGCCGGTGGGCCCCAGGAACAGGAACGAGCCGCTCGGGCGGTTGGGATCGGCCAGCCCGGCGCGCGAGCGGCGCACCGCGTCGGAGACGACCTTGATCGCCTCCTCCTGGCCGACCACGCGTCCGTGCAGCGCGTCCTCCATCTTGAGCAGCTTCTCGCGTTCGCCCTCGAGCATCTTGCTGACCGGGATGCCGGTCCAGCGCGCGACCACCTGCGCGATCTCCTCGGCCGTCACCCGGTCCTGCAGCAGCTGGAAGCCGCTGGTCTCGGCCTCCTGCGCCGCCCTGAGCTGCTTCTCCAGCTCCGGCAGCGTGCCGTACTGGATCTCGCTCATCTTCGCGTAGTCCTGCTGGCGCTGGGCGGCCTCGAGCTGGAGGCGCGCCTGCTCGATCTGCTCCTTGATCTTCGTCGCACCCTGCACCGTGGCCTTCTCGGCCTTCCAGATCTCCTCGAGGTCGTTGTACTCGCGCTCCAGCTCGGCGATCTCGGATTCGAGATCGGCCAGGCGCTGCTTCGACTCGGCGTCCTTCTCCTTCTTCAGCGCCTCGCGCTGGATCTTGAGCTGGATCAGGCGGCGCTCGCGGCGGTCGAGCTCCTCGGGCTTGGAGTCGATCTCCATGCGGATGCGGCTGGCGGCCTCGTCCATCAGGTCGATGGCCTTGTCCGGCAGCTGGCGGTCGGCGATGTAGCGGTTGGACAGCGTGGCCGCGGCGACGATCGCCGGATCGGTGATCTCCACGCCGTGGTGGACCGCATAGCGCTCCTTGAGCCCGCGCAGGATCGCGATGGTGTCCTCGACCGTAGGTTCGCCCACGAACACCTTCTGGAAGCGGCGCTCCAGCGCGGCGTCCTTCTCCACGTACTTGCGGTACTCGTCGAGCGTGGTCGCGCCGATGCAGTGCAGTTCGCCGCGCGCGAGCGCCGGCTTGAGCATGTTGCCCGCGTCCATGGCGCCGTCGGCCTTGCCGGCGCCGACCATGGTGTGCAGTTCGTCGATGAACAGGATGATCTGGCCCTCGTTCTTGGCCAGGTCGTTGAGCACGCCCTTGAGGCGCTCCTCGAACTCGCCGCGGAACTTGGCGCCGGCGATCAGCGCGCCCATGTCGAGCGACAGCACGCGCTTGCCGCGCAGGCCCTCGGGCACTTCGTTGTTGACGATGCGCTGGGCCAGGCCTTCCACGATCGCGGTCTTGCCCACGCCCGGCTCGCCGATCAGGACCGGATTGTTCTTGGTGCGCCGCTGCAGCACCTGGATGGTGCGACGGATCTCCTCGTCGCGGCCGACCACCGGGTCGAGCTTGCCGCTTTCGGCGCGCGCGGTCAGGTCGATGGTGTACTTCTCCAGCGCCTGGCGCGATTCCTCGGCGTTCTCGTCCTGCACGCGCTCGCCGCCGCGGACCCTGTCGATCGCCGCGTCCAGCGCCTGCTTCGTGGCGCCGGCCGCCTTGAGCGCGCGCCCGGCCTCGCCGCTGTCCTCCAGCGCGGCGAGCAGGAACAGCTCGCTGGCGATGAAGGCATCGCCGCGCTGCTGGGCCAGCTTGTCGGTGACGTTGAGCAGGCGCGCAAGATCGTTGCCGACCGAGAGCTGCCCGGCCTGGCCGGTCACCTTGGGCAGCCGCTCGAGCGCTTCGCCCAGGCGTTCGCGCAGCACCGGCACGTTGACGCCGGCCTGCGACAGCAACGGTCGCGTGCCGCCGCCCTGCTGGTCGATCAGGGCCACCAGCAGGTGCACCGGTTCGATGAAGTTGTGGTCGCGGCCCACGGCCAGCGACTGCGCGTCCTGCAGGGCCTGCTGGAAGCGCGAGGTGAGCTTGTCCATCCGCATCGGGAGTTCCTCGAGGGGAGCGGCCGGCCACGCCGGCGATGTTCCCCAGATGCGGGCCGGTTCCCCAGGTTACAAGCCGGGAATCAACAGGGGCGGCGCCTCAGCGCTCGAGGAAACGGTGCGCCAGCGCCGGATCCGGCAGCCGGCAGGCCTGGCGGCGGCCGGACAGCCGGTAACGATGGCGTGCGACCAGCCGGTACAGGCGGTCGCGCGGGCCGCGCGGCAGCCAGCGGGCGAGGCCGGCGACGCGCCATGCCCCGCCCAACCCCGCCAGCACGCGCAGGATGGCGCCGGTATCGACATGCGCGCCCTGCCGGTCCAGCAGCAGGAAAGAGGCGGGATCGTCGGGATCCAGTCCGTGCTCCGCGAGCAGGCGACGGCCGGCGGGCGACTGCATCGCGGCGAAGCGGTAACGCTGCCGGCGGTCGCGCGCCAGCAGGAAATCCACCCAGCCGTTGCAGAGCGCGCAGACGCCGTCGAACACGATGATCGCGCCCGCCGCGGCGGGCGTCGTATCCGCATCCCGCATCCGGCGTCCCGGGTTCACTCCGGCACCAGCCAGCCGGCGTAGCGCACGATCCGGCCCGCCACCGGCAGCGCCGCGTCGACCTCGAAATGATAGCGCTCGTCCTGCTCGTACTCGCGGCAGCGCACGCCGTCGAACATCGACGCCGGCAGGGGCAGCAGCCCGAACAGCCGCGCGCCGGCCACGGTCCACCAGATCGCGCCGTCGTTGGCGTGCAGGGCGAAGCGGAACGACACCGGACCCAGGCGCTCGCGCAGCAGTCCGTCGCGCAGTCCCAGGACCGAGGTCATGCGCGCCGCCCCGAACTCGCGACGCCAGGTTTCGCGCGCCGGGCCGCAGTCGAACTCCACCACGGTCGCCACGTCCTGGCCGGCCGGCGGCAGTCCGGCGATCCGCGCACACAGCCGCGCGAGCGGATTGCGGCCGCGTTCGACGCTGGCCCGGCCCACCCAGCGCGTGCGTCCGCGGTTGGAGTGCAGCAGGCGCAGGCTGTCGGGAAGGCGGAAGAACGCGGCGCCTAGCGCCTGCTGGAACACGGTGGGCTGCATGCACGGAATCGCGACCGGGGGCGGCAAGCATAGCCGCGCGCCGGCGCACGGTGTCCGCTTCCGGCGCGGCCTACGCGACCGCCGGCGCTATCGGGCGCGATCGGGAATCAGATACGGTCGGGCGACGGGGATGGCTGCGCCTGGCCGCGCTGCAGCGACAGCGCGCCGACCAGCAGGGCCAGCGCGCCGTAGGCGCCGGCGAACTGCCAGGCGATCACCGCGCGCAGCCCTTCCAGCGTCCACGGCAGGTAGATCCCGCCGCGCGGATCGACCGAGTGGATGACGCCGAACAGCGTGAGCACCGCGCACAGCAGCAGCACCCCGGCCGCCGCGCGCATGCGGCCCTCGATCATCGCCACCAGCAGGGTCGCCCACAGCATCGCGGTGATGATGAAGCCGTTGCCGAGGGTGACCAGGGCGGCGAGTTCCGGCAGGCCGTGCGCGCCGGTGTCGGCATAAAGCGCGGCGAAGCGCTCGGGCGCGATCCAGGCCGGGTTGCCGAGCTTGATCGACAGCAGGTAGGCCAGCGACGGCAGGAAGGCCAGCGCCACCGCCGGCGCATGCCGCGCGGGCGTGGCGTGGAAGGCCTGCACGGTGATGCCGATGCCGACGTAGACGATGATCGGCGCCAGCACCGCCAGCGGCAGCCACTGCACCAGTCCGGCGACGATGCCGAGCATGCCGCCGATCCCCACGAACAGTCCGGTCAGCAGGGTGTAGCCGCTGCGCGCGCCCATCTGCTTGTAGGCCGGCTGGCCGATGTAGGGGGTGGTCTGCGCGACGCCGCCGCAGACGCCGGCGACCAGGGTGGACAGCGCCTCGACCAGCAGCACGTCGCGGGTGCGGTAATCATCGCCCGCCGCGCGCGCGCTTTCGCTGACGTTGATCCCGCCCACCACCATCAGCAGGCCGAACGGCAGCAACAGCGGCAGGTAGGGCACGGTGGACGGCAGGCCTTCGAGGAAGCCGATCCCCAGCAGCGGCAGCTGCGGCGACAGGCGCACCGGTTCGGGCACGGCGAACCCGGGGACGCCCAGCCCGGCGAGGCCCAGCCCGTAGTACAGCGCAGTGCCGACCAGGAACGCCAGCAGCACGCCCGGGATCCGCAGCGGCAGCGCGCCGCGCGCCACCAGGACGTAGAGCAGCAGGCCGAAGGTGACCAGGCCGACCACCGGATTGCGCAGCAGTTCGACCAGCGGCAGGAAGCCCAGCAGCGCCAGCGCCGCACCGCCGATCGACCCCAGCAGCGCGGCGCGCGGCAGCGCCCGCGTGATCCAGTCGCCGGCGAACGACAGCACCGTCTTGAGCAGGCCCATCACCACCAGCGCGGCCATGCCCAGCTGCCAGGTGGCGATCGCCGCGGCCTGGTCGTCGAGCCCGTCGGCCCTGAACGCGGCGAAGGCCGGCCCGAGCACCAGCAGCGCCATGCCGATGCTGGTCGGCGCGTCCAGGCCCAGCGGCATCGCGGTGACGTCGTCGCGGCCCGTGCGTCGCGCCAGTCGCCGCGCCATCCAGGTGTAGGCCAGGTTGCCGAGCAGCACGCCCAGCGCGGTGCCCGGGAACATGCGCGTGAACACCACCTCCGCCGGGACGCCATAGATGCCCACCAGGGCCATGGCGATGAAGCCGAGGATCGAGAGGTTGTCGACCAGCAGGCCGAAGAAGCCGTTGAAGTCCCCGGCGACGAACCAGCGCGGCGCGTGGCGGGCGGGAGGTGGGGTCATGCGGGGAGGGTCCTCGGGGGCTCCGGATCAGGGGTGGCGCCATGGCGCGGGGTGAGGCGATGGACCAGGGCGTCTGGTCGCGTGCTGCGGGAAAGCGGGGAGCAGGAGCAGCGGCAAGAGCGCCCCCACCCCAACCCTCCCCCGCTGCGCGGAGGAGGGAGTACGGCGATGCGCGGTGCTTTCGGCTTCCGGCTTCCGGCTTCCGGCTTCCGGCTTTCGGCTTCCGGCTTTCGGCTTCCGGCTTTCGGCTTCCGGCTTTCGGCTTTCGGCTTTCGGCTTCTGGCTTCTGGCTCTGGCTGTTGGCTTTTGGCTTCGGCTTTCGCCCCTCCCCCCGCTTGCGGGGGGAGGTTGGGAGGGGGGGCCTCCCAGGTCGCCGCTCCCTAGAACCGCGCCGTGAACTCCACGCCCAGCGTGCGCGGCTCGTTGAGGAAGCCGGTGAGGTTGTTGAAGTCGATGCCGCCCACCACGCGCAGCTGATCGGTGATGTTGCGGCCGAACACCGCCACTTCGCGGTCGCCCTCGGCCCAGCTGTAGCCCAGCCGCAGACCGCCTTCCAGGCTCGACTTGCCGGTGAACTCCGGCGATTCGTACAGGAAGAAATTGACCTCGCTGCGATAGGCCCAGTCGGTGAACACGAAGAACTCGCCCGCGCCCACCGGCACGCCCCAGCGCGCGGTGAGGTTGTGCACCCACTTGGGCGACTGCGGCAGCGCATTGCCGTCGATGTAGTAGCGCCCGGTCGGCTGGCCGGCACCGTCGAGCACCGGCGGATCGGTCACCGTGCACTGCGCGCAGCCGGCCACCGACAGGTCCGCATCCTCGATCTCGGTGTCGTTGTAGCTGCTGCCCAGGGTCACCAGCAGCGAGTCGGTCAGCCAGGCCTCCAGGTCAAGCTCCACGCCCTGCCCGCTGGTGCGGTCGGCGTTGAGCAGGGTGGCGATGTTGGCGCCGCCGCCCACGGCGATGATCTGCTGGTCGTCGACCTCGTAGCGGAACACGTTGAAGCCCAGGCGCGCGCGCCGGTCCCACAGGTCGGCCTTGACGCCGAGCTCGTAGGAGATCGCCTCTTCGGAGCTGGCCGTGGTCACGCCGCCGTTGGGCGCGGCAGGATCGGCGAACAGCAGCCGGCCCTGGATCGACGGCGCGCGGAAGCCCGTCGCCACGCGCGCGTACAGGTTCACCGCGTCGCTGGCCTCGTACACGCCGCTCAGGTCCCAGCTGACGTTGCTGTCGTCGACCGAGACCTCGTACGGGCCGCCCGGCGGCGCGCCGAACGGCGCGCCTTCCAACACGGTGGCGCTGAACTCCTTCTCGTCGCTGGTGTAGCGCAGGCCGCCGCGCAGCTTGAACTGTTCCGTCGCCGCGAACTCGCCCGAGGCGAACACCGCCCAGGCCTTGTTGCGCTGGGTCTGCACGGCGAAGCCGGCGCGCGGGTTGCCGGGCGCGAGCGAGTCGTAGTTGAAGCTGTCGACGGTCAGGTCCTCGTCGAACCAGAACAGGCCGGCCTGCCATTCGAAGCGCTGGCCGTAGTCGGATTCGATGCGGAATTCCTGGGTGATCTGGCGGTGGTCGGGCAGCCCGTCGGCCGACTCCGAAGCGAAGGGGATGATGCCCGGTCCGGTCAGCTCCGGCGGCAGGAATACGGCGCCGTAGCCGCCGTCGATGTCGCCGCGGTTGATCGTCTCCACCGTCTCGTAGCCGGTGATCGAATACAGGTTGTAGTCCCCAAGGTCCCAGCGCAGGCGCGCGCTGCCGCCCTGGCTGTCGAGCTCGGAGAAGTTCTGCCCGTCGATGGCGACCCGGTCGCGGTCGAAGCCCGGCACCAGGTCGTTCGTGCCGGGCTGGATGATGTTGGCGCGGAACACGCGCGCGGTGCCGTTGAGGTGGCGGCCGTGCAGGTTCAGCAGCGCCTCGAAGTCCTCGCCCTCGTACAGGAACTGCACGCGCGCGGCGGATTCGTCGAAGCCTTCCAGGCCGTCGTTGGCCGCGCCCGGATGGGTGTTGTCCACCGAATCCTCGCGACGCTGGTACAGCGCCGACACGCGCGCCGACCAGCGATCGGTGAGCGGGCCGCCCCAGGCGCCTTCCACGTTCCACAGGCCGTCCGTGCCGGCGGCGATGCGCGTGTAGCCGCCCGCCTCCTGCGACGGTTTCGCGGACTCGAACTTCACCACGCCCGCCGGGCTGTTGCGGCCGAACAGGGTGCCCTGCGGGCCGCGCAGCACTTCGACGCGTTCGAGATCGAACACCGGGAAGCCCTTGAGGATCGGTTTTCCTGGACCACGTCGTCGTAGACCAGCGACACCGGCTGCGAGGCGTTGAGGTCGAAGTCGGTATTGCCCAGCCCGCGGATGTAGAAGCGCGGGAAGGCGCGGCCGAACGAGGATTCGATGTTGAGGCTGGGCACGCGCCCGGACAGGAAGCGCACGTCGCCCGCGCCCGAGGCCAGCACGCCGAGCTTCTCGCCGGAGAGCGTGCTGATCGAGATCGGCACGTCCTGGATGTTCTCGACCCTGCGCTGCGCGGTGACCTCCAGCGCGTCCAGGGTGACCGCCTCGCGGCCGGCGTCCTCCTGCTGGGCGGACGCGGCCATCGGGACGGCCAGCGCGAGGGCCAGCAGGCTGCGGCGCAGGGGGCGACGGGGGAAATGCGGGGGCAAGGCGGTCATCGTGGGATCCTGGCAACGTGGAAACGGAAGGCATCGCGCGCCCCTGGCGGCAGCGCACGACATCGGCCCGGCGCCGCTGTCCGCGCCGGGATGCGGGTCCATCTGCACCAGAATACTGTCGGCGAACGACGAGGGGCGCTCGAAATAACCGTTGGGAATAAGCAGATGGGCGGCCGGTGCGGGACCGGTGCGGCTGCCGCCTGTCGGCCCTTTCGACGGGTCTTGGGGGAGCGACTGTGCCCAGCGCGACGCGGCTGGGCGGCGCGCGCTCGGCGCTGATCAAGGCGCGCGCACGCCCGCGGAGCGCTCCGCGCGGCCGCGGGAATCAGCCGCCCGGCGCGATCCAGGCCAGCGTCGCGATCCGTCCGCTACGGCCGTCGCGGCGGTGGGAGAAGAATCGGTCGGGCCAGGAGATCGTGCACAGGTCGCCGCCGTGGATGTCGGCCACGCGCATGCCAGCGGCGGCGAGCCGGCGGCGCGCCAGCGCGGGCAGGTCGGCCAGCCAGTGGCCCTCGCGCACGGGCGAGAATGCGGCGGCCGCGCCCGGGTCGGATCCGACGAAGGCGTCGAAAACGTTGCGCCCCACCTCGTAACGCGCGGGGCCGGCGCAGGGGCCGATCCAGGCGACGAGTTCGCGTGGCGGCGTGCGCATGGCGGCCAGCGTGGCCTCGAGCATGCCCTTGGACAGCCCCGGCCAGCCGGCGTGGGCGACCGCCAGTTCGCTGCCGTCGCGGGCGGCGAACACCACCGGCAGGCAGTCGGCGGTGAGGATGGCGAGGACGACACCCGGCGCAGAGGTCACGGAGGCGTCGGCTTCGGGTTCGAGGCCGGGGGCTGGGGCTTCGGACAGGCCCCTTCCCCGGCCCTCGCCCGCAGGCTGGGGAGGGAGATGGGCCACGGAGGGAGAAGTGGCTTCGGACAGGCCCCCACCCCGGCCCTCCCCCAAGCTCCCTCCCCCGCTTGCGGGGGAGGGTTGGGGTGGGGGCCCGGCCGGCGCATCGAACCTGAGCACCCGCGTCCCGTGCACCTGCCGCAGCCAGTGCGGCCAGGACGGCAGCCCGAAGCGCGCCACCAGCTCGGCGCGGTTGCGCGCCACCGTCTCGGGATCGTCGCCCTCGGGACCGCGGAAATTGCCCAGGTTGAAGCTGTCGAACGGCGCCGCCGATCCCCCCGCCCCGTGGCGCAGCGTCGTGAACGCCCGCACGTTGGCCGGGAACGGCGCCGACGCCGGAACGCCCGGCGGCGCCAGCGCCTCGACGCGACCGGCTACCACCGCCGCGCGCGCTCGGCTTCGGCGTGGGCCGCGGCGTCCGCGCGCAGCGCGGCCATCAGCGCCAGCATGTCGTCCGGCACCGGGGCGGTGCAGCGCACGGGCTCGCCGCTGCCCGGATGGGCGAACTCCAGGGTCTCGGCATGCAGCGCCTGGCGGCGGAAGCCGCGCAGCGCCGCGACCAGGTCCTCCGACGCGCCCTTGGGCAGCTTCAGCGGCCCGCCGTACAGCGGATCGCCCACGATCGGGAAGCGCAGGTGGGCCATGTGCACGCGGATCTGGTGGGTACGCCCGGTCTCAAGCCGGCATTCGAGCGCTGTGTGCGCGCGGAACCGCTCGCGCAGGCGGTAGTGGGTGACCGCGTCGCGGCCGTCTTCGCGCACCGCCATCTTCACACGGTCGCGCGGATGCCGGTCGATCGCGGCGTCGACCGTACCTCCGGCCACCAGCGCCCCGGTCACCACCGCCAGGTACTGGCGATGCACGCCGCGCGCCGACAGTTGCGCCACCAGCGCGGTCTGCGCCTGCAGGGTGCGCGCCACCACCATGACCCCCGAGGTGTCCTTGTCGAGCCGGTGCACGACACCCGCCCGCGGCAGCGTCGCCAGCGCCGGGTCGCGGTGCAGCAGGGCGTTGACCAGGGTGCCGTCGGGATTGCCCGCGCCGGGATGGACCACCAGGCCGGCCGGCTTGTCGATCACCAGCACCTGCGCGTCTTCGTAGAGCACCTGCAGCGGGATGTCCTGCGGCTCGGCGCGGGTGTCCTCCTCCAGCCGGGCGTGCAGGGTCACCTGCTCGCCCCCGTGCACGGGATCCCGCGGCCGCAGTTCGCGGCCGTCCACGCGCACGTCGCCGGAGCGGATCCAGGCCGCCAGCCGCGAGCGCGAGAATTCGGGAAACAGCTCGGCCAGGACCGCGTCGAAGCGGCGCCCGGCGGCGGATTCGGGGACGCGGGCCTCGCGTGGCGGGGTGTCGACGGGACCGGTATCGGACATGGACGGCTGCGATTCAGGCGATGGACCCGGCGGGCCGGGACGGGCTGGTATTATCCGCCGTTCGTGCCTTGCCTGCCCCGGTGCCCATGACCGTCCGCCCGACCCCGTTCCACCGCACCGTGCTGCTGCTGCTCGTGATCGTCATGGCGACCTCCGGTTGCGCGCGCCTGAAGGGTGTGTTCAAGGACGAGGACGAGAACGAAGGCGTCCCGGTCGAGCAGCTCTACGACAAGGGCCAGGGCCAGATGCGCAACGGCAACTGGGCCGGCGCAGCCGTCACCTACCGTCGCCTGCTGGCGCAGTACCCGTACGGCCCCTATACCGAGCAGGCGCTGATGGAAACGGCGTATGCGCAGTTCAAGATGGGCAACAACGAGGAGGCGATCTCCACCATCGACCGCTTCCTGCGCACCTACCCCACCCACAAGAACACGCCGTACATGTACTACCTGCGCGGCCTGGTGAACGCAAACCGCGACACCGTGTTCCTGCAGCGGGTGTGGAAGCTCGACGCCAGCCGCCGCGACCTGGCCACCCCCAACCAGGCCTATTCCGACTTCAACACCCTGATCGAGCGCTACCCCGGCAGCCGCTATGCGGAGGACGCGCGCCAGCGCATGGTGGCGCTGCGCAACATGTTCGCGCGGCACGAGATCGAGGTGGCGCTGTACTACCTGCGCCGCGACGCCTGGGTGGCCGCCGCCGACCGCGCGACCTACCTGCTGGAAACCTATCCGCAGAGCGAGTTCCAGAACGACGCGGTGGCCGTGCTCGTCGCCGCCTACACCGAACTGGGCAACGAGACCTTGGCCGCAGACGCCCGCCGCGTGCTGCAGCAGAACGACCCGGACCACCCCTACCTGGCGGACAACTGGCCGGATTACCCCTGGAACATCCGCAAGCTCAACCCCTTCGCGGGCGAGCGCTCGGCGATCGACAACGATCCGCGTCGCGCCGACTGAGCCATCGCGCAGCGACGCGCAGACGCCGCCCACCGGGCGGCGTTTGCGTTTGGGGGCCCGGGAATCGACGTCGCGGTGCGCGGGCTCCGGGCAGGTCGCGGGTGTCTCCGCCCCGGACCACGGCAGCCCTGGGGGCAGGCGATGTCGGCGGCGGGCCGGCTCTGGCGTGTCCGGCAAGCCGCTGACGCCGGCACAAGGCCGCCTGCCGGCAGCGAGCGGTGCGACGTCCGGCGGTGATGGGAGGGCCGGGCCGTCGCTTCCGGCCGCTGGCCTGTGCGACACGCGCATCCGCGCCGGGCAGGCGAACTGGAAGACCGTGTTGTCGCCCGACCGGACGGGAAGCCGGCGGATGCCCCTGTGCGAGCCGCCGCCCGCCCTGCGCCCCGCGCCCGCGCCATGCCCTCAGGCCGGATAGCGGTTGCTGATCGGGTAGCGCCGCTCGCGCCCGAAGGCGCGGCGCGACACCTTCGGCCCCGGCGCAGCCTGGTGGCGCTTCCACTCGCTCACCCGCACCAGCCGCAGCACGCGGTCGACCGTGGCCGCGTCGAAACCGGCGCCGACGATCTCGTCGCGCGACTGCTCCTGGTCCACGTAGCGGCGCAGGATCGCGTCGAGCACGTCGTAGGGCGGCAGCGAGTCCTGGTCGAGCTGGTTGGCGCGTAGTTCGGCCGAGGGCGGGCGGTCGATCACGCCCGGCGGGATCACCGGCGCGCCGCCGACGGTGTTGCGCCATTTCGCCAGGCCGTAGACCTCGGTCTTGTACAGGTCCTTGATCGGCGCGTAGCCGCCGCACATGTCGCCGTAGATGGTGGCGTAGCCCACCGCGTACTCGCTCTTGTTGCCGGTGGTCAGCAGCAGGCCGCCGAGCTTGTTGGACAGCGCCATCAGCATGGCGCCGCGAGCGCGCGACTGCAGGTTCTCCTCGGTCGCATCGACATCCTTGCCGGCGAACTGTTCCGACAGCGCGTCGAGGTAGCCCTGGAACGGCAGTTCGATGGGCAGGGTGAGCAGTTCCACGCCCAGCGCGTCGCACTGCTCCTGCGCCAGGTCGTTGGACAGGCCGGCGGTGTAGCGCGACGGCATCCGCACCGCGGTCACGTTGCCCGCGCCCAGCGCATCCACCGCCATCGCCAGCACGATCGAGGAATCGATGCCGCCCGATAGTCCCAGCCACACCTTCCGGAATCCGTTCTTGCCGCAGTAGTCGCGGATTCCGCGCACCACCGCGCGCCAGGCCAGCGCATCCACGCTCTCGTCGCCGTCGTCCATCCACAGCACGGGCGAGAAGCGGCGCGCGGCCACGTCGTAGTCCACCACCAGCCACTGGTCGGTGAACGCCGCCGCGGCCGGGTGCACGCTGCCGTCGGCGTCGGCCACCAGCGAGGCGCCGTCGAACACCAGCGAGTCCTGTCCGCCGACCACGTTGAGATAGGCCAGCGCGGTACCGCTTTCGCGGGTGCGCTCGGCCAGCATCGCGTCGCGCCGCGCGTGCTTGCCGCGCTCGAACGGCGAGGCGTTGGCGATCAGCACCAGTTGCGCGCCCGCGCGCGCGGTCTCGGCCAGCGGCTCCGGGAACCAGGCGTCCTCGCATACCAGTACGCCCACCGGCACGCCCTTGACCTCGAACACGCAACTCTCGCCGTCCGGATCGACGTGGAAGTAGCGGCGCTCGTCGAACACGTCGTGGTTGGGCAGCTCGCGCTTGCGGTAGGTCGCCTCGATCCTGCCGCCGCGCAGCACGCTGGCCGCGTTGTAGAGGATGCTGCCGGCGCTCTCGGGCCAACCGACCACGGCGACGATGCCGGTGGCGGCCTTCGCCACCTCGCGCATCGCGCGGTCGCAATCGGCCAGGAACGAGGGCCGCATCAGCAGGTCCTCGGGCGGATAGCCGCTGATGGCCAGTTCCGGGAACAGCACGATGTCGGCGCCGTATTCGTCGCGCGCCTCGGCGATCATCGCCTGGATGCGCGCCGTGTTGCCCGCCACGTCGCCGACCGGAAAGTCGAACTGGGCCATGGCGATGCGGAGGGTGTCGGTCATGTGGGGTCCCTGCTGCGGCGTCACGATGAAGCCAAGTATCGCCTGTCGGAGGTGAGGGCCGAAGCTTGGGGCCATGAGCTGGCCCGGGCGGCTCCAGATGCTTTGTCGCTGCCCTGCCCCCACCCCGGCCCTCCCCGCAAGCGGAGGAGGGAGTACCCCGGCGCGATGCGGTGCGCACGCATCGAAGCCTCAGCCCCTCCTCCGCCTGCGGGGCGCGAGGACGAGCGCGGCGGTGCGATGCGGCGCGCAACGAAGCCTCAGCCCCCTCCCGCGCCTGCGGGCCGCGAGAACGAACGCGGCGGGTGCGATGCGCCCCCAACGAAGCCTCAGGTCCCTCCCCCGCTTGCGGGGGAGGGTTGGGGTGGGGGCCCGGGCGCAAGCCGCGCCAGGATCGCCTCGCACACCGCGTCCGGCTGCGCCAGCACCTCGTGGTTCCAGAAGCGGAGCACGTGGAAGCCGGCCGCGTGCAGGAATGCATCGCGCCGCCGATCACCGGTCGAACCCGCGTGCTGTCCACCATCGACCTCGACCACGAGACGCGCCCGCCGGCAGGCGAAGTCGACGATATAGGGTCCGACGGGCACCTGCCGCCGGAACCGATGGCCCTCGAGCTGGCGCATCCGCAGGCATCCCCAGAGCAGGCGCTCGGCATCGGTCATGGTGGCGCGCAGCATGCGTGCGCGATCGAGTTTCTGCCCCTGGCGCATCCTGCTTCCGTGTCGGGGGATTGCAGGGTGGCGTGGGCTGGAGCGCCGGGGAATCGGCGGAGGGTCCCTTGGGCTGTCGGAGATTTCCTCGCGGCGGCTGCCCCCACCCCAGCCCTCCCTCGCGAGCGGGGGAGGGGGCAGAGGCAGAAACACCACGCGGGACAGCGTCTCAGCACACTGATGCCGAGAGCTCGACTGGCCGCCAGCGCGAAGAACGACGCTGCCTGGGCATCGCTGCAGCTCCCCCCTCCCCCGCGGGGGAGGGCTGGGGTGGGGGCCAACGATCGCGGCGATCTCGAACGCGCGCCATCGGCGCGCGCCCCCATCCCGACCTTCCCCCGCAAGCGGGGGAAGGAGCAGAGCGATGCGCCTGCTGGCGCTCGCGCGAGGAAGAGCTCGCGCGCCGCCCCCTCCCCCGCTCGCGGGGAGGACTGGGGTGGGGGCAAGCGGTCGCGGCGGTCCCGAACGCGCGCCATTGGCGCGCGCCCCCCATCCCGACCTTCCCCCGCAAGCGGGGGAAGGAGCAGAGCGATGCACGTGCTGGCGCTCGCGCGAGGAAGAGCGCGCGCGCCCCTCCTCCGCTCGCGGGGGAGGGCTGGAGTGGGGTCCAACGATCGCGACGGTCTCGAACGCGCGCCATGGGCGCGCGCCCCCATCCCGACCTTCCCCCGCAAGCGGGGGAAGGAGCAGGGCGATGCGCCTGCTGGCGCTCGCGCGAGGAAGAGCTCGCGCGCCGCCCCCTCCCCCGCTCGCGGGGAGGACTGGGGTGGGGGCAAGCGGTCGCGGCGGTCCCGAACGCGCGCCATTGGCGCGCGCCCCCCATCCCGACCTTCCCCCGCAAGCGGGGGAAGGAGCAGAGCGATGCACGTGCTGGCGCTCGCGCGAGGAAGAGCGCGCGCGCCCCTCCTCCGCTCGCGGGGGAGGGCTGGGGTGGGGGCCAACGATCGCGGCGGTCTCGAACCCGCGCCATCGGCGCGCGCCCCCATCCCGACCTTCCCCCGCAAGCGGGGGAAGGAGTAGATCGATGCACCTGCTGACACTCGCGCAAGAGAAGAGAGAGCGTCGCCCCCTCCCCCGCTCGCGGGGGAGGGCTGGGGTGGGGGCCAACGGTCGCGGCGATCTCGAACGCGCGCCCTCGGCGCGCGCCCCCAAACGCAGAAGGCCGCCCGGAGGCGGCCTTCCACTTGCAGCACGACGCGACGGATCAGCCGTTGAGGCGCTTGGCGATCGCGGCGCCCAGGTCGCCCGGGGACTTCACGGTGGTCACGCCCGCCTTCTCCAGCGCGGCGAACTTGCCCTCGGCCGTGCCCGAGCCGCCCGAGGCGATCGCGCCCGCGTGGCCCATGCGCTTGCCCTTGGGGGCCGAGGCGCCGGCGATGAAGCCCACCACCGGCTTGGTGACGAACTGGCTGATGAACTCGGCCGCTTCTTCCTCGGCGCTGCCGCCGATCTCGCCGACCAGGATGATGCCCTCGGTCTGCGGATCGTCCTGGAACAGCTTCAGCGCGTCGATGAAGTTGGTGCCGTTGATCGGGTCGCCGCCGATGCCGATGCAGGTCGACTGGCCGAGGCCGGCGTCGGTGGTCTGCTTGACCGCTTCATAGGTCAGCGTGCCCGAGCGCGAGACGATGCCCACCTTGCCCGGCTTGTGGATGTGGCCCGGCATGATGCCGATCTTGCACTCGCCGGGGGTGATCACGCCGGGGCAGTTCGGGCCGATCAGCACGGTGTCCGGGTAGCCCTTGAGGGTGTTCTTGACCCGCAGCATGTCCAGCACCGGGATGCCCTCGGTGATGCACACGATCACGCGGATGCCGGCGTCGGCCGCTTCGAGGATCGCGTCGGCCGCGAACGGCGGCGGCACGTAGATCACCGAGGCGTCGGCGCCGGTGTCGGCCACGGCATCGGCCACGGTGTTGAAGACCGGCAGGCCGAGGTGCTCGGTGCCGCCCTTGCCCGGGGTCACGCCGCCGACCACCTTGGTGCCGTAGTCGAGCATCTGCTGCGCGTGGAAGGTGCCCTGCTGGCCGGTGAAGCCCTGCACGATCACCTTGGTGTTCTTGTTGACCAAAACGGACATTTCTTTGAGTTCCTTGGTATTCGGATGTCGGTCGCTTCGGACGGGCCGGACAAGGCGTGCAGCCTCCTTGTCCGTTCGCGCGCTCCTCCACAACCCCCACCCCGCCGCTGCGCGCCGGGGTCGCCCCCTTGACTCAAGAGGGCTGGAAGAGCCGTTGCGTCAGGCCGCCTGCTTCACCGCGGCGACGGCCTTCTTCGCGCCGTCGTTGATGTCGTCGGCCGGCGTGATCGCCAGGCCGCTCTCGCGCAGCAGCTTCTTGCCCTCTTCGACGTTGGTGCCTTCCAGGCGCACGATCACCGGCACCTTGACGTCCACTTCCTTGACCGCGGCGATGATGCCCTCGGCGATCATGTCGCAGCGGACGATGCCGCCGAAGATGTTGACGAAGATCGCCTTGACGTCCTCGTCCGACAGGATCAGCTTGAACGCCTCGGTCACGCGCTCCTTGTTGGCGCCGCCGCCCACGTCCAGGAAGTTGGCCGGCTCGCCGCCTTCCAGCTTGATCACGTCCATGGTCGCCATCGCCAGGCCGGCGCCGTTGACCATGCAGCCGATGTTGCCGTCCATGGTCACGTAGTTGAGGTCGTGCTGGCTGGCGGCCACCTCGGTCTCGTCCTCCTGGCGGATGTCGCGCATCGCGACCAGGTCGGCGTGGCGGAAGCTGGCGTTGTCGTCGGAGTTCACCTTGCCGTCGAGCACGGCCAGGTTGCCGTTGGTGAGGATCGCCAGCGGGTTGAGTTCGACCAGGGCCAGGTCCTTTTCATTGAACAGCTTGTACAGGCCCATCATGATCTTGGTCAGCTGGCCGACCTGCTTGGCGTTGAGGCCCAGCGCGAAGCCGATGTCGCGGCACTGGTAGGGCTGCAGGCCCTGTACGTAGTTGACGTTGAGCGTCTGGATCTTCTCGGGCGTCTCGGCCGCGACCTGCTCGATGTCCACGCCGCCCTCGCTCGAGGCGATGAAGGTGATCGACTGGGTCGAGCGGTCCACCAGCACCGACAGGTACAGTTCCTGGGCGATGTCGGTGCCCTCGGAGATCAGCACCGAATCGATCGGCAGGGCGACGCCGGCCGACTGGTAGGTTTCCATCTTCGTGCCGAGCATGGCCTTGGCGTAGTCGCGCACTTCGTCGTAGCTGCGGGCGAGCTTCACGCCGCCGGCCTTGCCGCGGCCGCCGGCGTGGATCTGGGCCTTCACCACCCAGAGGTCGCCGGGGATGGACTTGGCGGCGTCGACCGCCTCCTCAGGCGAGCGCGCGACGCGCCCCGCCGGCACCGCGATGCCGTAGTCGGCGAACAACTGCTTGGCCTGGTATTCGTGGAAGTTCATGTGGGGTCCGTGCTGGGGAGGATCGCGTCGCGCGCCCCGGACCCGGAGGCCAGCAGGCAGCACGCGGCCGCCTATTCTCGCCCATGCGCCGCCCCCGGGCAAAACCGGGGGGCGGCCGCGCCCCGGCCCGGCGGCGCCGGGCGCCCCTATACTCCGGGGCTGCCCACGCCCGCAGCCGCCCCTTGCCCGCCTCCGCCGCAGCCACCCCAGCCGCCCAGAGACCGTCGCCGGGCCGCGAGCTTTACCTGTTCGCGCTGTACCGCGTACTGGTGGCCAGCCTGCTGGCCCTGGTGGTCTTCAGCCCCGCCGGAGCCCTGATCGGCGACCTGCACCTGCCGGAACTGGCGCGCACGGTGTCGGCCACCTACCTGGCCCTGTCGACCCTGCTGCTGGTGCTCGCGCGACGCGCGACCGGTCCGAACGGCCTCGCCCCGCACGCGATCGCCGGCGTGGCGATCGACATCACCGTCGTGGTGCTGGCCACCCACGCCATGCCCGGCGCCGGCCCCGGCATCGCCCTGATGCTGGTGTTCAACCTGGCCGCGGCCGCGCTGTTCGTGCCGATGCGCTGGGCGATGGCCTTCGCGAGCCTGGCCACGCTGGCGCTGGTGGGCGAGTACGTGTGGGATCGCATCGAGCAGGTCCACGCCTACCGCCCGCTGGCCGAAGTGCTGATGTTCGCGGTGGCCTACTTCGCCGTCGTCGCCCTGATGCGCCACCTCGGCCGGCAGATGCACGACGCCCGGCGCCTGGCCGACCAGCGCGGCGCCGAAGCGGCCAACCTGGCCGAGATCAACGAACTGGTGATCCGCCGCATGCGCATCGGCGTGGTGCTGGTGGACGGCACCGGTCGCGTGCGCATGGCCAACGAGGCCGCGCAGATGCTGCTGGGCGACAACACCGCCACCGAACGCCCGGCCATGCACGGCCAGGTGCTGGCGCAGGTGGCGCCGGAACTGGCGATGCGCCTGGCCGGCTGGCTGCAGGACGGCCGCCATGACGATACGCCGATGGCCTGCGGCCCGGACGAGACCGAGGTACTGCCGCGCTTCGCCCGCCTGCTGGCGACCAGCGACTCGACCCTGATCTTCCTCGACGACACCTCGCTGGTCTCGCGCCGCGCCGAGTCGATCACCCTGGCCGCGATGGGCCGCTTCTCGGCCAGCCTCGCCCACGAGATCCGCAACCCGCTGGCGGCGATCAGCTACGCCACCCAGCTGCTGGAGGAATCGCAGGACCTGAGCGCCGCCGACCGCCGCCTGCTGCAGATCATCCACCAGCAGTGCATGCGCACCAACGGCATCGTCGAGAGCGTGCTGGGCCTGGCCCGGCGCGAGCGCGCCAAGCCCGAGCACATCGACCTGGTCGGTTTCATGCGCCACTTCATCGACGATTACCGGTTGATCGTCCCCGAGGAGAACGCGCAGCTGCGCCTGACCGAGGGGCCGGGACGCCTGCCGGTGATGTTCGACCCGCGCCACCTGCAGCAGATCATGACCTCGCTGGTGAACAACGCCGTGCGCTACGGGCACATGCCCGGCGAGATGCCGCGCATCGCGATCCACGTCGAAGGCGACCAGCGCGCGCCGGCGATCAACGTGCTCGACCGCGGACCGGGGATTCCGGATGCGGTGGCGAGCCAGCTGTTCCGTCCGTTCTTCACCACGTCCGAAAACGGCACCGGCCTTGGCCTCTACATCGCGCACGAGCTATGCCGCGCGAACGAAGCCACGCTCGAGTACGTCGCAGTCCCGGGCGGCGGCGCCTGCTTCCGGATCTCCCTGCCCCCGCAGCACGCCCTGCTGCAGGACTGAGCGCCACCGACGCGCGCCTTCGGCGCGCGCCCCCATCCCAACCTTCCCCCGCAAGCGGGGGAAGGAGCAAGGCGCTGACGGGTCCGCTCCCTCCCCCGCCCGCGGGGGAGGGCCGGGGTGGGGGCAGCAGGTCGCCGCGCCACCAGTACGCGCCTTCGGCGCGCCCCCATCCCAACCTTCCCCCGCAAGCGGGGGAAGGAGCAAGGCGCTGACGAGTCCGCTCCCTCCCCCGCCCGCGGGGGAGGGCCGGGGTGGGGGCAGCAGGTCGCCGCGCCACCAGTACGCGCCTTCGGCGCGCCTCCATCCCAACCTTCCCCCGCAGGCGGGGGAAGGAGCAAAGCGCTTACGGGTCCGCCCCCTCCCCCGCTCGCGGGGGAGGGCCGGGGTGGGGGCTCGCAGGTCGCCGCGCCACCACCACGCGCCTTCGGCGCGCCCCCCATCCCAACCTTCCCCCGCAGGCAGGGGAAGGAGCAGGACGCCGCATCCCGCCTACGCCCATACCCCACCGCACGCGCCCTCGTCACCCGCGTCAAAAACTGTCAATATTGGTCACCTTTGCCATCCCGCACCTCCCATGACCGAAGCACGCAGTGCCCTGATCGTCGATGACGAGCAAGACATCCGCGAACTGCTGGTGCTGACACTGGGGAGGATGGGCCTGCGTACGGACACCGCGCCCAACCTGCACGCGGCCCGCCAGATGCTGGCCACGGTGTCCTACGACCTCTGCCTGACCGACATGCGCCTGCCCGACGGCTCGGGCCTGGAGCTGGTCAGCGAGATCTCCACCCGCTTCCCCAACACCCCGGTCGCGGTGATCACCGCCTACGGCAACGTCGAGGCCGCGGTCGAGGCGCTCAAGGCCGGGGCCTTCGACTTCGTCAGCAAGCCGGTGGACATCAACGTGCTGCGCGGCCTGGTCCGCCAGGCGCTGGAACTCAACGCGAAACGCCTGTCCCAGCCGGAAGATGCCGGGCGGCTGCTGGGCGGCTCGCCGCCGATGGTGTCGCTGCGCCAGACCATCGCCAAGGTGGCGCGCAGCCAGGCGCCCGTGCACATCCTCGGCGAGTCGGGCACCGGCAAGGAGCTGGTGGCGCGCACCATCCATGCCCAGGGCTCGCGCGCGGGCGGGCCGTTCGTGCCGGTCAACTGCGGCGCGATCCCGTCGGAACTGATGGAAAGCGAGTTCTTCGGCCACAAGAAGGGCAGCTTCACCGGCGCCACCAGCGACAAGCCCGGCCTGTTCCAGGCCGCCGACGGCGGCACCCTGTTCCTGGACGAAGTGGCCGAACTGCCGCTGCCGATGCAGGTCAAGCTGCTGCGCGCCATCCAGGAAAAAAGCGTGCGCCCGGTCGGCGCCCAGGGCGAAGTGCCGGTGGACGTGCGCATCCTCTCGGCCACCCACAAGGACCTGTCGCAGCTGGTGGCCGACGGCCGCTTCCGCCACGACCTCTACTACCGCATCAACGTCATCGGCCTGCTGGTGCCGCCACTGCGCGAGCGCGACGGCGACCTCGCCCTGCTCTCCGATGCCGTGCTCGAGCGCCTCTCGCGCGCGATGAAGCGCCAGCCGCCCACGCTGGCGCCCGACGCCGTCGCCGCGCTCGAGCGCTATCCCTTCCCGGGCAACGTGCGCGAGCTGGAGAACGTGCTCGAACGCGCCCTGGCCCTGGCCGACGGCAACACCATCCACGCCGACGACCTGCAGCTGCCCGGCGGCAGCAGCCAGCCGGCGCCGCAACCGGGCGCGCCGTTCGCACCCCCTCCGGCGCCCGTGCCGGGGGCCCCGGCGACGCCCCCGCCGGCCGGCACCGGCGCCGACCCGCGCAACCTCAATCCCTTCGACACCTCCAGCAGCGCCCTGCCCTCCTACATCGAGGAGATCGAGCGCACCGCCATCCAGCAGGCGCTGCAGGAAAACCGCTACAACAAGACCAAGACCGCGGCGGCGCTGGGCATCACCTTCCGCGCGCTGCGCTACAAGCTCAAGAAGCTCGGGATCGATTGAGTCGCGCCGCCGTGCTCCTGCGCAGGGCAGCATGTGGAGGCCCGCGCGGGAAGTCCGCCGGTCGAGCCGGCGGGACCGCATCCCTGCCCCACCGTCCGCATCGTTGCTTTCCGCGCGTCGTGGCTGTCCGCCAGCGGCGCCGGGCTTCGTCTCCCCGGTGGATATCCGCGCGTCATCGCGCGCTACGCCGCACCCACCATCCGGATGCGAATGCGACAACTGACCTTTCGCGTCACTTTCCGACAAAGTTTTGTCAGGTGCTGTCCGGGGCATCTGCGTGGCGGACTGTGATCGGCTCCACTCTTACGGCACGCGAGCCCTCAAGATCCAAGATGGCACGCATCCTGCGATAATCTCCACGCACGTGCACCGCTTGCACGGCACCCACTGGACCCGGCGCGACCGCACCAGCGGGACACGTGATAGTCGACTGATCCACAACCCTAGGGGATACACATGAAGAAGATGCAGAAGGGCTTCACGCTCATCGAACTGATGATCGTGGTCGCCATCATCGCGATCCTGGCCGCCATCGCGCTGCCGGCGTACAACAACTACCGCATCCGTTCGGCCGAAGGCGCCTGCCAGTCCGAGGCCAAGGCCTGGATGAACTCCGCCGTTGCTGCGGCGCAGTCGCAGATGAGCGCCCCGTCGTTCCCGCAGCGCGCCTGCTCGGGCGTGACCCCCGGCAACACTGTGACTGCTTCTCAGGTCGCCGCCAGCACCAACTTCACCTTCGCTCCGGCGCAGCCGGGCACGGCGAGCACCACCTGCCGCGCCGATTCGGCGACCTGCTCGATGACCCCGTCGACCTGATCGCGAATCGCCCTGGCGATAGAAGGCCCCTCCCAGCGAGGGGCCTTTTTTTTTGGGCTCGCGACAACCATCACATTCCCGCGGGATGGCACGCTCCTTGCGCCATTTCACGTCGGGGATTCTCAGAGACACGAGCATGGCACGCAGGGCCCGCGGCTTCACCCTGATCGAACTGATGATCGTCGTGGCGATCATCGCCATCTTGGCCGCGATCGCGCTGCCGGCGTACAACGACTACCGCATCCGCTCGGCCGAGGGGGCCTGCCAGGCGGAGATGAAGAGCTATGCCAACTTCGCCCTGGCCACCCTGCACAACAACGGCACGCCCAGCGCCCCGCCGCTGCAGGCCTGCCGCGCCGCCGACACCGCCAGCGCCATCGGCACGCCCATCACCGGCACGCCGCGCGACCCGGGCACCCGGCTCACCACCTGCGACATGGATACCGCCAACTGCACCGTGGCGCTGTAACGACCGGCGGAGAGTGCAGCATCCGCGCGCCCGAGGTGTCACAATCGGGCGCAGGGGAACACCGGTCCAACCACGATGACGCCACTTCGTCCCAGCCGCATCCTGCGGTCCGATTTCACGCGCTATGTGCTGGTGTCGATCGCCGCGTTCGCGCTCGACCTGGCGGTGCTGTCGGCCTGCCTGCGGCTGGCCGGCCTGGACCTGCCGCTGTCGGCCTCGATCGGCTTTTCCGCCGGCGCCGTGCTGGCCTATGTGCTGAGCACGCGCTGGGTGTTCCGCCACCGCGCCTACCGCGACGCGCCGCGCCTTGAGTTCGCCATGTTCGTGGCCATCGGTCTGGCCGGGCTGGGCGTGACCCAGCTGGTGCTGTGGGTCGGCGCCGGCAGGATGGGGCTGCTGCCCGAAGCGGTGAAGTTCGCCGCCGCCGGCGTCACCTTCCTGTTCAACTACGCGGTGCGCAAGATGCTGCTGTTCGTGGCCCGGCCGCGGGCCGGCGCGGTGCGGGGGACGCCGGCTTGAGCCAGCCGGGGGTGGTGATCATCGGCGGCGGTCCGGCCGGCCTGACCGCCGCGCTCGAACTGCAGCGCGCCGGCATCCACGACGTCACCGTGATCGAGGCCGACAGCCAGGTCGGGGGCATCTCGCGCACGGTCGCGCACCACGGCAACCGCATCGACATCGGCGGGCACCGCTTCTTCTCCAAGTCCGACTGGGTGATGGACTGGTGGCGCGGCCTGCTGCCGGTCGCCGCACCGGAATCCCCGGAGGCGGCGCGCGAACTGCGCTACCAGGGCGCCGCCGGCGCGCTGCCCCCCGCCACCGCGCGGGAGTCGGACGAGGACGTCCTGCTGGTGCGCAATCGCCTGTCGCGCATCTATTACAACAAGCGTTTCTTCGACTACCCGCTCAAGCTCAACCTCGACAGCATGCTCAAGCTGGGGCCGTGGAAGGTGGCGACCTTCGGCCTGAGCTACGTGTGGGCGCACCTGAACCCGGTGAAGCCCGAGCGCTCGCTCGAGGACTTCATGGTCAACCGCTTCGGGCGCCGGCTGTACCGCCAGTTCTTCAAGGAGTACACCGAGAAGGTCTGGGGCGTGCCCTGCGGCGAGATCAGCGCCGCCTGGGGGGCGCAGCGCATCAAGAGCCTGTCGATCACCAAGGCGCTCGCGCATGCGGTGCGCAAGGCGCTGGGCGGCGGCGGCAAGGCCGAACAGACCTCGCTGATCGAAAGCTTCCTCTATCCCAAGTACGGGCCCGGCCAGATGTGGGAAGCCGCCGCCCGGCGTTTCGTGGAGCAGGGGGGCACCCTGCTGATGCGCAGCCGGGTGGACGGCATCGACATCACCGGGGGCCGCGCGCGCGCGGTGCGCTACCGCGACGCCGACGGCGCGTCGCATGAACTGCCCTGTTCGCACCTGCTATCGACGATGCCGATCCAGGAACTGGTGCAGTCCTCGGCAGACGCGTGGCCCGCAGGCGTGCGCGACATCGCCGCCCGGCTGTCGTACCGGGATTTCATCACGGTGGGGCTGCTGTACCCGCGCGCGGCGATTCCGCGCAAGCTGGACGACAACTGGATCTACATCCAGGAGCCCGGCGTCAACGTGGGCCGCGTGCAGGTCTTCAACAACTGGAGCCCGCACCTGGTCGCCGACCCCGGCACGCTGTGGCTGGGCCTGGAGTTCTTCTGCCGCGAAGGCGACGCGCTGTGGGCGATGGACGACGAGGCGCTCAAGGCGCTCGGCCATCGCGAGATGGTGCAGATCGGGCTGGTGGACGCCGACGCGCCGCGCGATGCGGTGGTGCTGCGCGTGCCCAAGGCGTATCCCGGCTATTTCGGCGAGGCCTACGAGCGCTTCGACGAACTGCGCGCCGCGCTGGACGCGGTGCCGAACCTGTTCCTGATCGGCCGCAACGGCATGCACCGCTACAACAACCAGGACCACTCGATGCTGACCGCGCGCGAGGCGGCGCGCCAGATCGCGACGGGCCAGGTGGACAAGGCCGCGATCTGGGCGATCAACGTGGACGACGAGTACCACGAGGAGAAGTAGGTGGGTGTCCACAAGGCCAGACCTGTCACGACGGGCGGCGGTGAAGCGCCGCAGCGGCTGACGCTGCTGTGGGGAGCCACGCTCTTGCTGGCGCTCGCTGCGCCCTTGGCGCTGTGGTCGAGCCGGGTGCCAGGCGTCGGCGAGTTGGATTACCTGATCTTCTACCGGCTTCTGTTCTTCAACGACCTCACGGCGTCGGCTGCCATGCTGGGCGGCTTGGCGCTAGCGACGTTGATTAGGCCAGTTCGTCGGATTGCCGCCCATCTTGCCTCCGCGGCCTCTGCGCGCCCGATGCATGCCGCCGGTGTCGCCTTCGTCTTGCTTGCCGTATGCGCTTTGATAGTCTATCAACGCTTCCCACTAGCCATGGATGAGTACGCGCCGGTGCTTCAGGCGCGGATCTTTGCAAGTGGCGAATTGACCGCTCAATACCCTGTCGAACTACTCGACTATATGGTGCCACCCGGCTTCCAAGGGTATTTTGTACTGGCTAATCCAGAAACTGGACATGTCGCGTCGGCTTACTGGCCGGGATTGGCATTGCTGATGACACCTTTCGCCCTGATGGGGGCGGAATGGTTGCTCAATCCGCTGCTGGGTGCGCTGGGATTGTTGCTGCTGGGCGATCTTTCCGCGCGCGCATCAGGCAGACCCGAGGCTCGTGGTTGGGCCATGCTCGCCGCACTGGCGTCGCCCCAGTACACAGTCAGCGCCATCTCCTTCTACGCCATGACCGGCGTACTCACCTTTAACCTGTTATTCGTCTGGCTGCTGCTGCGACCTGGCACTAAGTGGGCATTCCTCGCAGGCGTTGCAGGAAGCGTCGCCCTGACGATGCACAACCCACTACCGCACGCGCTCGTGGCAGCCGCGTGCATGCCATGGCTAATATTCCAGCCTGAGCGGCGGCGTGCTCTTCTTGCCATCATCGCCGGTTATTTGCCGCTTGCAGCAATACTCGGCCTAGGTTGGCCTCTGCTGACCTCAGAACTGGGTATGCGCGCACACGGTCTGGCTACGGATCTAGGCTTCTTCTCGGGCTGGATGCAGAAGTTCAGGGACATGCTGGTGTGGCCGAGCATTGAGATGCTTCGCCTGCGCTCCTACGCTGCATGGAAGATGCTGATTTGGTCGGCTCCGGGACTACTCCTCGTCGCCTTTCTGGCGCGGCCACGCACGGCGGTGCTCAGGCTGTTCTTGGTTGGGTTTCTCGTGACCTACATATTCTATTTTTTCGTCCCCTTTGACCAAGGTCACGGGTGGGGGTTCCGCTACATCCACCCCGCTTGGGGATTCCTGCCGGTGGCGGCAGGTGTCTTCGCGGCCTGTGGCGGACCCAAAGCACGCGCATTCGTCGCATGTGCAATTGCCGGAGGGCTCATTGCTACCCCCGTTTTCATGCAACAGACTCATCGGACTATCGCTAGTTCGATTTCCTTACAGCCAGAAGGCTCCAAGGAGGGTCACGGCATTCTGCTCGTCACCTACCAACAACATCTCTACACGGGGGACTTGGTTCGCAACTACCCCTCAGATTTCCCCGACAGGATCATGATGCTCAGCACGGGATCGTCCGATCACGACGCGGAACTTGTCGCGTCGATCGCTCCGGATGCCGAGCTGATGCATGCAGATCACCGCGGCGCCGCTTGGCAAGCTAGTGAGAAGCAGATAGAAGAACAGCACACCAGAGCGGCCGAATGATGGAACTGACAGTCCTAATGCCTTGCCTCAATGAGGCGGAAACGTTGGCGACATGCATCGTCAAGGCGCAGAGATTCCTGCAGGCCGCTGGGATAGATGGTGAGATCGTCATCGCGGACAACGGCAGTACAGACGGGTCCAGGGAAATCGCCGCCGCCGCCGGGGCCCGAGTTGTCGATGTGACCGAGCGCGGCTATGGCGCGGCGCTGGCGGGTGGGATAGATGCTGCGAACGGCCGCTTTGTGATCATGGGCGATGCAGACGACAGCTACGATTTCTCTGCACTTGCCGGAATCCTTCAAAGTTTGCGCGCAGGCAATGAACTGGTGATGGGCAACCGTTTCCGCGGCGGCATCGGCGCAGGTGCGATGCCTTTCTTGCATCGCTATCTGGGGAACCCGGTGCTGAGCTGCTTGGGACGGCTGTTTTACCGTGTGCCCATCGGCGACTTCCACTGCGGGTTGCGCGGGTTCTCACGGGAAGCCATTCGCTCATTACAGCTTAGTTCGCCAGGAATGGAGTTCGCGAGCGAGATGGTGGTCAAGAGTGGGCTACACGGCTTACGCATCGACGAAGTGCCGGTGACGCTATCACGTGACGGACGATCACGGCCACCTCACCTTCGGACTTGGCGCGACGGTTGGCGCCACCTCAAGTTCCTCTTGCTACACAGTCCGCGTTGGCTGTTCCTCCTACCAGGCTTAATGCTCTTACTGGCAGGTGCCGGCGCAATGTCTGCCATCGCCTTTAGATGGGTAGAGTTGGATATCCATACGATGGCCTACGCCGGCGCAGCGATCACACTCGGCGTGCAGATGCTTTTGTTGGCCGCCTTTACCAGACTGATGGGCGCGTTACGAGGCTGGCTGCCTGCGAGCGAGAGGAAGCAGCGATGGGCTTCGCGGCTGCGGATTGAGCCTTGCTTGATCGTAGCTGGCACCCTGTTCTTGACCGGGTTGGCCATGTCACTGCATGCGCTTGAGCTCTGGGCGGCGGTGGACTACGGGGAACTTGACCCAAGAGTAACGATGCGGTGGGTCGTACCTTCAGTCACAATCTTGGCTGTAGCGGGCGAGATCCTGCTTGCAGGATTCTTCTTTGAAGCTTTGCGGATTCCGGCACGACAGGCACCCCCACTCCTGCGCGGAGCAAGCAGTGACGATTGACATCGGCATCATCGGATTGGGCTGGGTGGCGACCCACCGACACATTCCGTCCATTCTGCAGGATCGGCGATTCCGAATCGTAGGCGTGGCCGACCGTGATGGTGTGACAGCGCAAAAATGGGGCAAGAGACTAGGCGTAGCGCACTGCGCAGCCAGCAGCTTGGCCGACATCGAATGGCTGCATAAGGCGGATGCAATCGATATCGCGACCGCGCCGATGTCACACTATGCGCTCGCCGCCGAGGCTTTGTCGGCCGGCAAGCATGTGATCACTGAGAAGCCCTTCGTGATGAGCCTGCAAGAGGGCGAGGATTTGGTGGCGCGGGCGGGGGCCGCGCGTCGCGCACTGGCGATCGTCCACAATTTCCAGTTCGCTAATGCCGTGGTGAAGTTGCGAGGCGACATCGAGCGCGGAGTCATAGGCCCGATCAGGGCAATCTCCGCTACCCAGTGGGGAAATCCAAGCAGAAGACTGCCGAAGTGGTACGACACCTTGCCTGGCGGGCTCTTCTACGACGAGAGCCCACACCTTCTCTACTTGGTCAGGACCTTGTCTCCCGGCCCGATCTCGCTCGTAGGGGTGGACGCGTGCCCCAGTTCAATGGGCCTCCGGACGCCAGCCTCGATCGACGCCAGCTTTCGCGCCCATGCGGAATACGGCACCGTGCCCGTCAGCATCAGTTGCAGATTCGAGTCGCCCCTTAGCGAGTGGCATGTCGCTGTCCTAGGCGAGCGTTCTGCCGGAATCATCGATGTCTTCCGGAACATCTATCTTCGCCTGCCGAACGACGGCGGCCACGGCACCCGAGAGGTTCTCACGACGTCGTTGAAGGCGACGTGGTCCCACTGGTGGCAGCACTTGACGAATGGCCCCCAGCACCTTGCCGGCCGACTGTTGTATGGAAATCCGACCATCTTCGAGCGCTTCGCGAATTCCATTGCATCGGGCACCCCGCCTGCAGGAATCTCCGGCGATGATGCACTTTCGGTTCTCCGCCTGCAGTGGGACATACTCTCGCGTTGTCGTGAGGTATGGGACAACTAGGAGCCGATATGGACGCAAAGAAGATATTTAGGCTGCTTGTAGCGGATGCGCCGTACCAGCCCGCCACGAATTACTGGCGTGCCGTGGAACTCGACGTGGTCGCCCGCCATGGCCTTCCACCTGGTCGAACGCTTGATCTTGGGTGTGGAGACGGAAAGTTGACACGGGTCTTGGCGTGGGCCGTAGGGAATACACAGGGCCGATCATGGATCGGGGTGGACCCAGACCCGGCAGAAACTGCGCTCGCATCCAACATCGAGCTTTACGACGACGTCCACACCTGTGGGGGTGACCAGATTCCAGAAGAATCGGGATCCTTCGATGTCGTGTTGTCCAACTCGGTCTTGGAACACATTCCGGATATAGAGCCGGTAATCGCAGAAGTAGCGCGCGTGCTGCGGAGGGGCGGCCGCTTCGTATTCACGGTGCCCTCTTCCAACTTCCACTCCTGTTTGGGCGGCCCCCTGTTTGGCCAGATCACTGCCGCATATCGTCGACGTCTCGACGAGCGATGCGCCCACGTGCGGTATTGGGGCCTTGGCGACTGGGCAGCATGTCTTGACAAGCACGGTTTCGATATTTCTGCTCATGTTCAGTACTTGAACCAGAAGCAGACGCGGCGATGGGAGCGACTGTCGAACATGACCGGCGGCCTGCTTTACAATCTACACGGGCATCGCAAGCGCCCGATCGAGATACAGCGGCGATTGAATATGCGCCGACCGAGCCCGTCTTGGCTGGATAGATTCGCCGGCCGGATTTCGCATACTGCACTGCTCGGCGCAGAACTCGAGACGCGCCCCGAAGTTGGCCAACATGCCTGCTTGCTGCTGGACGCGGTAAGGCGCTGAAGAGTGCGAAGTCCTGCCCTCACACTCTGGTCTTTCTTTAAATTCGGGCTAGTCGGCGCATGCTTTGCCGTCATCAACGTTGCGTTGCTCGCATTACTGGTTTCTGCTTGGGGAATGCACTACTTGGCCGCATGCGTCGCCTCCTTCTTTCTGCTGAACTTTCTGAGCTATCTCGCAAACAAGTCAGTTACATTTCGCCTCGGGGCTAAGGTCGTTCGCGGACAGCTTGGGAGGTACTACATCGTGATGGCCGCGAGCCTGGCCGTGAACCTGCTCCTGATGTACTGGCTAGTAGCCGGCATGTCCCTGCATTACCTAGTCGCCAGTGCCATCGTGGCGGTGGCACTGTCTGTTGCGAACTTCTTTGCTCATGCAGCAATCTCGTTCGCAGACTCTTGGATGAAGAAGGACTTCGATTATGAAATCCTTCAGGTATCTGCGTTTTACGCGGGTCATGGCGGCGGCATCGAGATCGTCGCCGGGCATTTGGCATCAACCTGGGCCCAGGCCGGTCTTCGTGTTGCTTGGTGCGCCGGTGGGGATACGCCCGCAGGGAAACTGGCCAGCGGCGTCACTTGCGCTCCAACCGCGTACTGGGACCCAATGGAGCGGCATGCAGGCTTGCCGATGCCAATCTGGCCTGTATCAGGGCTTATTACGCTATGGCAGACCATGCGTCGGTCGCGTGCAGTATTGGTGCACGACTCGCTGTACGTTCCCAGCATGGTGGCCGTGGTGTTCGCACGGCTGCAGCGCAAGCCAGTTATTCTCACTCAACATATCGGCGAACTTCCAGTTCAAAGCCCTCTTGTCCGAACAGCGGTTCAGCTCGCCAATCGAACTGTGGGACGCTGGATGCTGTCCGGGGCCACCCAAGTGGTGTTCATTGCCACTGCTGTGCAGAACTACTACCTCCGCTTCGTGCGCTTCCGCAGGCCCCCATTACTGATCCCCAACGGCGTTTCACACCACCTTTTTTACGCAACGCAACGAGACCGCCCCGCGATTGACGAAGGTATTAGCCTTCTTTTTGTTGGCCGGTTTGTCGAGAAGAAGGGCGTACATTTGTTGCGCGCCTGCATGGATATCCCGGGAGTTTGCTGGACCCTAGTGGGGAAAGGGCCGCTTGACCCGGCCCAATGGCCGGAGCGCCACGCTAACGTGAAGCTCCTTGGACACACCGAGCCTGACACGCTCGCACAGCTCTACCGACATGCTGACCTCTTGGTGCTGCCGAGCGTTGGCGAAGGATTTCCTCTTGTTATTCAGGAGGCACTAGCATGTGGCACGCCTGTGCTCGTCAGCACGGAGGTGGCGGACAATTGGACCGAGGCAGACCCCAACTGCGTCTTCCGGGTAGATGTGACAGAACCGGGAGCGGGCTCACGTTTGCGTGAAGCTATTGAGGCTTTGGCCCGCAACCCGGTCAGACTGCATTTGGCTCGGCGGCAGGCGGTTGAACTCGCGAAACGATGGTCCTGGGAAGTCTGTGCTCAGGCATATATCGACGCGTTCATCAGGATCGCCGACTCCGGTTGTGACGGACCAAACTCAGTTGGTTCCTTTAAGACACCGGCATATCGGGACTGACCGCAGTCTAGCGCAGTAAGGCAATCGAAATTCCGCCCACTGCGCATGCAATAACGCTGGCTGTGAGCTCCTCAGGGACCAATGAACAAGGTACTCACAACGCGTTCGCACACGACCTCGCACGTGAAGGGATGCGACCTCGTGGCACACCCGTCAAGAGATCTTGACCGGTTGCCCCTTGTGGCGGGTGCCCTCTGGGGCTTGGCCGCACTGCTCTACTTTCGTCGCTACTTCGGCATCTACCACGACTCGATCCTGTACTTAGGCCAAGGGCTCATGACGCGCTGGCCCAGCATCTACGGCCAGGACATGTTCTTTCAGCACGGCAGCCAAACCGACTATTCGGTGCTGCCGCTACTTCTGGGCAAGGCATTCGGCGTGTGGACTCCGCCGGTCGCCTTCATGTGGGGAACGCTTGCCAGCCTTCTGCTCTTCTGGGCGGCCAGCTGGTATGCCTTGCGCGCGCTCATGCCCGCGCGGCAGCGCTACTGGGCCTGGCTCGCCACGCTATGCCTGCCGGCCATGTATGGCGTGGTGAGCATCTTTAGCTACAACGAGAAATTTCTCACCGCGCGCCCGCTCGCCGAGGGCTGCAGCCTCCTGGCGGTCGGGATGTTCGCACGCGGGTGGACTTGGCGGGCACTGCTCGCGCTCGCAGCTGCGGCCGCGTTCCATCCACTGCAAGCCCTCGGTGCTGCCGCAATCCTGTGGGTTTGGCTGGTGTTCCGCGATCGGCGCTGGATGCACGCTACATGGCTGGCGGTTCCCACAATGCTGCTCGCGGTCGCCGGTATCGCGCCATTCGACGGGTTGTTCCGCCGGCCCGATCCGGAGTGGATGGCCGCAATCCACGAGTCCTACCACCTTTTCGTGACCCGCTGGGACCTCAACTCGCTCAAGGCGCTCGGTTTCGACGTTGTGCTGTTGGCATTCGGGTGGCGCCTTCTGGGGACGGAGTTCTCGCAATGGTGCCGGGCCGCGCTGATCGGACTGGGTTTGGGAATCGGCGCCAATCTGGTGCTGGTTGACTGGCTGGAACTGATCTTGCCGGTCAGCCTGCAGCCGTGGCGCGTGCAATGGTTGGCGCACTGGTTCGCCATCGCAGCCCTGGCCGCCCTGCTGTTTCGGGATATGCAGGCGCGAGACTACGGTCGCATATTGCTGCTTGTGCTGGCTGCGCAGCTGGCATGGGGCGAGACCGCCGTCGGCTGGGTGGGCATGATTCTCCTCTATATCGCCTGGCCCCGACTGGTGCAGCCGCCGCGCGCGCACCTCCGTCCGCTGCTGGCGTGCGTATTCGCGCTGATGCTAGCCTTCCTGTTGGCCAACCACCTCGTCGACGAGTTGCAGCGGTTCGGTGAGGCAGGCTACCGCTTGGACGCCTACGCCTTCGACCTGCGAATACTGGTCTTCCCCGCGCTCGCCCTGGGCCTGCCCCTGCTGGGCTTGCTCGCGTGGGAGCGAAGTGGCCTCAAACTTCGGCTGGCAATACTGGTCGCCGGCGTTGTACCGTTGCTCGCGTGGTCCGCCTGGACTTGGGACGGACGCACCGCGATGATGCGCCAGTTCGAAAACTCGGCGTTCCGCGAGGATGTCTTCGGAGTCATGCTGCCCAATGGGGCACAGGTGTTCTGGGAACCCGAGGCGCTCGTTGGGTCGTGGCTGGTCCTGCAGCGACCCAACTATTTCAGCCCCAGCCAGCTCGCGGGCCAGATGTTCAACCGTGGCACCTTTGTGGTGGGCAGGGAGAGGCGCACTCGCATGCAGCCGCTGATGGACGAGGGTGCCCGGTGCAGGCGCGATCCGGCTGCGTTCGTTGCCGGCCAGTGCCAGATCAGTGAAGCGGCCCTGCACGCGGCGTGTGAACCCGGGACGACGCGCGCACCGGACTACCTGGCGCTCAGCTATCCGCTGCGGTATCCAGCGCTCGGCATATGGCTGTTTGATGCGCCCCAGCCCGCACAGCGACTCATCTACCGGCTGTATGGCTGCGCCGAACTGATGCAACTGATGGAGGCAGGCAACGACGTCGCCGACGGCCATCCCGACACCACCGACGCAACAGGGCCCTTCGATGCCATTCGTCACTGAATCGCAACCTGCCCCGTGGCGCGAGCGTGCACCGGCGGCCATCGCAGGGGCCCTGCTGGGCCTGTCCATGCTCCTGCTTCTCCGGCGCTACTGGGGCCTAGACCATGATTCGGCGCTTTACCTCGGCCAGGCCTTGCTGCAGCGCTGGCCGGAGATCTATGCCAAGGATCTGTTCTTCGCGCATGGCAGCCAGGGCAGCTACACGCTGTTCCCATGGCTGATCGCACAGGCCATGGAGTGGCTGGATCCGTCGACCCTGTTCCGGTCCGGCGCCCTGCTGGGCCTGGTGTTCTTCGCCGCTGCCGGCTGGTATGCGCTGCGCGCGCTCCTTCCGCCCGAGCAGCGCTATTGGGCCTGGCTGGGGGTGGTCTGCCTGCCGACCGTCTACGGGACGACCCACATCTTCGGGTACGCCGAGTCGTTCATGACTCCGCGCACCTTCGCCGAGCCGCTCTGCCTTGTGGCGATCGGGCTGCTCGCCCGCCGCCGATGGCAGCTCGCCGCGGCCTGTGCCGCAGTCGCCGGCGTGCTCCATCCATTGCAGGCGATCGCCGCGGTACTGGTGGTGTGGCCGTGGCTGGTCACCCAGGATCGTCGCTGGCTGCACGCGGCTTGGCTGGCCGTGCCCGTGGCATTGGTCGCCATGGCCGGCGTCAGGCCTTTCGACGGTCTGTTCCGCGTGATCGATCCTGCGTGGATGGAGGAACTGCTGCGCTTCAACGGGCAGTTGTTCGTGTCCCGACTCCGGCCGTTCGACTACAAGACAGTGGTGCTGGACACGTTCCTGCTTGCGCTGGCATGGCGCAGCCTGCGCGGTCCCTTCGGCACCTGGTGCGCGGCAGCTCTGTCGGGACTCTGGCTCGGCCTGCTGGCCAGCCTGCTGCTCGTGGATGCGCTGCACCTTGAGCTGCCGGCAGCGCTGCAGCTGTGGCGGGCCCACTGGCTGGCGCACTGGTTCGCCATGGCCGCGATGGCCGCCCTGCTCTATCGAGACGCGAGGTCCGGTGACGGGCCACGAGGCCTGCTGCTGGCGCTGACATTCCTCATCGCCTGGGGCACCTCAGCCTGGATGTGGCTGCTGCCCGCGGCGTTCTACGTCGCGTGGCCGTATGCATCGCCGCATCTGCGCCCGAGGGTCCGGCTGCTTCTGGGCGCGCTGTTCGTGGCGATCATGCTGGTGCTGTTGGCCAACCACGTGATGGGGGAGCTGATGGCCTTCGAGCGGGTCGCGCACCGGCTCGACCTTTACGCGATCGACCGCCGGCTGCTGCTCTTCCCCCTGGTTGCACTGGGACTGCCCCTCCTTGGACTGCTGGTCTGGAGCCACTGCGGGGAACGCCGCCGGCTGATTCTGGTTGCGTTGATCCTGTGCCCGCTGCTCGTCGCCGCCCTGGTGCGTTGGGACGTACGCCACCCGACCACGCGCGCACTGGAGTCGAATGCGTTCCGGAGCGACCTGTTCGGGGTCGAACTGCCCACCGATGCGCAGGTGTTCTGGGACGGCGTCAGCCTGGTGGGTCCCTGGCTGACGCTGCAGCGTGCGGACTATTTCAGCCCGCAGCAGGTCTCCGGCGTCATCTTCAACCGGGGAACTTCCCGCGACGCGATCGAGCGGATCGAACGGGTCGGCCTGCTGTCGCAACAGAGTCTCTACTGTCGCGAACTCCCCCCGGGCAGCGACGAGGCCCGGGCCTGCCATGCCGACGACGACGCGCTGCGCCGGGCTTGCGGGCCCGGACCCGCGCCGGGGCCCGACTATCTCGTCCTGCTCGTCCCCCAGCCGCAGCGCGCCGCCGGAACCTGGACCGTCGAGGATCCCGTCGAGGGCGGGCCGCTGGCGACGTACTACCTGTACCGGTGTACCGACATCATGGCCGAACTGGGGCGCCCCCCGGCCGCCGAATAGCGGGTGGCCTGCCCCGTCGCGCTGGTCCGGGGCTGCGCCGTTCCACCAGGTCGCCGAGCGGGAACAGCCCACCGGGCAGGAGCGGCCGCACATCCGGGCGCCCCTGCGGTACAGTTTTCAGCAATAGGAGGATCCCCATGAATGCAGCGCCCACCGCCAATCTCGTCGGCATCACCGGCATCGCCCGACGCCTGGTCATGGACGGGGCCCTGGACGAGGCGGCCGCCCGCGAGGCGCTGGACAAGGCCACCGCGGAGCGCCGGCCGGTGGGCGCCTGGATGCGCGAGCACAAGCTGGTGACCGCGGCGCAGATGGCCGCCGCCAACTCGATCGAGTTCGGCATGCCGGTGTTCGATCCCGCGACCATGGACGCCGCCGCCAGCGCGGTGAAGCTGGTCAGCGAGGAGCTGCTGAACAAGCACCAGGTGCTGCCGCTGTTCAAGCGTGGGGCCAAGCTCTTCGTGGGGACATCCGACCCGACCAACAGCCATGCGCTGGACGAGCTGAAGTTCCACACCAACCTGGTGGTGGAGCCCATCCTGGTCGACGAGGACAGCATCCGCCGCACGCTCGAGCTCTGGCTGCAGGCGGCCGACGGCTTCGGCGAGTCGCTCGACGATGCCGAGGGACTGGAAAACCTGGACGTCGAGGCCGGTACCGACGACGACGCCAAGGAAGGGGGCGTCGACGGCAAGCAGGACGACGCGCCGATCGTCAAGTTCGTCAACAAGGTGCTGATCGACGCGATCAAGCGCGGCGCCTCGGACATCCATTTCGAGCCCTACGAAACCGACTACCGCGTGCGCCTGCGCGTGGACGGCATCCTCAAGCAGTCGGCCAAGATGCCGGTGAAGCTGCATTCGCGCGTGACCGCGCGCCTGAAGGTGATGGCGCAGCTGGACATCGCCGAGAAGCGCATCCCGCAGGACGGGCGCATCAAGCTCAACCTCAGCAAGACCAAGCAGATCGACTTCCGCGTCAGCACCCTGCCCACGCTGTTCGGCGAGAAGGTGGTGCTGCGTATCCTCGATGCCGGCGCGGCCAAGCTCGGCATCGACAAGCTGGGCTACGAGGAAGACCAGCAGAAGCTGTTCATGGACGCCATCCACAAGCCCTACGGCATGGTGCTGGTCACCGGCCCCACCGGCTCGGGCAAGACGGTGTCGCTGTACACGGCGCTGGGCATCCTCAACAACGAGGAGCGCAACATCTCCACGGTGGAGGACCCCGTGGAAATCCGCCTGCCGGGCGTGAACCAGGTGCAGCAGAACGAGCGCCGCGGCATGACCTTCGCCGCCGCCCTGCGCAGCTTCCTGCGCCAGGACCCGGACATCATCATGGTCGGCGAAATCCGCGACCTGGAGACGGCCGAGATCGCGGTCAAGGCGGCGCAGACCGGCCACATGGTGCTGTCCACCCTGCATACCAACGATGCGCCGCAGACCATCGCGCGCCTGATGAACATGGGCATCGCGCCCTACAACATCATCAGCTCGGTGACCCTGGTGATCGCCCAGCGACTGGCGCGCCGGCTGTGCGAGAAGTGCAAGCGGCCGGTGCAGCTGCCCGACCACGCGCTGCTGGCCGAGGGCTTCACCGAGGCCGAGATCAACGAGGGCTTCACCGTGTACGAGGCCGGCGGCTGCGACGACTGCACCAACGGCTACAAGGGCCGCACCGGTCTCTACCAGGTGATGCCGATGACCGACGAGATTGCGGCCATCGTGCTCGAGGGCGGCAACGCCATGCAGATCGCCGACGCGGCCCAGCGGTCGGGCGTGCGCGACCTGCGCCAGTCCGCCCTGCTGAAGGTGAAGAAGGGCATGACCAGCCTTGCCGAGATCAACCGCGTCACCAAGGATTAGTCGGACCGCGCGCGGCGACGCGGCACCAGCCAGACGGCGATGCATTTGGCTGGGGATCCTCCAGGGCGGGGGCCGGTGGTTCCGGCCTCGCCCGTCGCGTCGGCAGTGGCGCGGACGCACCTAGCCGGGCCGGTTCGCACCTGCCGCGGGGGGAGCTTCGGACCGGCGTCCAAAACCCTGCGCGCCGTCACAGAGACAAATTTCACTTCCCTCCGTAAAGGGTTACCATGCAAGGGATTTCCCGGCTGGGGAGGCCGGGCTCGCTGCTGCAGGGGACTAGCTGATGGCCGTGACACGTTCCGCCACCAAGCCCAGCGCGAGGACCGCCAAGCCGGTCCGCGAAGGGGTGAACATGCCGACCTTTGTCTGGGAGGGCACGGACAAGCGCGGCAAGAAGATGAAGGGCGAGCAGCAGGCCCGCAACGCCAACCTGCTACGCGCGGAGTTGCGCAAGCAGGGCATCCAGCCTTCGGTCGTCAAGCCCAAGCCCAAGCCGCTGTTCGGTGGCGCAGCGAAGAAGGTCACCCCCAAGGACATCGCGGTCTTCAGCCGCCAGCTGGCGACGATGATGAAGTCCGGCGTGCCCATCGTGATGGCGCTGGAGATCATCGGCAACGGCCAGAAGAATCCCAAGATGAAAAGCCTGGTGGACGAGCTGCGGCTCGACCTCGAGGCCGGCTCGTCGATCTACGAGGCGATGAGCAAGCATCCTGTGCAGTTCGACGAGCTGTACCGCAACCTGGTGCGGGCCGGCGAATCCTCCGGCGCGCTGGAGACGGTGCTCGAGACGATCGCCACGTACAAGGAGAACATCGAATCGGTCAAGGGCAAGATCAAGAAAGCCTTGTTCTACCCGATCGCGATCATCGGCGTGGCGATACTGGTGTGCGCCATCCTGATGATTTTCGTGGTGCCGATCTTCAAGGAGCAGTTCGCCAGCTTCGGCGCGGACCTGCCCGCATTCACGGCCCTGGTGTTCGGTTTCTCCGAGATCATGGTGAAGTGGTGGTGGGCGATGCTCATCATCGCGCTGGGCGCGTTCGCGGTATTCATGTACTTCTACAAGCGCTCGCTGAAGCTGCAGCACACTATCGACCGCCTGATGCTGAAGATTCCGGTGATCGGGCAGGTGCTGCGCAGTTCCTCGATCGCGCGCTTCTCCCGCACGCTCGCGGTGACCTTCAAGGCCGGCGTGCCGCTGGTCGAAGCGATGGACAGCGTGGCCGGCGCCACTGGCAACCGCGTGTACACGGACGCGGTCTACCAGATGCGCGACGACGTCGCGGTCGGCTATCCGCTCAACATGGCGATGAAGCAGGTGGGCGTCTTCCCGCACATGGTGGTGCAGATGACGGCGATCGGCGAGGAGGCGGGCGCCTTGGACACCATGCTCTTCAAGGTGGCCGAGTTCTACGAGGAAGAGGTCAATAACGCCGTCGACGCGATTTCCAGCCTGATCGAGCCGTTCGTGATGGTGATCATCGGAACGATGGTGGGCGCGATCGTCATCGCGATGTACCTTCCGATCTTCAAGATCGCGATGACCGTGATGGGCTGACGTCGCGCGGGGCGACGCGGCGCTCGCGGTATGCTGTCGCAGGCGTGTCCGGCCCGGCGGTCGCGGAGGATGGCATGGCCCTGTCCGGCCGCAGAGGCCGGATGTGGCTGCCCGGGACGGGCCGCACCAGCCACGACCCGTCCGCCGCAAACGGCAAACCGCGCCACGCTTCCCTCAGGCTGATTGAATGGCATACCCCGACAGCGCCCCGACGATCCCCGCATGCGCCGCCACGCGCCGCGCCAACCGCATGCAGCCGCCCGCCCGCGTGGTGGCCGACCATCCACAGGCTGACTGAATGGCATTCCTGGACCAGAATCCCGCGCTCGGCTACCCGCTCGTGGCCGGGCTCGGCCTGCTCGTGGGCAGCTTCCTCAATGTGGTGATCCTGCGCCTGCCGCGGCGCATGGAATGGGAGTGGAAGCGCGACGCGCGCGAGACGCTCGGCGAACCGGAACTCTACGACCCGCCTCCACCGGGGATCGTGGTGGAACGTTCGCACTGCCCGCACTGCGGGCACCAGCTGTCCTGGTACGAGAACATTCCTGTGCTGAGCTGGGTCGCGCTGCGCGGCCGCTGCCGCAGCTGCAAGGCGCCGATCTCGGTGCAGTACCCGGCGGTGGAATTGGTGACCGCGCTGCTGTGCCTGGCCTGCGTGTGGCAGTTCGGCTTCGGCTGGCAGGGCTTCGGCGCCTGCCTGCTCAGCTGTTTCCTGGTGGCGCTGTCGGGCATCGACCTGCGCACGCAGCTGCTGCCCGATTCCCTGACCCTGCCGTTGATGTGGCTCGGCCTGATCGCCTCGCTGGACAACCTCTACATGCCGGCGAAGCCCGCGCTGCTGGGCGCGATCGCGGGCTACGTCAGCCTGTGGTCGGTGTGGTGGCTGTTCAAGCAGGTCACCGGCAAGGAAGGCATGGGCCACGGCGATTTCAAATTGCTGGCGGCGCTGGGTGCCTGGGTGGGGCTGGCGGGCGTGCTGCCGATCATCCTGCTCTCCTCGCTGGTGGGCGCGGTGGTGGGCTCGATCTGGCTGTTCGCCAAGGGTCGCGACCGCGCGACGCCGATCCCGTTCGGCCCCTATCTGGCGGTGGCTGGCTGGATCGTCTTCATGTGGGGCGAGCAACTGGTCGGCGCGTACCGGGATTACGCGGGGTTCTAGCGGCGGGCCCCTCCCCGCCCGTGCGATAAGGCCGGGATCGGGACTGGGTAGTCGGCTGTTCTCCTTCCCCCGCACGCGGGGAAGGCCGGGATGGGGACAGGCGGAGCCGCGCTACCTCTCGCACGCTGCGACCTGACACGCCCCCACCCCAACCCTCCCCCGCAGGCGGGGGAGGGAGGGATACCGGCGGACGCACATCCCCGGTTCAACCGCAGCGAGCGGAGCCCGCCCTGTTCCTTCCGCTCGCGGGGGAAGGCCGGGATGGGGCAGGCGGAGCCGCGCTACCTCTCGCACGCTGCGACCTGGGACACCCCCACCCCAGCCTTCCCCCGCACGCGGGGGAGGGCGTGGATCCCGCCGCACGTTCCCGGTTCAACAGCAGAGCGGCCACACGTTCCCGGTTCAATGGCAGCGAGTGGAGCCCGCCCTGCTCCTTCCCCCGCTCGCGGGGGAAGGCCGGGATGGGGGCAGGCGGAGCCGCGCTACCTCTCGCACGCTGCGACCTGGGACACCCCGCCCCAATCCTCCACGCACGCGGGGAGGGAGCGGATCTCGCCGTGCTCCGTCCCCCGCTCGCAGGAAGCCCGAGATGGGGCACGTGACGCCGTGTCGGACCTTACGCATCCAACCGTTCGCAATCCTCCCGCGTCCCGACACGGGTCCGCTTTCCCCCAACCCCATGCACAATCCCCCCATGGCCAAGTACATCGTGGGACTGACCGGCGGCGTGGCCTCCGGCAAGACGGCAGTGAGCCGCCTGTTCGAGGCGCGCGGGGTGACGGTTGCCGACGCGGACATCGCCGCGCGCGATGCCGTGGCGCTGGGCAGCGAGGGATTGGCCGAGGTGGTGGCCAGCTTCGGAACGGGCGTGCTCGCTGCCGATGGCACGCTCGACCGTCCCGCGATGCGCCAGCGCGTGTTCGCCGACGACACAGCGCGGCTGCGGCTGGAGGCCATCGTGCATCCGCGCGTGCGCGCCCTTCTGCGCGCGCAGTGCGACGCCGCGCCCGGGCCGTATGCGATCGCCGCCATCCCCTTGCTGGCGGAGGCCCAGGCGGCGGGTGGCGGCAGCGCGCGCGAGGTCTACCCGTGGCTGCACCGCGTGCTGGTGATCGACGTTCCCGTGGCGTTGCAGCGCGCGCGCCTGCTGGCCCGAGACGGTATCGATGAAGTACTGGCCGACCGCATGATCGCCGCGCAGGCCACGCGCCAGCAGCGACTCGCCATCGCCGACGACGTGATCGTCAACGACGGCCCGCTGGAAGCGCTGGACGCGCAGGTGGCTGAGTTCGATGCGCGCTACAGGTTACTGGCCGGCTGAGGCCATCGGCGCGCGGGGCGCACGCTCCGGTCGGCATGGCCTGGTCGCCGGATCCCCGTCACGGCGTGTGGGTGTGTGGCGCCATCGGGTTGCGTCGCGAAGGATCGCCAGGCCGCACGTCATTGGCGCTGGATGGGTCGAACGGTCGCTGACGGGGTCATGCCAGGGACTCCGGAGGCGCGGGGCGGAGCTGCCGCCGTCAGCACGTACCGCTTCCGACATGGCGCATCAGTCGTCGACGGATGGCCGCCGGACCGTGGCCGGCATCGCGGCACCCCGCTGACGGCGGATCTGGTGTGCGTTCGACCGCAGGCGTCGGCGTGATTTACGCCTGCGCACCGGGCCAGAGGCCGCGGATGGCCGCGATGCCCTGCGCGCCATGGCCGCGGGCAGTGGCGACGTCGTCCGGCGCGAGCCCGCCGATGGCGTAGAGCGGCAGCGACGAGCGCGCGCGCAGCTGTTCGAAGCGGTCCCAGCCGATGCCGGGCTGGCCGGGATGGCTGGCGGTAGGCCGGACCGGGCCCAGGATGGCGAAGTCGCAGCCAAGCGCCTGTGCGTGCTCGAGTTCGGCTTCGTCGTGGCAGGACGCCGACAGCGGCTGGTCAGCCCCGACCGGCCGTTCGCGGCACATGCGCAGCATCGCCGACGGCAGGTGCAGCCCGACGCCGGCCTCGCGGGCGAACGCCGGATCGCCATTGACGAAGGCCTGGGCGCCGGCGGCGCTGCAGCAGGCGAGCGCCTGCGCCCGCAGGGCGTCGCGCCGTGCCGGCTCCAGTCCTGGCAAGCGCAGTTGCACGCGGCGCACTCCGCCGTCGAGGGCCGCCTGGAGGGCGGCAAGCCAGGCCACGTCGTCGACCGGCAACGGCGTGACCAGGCAGTGGTCGGGCTGCAGCAGGGCGGCGACCACCGGCAGGTCGGGCGCGGGCATGTCGTAGCGGCCGAGCTTTTCCGGCTGCACCCAGGCCAGGCCCTGCCCCTCGCAGCCCTTGGGCGTCCCACGCCAGGAATGGATGCGGCGGACGTCGAGCCGCAGCAGGCGGCTGGGGGTGCGGTGCGGCACCACCATCACCGGCGCGCCGACCTCCACCTCGATGCCGAGCTCCTCGGCGAGTTCGCGTGCCAGCGCCGCCTCCGGGGACTCGCCCGCCTCGACCTTGCCGCCCGGAAACTCCCACAGGCCGGCCAGTTCGCGCCCCGCGCCACGCCGGGCCAGCAGCACGCGGCCGCGCTTGTCGGTAATCACCCCCGCCATGACGTGGACGGTGGCGGCGGGGATTCCGGGTGACGCGGTCTGGAGCGGTCTGGCGACGTGCACGGGCGAGGCAGGAATGCGCAGGAAGGCAGGGTAGCAAAGCTGCAGGCGTGCGGAAGGGGTACGAGGCCGCGTCTTGCTCCTTCCCCCGCTTGCGGGGGAAGGTCGGGATGGGGTCACGCGCCGAAGGCGCGCGCCGGGTGGCGTAGCGACCTGCCGGGCGCCCACCCCAGCCCTCCCCCGCGAGCGGGGGAGGGAGCGGATCGGGACGGCTGTTCGGGTCGGGCAAGGCCATCCGCAGTCAAACGGAGGGAGTCAGGTCCTGCTCCTTCCCCCGCTTGCGGGGAAGGTCGGGATGGGGGCACGCGCCGACCTGCTGGCCCCACCCCAGCCCTGCCCCGCGAGCGGGGGAGAAGCGAATCGGGACGGCTGTGCGGATCGGGACGGCTGTGCGGGTCGGGCGAGGCCATCCGCAGTCAAACGGAGGGAGTCACGCCCTGCTCCTTCGCCCGCTTGCGGGGGAAGGTCGGGATGGGGGCACGCGCCGAAGGCGCGTTAGGTGACGCAGCGATCTGCTGCTGGCCCCCACCCAGCCCTCCCCCGCGAGCGGGGGAGGGAGCGGATCGGGACGGCGGTGCGGATTAGGCGAGGCCATCCGCAGGCAAAGGAAGGGAGCCGTGCCCTGCCCCTTCCCCGCCTGCGGGGGAAGGTCGGGATGGGGGCGGGTGACGTCGCGGCGAACCCGCCGGCTGCAGCGCGCGCGGACGGATCGCCGCCGCGCTGGCGTCCGCAGCGACTGCGTCAGGCCAGCTGGCCGTGGCAGTGCTTGTACTTCTTGCCGCTGCCGCAGGGGCAGGGATCGTTGCGGCCGATCTTGGCGCCGTCGCGGACCACCTGCGCCGGCTGGCCGTGCTGGTAGTCGGGCTGGGCGGCTTCCTCGTCGGCACCGTACCCGCCGACGTCGGCGTGCTGGAACTGCGCCTGGCGCAGGCGCGCCTCGATCTGCGCGCGCTCCTGCGCCTCGATCGCGGCCACCTCGTCCTCGGTGCGCACGCGCACGCGGGCGAGCATGGTCACCACCTCGCGCTTGACCTTGTCCAGCATCTCGCTGAACAGCTCGAACGCTTCCTTCTTGTATTCCTGCTTGGGCTGCTTCTGCGCATAGCCGCGCAGGTGGATGCCCTGGCGCAGGTAGTCCATCCGGCCCAGGTGCTGCTTCCAGTTGTCGTCGAGCACGTTGAGCATGATGTGCTTCTCGAGCGCGCGCATCGTCTCGGCGCCGATCTGCGCCTCCTTCTGCTCGAACACGCGGTCCAGCTCCTCGCGCACGTGGTCCTGGATGCCCTCGGCATCGAGTTCCTTGCGCGCGGCGGCCAGGCCCTGCAGGTCCAGGCGCAGGCCGAATTCCTGCTCCAGCGTGGCCTCCAGGCCCGGCAGGTCCCACTGGTCGTCGATCGACTCGGGCGGGACGAAACGCTCGACCGCCTCGGCCACCACGTCGCCGCGGATGCCGTCGATGTTGTCCTTCACGCTCTCGGCGTCGAGCAGCTCGTCGCGCTGGCCGTAGATCACCTTGCGCTGGTCGTTGTTGACGTCGTCGAAGTCGAGCAGGTTCTTGCGGATGTCGAAGTTGTGGGCCTCGACCTTGCGCTGCGCGTTGGCGATCTGCTTGGACACCAGCGGCGACTCGATGATGTCGTCTTCCTTCAGGCCCATGCGCGCCATCACCTTCTGCACCCAGTCGGCGGCGAAGATGCGCATCAGGTTGTCTTCGAGCGACAGGTAGAAGCGGCTCGAGCCCGGGTCGCCCTGGCGGCCGGAACGGCCGCGCAGCTGGTTGTCGATGCGGCGCGACTCGTGGCGTTCGGTGCCGAGGATGTGCAGGCCGCCGAGCGCGACGACCTCGTCGTGGCGCTTCTGCCACTCCTCGCGCACGCGCGCCCGGTCGGCGTCGCTGGCGCCCTCGCCCAGCGCATGCAACTCGGCTTCCAGCGAGCCGCCCAGCACGATGTCGGTACCGCGGCCGGCCATGTTGGTGGCGATGGTCACCGCCTTGGGGCGGCCGGCGTTGGCGATGATCTGCGCCTCGCGCTCGTGCTGCTTGGCGTTGAGCACCTCGTGCGGGATCTTCTCGCTGCGCAGGAACTGCGACAGCAGCTCGGACACCTCGATCGAGGTGGTGCCCACCAGCACCGGCTGGCCGCGCTCGTAGCAGTCCTTGATCTCGTTGCAGACCGCGCGGTACTTGCCGTTGCGGTTGAGGAACACCGCGTCCGGATGGTCGACGCGGATCATCGGGCGGTGGGTCGGGATCACCACCACTTCCAGTCCGTAGATGCTGTTGAACTCGAAGGCTTCCGTGTCCGCGGTGCCGGTCATGCCCGAGAGCTTTCCGTACATGCGGAACAGGTTCTGGAAGGTGATGCTGGCCAGCGTCTGGTTCTCGCGCTGCACCGGCACGCCTTCCTTGGCCTCGACCGCCTGGTGCAGGCCGTCGGACCAGCGGCGCCCGGTGAGGGTGCGGCCGGTGAACTCGTCGACGATCACCACCTCGCCGTCGCGGACGATGTAGTCGACGTCGCGCTGGTACAGCGCGTGCGCGCGCATCGCCGCGTTGAGGTGGTGCACCACGTGGATGTTGTGCGGCGCGTAGAGGTCGTCGCCCTCGGCGAGGATGCCGGCCTTGTGCAGCAGCGCCTCGGCGTGCTCCTGCCCGGCTTCGGACAGGTGCACCTGCTTGCCCTTCTCGTCCACCCAGTAGTCGCCCACGCCGTCCTCGACCTCCTGCCGCTTGAGCGAAGGGACGATGCGGTTGACCTTGATGTACAGCTCGGGCGACTCGTCGGCCGGGCCGGAGATGATCAGCGGGGTGCGCGCCTCGTCGATCAGGATCGAGTCCACTTCGTCGACGATGGCGTAGTTCAGGCCGCGCTGGAAGCGGTCGCCCTTCGACATCGCCATGTTGTCGCGCAGGTAGTCGAAGCCGAACTCGTTGTTGGTGCCGTAGGTGATGTCGGCGCGGTAGGCGGCGTGCTTGTCGCCGTGCGGCATGCCCGGATAGACCACGCCCACGCTCAGGCCCAGCCAGTTGTAGAGCCTGCCCATCTGCGCGGCGTCGCGGCGTGCCAGGTAGTCGTTCACCGTGACCACGTGCACGCCCTTGCCCTCGAGGGCGTTGAGGTAGCACGGCAGGGTCGCGACCAGGGTCTTGCCCTCGCCGGTGCGCATCTCGGCGATCTTGCCCATGTGCAGGACCATGCCGCCGATCAGCTGCACGTCGTAGTGGCGCATGCCCAGCACGCGCACGCTGGCCTCGCGGCAGACGGCGAAGGCCTCGGGCAGCACCTTGTCCAACGACTCGCCGTTGGCGACGCGCTCGCGCAGTTCGGGGGTCTTGGCCTGCAGTTCGGCGTCCGACAGCGCCTGCATCTGGGGTTCGAGGGCGTTGATCTTCTTGACGATGCCGCCGAGCTGCTTGATGAGGCGTTCGTTGCGGCTGCCGAAGACGCTGGTGAGCAGGCGATTGAGCATGGGTTTACCGGAAGCTGGGACGGGGCCGGCGGCTGCGCCGGATGGACGCGCCGGCAATGAAAAAGGGCGCAGTGGCGCCCTTTTCGATGGCAACGCGCATTGTACCGTGGTGGCGGGGTCCCGCGTTTGCAAGGGGCGCCAGACGTCCCCCCCATGGGACCCGCGATGCGGAACGCGTCGCCACGCGCGACATCGGTGAACGACCCGCCGTAGCCACCCGGCGCCCCTGGTGCTGGCCCGGGACCAGGCCCGCAGCGGCTCACCGAGCCTTGGTCGCTGCTGCCCAGCGCCTCGAGTCCCTGCCAGAAGCGCACGCGCCCCCGCAAGGACGCATCGCCCGGAAGGCGGTCGGCCGGCGTCCTCAGCCGCGCCTGGCGTCCATGTCGCCGAGGAACTTGCGCGGGTTGTGCACGCGCCCGTTCTCCCAGACCTCGAAGTGCACGTGGGCACCGGTCGATCGGCCGGTCGAGCCGGCGCGGGCGATCTCCTGGCCTACGCGGACCAGGTCGCCCACCTTCACCGTATTGCGCGAGTTGTGCGCGTAGCGGGTGACGAAGCCGTTGCCGTGGTCGACCTCGACCACGTTGCCGTATCCGCTGCGCACTCCCGAATAGCTGACCACGCCATCGGCCACGGTCATCACCGGATCCCCGGTGTTGGCGTCGAAGTCGATGCCCTTGTGGTACTGGCGGCCGCCGCCGAACGGATCGGCGCGTCCACCATAGCCGGAGGTGATGTAGCTGTTGGCGACGGGCGAACGCGAGGGCATCGCGTTGCGCTCGAGCTCCTGGTCGAACAGCAGCGCCTCGAGCACCGACAGCTGCCGGCCGGCGCTGCCGAACTGCGCACCGACCTCGTCCAGGCCGCCGACCAGCTGGCGCGCCGGCATGTCCTGGCTGGGCTCGGCGCCGCCGACGCCCACCGGCCTGTCGAAATCGAACTCGCCGTCGCCGAGCTTGGCGATGCGGGTGAGGCGGTCGCCCAGCGCGTTGAGCCGGTTGGCCTGGGCCTGCAGTTCGCCCAGGCGCGCGGCCAGGGCATTGAGTTCGCGCTGCGCCTCGCGGCGGGTGTTGTCGAGCGCCTGCTCCTGGCTGGCAACCTGGCGCTGCATGCGGGTCATCGCGGAGGCGTTGAGCCCGGCCCCGACGACCAGTCCGGCGCCTACCAGGACCAGGGCGGCGGCCACCGGCCGTTCGTGCAGTCGCTTGCGCGCGCGTTCGCCGAGGTTCCTGAGCGTCGACAGCGCCTGCACGGAAATTGTGTGTAAAGTCATAGGTGTATGTCTGATTCCCGATCGCGGCGGTCCAGTTCGCCAAAGGTGCCGCCTGCTGCGGATCGCTCCGCGACCATGCAGTCGGCGCTCGATGCACTGCTGTCCGGTACTGCCCGCGACCCGGTGCGTCATGCACTGGGCCTGGAAGCGCTGGACCGCCAATTGCGTCCCCTCCTGCCGCCCGGACTGGCCATGCATGTGAAGCTGGCCAATGTCGTGGACGGCAGATTGGTGTTCCTCGCCGATTCGCCCGTCTGGCACGCCCGGCTTCGCCTGGCGACCGACCAGTTGCTCGGCGCCGCCCGCTCCGTCGGGCTGGAAGTGCATGAAGTCGCCATCCGGACGACCTCGCAACCGCTGGGACCACAGCCTCCCCAGGCCGCGCCCCGCCCCCGTGTCCCGGGCCCGGCTGCACAGGAGGCGTTCCGCGCCGCGCTGGACACCCTGGCCGACGACACCGGGCCGGCGGACCGCAAGCCCCACGGATAAAGGGAACTGCGGTGTCCGCGAGTGGTTGCCCCGGCATCCCGGCCGGCCACGCGGACAGGGCATGCTAGCGGCCACCCTCCGTCGGGTCGTTAAGCGTCCGCTTCACAGATGCTTATTTTTCGTTAAATTTCCGTAACGATTCCGCATTTTCGACGGCCGCACGGGGGCTGCAGGCGTGAAGACGCCGTCGAGGCGGTTCAGCGAAGAGGGCGCGTTGTGAACACGCCGCGCGCCGAATCACGACCACGTTCACGGAACGGCGCCAGCGGATCGCTGGTTGGGATGTGGGCGGCCGGTCAGGCCGCGACGGGTTCGCCGTAGAGGACCGGCGGCGGCGCGGTCTTCGGGAAGGTGACCTCGTCCCAGGCCGACTGGTCGGCCAGCAGCGCACGCACGAGCTTGTTGTTGAGCGCGTGCCCGGACTTGTAGCCCTCGAAGGCGCCAAGGATCGGGCGTCCCGCCAGGTAGAGGTCGCCGACCGCGTCGAGGATCTTGTGGCGGACGAACTCGTTGGCGTAGCGCAGGCCGTCGTCGTTGAGCACGCGGAACTCGTCGAGCACGATGGCGTTGTCCATCGAGCCGCCGAGGCCGAGGTTGCGCTCGCGCATGTATTCCAGGTCGCGCATGAAGCCGAAGGTACGCGCGCGGCTGACTTCGCGGATGTAGTTGCCGGTAGAGAACTCCACTTCGGCGCGCGATTGCGACTGCGGGATGGCCGGGTGGTCGAACTGCACGGTGAAACCGAGGCGGAACCCGTCGTAGGGTTCGAACCGCGCGATCTTGTCGCCCTCGCGCACCTCGACCGGGCGCTTGATGCGGATGAAGCGCTTGGGCGCGTCCTGCTCGACGATGCCGGCGGACTGCAGCAGGAACACGAACGGGCCGGAGGAGCCGTCCATGATCGGCACCTCCGGCGCGGACAGCTCGACGTAGAGGTTGTCGATGCCGAGGCCGGCCAGCGCCGACATCAGGTGCTCGACGGTCTGCACCTTGGCGCCCTCGCAGGTCAGGCCGGTGCACAGCGTGGTCTCGGTCACCAGGTCGCCCGAGGCCGGGATCTCGACCACCGGGTCGAGGTCGACGCGACGGAACACGATGCCGGTATCGGGCGCGGCCGGGCGCAGCGTCAGGAACACCTTGTTGCCGCTGTGCAGGCCCACGCCCGTCGCGCGGATCACGTTCTTGATGGTGCGTTGCTGCGGCATCGGTGCGGCCTGTAAGGGTCCCTGGCGGCCCCTGGGCGCGGGGCAACGCCGCAGATTATCACCCGACCCGCTGAACTGAACGGGAGTGGAGGTGAAGGTGGCGTGTACCGGGCGGGGTCGGGATGGCTTGTTCCTGTTCTATCAGCAGGGCGAAGCATTTGGCGTTGGACGCCGTGGCGGCCTGGCGGCCAGGACTCCGAACGTGCCCCCACCCTTCCCTCCCCCGCAAGCGGGGGAGGGAAAGGCCGCGAGCGGCGAGTCGAAGGCCGCAAGCGGAGTCGAAGGTCACAAGCGGGAGTGAAAGGCCGCAGCGGCGAGGGAAAGGGTCCGCGAGGATGGCGCGAACCCTGCCCTGCCGCCCTGCCCTTCCCCCGCATGCGGGGGAAGGCCGGATGGGGGCCAGCCCGACGCCGCGCCAGCGACCCTTCGCCGCCGCTTCCTCAGTCCGCCTGGCGGCGCAGGAACGCCGGGATGTCGAGGTAGCTGTCACTGCCGAAGTCGGCCACCTGCGGCGCGGCCGGCGCGGACTCCGCGGCGACGCTGCGGCCGCGCAGGCTGGAGGCGATGCTGCCACCCGAGGCATAGGCGTCGCTGCCGTCCTCGACGAACATGCCGGTGGTGCCGTCGCGCTTGCCGGTATTGATCAGCTGCACGTGCGGGCGGCGGACCGTCTCGTACGAGCCGTGGTCGCTGCGGCCGGTGCCGCGCGCCACGCCGCGGTTCAGGCCGGTCGCCACGACGGTCACGCGCACGTCGTCCTGCATGTCCGGGTCGAGCACGGTGCCGATCACGATGGTCGCGTCCTCGCTGGCGAAGTTCTCCACGGTGCGGCCGACCTCGTCGAACTCGCTCATGGTGAAGTCCGGGCCCGCGGTGATGTTGACCAGGATGCCGTTGGCGCCGGCCAGGTTGACGTCGTCCAGCAGCGGGTTCTGGATCGCCGACTCGGCCGCGGCCTGGGCGCGGTCGTCGCCGCGGGCGTGGCCGGTGCCCATCATCGCCAAGCCCATCTCGGACATGACGGTGCGCACGTCGGCGAAGTCGACGTTGATCAGGCCCGGGCGCACGATCAGGTCGGCGATGCCCTGCACGGCGCCGAGCAGCACGTCGTTGGCGGCGCGGAAGGCCTGGACCATGGTGGCGTTGCGGCCGAGCACGGTGATCAGCTTCTCGTTGGGGATGGTGATCAGCGAGTCGCAGTGCGAGGACAGGTCCTCGATGCCCTTGAGCGCGACCTGCATGCGGCGGCGGCCCTCGAACGGGAACGGCTTGGTGACCACGGCCACGGTCAGGATGCCCATTTCCTTGGCCAGCTGCGCCACGACCGGCGCCGCGCCGGTGCCGGTGCCGCCGCCCATGCCGGCGGTGATGAAGACCATGTCCGCGCCCTGCAGCGCATCCATGATGATCTCGCGGTCCTCGAGCGCGGCTTGGCGACCCACTTCCGGGTTGGCGCCGGCACCCAGGCCCTTGGTGACGTTGCCGCCGAGCTGCAGCTGCAGCTTGGCGCCGCAGTTGCGGATCGCCTGCGAGTCGGTGTTGGCGGTGATGAACTCGACGCCGTCGACGCTGCTGTTGACCATGTGCGCGACCGCGTTGCCGCCGCCGCCGCCCACGCCGATCACCTTGATGACGGCGTTCGGAGCCATCTTTTCCACCAGTTCGAAATGTGCCATGTCCTTGTCCTCTCTAGTTATCTGATAGTTATCGGTTCACCGGTTGCCACGTACCGCAAAGCTTCGCCTTCGTCGTCGTCTCGTCCTGTCCGCGCGCACGCGCCCTCCCGCGGGAAACATCAGAATTCCCCCCGGAACCACGTGCCGAGTTTCTTGAGCAGGCTGCCCGCCTTGCCGGTCGGCAGGGACGGACGCCGCGGATTCTCGATCTGGCTGCCCATCAGCAGCAGGCCCACGCCGGTGGCATGGACCGGGTTGTTCACCACTTCGCCCAGGCCGGTGACGTGCTGCGGAATGCCCACGCGCACCGGCATCTGCAGCATTTCCTCGGCCAGCTCGACCACGCCTTCCATCTTCGCGGCGCCGCCGGTGAGCACCATGCCGGCGCGCACGTGCTGCTCGAAGCCCGAGCGGCGCAGCTCGGCCTGCACCATCTCGAAGATCTCCTCGTAGCGCGCCTGCACCGCCTGCGCCAGCGACTGGCGCGGCAGGCGCCGCGGCGGGCGGTCGCCCACGCTCGGCACCTGGATCGATTCCTCCGACGTGGCCAGCTGCGCCAGCGCGCAGGCGTAGCGCACCTTGATCTGCTCGGCCTCGGGCGTGGGCGTGCGCAGCATGTGCGCGATGTCCTCGGTGACCTTGTCGCCGGCGATCGGCAGGCTGGCGGTGTGGCAGATCGCCCCCTGCACGAACACCGCCAGGTCGGTGGTGCCCGCACCCATGTCCACCAGCACCACGCCCAGTTCGCGCTCGTCTCCGGTGAGCACGGCGGTGCTCGAGGCCAGCGAGGACAGCACCAGGTCGTCGATCTGCAGCCCGCAGCGCTGCACGCACTTGCTGATGTTGGCCGCGGCCGACTGCGCGCACACCACCAGGTGCGCGTGCACCTCCAGGCGCACGCCGGTCATGCCGACCGGGTTGCGGATGCCTTCCTGCGAATCGTCGAGCACGTACTCGCGCGGGATCGCGTGCAGGATCTTCTGGTCGGCCGGAATGGCGACGGCCTTGGCCGCGTCGAGCACGCGGTCGAGGTCGGCCCAGGTCACCTCGCCGTCGCGGATCGGCACGATGCCGTTGGAGTTGCGGCACTGCACGTGGTTGCCGCTGATCGAGGCGTAGACGCTGCGGATCTCGCAGCCGGCCATCAGCTCGGCCTCCTCGATCGCACGCTGGATCGACTGCACGGTCGACTCGATGTCGACCACGACGCCGCGCTTGAGGCCGCGGGATTCGTGGGAGCCGATGCCGATCACCTCGATCGGATTGCCCGGCGAATACTCGCCGACCAGGGCCACCACCTTGGAGGTGCCGATGTCGAGGCCGACGATCAGGGCCTTGTCGCCTTTGCGGTTCATGTGGAGGAGCCGGAATTCGTGGTGGATGCGGTAGGAGCGATGGGATCGCCCCAGGTCAGGGCGAAGCCGTTGGTGTAACGCAGGTCGGCGCGCTGCAGCGCCTGCTGGTTCCGCGCGAGCAGCTGCGGCAGCACGCGCGCGAAGCGCTTCAGGCGCAGGCGCGCCTCCTGGCTGCCGACCACCACTTCGACGCCGTTGTCGAGGGTGAGCGACCAGCTGTCGCGGCTGTCGAGCGCCAGGCGCGCGACGGCGTGGCCACTCGGCGCGAACATGTCGCGCGATTCGTTGTAGAGCGCGACCACGTCCGGCACGCGCGCATCGGCGGCGGCGAGCTGCGGCAGACCCTCGGGCACCTCGATGCCGGCGACCGGGAACAGCCGCCCCTGCTCGGACAGCAGCCGGTCCTCGCCCCAGCGTGCGAACGGGCGGTGTTCGGTGATGCGCACCTCCAGCACGTCCGGCCAGCGCTTGCGCACCTCGGCGTGCTCGACCCATGGCAGCTGCGCGATCGCCGCCCGCGCCTGGTCGAGGCGGACGGCGAAGAAGCCCGAGGACGCGTACGGGAGCAGGGTGTCGCGCAGGCGCGCGGTGTCCACCCGCTCCAGGCCGTCGTTGACCCGCAGGGTGCGCAGCGGCCAGCGCTCGGCGCCGATCCAGCCGTTGAGCACCGCGACCACGGGCAGTGCCACCAGGGCGATGGCGACCGCCCAGGTGCCGACCTGCAGGGTGCGGCGCAGCGCGGCGTTCATGCGGACGCCACCTCCACGGTCTGCTCGAGCACGCGCCAGCACAGCTCGGCATAGTCGATGCCCAGCTGGGCGGCGGCCTTCGGCACCAGCGAATGACTGGTCATGCCGGGGGCGGTATTGATTTCCAGCAGCAGCAGGCGGCCGCTGGCGCGCTCGCGCATCAGGTCGACGCGGCCCCAGCCGCTGCAGCCGGCGGCGTTGAAGGCCGCGAGCGCGAGCTCTCCAATGGCGCGCTCCTCGGCATCCTCCAGTCCCGGGCACAGGTACTGGGTGTCGTCCGCAAGGTACTTGGCGTTGTAGTCGTACCACTCGCCCGCTGGCACGATCCGGATCGACGGCAGCGCCACGTCGCCCAGGACGGCGACGGTGAGCTCGTCGCCCACCACCATCTCCTCGACCAGCATCTCGCCGCCGTACGCGCGCGCGACCTCGACCGCATGCGCGACGTCGGATTCGGCCACCACCCGCGCGGCGCCCACGCTGGAACCCTCGCACGAGGGTTTCACGAACGCCGGCAGGCCGACGGTCGCAATCGCCGCGGCCAGGTCGCCGCCAGCGGGCACGCGCGCGAAGCGCGGCGTCGGCAGGCCTTCGGCGATCCACACCTGCTTGGTGCGGATCTTGTCCATGGTCAGCGCACTGCCCAGCACGCCGGGGCCGGTGTACGGCACGCCCAGCGCCTCGAGCAGCCCTTGCACCACGCCGTCCTCGCCACCGCCGCGGTTGCCGTGGAGGATGTTGAACACGCGGTCCACGCGGCCGGCGCGGATCGCGTCGACCAGGGCCGGGATGCCGTCGACGGCCGTCGCGTCCACGCCGCGCGAGCGCAGCGCGGCGAGCACGCCGTTGCCGGAATCCAGCGACACCTCGCGCTCGGCGCTGGTGCCGCCCATCAGCACCGCCACGCGGCCGAACGCGGCCGGGTCGGTGACGCGCAGCGCGGGCACGGCCGGGCTCATCGCGGCACCTCCGCGAAACCTTCGCGCGCCAGCTGCTGGGCGGCGTGGCCGATGTCGCCGGCGCCCATCATCAGCAGCAGGTCACCGTCCTGCAGCACGTCCGGCAGCACGCTGGCCAGCTCCTGGGCGCCGTTGACCACGACCGGATCGATGCGGCCGCGCGCGCGGATGGCCCGCGCCAGGGCCTTGGCGTCGGCGCCCGCGATCGGCGGCTCGCCGGCCGGGTACACCTCGGTCAGCACCAGCGCGTCCACGTCCGACAGCACCGCGGCGAAATCGTCGAACTGGTCGCGGGTGCGGGTATAGCGGTGCGGCTGGAACGCCACCACGAGGCGGCGGTCGGGCCAGCCGCCGCGGGCCGCGTCGAAGACCGCGGCCAGCTCCTTCGGGTGGTGACCGTAGTCGTCCACCAGCTGCACCCGCGCGCCCTGCGCGGTACGCAGCTCGGCCAGCAGGTTGAAGCGGCGGCCGATGCCCTGGAACTTCTCCAGCGCCGCGGCGATCGCGGCAGGCTCCACGCCCAGCTGCCAGCCGATCGACGAGGCAGCCAGCGCGTTAAGCACGTTGTGGCGGCCCGGCAGGGCGAGCGTCACCGGGGTACGCGAGCCGTCCGGCAGGCACAGGGTGAAGCGCATCGCGGTGCCCTGCTGCTCGACGTCCTCGGCGCGCACGTCCGCGCCCTGCGAAAAACCGTAGGTCATCGCGTGGCGCGGCGTGTCCTGGGCCAGCCTCGCCACCTCGGGATCGTCCACGCACAGCACCGCCAGGCCGTAGAACGGCAACCGGTGCAGGAACTCGGAGAATGCCGACTGCACGCGGGCGAAGTCGCCGCCGTAGTTTTCCAGGTGGTCGGCGTCGATATTGGTGACGACCGCGATCAGCGGGTTCAGGCGCAGGAAGCTTCCGTCGCTTTCGTCGGCCTCGGCCACGAGCCACTGCCCGCCGCCCAGGCGTGCGTTGGCGCCGGCGGCGAGCAACTGTCCGCCGATCACGAAGGTCGGATCCAGTCCGCCCTCGCCCAGCACGCTGGCGGTGAGCGAGGTGGTGGTGGTCTTGCCGTGCGTGCCAGCCACGGCGATGCCGCGGCGGAAGCGCATCAGTTCGGCCAGCATTTCTGCGCGCGGCACGATCGGAATGCGCTGCGAGCGTGCCTCCATCAACTCGGGATTGTCCGGGCGGATCGCGCTGGAGACCACGATGCAGTCGCAGCCGAGCACGTTGGCCGCGGCGTGGCCGCGATGCACGGTCGCGCCCAGCCGCGTGAGGCGCTGGGTGGTCGCGTTGTCGGCCGTGTCCGAGCCCGAGACCTGGTAGCCCAGCGTGCACAGCACCTCGGCGATGCCGCTCATGCCGGCGCCGCCGATGCCGACGAAGTGCACGCGCGAGAACGCGCGGGCGATGCTTTCCTTGGTGAGCTCGCTGGCGGCGAGCAGGCGGCGGATCATGCGTTCCTCCCGAGTCCGCCCAGGGTCGGCTCGATGCGCGGGCGCAGGCGGCTGGTGCCGCGTGCGGCGGCCACCGCGGAAGGCGGCGGCTGGGTGGTGGGGGGCGGCGGCGCGGATTCGCCGCCCGGGGGCGCGCCCGCACCCATGCCGCGCAGGCGCGCGACCTGGCGCTGGGCGCGGTCGAGTTCGTAGGACACGCGCAGCAGCAGCCCGATCGCCACGCAGGTCATCATCACGCTGGAGCCACCCGACGAGATCAGCGGCAGGGTCAGGCCCTTGGTCGGCAGCAGGCCGAGGTTGACGCCCATCGAGACCAGGCTCTGCAGGCCGATCATCAGCGCCACGCCGAAGGCGACGTAGCCGGCGAAGTGGCGGCGCATCTCCACGCAGCGGTAGCCGATCCACAGCGCGCGCCCGACCAGGGCGGCGAACAGCCCGATCACGAACAGCAGGCCGAGGAAACCCAGCTCCTCGCCGATCACGCTGAAGATGAAGTCGGTGTGCGCTTCGGGCAGGTAGGAGAGCTTCTGGATCGATGCGCCCAGGCCGACGCCGGAGAATTCGCCGCGGCCGATCGCCATCAGGGCGTTGCTGAGCTGGTAACCGGCGCCGAGCTGGTCTTCCCAGGGGTTCCAGAACGAGGTGATGCGGCGCAGGCGGTACGGTTCGATCACCGCCACCGCGACCAGCGCGGGCAGCAGGCAGGCGACGGGAAGCATCATGCGCTTGAGGTGGCCGCCGCCGAGCAGCAGCATGCCCGCGGTGACCGCCAGCAGCATGGTGGCCGAACCGAAATCCGGCTGCATCAGCAACAGCGCCACGAGCACGATCGCCACGCCGATCGGCTTGAGCATTGCGCCCCAGCCGGCGTTGACCTCGTCGCGGAAGCGCACCAGGTAGCTGGCCAGCCAGACCAGGTAGAAGATCTTCACCGCCTCGACGATCTGGAAGTTCGAAACGCCCAGGTTCACCCAGCGGCGCGCACCGTTCACGGTGTGGCCCAGGCCCGGCACGAACACCATCAGCAGCATCAGCGCGCAGGCGCCGAGCAGAGCCTGCGGATACTTCTCCACCAGCTTGAGGTCGGTGCGCATCACCGCGGCGCACAGGCCGATACCGACCGCGAGGAACACGATGTGCCGGACGAGGTAGTAGAAGGGTCCTTCGCCGTGGTTGACCGCCACCGCGATCGAACTCGAGGCGACCATGACCACGCCGAAGGCGGCGATGGCCGTGGCGATCGCGATCAGCCAGCCGTCGTAGCGGCCGTCGATGGCCTCCAGGCGCGTGGCCTGGCGGCTGCTGTCGAACATGCGGGAGTCTGCGGTCACGGCCATCAGCGCACCTTCAGCGTGGCGAGGCCGACCAGCACCAGGATCACCGAGATGATCCAGAAGCGCACGATCACGCGCGGCTCGGGCCAGCCCTTGAGCTCGAAGTGGTGGTGGATCGGCGCCATCCGGAACACGCGCTTGCCGGTGAGCTTGAAGCTGGCCACCTGGATCATCACCGACAGCGTCTCGATGACGAAGATGCCGCCCATGATCACCAGCACCAGCTCCTGGCGTACGATCACCGCCATGGTGCCCAGCACCGCGCCCAGCGCCAGCGCGCCGATGTCGCCCATGAACACCATCGCCGGATAGGTGTTGAACCACAGGAAGCCCAGGCCGGCGCCGGCGATCGCCGCGCAGATGATGATCAGCTCGCCCGCGCCCGGTACCGGCGGGATCTGCAGGTAGCGCGAGAACTCGGCGTGGCCCGAGGCGTAGGCGAACACGGCGATGCCGCCGGCGACCAGCACGGTGGGCATGATCGCCAGCCCGTCGAGGCCGTCGGTGAGGTTGACCGCGTTGGAGAAGCCGACGATCCAGAAGTAGGCGATCGCCACGAAGCCGACGCCGGCCAGCGGCAGCGCCACCGACTTGAACAGCGGCACGTAGAAGGTCGTGGCCGCCGGCACGTCGGCGTAGAGGTACAGGTACAGGCCGGCGGCGAGGCCGAAGACCGACTGCAGCAGGTACTTCCAGCGCGACTTGAGGCCGTTGGGATCGCGCTTGACGATCTTGATCCAGTCGTCGTACCAGCCGATCGCGCCGAACGCCAGCATCACCAGCAGCACCACCCACACGTACTTGTTGCGCAGGTCGCCCCACAGCAGCACCGAGGCGGTGATGGTGAACAGGATCAGCGCGCCGCCCATGGTCGGCGTGCCGGCCTTGGAGAAGTGCGTCTGCGGGCCGTCCTGGCGGATCGGCTGGCCACCCTTGTACTGGGCGAGCCGGCGGATCACCGCCGGTCCCCACCACAGCGAGAGCAGCAGCGCCGTCAGCGCGGCGAGGATGCCGCGGAAGGTCAGGTAGCCGAACAGGCCGAACAGCCCCTCGACCTGCTGCAGCCAGCGTGCCAGTTCAAGCAGCATCGTGTTCCCCTGTTGCGCGCGCCAGCAGCGCATCGACGATGCGGTCCATGGCACTTCCGCGCGAACCCTTGACCAGCATCCGGACGCCCGGATGCAGGTCCGCGGCCAGTGCCGCGGCGAGCGCGTCGTGGTGGTCGAAATGCCGGCCGCCCTCGCCGAAGGCTTCGGCAGCGGCAGCGCTCAGCGGACCCAGCGCGTAGACGCGGGCCAGCCCCGCGCGGCGCGCGCGGCGCCCGGCCTCGGCGTGCAGGTCGCGGGCGTCGCCGCCCAGTTCGCGCATGTCGCCGAGCACCAGCCAGGCCTCGCCGCCGCCGGAGGCCAGGGTGTCGATCGCGGCGTTGAGCGAGCCGGGATTGGCGTTGTAGCTGTCGTCGATCAGGACCGCGCCGCCGGCCAGGCGGTGCTGGACCAGGCGACCCTTCACCGGCTGGGCGTCGCCGAGTGCGGCGGCGATCTCCTCCAGCGGGATGCCCAGCGCCAGCGCGATCGAGGCGGCGGCCAGGGCGTTGGAGACGTTGTGCCGGCCGGGCAGCGGCAGGACCACGTCGACCTCGCCGGTGGGAGCGACGAGCACGAAGCGCGACCCGTCCGCATCGCTGGACACGGCGCGGGCGGTCACGTCGGCGCTGGCCTCCAGGCCGAAACGCAGCAGGCGCCGGCCGTGGGCGCGTTCGGCGAAGTACGGCGCGAACGCGTCGTCGGCGTTGATCACCGCGACGCCGTCGTGCGGCAGCGCGTCGTAGACCGCGGCCTTGGTGTCGGCGATGCCGAGCAGGCTGTGCATGCGCTCCAGGTGCGCCGGCGCGATGTTGTTGACCAGGGCCACGTCCGGGCGGGCGATGGCGGTCAGGTAGGCGATGTCGCCGGGCTTGCCGGCGCCCATCTCGTACACCGCCACCTCGGCGTCTTCCGGCGCGTCGATCACCGCCAGCGGCAGGCCGATCTCGTTGTTGCGGTTGCCGGGGTTGGCATAGGCGCGCAGCGAACGTGCGGCGATGGCGTGGACAAGCTGCTTGACGCTGGTCTTGCCGTTGCTGCCGGTGATGCCGACGACCCTGGTCGTGCGCGAGCGCTGCATCGCCGACGCCAGCGCAGCCAGCGCGCGCTCGGTGTCGGCCACCACCACCTGCGGCAGCGGCGCGTCCACTTCCCGCGAGACCAGGGCGGCGCGCGCGCCGCGATCCGCCGCGGCGGCGACATGGTCGTGGCCGTCGAAGCGTTCGCCCTTGAGCGCGACGAACAGCGTGGCGCGTCGGTCGCGCGCGTCCAGCGTGCGCGTGTCGGTCGCGACCGCGTCGATCGGCAGGTCGTCGCCCAGCAGGCGGCCGTGGGTCCATTGCGCGATGCGTGCCAGCGCCATCGGGGTCATGCGCCGCCTCCCAGCGCCTCGCGGGCGACCACGCCGTCGTCGAACGGATGCTTGACGCCGGCCACTTCCTGGTAGGTCTCGTGGCCTTTGCCGGCGACCAGGACGATGTCGCCGGCGCGCGCGCGGGCGATGGCGCCGGCGATCGCGGCGCGACGGTCGCGCTGCACGATCACGCGCGCGGGCTCGGCGAAGCCGGCGAGGATACCTGCGACGATGGCGTCGCCGTCCTCGCCGCGCGGGTTGTCGTCGGTCACCACCACTTCGTCCGCCAGGCGCTCGGCGATGGCCGCCATCTGCGGGCGTTTGCCGGTATCGCGCTCGCCGCCGCATCCGAACACGCACACCAGCCGCCCGCGCAGGTGGCCGCGCAGCGACTGCAGCGCCTGCTCCAGCGGGTCGGGCTTGTGCGAGTAGTCGACCACCACCAGCGGCCGGTCGCCGCCGCCGAGGCGGTTCATGCGCCCGGCAATCGGCTGCAGCCGCGACAGCACGCCCGCGATCGCGTCCACCGGCTGGCCGAGGGCGTGCAGCACGCCCGCCACCACCAGCAGGTTGTCGACGTTGAAGCGGCCCAGCAGCGGCGACCGCACGCGAGCGACGCTGCCGGCCAGGTGCAGGTCGAACGCGATGCCGTCGGCATCGAGCGCGACGTGCGTGGCGCGCACGTCCGCGTCGTCGGCGCCGCGCGCGCTGGTGCCGATCGCCTGCAGCGATCCGGGCAGGTCCAGCGCGAGGCGGCGCCCGTAGGCGTCGTCCAGGTTCACCACCGCCGTGCGCATGCCCGGCGTGGCGAACAGGCGGGCCTTGGCCGCGCCGTAGGTCTCCATGTCGCCGTGGTAGTCGAGGTGGTCGCGGCTGAGGTTGGTGAACACGCCGACCGCGAAATGCACCGCGTCCACGCGTCCCTGGTCGAGCGCGTGCGAGCTGACCTCCATCGCCACGGCCTGTGCGCCCTCGTCGCGCAGTTGCGCGAGCAGCGCATGGGTCTGCAGCACCAGCGGCGTGGTGAAGCCGGTGGCGCGCGCCTGGCCGTAGAGGCCGGCGCCCAGCGTGCCGATGGTGCCGGCGCGGGTGCCGCACAGCTCCAGCGCCTGCGCCAGCAGCTGCACGGTGGAGGTCTTGCCGCTGGTGCCGGTGACCCCGATCGTGGTCATCCGCCTCGAGGGCTGGCCGTGGAAGGCGTCGGCCATCGCGCCCATGCGCGCGCGCAGGCCCGGCACCGCGATCGCGTCCGCCGGCGGCGCCGGCACGTCGGCGGGCACCGGCGGTTCGAACAGGATGGCCGCGGCGCCGGCTTCCCTGGCCTGCGCGGTGAAGTGCAGGCCATGTGTGCCGAAGCCGCCGATCGCGACGAAGCCATCGCCGGGGTGCACGTCGCGGCTGTCAAGCACCAGGCCCGACACGGCGAGCCCAGCCGGCACGCCGGCCACGTCGGGCAGCAGCTGCGCAAGCGGCATGGCGCGACTCATGGCGCCGCTCCCCGCTGCGCGGCGGACGCTGCCGGCGCGGCCGCGGCCAGCGCACGCGCGCGCTTGGCCTCTTCGGCCGACTGCGCGGCGATCCAGGTGTCGATGTCGTCCGGCGGCACGTCCATCAGCCGCAGCGCGCCCTCCATCACCCGCGCGAACAGCGGCGCGGAGATCCAGCCGCCGCCATAGGTCGAGCCGCCCCCGGACGTGTCGGGATCGTTGACCACCACCGTCACCGAGAAGCGCGGCCGTTCCACCGGCACCAGGCCGGCGAAATAGGCGATGTAGCGCCTGGCGTAGCCGCCGCCGGAGGACTTGCGCGCGGTACCGGTCTTGCCGGCCACGTGGTAGCCCAGGATCGCGGCGCGGGTGGCGGTGCCGCCCGGCTCGGTGACGGTCTGCATCATCTCCACGACCTGGGCGGCGATCGCCGGGTCCAGCGCCTGCTGCGTCTCGCCGCTGTGGCCGCCCTTGACGAAGGTGGGCGTGACCAGCCGACCGCCGTTGCCGAGCGCGGCGTAGGCGCGCGCGATCTGCAGCGGCGTGACCGACAGCCCGTAGCCGTAGGACAGGGTCTGCTTGGTGGTGCCGCTCCAGCGCTCGGGCGTGGGGAAGGTGCCCGGCGCCTCGCCGGGGAAGCCGCTGCCGGTGCTGCTGCCGAAGCCGAAGCGGCGCAGGAAGGCGTCGAAGCTGTTGTCGGGCAGCAGCTTGACGATCTTCGACACGCCCACGTTCGAGCTCTTGGTGATCACCCCGGTGGTGTCGAGCACGCCGTAGTTGCGGAAATCGCTGGTGCGATAGCGGCCGTTGGGGATCCAGCCGGGACTGGTATCAAAGCGCGTGGTGGGCGTGATCACGCCGGCTTCCAGGCCGGCGGCCACCGTCAGCGGCTTCATGGTCGAGCCGGGCTCGAGGAGATCGGTGACCGCACGGTTGCGGTACGCGTCGCGGTTCTCGCCGCTGACGCGGTTGTTGTTGTACGAGGGCAGGTTGGCCATCGCCAGCACTTCGCCGGTGGCCACGTCCAGGATCACCACCGAGCCGCTGGCCGCGCCGGTCTCGAGCAGGGTGCGCTTGAGCTCGCGATAGGCCAGGAACTGGATGCGGCGGTCGATGCTCAGCACCAGGTCCTTGCCCGGTTCGGCCGGACGCAGCAGGTCGACGTGCTCGACGATGCGGCCGTGCCGGTCGCGGATCACCTTCTGCAGGCCGGGCGTGCCGCGCAGCCATTCGTCGAAGGCCAGTTCCACGCCCTCCTGGCCCTGGTCGTCGATGTTGGTGAAGCCCAGTACGTGCGACACCGCCTCGCCCTGCGGATAGAAGCGGCGGAACTCGCGCTGCGAGAACACGCCCGGGATCTTCAGCGCCAGGATCTTCTGCGCCACGGCCGGGTTGATCCGGCGGTGCCGCGGCACGTACATGAACTCCTTGTCCTTGCGCTGCGAGACGTAGCGGGTGAGGTAGTCCAGCGGCAGGTCCGTGGCCTCGGCCAGGCGCGCGATCGCGGCCGGGTTGTTGGCCAGCTCCTGCGGATTGGCGTACAGCGACTCCACCGGCGAGGACACCGCCAGCGGCTCTCCGTTGCGGTCGGTGATCATGCCGCGCGAGGTCGGGATCGGCACCTCGCGCAGGAAGCGCGCGTCGGCCTTCTGCTGATAGAAGGCGTTGTCCACCAGCTGCAGGTCGACCGCCCGCACCACCAGCGCCACCGCGCACAGGGCCATCGCCCCGCCGACGAGCATCAGCCGGCCCTGCAGGTTGAACTGGGCGCGCGGGCGCGGCTTCTTCGCCGAACCGCCGGAGGTGCGGATGAACTTCATGGACGCACCACCACGATCTCGTCCGTGGCCGGGAACTTCATGCCCAGGCGCGTACGCGCGACCTGGTCGATGCGGTTGCTCTCGGCCCAGGTGGCCTGTTCCAGCTGCAGCCGCCCGAACTCGATGTTGAGTTCGTCGCGGGCGCGCTCGAGTCGGGTCAGCTGCACGTACAGCTCGCGGTGCTGGTGGCGCGCGTGCACCACGCCGATGGCGCTGATGGCGTTGGCCACGACCAGCACGGCGACGAGCAGGCGGGTCATGGCCGCGCCCCCGTGGCCAGCTTCTCGGCCACGCGCAGCACCGCGCTGCGGGCGCGGGGATTGGCCGCCAGCTCGTCCGGGCGCGCCTTGGCCGCGTCGCCGATCGCGCGCAGCGTGGGTACGAAGCCGGTCGCCTCGGGCAGGCGGCGGTTGCCCGGCGGCGCCTTGGCGCGCGCGGCGATGAAGCGCTTGGCGATGCGGTCCTCGAGCGAATGGAAGCTGATCACCGCCAGCCGCCCGCCTGGGCGCAGCGCGTCGTGCGCGGCGGCGAGGCCGCGCTCGAGATCCTCGAGTTCGCGGTTCACGTGGATGCGGATCGCCTGGAACGAGCGGGTGGCCGGATGGATGTCGTGGCGGCCGCGCGGCACCACGGAGGCGATCAGCTCGGCCAGTTCGGTGGTGCGGGTGAGCGGCTGCGTGGCGCGGCGGGCGACGATCGCGCGCGCGATGCGCCGGCTCATGCGTTCCTCGCCGTAGGTCCACAGCACGTCGGCGATCTCGCTCTCCTCGGCGCGCGCCAGCCACTGCGCCGCGCTCTCGCCGCTGTCCGGGTCCATGCGCATGTCGAGCGGACCGTCCTTGCCGAAGCTGAAGCCGCGGCCGGCCACGTCCAGCTGCGGCGAGGACACCCCGAGGTCGAGCAGCACGCCGTCCAGTCCGGCGGCCACCGCATCCCAGTGGCCGAGGTCGGCGAAGCTGCCGCGGCGGATCGCGACGCGTGCGTCGGCGCCGAACTCGCGTCCGGCGACCGCAACCGCTTCGGGATCCTTGTCCATCAGCAGCAGCCTGCCTCCCTCACCCAGCCTCTCGAGCACGCCGCGCGCATGTCCGCCGCGCCCGAACGTGCCGTCGAGATACGTCCCGTCCTCGACCACGCGCAGCCCTTCCATGACCTGCTCGAACATCACCGGAAGGTGCGCGGCGCGGGCGTCCGCAGCACCCCCGCTCACAACTGCAGTCCAACCAGTTCGTCGCCGAAATCCTCGTCCGCCAGCGGCGTCTCGATCTGCGCGCGGTGGGCCTGCTCGCTCCACAGTTCGAACTTGTCGCCCATGCCCAGCAGCACGGCCTTCTTCTCGATGCCGATGGCGGCGCGCTGGCTGGCGGGGATCGGGATCCGGCCGTTGCCGTCGGGCTCGACGATGGCGGCCGCGCCCACCAGCTTCAGCTGCAGCGCGCGATTGGCGGCCTTGAGCCGGGGCAGCGCGTTGACCCCGTCGCGCACCTTTTCCCAGGTGGCATAGGGGTAGATGTAGAGCGAGCCCTTCTCGAAGGGGTTGTAGGTGATCACCAGGCGATTGCCGCACTCGGACGCGACGAGGTCCCGGTAGCTGGTCGGGATCGCCAGCCGGCCCTTGTCGTCGATCGTGATGGCGGTCTCGCCCTGGAACACCACATCCTGCCCGGAGGTGCCCGTCTGCGGCGGGCTTCAGCATCGGAAAACCACGAAATTCCCGGTTTCCCCACGAAGCGCCACCTTATGGACGGGTCATGGGGATGTCAACAGCTTTGATGTGGAAATTTCATTAATCCGGTCAATGACTTGCGCGATAGTTCACAGACTTGTTCAAGCCTTATCCACAAGCTGCTGATTAGTCTCAAATTTTGAGAATCGGCGAATATTTCGCCTCCGGGGCGCTGTCGGCCACGCGACCAGCCCACCGCTTAACAGGACGGTCCGGACAAACGGGGTGGACGAGGCGGTGGCCCGGCCAAGGCGCTCGCCAGGCTGCCTGACGGCCCAGACGGCGCCGTCTGCCGCCGGTGGCGACGGAGAACCTCGCCGGCACCGGCGTCCCGCGCCTGCCCCAGCCACGCCGGGTCGCGGCGTGCCTCCATCACACGGGGCCGGGGGGGGGGGGGCCGCCCGCGTGACCAGGGCCGGAGGCTGGCCAAAAAAAAGCTGCGGCCCCCGCAGGGACCGCGGCCGGAACAGCAGGCGCCGGGATCAGAAGCGCTGCTGGTACTTCATGAACACGAACCGGCCGATGTCGAAGCCGCCGTAGTAGGCGAAGCTCGAGTTGGCCTGGTCGTACGACGGCGCCGCGTAGTGGTTGAACACGTTGTTCGCACCCACCGCCACGGTGGCGTTCCAGGGGGGTCTTCACCGAGAACTGGACGTCGTGGAAGGTGTTCGAACCGGTCCGGTTCATCGGCACGATCTGGCCCTGGGTATCGGGCGCGGCGTAGTTCGGATCGCTGCAGAACTCGTCGAAGTAGCACTCTTCCTTCATCGCCGAGTAGTAGCGCATGCCCCAGTTCGCCGAGTACGGACCGTTCTCCCAGTTCAGGTTCAGGTTCGAACGCAGGCGGAAGCTGCCGCCGAAGCTGACGTACACCGATTCGGGCGTGTCCGCGTCGTTGGTGGTCTTGAGGTTGTTCTTGGAGACGTAGGTGTTCTGCCAGGTCGCCGAGAAGTTGCCGTACTCCGTGCCCAGGCGGTAGGACACGTCGAAGTCGAAGCCCTCGGTCTCCTGGTAGCCGGCGTTGCGCAGGCCGTAGGTGAGGTCGTCGAGGATCCCGGTCTCGCGAGGGCAGTGACCATTGCCGAATCCGGGCCGGCCGTGGCCGAGGCCGACCTTCGGCACAACGGCGGCAAAGCCCGCCCGACAGCTGAGTCTTGCGCACGGCCCCCCTCCTCTCTCTCCCCTGGGGCCGTGCGCATTTTTTTGTCTGGAGGCGGCGGAGCCGGCCTGTAAGCCGGGTTCTGTCGAGGACAGTCATTCCTCTAGGCGCAGCGTCGCCGCTACGCTCAAGCAACCTACCCGGAGACACCGCGGGCCGCGGCATAGCCTCCCTATTTGGTCTTGCTCCCGGTGGGGTTTGCCGTGCCGGCCTGTTGCCAGGCTCGCGGTGCGCTCTTACCGCACCATTTCACCCTTGCCACGCATTCCGTAGAACCGTTCGGCGGTATCTTTCTGTTGCACTTTCCGTCGGCTCGCGCCGCCCAGGCGTTACCTGGCACCGTGCCCTGAGGAGCCCGGACTTTCCTCGGCATCCGCGAGGGATGACGCGACTGTCCGGCCGACTCCGCCGCGTGCATTGTCGCACGTGCCGGGCGCGCCGGGCCGCGCGGATTCAGTTGCCGTAGAGCGCCTTGCGCGGTGCGCCGGTGATCTCGGCGGCCAGCCGGGCGGCGGCCGATGGCGGCATCTGGGCGCTGAGCAGCGCGTACACGCGCCTGCCTTCGGCCAGGGTGGCGTCGGCGTCGTCGCCGGCGCCTTCGACCACCAGCACGAATTCGCCCTTGCGCTGGTTGTCGTCGCCCTGTACCGCATCCAGCAGCTCGGCCAGTCCGCCGTCGAGCACCGTTTCAAACAGCTTGGTCAGCTCGCGCGCCAGCACCGCAGCGCGCGATGCGCCGAATGCGGCCACGAAGTCCTGCAGCGCCTCGACGATGCGGTGCGAGGACTCGTAGAAGACCAGGGTGCGCGGTTCGGACGCGAGCTGGCGCAGGCGCTCGCGCCGCGCCGCGGCCTTGGCGGGCAGGAAGCCCTCGAACGCGAAGCGGTCGCTGGCCAGCCCGGCCACGCTCAGCGCCGCGATCGCCGCGCAGGCGCCGGGGACCGGGCTCACCCGCACGCCGGACGCGCGGGCGGCGCGGACCAGGCGGTAGCCCGGATCGCTGACCAGCGGGGTGCCGGCATCGCTTACCAATGCCAGCGATTCGCCCTCCAGCAGGCGGGCGACCACGCGCTGCGCGATCGCCTCCTCGTTGTGCTCGTGCAGTGCCACCAGCGGCGTGGAGATGCCGAAGTGCGACAGCAGCTGGCCGCTGCGGCGGGTGTCCTCGGCGCAGATCGCCGCCACGCCGCGCAGCACCTCCTGGGCGCGCGGCGACAGGTCGCCGAGGTTGCCGATCGGCGTGGCGACCACGTGCAGGACGCCGGCGGCGCGGGGGGCGGCGGGACCGCTTGTCATCGTCTCTCCCGGTTGGGACGCTAGAATCGTGGCTATTGTCCCCCGCGGAGCCCGCAGATGCGGCAGATCTCGAAATGGATGTGGGGCGCGGCCATGGCGGCGACGCTGGCGGGCTGCGCGTCGGTGCAGGTCGCCGCGCCCCCGGCGACAACGGACGTCGTACCGGCGCCGCAAGCCAATCCGCGCTGGAGTTTCGACGCCGCGCGCCAGCCCGGCGACCGCGACGGCTACCGCCCGCCGCGCAAGCTGGCCGTCCTCCTGCCGATGAGCGGCGAACTGGCGACCGCCGCGGGCCCGGTGCGCGATGGCCTGCTGGCCGGCTACTACGCCGAACGCCGCGTCCGACCCGAACTGGTCTTCTACGACACCGCCGGCACGCCCTCCGGCGCGGTGTCCGCGCGCGATCGTGCGATCGCCGAAGGCGCCGACCAGATCCTCGGTCCGCTCGGCCGCGACGAGGTCTCGACCTTCTTCAACACGAGTCCGCCGGTGCCGCTGCTGGCGCTCAACCGCGGCAATACCGCACCGCCGGACAATGCGGGCCAGTTCTCGCTGGCGCCCGAGGACGAAGGCGCCGCCGCGGCGGCCTACCTGCTCGAACGCAACGCGCGCCGGGTGCTGGTCCTGAGCAATGGCGACGACCATGCCCGCCGCAGCGTGGAAACGCTGCGCGCGCGCCTGGAGGCCGAAGGCGGCGCCATCGCCGGCACGCTGGCGATCACCGGCGACGAGCCCGGCGACCAGACCCCGGCGCTGCGCGCGGCGGCGTCGCGCGAAGGCGGCATCGACGCGGTGCTGATCGCCCTGCGCGGCAACGAGGCCCGGCTGATGATGCCGCAGCTGTTCGCCGCCGGACTGGGCCAGAAGGTGCTGCTGGCGACATCGCAGCTCGATTCCGGGACCGGCAAGCCGGACGAGGACCGCGCGCTGGACGGCATCGTCTTCGCCAGCGAAAGCTGGCGCACGCGCGGCGTCGCGTCGCTGCCCTCCGCCGCGACCCTGGCCGCGGACCTGCCGACCGCGCGCGGCCCGGCGGCGCGCCTGTTCGCCTTCGGGTACGACGCCTGGCTGCTCAGCGGCCACCTGCAGCACCTGGCCGACGACCCGGCCGCCAGCATTGAAGGCGCCACCGGCCGGCTCAGCCTGGACCCGGACGGCAACGTGGTGCGCGTGCCGGCCTGGGCCACCTTCCGCAACGGCGTGGTGGTGCCGCTGGCCGGCGCCGGCGGCTGAGCCGGGCCGTCCGCGCGGATGTCGCCTGCGCGGCCCGCCAGCGGCACCGGCATGCGCGGCCGTGGCGCCGCGGTCGAGGCCGCCGCGGCACGCCACCTGGCCGGGGCCGGACTGCGGCTGCTCGCGTCCAACGCCGCGGCCCGCTTCGGCGAGCTCGACCTGGTGATGCTGGACGGCGCAGGACTGGTCTTCGTGGAAGTGCGTTACCGCCGCTCCGATCGCCACGGCGGCGGCGCGGCCTCGGTAGACGCGCGAAAGCGGCGACGGCTGGTGCTGGCCGCCGGTCATTTCCTCGCCGCCCATCCGCAATACCGGGAAACCGCCTGCCGGTTCGACGTGGTCGAGGCCAGCGGCGATCCCGATGCCCCCGAGTTCAACTGGATCCGCGATGCCTTTCGCGCCGATGACGCCTGATCCCGCCTCCGCCGACGGCCTGCCCGACTTCGACCGCATCGACGAGGCGGCGCTGCGCGCGGCCGGCGGGCTGAAGTGGACCGCCTTCCCGGGCAGCATCGGCGCCTTCGTCGCCGAAATGGATTTCGGGATCGCACCGCCCGTGTCCGCGGCGCTGCGCCAGGCGATCGATGCCGGCCGCTGCGGCTACCCCACGCCGGCGTTGTCGCGCGAACTCTCGTCCGCATGCGCGCGGTGGCTGCAGGCGCACTGCGGCTGGCATGTCGATCCGGCGCGCATCCACGGCGTCGGCGACGTGCTGGGCGCGCTGGAGGTGGCGCTGCACCACTTCGTGCCGCGCGACACCGCGGTGGTGCTGCCGACGCCCGCCTACATGCCGTTCCGGCCCTTGCTCGAAAGCCTCGGCCATCGCGTGGTCGAGGTGCCGCACCTGCGCCACCCCGACGGCTGGGCCATGGACCTGGACGGCATCGAACGCGCACTGCGCGGCGGCGCCGGGCTGGTGGTGCTGTGCAATCCGCACAACCCGACCGGCCGCGTGTTCGACGCCGGCGAACTGCGCGCGCTTGGCGGGGTGGTCGAGCGCCACGGCGCGCGCGTGTTCGCCGACGAGATCCATGCGCCGCTGGTCCTCGAGGGCCGCCACGTGCCGTATGCCAGCGTCAGCGAGGCCGCGGCCCGGCACGCGATCACGGCGGTCTCCGCGTCCAAGGGCTGGAACCTCGCCGGACTCAAGTGCGCGCAGCTGGTGCTGAGCAGCGATGCCGACCTCGAACGCTGGCGCAGACTCGCGCTGTTCGCCGGGCACGGCGTGTCGGGCCTGGGGATGATCGCCTCGGCGGCGGCGTTCCGCGAGGGCGGCCCCTGGCTCGAGCACGTGCTGGCGTACCTGCGACGCAACCGCGACCTGCTCTCGGATTGGATCGCCGCGCACTGGCCCGAGGCCGGCTTCATCGCGCCGCAGGGCACCTACCTGGCCTGGATCGACTGCCGCGGCCTGGGCGTTCCCGACGGCACCAGTGCCGCGCGCTACTTCCTGCGCGAGGCGCAGGTCGCGCTGACCGACGGCCGCGACTGCGGCGACGCCGGCGCCGGCCACGTCCGCATGAACTTCGCGATGCCGCGCCCGCTGCTGCTGCAGGCGCTGGAGCGGATGCAGGCGGCGCTGGCCCGGCGGGGCTGAGGCGGGCGGGGCGTCCTGCAACGGTGCCGGCCCGGCGGGGAGCCGGTCAGGCGAAGTGCGCGAAACCGCGACGCGGGGGCTGCCAGGGCTTTCCCTGCGCATCGATGGCGACCACGCCGCTCCCCGCGGTGATCGTGCCGATGCGGCTGGCGCGCACGGCGACGGCCTCCAGCGCTTCCGCGACCGCATCGCGCGCGGCCGGGGGCGCGGTGAAACACAGTTCGTAGTCGTCGCCGCCACCGGCCTGCCAGGGCCGGCGCACCGGCGCGGCGAAGCGCGCCAGCGACGGCGATGCCGGCAGCGCGTCGAGTTCGATCCGCGCGCCCACGCCGCTGGCGCTGCAGACATGGCCCAGGTCGGCCAGCAGACCATCGGACACGTCGATGCAGGCATGGGCCAGGCCGACCAGCGCGCGGCCGGCCTCGACCCGCGGCGTCGGCCGGTCCAGGCGCGCCCGCAGCGCGCGGTCGCTGACCGCACCCGCCAGCATCGCGTCCAGGGCCGCGGCCGCGTCGCCCAGCGTGCCGGTCACCCAGACCTCGTCGCCTTCGCGTGCGCCATCGCGTCGCAGCGCCTGGCCTCCCGCGACCAGGCCGTGCACCGCGACGCAGACCGAAAGCGGACCACGCGTGGTGTCGCCGCCCACCAGGGCGACGTCGTGCTGTTGCGCCAACGCCAGGAACCCGTCGAGAAACCCGTCCACGAATGCGGCATCCGGCGACGGCAGCGAGAGCGACAGCGTGCACCAGGCCGGCGACGCGCCCATGGCGGCGAGGTCGGACAGGTTCACCGCCAGCGCCTTCCAGCCGATGTCGGCCGGCGCGGTGGTCTCGGGGAAATGCACGCCGCTGTTGAGCGTGTCCATCGACACCGCCAGCTGCATGCCGGGCGTCGGCTGCAGCAGGGCGGCGTCGTCGCCGATGCCGAGCACCACGTCGCCGCGCGAAGCGGCGCGCTGGCGGATGCGGGAGATCAGGTCGAACTCCATGGCCGGTCGTGGCGGCGCGCGGCCGGGGCGGCGCTCAGCTGCGCTGCGACTGGACCTCGGGCGCGCGCCACTGCGCGGCGGCGCGGTCGAGCACGCCGTTGACGTAGGTGTGGCCGTGCTCGGAGCCGAAGCGCTTGACCGTCTTCAGCGCCTCGTCGATCACCACCCGGTAGGGCACGTCGAGCCGGTGCTGCAGTTCGTAGGCGGCGATGCGCAGCATCGCGCGCTCGATCGGGTCGACCTCGTCGATCGCGCGGTCGAGGAACGGCTGCAGCGAGGCGTCGAGCGCCTTGCGGTGCTGGCCGACGCCGCGCACCAGGTCCTCGAAATAGGCCAGGTCCGCGACCTCGTGCGCCTGCTCGTGCGCGAACTGGGCGATGGCGTTGTTCGCGTCCACGCCCGACAGCTGCATGGCGTACACCGCCTGCAGCGCGCGCCGACGCGAACGCGTGCGCGCCACCGGGTCGAGGCCGTCGCGGCGCTGCGGGCCGGGACTCACGACAGTTTCTCCTGCAGGTTCGCCATTTCGATCGCCACCAGCGCGCACTCCTCTCCCTTGTTGCCATGGCTGCCGCCTGCGCGGCGCTCCGCATCCTCGTGCGCGTCCACCGCGAGCACGCCGTTGGCCACCGGCAGGCCGTGGTCCAGCGCGATCCGCATCAGCGCGTCGCTGCAGCCGTCGGCCACCTGCTCGAAATGGCGGGTATCGCCGCGCACCACGCAGCCCAGCGCGACCAGCGCGCGGTGCGCGCCGCCCGCCGCCAGCCGGCGCGCGACCAGCGGGATCTCCCAGGCGCCGGGCACGCGCACCACGTCCACCGCGGCCTCGTCGACGCCGTGGTCGGCGAAGGCCTTGCGCGCGCCGGCCACCAGCGCATCGGTGATGCGCGGGTTCCAGCGGCTGGCGATGATCGCGAAGCGCGCGCCTTCGGGGGCGCGCAGGTCGCCTTCGTAATGGCTCATGCCGGGGGGTTCTCGTACGGGAGGGGAATTCTAACGCGGGTGGGGGTAGGCGCCGGTATCCGCGCGCGGCGCGGCCTACGGCGCCACGTATTCGACGATTTCCAGCCCGAACCCGGCCAGCCCCACCTGCCGGCGCGGCGTGCCGAGCACGCGCAGGCGGCCGAAGCCCAGGTCGTGCAGGATCTGCGAACCCGCGCCATTGCGCCGCCACTCGCCTGCCGCACCAGCCTTGCCCTTCGGCGGCGCGGCGTCCTGCGCGCGGATGCGCGCCAGCAGCGCCGCCGGATCGTGCGGCTCGTCCAGCAGCACCAGCGCGCCGGCCTCCTCGGCCGCCAGCCTCGCCAGCACCTCGCCGGTGGCCGGGCCGAAATCGTCGCGCCGCCAGTGCAGCGCGTCGGCCAGCAGGTTCTGCGGCTGCACCCGCACCAGCGAGGCGCGCGCGGGGTCGGGCGTGCCGCGCACCAGCGCGAAGTGCAGTGCATGGCCGAGGCGGTCGCGGTAGGTAACCAGCCGGAACGGACCATGCGCGGTCTCGATGGCGCGCTCGTCGACGCGCTCGACGGTGTGTTCGGTCTCGAGCCGGTAGCGGATCAGGTCCTCGATCGAGCCGATCTTCAGGCCGTGCTCGCGCGCGAACACCTCCAGCTCGGGACGGCGCGCCATGCTCCCGTCGGGATTGAGGATCTCCACCAGCACCCCGGCCGGCTCCAGCCCGGCCAGCCGCGCCAGGTCGGCGGCGGCCTCGGTGTGCCCGCTGCGCGCCAGCACGCCGCCCGGGTCGGCGGTCAGCGGGAAGATGTGGCCGGGCTGGGACAGGTCGTCGGGGCCCGCGTCTGGTCGCACCGCGGTGCGGATGGTGTGGGCGCGGTCGTAGGCGGAGATGCCGGTGGTCACGCCCTCGGCCGCCTCGATGCTGACGGTGAAGTTGGTGTGGTGCTGCGAGGTGTTGGACTGCACCATCGGCGGCAGTCCGAGCTGGCGGCAGCGCTCGCGGGTCAGCGACAGGCAGACCAGCCCGCGCGCGTGGGTGACCATGAAGTTGATGTCGGAGGGCCGCACCAGCTCGGCGGCCATGATCAGGTCGCCCTCGTTCTCCCGGTCCTCGTCGTCGACGATCACGACCATGCGGCCGTTGCGGATCTCCTCCAGCAGTTCGGGCACGGTCGCGAAGCTCATGCCGCGCCCTCCTGCGCCTGCACCGTCGCCAGCCGCTCGACGTAGCGCGCCACCAGGTCGACCTCCAGGTTGACCGCGGTGCCCGCCGCGGCCTGCCCGAACGCGGTGTGCGACACCGTGTGCGGGATCAGCGCCACTTCGAAGCGGTCGTCCTCCACCGCATTCACGGTCAGGCTCACGCCGTCGACGCAGATCGAACCCTTGCGCGCGATGTACTTCATCAGCGGCCGTGGCGCGCGGAAGGTCCAGCGCTGCGCGCGCCCGTCTTCGGCGATCTCCACGACGCTGCCGACGCCGTCGACATGCCCGCTGACCAGGTGCCCGCCCAGGCGCCCGTCGGGACGCATGGCCCGCTCGAGGTTGACCGCGCTGCCCGTGGCCAGGTCGCCGAGCGTGGTCAGCGCCAGGGTCTCGTTGGAGGCGTCGACGTCGAAGTGCGTGGCGTCGAACCAGACCACGGTCAGGCACACGCCGTTGACCGCGATGCTCTCGCCCAGCGCCACGTCCGCGAACGGCAGCGTCCCGGCCGCGATACGCAGCCGCGCGTCGCCGCCGCGCGCCTCGCGCGCAGCCAGCGTTCCCACTCCCTCGATCAGACCCGTGAACATCGATACGTCTCCCGCAGCCAGGCGAGAAACGCCCACGGGGCGCATACGCACGCACGACTGGGCGCCGCGCATGGCCGTCTCCTCTCATCCGGACTGTGACCGTCGGCTCCGGCATCGGACCGGATCTGCTGACCCTGCGCGGGCGAAGCCGCGCTGGCGCTCGCGGGCTCGCGGCCGACCCTCGCGGGCTGCCGCCTACCGCCGGTGGGGAATTGCACCCCGCCCCGAAGACGTTTCAGATTGTGTCGGCCGGGTAGCCGGCCGGCGCCCATTCTACCCCAGCGCCCCGCTCCGCCCGGCGGCGGACGCTGCGTTGCGGTAATCGCGCAGGACCGCGTCGATCACCCGGCTGGTGCGCAGCGCGCTCTCGCCGGTCGAGGGGCAGGCGCCCTGCCCGCGCAGCTGCGCCAGCACGGTCTCCACCAGCGGGCGCTGGATATGCGGCGGATGGGGAATGTCGAACCGCCGGCGTCCCGCGGCGTTCTCCAGCACGACCGGCTGCTCGTCGAAGCTGGCGAAGCGCAGCCGGCCGGCGTCGCCCTCGATCTCGACCAGGTCCCGGCGCGCGTCGCTGCAGAAATCCCATTCTCCGTCGCCGGCCACCCCGCCGCAGGCGAAGCGCATGCGCACCTGGTCCTCGGCCGGATAGGCGCCCGACACCGAGCGCGCCTGCCCGTCCACCGCCTTCAGCGGTCCGAGCAGGAAATCCAGCAGGTCGAGGGTGTGGCTGCCCAGGTCCACGAACAGGCCACCGCCCGACACCTCGGGACGGACCCGCCAGGGCAGTTCAGGCGCACTGGCCCAGGCGGGATCGAGCACGCGGTGCAGCACGGTCCGCACCCGCCGTGGCTCCCCGATCGCACCCGCCAGCAGCAGCTCGCGCACCTTGAGGAAACGCGGCAGCGCGCGCCGGTAATAGGCCACGAACAGCGGCAGGCCGGCCGCGCGGCTGGCCGCCAGCATCGCCTCGCATTCGTCCGAGGTGCGCGCCATGGGCTTTTCCACGTACACCGGCTTGCCGGCCCGCAGCGCGGCGATGGCGTACTGCGCGTGGGTGGAAGGCGGCGTGGCGACATAGACGATGTCCACGCCCGGATCCTCGATCAGCGCGCGCGCGTCGTCGTACCAGCGTGGCACGCCGTGCCGGCGCGCGTAGTCCGCGGCCTTGGCCGCATCGCGCCGCATTACCGCCACCAGGCTCGAATCCGTGGCCTGCTGCAGCGCCGGGCCGCTCTTGACCTCGGTGACGTCGCCGCAGCCGATGATGCCCCAGCCGGTCACGGCTTCCTCCGCGCGTGCACGGATAGCGGCCAGCGCAGCCGGCGCGTGGCGTCCGGGTCGCCCCAGGCCGCGGCGATAGACCCGGCATGGCTGGCGACGGGATCGCTGCCCGTCGCCTCGCGGCAGCGGCGCGTGGCCGAATAGCTGGAGAAATAGCCGAGCAGGCGCGCCAGCGGCCAGTCGGCCTCGAGCGTGAAGCGCGGGACCGCGACCGGCTCGAACGGCCAGTCGAACCGGGCATAGCCCGCGCCCACCAGTTCGCGCTCGGGTGGCCACCACGAACGGATCTCGCTGCGGAACGCGTCCACCGCCGGCTCCAGCGCGTCGTCCACGCGCAGGTCGTCGTAGGTCCAGGCCACCAGCAGGCCGCGCGGACGCAGCACCCGCGCGCACTCGACGAAGAACGCCGGGATGTCGAACCAGTGCAGTGCCTGGGCGACGCAGGCGACGTCGGCGCTGACGTCGGCCAGCGAGCAGCGCTCGGCCGGCTCGACCACGAAACGCACGTTGGCCGGTGCCTGCGCCTGCGCGACCTGCTCGGCGCTGGCGTCGCTGGCGTGGACGGCACCGAAGCGCGTCGCCAGTCCGCGCGTGGCCTGTCCGCTGCCGCAGGCCGGCTCCCAGGCCAGTTCACGGGCGGGCGCCTGGGCCGCGATCCAGTCGAACAGCGCCTGCGGATACCCCGGCCGCGCCTGGGCATAGGTGGCGGCCAGCGCGGAGAAGTGGTCCTTGGACGGCGCCTGGGTCAATGCGGTCGCCTCCAGCGGGACAGTCCGGCCAGCGGTCGCGCTCAGGCCGTCGCCGGCCGCATGCGCAGGCGCAGGTCCACGCCCAGCTGGCGCTGGTCGACGATGCTCATGCGCAGGCTCTGCGCCATGCTGGCGATATCCAGCCCGGCGAACAGCGGACGCGCCTTGTCGCCCAGCACCACCGGCGCCACGTAGAGCAGCAGTTCGTCGACCAGGCCCGCGCCCAGCAGCGCGCCCGCCAGGGTCGCGCCGGCCTCCACGTGGACCTCGTTCACGCCACGCTGCGCCAGCAGCGCCAGCACCGCCGGCAGGTCGAACATGCCGCCCTTGACCGGCACGTGCGCGCGCTCGGCCGACAGCTCGCGCGGCGGCTTGATGTCCGGAGCATGGAGGTACAGCGTGGGCGCGTCGCCCTCGCGGACCTTGCCGCGGGCGATCGTGGCCAGGCCCGGATCGAGCACCACCCTCAGCGGCGCGACGAACTCCTGCGGGGGATCGAGGCGCACGGTGAGCGAGGGGTCGTCCACCAGCACCGTGCCGGCGCCGGTGAGGATCGCCCCGGCGCGCGCACGCCAGCGCATCACGTCGGCACGCGCGGCCTCGCCGGTGATCCACTTCGATTCGCCGCTGGCCATCGCGGTGCGGCCGTCCAGGCTGCAGGCCAGCTTGACCCGCACCCAGGGCCGTCCGCGCTCGATGCGCGAGAGGAAGCCGAGGTTGAGCGCGCGCGCCTGGGCCTCCATCAGCCCGGACTCCACCACGACCCCGGCCTCGCGCAGGCGCGCGAAGCCGGCGCCGTCGACCTGCGGGAACGGGTCGCGCATCGCGCCCACCACCCGGGCCACGCCGGCCTCGAGCAGCGCGGCCGCGCAGGGGCCGGTGCGGCCGGTGTGGTTGCAGGGTTCCAGGGTGACGTAGGCAGTCGCGCCGCGGGCGCGGGCGCCGGCGGCCTGCAGCGCGAACACCTCGGCATGCGGCCCGCCCTGGCGCTGGTGCCAGCCCTCGCCCACCACCTCCTCGCCGTGCGCGATCACGCAGCCGACCATCGGATTGGGCTTGGTGGTCCAGGCGCCGCGCGCGGCCAGGCGCAGCGCACGCGCCATCATCGCGTGGTCGATGGCGCTGAATCCGTTCACGGACGCGCGCCTTGCGGGGCGCGGACGGGCGGCGCGGTGCGTGCACCGCCGCGACGGCGTCCGTGGCGCGGGAACCCTCCGCGCATCAGCGCTTGCGGCCCTTGCCGCCGGGCTTGCCGAACGGCACCACGTCGCCGCCCAGCAGCGGCAGCTGGCCTTCGCCCGGCAGCTCGCGCTCCAGCCGGTCGAGCTCCTCGCGGAAGTCGGTGATGTCCTCGAACGAACGGTAGACCGAGGCGAAGCGCACGAAGCCGACATGGTCGAGCTTGCGCAGCTCGGCGATCACGAACTCGCCCACCCGTCGCGACGGCAGCTCGCGCTCGGTGGTCCGGCGCAGCTGGTGCACCACCGCGCGCACGGCCGCTTCGATCTGTTCCTCGGACACCGGCCTCTTGTGCAGCGCGCGGTCCATGCTCACCCGCAGCTTGCGCGCGTCGAAGGGTTCGCGGCGGCCGTCGCCCTTGATGATCACCGGCAGCTTGAGCTCGATCGTCTCCAGCGTGCTGAAGCGCTCGCCGCAGGCTTCGCACTCGCGGCGGCGGCGGATCGTCGCGCCGTCGTCGGACGCGCGCGAGTCGATGACCTTGGTGTCCTGGTGCTGGCAGAAGGGACAGTGCATCAGGCGGCCTCAGTCGAACAAGGACCTGGCGCGGGCGACGCGCTCAGCCATACACCGGGAAGCGGCGGCACTGGGCGGTGACGGCCTCGCGCACCCGCGCCAGAACCGACTCGTCCTGCGGTGCGTCGAGCACGTCGCAGATCCAGTTGGCCAGGTCCACGCAGTCCTGCTCGCCGTAGCCGCGGGTGGTGACCGCCGGCGTGCCGATGCGCAGTCCCGAGGTCACGAAGGGCTTGCGCGGGTCGTTGGGCACCGAGTTCTTGTTCACGGTGATGTGGGCCTTGCCCAGCGCCTCTTCCGCGTCCTTGCCGCTGACGTCCTTGCCGATCATGTCCACCAGCATCAGGTGGTTCTCGGTACCGCCGGACACGATCTTGTAGCCGCGCGCGATGATGGTCTTCGCCATCGCCTGCGCGTTTCTCACCACCTGCTGCTGGTAGGCCTTGAACTCCGGCTCCAGCGCCTCCTTGAAGGCCACCGCCTTGGCCGCGATCACGTGCATCAGCGGACCGCCCTGGATGCCCGGGAAGACGATCGACTGCAGCTTCTTGGCGATGTCGTCGAACTGCTCGCCGGCGCCTTCCTTCGAGGCCACGATGATGCCGCCGCGCGGTCCGCGCAGGGTCTTGTGGGTGGTCGACGTGACCACGTGCGCGTGCGGCACGGGGTTGGGATAGACGCCCGCGGCCACCAGGCCGGCGACGTGGGCCATGTCCACGAACAGCCAGGCGCCGACCTTGTCGGCGATGGCGCGGAAGCGCGCCCAGTCGATCTTCTGCGAATAGGCCGAGAAGCCGGCCACGACCATCTTCGGCTTGTGCTCGAGCGCCAGCTTCTCGACCTCGTCGTAGTCGATCAGGCCGTCGCCGTTCACTCCGTACTGGATGGCGTTGAACAGCTTGCCCGACGCGTTGACCTTGGCCCCATGGGTCAGGTGGCCGCCATGGGCCAGCGACATGCCGAGGATGGTGTCGCCCGGCTGCAGCAGCGCGAAGTACACCGCCTGGTTGGCCTGCGAGCCCGAATGCGGCTGCACGTTGGCGTAGTCGGCGCCGAACAGCTGCCTGAGGCGGTCGATGGCCAGCTGCTCGGCCACGTCGACGTACTCGCAGCCACCGTAATAGCGCTTGCCCGGGTAGCCTTCGGCGTACTTGTTGGTCAGCTGGCTGCCCTGCGCCTCCATCACCCGCGGGCTGCAGTAGTTTTCCGAGGCGATCAGCTCGACGTGGTCTTCCTGGCGCCGGACCTCGGCGGCGATGGCCGCGGCGAGTTCGGGGTCGTAGCCTTCGAGGCGGTCGGCACGCGGAAACATCTGGGCTCCAGGGTCGGTGGCGGACCCCGCGATTGTACCCGCCCGGCCGCGCCGCGGCGGGCCGCATGGCCGGCCCCAACGAAAACGCGCCCCGGCGGGGCGCGTTTCCAGACGACGGGCCGCCGTGCGGTCAGCGCAGCAGCAGGTCCACGATCACGCCGGTGGCGATGGCGACGAGGATCAGGTCGCCGCGGTCATCGCGCATCCATCGATGGCCACGCGGCGGATGGCGCAGGCCGTAGGGGCGGTAGTCGTGCACGACGTAGAGCGGACGGTCGTAGTGGTGGACGTAGTGGCCGCGCGCCCAGCGCGGGGGCGCGACGTGGCGCGGCGCGGGATAGTGGCGGACCACCGGCCGGTGGTGCACGACCACCGGGGCGCGGCTGTAGCGGTGGTCCCGGCTGTAGCGGTGGTCGCGCCCGGCGTAGTGGCGGTCGCGGCGATGATTGCGGTCGTCCCAGCGGCGCTCGTGGCGGTCATGGCCGCGGCGGTCGTGGTCGCGATGGCCGTAGTGCCCGCCGCGGTGACTGTCCGCCATGGCGATGGTCGGGGCGGCGGCCGCGGCCAGCGCCAGGATCAGGGCGGTTCCCCACTTCAGTGTCCGATTCATGCGTGTCCTCCACGATCCGGGCCGCCCTGCGCCGGGCGGCGTGGACAGAATATCGGCCGGCGTGGCTGAACGGCCCCGCCCTGCGACAGCCGGCCGCGACCCCGTGCTCACCTGCGTTTAACAGTGGCTCAGCCCGGACCGCCGGGCGGCGCGGCGCTATAATCCCCCGATCCCGTTCGATCCCGCCGGTCCGCGCCCCTGGTGCGGGTCCTGGCCGCGCGCAACCCGGAGCCCCCATGTCGTCGCAGTACATCTACACCATGAATCGCGTGTCCAAGGTCGTGCCGCCCAAGCGGCAGATCATCAAGGACATCTCGCTGAGCTTCTTCCCGGGCGCCAAGATCGGCCTGCTGGGCCTGAACGGCGCCGGCAAGTCGACCGTGCTCCGGATCATGGCCGGCGTCGACCAGGACTTCGAGGGCGAGGCCCGCCCGCAGCCCGGCACCAAGGTCGGCTACCTGGAGCAGGAGCCGCAGCTGGATCCGGAGAAGACCGTGCGCGAGGCGGTCGAGGAAGGCGTGGGCGAGGTGCTGCAGGCCCAGGCGCGGCTGGACGAGGTCTACGCCGCCTATGCCGAGGAAGGCGCGGACTTCGATGCGCTGGCCAAGGAGCAGGAGCGGCTGGAGGCGATCCTCGCCGCCGGCGACGCCCACACCCTGGAGAACCAGCTGGAAGTCGCCGCCGACGCGCTGCGCCTGCCGCCGTGGGACGCGAAGATCGGCAAGCTCTCCGGCGGCGAGAAGCGCCGCGTCGCGCTGTGCCGCCTGCTGCTGCAGAAGCCCGACATGCTGCTGCTCGACGAACCCACCAACCACCTCGACGCCGAGTCGGTGGAATGGCTGGAGCAGTTCCTGGCCCGCTACACCGGCACCGTGGTGGCGGTGACGCACGATCGCTACTTCCTCGACAACGCCGCCGAGTGGATCCTCGAGCTCGACCGCGGCCGCGGCATTCCGTGGAAGGGCAACTACACCGAGTGGCTGCAGCAGAAGGAAGAGCGGCTCAAGCAGGAAGAGAACCAGGAAAAGGCCCGCCAGAAGGCGATCCAGAAGGAGCTGGAGTGGGCGCGGCAGAACGCCAAGGGCGGCCGCTCCAAGGGCAAGGCGCGCCTGGCGCGCATCGAGGAGCTGCAGTCGGTCGACTACCAGAAGCGCAACGAGACCAACGAGATCTTCATCCCGCCGGGCGAGCGCCTCGGCAACAAGGTGGTGGAGTTCAAGAACGTCAGCAAGCGCTTCGGCGACCGCCTGCTGATCGACGACCTGAGCTTCATGGTCCCGGCCGGCGCGATCGTCGGCATCATCGGCCCCAACGGCGCGGGCAAGTCGACGCTGTTCAAGATGATCACCGGGCAGGAGAAGCCGGACTCGGGCACGATCGAGATGGGCCCGACGGTGCAGCTGGCCTACGTCGACCAGAGCCGCGACAAGCTCGAAGGCGACAAGACCGTGTTCGAGGAGGTGTCCGGCGGCCTGGACATCCTCAACATCAACGGCATCGAGATCCAGTCGCGCGCCTACATCGGCCGCTTCAACTTCAAGGGCCAGGACCAGCAGAAGCGCGTGGGTTCGCTCTCGGGTGGCGAACGCGGCCGCCTGCACATGGCCAAGACCCTGCTCCAGGGCGGCAACGTGCTGCTGCTCGACGAACCATCGAACGACCTGGACATCGAAACGCTGCGCGCGCTCGAGGACGCGCTGCTCGAGTTCCCCGGCAACGCCTTCGTGATCTCGCACGACCGCTGGTTCCTGGACCGCATCGCCACGCACATCCTCGCCTTCGAGGGCGACAGCCACGTGGAGTTCTTCCAGGGCAACTACCGCGAGTACGAGGAAGACAAGAAGCGCCGCCTCGGCGACGACGCGGGTCCCAAGCGCCTGCGCTTCAAGGCGCTCAAGTAAGGCGCAGGCGCCGGCCATGACCATCGAACACCAGGGCGAACTCGAGGGCCTGCGCCGCGTGGGCGCGCTGGTGGCGTCGATCCTCGACTCGATGCGCGAGGCGGCCGTGCCCGGCGTGCGGTCTCGGGAGCTGGACGCCTTCGGCGCGGAGCAGATGCGCCGCGCCGGAGCGCGCTCGGCGCCGCAGCTGAGCTACGGCTTTCCCGGTGCGACCTGCATCAGCATCGACCGGGTGGTGGCGCACGGCATTCCCGACGACACCGTGCTGCGGGACGGCGACCTGGTGAACATCGACGTGTCGGCCGAACTCGACGGATTCTTCGCCGATACCGGCGCCAGCTTCGTCGTCGGTCCGGCCACGCCCCGGCAGCAGCGGTTGATCGACGCCACCCGCGAGGCTCGCGATGCGGCGATCGCGCAGCTGCGTGCGGGAGGACGCCTGAGCGGAATCGGCCGCAACATCGAGACCGTCGCCGCGCGCCGCGGCTTCCGGGTGATCCGCAACCTCGGCAGCCACGGCGTCGGCCGGGCGCTGCACGAGGAGCCCGGCCAGATTCCCGGCCACTACGTGCCGTGCGATACGCGGCGCCTGCACGAGGGGCTGGTGATCACGGTCGAACCGTTCCTGTCGACCCACTGCAGCCAGGTCGATGAAGCGGACGACGGCTGGTCGCTGAGCTGCCGGCGCGGCCACGGCGCGCAGTTCGAACACACCGTGGTGGTGACCGCCGGCGCGCCGATCGTGCTGACGCAGGCCCCGGGAGCGCAGGCATGAACTTCGTCGACAAGCTCCGCAGCCGCTGGCGCGAGGCCGACAGCCTGGTCTGCGTCGGCCTCGATCCCGATCCGGCGCGATTCCCGGAGACCCTGCTCGACGAGCCGGACGCGCTGTTCGTGTTCTGCCGCGACATCGTCGACGCCACGGCGGAGTTCGCCTGCGCCTTCAAGCCGCAGATCGCCTACTTCGCCGCGCACAATGGCGGCGAGCAGGCGCTGCAGCGGCTGATCGCGCACGTCGCCGCCGCGCATCCGGACGTGCCGGTGGTGCTGGACGCCAAGCGCGGCGACATCGGCAGCACCGCCGAGCAGTACGCGGCCGAGGCCTTCGATCGCTTCGGCGCCGATGCGGTGACGCTCAACCCCTACATGGGCCGCGACTCGGCCGATCCGTTCCTGCGCCGCGGCGACCGCGGCTGCATCTTCCTCTGCCACACATCGAACCCCGGCGCGCGCGATTTCCAGGAACTCGACGTCGGCGGCGAGCCGCTGTACCAGCGCATCGCGCGTGCCATCGCCGCCGACTGGAACGACGCGGGCAACTGCGGGCTGGTGCTCGGCGCGACCTTCCCGGAAGAGCTCGGCGTGATCCGCGGCATCGTCGGCGACATGCCGCTGCTGATCCCCGGCATCGGCGCACAAGGGGGCGATGTGGAAGCCGTGGTGCGCCATGGCGCCACCGCCGATGGCACGGGGCTGATGATCAATTCCTCGCGCGGCATCCTCTACGCATCGTCCGGCCCGGACTACGCCGCGGCCGCGGCGGAAGCGGCCAGGGCCCTGCGCGATACCGTCAACCTTTGCCGCCAGGCCCGGCGCTAGCTCAGGCCTTTGCCCACTGCCGCAGTGCGGCCAGCGGGAAGCGGAGCCAGATCGCCAGCCACACCGCCAGCCGGGTCGACCAGCCGACCTGCGCGGCATCGAAGCGGCGGAAGTAGCGCCACAGGCCGCGGTGCTTGTGCCACTCCACGAACAGCGGCCTCGAGCGGCTGGAGACGCCGCGCAGGTGCAGCACCCGCACCCGGTTGGCCACCGCGACCGTGGCGCCGGCCTGGCGCGCGCGACGGCACAGGTCGAGGTCCTCGGCGTGCAGGCGGTAGCCTTCGTCGAAGCCGCCGATGCGCTCGAACAGCGCGCGCGGCACCAGCATCAGCGCGCCCGATACCGCGTCCACCGGCTGCAGCGCGAGGCTGTCGTCGGGCGCGATCGCAGGATCGCGCGCGCCGCGGTCGCGCAGCATCGCCGCCAGCGCAGGATCGCGGCGGCGTGCGGCCGCGTCGCGCTGGTCGTGTTCGTCGACCAGGTCGGCGCCCAGCAGGCAGTCGCCGCCGAGCGCGATGGCCAGCGCCAGCAGCCGCGACAGCGCGTCGGGCTCGAGCAGGCAGTCCGGGTTGACGAAGGCCAGCCACGGCGCATCGCTGTCGCGCGCCCCCTGGTTGCAGGCCACCGAGAAGCCGGGATTGTCGGGATTGCCGATGAAGTGCAGGCGCGCGTCCAGCGACGCATGGCGCTGGATCACCGCGAGGGTCGCGTCGGTCGAGCCGTTGTCGACGATGCGGACCTGGGCCACGCCCTCGGCCGCGCGCAGGCGCGACAGGCATTCGTCGATGGTGGCCTCGCTCTGGTAGCTCACCACCACCGCGGCGATGCCGGGACCGGTCGCGCTCATGGCGCGTCCTCCACGTCCGGGGATGGATCGGTGGCGGACGGGAACAGCTCGTGCTGCAGGCGCGGCCCGCCGGCATCGGCATGGCGCTGTTCGAGCTGCGCGCGCACCTGCCGCAGCGGATCGTCCATCAGGTAGTGCGCCAGGCGCGCATGCCAGGCCGGCCAGCGCGCGCCCAGCGCGTCCATGTCGCCCGTCGCCGGCCCACCCTCGCCGCCGCGGGCGACGAACGCCGTCTCGCACAGCACGTTGCGCCAGCCCAGGCCCGACAGGCGCAGGCACAGGTCGATCAGCGCCGCGTACCAGGAACCGTAGCTGGCCGCGTCCAGCCCGCCGGCCTTGCGCCGGGCGCTGCCGCGCAGCAGCACGGCGTGGGCCACCGCGGCGGGCAGCTCCGGATGCAGCGGCGGCATGTCGGCGCAGGCGCGCGCCACGCGGCCGAGGTCGGCCGGCATCGGCGCGATCTCGCCGATCCGCGGCCACGCGGCGGTTTCGCCGGCATTGCACCAGGGCGTGGCGCTGGCGATCGAGGCATCGCGCGCGAAGCAGGCCGCGAGCTGCGTGGCCCAGCCCGGCGCAGGCACCGCGTCGGAAGCGAGCACGATCGCATCGGCATCACCGCAGGCCGCCAGCATCTGGTCGACGTGCGCCACCTCGCCCACGCGCCGGTCGCGACGCGTGTAGTCGGCCTGCAGCGGCGTGCGCGCCAGCCAGCGTTCGATGATCGCCAGCCCGCGCGGTCCGGCCTGCGCGTCGTCGGCCAGCCAGACGCGCGTGCCAGGCGGCGTGCCCGCGTCGAGCGCGGCCAGGCAGGCATCGAGCGCGTCGTCGTCGCTGCCCACCGGCAGCAGCACCACTGGCGTTTCAGCCATGCGCGTCCCCACACGCCCGCACGGTCGGTCAGTCCCGCGGGGCCCGGTGCAGCGGCTCCATCGCGCGGAAGCGGCGGCTGTACTCGTCGGTCAGGGTGCGCGCCTCGTTGACGTCGCGGATGATGGTCGGGGTCAGCAGGATGATCACCTCGGTGCGCGCGGTGCTCGAGGTCTGGCGTCCGAACAGGCCGCCCAGCACGGGAATCCGGCTCAGCCCGGGGAAGCCCGCGGAGCCGCGCCCGACCTGGTCGCGGATCAGCCCGGCCAGCATCACCGTATCGCCGCTGCGCACGGCGGCCTCGGTCTTCATCTTGCGCGTGTCGATGCGCACGTTGCCGTTCTCGTCGGCGGTGGCCTGGTCGCCCGGCGTGCTGACCTCCTGGACGATGTCGAGGAACACCATGCCGTCGCTGGTCACGCGCGGACGCACGTTGAGGATCGTGCCCGTTTCCAGGTACTGGACCGAGGTGAAGCTGTTGTCGCTGCCGAGGATCGGATTGACGCTCACGGTGGAGATCGGGATGCGGCTGCCGACGTTGAGCGTGGCCTCGGCGTTGTTGCGGGTCATGATCGAGGGCGACTGCAGCACGCGCAGGTCGGTCACCTCGTCCAGCGCGCTGATGATCGCGGCGGCATTGCGGCCGAGGAAGGTCCAAGACAGGCCGCTGCCCACGTTGCCGGTACCCGAACCGGTGACGTTGCCGGCGATCGCGCTCCAGGTGGTGCGGCCGACCGCGGACGGCAGGCCGGCATCGGTGACGGCACGCTCGAAGAACCAGTTCACGCCGTAGCGCAGGTCGCCTTCGAGCACCACCTCGGCGATCTGCGCCTCGATGTGCACCTGCAGCGGCATCACGTCCAGGCGCTCGACCACTTCCTTGATCGACTTCCACGCAGATGGCGTGGTCCGCACCAGCAGGGCGTTGGTCTCGTCCAGCGCGGACACGCCGACGCGGTCGCCCTCGACCTCCAGGGTGACGCCGCTGGCGCCGCCGCGATCCTGGTTGAGCGACAGGGAGCCGCCGCCGAAGCCCGAGCCGGAGCCCGACCCCGAGCCGGAGCCGGTGCCGTTCATGCCCTGGTCCATCGACCCCATCGAATCGCCGCCGTCGAACTTGGCGCCGTCGCCGCCCACGCCGCTGCCGATGGTCGACGAGGTCAGGCCCGGCATCAGCGAGGGGCCACCGTCGCCGCCGCCGGACCGGCCGGAACTGCCGCCGAACACCTCGGCCAGGCGCTGCGCCAGGTCGCGGGCGCGGATGTACTTGAGCTCGTACGAATACAGCCGCGCGCCGGCGCCGGCGCTGTCGATGCGCTCGAGCCAGTCGCCGATGTCGTCGAGGTAGTCGGGCTGCGGGGTGATCACCAGCACCGCGTTGGCGCCTTCCAGCGGCATGAAGCGGAACATGCCGGCCACCGGCGACTTGCTCTGCTCGCCGAACACCTTTTCAAGGTCCGCCACCACCCGCGTGGCCTTGCCGCTCTGCAGCGGGAACACGCCCACCGACATGCCCGACAGCCAGTCGACGTCGAAGATCTCGATCGTGCGCAGGTAGTTCTCCAGCTCCACGCGGGAGCCGGACACGGTGATGGTGTTGCGGCCGTTGTCGACCGAGACGATGGCGTTGGGCCGGGCGTAGGGTTCGAGCACCTTCTCCATCTCGGTGGCCGAGATGTAGCGCAGCGGCACCACCCGCACCTCGAAGCCGCGCGCGGCCTCCGCGCCGCCGGTGCGCGGCGCCACCGTGCCCGAAGGCAGGGCCGCGTCGGCCGGCACGATCTGGTACATGCCGCCGCTGTAGACCATGCGCGCGTTGTTGTCGGCCAGCGCGCGCTCGAGCAGCACGTAGGCCTGGGCCGGGCTGACCGTGCGCGGCGTGGCCAGCGTGACGGTGCCCTGCACGCCCGGCGCGATGGTGTAGTTCTGGCCCAGCATGTCGCCGAGGATGGCCTTGACCACCGCGTGCAGCGGCTCGCCCTCGAAGTTGAACGAGGCCTCGCCAGTGCTGCCGCCGAGGTTGGGCGGCGAACTCGCGGCCACCCCCTGGTTGATCACCTGGCCGCTGCCGCGCCGGATCTGCGCGCGCGGACCCGCCTCGTCTTCCTCCAGCGGTTCGGCCTGGATGCCGGTCTGGCCGGCCGCGGCCGGGGCGGGCGCACGCTGCTGTCCGCGCGAGAGGGTGGGCGCCGGCATCGAGGCGCAGGCGGCCAGCAGCATGGACAGGCAGGCCGCGACGGCGGATTGGCACAGGGATCGTGGAGTCATCGGCGCAGTCTATTGGTTCTCGTTGGCGGGCTGTCCGGTGCGCGCCCGGTCTTCCTGGCGCAGCCGGGCGCGGCGTTCCTCGATGCGGCGGCGGATCATCTCGACCTGCTCCTGCGCCGCCTGGCGCTGGGCGGCCTGGTCCACGGCGGCCGCCGACGCGGTCTCGCCCATGGCCGCGTCCGCCTCGGCGATGGCCTGCCGCGACGGCGCCGGCCCGCCCCCGGTGCGCTGGCGCGGCCCGGGCATGCCGTCGGCATCGGCCAGGGTGGCGGCTTCGGTGGCACGCTCGCCGCTGCGCCCGGCGTTGGCGCTCGGCGTCGGTGCCTGTCCGCCGCTGCCGTCGAACACGCGCAGGTCGAGGCTGCGCTCGCCCTCCGGCCCGGCAAACACGGCGCGGCGCGCCTCGACGGACTGCAGCACCCAGCCTGGCGCGGTTCCGGGCGCGTCGCCCAGCTTGACCCGCACCGGATCGCCGCCCTCGGACGGCTGCAGGATGACCATCTGCAGGCCGGGGGTGCGCAGCACGCTGCTCAGCACGTAGTCGAAGTCGTTGGCCGGGCCTTCGGCTTCCCCCATCGGATCGATCACGAACGCCTGCGGCCGGCGGTTGTCGGTGAACAGCGGGCGCGCGGCGATGTCGCCGTACTGCGCCAGCGGCCCCAGGCGCTCCTGGCCGGGCGCGGCCGGCTCGGGCAGCGGCTGGCGCAGCGAGGGATCGTCGGGGAGCCGGTCGATGCTGCCGCCCATGCCGAACATGGCCAGGATCCAGACGCAGACCGCCCACCCGGCCAGGCCGGCACACAGCCAGGTGCGCGCGCCGACGTCCTCAGCGCGCATCGCCAGCCACCGCCGCGGGGATCGGCTGCAGATAGCCGTAGAGGTCGAAACTCGCGTCCACGCCCCCGCCGCTGCTGCCCTGGTTGCCGCCGAACTGGTAGCGCTGGGCCAGCACGTTGAGGTTGTCGACGAACAGGCGCGGCGATCCGCTCTCGAGCGAATGCAGCACCGCGGCCAGCTCGGCGTTGCCGCAGGTCAGGCGCACCTGCACGGTGGCGCGCGGGAAGCGCTGCTCGCGCGTGTCGTTCATCGGCTGGCGGTTGCTGATCGCGCAACTGCGGTTGCCCGGGCTGGCCTGGGACACGGCCTGCTCCAGGCGCTGCACCAGGGCCGAGGTGGCCAGCTGCACGTTGCCCTCGGCCATGAAGCCGGGGGCGCTGCCGGCGGCGGCGCGCGCGGCCTCCAGCCGCTCGCGGACCTCCGGCGCCTGCTGCAGCCCGGTGCGCGCGCGCAGGTCGCGCTCGCGCAACCCTTCGATGCGGGCATTGGTTTCCAGCATCGGCGCCGTCCACCACGGATGCACCAGCAGCAGGTAGGCGAGCGCCAGCACCGCGGCGAGGATCGCCAGTGCCAGCCAGCGGTCGCGGCTAGTGACCTCCGGCTGCATCCGGTCCTCCCGTGGCGGGCCGCGCGGCCGGGCGCGCGTCGGCCACGTTCAACGTGGCGGTCAGGGTGAAGCGGTCCATGCGCGTGCGCGGGTCGGGCTGCAGCGCGCCGGCCAGGGTCGGCTCGGACCACAGGGTCGATCCCTGCAGCCGCGCGACGAGGGCGGACGCCTCGCGACTGAGACCGATCAGCAGGATGCGGTCGCCCTCGACCGAGAGCTTCTCCAGGTAGGTGTCGTCGGGCAGCCGCCGCGCGAGTTCGTCCATCACCTCGACCATGGTCGGTCGCCCGGCGCGCGCGGCGCGCAGGAAGGCGCCACCTTCGATCAGGTCCACCAGCTGGCGGCGCTCGAGCGAGGCGCTGCGCGCGCGCTCGACTTCCGCCTCCACCTGCGCGGCGAAGAAATCGGCGGCCGCCTCGCGATTGGCCAGCATCTGCCACATGCCCGCCGCCAGCGCCAGCAGCGCGACCAGCAGCAGGATCAGGTTGCGCCCCCGCGAAGGATCGTCGCGCCGGCGCGCGGCGCCGCTGGCGAGGTTCACGCCCAGCGGGCTGCCGTCGGCCTCGGCCACGTCGACGCCGGCGAGGGTGGGCGCCAGCGGCCCCAGCGCGGCCAGTGCCGCCGACAGCGTGGCGCGCGGCACCACCACCAGTTCCGCCTCGAGCTGGTCGCCGCGCCGGCCCAGCGGGCGCGCGTCGTAGCTGACGTCGGCCGCGGTGAACGGCGTCTGCCGGTCGATCTCGAAGCCCAGCACCTCGCGCAGCCTGTCGCCGGCCGCGGCGGGCAGGGTCAGGCGCCGGCGCAGCACCGCGCTGCCTGGCAACAGCAGCCAGCGCGGCACCCGCGCCATCGAGGGCGCCAGCAGCCGCCCCAGCGGATCGACCTGTTCGACCTCGGGCGGCAGCGGCACGTGCGCCAGCGTGCGCACCTGCTCGCCGCGCCAGAGCGCGAGCTGCAGCCCGCCTTCGGCCGGCTGCAGCAGCAGCCGCTGCGGCGAGAGGCCGAACAGGTCGCGCATCCGGGCCGGCAGCCAGGCCGCCAGCGATCGCGTCCACCACTGCCGGAAGCCGCGCAGGCGCGGGCGCAGCGAACCCTCGACGCGACGCAGTCCGCCGCGCAGGCCGGAGCGGGACTCCACGGATTGTTCGACGACGGCCATCATCGCGGCGACGCGCCTTCCTCCCATCTCATGACGGTGAATGCAGATCCGGGCACGCCACTGGGCCCCAGCCGGATGACGGTGCGCAGGACGGATTCGCGCCCGTCCCGGAGCCGCGCATGGCTGTCGATACTATACGTGCCGCTGCCGGCGCCCACGAACGAGGCCTCGCCCGGCTGCGGGGGGCGTTCACGGGCGGCCAGCACCGGAGCCGCGTCGATGCCCATCGACTGCAGCACTTCGGGCGTGGCGAAGCGCGGATCGGCCATCGGCAAGCCGCTGAAGATGGTCAGGTGCGGCGCCAGGCGCGCGTACAGCGCAGGGGTCATGCCCAGTACCTGCTCGACCTCGGCCACGGTTTCGAAGGGCGCGTCCTTGGCGCCCCAGGCCAGGCCCGCGGCGGCGTACTGCGGGTCTTCGGCGCCCCCCTGGGCCTGGGTCATGTCGTCGGTGTCGCGCCAGTCGACGATCGCCGCCGCCAGCGCCTCGGCCTGCTGCGGCTCGGCGCCGGCGACACGGATCAGCGCGGCCAGGCTGGCGGCTTCGGCGGCGTTGAGATCGAGCTTGCCGGACTCGTCGACGATACGCACCTCCACCTCGGCATCGCCCAGGCGCCAGCGGTAGGGCCGGCCGTCGGCCAGCCACTGCAGGCGCGGATCGGGCAGCGACACGCGCGTGGCCGCGTATTCGAGTCCGGCGCGCGCGGCCTGGGCGGCGACCAGGCCGCTGCCCAGGGTGCGGCCCTGCAGGTATTCGGTGCGCGCGGTCATCGCGAAGGCGCCGATCAGCGCCGCCAGCAGGGCGGTCAGCCACAGCACCAGGATCAGCGCCGCGCCGCGCGACGCGTGACAGGGCCGGTTCACGGCACCACCCCGCCCATGCGCTGCGGCAGCATCACCACCAGCGGCGGCCAGCTGCCGCCGCTGCGGCTGGCCAGTTCCACCGACACCTGCAGCGGCAGCGTGTCGACCTGCTCCCAGCTGTCGGTCCACTCGCCGAGCAGCCCGTCCTCGCCGAGGCCGCGGTAGCGGAAGCGCGCCTGCGCCAGGTCCGGCACCAGGGTCTCGGGCGGGCGCGCCTGGCGATCCTCGATGGTCGTGCCGCTGGCCACCATCGCAAACGACACCGCCAGCCGCGCGCCGTCCCCCGCATCGAGCACGGCCAGATCGTGCAGGTGCGGCCCGCCACGGCCCAGGTAGTTGGGCAGGTCGGCGACGAAGCGGATGCGTTCGGGTTCGCCGATGAAGCGCACCATGCGACCGCTGTCCTCGTCGATCGCGAATGCGATCGGCGCCGCCGAGGCCAGCCGCCGGCGCAGGAAGCCGTCGACCGCACGCATGCGTTCGCTGCGTGCGGCGATCGCCTCGCCCCGCTCCACCGTCGCGGTGGACGCGCGCAGGGTGGCGAAGGCGAGCGCGAGGCCGAGCGCCAGCAGGGTGGTGGCCAGCAGTATCTCGATCAGGGTGAAGCCGCGCTGCGAATATCCAACCGCCTTGTCGATAGTGAGGCCGTCGCCACGGCTGACATCAGTGAATAGCCCGCCGCGACGGCATTGCCGCTGCGAATATCCAACCGCCTTGTCGATAGTGAGGCCGTCGCCACGGCTGACATCAGTGAATAGCCAGCCGCGACGGCATTGCCGCTGCGAATATCCAACCGCCCTGTCGATAGTGAGGCCGTCGCCGCGCCGCGAGCGGACTTCCGCCGCAACGGAAGTGAGGCCGTCGCCACCGCCGGCACCAATGAATCGCCCGCCGCCATGGCCATCCCTCCGCGCGTATCCCACCGCCTTGCTGCCAGCGAGGCTATCGCCCCGCCGCAGGCGAACTCCCGCCGCAACGGGAGTAATGCCGTCGCCACGGCTGACGCCGGTGAACCGCCCACGACCAGAACCCGCCCCAAGCGATCCGCCACGCACGGAGTCGAAGATCCCGGCGGCCCGAACAGCCCACCGCAGGACTCCGCAGCCCGCCCCCCTCATCCCGACAGCCCCGAGGGATCGGGCTGCACCAGGCGCAGGGTATCGACCTGCAGGCGCTCGCGCGGGCCGCCTTCGCCCCAGCTCACCACCAGGCGCAGCTGCAGCAGCTGCGGCGCATAGGGGTCGGCCGGCTGTCCGGGCGGACGCTCGCGATCGACGTAGGGCGCCACGTCCAGCACCCAGCGATAGCGACCGCCCTCGAACTCGCCATCCCGGCGCCCCGGGACCAGCACTTCGCCGACGCCCACCTCGTCGAGCAGCGATTGCGCATGCAGCACGGCACGCCCGCTGTCGGCGGCCCAGCGTACCTGGCGCGTACCACCCGAGAGCGTGCCCAGCAGCAGGCTCAGGGCGAGCCCGAGCACCGCGAATGCAACGATGATCTCCAGCAGCGAATAGCCGCGCTGGTCAGCCCGGGGCCCTCCCGGGCCGCGCCCCCGCCCACGGCTGTGCAGACTCATCGCTGCACCTCGCCGCGACGCAGCGAGACTTCGCCGGTCAGCCAGGCCACGTCGATGTTCCAGGCCGCATCGCGCATGCGCAGCTGTATCCGGCCTCCGGTCGAGGCACCGTCGGGGAAAAACACGATCGCACCCACGCCTTCGTCCGGCTGCACTTCGCGGGCACCGGTGAACTGCACGTCGAGCGAGCGCCCGATCTCGCCGGCATTGCCTTCGGCGCCCTGCCAGGCACGCGCGGCCGGATCGATGGTGAAGCGCTGCGTGGTGCCGGTGGCGATGGCGCGCGTGCGCGCGAAGCGCAGCTGCGCGGCCACCTCGCGCGCGGTGGAGCGCAACTCCATGCGGTCGAACCCGCCGGTGAGCACGCCCGCGGCCAGCACGCCGGTGGCGCCGATCAACGCCATCACCAGCAGGATTTCGAGCAGGGTCATGCCGCGCTGCGGCGCAGCGCGGCGCGCCTCGCGCGGCATCGACCCGCTCACCGTCGCGGCCGCTGCCCCGGCTCAGTCGTTGCGGATGTCCGCATCGACGCTGTCGCCGCCGGGCTTGCGGTCGGCGCCGTAGCTGACGATGTCGTAGGGACGGCCGTCGCCCGGCGCACGGTACTCGAGCGGGGTGTTCCAGGGATCGCGCAGTTCTGCGGCCTTGGCGTACGGCCCCAGCCAGCCGACCGCGTCGCCGGGCTGGGTGACCAGCTGGTCCAGCGACGCCGGCAGCGTGCCGGTATCCATCTCGAACTGGCTCACCTTGTCGGCGATCGTCTGCACCTGCGCACGCGCGAGGTTGACGCGCGCGCGATCGCCGCCGCCGAGGATGCGCGTGGCCGCGAACGCGACGATGCCGCCGATCAGCACCACCACGAGGATGATCTCGATCAGGCTGAAGCCGCGCTGCGAGGAACCGGACGACGCCCCGCCAGTGGCGCCGTCGCCACGGCCGACGCCAGCGAATCGCCCGCGCGCCAGGCCGGTCCGCCGCGATGAACGGGACGCCGCCGCGCCAGCGGGGCTCGCGCCCATGCCCACCCCGCACCGCACCGCGCCGCGCGCTTGAAAACGTCGATGTCCCAGCATGTCCTTCTCCTCGAGTCTTGCCGAATTCTGCGGCCCACGACCGGTTGCGGTCTTATCCGATCACGCTGGTGAGGTCGTAGACCGGCACCAGCACGGCCAGGATCACCGCCATCACCACCAGCGCCAGCACCATCGTCACCGCCGGCACCAGCGCGGCCAGCATGCGGTCCAGCGCCTGGCCTGTTTCCTGCTCGAAGGTGTCGGCGGTCTTGAGCAGCATGGCGTCCAGCGCGCCCGACTCCTCGCCCACCTGCACCATCTGCAGCGCCAGTCGCGGAAAACGCCGGCCCTTGCCCAGCGCGGCCGACAGGCCGACGCCGTTCTTCACATCCTCCGCCGCAGCTTCGACATCGGCCGCCAGCACCCGGTTCCCGACCACGGTGCGGCCGATCCCGAGCGCGGACATCAACGGCACGCCGTTGCGCAGCAGGGTGCCGAGGGTCCGCGCCAGGCGGGCGGTCTCCAGCCGCGCCAGCATCGGGCCCACGAGCTTCTGCCTCAGTATCCAGGCATCGAAGCGCGCGCGGAAGGCGGGATTGCGCAGTCGCCGGTCCAGCCACCACAGCGCCAGCGCCGGCACCGCGACCAGCACGATCCACCAGTCGCGCACGAACATGCCCAGCGCCAGCACGATCTTCGTGAACAGCGGCAGCGGCGCGTCCAGGCTTTCGTACATCGCCGCGAACTGCGGCACCACGTAGCCGAGCAGGAACATCATCGACAGGCCGACCATCACCAGCAGGATCACCGGATAGATCAGCGCGTTGACCACGCGCCCGCGCAGCAGGCGGCTGCGCTCGAGGTAGTCGGCCAGTCGCTGCAGGGTTTCCTCCAGGCTGCCGCCGGCTTCGCCGGCGCGCACCATGTTGATGTACAGCCGCGAGAACGTGCCGTGCTGGCGCTCCAGCGCGCCGGACAGCGTGCTGCCGCCGCGTACCGCGTCGCGGACCTCCGAGACCGTGCGCTTGGCCGCGGGCTCTTCCGGCAGCTCCAGCAGGATGGTCAGCGCACGATCCAGCGGCTGCCCGGCACCGAGCAGGGTCGCCAGTTGCTGGGTGAACTGCACCAGCCGCTGCCCGGCGAAGGGCTTGGACCGCAGCAGGGCGCGCCAGGACCCGCCGCCCCCTTCGCTGGCCAGCCGCGCCTCGACCGGCAGGTGTCCCTGCTCCTGCAGGCGCAGCGCCACCTCGGCATCGCTGGCCGCCTCCATCTGGCCTTCCAGCGTCTCGCCGCGGGTATTGAGCGCCTTGTAGCGGTACAGCGCCATCAGCGGGCGTGGCCTCCGCGGTCGGCGACGGCGGGCGCGGTTCCATCGCGCCACCGCGCGACCGGCTGCTGCGGCGCGGACTGGCTCATGCCTCCTCCGTCACCCGCAGCACTTCCTCGATCGTGGTCACGCCGGCCAGGGCCTTGGCGAGGCCATCCTCGTACATGGTGCGCATCCCGTTCTGGCGCGCGAGCTGTTCGATCTCGCCCATGCCGGCGTGGCGCATCACCGCGCGCCGCAGCTCGTCGTTCATCACCAGGAATTCGACGATCGTGGTGCGGCCGAGGTAGCCGGTCGGGGCGATGGACGAGCCACGCGGGCGGTACAGGAAGATCTCGCCTTCGGGCTGGAAGCGGCGCAGGCCGAACTTCTCGATCTCCTCCGGCGAAGCCGGGTACTTCTCCGCATGGGTGGGCTCGAGCCGGCGCACCAGGCGCTGGGCGAGGATGCCGTTGACCGTCGAGGTCAGCAGGTAGTCCTCCACGCCCATGTCGAGCATGCGGGTGATGCCGCCCGCGGCGTTGTTGGTGTGCAGCGTGCTCAGCACCAGGTGGCCGGTGAGCGCGGACTGGATCGCGATGCGCGCGGTCTCGAGGTCGCGCATCTCGCCGATCATGATGATGTCCGGGTCCTGGCGCACGATGCTGCGCAGGGCGTTGGCGAAATCCAGGCCGATCTGCGGCCGCGCCTGGATCTGGTTGATGCCCTCGATCTGGTATTCGACCGGGTCCTCGACGGTGATGATCTTGACGTCGGGCGTGTTGAGCTTGGAGAGCGCGGTGTAGAGCGTGGTGGTCTTGCCCGAGCCGGTGGGTCCGGTGACCAGCAGGATCCCGTGCGGCTGCTCGAGTACGCGCTGGAACGCGGGCAGGAAGTCGCCGGTGAAGCCCAGCCGCTCGAAGTCGAACACCACCGTGCCGCGGTCGAGCAGGCGCATCACCACGCTTTCGCCGTGCGCGGTCGGCACCGTGCTCACGCGCAGGTCGAGTTCCTTGCCCTGCACGCGCAGCATGATGCGGCCGTCCTGCGGCAGGCGGCGCTCGGCGATGTTGAGCCTGGCCATGATCTTGATGCGGCTGATCACCGCCGCGGTGAGGTTGGCCGGCGGACTCTCGCCCTCCTCCAGCACGCCGTCGATGCGATAGCGCACCTTGAGCCGGTTCTCGAACGGTTCGATGTGGATGTCCGAGGCGCGCAGCTCGACCGCGCGCTGGATGACGAGGTTGACCAGCCGGATCACCGGCGCTTCGCTGGCGAGGTCTCGCAGGTGCTCGACGTCGTCCATGTCGGCACCGCCCTCGCCGTCCGCGGTCTCGACGATCGCGCCCATCGCGCTGCGGCCCTGGCCATGCCAGCGCTCGATCAGGTCGTCGATCTCCGAACGCAGGCCGACCACGGGCTCGGCGTCGCGGCCGGTCGCCAGGCGCACCGCCTCCAGCGCGTAAGCGTCCTGCGGGTCGGCCATCCACAGCACCAGCCGTCCACCCTGCTCGCCGATCGGGCACAGGTGGAACTGGCGCAGGAAGCGCGCGCTCAACGGCGGCGCATCGGGCAGTTCCGGCGGCTCGGCGGGCATGTCGCGCGCACCGAGCAGGCGCAGGCCCAGCGCGCTGGCGCAGGCCTCGGCGTGGTCGCGCTCGGACACCAGTCCCAGCCGCGAGAGCAGCGGCAACAGGGCACCGCCGGTTTCCTCCTGCAGGCGGCGCGCGCGCGCGAGGTCGACTTCCTTGAGCTGCTGGCGTTCGAGCAGCGCGGCGACGATGCGGTCCTCCGCGTCCTGCGCCACGGACTCGCTGACGGGAAGGTCGGGGATCGCGTTCACGTTCGGCATCCGTCGGGGGCCACGACTTTAGCAGCTTGCACCCTCTGCGCCGTCCCTGCCCGAAGGCGACCGCCCGGCACCGGGTTCAGGATCGGCGCCGCTGCCGGCGCAACGCCGGGTCACCCAAAAAAAAGAGCCCCGGCATGGCCGGGGCTCCTGTTGGCGCAGGACGCTCAGTTGTGGCGGGCCTGCAGGCGCACGTTGCTGTAGGCGCGGGCGCCGACCAGCTTGATGTAGTACGTGCCCGCCTGCGGTGCGTTGATCCGCACCGTCTCGTTGTTGCCCGGACGCGCCGAACGGAAGTCCGCATCGGCGTCGGTGGGCTCTTCCTCGAAGCTCACCAGCAGGTTCACGTCACCGCTGCCGCCGGTGGTGGTGATGCTCAGCGGACCGCGCGCGCCGGCCGGGACGGTGAGGCTGTAGAGCGTCTCGCTGCCGGCGCCACCGGACAGCCCGCTGACGGCCACGCCGTTGGCGATCGGAGTCGCATCCGGCGCGCAGTCGACCTCGCACGGCGGCTCGATCGCCTTGGCCACGGCGGCCGCGGCATTGACGATGCCGGGGCCGATCGGCTGCGAGGCCGAGGGCGCCACGGTGAACGCGGTCGCGGTGTCCTGGAGGATGTCCAGCACTTCCGTCGGCGTCAGCAGCGGCAGGCCGGCATCCAGGCGCGCGCCCTGCATGAGGGCGACCACGCCGGCCACGTGCGGCGCGGCCTGCGAGGTGCCCGCCGAACCGCCGTACGCCGTGACCGGGCTGATATCGGCCAGGGGAGTCGGCGTGGTGGTGCTCGGGTTGCGCGCCTGCCAGACGAAGCCGTCGAAGATCTGCGCGCCGCCGCTGCCGTCGTTCGCGTACACGCCGCCGCCCGGCGCGGAGATCTCGATGCCGTCGCCGTAGTTGGAGTAGTAGGCGCGGCGGCTGGTGACGCCGTTCGAGGCGACCGTGATCACGCCCGGGCAGTTGCCCGGCGAGTAACCCGAGGTGTTCGCGTTCTGGTTGCCGGCGGCGACCACCACCACCGCGCCCAGGGCGTTGGCCTGCGCGATCGCGTCGGCCTCGTAGGCGGTACAGGCACCCGCGCCACCGAGGCTGAGGTTGATGACGTGGGCCGGGTTCGGGTTCGTCGGCACGCCGTCGACCTCGCCGCCCGCCGCCCACACGATCGCGTCGGCGATGTCGGTATCGTAGCCGCCGCAGTGGCCCAGCACGCGGACCGGGACGACATTGGCGTTGTAGGCGATGCCGGTCATGCCGACGCCGTTGTCGGTCGCCTGCGCGCCGGCGGTGCTGGCGACGTGGGTGCCATGCCACGAGCTGTTGCGCTGCTGGCAGGTTTCGGCGCCCGGATAGCCGATGGTCCAGTCGCCCAGGTCCCAGCCTCCGGGCACGCGGTCGTCGGTCTCGCGACCGGACACGAAGGCGTCGGAGATGAAATCGTAGCCGGCGTCGGCGAACGAGGTGTCCACGTCCGGATGCGCGGTGATGCCGGTATCGAGTACGGCGATGGTGACGCCCGTGCCGTCGGCCAGGTCCCAGGCCGCCGGTACGTTGGCACCGCCGCGGTTGGGCCCGCCGTCGAAGGTCGCGGTGCCGTCGGGCGCCAGCATGTGCCACTGGTACTCGATGAAATCCGGATCGTTGGGGATGTACGCCGGCTGCACGTCGGGCAGGCGCTCGGCGGAGCGGGCGATCTGGCGCAGGCGGTCGGCGCGCACCGAGACCACGTTCGGATCGGCCTGGAGCTGGCGCACCAGCGCCTCGGCCTCGACGCGGTCGAGTCCGCGCGAGAGCTTGATCAGCTGCTGGCCGTTGCGGAGCGTGCGCAGGTGGCTGGCATTGGCCGCGCGGGTCTTGGCCAGGCCCGAGCGCGACAGCGCACGGCCGAACGTGGCCACGCCGGCGCTGCGGTCCGCCTTCTCGCGCGTGCCGTCGCGGTACTGCACCACGAAACGGCGGAAGACTTCCTGCTCGCCGAGGGCGGCCGACAGGCTGGCCGTGTCCGTGCCGAACTTCGGCTTCTTGGCGGCGGTTGCGCCGGTGGCGCCAATGGCGGCGATGACCGCGACGGCCAGGGTGCAGGGAAGGATGTTGCGCTTGCTCATGTGATGCCCTCTCGACGAAATGGATCAACTCGCATGGGACGACGCGGACGGATCCTCCGCACGCGCCGCGATTGCCGTCTCAACCTGGAGCGCCCCGCGGCTGACGGATGCGCGCTGCGCACCGCAGGGCCGTATCCGTGCGGGCGGGGGCTGGCGCCCCCGCCCGGACCCTTACCAGCCGAAGCCCGCGCCCACGCCCACCGACTTCTCGTCGCCGCTGAACGCGCCGCCGATGGTCAGGGTCGCGCGTTCGCTGATCGCACGCTGGTAGCCCAGCGACAGCGCGCTTTCGCCGCCCTGGAAGCCGACGCCGACGCCGACGCGGTTCTGGGTGCGGATGCCGGCGGCGCTCGTGGCCATGTTCAGCATCGCCGCGCCCATCGCGCCCTGCCGGTCGATGCGGCGGTCCTGGTCGGTGAAGCGCCGCTCGAGCTCGGTCTGGTAGGCCTGGAAGCTGTCGGACCAGGCGTCGAACTTCGCGTCGGTGTAGGCGTTGGCGGTCGCCACGGCCTGGGTCGCGGTGGACTCGAGCTGGGCGACGTTCACCGCGTCGGTCGCCTGGGTGCCGGCCGCCACGTTGGTCACCTGGCGCTCGTTGCCCACGCTGCCCACCGAGACGGTGTTGGCGCGGTCCGCCACCGAGCCCTGGCCCAGCGCGACCGAGTTGGCGGCGGTGGCGGTCGCCCCGTCGCCGATCGCGGTCGCGGTCGGCTGGGTTGCCGTGGCGCCCTGGCCGACGGCCACCGCCGTCGCGTTGCCCGTGGCCGGGGTCCCGGTGCTGGTCCCCGCGCCAGCGCCGTCGGACACCTGCGGGGTCGTCACGTCCGGCGTCGCGTCGCCGCCCAGGCGGCGGCCGGTGGAGGCCGTCGACGACTGGCCGGTCGCGGAGGTGGTTCCGCCTTCCAGCGCGGTCAGACGGCTGTCGAGCACGCTGATCTGGGCGTCCACCGCACCGAAGGCATCGCCGACGCTGAAGTAGGTGCTGCCCTGGATCATGTAGGCCGGTGCCGAGAGCGTGCCGAAGGCCGTGACCTCGGAACCGCCGCCCAGGATCTGCGCCGTGCTGTCGAGCGCGCCATAGAGCTGGCCGCCCGTCACCGCGTCGGTGCCACCCGCGACCACGCGGCCGTCGGCGACGTTGGTGATGCGGCGTTCGCTGCCCTCGCTGCCCACCGAGACGCTGTTGGCCTCGTCGGCCACCGAACCCTGGCCCAGCGCCACGCTGTTCTCGGCTGTGGCCGACGCGCCCGCGCCGAAGGCCGAAGCGAAGTTCGACACCGCCACCGCGTTGCGGCCCACCGCCACGCTGGTCACGCCCACCGCGTTGCTGAACGCGCCGACCGCCGTGGAGAACACGCCGTTGGCGGTTGCCCCCGAGCCCACGGCGACCGCCGCGGAGCCCCAGGCCACGCCGTTCGGACCCAGCACCACCGCACCGTCGCCGACCGCGGTCGCCGAGGTGCCGAGCGCCACCGCGTACTGCCCGCTGGCGGAGGCGTTGAAGCCCACCGCGGTGGCCTGGTCGGCCAGGGCGAATGCACCGCTGCCGTAGGCCGAGGCACCCTCGCCCACCGCCGTGGCGGATTCGCCCGACGCCGTGGCGTACTCGCCCTCCACGTAGGCCGCATTGTCGCTGTCGACGCCGCCGCTCGCGGCGAAGTAGCGGGTGTGCTCGGTCGCTGCTTCCAGCTGGCCGACCGTGGCCGCGTCGCTCGCGGCGACGCCGTCGCTGACGTTGACGATCCGGCGGGTGGCCGGATGCGTGCCGCCGGTGCCGTTGCCCACCGAGACCACGTTCGCCTCGGTCGCGCGCGAACCCGCACCCAGCGCCACGCTGCTCGCGCCGTTGGCCCAGGCGCTCAGGCCGATCGCCGTGGCGTTGACGCCCGCGCCGTACACGTAGGCGTCGCGGCCGATCGCCGTGCCGCCGGCCGCCGTGGCCCAGGACAGCTGGCCGATGGCGGTGGCGTTGTCGGCACTGGCACGCGACGAGCCGCCCAGGGCGGTCGTGTTCAGTGCCGTGGCGCTCGCGCCGGTGCCCAGCGCGGACGAAGCACTGCCGCTGGCGGTCGCGGTGTTGCCCACCGCCGTGGCGTTGACGCCGCTGGCGTCGGCCGAGATGCCGACCGCGGTGGTGCGGGTGTTGCTCGCCGCGGCGCCGTAGCCCAGTGCGGTGGAGAAGTCGCCCGTGGCCTCGGAGAAGCCGCCCAGGCCGGTCGCGGCCAGGCCCGAGGCGACGCTGCTGTAGCCGATCGCAGTAGCCTGCAACCCGTCGGCGCTCGCCGCCGCGCCGGTCGCGGTGCTGAACGCACCGTTGGCCTGCGCACCGGCACCGAACGCGCTCGCGCCCACTTCCGACGCCGTCGTGGTCTGGTCCAGCAGCACCTCCCCCGTGTCCGGATCCTCGTAGTACAGGCTGCCGCCCACCGCCGTCGCGCTGTCCGCCGTCGCCGTCGCGTTGTAGCCCGACGCCGTCGCGTTCTGGCCG
>NZ_JBHTKU010000005.1:423993-457652 GCF_042678665.1 Luteimonas composti
CGAGGCCGCGCTCCAGCTGCCCACCGACGTGCTGTTGAAGCCCGACGCCTCCGCACGGCCACCCACCGCCGTGCCGTAGTCGCCGGACGCATTGGCCAGGCCGCCGAACGCCGAGGACTCGGTGCCGCTGGCCGCACTGCCCGCGCCTGCCGCGGTCGCGTTGTCGGCGGTCGCCTGGGCGCCCGCGCCGTAGGCGGCGGCGCCGTCTCCGTCCGCCACCGCACCGGCACCGGCTGCGATCGCGCCTTCGCCGGCGACACTGGCGTCGTCGCTGCCGTCGTCGGCGCCATCGGCCTTGAAGTAGCGGTCGGTGTGCTCCGCCACCTCGGCAACCGCATCGATCTCACCGGCGACCGCGTTCACCTGCCCGACCGTGGCCGCGTCGCTGTCGGCGATGCCGTCGCTGACATTGGTGATGCGGCGCGTGGCCGGGCCCACCGTGCCGGAACCACCGCCATTGCCGACCGACAGCACGCCGGCTTCGGTCGCGCGGGCACCGTAACCCAGCGCCACGCTGCCGGCCGCGGCCGGGCTCGCATACGCGTTGAAGCCGAGCGCGACCGCGCCTTCGGCATGCGCCTGCGCGCCTTGGCCGACTGCGCTGCTGCGCAGGCCCAGGGCCTGGGTCGAACTGCCCAGCGCGGTCGACGCCGAGCCCGAGGCCAGCGCGTTGGAACCGGCGGCGGTCGCGTTGGACTGCAGCGCGCGCGCGTTGTTGCCCAGTGCGGTGGCGTTGGCGTGCGTGGCGCGCGCGGCGTTGCCGAGCGCGGTGGAGCCGGCGCCGCTGGCGACCGCGCCTTCACCGCAGGCCAGCGCACCGGTCGCGGTGGCCGAGGCCGAACCGCACACTTCGGCCTTGGCGTCCTTGGCCGGAGGTTCCGCCTTGCCCGCGTGCGCCGGCGGCTTGCCGTTGGCCTGGCCCTTCGGCGCAGGCCCCTGGGCGACCGCGGCGCCGGCCAGCGCCAGCGCGGCAGTCACCACGGCGGCCTGCAGCAGCCTGGCGCCCTTGCCCTTGCCCTTGGCCCTGGCCAGTTCCGACGCGACGCTGACCTGACCGGTGGACTGGTTCCAGACCTTGGAATAGATGCGGTTCATCGAATTGGCCCCTTGTTGATGGATATGGCAACGGAAACCCGGCGCTGCGCGAGCGCAGGCTCGCGGGTCGGGTGCATGCAGAGGTCAGGGGCGTGTCGCGGACGCAATGAGATTCGGCGGTGAGCCAGTCCTTGTGCGGGCCGATAGCGCTATTCCTGAACGCCCCTCGAATTGCTTGCAACTGGGACCGATACTCACCGCGACTGACAATTTTCGTCAAGTCTTTGGACGCATATCGTCATAACTTGACTCCGATTGACAGTAGAACCCCGCTTGAATCAGTGACTTGCGCCGGACCCAAGGCAAGGAGCGTGATGTTTCTCACAAATCTCCCTCTCCTGAATGGAAAAGGAACCGTTTTTGCAGGCGCAGACAGCCCGTGCCCCGGCGGGACCGGCAGGCTGACTGGCGTCGAAGTGGAAGAGGCCCGCCTACGCCCGCGCTGCGATGCAGCAGCCGCGGGCGCAACGATGCCGGCCGTCAGGGGACGCCTGCGGCCGGTACTCCCGGCAGGTGCCGGGCGGTGACGGGGCGCCGCGCGATCCGCGGCGCGTGGCGGGTCAGCCGAGGTGGACCCGCGCGTTGCGGAACATGCGCAGCCAGGGCGAGGCGTCCGGCCACTGCGTCGGCGCCCAGCTGAAGTTGAGGCTGCGCAGGGTGCGCTCGGGGTGCGGCATGAGGATCGTCGCGCGCCCGTCGCGGCTGGTCAGGCCGGCGATGGCGTCGGTCGAGCCGTTGGGATTGGCTGGATAGGTCGTCGCCGCACCGCCGTCGCCTTCGACGTAGCGCAGCGCCACCGCGGCGGCCGCCCGGTCGGCGGCATCGTCGAACACCGCGCGCCCTTCGCCATGGGCCACGACCACCGGGATGCGCGAACCGGCCATGCCCGCCAGGAACAGCGACGGCGATTCGACCACTTCCAGCAGGCCCAGGCGCCCCTCGAACTGTTCGCTGCGGTTGCGCAGGAAGCGCGGCCAATGCCCCGCGCCGGGAATGATCGCGCGCAGCTGCGACATCATCTGGCAGCCGTTGCACACGCCCAGCGAGAACGTGCTGCCGCGCGCGAAGAACGCTGCGAACTGTTCGCGCAGCGCCTCGCGCTCGAGGATCGAGGTGGCCCAGCCGCGGCCCGCACCGAGCACGTCGCCGTAGCTGAAGCCGCCGCAGGCCACCAGGCCGTCGAAGCCTTCGAGCGAGGCGCGGCCGGCGATGAGGTCGCTCATGTGCACATCGACCGCGGTGAAGCCTGCGCGGTCGAATCCCAGCGCCATCTCCACGTGGCTGTTGACGCCCTGCTCGCGCAGGACCGCCACGCGCGGCCGCGCGCCGGTACCGATGTAAGGCGCGGCCACGTCTTCGGACGGATCGAAGCTCAGACCCGGCTGCAGACCGGGCGCATCGAAACGGCGCGCCGCCGCGCGCTCCTCGTCGGCGCAGTCGGGGTTGTCGCGCAGGCGCTGCATGGCGTGGGTGACCGACCACCATGCGTCGAACAGTTCCTCCCAGCGCCACTCCGCCAGCGCCTGCTCGCCGTGCAGCACGCGGATGCGGCCGCTCGAGGTCGGGCGCGCGATGCGCTGGGCGCATTCGATCAGGCCATGGCGTTCGACCAGGTCGGCGAACTCGGCCCGGTGCTCGCTGGCGATCTGCACCACCGCGCCGAGTTCCTCGGCGAACAGGGTGCGGAACGCATCCTCCGCGCGATCCTCGCCCCAGCCGTCCAGGTCGATGTCCAGGCCCTTGTGCGAGCAGAACGCCATCTCGCACAGGGCGGCGAAGGTGCCGCCGTCGGAGCGGTCGTGGTAGGCGCGCAGCAGTCCTGCCTCGCGCGCGTCGCGGACCAGTTCGAAGAACGCGCGCAGGCGTGCCGGATCGTCCAGGTCCGGGCAGGCGCCGCCGAAGGCGTCGTAGCACTGCGCCAGGATCGAACCGCCGAGGCGCTGCTTGCCGGCCCCCAGGCCGATCAGCCACAGCTCGCTGTCGATGCCATCCTCGATCAGCGGGGTGAGCTGGCGGGTGACGTCGGGCACCGGCGCGAACGCGGTGACGATCAGCGACACCGGCGAGACCGACTTGTGCGGCTGCGCGGCGCCGTCGGCGCCCGGCGCGTTCCACTGCACCTGCATCGACAGCGAGTCCTTGCCGACGGGGATGCTCAGGCCCAGTTCCGGACACAGCTCCATGCCGACGGCGTGCACCGCGTCGAACAGGCTGGCGTCCTCGCCCGGATGGCCGGCCGCGGCCATCCAGTTGGCCGACAGCTTGACCTGCTCCAGCGCATCCACCGGCGCGGCGCAGAGGTTGGTGATCGCCTCGCCCACGGCCATGCGCGCGGCGGCGGCGGCATCGATCAGCGCCAGTGGCGTGCGCTCGCCGATCGCCATCGCCTCGCCCGCCACGCCGTCGTAGCCGGCCAGGGTGAGCGCGCAGTCGGCCACCGGCACCTGCCAGGGACCGACCAGCTGGTCGCGCGCGGTCAGGCCGCCCACCGCACGGTCGCCGATGGTGACCAGGAACTGCTTGGACGCGACGGTGGGATGTGCGAGCACGCGCAGGCCAGCCTCGTGCAGGTCGACGACGGTGGTGTTCAGGCCGCGCCAGCGCACCGGCGCCGGACGCTGCGCATCGCGATGCATCTTCGGCGCCTTGCCGAACAGGACATCCATCGGCAGGTCGATGGGGTGAGGACCACCCGCTTGCGCGGCACTGCCGCGCGGGTGGTCCGAACGCCCGGCGTGCTGCGCCGGGCCGGGGCTGCCTTCCTGCGCGGCACTGCCGCGCGGGTGGTCCGAACGCCCGGCGTGCTGCGCCGGATCGGATGACACATCCGCGTCGTCGCCCCCCGGCGGCGCGTCGAGCACGCCGTAACCCACCGTCAGGTGCTGCTCGGCCGTGGCCACGCCCACGGCCGCGAACGGGCAGCGTTCGCGCTCGCACAGCGCCGCGAACTCGGCCAGGCGCGCCTGCGGCACGCCCAGCACGTAGCGCTCCTGCGATTCGTTGCACCACAGCTGCATCGGCGAGAGCGAGGGATCGTCGCTGGGCACGCGGCCGAGGTCGATCACGCCACCGACGTTCGAGTCGTGCAGCAGCTCGGGGATCGCGTTGGACAGGCCGCCCGCGCCGACGTCGTGGATCGAGACGATCGGGTTGGCCTCGCCCAGCGCCACGCAGCCGTCGATCACTTCCTGGCAGCGGCGCTCCATCTCCGGGTTCTCGCGCTGTACCGAGGCGAAGTCGAGATCCTCGGCGCTCTCGCCCGATGCCACCGAACTGGCGGCGCCGCCGCCCAGGCCGATCAGCATCGCCGGACCGCCCAGCACGACCACCGCGTCGCCGGGCTGCAGGTTGCGCTTGGCCACCATCGGCCGGTCGATCGCGCCCAGGCCGCCGGCAAGCATGATCGGTTTGTCGTAGGCGCGCGCCGGCTCGCCGTCGTGCTGCAGCTCGAAGCTGCGGAAATAGCCCAGCAGGTTCGGCCGCCCGAACTCGTTGTTGAACGCGGCGCCCCCCAGCGGGCCGTCGAGCATGATCTCCAGCGCCGGCGCCATGCGCGGATTGAGCGCGCGCTCGCGCTCCCAGGGCTGCGGCAACGTCGGGATGCGCAGGTGCGAGACGCTGAAGCCGGTCAGGCCGGCCTTGGGCTTGCCGCCGCGGCCGGTGGCGCCCTCGTCGCGGATCTCGCCACCGGCGCCGGTGCTGGCGCCGGAGAACGGCGAGATGGCGGTCGGATGGTTGTGGGTCTCGACCTTGATGCAGAAGGCGCTCTCGGCCTGCGCCTCGCTGCGGTACTCGCGGCTGGCCGGGTCGGGCCGGAAGCGGCTGGCGGGATAGCCGGCCACCACCGCCGCATTGTCGCTGTAGGCCGACAGCGTGTGCTGCGGCGTGCGCGCGTGGGTGTTGCGGATCATCCCGAACAGCGATCGCGGCTGCTCCTCGCCGTCCACCGTCCACGACGCGTTGAAGATCTTGTGCCGGCAGTGCTCGGAGTTGGCCTGCGCGAACATCATCAGCTCGACGTCGGACGGGTCCCGGCCGAGCGCGGCATAGCGCTCGCGCAGGTACTCGATCTCGTCCGCGGCCAGGGCGAGGCCGAGGCGGGCGTTGGCTTCCTCCAGCCCTGCCAGCGCCACCCGTTCCACGCTTCCGCGCGCGGGCGTGGCGAACAGCCCCGCCGCCGCCTCGTGCGAGGCCAGCAGCGACTGGGTCATCGGATCGTGCAGCAGCCGCGACAGGGCCGCCTGGGCGGCAGCATCCGCCGGCCAGCCCGCCAGGTCGATCCGGGTGCCCCGCTCCACGCGCCGCACCGGCTGGCGCGCGCCCCGCAGGATCTCGCTGGCCTTGCTGGCCCAGGGCGAGATCGTGCCCAGCCGCGGCGCGACGTAGCGCGAGACCGCGCCCGCGGCGAGGGGCGCCTGGCCGTCCCCTGCCTCCAGCACGCGCCGCAGCACGGCCGGGTCCGGGGTCGCGCCGGGTTCGGGATCGATCCAGTACACGTGCCAGGCGCCGAGCAGGCGGACGCCGGGCGCAACGGATTGGAGGCGGAGCTCAAGCCGTTCGCGGCGGAACGGCGACAGGGCCGGGAGGCCCTCGAGGACGATCATGTCCGGGAGAACACCTGGGAGCGGGCCGCCTATTGTAAGCGGCTTCGGTCCCGCTGGCCGGGTCGCCGGGCGGCTCCCCGCGCCGCACCCCGGCGCCCGGGCGCCGCCGCCTCAGCCGCCCGCCGCGTCCGGCTGCACGGCGTCCATTTCCTGCAGCGCCGACAGCAGGGCGTCGGGCGGCAGGTAGCCGGGCATCGAAACGCCGCTGGCGGTCACGATCATCGGGGTGCCGGTCAGGCCCACGCGCTGGCCGAGCTCGTAGTGGCGCGCGACCGGGTTCTCGCAGGTGGCCTGGGGCACGTTGCGGCCCTCCTTGGCGTCGGTGAGCGCCTTGCGGCGGTCCTTGGCGCACCAGACCGAGACCATCAGGCGGTAATCCGGGGTATCGATCCCCATCCGCGGGAACGCCAGGTACTCCACCGCGATCCCGCGCTTGTTGTACTCGGCGATGTCCTGGTGCAGGCGGCGGCAGTAGCCGCATTCCACGTCGGTGAACACGCTCACGGTGTACCTGGGCGAGGCTGGCGCGAACACGATGCGCTCGCTGGCGGGGACCGCGGCCAGCAGGCGACGCCGCACCTCGGCCACGCCGGCCTGGCTCAGGTCGCGCTTGGCCTTGATGTCGAACAGGCTGCCCTGCAGCAGGTACTTGCCGTCGTCGCTGACGTACAGCGCCTGGCCGCCGACGATCACCTCCTGGAAGCCCGCCAGCGGCGAAGCGGAGATCGCGTCGATGCGGATGTCGGGATTGATCGACTCGATCGCCTGGCGTGCGCGGTCTTCCGGCGTGCCGGGCTGCGTCTGGATCTGCTCGACCGGCTCGGCGGCCGTCGCGTCCGCCGCGTCGCCGGCATCGGTAGGTGCCTGCGCACAGGCGGACAGGCTGGCGGCGCAGAGGGCGGAGAGCAGCAGGCTTCGCATCGGGGACATGGTCGTGCGCGGTGCGCGATCGCGGAAAGGCGCGATTGTCGCACGCCCGCGCGGGCGCGCCCGGACCCGCGGGGGCGCCGGTGCGGGCCCGTTCAAGCGCGCACCGGAGTCCGCTGCCGGCCGCTCAGGGCGAACCCAGCGCCTGCGCGTGGACGCCTGCCACCGCGCGACCGGACGGGTCGGCCATCGCCGCGAAGCTCGCGTCCCAGGCGATCGCCGCGGGCGAGGAGCAGGCGATCGACTTGCCGCCGGGCACCGTCTCCGCGCAGGCCGCGCCGGGATAGAACTGCTCGAACAGCGTGCGGTAGTGGTAGGCCTCCTTGGTCTGCGGCGGATTGACCGGGAACCGGCGATCGGCGGCGGCCAGTTCGCGATCGCTGACCTGGCCTTCCGCGTGCGCCTTGAGCCCGTCGATCCAGCCGTAGCCCACGCCGTCGCTGAACTGTTCCTTCTGGCGCCACAGGATCGACTCGGGCAGGTAGCCGTCGAAGGCTTCGCGCAGCACGCCCTTCTCCATCCGCTGCGGGCCGGTGTCGCCACGGCGCACCATCTTGTGCGCGGCGTCCATGCGCATGGCCACGTCGAGGAACTCGCGATCCAGGAACGGAACCCGCGGCTCCACGCCCCAGGCCATCATCGACTTGTTGGCGCGCAGGCAGTCGTAGTTGTGCAGGGCGTCGAGCTTGCGCACCAGTTCCTCGTGGAATTCGCGCGCATCGGGCGCCTTGTGGAAGTACAGGTAGCCGCCGAAGATCTCGTCGCTGCCCTCGCCCGACAGCACCATCTTCACCCCCATCGCCTTGATCCGCCGCGCCAGCAGGTACATCGGCGTGGAGGCGCGGATGGTGGTGACGTCGTAGGTCTCGATGTGGCGCACCACTTCCGGCAGTGCGTCCAGCCCTTCCTGCAGGGTGTAGGTGAAGCCGTGGTGCACGGTGCCGAGCATCTTCGCGGCCACTTCCGCGGCGGCCAGGTCGGGCGACCCCTCCAGGCCGATGGCGAACGAATGCAGGCGAGGCCACCAGGCCTCGCTGGCATCGTCGTCCTCGATCCTGCGGCGCGCATAGCGCGCGGCCACCGCCGCGACCAGGGACGAGTCGAGCCCGCCCGAGAGCAGCACGCCGTAGGGCACGTCGGTCATCAGCTGGCGGTGCACCGCGGCCTCGAAGGCCTCGCGCAGTTCCTGCGCCGGCACCCGCACGCCCTCGACCGCGGCGTAGTCGCGCCACGGACGCTCGTAGTAGCGCTGCAGCTCGCCGCGCGCGCGGCCATCGTCGTCGACGGACCATTCGTACCAGTGCCCCGGCGGGAACTGCGCGACGTCGGCGCAGACCGGCGCCAGCGCCTTCATCTCCGAGGCCACGCACAGCCGCCCTTCGCGGTCGTGGCCCCAGTACAGCGGCACGACGCCGATGGGGTCGCGCGCGATCAGCACCCGCCGGCGCGCCGCGTCCCACAGGGCGAAGGCGAAGATGCCGTTGAGGCGGTTGAGGAACGAGGCCGGGGCATCCTCGCGGTACAGCGCGTTGATCACCTCGCAGTCCGAGCCGGTCTGGAAGGCGTAGTCCTCGCGCAGCTCGGCCTTGAGTTCGCGGTGGTTGTAGATCTCGCCGTTGACCGCCAGCACCTGGGCGCCATCGGCCGAGCGCAGCGGCTGGGAGCCGCCGGCCGGGTCGACGATCGCCAGGCGCTCGTGCACCAGGATCGCGCCCGCGTCGTGGTGGATGCCGCTCCAGTCGGGCCCGCGGTGGCGCTGGCGCTGGGACAGCTCGAGCGACTGCCGGCGCAGGGTCGCGACGTCGTCGCCGGGCTGCAGCCCGAAGATGCCGAAGATCGAACACATGGGAACAACGCTCCTGTGGGAGTAATGGCCGCGGCCCGGCCCGGAAACGAAAAAAGCCCGCATCCTGCGATGCGGGCTTTCGCGATCCGGGCGTTGCCCCGGGGAGGGGTTACGCCTGGCGGCAGCCCGCTGCGCGCGCACGATTGTTCGCCGCATCGGAATTGCGGTTGCGAACCTGCGCGTTGCGGACGGTCTGCGATGCCATGGGGCGAACGTAATCGAGCCCCCCGGGCTTTGCAACGGTTGCAGACACAACCGTCACCGGGGCGCCGGAATACTCCCGGGCGGGCTGGCCGGGCGCCGGCCGACCGCCAAGGGGCAGGAACCACGTGAACGACACCATGCAGCGGCTCTCGCGCACTTCCCAGATCATCGCGATGTTCGCGCGCTACCGGCGCGCGGGGATCATGACCGGCTTCGACCTGGGCGAGCTGCAGGAGGACGATCCTGCCGACGCCGATGCCGATGCGCTGGCCGAGCGCTTCGTGTCCGACCTCGAGGCGATGGGCCCGGCCTTCGTCAAGCTGGGCCAGGCGCTCTCCACCCGCCCCGACCTGGTGCCGGCGAGCTGGATCGCCGCGCTCGAGCGCATCCAGGACGACGCCACCCCGGCCCCGGTTGTGGATATCGAGGCGCTGCTCGAGGCCGAGCTGGGCGTGCGCGCCAGCAAGGTGTTCGCCGAGATCGACCCGCAGCCGATGGCCGCCGCCTCGCTCGCGCAGGTGCACCGCGCCGTGCTGCACGACGGGCGCGTGGTCGCGCTCAAGATCCAGCGCCCGGACGTGGCGACCACGGTCCGCAGCGACCTGGACGTGCTCGCCCGGCTGGCCGGCACGGCCGACGCGCTGACTGATGCCGGCCGCCGCCTGCGCCTGGCCGACTGGATCGCCGAGTTCCGCAAGGCCATGGTCAACGAACTCGACTACCGCATCGAGGCCGAGAACCTGGACCGCTTCGGCCGCCACCTGTCGGGCTACGAACTGCTGCGCGTGCCGGCGCCGCTGTGGGACTACGTCACGCCGCGGCTGCTGGTGATGGACTGGATCGACGGCATCAACGTCACCCGCATCACCGGACTGCGCCGCACCGAGCTCGACACGAAGCCGGTCACCCGCCAGCTGCTGTGCGCCTACCTCGACCAGGTGTTCGTCCACGGCGACATCCACGCCGACCCGCACCCGGGCAACGTGCTGCTGTGCCCGGACGGGCGCATCGCCCTGATCGACCTGGGCATGGTGGCGACCATCCCGCCGCGCCAGCGCGAGCACCTGCTCAAGCTGGTCTTCGCCGCCGTGGATGGTCGCGGCGAGGACGTGGCCCGCGAGCTGGTGGTGCTGGGTACGCGCCTGGAGGACTTCGACGAAGCCGCCTACGTGCGCGAGATCTCGCAGGTGGTGGCGCGCTACTCCGCCGCCACGCGCCGCGCTTCCGAGGGCCGGATGGTGCTCGACCTGGTGCGCCGCGCCACCGAGTGCGGATTGCGCACGCCGCCGGAGATCAGCCTGCTGGGCAAGACCCTGCTCAACCTCGAGCGCGTGGTCGACGCCCTGGCGCCGGAAGTCGATGTCCGCGAACAGATCGAATCGCACCTGCAGTCGCTGATGCGCGACCGCATGCGCAAGGCGTTCTCGCCCGCCAGCCTGGCGACCGAGGCGCTGGAGCTGCAGGAACTGGTGCGCGATGCGCCGCGCAAGCTCTCCGACACGCTGTCGCTGATGGCGGCCAACCGCATGCAGGTAAGGCTGGCCGGGCTGGACGATTCGCGGCTGATGGAGAACCTGCAGAAGATCGCCAACCGCATCGCCTCGGCGGTGGTGATCGCCGCCCTGCTGCTCTCGTCCACCCAGCTGATGCGGCTGGACGTGGGCCCGAGGATGCTGGGTTACCCGGCGCTGGCGGTGCTGATGTTCATCATCGCCGCGGTGCTGGGCCTGGTGCTGGTGATCAGCGCGCTGCGCTACGACCGCCGGGCGCGCCCGCAGGAACGTTCCGGTTCGGAGTAGCCGCGCGCCTCAGGACGAGGCGGGCAGCAGCCGCTCGACCAGTGCGAGGTACAGCCCCGGCAGCGCCTCAAGGTCGGCCACGCGCACGTGCTCGTCGACCTGGTGGATGCTGGCGTTGACCGGGCCGACCTCGATGCACTGCGCGCCCAGCGGCGCGATGAAGCGCGCATCGGAAGTGCCGCCACCGGTGCTTTCCTCGGGTGCCGCGCCGGAGAACCGCGCCAGCACCTCTCGCGCCGCGCTGCGCAGCCTGCCTTCGGGCGTATGGAACGGTTCACCGCTGCGATGCCAGCGCAGGGCGTAGTCGAGCCCGTGGCGATCGAGGATCGCCGCGACCTCGGCCTCCAGCGCCGGCGCATCCCAGTGCGGGTTGTAGCGCAGGTTGAACTGCACCTGCAGCTCGCCCGGGATGACGTTGGCCGCTCCGGTCCCGGCCTGGATGTTGGATACCTGCAGGCTGGTCGGCGGGAAGCTCTCGTATCCCTCGTCCCAGCGTCGCGACGCGAGTTCGGCCAGCGCCGGCGCGGCGAGGTGGATCGGATTGCGCGCCTTGTCCGGATAGGCCACGTGGCCCTGCACGCCGCGCACGACCAGCGTCGCCGACAGGCTGCCGCGGCGGCCGACGCGCAGCAGATCGCCCAGGCGCGCGATGGAGGACGGCTCGCCGGTGATGCACCAGTCGATGCGGGTGCCGCGCTCGCCGAACAGTCGCGCCACCCGGCGCACGCCGTCGATGGCGTCGCCTTCCTCGTCGGAGGTGAGCAGGAGGGCGACGGTGCCGGGGTGGTCGGGATGCGCGGCGACGAAACGCTCCAGCGCCACCACGAACGCCGCCACGCTGCCCTTCATGTCGGCCGCCCCGCGTCCGTACAGCAGGCCATCGCGCACCGCGGGCGCGAACGGATCGCTCGTCCAGGCCTCGCGCGGCCCCGGCGGCACCACGTCGGTGTGGCCGAGCAGGGCCAGCACCGGGCCGCCGCTGCCGTGCGTCGCCCAGAGGTTGTCGACCTCGCCGAACCGCAACGTCTCGATCTCGAACCCCGCGGCCGCCAGGCGACCCGCCACGAGCGCCTGGCAGCCGGCGTCGTCGGGCGTGACCGAAGGCCGGGCGATCAGATCACAGGCCAGCTCGAGCACCCCGCTGTGCGCTGCCGCCCCGGTCATGCGCCGATGCCGAAGCGCTTCTTGAAACCGTTGTCGGTGAACCCCTGGCTCGTCTCGCCATCGTCGGTCACCACCAGCGGCCGCTTGATCAGCTGCGGATGCTCGCGCAGCAGCAGCTTCCATTCCGCGTCGCTGGCCGCGCCCTTGCGGTTGTCCGGCAGCTGCCGCCACGTGGTCGAGGACTTGTTGACCATCGCCGGGAAGCCGCCCAGCCGGCCGGCCCACTCGACCAGGGTCTCGGGCGAGGGCTTGTTGTCGCGGTAGTCGACGAAGGTGTACGCCACCCCGAAGCGGTCGAGCCACCTGGTCGCCTTGCGGCAGGTATCGCAGTTCTTCAGTCCGTAGATCGTGGTCACGGCGCCCCCTCAGTCGGCCAGGCCGCGCAGCAGGTCGTTGACGCTGGTCTTGCTGCGGGTCTTTTCGTCGACCTGCTTGACGATCACCGCGCAGTACAGCGAGTGTGAACCGTCCTTCGCCGGCAGCTGGCCGGACACCACCACGCTGCCCGGCGGCACGTAGCCGTAGCTGACCTCGCCGGTCGCGCGGTTGTAGATGCGCGTGGACTGGCCGATGAACACGCCCATGCCGATCACGCTGTGGTGCCCGACCACCACGCCCTCGACGACTTCCGAACGCGCGCCGATGAAGCAGTGGTCCTCGATGATCGTGGGGCTGGCCTGCAGCGGCTCGAGCACGCCGCCGATACCGGCGCCGCCGGACAGGTGCACGTGGCGGCCGATCTGCGCGCAGGAGCCGACCGTGGCCCAGGTGTCGACCATCGTGCCCTCGCCGACGTAGGCGCCGATGTTGACGAAGCTCGGCATCAGCACCACGTCGCGGCCGAAATAGGTGCCCCGGCGCGCAACCGCGCCCGGCACGACGCGCACGCCCATCGCGCGGAAGCGTTCGGCATTGAAGCCGGCGAAACGCGCCTCGACCTTGTCCCAGAACGGGGCCGGCTGGGCCTCGATCACGGCCATGTCGTTGACGCGGAAATACAGCAGCACCGCCTTCTTCAGCCACTCGTGGACCTGCCAGCCGCCGTCCTCGCGCGGCTCGGCCACGCGCAGCACGCCGTTCTCCAGGCCCTGCATCGCCCTCTCGACCGCCGGCGCGATCAGGTCGCCGATCTCCTCGGCGCCGAGGGACGCGCGACGCTCCCAGGCGTCTTCGATGGTGCGCTGGATGCCGCTTGCCTGTGCCGCTGGGGTCATGCCTTGGTGTCTCCGTCGATGCCGGTCTGGAGCGCTTCGCACAGGGCGTCGCGCTGGATGTCGTCGAGTGGGCGGTCTTCCCGGTCGCTGACCAGGAACACGTCTTCGGCGCGCGCGCCGAAGGTGGCGATGCGCGCATCATGCACGCGGATGCGCTGCTGGCGCAGCACCTGGGCGATGTCGGCCAGCAGGCCGGGCCGGTCGGTGCACACCAGGCTCATCAGCGTGCGCCGGCCGTCGCCGGCCGTGTCGAAGTCGATCTGCGGCACCACCCGGAAATGGCGCAGGTGGCGCGGCTGCGCGCGCCGCGCCGGGCGTACGTCCAGCGACCCGGCCAGCACCGTGGCCAGCTTGCGCTCGATCGCGCCGATGTCCGGCGCCTGGCGCTGGTCGATCGACAGCACCTGGAAGGTATCGAAGATGGTCCGCTGCGGGCCATCCAGCGCGCGCGCCTGCTGGATGGCCAGGCCCAGGCGGTCGAGGGTGATGGCGATGGCGGCGAACAGGCCGTCGCGGTCGGGCGCGTGCACGAACACCTCCAGCGCATCGCCCGCGCCGGCCACGCGCCTCACCCGCACCACGGTCGCGCCAGGCGGAGTCTCGGCCAGCGCCATCGCCTGCCACACGATCTGGTCGGGCCGGGCGCGCAGGAAGCCGGTGTCGGGCATGCGCGCGAACAGCCCGTCGATGCCGTCCACGCCTTCGGCCACCAGCAGGCCGCGGGCCTTGTCGCGGGTCTCGGCGATGCGGTCGGCGGCGCCGACGCGATGCTCCAGCCCGCGCCGCAGCGCATAGCGGGTGGCCGTGCGCAGATCGGCCAGCAGGCGGTCCTTCCACGCGTTCCACAGCTGCGGCGAGGTCCCGGCGATGTCGGCGCAGGTGAGCAGGTACAGGTAGTCCAGGCGCTCGCGGTCGGCCACCTCGACGGCGAAGCGGTGGATCACCGCCGGATCGGAGATGTCCTGCTTCTGCGCGGTCACCGACATCAGCAGGTGCTTGAGCACCAGCCATTCCACCAGCGCGGTATCGCCGGCGCCGTAGCCGTGCGCCTCGCAGAACGCGCGCGCGTCGACCGCGCCGAGTTCGGAATGGTCGCCGCCGCGGCCCTTGGCGATGTCGTGGAACAGGCCGGCGACCAGCAACAGCTCGGGCTTTCTCAGCAGCGGCCAGACCTCGTGCGCCATCGAGAAGCGCTCGTCGGGGATGCCGGTGGAGAACGAGGCCAGGTTGCGCAGCACCGCCAGCGTGTGCTGGTCGACCGTGTAGACGTGGAACAGGTCGAACTGCATGCGCCCGGAGACGCGCGCGAAGGCCGGGATCCAGCGTCCCAGCACGCCCAGCCGCGCCATGCGCTCGAGCGTGCGCACCGGGCCGGGGCCGCGCAGCAGTTCGATGAAAGCCTCGCGCATCTCCGGGCCGGCCTGGTCGTAGGCGGGCAGCGCGTGCAGCGACTCGGCCAGCGCGCGCGCGGTGCGCGAATGCAGGCCCTTGGCCTCGGGATGCTCGGCCCACAGCGCGAACAGGGCGAGCACGCGCGACATGTCCCCACCCGGCCAGAACTCGTCGCGAGCGACGAGGTAGCCGCGCTTCATGGCGAATTCCGGATCCAGCGGCACTGCCTCGACGTCGCCTTCGATCTGCTCCTCGTAGCGCTGCAGCAGGCGCTCGCCGATGCGCAGCAGGATCGCGGCACTGCGGTAGAAGCCCTGCATCATCTGCTCGACGGCGGCGTTGTCCGCGTCCTCGATGTGCTGCAGGCGCGCGGCCAGGGTCTTCTGGTAGTCGAAGCGCAGCCGCTCCTCGCGCTTGCCGGCGACCAGGTGCAGCCCATAGCGCAGGCGCGAGAGCACGCGCCACTCGCGTTCGATCGCGGCGTACTCGTCCAGCCCCAGGTGCCCGAGCGGGATCAGCGACTCGATGTCGCGCACGCCGAACACGCGCCGCGCCATCCAGCGCAGGGTGTGGATGTCGCGCAGGCCGCCCGGGCCTTCCTTGATGTTGGGTTCGAGGTTGTCCGCGGTGTCGCCGAAGCGCGCATGGCGCTGGCGCAGCTCCTCGCGCTTGGCGGCGAAGAACCCGGCCGCCGGCCACACCCGGTCGACCGAGACGGCCTCCTCCAGGCGCGCGGCCATCTCCGGCGAAGCGACCAGGGGCCGCGCCTCGATCAGCGAGGTCATCACGGTGAGGTCGGCGGCGGCGGCGCGGGTGCATTCGGCCAGCGTGCGTACCGCGTGGCCCACCGGCAGGCCGGCGTCCCACAGCAGGGCGAACAGGCGCGAGAGGCTGGCGGTGTCGGCCTCGCAGGCCTCGTCGCCGACCAGCACCAGCAGGTCGATGTCCGAGCGCGGGAACAGTTCGCCGCGGCCATAGCCGCCGATCGCGAACAGGGTCAGCGGCGCGTCGGCCGGGATACTGCGCGACCAGGCCTGGCGGACCAGCCCATCGACCGCGATCACCCGCGCCATGAGCAGGCGTTCCATGTCCTCGCCGGCGTCGAAGCGCGCGGCGAAACCCGCGTCCTGGCGACGCAGCTGCTCGGCCGCCTGCGCGGCCCAGGCCGCGTCGTCGTCGCCGGTCTGCGAGGACACTCCCTCAGCCACGGCCACCGGCTCCGGACGATCGGCCGGGCGCGCGGGCGGCGCGGGACGGGGAAGCGCGCATCGGCCTAGAGGTCGTTGTCGTCGCCGGGCAGGCGGGTCAGGATTTCCACGCCGTCCTGCGTGACCACCACGGTGTGCTCCCACTGCGCGGAGAGCTTGCGGTCCTTGGTCACCACCGTCCAGCCATCAGGCAGCAGGCGGGTAAAGCGCGTGCCCTCGTTGATCATCGGCTCGATGGTGAAGGTCATGCCCGGCTGCAGGACCACGCCCTCGCCCGGCCGGCCGTAGTGCAGGACCTGCGGATCCTCGTGGTAGACCTTGCCGATGCCGTGGCCGCAGTACTCGCGCACCACGCTGAAGCGCTCGCCTTCGGCGTATTCCTGGATGGCATGGCCGATGTCGCCGAGGGTGGCGCCGGGGCGGACCACGCGGATGCCGCGGAACAGCGCCTCGCGCGTGGTCTCCACCAGGCGGCGGGCCATCACCGAGGGGGTGCCCACGTAGTACATGCGGCTGGTGTCGCCGTGCCAGCCGTCCTTGATGACGGTGACGTCGATATTGATGATGTCGCCATCCTTGAGCACCTTGGCCCCGTTCGGGATGCCGTGGCAGATGACGTTGTTGGCCGAGATGCAGGTGGTCTTGGGATAGCCCTTGTAGCCGAGGTTGGCCGGCACCGCCTTCTGCACGTTGACGATGTGGTCGTGGCAGATGCGGTCGAGCTCGTCGGTGCTGACGCCGGGCTTCACGTGGGCCGCGACGACCTGCAGCACCTCGGCCGCCAGGCGGCCGGCCACGCGCATCTTCTCGATCTCGTCGGGGGTCTTGATGGAGATGGTCATGCGGCCATTATCGCCGAGCGCGGCCCGCTCTGCCGGGCCCAGGCAGGCGCGCCCTGCCGCGACCGTGCCCGCCGGGCCGTGGCGGCCCGCTGCCCGCCACGGCCCGGTCCGGCCGGTTTGCCTGCCGGGCCGCGGCCGGCTATCATTCCGCGGCTGAGCCCGGCCCTTGCGCCGGCCCAGCCGCCCACGCCGGGCGTCGCGTCCCGAGGGACGCAGGCGAATACACACCCGCTGCAACCCCCCGTGCCGGGGTGCCTCGCGAGAGGTTCGGCCACGGAGGCAGCGGGGAGGCCCAACCCCGGAACCACGCGCCCCGCCCCGTGCGGGCGCACCGCCCATCCTATCGCCGTGGCGGCCGGTTCCACTGCCTGGAGTTCAAGCAATGCCCCAGATCACCATGCGCCAGATGCTGGAAGCCGGCGTCCATTTCGGCCACCAGACCCGCTACTGGAACCCGAAGATGGCCCCGTACATCTTCGGCGCCCGCGGCAAGATCCACATCATCAACCTCGAGAAGACGGTTCCGCTGTTCAACGACGCGATGAACTTCATCTCGGGCATCGCCCAGAAGCGCGGCATCGTGCTGTTCGTCGGCACCAAGCGCAGCGCGCGCGACGCGGTGAAGGAAGAGGCCGAGCGTTGCGGCATGCCGTACATGACCCAGCGCTGGCTGGGCGGCACGCTGACCAACTTCCGCACCGTCAAGCAGTCGGTGTCGCGCCTGAAGGAGCTGGAAGCGGCCGAGACCGACGGCACCTTCGACAAACTGGTCAAGCACGAAGTGCTGGGCCTGCGCCGCGAGCGCGAGAAGCTGGAAGCCTCGCTGGGCGGCCTGAAGGACCTCAACCGCCTGCCCGACGCGCTGTTCGTGATCGACATCGGCCATGAGGACATCGCGGTCAAGGAAGCCAAGAAGCTGGGCATCCCGGTCATCGCCGTGGTCGACACCAACTACGACCCGGCCCTGGTCGACTACGCCATCCCGGGCAACGACGACGCCATCCGCGCCGTGCAGCTGTACGCCAACGCCGCCGCCGACGCGGTGCTGGAAGGCAAGGCCGCCGCGCCGAACGCCGCCAACGTCCGCGAGGAAGAGTTCGCCGACGGCGAAGGCAAGCCCGCACGCCGCGCGCCGAAGAAGGACGCGCCCGCCGGCGAGGCCGCCGCGGCCGGGTAATCGCGCCGCAATGCAGCCGCGGCATCCTGCCGCGGTTGCGTTCCCGGGCCCACGGCCCCATCCAATGCCGTGACGAATTCCCACGGCGGGCCTTCCCCGCCCGTCCGTTTTTCTTCGAATCGAGGTCCCCGATGGAAATCACCGCTTCCCTGGTCAAGGAACTGCGCGAGCGTACCGGCGCCGGCATGATGGAGTGCAAGAAGGCGCTCACCGAGAGCAACGGCGACATCGACGCCGCAGCCGAGGCCCTGCGCAAGTCCGGCCTGGCCAAGGCCGACAAGAAGGCCAGCCGCGTTGCCGCCGAAGGCCGCATCGTCAGCGCCCAGGACGGCGGCAAGGCCGTGCTGGTCGAGGTCAACTCCGAGACCGACTTCGTCGCCAACGACGAGAACTTCAAGGGCTTCGCCGAGGCCGTCGCCCAGGCCGCGCTGGCGGCCGGCGCCGCCGATGCCGAGGCCCTGAAGGCCGCGAAGCTGGCCTCCGGCGAAACCGTCGAGGAAGCCCGCGCCGCCGTCATCGCCAAGGTCGGCGAGAACGTGCAGGTCCGCCGCGTCGCCGCCATCGACACCGCCAACACCGTGGCCGCCTACGTCCACGGCGGCAAGATCGGCGTGCTGGTCGAGCTCAAGGGCGGCGATGCCGACCTGGCCCGCGGCCTGGCCATGCACGTGGCCGCGATGAACCCGCCGCACAACAAGCAGAGCGACGTGCCGGCCGACTTCATCGCCAAGGAGAAGGAAATCGAGCTGGCCAAGATGTCGGACAAGGATCGCGCCAAGCCGGCCGAGATCCTCGAGAAGATCATCGGCGGCAAGATCGCCAAGATCGTCAACGAGGTCAGCCTGTACGGCCAGCCCTACGTGCTCGACACCGACAAGTCGGTCGAGGCGGTGCTCAAGGCCGCCGGCGCCGAAGTCGTCGGCTTCCAGCGCCTGGCCGTCGGCGAGGGCATCGAGAAGGTGGTCGAGGACTACGCCGCCGAGGTGATGAAGCAGGCCGGCCTAGCCTGAGCCGCGCCGTCGCTGCCACGGAGAAGCCGCGGGAGACCGCGGCTTCTTCCGTTTCCGCACAACATTTCCGGCATCGCCCGCTCAGGAATCCGCGAACATGCCGATACCGGTTCCGGATCTCCCCGTTCAGGCCGCGATGCACCCCGAACTCCAGGCCGAGCTTGGCCACTGCCGCAACCTGCCCTCGCCGCCGGCGATCGCGTTGCGCATCATCGACCTGGCCCAGCAGCCGGACGCGGACCTCGACGCCACCGCCGGGCTCATCGCCCAGGACAGCGCGCTCAGCGCGCGCATGCTGCGCATCGCCAATTCTCCGCTGTACGCCAACCGCCGCCAGGTTGCCACGCTCGGCCAGGCACTGACCCTGCTCGGCCTCAACGCCACCCTGAGCCTGGCCCTGGGGCTGTCGCTCAGCCGAACCCTGCGCGACGGCCAGTCCCGCGACGCGCAGGCGCTGCTGTGGCGGCGCAGCGCGCTGGCCGCGATGGCCGCCCGGCTGCTGGGCACGGAACTGGGCATCGCGCGGCTGGAAGAACTGATGCTGGCCGGGCTGCTGCAGGACATCGGCGCCCTGGCCCTGCTGCAGGTCCGGCCCGAGGCCTACCGCGAACTGCTGGCCGCGGCGGGCGATGCCCAGGACCGCCTGCGACGCGAGCGCGAGTCGCTGGGCGCCGACCATGCCGAGATCGGCGCCTGGATCGCGGGGCAGTGGAACCTGCCCCCCTACCTGGCGCAATCGATCCGCGCCAGCGAGGCGCCAGCGGGTGACGGCAACTGCTTCCACGACTGCGTGGCCGTGTCCGGGCTGGTGGCCGATATCTGGCTGGCCGGCGACGAGGACCGCGCAGCCGCGGCGCGCCTGCGCGCGCTTGCCGCCGCGCGCGACCGGCTGGGCCTCGACCAGGCCCGGTTCGACGCGCTGGTCACGCGCATGTCCGACGCCCTGCCCGACATCGCCGCCCTGTTCGACGTCCACATCGTGCAGGCGGCGCACCTGGACGGTATCGTCGAACAGGCCCGCGAACTGATGCTGCTGCGCAGCCTGCGCGAGATCCAGGGCGCCATCCAGGCGCGCAGCCAGGCCGAGGCGGCCGAGGCGCGCGCCCGCGAACTCGAGGAACTGGCGCTGCGCGATCCGCTGACCGGCATGTACAACCGGCTCCAGCTGGAAGAGGTGCTCGAACGCGAGTTCAAGGTCTCGGTCGAGTCGGACCGGCCGCTGACCCTGGTCTTCATCGACCTGGACGATTTCAAGCAGGTTAACGATCGCCACGGCCATCTGGTCGGCGACCAGGTACTGGGCGAGTTCGCCCGCGTGCTGTCGCGCCTGCTGCGCAGCGCCGACCTGATCGCCCGCTACGGCGGCGAGGAATTCCTGGTCGTGCTCGGCCAGACCGGCGCGGACGCCGCGCTGGCGGTGATCCAGCGCATCCTCGACGAAATCGCACGCACGCCGATGGCGATCGTGGACGGCATCCCGCTGTACATGACCTTCTCGGCCGGCCTGGCGACGCACGGCGAACACGAGCGCTTCGACAGCGCGCGCGACCTGCTCAACGCCGCCGATCAGGCCCTCTACGGCGCCAAGCGCGAGGGCCGGAACCGGGTCGCGACCCGGGATCCGGTGCCCCCGGGCGGCGGCTGAACCCGGGCGCCCCCTTTGCCGGGGCCAGCCTCGCCGCCCGCCCGGGCGGGGCGCAGCGACCGCGCCACCCACGATCCGCTAGAATCTCCGCGCTTTCCTCCACGCCGGAATCCCCCATGTCGCAACTCGCCTATCGCCGCGTCCTGCTCAAGCTGTCCGGCGAGGCGCTGATGGGCGACGAGGATTACGGCATCGACCCCAAGGTGATCGGCCGCCTCGCGCGCGAGGTCATCGAGGCCCAGCAGGCCGGGGCCGAGGTCGGCGTGGTCATCGGCGGCGGCAACATCTTCCGCGGCGCGGGCCTGGCGGCCGGCGGCATGGACCGGGTGACCGGCGACCAGATGGGCATGCTGGCCACGGTGATCAACGCCCTGGCGATGCAGGACGCGCTGGAAAAGCTCGGCGGCAAGGTCCGGGTGATGAGCGCGATCAAGATCAACGACGTCTGCGAGGACTACATCCGCAGGCGCGCGATCCGGCACCTGGAGAAGGGCCGGATCGCGATCTTCGCCGCCGGCACCGGCAATCCCTTCTTCACCACCGATTCGGGCGCCGCGCTGCGCGCCATCGAGATCGGCGCCGACCTGCTGCTCAAGGCCACCAAGGTCGACGGCGTCTACGACCGCGACCCGAAGAAGCACCCCGACGCCGTGCGCTACGACAGCCTGGGCTACGACGAGGTCATCTCCCGCGACCTGCAGGTGATGGATACCGCCGCGTTCGCCCTGTGTCGCGACAGCGACCTGCCGCTGCGCATCTTCGACATGTCCCAGCCCGGCGTGCTGTTGCGGATCCTCAGGGGCGAGCCGATCGGCACCCTGGTGCACGGCCGCCGCTGAGCCGGTCGGACCGGTGGCCAGCGGCCGCCGGCGTCCCCCGCGCGCCACCCGGCGGCCCTTCCGTGCTGAACCCGGCCCGCGCAGGCGGCCCGCGCGGGCCGTGCGGGCGCCACACCGCCTATAATCCGCGGTCTAGCCTCAAGCAGACTGACCGGAGCCGGTGATGCTCAACGAAATCAAGAAGGACGCCCAGACCCGCATGGCCAAGAGCATCGACGCCTTGCGCCACAACCTGGTGAAGGTGCGCACCGGACGGGCCTCCACCGGCCTGGTGGACAGCATCCGGGTCAACGCCTACGGCAGCGAGGTACCGCTGTCGCAGGTGGCCGCCGTGTCCGTGTCCGACGCGCGTTCGCTGGTCATCCAGCCCTGGGACAAGGGCATGGTGGGCGCGGTGGAGAAGGCGATCCTCGCCTCCGACCTCGGGCTGACCCCCAACACCGCCGGCACCACCATCCGCCTCAACCTGCCCGCGCTCACCGAGGAGCGCCGCCGCGACCTGACCAAGGTGGTGCATTCCGAAGGCGAGGACGCCAAGGTGGCGATCCGCAACATCCGCCGCGACGCCAACCAGCAGGTCAAGGAACTGCTGAAGGACAAGTCGGTCACCGAGGACGACGTGCGCCGCAGCGAGGAAGAGATCCAGAAGATCACCGACAAGGCGATCAAGGACGTCGACGAGGTGGTCAAGGCCAAGGAGCAGGAGCTGATGGCGGTCTGAAGGGCCGTGATCGGTGATTCGTGATTCGTGATTGGTCAGAAGCCGACGTCCGAAGAGACCATCCCATTGACTGACACCCAGGATTCGCGAGACGACGCTCTTGCGAATCGCCAATCACCCATCACCAATCATGGCAACGTGCCCAGGCACGTCGCCATCATCATGGACGGCAACGGCCGCTGGGCCGCACGCCGGCGCCGACCGCGCGCCATCGGCCACCGCGCCGGCGCGCGCGCGGTCAACACCTGCATCGACTTCTGCCTGGACCAGGGCATCGAGGCGCTGACCCTGTTCGCCTTTTCCAGCGAGAACTGGGGCCGGCCCGAGGAAGAGGTCGGCGCGCTGATGAAGCTGTTCATCGCCGCGCTCGACCGCGAGGTGGAGGAACTGCACCGCCGCGGCGTGCGCGTGCGCTTCATCGGCGAACGCAGCCGCTTTTCCGCCGACATCCGCGCGCGCATGCAGGCCGCCGAGGCCCTGACCGCGGGCAACGGCCGGCTTTCGCTCAACATCGCCGCCAGCTACGGCGGCCGCCAGGACATCGCGGCCGCGGCGCGCTCGCTGGCCGAGGACGTCGCTGCCGGGCGCCTGCAGCCCGCCCAGATCGACGAGGCCGTCCTCGGCACCCGCGTCGCGCTGGCCGACCTGCCGGCGCCCGACCTGTTCATCCGCACCGGCGGCGATTACAGGATCAGCAATTTCCTGCTGTGGCAGCTGGCCTACACCGAACTGTGGTTCACCGAGACGCTGTGGCCGGAACTGGACACGGCCGTCCTGCACGAGGCGCTGCGCGCCTACGCCGGACGCGAGCGCCGTTTCGGCCTGACCGGCGAACAGGTGGCCGGCCGCGCCCGGCCCGATCTCCAGGGGAGTGCAACACCTTGACCCGTACCCGCGTGCTCGCCGCGCTGACCATGGCGCCGCTGGCCATCGGCGGCGTGCTCCTGCTGCCCACCCCCTGGCTGGTCGCGCTGTCGGCGATCATCTTCCTGGCCGCGCTGTGGGAGTGGTTCCGCCTCTCCGAAATCGAGGACACCCTGCAGCGCAACGTGCTGCTGCTGGCGAACCTGCTGCTGATGGCGGCCCTGGTCTGGGCCTCGCCCAACGACAGCGGCGGCTCGCTGGTGCTGTTCAAGCTGGTGGCGACGCTGGGCGTGGTCTGGTGGCTGCTCGCGATGCTGTGGCTGCGCCGCTACGACTTCGCCTCCGACCACGACACCCATGCCCGGGTGTTCAAGCTTGCCGCCGGCACTGCGGCGGTGGTGCCGGCCTGGTGCGCGCTGGCGGTCATCCACGCCGGCGATCCCGACTCCACCGGCCTGTCGCTGGTCAGCCAGGGCCACGTGTGGCTGCTGACCGCGCTGATGATCGTCTGGGCCACCGATACCGGCGCCTATTTCGCCGGGCGCAAGTTCGGCGGGCGCTGGTTCGGCGGGCGCCGCCTGGCGCCGCGCATCAGCCCCAACAAGACCATCGAGGGCCTCGCCGGGGGCGTCGCCCTGGGCGTGGTGGTCGCGCTGGCGATGGCGCCGCTGGCAGGCGCCAGCCTGCGCGAGCTGCCGCTGGTGGCGGTGGCGGCGGTATTCACCGTGCTGTTCTCGGTGATCGGCGACCTGTTCGAGAGCCTGCTCAAGCGCCACGTGGGCGCCAAGGACTCCGGCACCCTGATCCCGGGCCACGGCGGCGTGCTCGACCGCCTCGACAGCGTGCTGGCCGCCCTGCCCGTCTTCGCCGTGGCCAAGATCTGGCTGGGCTTCTGATGCAGCGCGTCGCCGTCCTCGGCGCGACCGGATCGATCGGCGGTTCGGCGCTGGACGTGATCGCCCGCCATCCGGACGACATGCGCGCCAGCGTGCTTGCGGCCGGCAGCAACGTCGACGCGCTGGTCGAACAGTGCGCCCGGCATCGTCCGGACCATGCCGTGATCGGGGAGGCCCCGCGGCTGCCGGCGCTCCGCGACGGGCTGCGCGCGGCCGGTCTCCCGACCCTGCCGCACGCGGGCGCTCGGGCGCTGTCGGACCTGGTCGCCGGCGACGGCTGCGACACCGTGGTTGCGGCGATCGTGGGCGCCGCAGGGCTGGATTCGACCCTGGCGGCCGCCCGCGCCGGCAAGCGCCTGCTGCTGGCGAACAAGGAATCGCTGGTGCTGGCGGGCGAGCTCATGCTGCAGGCGGCGCGCGATGCCGGCGCCACCATCGTGCCGATCGATAGCGAGCACAACGCCATTTTCCAGTGCCTGCACGGCCGCGAGGCCGGGCCCGAGGTGCGTCGCATCACCCTGACCGCGTCGGGCGGGCCGTTCCGCGGCTGGGACCGCGACCGGCTGGCGGCGGTGACGCCGGCCCAGGCAGTAGCCCATCCGAAATGGTCGATGGGTCCGAAGATCTCGGTCGATTCGGCCACCCTGATGAACAAGGGCCTGGAGCTGATCGAAGCCCACCACCTGTTCGGCCTGGCCGACGAGCGGCTGGACGTGCTAGTGCATCCGCAGAGCCTGGTCCATTCGCTGGTCGAATTCGCCGACGGCTCCACCCTCGCCCAGCTGGGCCTGCCCGACATGCGCACCGCGCTGGCAGTGGGCCTGGGCTGGCCGCGGCGCATCGCCTCCGGGGTCGGTCCGCTCGACCTGGCCGCGCACGGCCGGCTGGAGTTCGAGCCGCCCGATACCGCCACGTTCCCCTGCCTGCGGCTGGCGCGCGAGGCGCTGCGGTCCGGCGGCACCGCGCCCGCGGTGCTCAACGCCGCCAACGAGGTGGCCGTTTCAGCCTTTCTTCAGGGCCGCATCGGTTTCCTGTCCATCGCCGCCCTGGTCGAGGATGCACTCGCCGCCATCGCGGCCGAACCGGCACAATCGCTGGAGGCGCTGGGCGACGCCGACGCCCGGGCACGCCGCCATGCCAGCCACGCCATCGCCACAGGTGCCATCGCATGATCCGCCGCCATGACTGAGTTCCTCGGCGCCGCCTGGTGGCTGCTGGTCAGCCTCGGCATCCTGGTGACCATCCACGAATTCGGCCATTTCTGGGTGGCGCGCCGCTGTGGCGTGCGCGTGCTGCGTTTTTCCATCGGCTTCGGCGGGGCCCTGTGGCAGCGCCGCGCGAAGGACGGGACCGAATACCGGCTGGCCGCCATTCCCCTGGGCGGCTACGTGAAGATGCTCGACGAACGCGAGGCCGAGGTGCCGGAGGCCGAGGCCGATCGCGCCTTCAATCGCCAGTCGGTGTGGAAGCGGATCGCGATCGTCGCCGCCGGCCCCGCCGCGAACCTGCTGCTGTGCTTCGTCCTGCTGTGGGCGATGTTCGTGGTCGGCCGGCCCGACTACGCCGCGGTGCTGGGCCCGTCGACCGGCATCGCCGCCGAATCCGGCCTGCGCGGCGACGACCGGGTGCTGGCGCTGGACGGGCGCGAGACGCCGACCTGGATGGAACTGCAGATGGCGCTGCTGCCCGCGGCGCTCGACCGCACGGACGTGCCGCTGCGGGTGGCCGATGCAGAGGGTCGCGAGCGGCAGGTGACGCTGCGGCTGTCGCAACTGCCGCAGGACTTCGACCAGCGCCAGGTCCTGGGCAGCATCGGCCTGGTGCCGCGCCATTTCACCGTGCCCGCCGACGTCGGCCGGGTACTGCCCGATGGCGCGGCCTGGGGCACCCTGGCCGAAGGCGACCGCATCACCGCGCTGGACGGCCGCCCGGTGGAACGGTTCGACGACATCGCCCCGCTGGTGCAGGCACTCGGCGAGCGCGGCGGGGAAGCGATGATCGAGGTGACCCGCGACGGCGAGCGGCTTGCCTTCCCGATCGCGCCGCGCGAGGTCGCCGGCGACGACGGGCAGCCTCGCTGGGTGCTGGGCATCGAGGCGCCGCGACGGATCGAGTTGCCGCCCAAGGACGCGCTGCAGCAGTACGGTCCGGTGGCCGCGATCCCCGTGGCCGCGCGCGAGGTCGGTCATCTCACCGGGCAGCTGCTGGGCATGATCCAGCGCGCCTTCACCGGGCGGCTCGCGCTGGAAAACACCGTGGCCGGACCGCTGACCATCGCCCGCGCCACCAACGCCTACGCCAGCCAGGGCGTGGCCTGGTACCTGACCATCCTCGCCCTGCTCTCGCTGAGCATCGCCATCCTCAACCTGCTGCCGATCCCGCTCTTGGACGGGGGGCACCTGTTGTATTACCTTATCGAGTTGGTCAAGGGCAGTCCGTTAAGCGAACGTGCGATGGCTGCCGGGCAGTATGTCGGCCTGGTGCTGTTGGCTGGCCTGATGGGCCTGGCGTTCTACAACGACATTCTCCAGCTGGTGCGCTGATGCCCCGTTCTCCGACCGCCGCTGCGTCAGCAGCGGAGCACTCTCCCAATCCGGACCGATCGATGACGCGTACCCCTGCCCGCCGCCTGCTTGCACTCGCCCTCGCGACCGCCATCGCACCCGCCTGGGCCCAGCAGGCAGTCGATCCGCAGGCCGCGTTCGCGGTGCCACAGCCGGCGGCCGCGCAGGCTGCCGGCGCGTTCACCGTCAGCGACATCCGCGTCGACGGCCTGCAGCGCATCGGCGCCGGCACCGTGTTCACCTACCTGCCGATCGAGCGCGGCGACACCGTCGACCAGACGCGGATCGGCGAGGCGGTGCGCGCGCTCTACCGCACCGGTTTCTTCGAGGACATCCAGGTCGGTCGCCAGGGCAGCATCCTCGTGGTGACCGTGACCGAGCGTCCGGCGATCAACAAGCTCACGCTGACCGGCAACAAGGACATCAAGACCGAGGACCTGACCAAGGGCCTGCGCGACATCGGCCTGGCCGAAGGCGAGACCTTCGACCGCCTCGCGCTCGACCGCGTCACCCAGGAACTCACCCGCCAGTACAACAACCGCGGCAAGTACAACGTCGAGATCACCCCGACGGTCTCGCGCCTGGACCGCAACCGCGTCGACGTCACCATCACGGTCAAGGAAGGCAAGGCGGCCAAGATCCGCCACATCAACCTGATCGGAAACGAGCTGTTCGACCAGGAACAGCTCACCGACAGCTGGGAGTCGGGCGAGAGCAACTGGCTGAGCTGGTACCGGCGCGACGACCAGTACTCCAAGGAAAAGCTCTCTGGCGACCTGGAGAAACTGCACAACTACTACCTGGACCGCGGCTACGTCGACTTCAGCATCGACAGCACCCAGGTCTCCATCAGTCCCGACAAGCGCGACATGTTCATCACCGCCGGGCTGACCGAGGGCGAGATCTACACGGTCTCCTCGATCGAGGTCACCGGCGACACCGTGCTGCCGAAGGAGGACGTCGAGCGGCTGCTGCTGGTCCGCGAGGGCATGGTGTTCTCGCGCGCCCTGCTCGAGCTGACTTCGGACGCGATCACCGCGAACCTGGGCAACATCGGTTACGCCTTCGCCCAGGTCAACACGATTCCCGAGATCGACCGCGACAAGCGCACCGTCGGCATCAAGCTGCAGGTCGTGCCCGGCCCGCGCGTGAACGTGCGTCGCATCGTGTTCCGCGGCAACACCCGCACCTCCGACGAGGTGATGCGCCGCGAGATGCGCCAGTTCGAAGGCGCCTGGTATTCGCAGGCCGCCATCGACCGTTCCAAGGTGCGCCTGCAGCGCCTGGGCTACTTCGAGTCGGGCAGCGTCAACGTCGAGACCCAGCCGGTGCCGGGCAGCAACGACGAGGTCGACGTGGTGTTCAGCGTGACCGAGACCACGTCGGGCAGCTTCGTGTTCGGCGTGGGCTACTCGCAGCTCGCGGGCCTGACCACGTCGGTGCAGCTGTCGCAGAACAACTTCCTGGGCAGCGGCAACCGCGTCTCGGTCGAAGCGCAGCGCAACGTCTACCTGCAGCGCTACTCGTTCTCCTTCCTCAATCCGTACTTCACCGACGAAGGCCTGTCGCTCGGCTACAACCTGTGGTGGCGCGAGTTCGACAACTCCGAGTTCAACACCGCCCAGTTCTCGTCGACCAACGCGGCGATGCAGATGGTCCTGGGCCTGCCGATCACCGAGTCGGACACGATCTCGGCGCTGTTCGGCGTCGACCGGAACCAGATCTTCGCCTGGCGCGGATCCTCGCCCGAATCCATCGTCGACTACATCGACGCGGTCGGCTCGCGCACCTTCCACGCCTGGCGCACCGAGCTGGCCTGGGCGCGCGATTCGCGCAACGACTACCTGCAGCCCACCCGCGGCACCATGCAGCGCGTGTCGCTGGAGACCACCCTGCCAGGCTCGACGGTCGAGTACTTCAAGTTCAACTACGAGTTCTCCAAGTACTGGCCGATCAATCGCGCCCTGGTGCTCAATACCCGGTTCGAGATCGGCTACGGCGACAGCTACGGCGACGATGTCTACCGGACGTTCTGCCGTAGCCTCGGCGATCAGCCGCTGCCGCCGCCCGGCAGCGCCCCGGCCGACCCCACGCCCGCCGCGGACGGCGAGTGCGGCGAAGGCTCGGTCTACAACCGGACCCTGGTCGCCACCGGCCTGCCGTTCTTCGAGAATTTCTACGCCGGCGGCGCGCGCTCCGTGCGCGGCTTCCGCGACAACACCCTGGGCCCGCGCGAGACCGCGTTCAACAGCTCGTACCTGCAGCCCATGGGCGGCTCGCTCAAGACCGTCGGTTCGCTGGAGATGTTCTTCCCGCAGCTGATCAAGTCGCCCGCCGCGCGCGTCTCGGCCTTCGTCGACGTCGGCAACGTGTTCCGCAACGTCGACGCGTTCGAGAGCAGCGAGCTGCGCGCTTCCGCAGGCGTGGCGCTGATGTGGCGCGCGCCGGTCGGCCCGATCTCGATCAGCTACGCCTTCCCGATCCGCAGCCAGGACGCGGTGCGAGACAGCAACGGTCGGGTGCTGGTGGAAGGCGACGAACTCGAGCGGCTGCAGTTCACCTTCGGCGGCGCGTTCTAGCCGCCGTCCGACCGCATGTCCCCGGAAGGCTTCACGATCACCGCGGGGGAGCTCGCCGAACGCTTCGGGCTCGTCCTGCACGGCGACGCCGCGCGCCCCGTGGCGGGCGTGGGGACGCTGGCCGCGGCCGGCCCGGCGCAACTGTCGTTCCTGGCCAACTCGAAGTATCGCGGCCAGCTGGCCGAGTCCCGCGCCGGCGTGGTGGTGGTGCGCGGGGCCGATGCGGAGGGCCAGGACCGTACCCTCCTGGTCGCGCCCGATCCCTACGTGGCGTATTCGAAGATCGCGGCACTGTTCGAGCCCGTGGCGGCCAATGAACCCGGCATCCATCCCACCGCCGTCGTGCATGCCGAGGCGGTGGTCGAGGACGGCGCTTCGATCGGCCCGCTGGTGGTGATCGGTGCCCGCAGCCGGATCGCCGCCGGCGCCAGCATCGGCCCGGGTTGCGTGATCGGCGAGGACTGCGACGTCGGCGGCGGCAGCACCCTGGTCGCGCGGGTCACCCTGGTCCGTCGGGTCCGTCTCGGACAGCGCGTGCTGGTGCATCCCGGCGCCGTGCTGGGGGCCGACGGATTCGGGATCGCGCTCGATCGCGAGGGCGGCGAGCCGCACTGGATCAAGGTGCCGCAGCTCGGCGGGGTGCGGGTGGGCGACGACTGCGAGATCGGCGCCAATACCACCATCGACCGCGGCGCGATCGAGGACACCGTGCTGGAGCACGACGTCCGCCTCGACAACCAGATCCAGATCGCACACAACGTCCGCGTCGGGGCGCATACCGCCATGGCCGGCTGCGTGGCCGTGGCCGGCAGCACCACGATCGGGCGATACTGCATGATCGGCGGCGCCGCGGGCATCGCCGGCCACCTGGAGATCTGCGACCGGGTGATGGTCACTGCGATGAGCCTGGTGACCCACTCGATCCGCGAGCCGGGGGAGTATTCTTCCGGCACCCCGCTCATGGACAGCCGCAGCTGGCGCCGCAACGCGGTCCGCTACAAGCAGCTCGACGCACTGGCCCGGCGCCTGCGCCTGCCGACAAAGGGAAACGAATGAACCAGCCGGTCACGCTACCGATCGACCTCAACGGCATCCACGAGCTGCTGCCGCACCGCTATCCGTTCCTGCTGATCGACCGGGTGGTCGAGTTCGAGCACGGCAAGCGCGTGCTGGCCTACAAGAACGTCACTGGCAACGAGCATTTCTTCCAGGGACATTTTCCCCATCGACCGGTGATGCCCGGCGTGCTGGTGATCGAATCGCTGGCGCAGGCCGGCGGCGTCCTGTCCCAGCTGACCCATGGCGGCAGCCTGACCGGCCGCCTGTCGTACCTGGTCAAGGTGGACAACGCCAAGTTCTCGCGGATGGTGGTGCCCGGCGACCGCCTCGACCTGGAGGTCGAGATCCGCCGCGAGATCCGCAACATGACGCTCTACAGTGGCGTGGCCCGCGTGGACGGGGAGCAGGTGGCCTGTGCCGAGATCCTGTGCGCCGAGGTGCGCAGCATCGAGGCGGGCAGCTGACATGGCGCAGCCCGGCATCCATCCCACCGCGGTGGTGGATCCGTCCGCCCGGCTGGGCGACGGGGTGTCGGTCGGGGCGTTCACCCTGGTCGGTCCGGACGTGGAGATCGGCGACGGCAGCACCATCGGCCCGCACTGCAGCCTGCAGGGGCCCATGCGCATCGGCCGCGAAAACCGCATCGTCGGCCATGCCGCCATCGGAGGCGATCCGCAGGACAAGAAGTACCGGGGCGAACGCGTCTCGCTGGAGATTGGCGACCGCAATCTGATCCGCGAGTTCGTGACCCTCAACCGCGGCACCGGCGATGGCGGCGGCGTGACCCGCATCGGCAACGACAACTGGCTGTTGGCCTACACGCATGTCGCGCATGACTGCATGGTCGGCAACCACTGCGTGTTCTCCAACAACGCTTCGCTGGCCGGCCACGTGGTGGTCGGCGACCACGTGATCCTCAGCGGCTTCGCCGGCGTGCACCAGTTCTGCCGGATCGGCGCGCACGCCTTCATCGGCATGGGTGCATTCGTCAATGGCGACGTTCCGCCGTTCCTGATGGTGGCGCAGGACAAGTACGCGCGCCCGCGCGGGATCAACGCTGAAGGCCTGAAGCGCCGCGGCTTCGATCCGCGACGCATCGCAGCGATCCGACGAGCCTATCGCGCGCTCTACATGGGGGACGCCAAGCTGGACGAAGCGCGCGCGGAACTCGAGGAGATCGCGGCTGCCGGCAGCGCCGACGTACGCGCGATGCTGGACTTCATCGAAAGCGGCGAACGGCCGCTGCTGCGCTGAACGCGCTGGGCGGCGCGTGAACCACGTCGACTTCCCTGCCTTGGGCGATCGCCCGGACCCGGTGCCGGCCCCGGGGCTGCCCGATTCCGCGCTCCCCCGACTGCGGATCGCGCTGTGCGCCGGGGAAGCCTCCGGCGACCTGCTCGGTGCGGGGCTGGTGGACGCACTGCGTGCACGTCTGCCCCAGGCCGAGTTCGCCGGCGTGGGCGGCGCGGCGATGCGCGATGCGGGTGTCGACACCTGGTACGACGCCGCGGAACTGGCGGTGATGGGCCTGAGCGAGGTGCTGCGCCACCTGCCGCGACTGCTGCGGCTGCGGCGGGACCTGCGCCGGCGCGTGCTCGACTGGCAGGCCGACGTGTTCATCGGCATCGACGCCCCGGACTTCAACCTCGGCCTCGAGCGCGCGCTCAAGCGGCGCGGCATGCGCACCGTGCATTACGTCAGCCCCTCCGTCTGGGCGTGGCGGCAGGGGCGCGCGGCGAAGATCGGGCGCAGCGCCGACCGCGTGCTGTGCCTGTTCCCCATGGAGCCGGCGATCTACGCCAGGCACGGGGTGGACGCGCGCTTCGTGGGCCATCCCATGGCCGATGCCATGCCGCTGAACCCGGACCGCCGCCGTGCCCGGGCCGAACTCGGCCTGCCCGACGACGCACCCGTCCTCGCCGTGCTGCCCGGCTCGCGCCTGGGCGAGATCGAGCGGCTGGGCGCGATCTTCCTGGAGGCCGCCCACCAGGTCGCGGCGCGGATCCCGGGGCTGCGGGTCGTCCTCCCGGCGGCGACGCCGGCCTGCGCGGAGGTGATCCGCGCCCTGCTCGCCGCTTCGCCGCTGCCGCCTGGCTGCGCCCTGCTGCTCGATGGACGCGCCCGCGACGCGATGGTCGCCTCCGACGTAGTGCTGCTGGCTTCCGGCACCGCCACGCTCGAGGCGATGCTGGCCAAGCGGCCCATGGTGGTCGGCTATCGCATCGCGCCGAGTACGTACCGCATCGTCCGCGCCCTTGGCCTGCTGAAAGTGGACCGCTACGCCCTGCCCAACGTACTTGCCGGCCGGACGATCGCGCCGGAGCTGATGCAGGACGACTGCACGCCGGATCGTCTGGCCGACGCGATCCTGCAATGGTTCGCCGATCGGACTGCCGCCGCCGCACTGGAGCCGATCTACCGCGACCTGCATATCGACCTGCGCCGGGACGCCTCCGCCTCCTCGGCGGAAGCGGTCGCCGGCCTGCTGGATGGCGGGCGATGAAGCGGCTGATCGCCGGAGTCGACGAGGCCGGCTGCGGCCCGCTGGCCGGGCCTGTGGTCGTGGCCGCGGTGATCCTCCACCCGCGCCGCCGCATCGATGGTCTCGACGATTCGAAGAAGCTCAGCGCCGCGCGCCGTGAGGCGCTGTATCCGTTGATCGTCCGGCGCGCTCTGGCCTGGCGCATCGAATTCGTCCATGTCGACGAGATCGACGCGATCAATATCCTGCAGGCGCGACTGACCGGCATGCGACGCGCCCTGTGCGCCCTGGCCCCCGCGGCGACGCATGCGCGCATCGATGGCAACCGCCTGCCGACCGGCCTGCCCTGCCAGGCCGAAGCGATCGTCGGCGGGGACGGCGTCGAGCCTGCCATCATGGCCGCTTCGATCCTGGCCAAGGTCGCACGCGATCGCGCCATGGTCGAACTGCATTCCCAGTTCCCGCAGTACGGCTTCGACCAGCACAAGGGCTATCCCTCGCCGCACCATCTCGCGGCGTTGCGCGAGCATGGCCCCTGCCCGCACCATCGGCGGAGTTTCTCCCCGGTCCAGCAGCAGCTGCTGTTCGCCTAGAGGGCTGCCCGCTTGGGCGTCGGTCGCCATCGGCGACGGCGATTTGTATCCGGGTTCGCCAGTCTGTAATGACCAGCGACTTCCTGCTCGGGTGCGCCGTTTGCACGCAGGGCACGATGAGCCAGGTGATGGACGACGAGATCAGGAGATGGACGGCCCGGCGGACGTCGGCGCCGTGCTGCACGTCAACAAGGCAGGACGAACGCACTTGCGGTTCACGTCGGGGACTCCGGGTGCAGCGGGTCGGACAGGCCGCGATAGCCGAACCTGCGCAGCACCTGCGCCGATTCGATGATCTGCGCCGAGGGCGCCCGCGTGGCGGGCGTTGGCTCGTGCGGGTGACGGAAGGCATCGCGAGACACCCCCCGCAAGGCGGCAGGCCCGGCGCGCGCTCAGAACCGTCTAGTCGAGCATCGGCCGGACTGCCTTGCCCTTGCGTGGCGGAGCTAGCGTTTTATCCCGAAGCCGATCTACAGCGCCTCGATGGCCAGATGGGCGTCGGCGAGCAGCCGCTTGAGTCGGTTGTTTCTGGCCCGGCCCCTTCAGGCGCTTGGCGTCCTCGGCCTCATCGGGCCGTTATTGGCCCGCCAGGCGTAGAAACTGGCGGCACTGCAGCCGTGCTGCACTACAGCTCCGAGACGGCCATGCCGGCCTCCCGCCTGCTTGTGAGTCCAATGATCTGTTCGGTGGTGAAGCGACTCTTGCGCATGTCCGTCCTCCGGGTTGACGGACTTTACTGCTTCACGTGGTACGGCTCAGTGGGGGCGAGTCATTCGCGTATCGAACTGCCCATCCGCTGGCGGCTATCCGAGCGCAATAAAAAACCCCCAGCCTTTTGGGGCTGGGGGTTCGGGGTAAAGACCCTGGCGATGACCTACTCTCGCATGCGGCTGCACACTACCATCGGCGCGTTTGCGTTTCACTTCCGAGTTCGG
>NZ_JBHTKU010000006.1:0-5408 GCF_042678665.1 Luteimonas composti
GGGCTGGGGGTTCGGGGTAAAGACCCTGGCGATGACCTACTCTCGCATGCGGCTGCACACTACCATCGGCGCGTTTGCGTTTCACTTCCGAGTTCGGAATGGGATCGGGTGGTTCCACAAAGCTATTGTCACCAGGGAGAGGGTGGAGGGTCGCCGGCGCATCGGTGGAGTGATCCACGGATGAGCAGCGCACACGCTCTCAAAGGGGGGAAGTAGCGAACGGTTGGCTTGGCTGCCCGCGACGTCGTCGCAGAGTCCAAGGCCACTTGAGGTTATATGGTCAAGCCACACGGATCATTAGTACTGGTTAGCTCAACGCATTACTGCGCTTACACACCCAGCCTATCAACCACCTGGTCTTGATGGTTCCTTCAGGGGGCTTGTGCCCCGGGAGATCTCATCTTGAGGCGCGCTTCCCGCTTAGATGCTTTCAGCGGTTATCGCTTCCGAACATAGCTACCCGGCAGTGCCACTGGCGTGACAACCGGAACACCAGAGGTTCGTCCACTCCGGTCCTCTCGTACTAGGAGCAGCCCCTCTCAAATCTCCAACGCCCATGGCAGATAGGGACCGAACTGTCTCACGACGTTCTGAACCCAGCTCGCGTACCACTTTAAATGGCGAACAGCCATACCCTTGGGACCGACTACAGCCCCAGGATGTGATGAGCCGACATCGAGGTGCCAAACACCGCCGTCGCTATGGACGCTTGGGCGGTATCAGCCTGTTATCCCCGGAGTACCTTTTATCCGTTGAGCGATGGCCCTTCCATACAGAACCACCGGATCACTAAGTCCTACTTTCGTACCTGCTTGATCCGTCGATCTTGCAGTCAAGCACGCTTATGCCTTTGCACACAGTGCGCGATGTCCGACCGCGCTGAGCGTACCTTCGAGCTCCTCCGTTACTCTTTGGGAGGAGACCGCCCCAGTCAAACTACCCACCACACACGGTCCCCGACCCGGATTACGGGCCCAGGTTAGAACGTCAAGCACGACAGGGTGGTATTTCAAGGATGGCTCCACCCCAGCTGGCGCCAGGGTTTCACAGCCTCCCACCTATCCTACACAGACGAACTCAACGTTCAGTGTGAAGCTATAGTAAAGGTTCACGGGGTCTTTCCGTCTTGCCACGGGAACGCTGCATCTTCACAGCGATTTCAATTTCACTGAGTCTCGGGTGGAGACAGCGCCGCTGTCGTTACGCCATTCGTGCAGGTCGGAACTTACCCGACAAGGAATTTCGCTACCTTAGGACCGTTATAGTTACGGCCGCCGTTTACCGGGGCTTCGATCAAGAGCTTCGCCTTGCGGCTGACCCCATCAATTAACCTTCCGGCACCGGGCAGGCGTCACACCCTATACGTCCACTTTCGTGTTTGCAGAGTGCTGTGTTTTTGATAAACAGTCGCAGCGGCCTGGTCACTTCGGCCTCCCCCAGCTATTCACCAGAAGAGGCGCACCTTCTCCCGAAGTTACGGTGCTATTTTGCCTAGTTCCTTCACCCGAGTTCTCTCAAGCGCCTGAGAATTCTCATCCTACCCACCTGTGTCGGTTTACGGTACGGTCTGCGTAAGCTGAAGCTTAGGAGCTTTTCCTGGAAGCGTGATATCAGCAGCTTCGTCCTAATGGACTCGTCCTTAGTCTCAACGTTGCGCCCCCGGATTTGCCTAAGGGCACCGCCTCAACTCTCTCACCGGGACAACCAACGCCCGGCCTGCCTAACCTTCTCCGTCCCTCCATCGCACTTACGCGAGGTGCTGGAATATTAACCAGCTTCCCATCGACTACGCATTTCTGCCTCGCCTTAGGGGCCGACTCACCCTGCGTCGATTAACGTTGCGCAAGGAAACCTTGGGCTTTCGGCGTGCGGGCTTTTCACCCGCATTATCGTTACTCATGTCAGCATTCGCACTTCCGATACCTCCAGCAGACTTCTCAATCCACCTTCGCAGGCTTACGGAACGCTCCTCTACCGCGCATCACGAAGTGATGCACCCCAAGCTTCGGTTCTGTGCTTAGCCCCGTTAAATCTTCCGCGCAGACCGACTCGACCAGTGAGCTATTACGCTTTCTTTAAAGGGTGGCTGCTTCTAAGCCAACCTCCTGGCTGTCTGTGCCTTTCCACATCGTTTCCCACTTAGCACAAAATTTGGGACCTTAGCTGTGGGTCTGGGTTGTTTCCCTTTTCACGACGGACGTTAGCACCCGCCGTGTGTCTCCCATACAGTCCGTCTCGGTATTCGGAGTTTGCAATGGTTTGGTAAGTCGCGATGACCCCCTAGCCATGACAGTGCTCTACCCCCGAGAGGATACATATGAGGCGCTACCTAAATAGCTTTCGAGGAGAACCAGCTATCTCCGGGTTCGATTAGCTTTTCACTCCTAATCACACCTCATCCCCTACCTTTGCAACGGGAGTGGGTTCGGGCCTCCAGTACCTGTTACGGTACCTTCACCCTGGGCATGACTAGATCACCCGGTTTCGGGTCTATTGCCTGCGACTATGCGCCCTGTTCAGACTCGGTTTCCCTTCGCCTCCCCTATACGGTTAAGCTCGCCACAGACAATAAGTCGCTGACCCATTATACAAAAGGTACGCAGTCACCCCGAAGGGCTCCTACTGCTTGTACGCACACGGTTTCAGGGTCTATTTCACTCCCTTCACCAGGGTTCTTTTCGCCTTTCCCTCACGGTACTGGTTCACTATCGGTCGGTCAGGAGTATTTAGCCTTGGAGGATGGTCCCCCCATGTTCAGACAGGGTTTCACGTGCCCCGCCCTACTCAATTTCATCTGCATAGCCCTTTCGCATACAGGGCTGTCACCTTCTATGGCCGGCCTTTCCAGACCGCTTTGCTAGAACTACACAGACTTTTGGGCTGTTCCCCGTTCGCTCGTCACTACTCAGGGAATCTCGGTTGATTTCTTTTCCTACGGTTACTTAGATATTTCAGTTCACCGCGTTCGCCTTGCATGGCTATGGATTCACCATGCAATACCTCTTGCGAGGTGGGTTTCCCCATTCGGACATTGCCGGATCAAAGCTTGTTGCCAGCTCCCCGACACTTTTCGCAGGCTGCCACGTCCTTCATCGCCTCTGACCGCCAAGGCATCCACCGTGTGCGCTTATTCGCTTGACCATATAACCCCAAGTCGCCTCGGGGTTGCAGTGCCTGGAGTTACAAGTTCCAGACGCGAATATTGCAACGACTCAAATAAGGAATCTCTCGATTCCCGCCTTAGCCTCTACGACACGTCTGGACAGTTTCGTCTCAAACGCTCGCTACTTCCCTTGTTTTCAAAGAACACGGACCGGCTTCAACGCCGATCCGCTTTCAGATCTTTGTGTGCGCAACACAATCCGCCTCGACCTGGTGGAGCCTGTCGGGATCGAACCGACGACCCCCTGCTTGCAAAGCAGGTGCTCTCCCAGCTGAGCTAAGGCCCCGTAGAAAACCAGATGCGGTTTCCGAGCTGAGCCTAGGCCCGAGTGGTGGGTCTGGGAGGACTCGAACCACCGGCCTCACCCTTATCAGGGGTGCGCTCTAACCACCTGAGCTACAGACCCAGTCTGTTTGTGCGGATTGTGCAGGTTACTTGTGCGGACGTCTGGACAGGCAATGTGCTGTCTTTATGTCTCAAAAGGAGGTGATCCAGCCGCACCTTCCGATACGGCTACCTTGTTACGACTTCACCCCAGTCATCGGCCACACCGTGGCAAGCGCCCTCCTTGCGGTTAGGCTACCTGCTTCTGGTGCAACAAACTCCCATGGTGTGACGGGCGGTGTGTACAAGGCCCGGGAACGTATTCACCGCAGCAATGCTGATCTGCGATTACTAGCGATTCCGACTTCACGGAGTCGAGTTGCAGACTCCGATCCGGACTGAGAGAAGGTTTCTGGGATTGGCTTGCCCTCGCGGGTTCGCAGCCCTCTGTCCTTCCCATTGTAGTACGTGTGTAGCCCTGGCCGTAAGGGCCATGATGACTTGACGTCATCCCCACCTTCCTCCGGTTTGTCACCGGCGGTCTCCTTAGAGTTCCCACCATTACGTGCTGGCAACTAAGGACAAGGGTTGCGCTCGTTGCGGGACTTAACCCAACATCTCACGACACGAGCTGACGACAGCCATGCAGCACCTGTGTTCCGGTTCCCGAAGGCACCCTCCGATCTCTCAGAGGTTCCGGACATGTCAAGGCCAGGTAAGGTTCTTCGCGTTGCATCGAATTAAACCACATACTCCACCGCTTGTGCGGGCCCCCGTCAATTCCTTTGAGTTTCAGTCTTGCGACCGTACTCCCCAGGCGGCGAACTTAACGCGTTAGCTTCGATACTGAGAGCCAGATTGCTCCCAACATCCAGTTCGCATCGTTTAGGGCGTGGACTACCAGGGTATCTAATCCTGTTTGCTCCCCACGCTTTCGTGCCTCAGTGTCAGTACTGGTCCAGGTAGTCGCCTTCGCCACGGATGTTCCTCCTGATCTCTACGCATTTCACTGCTACACCAGGAATTCCACTACCCTCTACCGTACTCTAGCCCGCCAGTTTCCAATGCAATTCCCAGGTTGAGCCCAGGGCTTTCACATCAGACTTAACGAACCACCTACGCACGCTTTACGCCCAGTAATTCCGAGTAACGCTTGCACCCTTCGTATTACCGCGGCTGCTGGCACGAAGTTAGCCGGTGCTTATTCTTTGGGTACCGTCATTCTCTCCGGGTATTAGCCGGAAAGTTTTCTTTCCCAACAAAAGGGCTTTACAACCCGAAGGCCTTCTTCACCCACGCGGCATGGCTGGATCAGGCTTGCGCCCATTGTCCAATATTCCCCACTGCTGCCTCCCGTAGGAGTCTGGACCGTGTCTCAGTTCCAGTGTGGCTGATCATCCTCTCAGACCAGCTACCGATCGTCGCCTTGGTGGGCCTTTACCCCGCCAACTAGCTAATCGGACATCGGCTCATCTATCCGCGCGAGGTCTTGCGATCCCCCGCTTTCTCCCGTAGGACGTATGCGGTATTAGCGTAAGTTTCCCTACGTTATCCCCCACGTATAGGCAGATTCCGATGCATTCCTCACCCGTCCGCCACTCGCCACCCAGGGAGCAAGCTCCCCTGTGCTGCCGTTCGACTTGCATGTGTTAGGCCTGCCGCCAGCGTTCACTCTGAGCCAGGATCAAACTCTTCACTTAAATGTTTCGGCCAGATCCGAAGATCCAACCTAATTACTTGAGTGCAGTCGTCGTCCCGAGCCCCAATTACTCGCTTGCATTTGCATGCATTTGAATTGACTTGTTGCTCTGTTACGAACGTCTGCAAGATGGACAGTCATCCACCCGCCAGACGCCCGCACAAGTCACCTGCGCACACTGTCAAAGATCTTCGAAACACCGGCCTCAGCGCCTGGGTTTCG
>NZ_JBHTKU010000007.1:0-3511 GCF_042678665.1 Luteimonas composti
GTAGTGAGGAACACGCGGTAGTCAGAAGGCAGAGCGGCGCCAAGAACTGACTCTAGCTTTCTTACCGCTTCGAAAGACATGGGTTGTGATGCCTAACACCAGAATTAAGCCGTGCCGCGAAGCGGCATCGGCTTGAATGAATTGTTAGCCGCCACCGCGCAGCACCGACAGGCCTGATTTTTGGTCAGTCGCGATCCCAGTACGAGAGCACAAACTAGCGGTCAGAACCCTATTCTCCTGATCTGCGTATACCACGTACTCTTCTCCGGCAGCGAACTCGACGCCACACAAGGCGCCGTAGAATGCAGTCTCCAACGTCTCCTCAGAGCCCTCACCCTTGAAGTTCTCGGAGATCATGAAGGTGGCAATCTTCACCGGGAAGCCGCGCTCTTCACCGGTTGATGTAGCACAGGCCATCTCGACACCTTGGCCTGGCCGCCAGACAAAAGGTTTAGTACCCGGCTGTTTGCAGCGAACTTCAACAGAGGTAACCGCACCGAGAAAGACACGGTCGCTCTAACGTAGCTCTTCTTGCGGTGTGCCAGGTGGAACGCAACTGCACGCCTCAGATACTCGGGGAACGAGGACCAGGGTGAGGAAGACAACGAATAGAATCGATCGTGTCATGGCGGCTAACGCCTGAATTAAGCCGCGCCGCGAAGCGGCGTCGGCTTGAATGAATTGTTAGGGGCGCGCCTGATGAGTTTTGAAGGCCGTGCCCGCAGCTAGACATGAGACTGAAATCAAAAGCTCACCCTCGCTCTCGGCAATACTCATGACTCGGGCAAAGATTGTCTTCACTTTCCGTCCGGTCATTGCATCGAATCTTGCGGAGCTGCTCAGGCAGTTCCATGCGTTGAATACATACTCGATACGGATTCCGTGGCCGCGATAGTAAGACTTGCGATGCTGGCTGCTGCCTTTCTCATCTTGATTCACGTTGGCGAAATAGAACGGCAGTTGCGCGACAATGAAGTCACCCTCGGCCAACACAGAAGTAATCTGAAGTTTTGACTCAATCAATGGCGTGATATCAATGACCGGTGTGCTGGATAGGACCTGATCAACCAAATCAGATAAGTAGTACGAGATGTACATTCCATCGCCAAAATCAATGAAATAAGCGCCTTTCTTCTTTGACGTAGGCCAATTCTTCTCGTTTGCGATAAATCCTTCTTTATTGATATAACCATCCTGGAAAAGCTGTTGTCGCAAATGCGGAATTGAAGATTTAACTTTCATTTTCGCAACAATCTCAAACAAACGAGGCAGATTTATCCAATCCCACCTAGAGTAATCTCTATCTTGCTTTAACTTCAGGATTGCTTTTGCGTCGAGTAGCTTGACATCTCGCTCCCAAGCGTCTTTGGATGCGCGCAGTTCTTTTTTGGAGAGCTTCTGAGAGATCTCTTTTTTTGTATGAGCTTGGTCATGATGTTCCAAGCAAAGAACTATCAGGTTGCTTTCTTCATGACTCCTCGAGACAGACCACTCATCGATGTGGTGAACAATGATTGGCTTGCTCGGATCTCGGCAGATGCAGCAGGTTCGCTTGCTCTTGATTAGAAGACTATGAAGTGTGGTGTCCGGAATCGGAGGGCGAGCTTCGCTCAAGATAACTTCGGCGGATTCTTTCCTAAGACCGAGTGCGACTAGTTTGCTGAGTGGTAGCTGTTTAAGCGACTGAAGCGTGAGACCTTTAGACGCGATTGTATTTGCTGTGTTGGTGTCCACACCTCTGGCAACGAGCGCCTTTTCCGTGAGTTTTCCCATTGCGAAGTACTCTCCTAGCGCCCCTAACGCCTGAATTAAGCCGAGCCGCGAAGCGGCTTCGGCTTGAATGAATTGTTAGGGGGCAGAGGCCGCGCACCTCCCGAGGGGAGGATGCAACCGATCTACCAGCTCCAAACCGTACAGTCCAGCATAGCCGGTACCAACTTGGGTTGCGTAGCTCTGTCGAGCGTCTGCGATTGCTTCTATGACCGGCCCAGCCGAGCCCAGTTGACGCGTGTCTACAGGGTACAGATTCCGATCTGTCCTTGCTGCTACAACTACGTACGCTGCATTGTCAGGGACAGAAACTCTTGTCCAAAGTCCACCTTTGCCGTTTTTTGCTCCCCAGCAAAGCGGCGGTTGTGGCTGTGTATCTATTGGCCTGCGGCTAGAGTCTAGGAATGCAAGAGCCGGTGCGACAAACAGCACTGAATCAAAGCGAAAGACAGATCTTTTTCTGTCAGAGTAACTTATGAACTCCAACTCTTTGCCGTTAGATCCGGTAGGCAGCTTGAACAGGCTGGCGGTTGTCGGGCGGCCGTCAAATGAGATGATAGAGCTGGCTGGCCCAAAAGAATGCTCGCTGCTGCCGCCGCCAGTTTGTACGGGATTCATTTCATCAATCGTGACGCAGCAGCGGCTTTGCACCCCCAGTTGCTGCTCTTGCACGACGGTCATGCTTTGCGCTTGATCCTGTCGCATAGGTGTCGCAGCACACGAACACAGAGCGAATGCGAGTATGACGACTCCGAGGTACTTCATCCTGCCCCTAACGCCTGAATTAAGCCGCGCCGCGAAGCGGCGTCGGCTTGAATGAATTGTTAGGTGCCAGCCTCGGCAGGCCACACCTTGTCCACCAAGTCACCGATCTCCATGGGCTCCCTGCGCCCCTCCATTGCCTTGGACCATTCTTGTGGGTTCGGAAAGCCTTGCGATACAGGCGAATCCCACAATGACGAGTTGAGCGCAAAGACGACAACGCCACCACGGGCCTCAAACGCGGGTACAGCAAGGATTGCGGCCCGAAGTTTGGCGGCGCTGGACTCTGGGAGGCCGGGCTTGAAGTCCAGCCAGACCATGGATTTTCCGCCAGGCCGGACTGCCAGGACCAAATAGCCACTTGCGGGATGCGGCTGTTCGTCAGCCAGTGCATTCTCCGCCGCAGACTGAACTGCCTTTATGTACTCAGACAGCGCCGGAACAGAAGGCGCCCGCTCCTTGAGTACGAAGTCAGGCTGCAACAGCATGATGTTCTCGGTGCGATACGGCGTAGCCGCGGAAGTCGCCGAGCTGAGAAGGATGGCTGCTAGAACCGCTAGAAACTTCATGCTGACACCTAACACTTGAGTTAAGCCGACTTGGCCCGCGCAGCGGGGCAAGTTCGGCTTGAACGAATAGTTAGGGCGCCGGCGACAGAACTGCCGGACCCCGTTGCCGGAACTGTACGCCAACCGATCGCCCTACAGGGCTTGCCCAGAGGCAACTCGGCAGTCGGTCGCCCCGTGGAAGACCGCCAGCCAGCGGCTCGCGCCTGGAGCCGTCGGGAACGAAGTTGCTGCGCGCCGATCTGGAGCGGCAGGCTTGCGCTAGGAAGGTGGAGCTGCTGCGACCACATACCGGTCATGGGATGCCTCAGCGAGCGCCCTAACACTTGAGTTAAGCCGACTTGGCCCGCGCAGCGGGGCAAGTTCGGCTTGAACGAATAGTTAGGGCGCCGGCGACAGAACTGCCGGACCCC
>NZ_JBHTKU010000008.1:0-2501 GCF_042678665.1 Luteimonas composti
GTTCATGGCTCGCTGCCGTCCAGATCCGGAGAGTGATGCCTAACAATTCAATCAAGCCGACGCCGCTTCGCGGCGCGGCTTATTTCAGGCGTTAGGCATTGCTATGAAGGCCATCGGCTACTCAATCGCAGTAATTGGCTTGGCCATGATGATCTACGCTTGGCATATTGAGCGGGTACTTCTCCAGCCTGAGCGGCGCTTCCCCGCCCCCGAGGCAGGACAAACACATCGCGTTGAGGTCAAAGGAGTGTCTGCGTATGCCACACAACCGGAGTCTTGGGCGCAGACGGCAAGCTTTCCGATTGGCTGCATACTGCTCTTGTGCGGCGGGGCTATCGCCATCCGGCGCAAAGGTAACTTTCCGGGCAGCAATGCCTAACAATTCATTCAAGCCGACGCCGCTTCGCGGCGCGGCTTAATTCAGGCGTTAGGTGCTAGGAGGCACCGCCCAATGATCGTGGAGAAAAGCAAAATCGCGCTCAAGGCGCACTGGTTCCTTCCGGTCGCCGTTCTGGTGGCTGGAGGTGACTTGGCCTTGGCGATCGTCGACTCCTGGTCAGATCCCGAGCTACTCGAGGCCGCCATCCTTTTTGACCTGGCAATCTTGCTGCCGGCACTCTATTGGTGGTGCTACAGGAAACGCGGCTGGACTACGCTGCTCAAAGCTACCGCTCTTAGCTGCCTCGGCATCTGGGTGGCCGGCCATATCGTCCCGGACCAACACCACGACCTTATCAGCACGGTTGGCTTCGCCCGGTACATCGGGCTGGCTGTCCTGCTCGTCATCGAGCTAAAGCTGGTCGTGGCCATCTATCGGGCAGCGTTCTCCAAGGCCGGTTCTAACGATGCTCTTGCGGCAGCCAAGGACGCCGGCATGCCGGAGTGGGCTGCTCGGCTCATGGCGTGGGAGGCATCGCTTTGGCGTCGGGGTTGGGAGTCGGTGCGGCGGCTAGTGAAACGTAGCTAGCACCTAACAATTCGTCCAAGCCGACGCCACTTCGTGGCGCGGCTTAACTCAGGTGTTAGGCGTCACATGGAGACTTCAAATGACTGAAGGAACAACAGGCGCCAAGACAATTTGGCTGACGCTTTTGCACGTTGTCGTCGGGACTGCCCTTCTGTTTGGCACTCTCTGGCCGTACGAGTTCACCGCACTGCTGCCACACGCGTACCAATTCGCGAACTGGCCCTTCGCCTTCAAAGTTGCTGTGGGCGTAGCAGCTGCGATCTGCGTCATCTGTGATGTCTGGTTCTTTGCGTTGCGACCCAGCCTCGAAATGCCTCAAACGAGACATGGGCGCCGTAGCGGTGGCGCCTAACAAATCATTCAAGCCGAACCCGCTTCGCGGGTCGGCTTAATTCCGGTGTTAGGGCGCACGTGGAAGCTCCTCGCAACTCTGTCCAATGCTCCGTTCATGGGCCGCAGCCACAGGCGTTTGTGTGCCAGCACGTCTTGCAGAGCTTGGACACCCATCAGGCAGTCGGATTTCACTGGTCCTCAGAGGATCACGGAGAACATCCTGACGCTTGGTGTGCTGACTGCGAGGATGCCCGAGTGGCTGCTGGCGGGGATTGGACTGAGTCAATACTGCCCCAGGTCGGAGTCACGCTAATCTGCGGTTCGTGCTATCAAGCGGCAAAGGGCATTTGGCTCAGAGCTCGGGCGGCCGATGGCCTCGGTGCGCCCTAACAATTCATTCAAGCCGAAGCCGCTTCGCGGCTCGGCTTAATTCTGGTGTTAGAGCTGATTGGGGACACTGTTCTGTACTTAAAGGGGGAAAAGCATGCTTCGATGCACAAACTGCAATGGACCTGTAGATGAACGCGCAGCTTCCTGTCCAAGATGCGGAAGGCCAAATGCGGGAGAGGAGGCGAAGAACCTTCAAAACGGTGGCTGTTTGGTCGTAGTTCTCGCAGTCATTGGGTTCTTGGCCTATTCCTGGTTTACTGACAGTGGCGACAAACAAGCCGGCCTAGTCCCTTCGCCGCCGCCTGCGCCTATGCAGACTCCTCAAGAGCCGTATCGGGATCGAGGTGCCATGGAAGAGCAAGGGCGTGCGCCGAGGGCCTTCCAAGAAGTCGTTAGTGAGCAGTTTGATCACCCCGAGCAGTCTGACAAGGCTCCAAGCGCCGACACGTTCACAATTGCAGCAGTTCTTAGAGATGACCGTGGACATATCGTTCTTCAATCAGGTCCTCGAATGAGGTCGAAGAACGTTACCACCCTGCCTTCCGGTACACGTGTCATAGCTGAAGCAACAGGCGGAAAGTGGATACAAGTAAGAACAACGGATGGCCTCACAGGTTATGTGAGGGAAAGACAGCTTGAGTTCTCAGATGGCGAGAATCAGCTCTAACAATTCATTCAAGCCGACGCCGCTTCGCGGCGCGGATTAATTCAGGCGTTAGCGCCCATGAGAATTTTCCTCGCGAGCCTACTTGCCCTAACACTCTGCAGCTGCGCTATGCCAGCACGTCGTTCACTTGAGCTTGGGGTTCGA
>NZ_JBHTKU010000009.1:0-1767 GCF_042678665.1 Luteimonas composti
CCGCGTCGGTGGCCTCGGTACCGGCCGCCACGTTGGTGATCTGGCGCTCGGCCCCCGCGTCGCCCACCGACACCGTGTTGTCGCGATCGGCCTGCGAACCCGCGCCCAGCGCCACGCTGTTGGCGGCGGCCGCCGTCGCGCTCTCGCCCAGCGCGGTCGCGCTCTCGGCGTCGGCCCAGCTGTTCCAGCCGATCGCCGTGCCGTAGTCGCCCGTCGCCCAGGCGCCGGCACCCACCGCCGTGCTGCCCGTGCCCGAGGCCTGCGCCGGGATGAACCCGAAGAAGGTCGTGCCGCCCACCGCCACGCTCTCGTCGCCGGTGGCCTCGCTGAACTCGCCTACCGCCACGCTGCTCACGCCGCTGGCCGTGGCCACCACGCCCACCGCGGTGGCGTAGTCGCCGCCGGCTTCGGCTCCGTAGCCCAGCGCGCTGGCGCCGTAGCCGCCCGCATTGCTGAACGAGCCGGTCGCGGTGGTGAAATCACCGCCCGCGCTGCTGCCGTAGCCCAAGGCGGACGCCTGCAGTCCGTCGGCGCTCGCCGCCGCGCCGGTCGCGGTGCTGAACGCACCGTTGGCCTGCGCGCCGGCACCGAACGCGCTCGCGCCCACCTCCGACGCCGTCGTGGTCTGGTCGAGCAGCACTTCGCCCGTGTCCGGATCCTCGTAGTACAGGCTGCCGCCCACCGCCGTCGCGCTGTCCGCCGTCGCCGTCGCGTTGTAGCCCGACGCCGTCGCGTTCTGGCCGTCGGCATACGCGCCCGAGCCGTAGGCCGACGCGCCCTGGCCATAGGCGTTGGCCGCCTCGCCCGACGCGGTCGCGTACGCGCCCTCGGCGTACGCACCCACGTCGTCGCTCTGGTCCTCGTCGTTGCCCGTGGCCTGGAAGTAGCGGTTGTCCGCCGTCGCCTCTTCCAGCTGGTCCAGGTTCACCGCATCGGTGCCTTCCGTACCCGCCGCCACGTTGGTGATCTGGCGCTCTTCGCCGGCATCGCCGACGGAGACGACGTTGTCGCGGCCGGCATAGGAGCCGGCGCCCAGGGCGACGCTGTTGTCGCCGTCGACGAACGAGTCGGCACCGAGCGCCACGCCGTTGTCGCCGAAGGCGGTGCTGTAGTAGCCGAGCGCGACGCTGTCGGCGCCGCTCGCCCAGGCTTCCGAGCCCACCGAGGTGGCGCGATCGGCCTGCGCGTAGGCGAAGTAGCCCACGGCCGTGGCCTGGTCGCCGTCGGCCTGCGCCAGGGCGCCGGTCGCGGTGCTGTAGTCGCCCCAGGCGCCCGAGCCCGAGCCGAAGGCGGAGGCCGCCGTGCCTTCCGCGGCCGCTGGCACCAGGAAGCCCAGGCCCGGCACGAGGTCGGCCATGCCGCCGACCGCGGTGGCGCCCATGCCGCTGGCGGTCGCCGCCGCACCCACCGCGGTGGAATAGGCCTCGGTCGCCGCCGAGCCATAGCCCAGCGCAGTCGCGGCATAGCCTGCCGCATCGCTGAAGCCGCCGGCCGCGGTGGTCAGGTCGCCGCCGGCGCTGCTGCTGTAACCCGTCGCGGTGGCCTGCAACCCGTCGGCGCTCGCCGCCGCGCCGGTCGCGGTGCTGAATGCACCGTTGGCCTGCGCACCGGCACCGAACGCGCTCGCGCCCACTTCCGACGCCGTCGTGGTCTGGTCCAGCAGCACCTCGCCCGTGTCCGGATCCTCGTAGTACAGGCTGCCGCCCACCGCCGTCGCGCTGTCCGCCGTCGCCGTCGCGTTGTAGCCCGACGCCGTCGCGTTCTGGC
>NZ_JBHTKU010000010.1:0-879 GCF_042678665.1 Luteimonas composti
CCATGCTGGAAACGATGCTAAAATTCGGGTCATACTGGGTACACTTGAGTACCAATACACTAGTTTCGGCTGGTGGAGAACCATAATCTAATGGGTTACCTAGTAGTAGCGGAAAGGTTGCTATTAGGTGCTCTTCATGATAATGATTAGACCATTATGGCCTTTAAAATCGCATACAGACGATATGAAGTGAACATGGGACTGTAAGTAGTTGAGTAGTCTTTGTTACTACGAGGTACTGAGGTTTAGCCACTGTTCTTGAATTTGTCCTCTTTTGGGGGACGCACAAATAAATTCAGTCAAAAAAAAAAATTTAAGACGATTTTTTCATTGATGTTCTCTTAAGTTGGTCTGAGGGTAATATAATATATAAAAATATTGAAGGGAATCAAAAAAGGTATGGGACCTCCACGCGGTGATTCCTGGGCAATGGACTTACTTAAGTCTAGCTAACATCATACCATCAACTCATAGTCGAATTTGACTGAAGCAAAAAAAAAAAGAAATATTCAAGTAAAATCACTTTATATAAAACTACTTATGAAAAAATCTGTTAAGATCCATCACTTATAAAAATAAAAAACTCGGTGGCGAGTCTAAAGACCACTGTCATTGTAAGAATATACTTTAGCTTTTGCTGTTGTGTGAAAGGTAGGTCTTGGGTCAAAATCGATTACCGTTTAGGCGGCAATCCTTTTGATATTTACGGTGGGAAAGACTGATTTTACAGATTAGCGGGTATACCACCACTTTGGCAGGGAATCAAAAAAGGTATGGGACCTCCACGCGGTGATTCCTGGGCAATGGACTTACTTAAGTCTAGCTAACATCATACCACTTCATAGTCGAATCGACTGAAAAAAAACCAAAAATCACTTT
>NZ_JBHTKU010000011.1:0-756 GCF_042678665.1 Luteimonas composti
TCTACACAGACAAGGAACTCGTGGAACTTGAGAGCGCCCCCTAACAATTCATTCAAGCCGATGCCGCTTCGCGGCACGGCTTAATTCAGGCGTTAGGCGGCATGGCCAATCCTTTGCACTCGTGGAAACAGCAGGGCGCCGTGCGGCTATGGCGCTATACGGAGTTCAAGCAAAAGTTCAGGGGCTGGCACCTCACTGCAGACGATGCTGGCGTCGCTTCGCTGTTGGCGCTAATGCCGCTGCTGGCCGAAGCACCGGGCGAACATCGCTCCGTCGCGGTCACGCCGCCCACGGCAGCGGTGCTCCGCGTTCCCAATTACTCGCAGGGCCTCGCGCAGTGGACAGCCCCAGCCAAGTGGAATATCCGCGCTTCGTCAGCACTCGACACCTGGCTCTTTCCGGCAAGCGATCCCGCTGACCTTACCTTTGGCGCCGGTCACTTGACGCAGCTCACGGCAGCCCTTCAGGGCATCCCACGCGGTGAGGGTGACTTCTGTGTTGGCAATCCGGAGTACGGTAGTCTCCCGCTCTGGTTCTGGTGGCACCCCCATGCCGCCTAACAATGCGTTCAAGCCGAAATTGCATCGCTACGCCGTTCACATGGCAGAAAAAGCTTGCCATGTGCCCGGCTACGCGCTGCAATTCGGCTTAACTTGAGTGTTAGCGCCCATGAGAATTTTCCTCGCGAGCCTACTTGCCCTAACACTCTGCAGCTGCGCTATGCCAGCACGTCGTTCACTTGAGCTTGGGGTTCGA
>NZ_JBHTKU010000012.1:0-667 GCF_042678665.1 Luteimonas composti
GTACACTAAAATCACTCTTTTTTTTTGAATTATTGGTTGCCACATATTTATTATTGTATGAATATTGTAAATAAATAATAAATCAGCAAGTTTATATGGAATTTCATAAACTTATATTAGTGGAATACATAAAAATTACTAGTATTTTATAAGTGAAGTACACTAAAGTCGCTGTATATTTTTGGATAAATGGTTAATCCTTGTTTATTACATCATAGTAATCGTGAATAAATAAAAAAAATAGTAGATTTATATGAAAATTGAGAATTTGGTATTAGCACAATATATAAATAAAAAATATGCCCTATATAAATGAAGTACACTAAAATCACTCTTTTTTTTTGAATCAATGGTTTCTACATGTGTATTATTGTATGAATAATGTAATTAAATAATAAATCAGCAATTTTATTTGAAATTTTATGATCTTATATTATTGGAATATATGAAATTTATTAGTATTTTATAAGTGAACTACCTAAAAATCATTGTATTTTTTTGGATGAATGATTGATCCCAGTTTATTACAATATAATAAACCTATATAAATAAAAAAAAACAGTAGGTTTATATCAAAATTGATCATTTTGTATTAATGCGAAATATAAAAAGAATATATGTCCTATATAAATGAAGTACCATTCTTTTTTATTTTGGTTTTACAATG
>NZ_JBHTKU010000013.1:0-654 GCF_042678665.1 Luteimonas composti
CCGCGTCGGTGGCCTCGGTACCGGCCGCCACGTTGGTGATCTGGCGCTCGGCCCCCGCGTCGCCCACCGACACCGTGTTGTCGCGATCGGCCTGCGAGCCCGCGCCCAGCGCCACGCTGTTGGTCGCGCTGGCGCCGGCCAGGAAACCGACCGCGGTCGAGTCCTCGCCGCTGGCCGAACTGCCGCTGCCCAGCGCACTGGCGCCGTCGGCGGTGGCATAGGCCAGCGTGCCCAGCGACGTCGCCTGCACGCCGGTCGCCTCGGCCAGGGTGCCGACGGAAGTCGCGCCCAGGCCCGTCGCCCAGGCCCCGTTGCCGATTGCGGTCGAGGCCACACCCGAAGCCTCCGTCACCTGCAGGATCAGGCCCGGCCACCCGATCAGCAGGTCGCCGTAATCCGCGATGCCGCCCACGGCCAGGCCGTAGTCGCCGCTGGCCACGCTGCCGTAGCCCACGGCGGTGGCATAGCCGCCCGTGGCCTCGCTGAACGCGCCCAGCGCGCTCGACGCCGGGGTCGAGGCCGTGCTGCTGTATCCGTAGGCCGAGGCCTGCACGCCATCGGCGCTCGCCGCCGCGCCGGTCGCGGTGCTGAATGCACCGTTGGCCTGCGCACCGGCACCGAACGCGCTCGCGCCCACTTCCGACGCCGTCGTGG
>NZ_JBHTKU010000014.1:0-632 GCF_042678665.1 Luteimonas composti
GGCCGCCTCGCCCGACGCGGTCGCGTACGCGCCCTCGGCGTACGCACCCACGTCGTCGCTCTGGTCCTCGTCGTTGCCCGTGGCCTGGAAGTAGCGGTTGTCCGCCGTCGCCTCTTCCAGCTGGTCCAGGTTCACCGCATCGGTGCCTTCCGTACCCGCCGCCACGTTGGTGATCTGCCGCTCGGCACCTGCCGCGCCCACCGACACGCTGTCGTCGCGATCGGCCTCCGAGCCCACGCCCAGCGCCACGCTGTTCGCGCCTTCGGCGATGCTGCCCGCGCCCAGCGCCGTGCTGCCCTCGCCCGTGGCCGTGCTGAAGTTGCCCAGCGCCGTCGCGTTGGTCCCGGTCGCCCAGGCGCCCGCGCCCACCGCCGTCGCGTAGTCGCCCGAAGCTTCCGTCGGGAAGAACCCGAAGAACGAACTGCCGCCGATCGCCACGCTCTCCGCGCCCGTCGCCTGCGCCGCCTGGCCCACCGCCACGCTGTCGTCGCCCGAGGCCACGCTGTCGGCGCCCAGCGCCGTCGCGTTGTAGCCCGAGGCCGCGCTCCAGCTGCCCACCGACGTGCTGTTGAAGCCCGACGCCTCCGCACGGCCACCCACCGCCGTGCCGTAGTCGCCGGACGCATTGGCCA
>NZ_JBHTKU010000015.1:0-572 GCF_042678665.1 Luteimonas composti
GTCTTTTTTTTTACCTGTAATGATGCTATTCCTTCATATTCATCCATCTTCAGCTAATTAAAACGAATATTTTCGTGAAAAAAAATCGAAAATCGGTTCAGTAGTTATGGAGATAACGATGGTTTTATTTCTATTTTACTTTATAAAACTTATTGAAAAGCTAATAATAAAATAGTATTTAAAAACGACACTTATATAAACTTATTTTTGCATATATTGTAAAACAATAAGAAATTACTATATGTATACATTTTTATTTATTTTATGTATGTACAAAGTATTTGCTTTTGTATAGCAAGCAGAATCAAGTTATTCCATTGCTTTTTCTATATTTTTAAAAGTAAAAAAATGGATATTTCTTCTAAATAAATATCATTATTGATATTTAAATAATTCATATATGTTAAAAAAATAAAGATTTAATTATATAAATAATGTAAAAAAAATAATCAGTATAAGGGTAATATATATAGTGATAGTTTTTACTAGGTAGCAGTATAAAAAAAGCTTAGTGTGACTTTTTAGCCAATAAAAACCTATTATTTAATTTCAAACTGAGTTTAAACAGACAC
>NZ_JBHTKU010000016.1:0-551 GCF_042678665.1 Luteimonas composti
CTGCAGCAGGTTCTGCTGACCGACGATGACGGTCGCAGCTGGCTCGCCAAGTTCCATGTAGAGCAGCAGCTCTCCGGCGAGTGGCGGGTGAAGAGCTGCGTGGTCGAGGCAGCACCCGGCCAGCAGGCCTAACCCCTTACGACTCGCTCTTTGACGACCTCTACTACGACTTCTCTCCTGGGCCGGTGGCTTCATAGCGCCGGCCCAATTCTTTTGCGAAATCGTCGAAGTTGCCCGCCTCAATCGCTTCGCGCGCCCGAGCCATGAGCTCCTGATAGAAATGGACATTGGCCCAGCTCAGCAGCATGGCGCCGAGGATCTCCCCCGATTTCATCAGGTGGTGGAGATAGGCGCGGGAATACTGCGCCGCGGGACAGGCGCTTTCCGAATCGAGCGGCGTGTCGTCATCCGCATATTGGCTGTTGCGCAGATTGCAGCGCCCCGCCCAGGTGAAAGCCTGGCCGTGGCGACCCGATCGGGTCGGCATCACGCAATCGAACATGTCGACGCCCTTGCCGATGGCCGCGACGAGGTCCTGCGGGGTCCCTACC
>NZ_JBHTKU010000017.1:0-550 GCF_042678665.1 Luteimonas composti
CCTAACGCCTGAATTAAGCCGTGCCGCGAAGCGGCATCGGCTTGAATGAATTGTTAGGGGGCGCTCTCAAGTTCCACGAGTTCCTTGTCTGTGTAGAACTTAAGACGCTCCACCTTGTGACCGTTTAGGAAGTTGATTGATGGCCCGTAGTCATAGCCGTAAGCACCATCTTTACCGCTCAACCTTTTACTCGCATGATTTCGTATGAGCCACAGTCATACATCAGGCTCCCGCCGTCAGAGAGACCATACGCTACTGAGCAATCCGGCTCCTTGCCAGCGAGTATCCGCTCGAAGTCGCTCCACGCAGACTCCACAATCTTTGCATCATTCTCGGACAGCACCGACAAGTCGATGCCAAAGTTGGTGAGGTTGTCTGATTGCGGGACAACACTTTCTGGCAAGTGATAACGGTCTGACCCCTGTGCCGAATTCTCCTCTTGCTCTAAGCCCGGTTGCGTCGGCTGTCGATCCGGCTGGCAGGCAGCCAAGAATGGAGCGATCAATGCAAACCTGAGGCTTGCGGGAATCTTCATTGCGCCCCCTAACGC
>NZ_JBHTKU010000018.1:0-519 GCF_042678665.1 Luteimonas composti
AGTGGAAATTTTAATAGCTGAGTTGGGTTGAAAAATGAAAAACACGTGATGAAAGTGGAAGAAATTTGGGAGGATTGAATAAGTTGATATAAATATTGAAAATGAAAATAAAATGAAATAGAATAGAAATGAATGAATAGAAATGAATATAATTGAATATAATTGTATATAGTTTATGAATCATTCATTTAAGAATAGATATTATTATTTTTTCGAGAGTTAAGTGAAAAAAAAAAGATGGACAAGATATATTTTAAACCCCGAATAATTTTTTTAATAATAGTAAAAATTAAAACTAAACTAATATTTAAATGAGATAAATTATATGTATTCTTTAAATTAAAATTTTCAAAAGTCTACAAGAGGGCGAGTAAAAATGAAATTACTCGTACTGGGTAGCCAAAACAAAAACGTTAAGATCATGAGGGGGTTACCTAATGATACAGTTTCATTATCTTGAGATAATGGTACTTTTTTCTGGAGGTTTTTGGTAGTCTTTGGACAATCATTCACCACAGA
>NZ_JBHTKU010000019.1:0-509 GCF_042678665.1 Luteimonas composti
GTTAGCGCCCATGAGAATTTTCCTCGCGAGCCTACTTGCCCTAACACTCTGCAGCTGCGCTATGCCAGCACGTCGTTCACTTGAGCTTGGGGTTCGAGTTGGCGATGAGCTTCGCATTGAGACGCCTGCAGCTATCACAAAGTGCTATGAGTGGCGAGCCACATCCCCGCTTAGCACTCGGCAAGAGCATGTTCCATGCCTTGCACACTGGCCTGACAACCTTCCAGACGGGGCCATAAAGGTAGCCGTAGACACGGTTGTAACCGTCGTTAAGATCCAAGAGCTTGGGCTAATCGACTCGGGGTCCACCCAAGTATTTGTCAAAGTGCCTGGCCATGAGCAAACGTATCTTGTCCCCATGGGCGACATGGGGCGTTTGTTTCCAAGCAGGCACCGGCATGGGCGCTAACAAGTCGTTCAAGCCGAACCCGTAGCGGGGCACCGGCTAGGTGCTTTTACGCTACGCTAGCACCTATCCGCCGCCCCGCTACGGGTCGGCTTAACTCTGG